>JAMLGK010000016.1 GCA_023957995.1 Microthrixaceae bacterium | reverse complement strand
GGCGACGTCGGCGATGTACTGCTCGACGAGTTCGACATAGCCGTCTGGGAACTCGTAGCCATCCGGGGCCCAGAAGATGGGCGTGATCGTCACACCCTGCGCTCCGGTGGTGTCCATGACCCGCCCTCCCTGGTACTCGAGTGGAGGTTCGCAGCCGTCGCAGGTGTGTTCGGAGATCGCGCCGGCACCGGGATCCTGAACGATCGCGACCGGCTCGGCGGGGGTGTCACTGGCGGCGCCGACAGGTATGGCCGAAGCCAGACCTGCGGTGAATATCACGATGGCGAGTGCCATGGCGCCCAACGGGCGTCCGAGACCGACGATCTTCACTGTTCCTCCAAGGGCCAGGCGCTCAGATCAGCTGCTGGGGCGAGCATTGTTTCACAGGACTTCCCGGGCCGGGACCCCGAGCGTCCAGAACCCACACCCCGGCAATCGAGGGTCAGGCGGTCGGCAGGTTCCACCCGAAGTGGTGCGCAAGGATCCGCAGGATGAAACAGGCGAGGCCCCCGGCGATCGCCACCCGGGTCCGGTCATGGCCCCGCGAGAGACCCACGGCCACTATGAGCGAGCCCGCAAGTGCTGCGGTTGCATACACGTCCTCGCGCAACACCACCGGCACCCGACCGATCAGGAGGTCGCGCATCATGCCGCCGCCTACCGCGGTGACCGTGCCGACGAGTGCGGCCGAGAGCACCGGCAGGTGGCGGTCGAAGGCCTTCATGGCACCGACGACGGCGAACAGCGCAAGACCTGCGGCGTCGAGCACCACGAGCAGTTCCCATTCGTTGTGCACCACCGCCCGGTACGCGCCGAAGGCCAGCAACCCACCGATCGTCGAGACCACTACGTAGCGCACGTCCCTGACCGAGGCGGTCGGGACGTCACCGATCAGCAGGTCGCGTGCTGTTCCGCCGCCCAGGGCACTCACACAGGCGACCACCAGAACTCCGAACAGGTCGAGTCGTGCCCCGGAGGCGATGACAGCACCTTCGAACGCGAAGAGGGCGGTGGCCGCGAGATCGCTCGCGGTGAGCCCCGTGATCCTCGACCGGGGGCTGTTGTCCAGTGCGGTGCCGTGGCCCATCCATTCCAGATCGGCACCTGGCCCAGCGCCATGAGCCGGGCAGCGGCAATTTGGCTTCCACACCTCGTCGGAGGAGCACCGGTTGGCGCCCGGTCATCCGAGGAGCAGATCAGAGTGGTGCAGCGGCGCTGATCGACCATTCCGCTGCCTCCACCTCGGCGACCACGAAGCTGCCCCCGTGGGGCGCCGGAACTGTCTCCACCGGGCCCATGCCCCGGGCCTTCGCATCCTGGCCTGACACGTCACCGGGTAGGAATGCCACGAAGACCGATCCCGGAGATGCGGCTTCGCCGTCGGCCTCGAGCACGCGGCTCTCGGGGTCCCAGACCATGGATCGGATTCGACCGGGCCCGGCCCGCACGTATCCGCGGGTCAGGTCATCGACCAGTTCGGTGCGCACCCCCGTCGGCTCGTTGGTGTCGCAGTCGACGTCGAACTCACCCCACGGCACGGGATCCTCCTGACCGACCTTGTGGGGATCACCACAGGATTCCCGCCAGGTCCACAGCGTTGCCGAGATCAGGGATTCGTCCTGCAGTCGCTGGTGTTCGAGGAAGTAGCCGTCACCGTCCCGGCCTGCTCTGGCCGGGTCGGCACCCCATTCCCCGGTCAGCACCGGTGCGCCGCCGAAGGCCGCTGCCTCCTCGATCGCGATCGCGAAAGCCTGCTCGGTGATGGCGCCTCCTGTGAATCCACCGGTGTAGATGTGGGGGGCGTAGACGACGTCCCGGTCGTGGGTGAACACCGGAGGGGGACCCTCGCCGGTGCTCGACCAGATCGCGGGCGGTTCGAAGAGGATCAAGTGGGGTGAGCCACCGGATACCCCGGCCTCCGCCTCGCGCATGGCGGCGAGCGCATCTTCGTAGAACTCGCCCAGCTGTGTGCGCCCGGCGTCGCTGAACGCGTTGGGTTCGTTCATCAGGTCGTAGCCGGCGACCGCTGGGTCGGCCGCCCAGCGTGCCGCCAGATGACCCAGCATCTCGACGTACCTAGTCCGGATCCCCACGCCCCCCGGTCCGGGCGCGTTCTCCCAGAAGGCTTCGAAGGAGGTGAGTACCGCAGCGCTGGTCTCGCGGACTCCGTTCAGGGTGCAACGCGTTCCGAGTTCCTCACCGCCGAGGGTCGCCCAGCCGGGCGCGCCGTCCCAGCCCTTGGCCGGTTCCGAGTTGGCCCCACACCCTTCGTCCGGTCGTGCCGCGAGGGTCGGACCCCAGGCGTCCTGGTGCAGGTCGATGATCGTGTAGATGCCGCGCTCGGCGAGGCCTCCGACGGCGGCGTCCACGCTGTCCAGGTATGCGTCGTCATATGACCCCGGTTCGGGTTCCACCCGTGACCACGACAGCAGCAGGCGGACGGTGTTCCAACCGATGCCGGCGATGGTGTCCATGTCCTCTTCGGTGAGGGGAAACGTCGTGGGGTGGTCGTTGCCGGACCAGTACTCGGCCAGGGCGTTCACGTTCACGCCGCGCAGGATCACCTGGCGGCCCTCGGAGTCGACGATTCGGCCGCCCCCGACGGGGTCCGGCTCAGCGTGCAGGGCCGGTAGCTGAAGCGCTGCTCCGACGGCGGGATCGGGCGCGGAAGCGCTGGCGCCGGTGGTCGTCGGGTCGCCGGTCCCTCCGGGGTCCGAGCACCCGGTGACGACCGCGACCAGCGCGATCGCGGTGGCGAGGAAGCGGGTCGGTCCCACGCTCGAGCTCAACCCGGGACCTGTGAGCGCGACAGATTCGTGATCGGTCTGGCCTCGCGGCCGGGTTGCCCACGGTGTGCCTCGACATCGGGGTGTGACGGCGGATGTGCGAGGTCGATGTCCCACTGCGGCAGCACCAGCGCCGACGCATGGTCGCCGCCCAGCCCGATCCCGTGGGCGACACCCTCGTGCACGGGTGCCTCGAAGCTCCAGAAGGGGTGGTCGCGACCGGGTGTCGACAGCGAGATCCGAATCCGCGAACCCGCCCGGAAGAGGTGAACCACGGGGTACAGCGGCAGTCGGAAGTTGATCCACTCGCCGGGTGTGAGCAGTTCGTGGTCCTCGAGGGTGTAGGTGTGATCGACCTTCAGATCGTCGGAGAGTTGGGGATCCTCCGCCCGATGGGTCGGCCGGTGCCAGCCACACTGAACTCGCTGTTCGATCCCGTCGCGGCGTATCTCGGTGAGCGTGACCTGTACAGCGGTGTCCTCGGAGCCCGGCTGGAGCCAGAGGTCGACGTGTCCTGCACCGGCGATCAGCAGCGGACCCGGAAGTGCTTCGGTCTCGTAGCCACAGAAGTGCTCGTCGTCGAAACGCGTCCAGTCGATCGGCACCTGTGGCTGGGTGAACCTGTTCAGGTCATCGAGGATCTCCCCGGAGTAGGCGTGTGCCCCTGCCCCGACGTCGTCGAGGTACTCCTCGACCTCCTCGTGTGCGGGTTCGGAGTCCGACAACCGGCCACCGGCATCGAGCCACCAACGACGAGGTCGGATCCCGGCGGGTGGGAACTGATCGGTCTCCACCTCGAAGCGGTGCCCGGGTCCGCCCGGTGTGGCCGTGCCCGCACCGTTCTCGAACAGGATCCTCACCGGAGGTTCGGCCAGGTAGTCCGCGAGGGCGTCGTCGAAGGCGTCGTGGTGGCTGAATCGATCTGCCTCCAGCTCGGTCTCCACTCCGAAGGCCTCCCGGAACTGGGCCGGGGCGAACACCCGGATGATCTCGGGAATCTCCGGTGTCCGACGAGCGACGTGGAACGAGAGGAACTCGTACCACCTGACCACCACCATGGGGCTGTAGCCATCGGGGTGATGTCCGTTGAAGAGGTTGAACCGAACCGACGGGCTGGAGCTGAAACGATCGAGCATCAGAGCGAACCGGCTCCCGGTCTGCTCGTCCTGCCAAGCACCGGTGAGATAGACCGGCACCTCGATCTCTCCCACCATCGAGGCCACGCGACGCGCCTCGACCATCGGCCCGAAGTGGGTGAGGCTCCTGCCGAACAGCTCGAAGTCCATGTTCTGGCTGCGGATGCGTTGGTTCTGCTCCGCCACCTCGTCTCCGCCCTCGATCCGACGAAGGTCCCAGGCCTGGCCACCCGCCCTGGTCTGCATGTCCCGAGCGGCGAGCCAGGCCCGCGTGAATCCCGAGTTGTAGGTTCCGCCCGGCCACTGTTGGCGCCAGAGGTCGTCGATCACCGACATGGGCGCGATCGCCGCCAGGTGCGGCGGCCTCGTCGCTGCGACGAAGAGCTGGCTGATCCCCGGATAGCTGAGCCCGACCATGCCAGGGCGGCCGTGCAGGACCCAGGGTTGGCGTGCGACGGTCTCCACCACGTCGTATCCATCTGCGGCCTGGGCGGGGCTCAGGACGTCGAACACGCCACCTGAACACCCACTTCCGCGCATGTTCACACCGACCACCGCGAAACCCAGCAGGTTCGCCAACATCGTCGAGGGCTGGGGCTCGTCGGGGTCGGATGGGGAGTAGCCGGAGTACTCGACCACCGTGGGCCAGGGTCCCGGACCATAGAGGTCGGTGTTCGGGAACCGGACCATCATCGAGAGCTTCACGCCGTCGCGCACCGTGAGGTAGCCGTAGCCCTCCTCGAGCGGCTGCTCGTACAGTGCGGGGTCCGGCAGGTCCGCCACGTCACGCACCCACACATCACCCGCGTCGGCGTCGGGATGGGTGGTGTCGACCACGGTGTACCGACCGGGTGCCAGAGCGGTGCCCTCGGCCAGCACCTCGGCCATGGCCGCTGGTGAATCCAACAGGAGGTGGCGCCCGGGGACGAACGCCAGGTGAGCGTTGCCCGAACCGTCCGCGACCAGGGTGACGATGTCGCGCCCGTCGGAGTCGCGCACGACCAGCTGGGTACCCGGCTCGGCACCGGTGACGGTGAGTGTCTGGACTCCACCTGTCAGTTCCATCTTCGATCCCCGTTCCCACCGGTGCCCGACCGGTGTCCCCACCCTTGGGTGCTTCCGGATCCTATGAGGGGTTGCTCCGGTTCCTGAAGACCGCCTCGGGGGATCAGCTCCTCGACGCGATGGCAGCAGCGAGACCTTCGGGGTCCGCCACGCTCACCCAGAGAGCGGAATGGTCACGCAGTCCCAGCACCCTCGGGATGGGTTCCCGGACCGCGATGCAGAGCCCGGCACGATGGTTGGTCCCGAAGGTGATCCCGTCATCGGCGAAGCTCAGCCTGAGGCCAACGGCCGTGTACCAGCGGTGCGGTCCGGTCACCAGGGTCTCCGTCACGTTCGAGATCGGGAAGCTCCGGGTGACCCGTCCGTAGGTCGCCCGCAGCACGTCGTCGTCGGTGATGGTCACGCCGTCGTTCTCGTCGACCCCCAGGGCCTTGAACAGCGGGGTGAAACGTCGGTCGAGTCGATACGGGAAGAAGACTCCAGCGGCCATGACCCACTTTGTCAGGTGAACGGCCCCGGGGGACCGGCGCCATGCCTCCATCGCTGTGGGGGCCTCGATGGGTCGATCAGGTGCCTGCTTCTGGGTCGGGCCATCCACATGTGCCATCCACGTGTGCCATCCACGTGTGCCATCCACGTGTGAGAGTGGCGCGTGTGAGAGTTGGCGAGTAGCAACCAGTCACGGTTGGGTGCCCAGCCAGCCAGGGAGCCGAGCACTCGCCGGGTCCCCACGGAGAAGCACAAGGAGTTCGTAGCCCATGAACGTCAGCTTCCCGACAAGGCGCGGATCCTTCTGGAGCACCGCGGGAGCGGCGGTGGCCGTGGTCGTCCTCTGTGCGGTGGGAGCGGGTTGCGGCGACCGCAGCGACGATGCGGCTGCATCCGGCACCCAGGATTCCGACGGCGGGGAGGTCCCCCGGGAAGGGACTGCCGACGGCGGCGCAGACGCGGAACCCGATGAGGCGCCGAACACGCCCGGGTCCGGTCTGGTCGACCAGTACGGCCAGCGGTACTGCGAGATCCTCACCGTGACGCTGTCGGACCAGGGTGCCGCGGCAGAGGTGTGGGGCACCCAGGGACTGAACGATTGTCCCCAGGAACCCTTCGATGCACTCGACCCGGCGGTGATCGCTTCGCAGCTCGGCGCCAACCTCGCGGTGCTGAACGGACCGCGGTACTGGGTGCTCGACCGGATCGTCGCCAACGAACTGGCGGGAACCCTCCAGGAGCGGGACTTCGGTGGCATCGAGATGCGCTCGATCGCCACCGTGGAACTCGGTGAGGGCATGGGTGACCGCACACCTCTCACCGAGACCTCCGTTGCACGAGACACCGACTTCGTCTTCGAGGAGGGCAGGGAGGTCTTCGAGCTGACCGCTCCGGATGGATCGGTCTACGTGATGCAGTCCTACAGCATCGAGGTCGACCCGGATCTGACCGCCGAGACCCTCGGGTCGCTGGGCGATCGCCTCGAGCTGCCCGAGGGATGGGCCTTCAGCAGTCGGGTTCTCCGAGAGGACCTGGTGGTGCAGGACATCGACGGAATAGCCACGGTCATCCAAGATCGGTTCCGCAACAGCTACCAACTCCGCAGCCGCGGCTGAACGGTGGGCAGGATCATCCGGGTGGACTCAGAGTGAACCGCACAGGCATGCAGTGGAGCTTGCTCTGGACCGCGCGCGACAGCGAGTGGCTGCGCGCCGAGCACGAGGCGTTCGAGCGGAGCGACGACCGGGTGCGGTTGGCCGACGCGGTGGCCGGGATGGTTGCCACCACGGCCCCCGTGGCGGTCGGCCTGGCCGTGGGTCGACCCCATGTCGGTCTCGTGGTCGGTCTGGGGGGACTGAACGTCGCTTTGGCGATGGGAGCGGGTAGACCGCGCACGAGAGCGCCGTGGGGCCTGCTCACGATGATCCTCGGTGCCCTCGCCACAGCGCTGGCCACGCTCGTGCACCCGATCGCCTGGCTGTCGGTGGGGTTGACCTTCCTGGTGGTCGGGCTCGCCTCGCTGGGCAGGATCCGCGGTCGAGAGGGCACCCTGGTGGGATTCGTCGTCTCCGCGGTGTTCGTGATCACCAACGGTCTCTCCGGAGAAGCCACTGAAGCTCTCGCTCGTGGCTCCGAGTTCCTCCTGGGGGGCGCGCTGGCGCTCGCTCTGATGATGCTGGCGGGGTTGGCGGACCCGGTCCGGTCCGCGGCGGTCGGCAACGGTGGTCCGCCGAATGGTCCCGCTGGCCGTTCAGACCTCCGCCATGTCATCGAGTCACTGCGTGAATCGATGACCGGGGCCCCGGAGGTCGTCAGGCACGCCATCATCATCGCCGCGACCGTCGCATCGACCACGGTGCTGTACCGGGCACTCGGGCTGGAGTTCGGCTACTGGATTCCCCTGACGGCACTGGCAGTGCTCCAGCCCGACTCACACGCGAGTCGCGTGAGGCTCATCCAGCGTGCCTCGGGAACCGCCGTGGGAGTGCTGGTGGTGCTCGCCATCGTGGCCACATCGGCGTCGAACCCGGTGCTGGTGGTGGCGATCGCCGTAGTGTCGTTCGGACTGTTCGCGTTGAGGGAACGCAGCTACCACTGGCTGGTGACGCTGCTCACCCCGACGGCCCTGCTCATGATCAGCACCGTGGGGTTCGACGGTGATGACATCGTTGTCGAACGCATCGTCGACACCGCCATCGGCCTGTCGGTCGCACTGGTGGTGATCGGAGTCACCAGTCGTCTCCACCGGCGACGATCGGGTGGTGGCTGAGCCCCCTGGCCGCAACGGTTCGGGGGGGTTCAGAGAGACTCGACCGAACCCTGACCGGGATCGGTCCCGTCCGGCTCGTCCGATCCGTCGGCCCCGTCGGGCTCGTCGGACATCTCGTCGGTCACCAGGAGGTCGTTCGCGGTGGCGATGGCCACCGCGAACCGTTGGGCCTTCTCGTAGACCGCGTCGTAGTAGTGCTGGGCGTTTCCGGCGTACCTGCCGAGCGGCGGCTCACCGAGGGAACGAACGATCGCCGTCGGGTGCATTGCAGGACGCACCGAGTCGACCACCGCCTGCACCTCGGCCTCGCCTGCGGGGTTCTCCCACAGAGGTCGCTTCGGATCGATCGCGGGCTTGTTGGACTTCTTCTTGCCGCGCTTCTTCCTGCGTTTCTGGCCGCCGCCCTTTCCCTTGCCAGACGATGGTGCCTTCTTCTTCGAACGCCTCGACGGCTGGTTCTCGTTCACGCCATCACCTCGGGGCTGTCGTCCTCGGCATCGTCGAGGGGGATGTAGTCGGAGAGCACCTGGTCGGCGCGCAGACCCAGCGCACTCTGGATCTGTTCGGAATCGAGGTCCTCCAAGGAGCTCGACTTGGGCAGCACCAGGTTGGCCACGTGCCGCTTGCCGGCCACGATCTCCTCCACCCGTTCGTCGATGGTCCCGGGGCACTCCAGCCGGTGGAAGATCACGGTCCTTTCCTGACCGAGTCGCCATGCACGATCCCGTGCCTGGTCCTCGACCGCCGGATTCCACCAGCGGTCGAACAGCACGACGTGGTTGGCAGCGGTGAGGTTGAGCCCGGCGCCCCCGGCCTTGATGGACAGGACCAGCGCTGCACCGCCCTCGGTGTCCTGGAAGTCGTCGAGTATGCGGTCCCGGGCGGTGCGGGCGAGTCCACCGTGGTAGGCGGCGACCGGAGTGCCGGTCTTCTTGGTGAGGTGCTCGGCGAGCCGGACGGCCCAGGTCGAGTACTGGGTGAAGATGACGACACGCTCGCCGGCGCTGAACACCTGGTCGATGATCTCCTCGAGCCGAGCGAGTTTGCCCGAGCGGCCATCGAGTGGTTCATCGTCGCCGGTGAAGGCCGCCGGGTGATTGCAGATCTGCTTCAGTTTGGTGATGGCGGTCAGTACACGGCCCTTGTTGTCGGGAGCGCCCGGGCCCGTGTCCTTGACGAGCTCGTCGAGCACGGCCTGGTAGAGACCGATCTGCTCGGGAGACATCGTGCAGTGATCGACCTCGTCGATCCTCTCGGGCAGTTCCGCGGCGATCTCCGGTTCGGCCTTGGTGCGTCGGAACACGAGGATCCCGTTGAGCACGCGCAGTGCCGCCTCGCCGCTGCCCGCATGGGAGAGCTCCGACACGAAATCTGCCCGCTCACCCACCAGGTCGGGATTCACGAAGTCGAGGATCGCCCAGAGGTCACCGAGGCTGTTCTCGACCGGGGTGCCGGTCATCGCCAACCTGAAGTTCGAGGGCAGGTCGCGCAGAGCACGCGCCACGTTGCTCGCCGGGTTCTTGATGGCCTGGGCCTCATCCAGCACCACTCGATGCCACCGAACTCCCGCGAGCCCCTCGAGGTCGCGCAGTGCGGTTCCGTAGGTGGTGATCACCAGATCAGCCGAGGCGACCTCGTCGACGATCTCGTCCTCAGTGGCACGGGTGGCGCCATGGTGGATAGCCACCCGCAGCCCGGGCGTGAAGTTCGCCGCTTCGGACGCCCAGTTGCCGACGACAGCGGGTGGTGCGATCACCAGAGTCGGTCCTTCACCGGAGGTTGCGAGTACATGAGCGAGAACCGTCGGGGTCTTGCCGAGGCCCATGTCGAGAGCTAGACAGCCGCCGAGACCCGCCGAGTCACAGAAGTGAAGCCATGCGAGCGCAGCGCGTTGGTAGCTCCGGAGTTCGCCGGAGAACCCTTCGGGCTCCGTGGCCGGCTCGGTCGACACGTCCCGGGCGGCACCGACGAGCCTCGCTGCCCAGCCGTTGGTTATCGACACGCCGCCTTCGAGAGGTGACTGGTGCAGCCCGACCGCCCAACGGAGCATCTCGCCACCGCTCATCTGGTCGGATCGGTCACGCAGCGCTTCGTCAGCAGCTGCCAGGTCTGCTTTGTCGATGCGGACCCACCGGCCGTTGCTCTCGACGAGAGGGGCTGCCTGTTGGGCGAGTTCAGCGATCTGGGCGGCGGTCAACTCGACGTCGTCGAAGAGCACCGACCATCGCACGTGCGCCAGCTCGGCAGCGGTGGACGCGGACTCGCCATCCAGCGTTGTGAGTCGGAGGCTCGGCCGGGGAGTGCGACCCGCTCTCGGCACCTCCACCTCGAAGCCCGCGTCGAGGAGGATGCCACCACCGACCGACATGACCTCCCATGCCTCTTCCTCGGTGAGGATCGCTTCGCCCCGCCTCTCGGTTCCCGCCCGGGTGAGTTCGGGCACGAGCCTCTCGGCGCGCATCAGGTCGTCCACGAACCGGGCCCCGATCTTCGGCTTGGGGTGCGACGCGATCGCCCTCTCGATGGGCTGCAGCACGTCGTCGGGGTCGCGACCCAGTACCTGCAGGTGCCACGCGCTGCCGTCGCTGGGCGGATCGAGCCTCACCACCAACGGCTTGCGTGGCGGCTCGGCGACAGGCTTTGCCCACTCGTCGAGGAACCGAACGAGTGCCCGACCGAGGTTCACGGGAGCTCGGAAGGACGAGCCGTCGAGACGGCCCAGATAGGCCTCGGCGAGGTCGGTGGCCGAACCCGGATGTGGTGGGGGAGCCGGGGCCTCGATCTGGCGTGCTGCCTGCACGCAGATGGCGTTCACGGCCGCCACCAGGGCGGAGTGAGTCGCTGAGGCCGCATCCAGCTTCGGGTTGGCCAGAAAGACCGAGTTGGGCGCGGCCTTTGCGAACACCTCGAGCGTGTGGTCATCGACCAACACCGGATGCCAGCGCACGGCGAAGGTTCCACTGCCCTCGGTCCGGTGCCGGTGGCGGAGCAGCGGCACCATCGACCCGCGGGCCACGAGGCTCACCGCGAACAGGCCGAGCTTGCCCAACCATCGGGCGCTGGCACCGAGTCGATCGTCATCGGCGTTGCCGAGCAACCAGCCGATCACATCTTCGATGGGCGCCCACATCGCTGCCGCCCGGCGGTTGTCGGGCAGGACGATCGGGTCGTGATCACTCCAGACCTCGCTCGGCGCTCCGAGTTCCGCCAGGACCTCCGCCAGGTCATCGCTCTGGGTGAGGACATCGCCCGGACCACCGAACCACACCACTACCCGGCCGGGTGACCATGAGGCCTGCAGACGCGAGTCGATCTGATCCACCTCTGGTGGGACGCCTTCGGGCTCGGGGAGCTCGCGGCCCTCGCGCAGGTCCAGGCGATCGAGTGCGGCATCCACGTCGTCGGCGATGGACTCGAAGTCCATGACGACCTGGGCACGTTCGGGCCCGTCGATGCGCCTTGCCCGGTCGACCGCGTCCTCGGCCTCGTCCAGGCGATCGAACAACGCCTTGCGCCAACGCCGCGCATCGGCGAACAGCTTCGTTATCTCGGCTTCGCTGGCCCGACCCTCGATCTCGGCATCGACGAGCGCGAAGAACACGTCGTCGGGCAGTCGCTCATCAACTTGTGGCATCTGGCTCCACGTCTTCGACGGACAGGCCGTCGGCTGTTACCCGCGCCCGTCGGTGGGTCGCGTGTTCGGCCGCGAACGATGTCGACCCGGCCTCGGTCGCCGGCTCCACCCTGGCGACAAGAGCACGGAACCCCATCGGGTCGTGCTCAGAGGGTCCACCACCGTTCAACCCGCATCATACCCGTGCACCTGCCGAGTGCACGATCACAACCGGGCGCGGCGCGGATGGCCGACCTCGAGCGCGCCGGAACCGGCGGGCCCTGCCCGGGTGGGTCAGCTCCGGTGTGTCACGGGGTGACCGTGAAGCACGGGTCGGTCCAAGAACCAGTAGAACCGTCCGGACACACCGCTCCGTCGAACGATGCGGTTCCGGTCCAGGTCGTGTCGGTCCATCCCGCTGAGAAGATCACCCTGTCGAAGCGGCTGTCGCCCTCGAAGGTGGCACCGACCGCGCTGCTGCCGGTGAAATCGGCGTCCCAGAACAGTCCATTGGTGATGTGGACACCGTCGAACACGGCGTTGTGGAAGGAAGCCGACCTGGTGCGGCCGTTGTAGGCGTAGGTCATCGCCATGAGCTCTCCCCGGTCGGGGTCGGGCACACCGCCCATCGTTGCGTTGGTGAAGTCGGTGTCGTCGAAGAGCACCAACGGATCGGGGAGGAGGTCGAACTCCTCATCGGGCAGGAACTCTGCGCAGGAGAAGCCATCGAAGCCCTCCCAGACCGAGCTGATGAAGTCGCTACCGGTGAAGTCCGAGTCGCAGAGCCAGGTCGTCATGAATGATGCACCGGTGAAATCGGCATCCCGAGCGCTCATGTGATGCCACTGGTGGATCTTGAAGGTTGCGCCGCCGAAGCGGGCGCCGTCCATCGACTGGCACACAAAGATCTGGTTCTCCCAGGTGGTGTCGGTGAAGTTCGCCTCGCGGAGGTCCAACCCCCAGGTGAGTGGGCCGCCATCGTCGGGATTGCTGAAGGTCGCACCGGTGAAGTCGGTGCCGACGTTGGTGACCACGCTGCGCTGGCCGTCGGCGGCGAGCTGCTCCGGAGTCCGGGTGACCACGAACTCGGTGCCGGGGATTCCGTCGGGATCACAGAGCCAGTCGTCGGTGTTGGCCGTGGCGCTGTTGTAACCGGGGCAGTAGTCGCCGGTGCAGCCCGAGGGTGGTGTGGGACTGGTTCCTCCCATCCCGTCGGTGCCGAACACCGAACCGAAGCCGAACAGGGTTCCGCCGAACACGGCGTTGAGGAACACGGCGCCCAGCAGGATCGCGCCCGAGAGGATCGCACCGCTCAGATCAGCGCCGGTCAGATTCGCGTTCGAGAGGTTCGCGCCCTCCAGATCAGCACCGACCAGCGACGCGTCCGTGAGGTCGGCGCCGGAGAGGTCGGCTCCGCGCAGGTCGGCTCCATCGAGGTTGGCGCTGGACAGATCGAGTCCGGCGAGGATGCATCCAGCGAGCTGTGCGCCGGAGGTCACGTTCGGCGGCGGCCCGCAGTCTGCTCCGGGGCCCGGTGTGGGGCTGCTCGGTGCGACACAGGCGCCGGCCACCAGCGCAAGTGCCAGCAGTGGTAGGGCCACCAAGCGGCTCCCAGCAATGGCGCGACGGGCGCGCGGCCCATGAGTCTTCGTGGAAAACATGTATCCCCCCCGGGAGTTGTCGCAAAAGCCGGACAGATGTTACATCGGCACGGCCGGTCCGTCCCACCCGGCGCTCGGCATCGGCCCGGCCCGAAGGTCAGTCGCCGGCGGTCCGGGCGAGCACTGCCTCGTCCGACACCACGACGTCGTTCAGGTAGTTCACGAACTCGTCGGGTTGTTCGAACAGCGGGCGGTGACCAGCAGAGTCGAGTACCACCAGGTCCTTCCGAGGTGCCCGGACCATCGGGTACCAGTCTTCGAACAGCACTGCCCGCCCACCTGCTTCATGGGCTCCCTGCGCGAAGAAGACGGGCACGTCGAACTCCGTGGCGGTGTCGCGGAAGTCGATGTCCTGGAGTTGGGGGTAGAGCGCTGCGAAGGTGTCCAAGAACGCACCGAGCAGGTGTACCTGATCGGTCAAGGAGTACTCGGCAACGATGAAGTTCTCCGAGAACCCACCGTCACCCTCGGAATTGGGGGAGTGGTCATAGGGGTAGACATCGTGCTCGTAGGACAATGCGGTCTCGTAGTCGAGCATCCTGTCGTAGGGCGGCGGGCCGATTCCGCGCAGCTTCTCGGCAAGCGCGTCGTCACCGTTCTCCTCGGCCCAGGCGAGGGTGTCCTCGTAGAAGATCCGATCGGTCTCACGCTGGCTGACCATCTGCCCGGTCCCGATGAATGCGGCATAGCGATCGGGTGCCTCCGAGACGGCGAGGATCCCGAGGGTGGATCCCCAGGACTGCCCGAGCAGAAAAATCTTGTCCTGGTCGAAACGGTCGCGCAGGTAGTCGCTGACCTCGATGGTGTCGTCGATCTGCCCCTGGAGGGTGAGGGTGTCGGTGGGGTCGAGTTCGGCATAGGAGCTGCCCGTCCCGCGCTGGTCCCAGGTGGCCACCGTGAACGACTCCTCGAGCTGCCCGAGGTGGTTGCGCATCGCACCTCGTTCGGCGCCACCGGGCCCACCGGCTAGGAACAACACGACCGGATTGTCGATCGAAGCACCTCGGATCATGAGGCCGAGGTCCCTGCCGCCGGCTTCGACGGTGGTGAGCTCGGCGACGCTGCCGGGTAGAGGTTCACCGTCGGTACCTGCGATCTGTTCGGTCGCGGCGGGTCGTGCCACGAACGCCGCCAGGACGACCAACGCGAACCCCGTGAACCCGGCAGCTACGCCACGCATGATCTGCCAGGTGGAGCGATCGGGGGAGAGTCCCGCGGCCCTTGCCTCGCGGCGACGTGCGCTGCCTGCCCCGAGGGCTGCACCCAACACCATCGGGACGAGCGCGACCAACCCGTGGTAGCCGCGGCCCACCACGAGTGCGAACACCCCGTAGGTGCTCGATGCGGGTGCATCCACTGTCGGACCAACAGCGCCGATTCGGAAGATCTCGAACACCACGGCGAAGGTCACCGGCGAGGTCAGCATCGCCCAGCGCGATCCGCTCCATGAGCCGGCGAACCAGCCGACGGCCAGCCCGATGGCCATCGCTGCGAGTACCTGGAACGTGGTGAGGGGACCTCGCGGAGTCCACCAGGCGGCTATCAGTCCCCAGAGGGCCGGCAGCGCCAGGGCCATCGCCATCGCAGTGGGTCGTGCTCGCGCAGCGAGGACTCGTGGCGACGGGTCGCTGTTGTCGGAGTGGTCCCGGGAGCCGGGTGCACCGGCATCAGGAACCTCCCGCTCCTGATCAGTACTTGTCATCGCAACCATTTCTAGTGGCCGTCGCCGGGGTCGATTCCAGATCCCTCTCAGGTGGAACGCTCAGGGCATCTCGGAGTCAGCGGGCGCGATCGCGATCCATGTCGATGCAGCAACGGCGAGATTGGTTCCGTCCCTGTCGAGGATTGCCGCCTGGGTCCGGATCTTGCGCCCGGACATCTCGGTGCACCGGCTCACGATCTGGTATCGCTCACCACCGCGCAGCGCGCCCCGGATGTCCACGGCCAATTCACCGGTGACCACTGCGGTTCCCCGGGGCACCGCGGCCAACGCAGGGGCCCCCGAGGGACAGTCGATGGCTGCCCAGACCAACCAGGCCGGCACGTCTGCGCTCCCCGCAGGAGTCCAGAAGGTCGCGTGAACGTCGGTCCCGGCAACCAGGCCGGCGGTCAGACCGAGGCCATCGTCGGGACGCTCGGTCCCGCAGCCGAAACAGCGCGGGAAGGGATGTGAGTCGCGGAACTCCGCAAGCCAGTCCGATTCGGCCAGTGCGACCCCTGCAGGATCGAGCGGGTCGAAGGGCTCCACCTCGACCGAGGGGAGTGACCTAACCGTGGCCACCCGATCGGTTCGCGCGAACACATCGGTCGATCCGTCCTGCTGGTGGACACCCTCCATCGGTTCTCCCAGCGGCGGTGGGGAGTGGAACCTGACCGACGCGGCGCGGCTCTCCACGAACCCGGCCATCAAACCCGCCGCAACCCCACCGTGGGCGGAGTGTGGCGGTCCGTTGTAGACGGGTTCGATGGTGATCACGCTGCACCTGCTACAGATCGTTCGAGATGACCCACCAGGTGCGCTGCGAGCTCCTCGGCATCAGGTCCGACGCCGTCGATGAAACTCGACTTGCGACGCCTCATGAACGGTAGTCCGAGCACGTAGAGGCCCGGTACTGCCAGGACGCCGCCGTCGTGCACCAGTTGCCCGCGCCCGTCGACGAGCGATTCGTCCAACCAGGGGTAGGTGGGGCGGAATCCTGTCGCCCACACGACCGAACCCACCGAACGCAGGTCCAGTTCGAGCGCCGGGCGGCCGACGGACGTGGGTGCCGGTCGCCAGGTGGGCCCTATCTCCGCGTCGAGACCGTGGGAAGCCGCGTACTCATCGATTTCGTCGAGCAGACGGTTCTGCTTCAGATCGGCCGAGGTGCACATGTTGGCGAACGATCCGGAGAACTGTGCTCGACCCGCACGAATCCCGGCGAGCCTGCCGACGGGGTTCACTCCGTTTGCTGCGGCGGTGTTCAGGTCCAGATCCCGCTGTTCGGGTGAACCGACCAACTGGAGGGACGGGAGTCGGCGCGCCCGGGCCAGGTCCTCCACCTCGTCGAACCGCTCGTCGAGCAGACCCGTCGTTTGCATCCACCAGTGGATGTCCATGCCCCTGTAGGTGCGGGGCAGCCGGACGTGGTCACCGACCGCGAGGGTCACCTCCCGGCCGGACCGACTGAGCTCATCGGCGATCTGCAGGCCCGAAGCCGAGGCGCCGACGACCAGAACTGCGCCGGGGGCGACCTGAGCCGGGTTGCGGTAGGCGGTCGGAGTCAGCTGCTGGATGTTTCCGGGCAGGTCGGCCGCGATGGCTGGGACGCGGGGCTGACTGCAGGCGCCCGTTGCCATCACCACGGACCTGGCGAACCACGGACCTTCAGATGTCTCGACGACATGGCTTCGATCGAGGGTTCGGATCCGTTGCACCTCCACCCCGGTCCGAACGGGAGCCCCGAACGATCGTCGGTAGGACTCGAGGTATGCGGCGACCTCCCCGGCGGTCATGTACCCGTTCGGGTCGTCTCCGTCGTAGGAGAACCCGGGGAGCCGGCTCATCCAGTTCGGCGTGAGCGTGCGGAGTGAGTCCCAACGTTCGGTCGTCCACGAATTGGCGACCTCGGCACGTTCCAGCACGACGTGGTCGATCGACCGATCGGTCAGCGAGTGACTCATCGCCAGACCTGCCTGGCCTCCTCCGATCACGACCACATCGGTCGTGCGTGCTGCATCCATGGGACCCACTCCTTCGCTCTGCCGAACCCTCAGACGACCTCGACCACGACCGTGGTCGGGTTCGTGACGATGTCGAACACGGCCGAACGCTTCTGTGATTGGGCGACGACGGCCTGGAGTTCCTCCCGGGACGCATCGGCGTCGATCTGGTAGCTGACCCTGATGCTGCTGTAGCCGTTGCGGACATCGGGGTCGATGCCGAGGATGCCGGCAAGATCGGTGCTGCCGACGACGGTCGCCCTGACCGAGTGCAGCTGGATTCCGCGGTTCTGGGCGACCGATGCCACACCGGCGGTGAGACAGCCGGCGAGCCCGATGAGCACGATCTCCGGTGGGGTCGGGCCGTTGTCCTCGGCGGCGAAGATCTCCGGATGGTCGGTGTCGACCGTGTAGGGCCGGCGGTGGGACTGCTCCTCACCGAGTCCGAAGAACTTCTCGACCGTCGTGCGGCTGTGGGTGCCGTTGACCCACTCGTTGGTGGCCGAGAAGGTGAACCGTGCCGCCGGGGGCGCTGCGGTGAGGGCTTCCCGGGCTCCGAGAAGGGCCTCGACGTTCACGCCGTTGTCTACTGAGGTGGTGGTGGCTTCGGTGATGCTCATTGTTGTTCTCCTGTGTTTGGGGCCCGCTGGGCGGGTTCGTTGTTGACGAGTCCCACCTTGACCGAGGACCGGGGCCGCAAGCTTGGAGACCCGATGGAGGAGTTGTGGAGATCAATATCCAGGGTTCCTCCAAGGCTCCGGACCCGCGAATGGGGACGATGTGATCCATGGACACGAACCAGCAGACGAACACGTTGAACCCCCCGAGCACCGCGATCGAGGCTCATCCGGCCCGCGAGACCCCGCAGGGCCACCAGTGGCACGAGGCTGGGGATGCCTGGGGGCGCAGGGCGCGCGATTGGGCGTGCCTCTTCGAGCACTACGCCTCCGACGTGATCCTGGCGGCCTTCGCACACCTGGGCATCGGGCCGGGCACGTCGCTGCTCGACATCGCCTGTGGGTCGGGCCTGGCTGTCCGCCAGGCAGATTCCTCCGGAGCCCGGGCAGCCGGTATCGATGCCGCTGGCCCACTCATCGACATCGCCCGAGCGAGGACACCGGACGCCGACCTTCGGGTGGGGGACATGTTCTCGCTCCCATGGCCCGATGAGTCCTTCGATGCCGTCACCTCGATCAACGGAATCTGGGGTGGCTGCGAACAGGCACTCGCCGAGGCCCATCGCGTGCTGCGACCCGGTGGGTCGATCGCGATCAGCTTCTGGGGTGATGGGCACCTCGACCTCAGACCCTGTTTCAAGGCATTCGCCGCGAACTCCCCGGCATCGCACGTCGACGGGATGAGGCGGACCAACGCCATCGCCCGCCCCGGCGTGGCCGAGAACATGCTCGGCGCGGTCGGGTTCGAGGTCCTGGAGCGGGACTCCCGCGTGTCAACCCTCGAATGGCCGGACCAGGAGACAGCCTGGCGGGCGCTGGCCAGCGTCGGTCCCGCGGTGCCGGCCCTCGAGTGCGTCGGCGCAGATGCACTCCGGCCGCAGGTGCTGGAAGCGATTGCAACACTGAGGGACGACAACGGGATCTACCGCTTCCGCAACGACCAGCAGTTCGTGGTCGCCCGCAAGGGCTGACGGCCGCTCAACGGGGCGGTCCCGGTCGGTTCTCCGGGTGCAGCGCATTCCGGGACGACTACGGTTGTCAGGTGCCGATGTTCGTCGTAGAGCGCCACTTCGCCGAGAAGTTCGACCCCGATGAAGCCACCCTGGCCGCGGTCGACCAGTACCACCTCGACCACGACATCAAGTGGCTCACGTCGTTCCTGTCCGCTGACAAGAAGCGCACCTACTGCCTCTACGAGTGCGCCGACATAGACGTCCTGCGCCAGCACGCTGTCGACCTCGGAATCCCGGCTGACGCCATCACCGAGGTCAGCGAGTTCGCTCGCTGAGTCGTGACCAGATTCAGATTCGGTTCGTTCGTCGTCGACGATGACGCGGTGGAGGTCGTCGGACCCGACGGCGTGCGCGAGGTCGAGCCACAGGTGTTCGGGGTTCTCTGCTACCTGATCGGGCAGCGGGGTCGGCTGGTCACCAAGGAAGAGCTCCTCGACAACGTCTGGGGTGATCGCTTCGTCTCCGAGTCGGCGCTGACGACCCGTATCAAGCAGGCCCGTCGAGCGGTCGATGACAGCGGCGCAACCCAATGGGCGATCAAGACCGTCCACGGGCGTGGCTACCGCTTCCTCCCCGAGGTCGAGATCGGCGAGGACGACAGGTCGGGTTCGGTGTCCGAGGTCCGCTCACCAGCTGCGGTGCTCCCCGAGGAGCTGCAGGTCGACGCTCGACAGCTGTTCTGCGGCCGCGCGGACGAACTCGACCGCTGTGCCGCGGTACTCGATGCCGCAGCCGACGACGAACCGTTCGGATGGATCTGGATCGTCGGCGAACCCGGAATCGGAAAGACCCGCCTGGCCGCCGAGGTTGCCCGGCTCGCGCGCGATCGCAACCATCTCGTCTGTTTCGGTCGCAACGGTGAGGACCTCAGGGTGCCGTACCAGCCGTTCATAGAGGTTCTACGCCAGACATCGGGCCACGCCGAGGGCGCGTCGAGCGCTCCGAGCGGTCTCGGTCCGTTGCTGCCTTCCGCCGGCGACACACCCGAGAACTCTGAGGGTGATCGACGCAGCGAGTCGGCGATCGACAGCGAGACGAGGCGCTACCGGATGTTCGAGGCCGTTGCGGACTGGCTCGGCGAACTCAGCTCGACAGCGCCGGTCACGATGATCATCGATGACGTCCACTGGGCCGCGGACTCGACACTGCAACTCCTGTCGCACCTGCAACGGCGCCAGAACGACGCCGCGGTGACCTTCGTGCTCACCAGCCGGGATACCGCCCCGGATCTCAACCCGCGTGTCTCCGACCTGATTGCGGCAGGTCTCGGTCGTCAGGAGAACGCGGTGCTGCGTCTCGACGGACTGACCAGTGCCGAAGCCGTGAAGTTGGTCGGCAGGGATCTCGACATCGACGAGATCATGCGACAGACAGCGGGGAACCCGCTGTTCCTCCAGGCGGTGAACCAGGCTGACGGTTCGGTCGACATGGAGAGTGCGGTACGTCGACGGGTGGCGAGCCTCGACGAACAGGTGCAGGAAACGCTGCGGATCGTCTCGGTGCTCGGCCTCGAGTTCGAACTCAGGGTCGTGGCTGCCGCGACCGGGCGGGACGAGCTGGATCTCCTCGACGACCTCGAGCTGGCGGTGGCCGCCCGGCTCCTCGACGACGTGGGCGCCGACCGATTCCGATTCACCCACGCACTCGTACGGTCCTCCCTCCGCGGCGAGCTGAGCTCCTCTCGCCAGGCGCGGATGCACCGCCGGATCGCACTCGCCATCGCCGACCTCTTCGGGGAGGATCCGCGTCACCTGCCGGAACTGGCGTTCCACACCTCCGAGGCGGCAGCGATCGACTCCAATCTCCGGCCTGTCGCGATCGATCGGCTTCGTCGGGCCGCGCGGGAGTCCTTCGAGCAGTTCTCGTTCGAGGAAGCGGCCGAGCTGTCGCGCCGGGCACGCGGGTTGGCGGATCCGCACGACGCGGCGCTGATCGCCCAGTTGGCGATCGAACAAGGCGTCGCCGAGTCGCGCGGTGGCCAGAACATGACCGCGGCGAGGACGTTCGGATTGGCCGTCGACGAGGCCCGTGGAACCGACGACGCGGCCCTCCGGGTCGAAGCAGCGCTGCGCTATGAGGACGCAAGCTGGCGCCCCGGCCTGCCCGGGGCGACCGCCCTCGAGCTGTTGCGCGAGGCGACAACCGTGCTCGACGAGGCCGGCGAACGCGGCGAAGTGGTGGAGGACGGGCCAAACCTGCGGGCCCGGCTCGCGGTCGCAACGCTGCGTGCGCTCGCGATGTCGGGTCACCGCGACGAGGTCGGGGATGCCTTCGAACATGCGCGGCGACTGGCGGCTGAACTCGGCTCCCCCGATGTCGAAGCTGCGGTGCTCAGCGTCTATCTCGGACAGGTCATGTTCTACGAGGGGGTCGACGGCCTCGAATCCATGCTGGAGCGCCTGGCCGAGCTCGAACCGCTCATCGACGATGGCGACGTGGCGCTGCACGCGATCCATGACCGGATCCTCTACGCGACCCTGACCGGGCGTTTCGAACAGCGGCGCCAACTCGTCCACACGATGGCGGATCTCCAGGAGCGTTCGCACTCGCGGTTCTGGGAGTTCATCCGGGCCAACCAGGAGGCCATGGAGGCCTTCTACAGGGGTGACCTGGATGCCAGCGAGGAACTCGCCGAACACTGTCTCGAACTCGCCGACCAGCTGCCCGAGGAGGACGGCGGCGGTACCTATGGGTTGCGCATGTTCCTGATCCGTCGCGAGCAGGATCGTCTCTCGACGATGGCGCCCTTGGTACGCCACGTGTTGTCCACCGCAGCCGACGACGCCATCTGGGCTCCCGGGTTGGCGCTCCTCCTGGTCGAGACCGGCGATCGGAGCGAAGCGGCGGACGTGCTCGCAGCGGTGAGGCACAACCACTTCGAGCTGCCCCTCGACGCCATGTGGAGCACGGTGATGGTGCTGCTGATCGAGGCCATGGTGCAGCTGGGCGATGTGGAGGCCTGCAAGGATCTGCGCAGCAGGTTCGAGCGACAGACCGGAACGAACGTCACGACAGGGTCGGGGTTGCTCTGCTTCGGGCGAGCCGAGCGCTACCTCGGCATGTTGTCGCTGGTGATCGGCGACCTCGATGCAGCCGAGCAGCTCCTCAGCGTCGCCCTGGAGGCCGATGCAGCCGGGGGATCGGTGCTGTGGTGCAACGAGAGCCGGTTGTGGATGTCGCGCGTGCTGAGGGCCCGGGGCCGCGACTCGGAGGCCAACGCGATCCTCGACGTGGTGGCGCGCGAAGCCGGCTCGGCCGGGCTGGCCCGGCTCGAGCGGCTCGCCATCGCCGACCGGAGTGACTGACCGTCCTCGGGCGTCCGGCTGCCTTCGGTGCCCGACCGGCTTCACCGGCCGACTGGCTCTCGGCGTCTGACCGGCGACCCCGGATCAGCAGACCGCAGCCGGTTGCGCCACCGCGTCTGAGTGCAACAGCTGCCATTCCGACTTGAGGGCTTCGTTCAACTGGCGGAATGCCATCGCCGAGGCGGGTCCGTCCAGATCCAGGCGTGCGAGCGCCGCCACCGGCGGCATCAATGTCGCCGCCAGTGCGTCACGGTGCATCTGGAACCGAGCCAGGGCTTCCTGTTCCGGTGCGCCGTCGTTGATCACATCGATCAGGGAGGAGCTCAACAGCTCGGCACCGACGAAGGCATCGGTGATGCCGTGGGCACTCACGGGGTCCTTGTAGTAGCCGGCATCACCCACGAGTGCCCATCCCGGACCGTGTGCCTGCCGGAGGAATCCCGGGTGGCCGGGTGCCCCCCGGAATCCTCCGACCCTCTCTGTGCCGCGGAGCAACTCGGTCATCTTCTCCGACGAGTCGACCTCGGCCGCGAAAGCCCCCTCGAGGTTGCCGCGTGCTTCGGTGCGGAACCGTTGGGGGGACATGGCCACCCAGACGCAGGCGAGGCCGTCGTTGGTGGGGATCACACCGAACGCCCGGCCGCGCACCTCGTAGTCGTTCTGAATCAGGTCGTCGGCCAGGCCGGTGCGGTAGCTGAAGATGAACGCCGAGCAGGACGGATCCTCGACGATGGTCCTGGCTCCGACCGCCGCTGCCACACGCGAGCGGCCACCATCGGCTCCCAGGACGAACCGTGCGCCGATACGCCGCGTCGAGGTTCCGAGGTTCAGCTCCACGCCGTTCACCCTGCCCGTGGGGTCGAACGAGAGCCCCGCGACGGACACGCCGTGGCAGATCTCCGCTCCGCTCCGGCGGGCTTCGTCCACCAGTTCGACGTCGAGCACGGTTCGTCGTGGCGAGTAGAGGCCGTCGACGTCGCCCTCGCCGGACACGTCGATGCGGACCGGATCGCCCCCGTAGCGGAACTCGACGGTCCTGGTCACCGGAGTGCCGGCCGCCTTCACGCGGTCGAGCACTCCCCAGCGGCTCAGCAGGAGCACACCGGACTTCGACAGGGAATGGGTCGAGAGGGTGTCGCTGCCGTAGGCGCTGCGGTCGACGGCCAGCACCCTCAGGCCACCGCGGGCCAACAGCATCGCCGTCGAAGCACCCGCGGCGCGTGCCCCGACGATGATCACGTCGTAGTGGTCGTGCTCGGGATGCTGGATCGGCTCTGTGTTGCTGGATCGGCTCTGTGTTGCTGGACGGCGCGGTGTTGCTGGACGGCGCGGTGTTGCTGGACGGCGCGGTGTTGCTGAACGGCGCGGTGTTGCTGAACTGCTGGGATCCGGTGTTTCTCATGGTGTGTCTCCGTGGGTCTGGCCCGTCACGGGCGTTGTACAACCCACCTTGAGGCCGCCGTGCCCACAGGTCCTGTAGCGGCACTGGAGATCTGCTGGAGAGAACTTCAAGAACTCTCCAGATCACCTCCAAGGAACCGGGGCCGGATCTCCGTACGTTCGATCCATCACCGATCGACCAGGAGCAAGCAGCATGACCATCACCGAGAGCGACACGATCAACGAGGTCCACAGATCTGCAGTGGTTCCCTCCACAACAGATCTGATGGTGCCTCCGTCGGTGCCCGGCACGGCCGGCCGCCGGGAACTGGTGGGCAACGTTGCGATCCCACTCAGCAGAGCACTTCCGAGGCGTCTTCTGGGGGTCTGGGCACACCCCGATGACGAGGCGTACCTGTCGGCCGGGTTGATGGGTCGGGTGATCGACTCCGGGGGGCAGGTCAAGGTGGTGACCGCCACCCGCGGTGAGCTCGGCTCGGAGGATCCTGAGCTGGCCGGGTCCGAGGCGTTCGCTGCGTACCGGGAGGCCGAGCTGCGCTCGAGCCTCGGTGAGCTGGGCGTGACCGACGTGCGGGTGCTCGGTCTCCCCGACGGTGGCTGTGTCGCGACCGAATCCGAGATGGCTGTCGCGGCGTTGATCGGCTGCATCGACGAGTTGCGGCCCGACGCGATCGTGACGTTCGGACCTGACGGGATCACAGGTCATCCCGACCACGCCCAGGTGTCGGCATGGACCACCTCGGCCTGGTGGGCCCGCCGCACCGGAACCGAGCTCCTCTACGCAACGATGACCAGCGATTTCGCGAGGGAGTACGGCGCCATGCACGACGAGCTCGGCCTTTTCGCCGAGCATCGCCACGGTCGACCCGCGACGGTGCCCCAAGCCGGGGTGGCGCTGGAGTGTTCACTCAACCGGACCGAGCTCGTGAGGAAGCGCGCGGCCCTCGCACGCCACGGAAGCCAGACCGACGGGCTCGCGCAGGCGGTCGGTGAGCAGACCTACTTCAGCTGGTGGCGGCGGGAGACCTTCCGAACCCCGACCGCCTCGGAGCTGGCGGGTCAGATGGCCCCCCGGGCCGATACCGGCCCCGATCAGCGGGACGACTCATGAGAACCGTCCACCTCCAGCCCCGGAGCGTCGCCCACGGGTTCGGTGGCGCTGCGTTCGAGGGCGTCAGGGACATCACGCCCATGGTGATGGGAATCGTGCCGTTCGGTCTGGCGATCGGGGCTGCGATCGGGGCCTCCAGCCTCACCTCTGCCGAGGGCTTGTTCAGCGGTCCGGTGATCCTCGCCGGTGCTGCGCAGCTGGCGACCATCCAGATGCTCGATGGAGGCACCACCCCCGTCGTGGTCATCCTCTCGGCGGTCAGCATCAATGCTCGGATCCTGCTCTACAGCGCATCTCTCGCCCGATGGTTCGCGGACCGGCCGCTGTGGCAGCGTCTGCTCCTGGCGCTGCCGGTGATCGATCAGATGCACTTCACCTGTGCTCCGCGCTTCGAGCGCGGTGACCTCGACCGTTCGGGGCGGGCCGCCTACTACGTGGGGGCCGCCGCCTGGCTGGTCCTCGCATGGGTCGCTTCGCAGATCGCGGCTCTGCTGGTCGGGGCCGGTGCACCACAGGCCCTGCGGCTGGACCTGGCGGCGCCCCTCGCGATGGTCGGACTGCTCGCGAAGTCCGCCACCGGACGTACACCTGTGGTCGCGGCGGTCACAGCAGGGCTGGTCGCAACGGTGGGCGTCGGCCTGCCCCTGCACGGTTCGGTCCTGGTGGCCACTCTGGCAGGGATGCTGGCGGGCCAGGCGAGTGCCCGCGTCACGCCTCGAGCGGTGGAGGTGTCGTCGTGACCTGGGCCGTTCTGGTTGTGATCGGCGCCTGCACCTACGGGTTGCGGGCCTCCATGTTCGTGGCACTCGGCTCCCGGTCCGTCCCTGAGTGGCTCGAAGGACCCCTGGCGCTCGTCGGCCCTGCAGCGATTGCCGCTCTGCTGGGCTCGATGTTGTTCACACATGACGGAGCGGTCTCCGGAGCGCCGCTGGCCGACGCGGTCGCCGTCGTGGCCGCGTTCATCGTGGTGCGGCGAACCCAGAACGTCATGGCAGCGATGGCAGTCGGACTTCCCGTGGCGTGGGCACTGGCCGCCGTGGGTTTCTAGTGGCCCCCGCACAGTGAGTTCGGCCATCCCGCGGTGAGGTCGCAGCGGGGGATCCAGACCTCCAGGGCGGCTCAGGCCGGGACGACCACGGCGCGGCCGTTCACCTCGCCGCGGGCCAGTCGCCGGTAGGTCTCCGGCGCGTCAGCGAGGGAGACCCGCTCGACCTCGGCACGGATGAGTCCCCGCTCGGCCATCTCCAGCACCTCCATCAGTTCCGAGATGCTGCCCCAGTAGGTGGTGGCCAGCGATGCCTCGTAGGGGGCGCTGAAGAAACCGAACGGGTAGGTACCGCCGCCGATGCCGACGATCGTGATGTGTCCGAGCGGGCGCCCGCTGGCGACCGCCAGCTGCATGGTGGTCTCGTTGCCCACGAAGTCGAGCACCACGTCGGCTCCCTTTCCCCTGGTCAGCTCGGTGATCTCTGCCGCGGTCGACTCACCGGGCACGAGCGTGTGGAGGGCGCCGCTCGAAGCGGCCATGTCGAGGGCAGAGCGTCGTGTGTCGACGGCGATCACGGTTGCGGGGGTGAGGGCATCGAGAATCTGCACACCCATGTAGCCCAGTCCTCCCACTCCGATGACGACCGCGGTGGAGCCAGGCACCAGCAGGCCGAGGGAGCGCTTGATCGCGTGGTACGGGGTCAGGCCTGCATCGGTCAGCGGTGCGGCTTGCACGGGGTCCAGATCTCCGAGCGCCAGCAGCCGATGGGAGTCGCGAACCAGCATGTAGGGCGCCATCCCACCGTCCTCTCCCAGGCCCGCCGCCATGGAGGTGAGTTCGGCCTGACGCTCGCAGTAGTTCTGCATCCCCTGTACACAACGGTGGCAACGGCCGCAGCCGGTGGGTCCGTAGAGGGCGACCGGCTGCCCGACCTCGAGCCCGGAGACCCCTGCTCCGAGTGCTTCGACCCAGCCGGCGTTCTCGTGGCCCAGCGTGAACGGCGGTTCGAAGGGAACCATTCCTGCTTCGAAGTCGTGGATCAGGTGGAGGTCGGAATGGCACATCCCGGCGCCACCCACCTTCAGCAGGACCTCGCCGGGGCCCGGATCTGGTTGGGGCACATCACGGACTTCCGGATCGTGCTTCCACTGGGTGAGCTGAACTGCATCCATGGCTGGCTCCCTCGGGTCGGGTTCGATCTGACTCCAGACAACCACGTGGGGCGCCATCCGAACAGGGGTTCTTCGGGAACAGCGACCGGTCGGGTCGGCGCCGTCGGTCAGAGTGTCCGGATCGATGGCCGACGGGGCCGGGGCGTGGCAGTCTGAGGCCGATGGAGCCGGCTCGTGCCGGACCCGAAAGGGGCACAGATGCTGAACACAGACCGGAGCGGGCCGAAGTGAGTTTCATATTCGCGTTCGACCACAACCACCCACGCCCACCGATGGAGTTGAAGGAACTCCTCGGCGGCAAGGGAGCCAACCTGGCCGAGATGAGTTCGGTTCTCGGACTACCGGTGCCCCCCGGGTTCACGATCTCCACCGAGGCCTGTCGGGCCTACATGGACTCGGGCTGGCCCGACGGACTCGATGAGGAGTTGGCCGCGCACCTCTCGAACCTGGAGTCGGTGGCGGGTAGGGGTCTCGGTGATCCGGGGGCACCGTTGTTGGTGAGCGTGCGTTCCGGTGCGAAGTTCTCCATGCCCGGAATGATGGACACGGTCCTCGATCTCGGCCTCAACGACGAGTCCGTGGAGGGACTCGCGCAACAGTCGGGCAACCGGCGTTTCGCCCTGGACAGCTACAGGCGCTTCCTGCAGATGTACGGCGAGATCGTTCTGGGGGTCGACGGCGACCGCTTCGATTCGCTCTTCGACGAGGTCAAGGTCTCCACTGGTGTAGCAGCGGATGCCGATCTGTCGATCGAATCGCTCGACACCGTGATCGAACGCTACAAGGCCTTGGTGGCCGAGGTGACCGGGGACGAGTTCCCGCAGTCTCCCCAACAGCAGTTGCGGGCCGCGGTGGAGGCGGTGTTCAGGTCATGGAACTCCCCGCGGGCCCGGGCCTACCGTCGCCGGGAACACATCCCCGACGACATGGGCACGGCGGTCAACGTCCAGGCGATGGTCTTCGGGAACAGTGACGAGAGTTCCTGCACCGGTGTCGGATTCACACGCAACCCGGCCACGGGTGAGCCGGGTTCCTACGGGGACTTCCTCGTCAATGCCCAGGGTGAGGACGTGGTCGCCGGCATTCGCCGGACGCAACCGCTGCACGAGATGGAGGACGTGTTTCCCGGGCCCTATGCCGAGCTGATCGACATCTTCGATCGGCTCGAACTGCACTACCGGGACATGCTCGACACGGAGTTCACCGTGGAGCGGGGCAAGCTCTGGATGCTGCAGGTGCGGGTGGGCAAGCGCACCGGTGCGGCCGCGTTGCGCATCGCGGTGGCTATGACCAAGGACCCGAAGATCGCGCTCACCCAGCGTGAAGCGGTCCAGAGGGTCGCTCCCCAACACCTCGACCAGGTGCTCCATCCCAGGTTCTCCGAGACCGACCTTCCGGTCATCACCACGGGGCTCGCGGCATCGCCGGGCGCTGCGGTGGGGACCGTCTGTTTCCAGGCCGACCGGGCCGTCGAGATGGCTGCGCGGGGAGTGGCGGTGATCCTCGTGCGCGAGGAGACATCACCCGAGGACGTGCACGGCCTCGAGGTGGCCGAAGGGGTACTCACCTCGCGCGGGGGTCTGGTCAGCCATGCAGCGGTCGTGGCGCGCGGTTGGGGCAAGCCGGCGGTCGTCGGTGCGGACGCCCTCGACATAGGGCCTTCGTCGTTCACCGTCGGCGGTACGACGGTCAGGGAAGGAGAGGTGATCTCGATCGACGGGACCACGGGCAACGTGGTTCTCGGGGCCCTCGACATGACCGAGGGCGACGTACCGGATGAGTTCGACCTGATACTGGGTTGGGCCGACGAGGTGCGGGGCGACGCCTTCGGGGTGCAGGCCAACGCGGACACGGGCCCGGACGCGGAGCGCGCACGATCCTACGGAGCCGAAGGTATCGGCCTGGCCCGCACGGAGCACATGTTCCTCGGGGACCGCCTGCCGATCGTGCGACGGATGATCCTTGCCTCCGATGACCAGCAGGAGAGTCTGGCGCTCGAGGAGCTGCTCGAACAGCAACGCGGCGACTTCGAGGAACTGCTCGCAGCCATGGACGGACTACCGGTGACGATCCGACTGCTCGACCCGCCGCTGCACGAGTTCCTGCCCACGCTCGACGAGGTGATCGAAGGTGAGACCGAGGTCGACCTCGACGAGGAGGCAAAGGCCCTCTTCCGGGCTGCGCGTGACTGGCGCGAGGAGAACCCGATGCTGGGAACACGCGGTGTGCGCCTCGGGATCCTCAAGGGCGGTCTCTACAAGATGCAGGCCCGGGCCGTGGCCGAAGCCGCTCTGGCACGCAAGGAGGCCGGCGGGAATCCGATGGCGCGGATCATGGTGCCGCTCGTGGTCACCGCGGCGGAACTGGCACTGGTGCGCGGCTGGATCGACGAGGAACTCGACGCGGTACTCGGAGCGGATCGGGCAGGTCTGGACATTCCGGTCGGCTCCATGATCGAGACGCCGCGAGCCGCCCTTCGGGCGGACGACATCGCAGCGGTGGCCGACTTCTTCTCCTTCGGCACCAACGACCTCACGCAGATGACCTTCGGGTTCAGCCGCGACGACGTCGAGGGGCGCTTGATGCCCCGCTACCTCGACGAGGGTCTGTTGCCCCGCAACCCGTTCGAGACCATCGACCACCGGGGGGTCGGCGAACTCGTGAAGATCGCCACGGAGCGGGGACGCTCGGTCAAGCCGGACCTCTCGGTCGGTGTGTGCGGCGAGCACGGAGGCGATCCGGAGTCGGTGGCCTTCTTCGCGTCGGTGGGAGTCGGCTACGTGTCGTGCTCACCGTTCCGGGTGCCGGTGGCACGACTCGCGGCCGCTCAGGCTGTTCTGGCAGGTTGGTGAGGCCCGTCGCGAGAAGCTCAGTGCGAGAACTGGACCTTGGGCAGGATCCGCTCCAGCCACTCGGGTAGCCACCAGTTGGATTCCCCGAGGATGCCCATCAGCGAGGGCACGAGCATCATTCGCACGACGGTGGCGTCGAGCAGAACCGCCAGTGCGAGGGTCAGGCCGAGTTCGGTGGGGGGAATGGGCCCGGTCACCCCGAAGGCGACGAACACGACGATCATGATCAGCGCGGCATTCGTGATCGGGCGCCCTGTGCGGGCGATCCCCTCGCGGATTGCCTGCTGGGTGTCTCCGGTCGCCTCGTAGCGCTCGCGGATCGCGGCGAGCAGGAACAGCTGGTAGTCCATCGACAGTCCGAACAGCAGAGCGAAGAAGAACAGCGGCGCCCATGCATCCACGAAGCCCTGGTGCTCGATGCCTATGAGCCCGGCGCCGATTCCGTACTGGAACACGACGGTGGCGAATCCGAACGCGGCGCCCACACTGAGCAGGTTCATCAGAATGGATGAGATCGCGATCGTGATGCTCCGGAACACGATGAGCAACATCATGAACGCCACGACCATGATCATGCCGATGGCCAGCGGTGCTCGACCGGTGAGGACCTCGGTCAGGTCGTAGTTCTGGGCTGCGGGACCTCCGACCGAGGCATCGGGAACTGCCTCACCCACTTCGCTGCGGAGCCGGGCGACCATCTCGGAGGTCTCGCCGTCGTCCACGGCCGTCGCCGGAGTGACCCGCACGACGGTGCGGCCCGAGGCGGCTGGCTCTGCCACCGCCCTGGCGTCCAGGACGTTCGGGTCCCCCGAGGCGATGTCGATGACCTCCGGCGCCTGCGCAACGGGCACGGTCACGAACAGCGGCCCGACGGCTCCGGGGCCGAACGCCTCGGACAACAGTTCGTATCCGTCGCGGCTGGAGCGACCCTCGTCGACCACCGTGGCGCCCGGCATTCCGAGTCTCATCCCGAGGGCCGGCGCGGCCACCAGCAGGAGCAGCGCGGCGCCTGCAGCCAGGGTGCGTCCGGGATGGGACAGCGCGAGTCCGGTCCAGCGTGCCCAGCGGCCCTCGGCGCGGCGGTCGGGGTCGTCGTCGGCCCCGGCGACCAGGACCCGGTCACCCAGCGACACCAACACCGCCGGAAGCAGGGTCAGCGCAGCGACAGCGACCGCGGTGACCGAGAGGATCATGCCGAGCGCCATCGATCGGAACACCATGACCGGCACCACGAACACCGCGGCGAGCGAGAGAACGACTGCCATCGCAGAGAGAAACACGGCTTTGCCGGCTGTGGTCAGGGTGTTGGCGATGGCGTCGACCGCGTCGTGTCCGTCCTCGCGTTCCTCGCGGTAGCGCGAGACGATGAACAGGCTGTAGTCGATGCCCACGGCCAGTCCGATCATCATCGAGAAGTTCATCGACCAGACAGACAGCGGCATCTCGGTGCCGAGCAGGTGTAGTGACGCGAAGCCCACCGCGATGCCTGCGAGGGCGAGCATCAGCGGCAACCCGGCGGCGATCGCAGAACCGAAGGCGACGAGCAACAGCAGGATGGTGGGGATCGCTGAGAGCAGCTCCGCCTTGTGGAGTGCCTCCTCGTTGGTGGCATTGAAATCGCTCCACACAGGCCATTCGCCGGTCACCTCGACGGTCACGCCCTCGGGCACCGTCAGACCATCGACGTGGTCGATGAGCTCACCGGCCGACTCGGGGAGATCGGCATCCTCGGCCGCATCGAGGGTCACCGGGATCATCGCGGTGGTTCCATCAGGTGAGATCAGGCCGGCTTCCGGGGCCTGGCTCAACGGATCGAGCACCGAAGCAGCACCGGGCGCGCCATCGAGGTCCCGCACCACCGACGCCAGTGCGGTCGGATCCGAGGAGAAAGGTGCGTCCTGGTCGACGACCACGATGGCGGCCTCGGCGCCGAGCTCGGGGAAGTCCTCCCGGATCTCGTCCCGAACCTCTGCCGACACCGAACCCTGCGCCTCCCAACCGGCGCCGGAGAGCGCACCGGTCAGCGTGACCGCCAGTGGAGCTGCGGCGATGGTTGCGATCAACCAGACGACGATCACCGCACGGCGGTGCGTTGCCGAGAACCGAGCGAGCCTGGCAAACCAGGGTTCGTGGCCCGTGCCGCCGGTGCCGGGCTCGGCGGACCGGCGGTCGGGGACCTGCGAGACGTCATCGGTTCTGGTCGGGTTCAGGGTCATTCGTGGCCGCCTCGCTCGTCGGAAGGATCTGCTCTATACCCCGAGGGGTATGAAGACAGATACCCTAGGGGGTATCGCGGAGGGGATCAAGCAGGGCGTCCTCCTCCCAGCTGGTCCGGTGACCGGCAGGTGGCGGTCCGGCCCGGAGGTCGATGTGGGTGGGGCACTCGCGCGTTGACCCCGGGGCCACCAACAGATACCCTAGGGGGTATGTGTAGAGAGATGACCTGTCGGAAGTGCCAGCGACCTACGTGGGCCGGTTGTGGCGCCCACGTCGACCAGGTTCTGGGTCACGTCCCGGAATCGGAGAGGTGCCACTGTCGGGAGGACAAGGCGGCTGCCGGTGCCTCGTCGGGGCGCGGCGGATTCCTCAGCCGGATCCGAGGATCCTGAGTCGAGTCGACCAGGGGCAGTCGTTCGACCCGTTGCGGGTCGGGCCAGGGTCGCGGGTCAGGCCAGCTTGGTGAACATCTTCTGGACGTCCTCGATGGCGTAGCCCTCGGCCGCGGAGCGTTCAGGGTCCTCGACGCACCAGGTGAGGCCGGCGGCCACCAACATGAACCCGGCTTGCTCCAGCGCTCGGTTCGCAGCGGAGAGCTGGGTCACGATGTCACGGCACTCCCGACCGTCCTCGAGCATCTGGGCGATGCCGCGGACCTGTCCCTCCACCCTGTGCAGTCGTTTGGTCAGATCTGAGATCGTCTCCTCAGGAAGGTCCATGGACCCATCGTAGGGATACCCCCTGGGGTACGCAAGCCCCTGTGGTGCACGTGGAGGCCGTCAGTCGCCCCGGTCCTGCTGGGGTCCGAGTATCTCGAGCAGTTCGCGGTCCACCAGGTCGGAGTACTCCGGGTTCCGTTCGATGTAGCCGGCCATGAACGGGCACAGGGGAACCACCAGGAGTCCCTTTGCCCTGGCCTCATCCAGTGCATGTCGGGCGAGGGCCGAGCCGACGCCTCGTCCGCCGTACTCATCGCCCACCTCGGTGTGTACGAGCAGGCACCGCTCACCGCGCACCACATAGACCGCGTAGCCGGCTACCGAGCCGTCCAGCTCGGCCAGGTAACGATCATGGCCCGGGTCGTCGCGGACCAGCACGGAGTTCTCCATACCTCCCATGGTGGCTCGCAGGGAGCGATCGTGCACCGATTCCCCGATCCCCCGATGCCCGAGCAACGCCGAGCCCGGAGTCGCTCAGCGGGCCGAGGAGCGTCGACGGCGCTGCGCCTCTGCGGTCCCGGCTCGCTTCGCCCTCAGCGCTGCGCCCCTCGAGTACTCGAGGGCGTCGAAGTGCTCGGGGTCCTCCGGGATCGTCGACGGGTCGAGGAGCTGTTCCCCGAGGGCGACCTGCGCGATCAGTGGACGATCGAGGATCTCACCGGCGCACATGACGCCGCCGATGACCGCTCCGGCGATGCCGTGGCCGGGTGAGGTGTTGGCGCCCACCACCCAGAGGCCATCGATCTCGGTGCGCAGTTGCGGTCGCGAGGTGCCCGATTGTTCGGGTGAGTGCTTGAAGCCGTAGCTCGTGCCCTCGCTGCTGTGGATGTACCGCTCATGGGACAGCGTCGTCGCTGTCTCGACGTGCACGATCTCGTCGCGGAACGGTCCGAGGATCTGTTCGGCCGAGTCGATCAGCCGTTCGGTCACCTCCCGTTTGCGGTTTCGGTAGGCCTCCTCGCGTCGGTAGCGACCTCCGTCGGCGGGCCCTTCCTCGACGCCCCAGAACTCGTATCCACGTGGTGCGTAGGTCATTATCTGGAAGTTGGTGTGCCCCGGTGGGCACAGTTCGGGGTTGCCCGGATCCTTGCGCGACGCCATTGCGATGTATGCGCCGAGTGTGCCATCGGGCAACGAACCGGCCTCCAGCTCTTCGTGCAGCTCGTCGGTGCGGTAGTCCGGCAGCAGGAAGTAGTTGGTGTTGGGTCCCTCGATCTCCTTGGAGACCACCACGTACACACACACCAGCCCGAGTGTCATCTCGGCCTGCTCCGCCCAGCTGCGGGTGCCGGGGGAGAGGTGTTCGGCCTCGACGAGGTCGGTCACGATGCGTCGGTAGTCGGCGTTGCCGACCACGAGGGGTGCCGCGATCTGGTCGCCGTCATCGAGTTCGACTCCCGTTGCGCGGCCGTTCTCCACGAGGATGCGTCGCACGGGTGTCAGGGTGCGGACCTCGCCGCCGCAGGCCTCGATCACCTGGATCAGCCGGGCAGCGAGCATCTGGCCACCGCCCCGGGGGTAGAAGGCTCCGCCCATGTAGTGATCGATCAGGCGGGCGTGCATGAAGATGGCGCTCTCCCGAGGTGCACCTGCGTAGAGCATCGACCAGTGGTCGAGGACCGCCTGGCACTGCTGGGACAACTCCGCGCGCTCGAACAGGTCGGACAACGGGCGGAAGGCCCACTCGTCGAAGATCGGGCGGTCGCCGCCGAAGATCATCCTGCTCTCTGTGGCGACACCGCGGAGTACGTCGATGGCGGTGTCGATGCCGGCGCGCTCGTTGGGGAACTGTCCGAAGAGGCGGTCCCTGTACTCGTCCCAGGATGCGGGGACACGGAACTCGAAGTCGGGGAACCTCAAGGTGTCGAACCCGTCCGGGTCCAGTTGGCTGAAGGTGAGGCGATCACCGACCCCGAGCGAGGTGAACACGTTGTTGAGGAGCTGACCCGGGCCCAGCTCACCGACGTAGTGGACCCCGACGTCGAACTCGTACCAGTCATCGCCGTGGTGCCTCCTGAAGACCTGGGTGTTTCCGCCCGCCACGTCGTGTCTCTCGAGCACGAGCACCTTCCTGCCCGCTGCTCCGAGGCATGCCGCGGTGGTGAGGCCTCCGGGTCCCGAACCCACGACCACCGCATCCCACTCGTTCGTTTCCATCCAGGACTCCCGCGTTCACATCTGCACACCGCACAACCGCTCATGGCCTGCACCGCGTATGATTGACACTGGAAATCTAGAGAGGTTGGTTGACAGTGTCAAGCACATCCCGTGACGCGACAGCAGGTTCAGGTGGGCAGAACACGGGTCGCGGCGTCGGAGTTCACTTCGGAGGCGATCTCCAGAGAGTGCTGTTGGACGCGGGCCGGGACGAGCTGGCAGCGGTCGGCCCCGACCGGCTGAGCCTGCGAGGAGTGGCCCGCCGGGCGGGGGTGTCCCACGCGGCTCCGGCCCACCACTTCGGAGGCAAGACCGGACTGCTCACAGCGCTGGCGGCGGAAGGGTTCGCCTCGTTGCATGCCGCCCTGGCCGACGCCGTGGGCCGGGCCGATGATCCTCGTGAACAGCTCGGAGCGCTCGGCGCTGCCTATGCGGACTTCGCTGCAGACCATCCCGGCGAGTTCGAGTTGATGTTCCGACAGTCACTCATCGACACCGACGACCCTCGCTACCGCGAGGCCTCAGCAGCCAGCTACGACGTGTTGCGCACCCAGGTCGAGCGGCTCCAGGGGTCAGGCTGGCGCGAGTCCACCCCGAGCGACGAGTTGACAACCGCGACGTGGGCGCTGGTGCACGGTCTGAGCACGCTGCGGATCCACGGCGCTCTGCAGCCGAACGCCCAAGGTCTGACGACATCGGATCTGGTGAGGATCGCCACCGCGGTCCTCGACTGAACCGTCTGTGGCGCGGGATTGTGCCAGGGGTCGGCGACGCAGCCGGCGCAGACGACCCAGGTCGGTGTCGCCGCTGGCGCTGCTACCGGTTGGGCCCCGGTGATGCGATCTGCCCCGGTAGGTGTCCGGTGTGCTTGCCGTCGACGATCACGGGGACCCCGTTGACGATGGTTGCATGGACGCCCTCGGGCCAGGCACGGAACCGGCCGGCACCGCCGGGAAGGTCGTGGACGAACTCCTTGCGACCCGCATCGATCCGGTCGGGATCGAAGATGAATACGTCCGCGCAACGGCCCGACTCCAGCGTTCCGCGATCGCCCAGTCCGACGATGGCCGCAGGAACGTGGGTTATCTGACGGATGCCCTCCTCGAGGCTCCAGACCTCCCGGTCGAGCACCCAGTTGCGCAGGAACCACGAACTCCAGTCCGCTGCGTCGTCGCGTGCGAGGTGGGCTCCGCCGTCGGAGGTTCCGATGATCATGCGCGGGTCCTGCTGTGCCACGCGGACTGCGTTCGCCCACTCCTCGGTCTCCCAGTTCCAACGGAATCCGGTCTCGAGGTCCTCCGAGAGCGCCAGGTCCAACATGACGTCAGCGGGAGCGGCACCTGCTTGCGCGCTCAGGTCGGCCAGCGACCTTCCGAGCATGTGACGGTGCTCCGCGTCGCGGACGTGTTGGACGAAGACCGTCTCCCACAACGGGGGTGGCGTGGTGGTGCCGAGCTCGGGGTCGCGGTTGTAGTTCTCGACCGCGTATCGGAGCACCTCTCGCCGTTGCGGGTTGCGCAGTGCCGCAACGCGGTCGTCGTGGGGCAGCGCGAGCATCTCCACCCAGGAGGGGACCGACAGGTAGAGCTGGTTCTCGGGGCCGATGGTGAGGGGGCGGTCCGGGGGACGGGTGATGAGGATGTTGTAGATCGGAGAACCGTTGGCGACCGCTCGGTCGAGGAACTCCTGCGCTCGGTCCCATGTGGCGGTCGGCGCATCGGTCTTGTTCCGACCGCCGAGGCCCTGGATGATGATCGGCAGTCCCGAGCGCTCTCCGAGTGCGATGCAGTAGTCCTCGTCGGCCTCGTCGATTCCGCCCACGGCGCTGGAGGGGAGGTAGGTGATGGAGCCCGCACCTGCGCTGCCGGTCGCCTCGGCCAGTGCCAGGAGCTCGGAGCGGCTGGAGAACCGCGACGGCACAGGGCGACCGTCACCGTCGATGTGGGTCGGGGCGTGCGAGGAGGACAACCCGGCTGCCCCGGCGGACATCGCTGCGCGCACGACGGCCTGCATCTCCGACACCTCGTCGTCGGTGGCCTCGCGCTGGGAACCCGCTTCGCCCATGACCCAACGACGCACGTTGGAGTGTCCGATGTAGCAGGCGAGGTTGATCCCCAGGCGTCCGCTGCGGGTGTCCAGGTACTCGGGGAACGTCTCGAAGTTGAACTCCACCGCGTCCATCGCCGTGGGCTCCATCTGCTCGACCTTGGCGAACAACCGACGTACGAAGGTGCGATCGGAGCGGCGTGTGGGAGCCACGGCGAACCCGCAGTTGCCCGCGAGCACGGTCGTGACGCCGTGGTAGATCGAGTTGGTGGCCAATGGGTCGTAGGTGACCTGTGGGTCGTAGTGGGTGTGCACGTCCACGATCCCCGGTGCGACGACGAGCCCGTCGGCGTCGATCGTCCGGGACGCGTCGACGGTGGCCCGGTCGGCCCGCCCGACGTTGGTGACGCGGCCATCACTGATGACCACGTCGGCGCGGCGACGTGGCAGCCCGGTGCCGTCGACCACGGTCCCGCCGCGGATCACCAGGTCCCCGGCGGTGCTGCCCTCGGAGCTCATCGGGGGCGATCCCCGCTGATCGTGAGACGATGCATGATTCGCCTGCTGGTGTAGTCCGGCACCGCGTAGTGCTGGAGACAGCGGTTGTCCCACATGGCGAACGTGCCGGGTTGCCAGCGGTACCGACACTGGAAGTCGGGTAGCGCCACGTGCTCGGCGAGCATGCTGAGGACCCTCTGGCTCTCGAGCTCGGTGAGCTCGTCGATCTGGGTGGTGAAGTTGCCGTTCACGAAGAGCGCCCTGCGGCCCGTGACCGGATGTGTGCGCACCACCGGGTGGTGCTGGGCGGGGTAGCGCGCCCGCATGGTTGCGAGGTCGGCGTCGCTGTTGCCCATGGCGACGGCCCTGGCGAGCATCTTGGTCAGGTCATGGGTCGCGGTCAGACCCTCGAGCATCTCCCTCATCGGCCTGCTCAGCGCCTCATAGGCCTGGTACATGTTGGCCCAGCAGGTGTCGCCACCGGACTCGGGCAACAGGACCGCCTGGAGCAGCGTGTACTTGGGCGGCTCTGCGAGGAACGTGTTGTCGCTGTGCCAGGCATCTGCGCCCTCGCCCTTGGGCGAGCGCTGGTCGAGGACCGTGAGCTCCGCGACATCGGGGTGCTTCGGGCCGAACGGTGCCACGTCGATCGTGCCGAACTGCTCGGCCACCCGCATCTGGTCCGCGGGATCCAGGTCCTGGCCCGGAAACAGCAACACGAGGTGCTCGTGGACAGCGGCCTCGACCTCCGCGATGTCCGCTGGTGTGGCGTCCTTCAGAGACAGGCCTTCCACCAGTGCACCGGTGTTGGCGGTGAGTGGGGTGATGGTGAGGGTCACGATGTCACCTCGTCCTCGGTGGGGACGGTGTCGTCGCCGGGAACGGTGTCGTTGCCGGGAACGGTACCGGCGGTGTCGATTCCCAGGGTGGGTAGGTAGTCCTCGAGGATCGCGGCGATCCTCGTGCCCGAGTCCGCCTCGAGGGAGTCGGCCACATGGGCGGCGCCCGCCCGGCGCAGCATGGGATCCAGGCGATGGCGCACCTGGTGCAGGACCCAGGGGACGACGGGTCCGTGTGCGGCGGTGTCGAAGCCGACGACCGTGTTGGTTCCCTCTGCCCGGTCGACGTAGTGGTAGTGGGGATCGTCGTCGAAGGCGTCGAAGCGCAGGTACTCGTGGTCGTCGAGCACGCTGTCTATGTGAATGGACAGACCCTGGTCGGAGAAGCCCCCTTCGGGGGAGTTGTCCTCCACCTCGGCGAGGTCTTCGCCCTCGTAGGTGGCAGCGAGGGCCTCTGGTGTGACCACCCGGTACTCGACGCCGATCCGCAGCACTCCCGCATCGAAGTAGACGGTGTGATCCGGGTCAGGTGGAACGGGCTGGACCTTGTAGGTGTGTCCGAGCATTTCTCAAACCTCCTGGAGGGCAACTGATCGCGGTAGACGGGTGAAGACCTTGCGGGCGTTCCCGGCGGTGACCAGCCGGATCGCCGACTCATCGAGGCCCGCTGTGAGTTCCGGGTCCGCGAACTGTCGCGCAGCCTGGAGGTGTCCGGTGGTGGGAAAGCCGCTGCCGTATAGAACCTTGGTCCGGCCCGGTCCGTCGATGAACGTCCGGAGTTCGTCGCTCCAGTGGCGCAGGGGCCAGGTGGCGGTCCCGAGGAACACGTTGTCGAATCGTGTCGCCAGGACGATCGCCTCGCTGGTCCACGGCCAGCCGGTGTGGGAGAGAACGAACCGCAGCGATGGGTGACGCTCGGCCGGTTCCTCGATTCCGTCGGGGTGACCGCACTCATGGGGGAAGTTCCCCCCGGAACGCCCGGCCTGCATGACGAAGGGGACATCGTGTTCGACACAGAGGTCGTAGTAGGCATCGAAATCGGGGTGGTCGAAGCGTCGATCCCAGCTGTGTGTGTGGTTGTGGAGCCCGACGCACCACGGCTCGCCGAGAGCTGCCTCTGCACGTTGGACGCCAGCGGCACCCGCGGTGGGGTCGATGCTCCACACCCCGACGAACCGGCCGGGGTACGCCAGGGCCAGTTCGGCGATCTCGCCGGCGCGGCATGTGACGTGTTCGAACTGGTTGGGGTCGTCCACGACCGACGCTGCAGGGGGAGCGCTCGCAACGAGTATCACGGTGCTGAAGCCGGCACCGTCGAGCCGTTGCACCATCTCCTCGGGCGTGCAGAATCCGTCCCCATCGCGGTGCACCTTGATCGACAGGCCCTGGCGGTCGATCGCCCGCTGCCAGGCGGCGGACTTGTCGGGCAGGAACGAGTTGCACCAGTAGTCGACAGCGTTGTGCAGCGAACGCGGCTCGGCTCCGGAACGACTCATCGTTCGTCCGCGAAGCGGACCAGCTTGGCGGCGGTGCCGAAGCCGGTGAGCCGGTCGAGTTCGCCGGAGCGGCACGCCACCGCGGAGATCCGTACTCCGACGCGTTCGGACAGTTCTGCCTCGACAGCCGCGGCCAACGCAGCGCGGTCGGTGTCGGGTTCTGCGGCCACGGTCACCTCGATCTCGTCGCGGTGGCCCTCCCGGTAGGCGCGCACGAAGTAGTCGCTGGTGGCACCCGGCACCGCGGTGGCGATCGCCCCGAGGGCTTCGGGCCAGACGTTCACGCCGCGGAGTTTCACCATGTTGTCGCCCCGTCCGGCGAACGGAGCCATGCGCCGGAGCCAGCTCCCGCACTCACACCGTTCCCGGGGGTACAGGGTCGAGAGGTCCATGATGTTGTAGCGGAACTGCGGACTGCCGGTCTTGTAGATCTCGGTGATGCAGATCGAGCCCTGTTCGCCATCGGGCAGCAGCTCGCCGGTCTCGGTGTCGACGATCTGCACGATGAAAGCATCCTCGAAGATGTGCAGGCCGGCCTTCGCGGGACATTCCACGGCCACCCACTGCACCTCGTGGAATCCGTAGCTGTCGAGCACCGGCACCCCGAAGGTGGCCTCCAGCTCCTCGGCGTCGCCGATGTTGGGCAGGGCGGTCAGGGCCAGGTCGGCCTTGGGGTCGATCCCCATGTCCCTGGCCACCTCGGCCAGGTGCAGCAGGTAGTCGCCGGTGGTGAGGATCGCCGATGCCCCGTACTCGAGTGCGAGCTCGATCTGCTTGCGGCTCGAGGTCACGTTGCCGGTGCCGGTCGTGACCACGATGCAGTTGAGCCACTTGTACAGCGCCTCGTCCATGATGTGGGCGCCGTTGTGCGTGGAGTAGGACCAGGCATTGAGAACCACATCGCCGGGGCGGATTCCCTGGAGGTACAGCGCACGTGCGGTCAGCAGTGCCCCCACCTCGCGGTCCCACGCGGTGTAGAGCGTGGGACGGGATCGTCCTGTGGTCCCGCCGGAGGTGAACACCCGCATCGGTTCCCGTGGTGCGTCGGCCGGCATGACCCCCTGGTAGTCGCCGAAGGGTGGGTGCGCCTCGATGCTCGCCCGGATGTCGTCCACGGTGTACATCGGAGCGCGAACGAGGTCGTCCAGGCTGGTGATCGACCCGGCGTCGAATCCGGCCGCGTCCCAACGGTTCGCGAAGAAGGGCACCCGCTGCGCCTGACCGGCACGTACCTTGAGCCGCTCGAGCTGTTTGGATTCGATGGTCCGGGGATCATCCAACCAAGCGGTGTCGAAGTACTCGGGAGCTGCCGGGTACAGCTGCTCCAGCCGGTCGAAGTCGACCGCCGCTCGAGGACGGCGAAGCTTGCTCATGGGCGCCTTCAGGTGGTCGCGGTCAGAGGGACGTCGGTGGCTTCGTGGAACTCGGTCGGCAGGTAGCCATCGGGGAACCTGTAGAAGTCCACTGTGTTGTCCCAGAGGATCTTCGCCTTGGACTCCATGGTGATCTGATCGGGCAGCAGTTCCATGAACTCGTTGGTGGTGTGTGGGTACTTCGAGTCGGGATGGGGGAAATCGCTCTCCCAGAGGATCCTGTCGTCGCCGAGCCAACGGATGACGTCGGCCACGAAGGGGTCCTCGCACTCGGTGGTGACCCAGCAGTTGCGCTTGAAGTACTCCGTGGCGGTCATCGTGAGATCGGGACACTCGAAGTCGCCGGCCATCTCCAGGTGCTCGTCGATCCGGTGCAACCACGACGGCACCCAGCCGCAGCCGGCCTCCATGTAGGCACAGCGCAGGCGCGGGAAGCGCTCGAACACCCCCTGGGTGATCATCGACAGCGAGGCGTTCATCGCCTCGTGGGTGTGCACGGCGGTGTGCCATTCGGTGAAGGTGTCGAACCGGTCGACACCTTCGGTCTGACCCCGCAACCCCATGAACTCGTGGGTCGCGAAGGCGCAGTCGAGGTCCTGGAGCAGTTCGTAGATCGGGTCGTAGTAGCGGTCCCCCAGGTTGCGGAAGTTCATGAAGTTGGGTCGGGCCCAGAACGTCCGGATGCCGAGTTCGTCGTGTGCGTAGCGGATCTCCTCGATCGCCCGCGTGACGTCGTTGAGCGGGATCGGCGAGCTGGTGAGGACGCGGCCGCCCGAGGTCTCGCGCATCTCCGCTCCCCAGCGGTTGTAGGCACGCACCATCGCGGCCTGCAGCTCCGGGTCGATTCCCTCGAGCCACAGGTCGTACTCCGGGCCGTAGATCACCGCCACATCTATGCCGTCCACCGCATGGGCGGCGGCCACGCGGTCCCCGGTGAACCCCTCGGTGACGATGTCGCCGTACTGCTCGACCATGTCCTCGGCGGTCCAGCCGATGGCCTTCTGGAACTGGCCGTAGAGGCTCGTGTCGTGCTGGGTCCACCGGCCGTCGACCACGACGGGGTTGTAGGTGTCGAGTCCGGCGGGGCTACGGCGCGTGACGCGGTCGCGGAACTTCGGGTCGAGATATGTCTGCCAGAGGTCCGCCGGGTAGATCACGTGTGAGTCGGCATCGAAGACCTTGTATCCGTTGCGCACCTGCGCTCCTTCGCTCGGAGGTTCGGCCGCCCAGAGGACGGGCCGAAACGTTCTTGAGGTAGATATTCTCACCCTAGAGTAATAATGGTACGATGTCGACACATTCAGTCGACACGTTCAGAGGTGTCGGCACATATCCGCAGGCCGAGGCCCCACGGGGCGAAGATGGGTGGCATGACAGCACAGTCCCCGCAGGGAACAGCCGTCTCTTCGGACGTGGCGGTCCCCGCCTACATCTTCGACCACGATGATCCGGCGGCCCTGTTCACCAGGCTCCAGCGAATGGTCATCCACCTCGAACTCCTCCAGGCGGAGGCCGTGCGATCCTTCGATGTGACGTTCCGGGACTTCGTGATCCTGGCCACGCTGCGCAAGGAGCCGGCACCACACGCACTCGAGGTGAGCCAGATCGCCCGGTACGTGCTGCGTCCGATGGGTTCGATCAGCCAGGGTCTCGATCGGATCGAACGCGCAGGCCTCATCACCCGCACCGCTTCCACCGACGACAGGCGCAAGGTGATCGTGGCGCTCACCGACCAGGGTCGCTCACTGGCGGACCGGATGCTCAGCTCGTACGACGCCACAAGGGACAGGGTGTTCGCCCGACTGGGTCCCGATCAGCTCGAACGCATCGATGCGGCCGTGACCGACCTCCTTGTCGCACTCGATGCGAACTACCTGGAGCACGCCGACAACCCCGAGACACCGAAAGAGAACCCATGACCGATGTGCCACGCATAGACGGACTGACCCACACGATCATCCATCCCGACGGTCCCAACGACGTGCCCTGGATTGCCGTGCGCAGCCAACGCAACCCCGATGGGAGCGAGTCGCACGTGTGGGAACGCTGGGTCGCCTTCTCCGTCGAGCCCCTCTACCTGGCGTTGTTCGCCAAGTGGGATCCGGGCATGATCGTCCGGCGTCACGGGCACCACAGCCCACACACCCTCACGGTCCTGGCAGGGGAGTTCACGTGCGGCGATGAGCTCTGTGGTGTCGGAACCCACATCGAGCTGCCCTACGGCGCCGCGTTCGGTCCGTTCGTCGCAGGGCCCGAGGGTGTCGAACTGTACGAGGTCATGATGGGCGACCCCCGCTCGTGGAGCGACGAGCCCGAGGTGATGCAGCAGCTGTTGGCGGCGCGCGGTGTCGAACAGCTTCCCGATCCCCCGATCGAGCTGCCGGCCGGTCTCGAGGACCTCCGGGCAGTGTTCAGCGCAGGGGCCTCCGACAGCGACTGATCCGGGCCGCTCTAGGCGAGCTCCGAACGGAGAACCCCGATGGCGTGCGTTCCCGCAATGGTCTCGGCAAGGTAGGCCGGCGCCTCATCGGTCGGTACGAACCATCCCGTCGGGCACATGGTGAGGATCTCCACGAAGGAGAGGCCGAGTCCCTGCTGTTGGGCGGTGAACGCGTCGACGATCATGCGCTTGGTGCGAGCGACGTTGCCCGCATCGTTGACCGCACCCCGGGCGACGTATCCGGTGCCGTCGATCTGCGCCAGCTGTTCGGCGATGCGCATCGGGTGGCCGTGCTCGGCGGCATCGCGCCCTTCGATGGAGTTCTTGGTGCGCTGGCCGATCGTGGTGGTCACCGTCAGGTGACCACCTGTCTCGCCGAACACGCCGTTGTTCAACATGACGCACACGATGTTCTCGCCGCGGGCGGCCGCGTGCAACACCTCCTGCAGGCCCTCATTGGCCATGTCGCCGTCGCCCTGGATCGTGAAGACCGCCAGTTCGGGGCGCATCCGGATCACGCCGGTGGCCACCGACGGTGCCCGACCGTGGAGAGCCTGGAGGACCTCGACGTCGAGGTTGTTGGAAAAGGCGGTGCTGCAACCGATTCCGAAGACCGCCATGCACCTGTCGGCCAGTCCGAGGAGCGACAGGCCGTCCATCACCGCACGGATCGCGATCGGCTCTCCACAACCGGGGCAGAGGTGGTGTTCGCCGACGTCGACGAGGTCTGCTGTGAAGTCGGCCACGAGGGTGGCATCGGCCGGCGCCTCGTCGCTCGGTAGCACTGTGAGCCCATCGGGGCGGCGGGTGGTCATGTGGGGTCTCCGCTGTGCTCGTCGAGTAGCTGCAGGATCGATCCGGTGAGGTTCTCGACGGTCACGTCGGGGGAGATGCCGAAGGCGGACGAGTCGGTGGAGAACCCGTTGAGTCCCACGACCGGGACCGCGCCCAGCACCGACAACCGGACATCGTCGATCATCTGACCGGCGTTGTTCTCGTAGACCGCCACCACGTCCGCTCCCTCGGCGGCGGCCCTCACCTGCTCCTCGGGAAACGGCCAGAGGGTGATCGGGCGTACGAGCCCGACCTTGTGGCCGGCAGCCCTCAGGTCGTTGACCACCGCGTCGGCGTACAGCGCCATGGTTCCGTAGGCGACGATGACCACCTGTGCGTCGTCGGTCCGGACCTGTTCGGCCCGGGGTGTGATCCCAGCGGTCATCTCGATGCGTCGGCGGGCACACCGGTCGTAGTGGGCGGCCAGGTCGTAGCCGACACCGTCGCGTTGCTTGGTGGTGCCCAGAGGTGAGACGAGCTTCGCGGCCCCGCTGCCGCCGGAGCTCCCGTCGAGGGTCCATCCGGGGGCGGGCCGCGGAGCCGGCGCGTCAGCGGAGGACTCGATGTCCACCCAGGTGTGTGCCATGTAGTAGTCGCCCACCACCACGACCGGGTTGCGCCACCGGTCGGCCAGGTCGAACGCCTCGGCGATGAGTTCCGCCACCTCGGCGGGACCCGTCGGGGCCAACACCGGGGTGCGGTAGTCGCCGTGGCCACCGCCGCGGGTGGCCTGGTAGTAGTCCCCCTGGCCCCGGGCCATGTTGAGGACCACGAATCCGACGCCGGCCATCGATGCCTCGGAGATCGATTCCTGCATCAGGGACAGACCCTGACCGGTGGAGCCGGTGGCGGCCCGGGCTCCCGCCGCGGCGGCACCCCACACCATCCCGACCGCTTCCAGCTCGCTCTCGGCGTTGACACAGACACCGCCGAGTTCGGGCAGGCCCGCGGCCATGTGCTCGAGCACCTCGGTGAACGGGGTCATGGGGTAGCCGGCGAAGAAGCGACAACCGGCGCGCATCATCGCGTCGGCCACCGCTTCGGAGCCCTCGACCAGTCGGGTGGTCATCTCAGGCCTTCCTCGGGCGACCAGGTCCGGGCCCCGTTGAACCGGTAGACCTGGAAACAGAAGTCGGGACACACATCGGCACAGGCCCGGCATCCCGTGCAACCCACGAGCAACTCCGGGAACCTGTAGCCACGGGTGTTGGTCCGGTCGGTGGTCATGGCGAGCACCCCCGGCTTGCAGGCGTCGATGCAGAGGTCGCAGCCCTTGCATGCCTCGGTGTCGATCACCACGGTGCCGCGGATGGTCTGGCCGGTCATGCGGTCGCCAGTTCCCAGGCGGGGTGTGTCAGACCGCTCATCGCCATTCCGGCGTCGAGGGCCCTGCGGTTCACGGCAACGGCGTCGGCGCGGTAGCTCGGCAGCGCCGCAGCGGCGCTGGCCACCAGGGAGTCGGCGCTGACGACGCCCGTGTGGGCTACGAGAGCTCCGAGCACGACGAGCTGAGCGGCGATGGGGGAGCCGAGCTCGGTCGCCAGGTCCAGTGCCGGTATCTCGATCACCTCGACAGAGGCGTCGGTGGGCCGGCTGGCCGGGTCGACCACCGAGGAGTTGACCAGCGCCAGGCCGCCCTCACGGAGCTTGGGCCAGATGTCCCCTGCGTGCTCGTGGTGCATCACGACCGCTGCCCAGGCGGATCCGAGCACCGGCGGTGACTTGATCGGGTCCTCCGCGATGGTGAGGAACGAATCGCTGTTGCCCCCGCGCATCATTCCCCCGTAGCTGGCGAACAGTTGAACGCGGCGACCGTCGGCCACTGCGGCCTCCGCCAGGGTGCGAGCGGCCAGCTGGACGCCCTGGCCCCCGATTCCGGTGAAGAGGATCTCTCGGCGCATCGGCGAATGATACATTGAACCGGCCAGCGAGAACACTGTTCTCGGAACCATCGTTCCCTGATCCAGCATTCCCAGACCCAGCTGTCCCTGATCGAGCGAGCCGGAGCGCCTCATGCCTGCACCCGAAGATCGTGCAACCGAAGACTCTGCACCCCGGGACCCTGCACCCCGGGACCCTGCACCCGACGAGCGTGTGTTCGGCGACATCGGCACCAGGAAGTTGTTCGACAACGATCAGATGAGCGTGTGGGAACTCCGACTCGATCCCGGTCAGACGTCGGACCTGCATCGCCATGACCGCGACTACGTGATGGTGCAGATCGCGGGAGATCGGGTCGCCGCGAGGTTCGAGCCCGACACCGGCGGCACCTTTGCCGGCCATGACTACCTCGAGGGCGAGGTCTCACCCGGTGCGGTGGTCTTTGCCCGCGCCGGCGGCATCGAGACCGCCATCAACGTCGGTGACCAGCCCTTCCACGAGGTGGTGGTCGAGATGAAGTCCAGGCGACTGCCCGGGCTGCTCCCGGTGCAACACATCTCGCTCTCGGTGGATGACCACGACCGTGCGATCGGCTTCTACACCGACGTGCTCGGCTTCGAGGTCCTTCCCCGGCCCGACTTCGGGATCGCCGGGTCGTGGTTGGTGACCGGCAACGGGATCCAGATCCACCTGATCGAGGACGAGGGCTTCGTGGCGCCTGCGGGACCCCACATCGCGTTCGAGACCACCGACATGGCCGCCGAGGTGGCCCGACTGCGGGGGCTCGGAGTCGAGGTCGGCGACCCCTTCGAACTGAACGGATCCCTGCAGACGTTCTTCAACGATCCTGCAGGCAACCAGTTCGAGCTGAACCAGCCGCGACCCTCCTAGGCGACGGGCGGCCCCGGATGTCAGCAGGTCTCACCGTCGGAGCAGTCGTGGCCAATGCGGCGCGTGGTGCCCCGGATGCCACCGCTGCGGTGATCCGCGGCATTCCCCACAGTTTCTCCGAACTCGATGCCGCGGGTGATCGCACCGCCAGACGTCTGGTCGCCGACGGCTACCGGCCCGGCCAGGTTGCCCTGGTCCTCGCCGGCACCTCCTTCGACCTGCTTGCCCACTACGTCGGCTGCGCCCGCGCCGGGGTGGTGTTCGCCCCGTTGAACCCCGGTCTCGATGCGGCAACCACCGCGGCGGTGGCGAAGAAGGTGGAACCGTCGGTCGTGCTCGCCCCGCCCGAGTTCGCGGACGTCGCCGGTCGCCTCGACGCGCCGGTCGCCTGGTATCCGCCAGGCGCGCCCGCAGCCCCGGTGGAGCTTCCGGCTGTCTCGGACTCCGATGACCACATCGCGTTCTTCACCAGCGGGAGCACCGGGATTCCCAAGGCGGCGGTCGTGTCGCACCGGGCGAGCGTGCTGCGTTCACATCCCGGAGCGCAGTTGGAGTCGCGAGGAGCCGCATTGTGCCCATGGCCCCTGTTCCACATGGCGGGGTGGACCATCGGGCTGCAGCAGTGGCACGCGCGCGCAGCGATCGTCTTCGTCGACGGGACCGATGCCGAGACCCTCGCCACGGCGCTTCGCAGCCATGACATCGAGCGGTTCAACGCCATACCCGCGCTCTGGTCGCGACTGGCCGAGCACCTGGGTGGACTACCTGCGGACGAGGCCACGCTGCCGGCGTTGAGGTTCGCCGACACCGGAACCTCGCCCACATCGGTCGAGCTCCTCGACACGATCGTCTCGCTCGCTCCAAACGCCTGCGTGCGGGTGTTCTACGGCAGTAGTGAGGCGGGAAACGTGGCCTCGTTGGACCACGACGACCTGCTCACCAGGCCCGGGAGTTGCGGCAGGCCGAGCGTTCTGACCGAGACGTCGATCGCCGATGACGGAGAGTTGCTCGTGCGCGGCCCTCTGCTCTTCGAGCGCTACCTCGGCGATCCCGACGCGACCGCAGCGGCCCTTCGCGACGGCTGGTACCACACCGGTGACCTGGCCGAGGTCGACGACGACGGCTATCTCTCGATCGTGGGGCGGACCGGCACGCTGATCCGCTCCGGTGGCGAAGCGATCGAGCCGGAGGTGGTCGAACGGGCGCTGGCGACCCACCCCGCGATCGACCAGGTCGCCGTCGTGGGGGTACCCGACGAGAGGTGGGGCGAGGTCGTATGCGCTGCGGTCGTGGCGAGTGCCGAGATCGACCTGGACCAGCTCAGGAACCACGTGGGTGCCGGGGGTGCCGCGCCGCTCGCCAAGCATCAGCATCCCCGCCAACTGCTGGTGCTCGACGAGATCCCGAGAACCAGCGCCACGGGCCAGATCGACCGTCACACCTTGAGACGACTCGCCCTCGAATCCGCCTCTACCCAGGACCGACCATGAACTCCGACCGCGATCCAGGCCACGTCACCCAGCCCCCGGGTGACACCCCACCCGTCAGCGCAGAAGTGGATCACCCCTACGACTTCGACATGCCGTTGGGGGAGGCGATGCGCACCCAGCGGGCCATCCGTCGGCTCACCGACGAACCGGTCAGCGACGAACTCGTCAAGCAACTGATCGAGTTCGCATCCAAGGCACCCACAGCACAGAACCACCAGGCGTGGGAGTTCATCGTGGTCCGCGACCGTGAGCTGATCGCCAGGTTGGCGAAGCTGAACCGCCGGGTCTGGAGACTCGTCGACAAGCCGATCGCCTGGCTCAACCGCAAGGATGACAAGTTCATCCGCACCCACCGGGCGACCGCCCACCAGGTCGACAACTTCGAGCGGATCCCGGTGCTGATCGTGTGTTGCATGACCGCAACCCGTCATGCCCCGAGTCCGGTGGTCGCAGCGAGTTCGTACGGTTCGATCTTCCCGGCGGTCCAGAACCTCCTGCTCGCAGCGCGAGCTGCAGGGCTGGGGGCCAACCTCACCACGATGCCGTTGACGGTGAACTTCGCCGCCCGACGGGTGTTGGGGATCCCCTGGAAGGTGACCCCGGTCTGCATCGTGCCGATCGGGTGGCCGGCAGGCAGGTACGGCCCGACCGTGCGGAAGCCGGTGGGAGAGGTCACCAGCATCGACCGCTACGGCAATCGTGCCTGGCTCGACACCGAGGGGCCGGGGTGAGCTCGCTGGCGGACCAGGTGGTCGATCGCGCGCTCGCGGACCGTCACCAGGCCTATGCGTCGGAGGTGCGCCAGCTGATCGACGCCGCCTACCGGGTGACCGCCGAGACCGGCCACCTCGATCCTCCCGTGCGGAAGATCCTCGCCGAGGCCGGCCTGTCCAACCCCACCTTCTACCGCCACTTCCGGAGCAAGGACGAGCTGCTGCTGGTCATGTTGGACGAAGGTCGCGCCAGGTTGGTCGACTACCTCGCCCACCGCACTGCCGCGGTCGAGGGAACCGACGAGGCAGCCGCCGACGAACGGGTGGCGGAGTGGGTGCGTGGCGTGCTGGCACAGGTGCGTGACGGCGATGCGGCCCGGCGCACGCGGCCCTTCGTCGTGGACGTCGAACGCCTCCACGCTCGGTTCCCGGAGCAGCAGGCTGCCTCCGAACAACAGATAGTGGCGCAACTGGCCGATGTGCTGGGCACACGGCGTGCCTGGGCCGAGACCGTCTACGCGCTCGTGTTCGCGGAGTTGGCGCGGCACCTGCGGGCGGATCGTCAGCCGAGCGACCGCGACATCGAGAACGTGGTCAGTTTCGTGCTCGGCGGGATCGGTGCGCCGCGGATCCGGTAGCCGAGGACAGCATCGACAGCATCGTGTACTGCCCGACGACGAGGATCAGCTCGACGACCCACGGATCGTCCATCCGGTCGCGCAGCGCCTGCAGGGTCGGCACCGTGAGATCGCGCTCCACATGCAGTTCGTCGACCGCAGCGATGACGGTCGCCTCGGTCGGCGGCCACTGCTGCGGATCGCCCGCCACGGCGGCGATCTCGGAGTCCGTCAGGCCGGCCCGGGTCGCCCACCCGACGTGTTCGTCCCATTCGTAGCCGGACCCACAGTTGTGGGCGACGCGCAGGGCGATGATCTCGTGAAGTCGCGGTGGCAGGACACCTTCGGTGTGCAGTGCCATCGACCACTCCAGGAAGGGTCTGACGAGTGCGGGACAGTGCGCCATCACGGCGATGGTCTCCGCGGTGTCACCGCTGGGTGCCGTGGCGAGCGACAACAGGTCGTCGACCTCGGCATCGAGTGTGGATCTGTCAGGTGGTGGAAGTCGCACCATTTTCTCCGCTGGTTGTCGGCGCACGCCGTCTCTTCGGCAGGTCGGTGTTTCGGGGGTGGTCGCCCGTGTCGTCGCTACCCGGGCGCCGAGTCTGTCAGTCCCCGAACTCGGGTGGCCGGTCCTCGCGGCGTGCCCGGACGGCCTCCTCGAAGTTCTGGGTGGTCAGCCGCACGAACAGCTGGGTCTGGTTCTCCATCTCGATGGCGGCCCGGAGGCTGCCCATCTCGAGACCGGCCCACATGGTGCGCTTGGTGAGGGCGACGCCCTGGGTGCTCCAACCGTTGATCTGGTCCGCCAGGTCGAGTGCCTCGTCCATCAGATCTGCATCGGGTACGGCCCTGGAGACGAGTCCGATCTCCGCGGCTTCCCGCGCGCTGACGTCGCGCCCCGACAGCATGATCTCGAAGGCCCTGGTCGATCCGATCGCCCGCGGCAACAGGTAGCTGAGCCCGAGTTCGGTGGCGGTCAGTCCGTTGTTGATCCCGGCCGCCCGGAAGTAGGCCGATTCAGCGGCGAGGCGAATGTCTGCACCCAGCGTGAGGCACATCCCCCCGCCGATGGCGGGTCCGTTGATGGCGCAGATCACGGGTTGTGGCATCCGTTGCATCGTCGGCACCAGGTCGGCCAGCACCTGCATCGCCTTGGTCGCGATCCGACTCAGGCTCAGGCCGTCGATGTTGGGTGGAGCGCCCCCGTCGTTGCTCGTGTCGGCGCCCGAGCAGAACCCTCGTCCCTCACCGGTGAGGATCACGCACGTGGTGTCGTTGTCCTCACTCACCTCCTCGAGCGTGCGGTGCAGCGGGACCATCAGGTCGAACGACATGGAGTTCATCCGCTCAGGGCGGTTGAGTCGGATCACGGTCGTGTGCGGACGGGGTTTGTCGATCAGGATGAGGTCGTTGCCACCGGAGTTCATCGTGAGGCATACTAGCGATTGTGTCTCACGACCGCTGGCATCCACATTCCGACGAGAAGCTCGCCGTGGACGACCTGCTCGACGCCGCTGGCCGGGCGTTCGCCGAGGTGGGTGTGGCCCACGCGACGATGATCGACGTCGCCCGGGTGGCGGGTTGTTCGCGGGCCACGTTGTACCGGTACTTCCCGAACCGCGAGGCACTTCATCTCGGCTTCGTGCACCGTGCGACGCTCCGGATCACGGCGGGACTGGCCGAGGCCCGCGATGCCGGTGCTCCGGACTCGCTCACCGACCGGATCATGGGTGGCATAGCCGCGGTGCGGTCCGATCCACTGCTGTCGGTGTGGTTCGAGCCCGAGAACATGGCTGTCCCGATCGCGGTCAGCCAGAGTTCCGACCTGCTGCAGGCGATGACCGAGGGCCTTGTCGGCGAACTCGACCCCGAGTCCCAGGAGTACGAAGAGATCGAGCGACGCGGTGCATGGCTGTTGCGCTGCATCGTGTCGTTCCTGGCCATGCCCGCCGAGAACGAGGAGGTGGAACGGGCGATGATCGACTCGTTCCTGGTCCCGTTGCTCGTGTCCGAACCGGTCCTACAAGGGAGCCATACATGAAATTCGACTGCGAGAAGGTGGGGCTCGAGTTCTTCGACACCGCCCCGACCTGTCACAGAGCCACCAAGGAGATAGCCGCAACGCCCGAGCAGATCTTCGCGGTTCTGCTCGACGCCGATTCCTGGGTGAAGTGGGCGATGCCGATCACCGGGGTGGACTGGACCTCCGGCTTCCCGATCGAGGTCGGCTCCACCCGGACGGTCCACATGAGGGGTGGGCTGATCGGATACGAGGAGTTCATCGCCTACGAGCACGGCCGGCGTATGGCGTTCCGCTTCAACGAGGTCTCCAAGGACGGTGTCCAGGCGTTTGCCGAGGACTACCAGGTGACCGAGCTCTCGCCGGGGCGTTGCCGCATCGAGTGGACCATGGCCATGAAGACGGCGCGTGACGGTTCCGGTATCGGGGCCAAGGTCAGCGGTCGGGTCATGTCGTTCATGGTCAATCACATGCTCGGCCGGTTCCGCAAGCTGGTCGAGTCCAACCCGACTCTCGCAGAGGTGAAGTCATGACCGATCAGATCACGTCGCAGGGCACCCGTACCGCCCTCGAGGACATCGACCTCACCGACGCATCGGTATGGGAGCAGGCTGCACCGCATGCATGGCTCGACCAGTTGCGCAGTGAGAGTCCCGTGCACTGGCACGAGGAGTCCGACGGCCCGGGCTTCTGGGCACTGACGCGTCACGAGGACGTGAAGCAGGTCTCGACCTCGCCCAAGGAGTTCTCGAGCTGGGTCGGCGGACCACTGCGGCTGGATCCACCTGACGACGGGCTGGATCAGGTCCGCATGGTGATCATCGGCATGGACCCTCCGGAGCACCGTGAGTTCCGCAACATCGTGGCCAAGGCGTTCACCCCCAGGATGATCTCGCGCCTCGCCGAGTCGCTCCAGCTCGAGACGGCCAGAGTGGTCGGGGAACTGCGCGAGGGCACACGCTGCGAGTTCGTCACAGATGTCGCGGCACGCATCCCGATGTGGTCGATCAGTGAGCTGATGGGCGTGCCTCCCGAGGACCGCCAGCGGCTCTACGAGCTGAGCCACGCGCTCATCGACGATCAGGATCCCGAGATAGCTCCGACTCCCGAGACCTCCTTGGAAGGCTCGGCGGAGCTCTTCGGGTATGCGACAGAGATGGCGGCCCGCGAGCGGGCGAACCCTTCCGACAGCCTGACCAGCATGCTGCTCGAGGCGGAGGTGGACGGTCGCAAGCTGAACGACATGGAGTACACGTTGTTCTTCATGTTCCTGATCGTCGCCGGCAACGAGACGACCCGCACTGCGACGTCCCACGGCCTGCTCGCGTTGCTGGAGCACCGGGACTCACTCGATCGGCTGGTCGCGGATCCGGATCTCATTCCGTTGGCGGTCGAGGAGATACTGCGTTGGCAACCGCCGATCCATCACTTCCGTCGAACGGCCACCGCCGACGTCGAGGTCGGAGGCCAGAAGATCGCGAAGGGCGACAAGGTGCTGATGTGGTACGCCGGGGCGAACCGCGATCCTTCGGTATTCGACCACCCCCACACCTTCGACATCGACCGCTCGCCGAACCCGCAGCTCTCCTTCGGAATCGGCGAGCACTTCTGCCTCGGAGCGAACCTCGCCCGGCTCTCCCTGCGCCTGTTGTTCACCGAACTGCTCGCCACCATCGAGAACATCGAGTTGGCCGCACCCCCGCGGCGTCTGCACTCGAACCTGATCAACGGCATCAAGGAGATGCAGATCACCTACGACGTGCGGTAGGTCCTATGTGCCGGCCGGGGTCGTGTGCACCCGGTTCTGGCCCATCGACCGGGCCCATCGACCAGCGGTCGGTGGCTCCCTTTTGACGCGAGAACGCGTTCTCGCGTCACGTAGCCAGCGGGCCTTGAAGTCCCGTACGCCTGCCATGAGCGGGCCATGCAGAGCATCTGGTTGACCGCCGGAAGAAATTGGCGCGATTTCGAGAGAACGTGTTCTCGCGCGTGCAGGATCTGGCGTATGGTGATCACCAGCATCGACTCCGGGGGGTTCCAAAGTGTTGCTGCATTCGGATGAATCCAAGTTTTCGCGTACGTCCAAACGCCGCATCGCGGTGGCGGTACTCGCCGCTTCGGTGTTGGTGGCGGGAGCGTGTACGCGATCGAGCGACGATGTCGAGGCCGGTTCGTCCGAGACGTCGGCTCCTGCGGGCGGGGACGATTCCAGTGGTTCCGGTGGTCAATCAGACGCCGGTCCCGGAGACTTCGGGGACCTGACCGATGTCTGTGGACCGGGGGACGCGTCCGGCGCGACCGCCCAGGGCGTGACCGACGACGAGATCGTGGTGGGGACCATCTCGGATCCTGAGAACGCCGGCCGGCCCGGACTCAACCAGGAGCTCTTCGATGCGAGCACGGTGTTCACCGAGTGGTGCAACGCCGCAGGCGGCATCAACGGTCGCAAGATCACCAACGTGGAGCGCGACGCCAAGCTCAGCGAGTACAAGCAGCGCATCACCGAGGCCTGCGAGGAGGACTTCATGCTCGTCGGAGGGGGAGGCGTCTTCGACGACACCGGACAGGTGGAGCGGGTCTCCTGCCTGCTCCCCGAGATCCCGGCGTACCAGGTATCACCCCAGTCGCGGGGATCAGACCTGATCGTGAATCCGATCCCGGCATCGCTCGATGAGCTGCAGGTCGGAGCGATGAACTACCTCGAGAAGACCTTTCCCGGTTCGACAGAGAACGTCGGCTTCCTGACCGGCACGATTCCCTCGACGGTCTTCATCGATGCCCAGCTCCAGGACGGTGCTGCGGAGCTCGGGTGGAACACCGTCTACCAGGCCCAGTACAACCCTCTGGGGGAGTCGAGTTGGACGCCGTTCGCCCAGGCACTCAAGAGCGCAGGCGTGCAGGGACTCGTCTACAGCGGCGAACCGGAGAACCTGGCTGCCCTCCTGCAGGCGATCACCGACATCGACTACGAGCTCGACTGGACCCTGGCGGGGTCGAACGCGATGGACGAGCGCTTCATCGAGATCGGTGGCGACGCCGTCGACAGCGTGTACCTGGCTGCCACCGTCGTCCCGCCGTTCCTGGCAGATGAGAATCCCGCCACCCAGCAGTACCTGGATCTCTTCGCGGAGTACCTGCCGGACGGCAAGTCCATGGCAGGGCTGGGCTACAACTCGTTCTCGGCCTGGCTCCTGTTCGCCCAGGCGGTGAAGGCCTGCGGATCCGAGGTCACCCGGGCCTGCGTGTACGACGAGGCCAAGAAGGTCAACGAGTGGACCGGCGGCGGGTTGCACGCACGGACCCACCCCGCGACCAACCAGCTCACGCGCTGCACGATCGTCGTGCACGCCACACCGGACGGCTTCGAGGTGCCCGACGACTTCGAGCCGAACGACGGACTCTTCGAATGCAGCGAGGACAACGTGGTCGGCGTCGACGGCGACTACGGCGAAGGCGTCACGCTCGAATCGCTCGGTCTGTCCGAGGACGACCTGCAGTAGTTGGTGCCGTGGACAAGTTCCTGATCTTCACCGTTGTCGGCCTGACGTTGTCGGCCGTCTACGCGATCGTCGCCAGCGGACTCGTCCTCACGTACGCGACCACCGGCATCTTCAACTTCGCGCACGGTGCGATCGGCATGTTCGTGGCCTTCTCGTACTGGCAGTTCCGCTTCGCCTGGGGGATGCCCACTCCGGTGGCGCTCGTCCTGGCGCTGGGGGTGCTGGCGCCCGCGATCGGGTTGCTGATCGACCGCGTGATAATGCGCGGACTGCGGGGTACCAGCGAGGCCACGCGACTGGTCGTGTCGATCAGCCTCCTGGTGGGGCTGATCGCTGTTGCGAACATCGTCTGGGAGCCGGGCAACAGCCGTCCGTTCAGGACGTTCTTCGAGGGCAAGCGAATCGACGTGTTCGTGACGACGATCACCTACCACCAGGGGATCACGATCCTCGTCGCGGTGATAGTCGCTGCGGGCCTGCGCTGGCTGTTGCACGGGACCCGCATCGGCGTGTCGATGAGGGCGAACGTCGACGACGGCACCCTGACCTTGCTCAACGGCGCCCGTCCGAACCGGATAGCGGGACTCAGTTGGGCGGTGGGCGGCTTCCTCGCCGGGGTGGGTGGAGTTCTCATCGCCCCGACCCTCTCGCTCGAGGCCGGCTCGCTCTCCCTGCTGATCATCAATGCATACGCCGCGGCGATCTTCGGTCGTCTCCGGTCGATCCCGCTGACCTTCGTGGGCGCCATCGTGATCGGTCTGACCGAGGGATACCTCGCTGGCTACCTGCCCGGGGACAACCGTTACCTCGCCGCGTTCCGTCCAGCGGCGGCGGTGATCATCCTGTTCGTGGCCCTGCTCCTCGTGCCCAACCCGCGGCTCCGTGACCGCACTCACATCCGTGAGTACTTCCCTGCGCCCACCCATTCGGGAATGGCCATGATGGCGGGAGCGGTCGTGGTGGTCGCCGTCGTGATGGTCACCACTCTCGACACCGTGAGCCTCATCTCCTACGGCCCGGTGTTCTCGCTGGGGATCGTCGCTCTCTCACTGGTTCCACTGGTCGGCTTCGCCGGTCAGATCTCACTCGCCCAGCTCAGCTTCGGGGCGGTGGGCGCCATCGCCGTGGCCCACCACGGCGTCGGCGGATCACCGCTCGGGCTGGTGCTGGCGGTCGTGTTCGCCGCCCTGGTCGGAATCGTGGTCGCCCTGCCGGTGATGCGCCTGTCGGGCATCTACCTGGCACTCGCCACGGCCGCGTTCGCGGTGGCGCTCGACCGATGGATGTTCAACCTGCCCGACTTCGACATCGGCCCGGTGCACATCAGCATCTTCGAGGTCGGGTCGGTCAGCGTGGACCCGGTCCGCCTGTTCGGCCGCGACTTCGACACCCCCGGGTCGCTCATGATGCTCTCGGCGGTCGCCTTCGCGTTGGTGGCCCTCCTGGTCGCGGCGTTGCGATGGAGTCGATTCGGTCGACAGCTCGTGGCCATGCGCGACAGCGAGGCAGCCTGCGCGACATTCGGGTTGAACCTGCTGTGGCCGCGGATCGGTGTGTTCGCCTTCTCGGCGGGCATCGCCGGTCTGGGCGGCGCCCTGTATGCGATGCAGCTCGGATCGGTGGCTCCGGCCCGGTTCGGTCTGCTGAACGGACTGCCCATCTTCATCGTGGTCGTCGTCGGTGGCGCCGGACTGGTCGGGAGCGGTCTGTTCGCCGGATCGATGCTGTTCGGTGTGCTGCCGTTCACCTCCGGGTGGGGACCTGTGTTCGCGAAGATCAACTCGATGTTCTCCGGTCTGGCTGGCATAGGTCTCGGCCGCCATCCGAGCGGCGCGGTACCGGTGTTCTCCCGCGCCGTGAGCCCGCTGCGCAACGATCCGGTGGTGTTGGCCGCGATGGCCGTTTCGATGGCGGCCATCTATGCGCTGCGAATAGCTGGGCTGTACTCCAACTGGCCCTTCGCCGTGCTCCTGGCAGCGGCTGGTGCACTGGCATACCTAGCGGCGGTCCGCCGGTCCCGGGCCACGACCGCCGAGGAGGATTCGGGAGCTGACAACGAGCACGGCGAACGAGCCCCCGTGGAGCTCGAGTGGGTGGGCATCACCGAGCCATGGACCCCGGCACAGCTGGCGCGCATCGAACAGGCCCTCGATCTCGACTCGATCAAGGCCGAGTTCGTCAAGGCGGACCTCGATGCTTGAGGCCCGCGACGTCTCGGTGCAGTTCGGAGGCCATCAGGCCCTGAGTCGGGTTTCCATAGCGGCACCCGCGGGTCAGATCACCGGGCTGATCGGACCCAACGGAGCCGGCAAGACCACCCTCTTCAACGCCATCTCCGGGCTGGTCACACCCACAAGTGGCACCATCACCATCGACGGCAGGGACGTGACGGGTACGAGCCTGCACAAGAGGGCACGATGCGGCCTCGCACGGACGTTCCAGCAGCTCGAGCTGTTCACGATGCTGACCGTGCGTGAGAACATCCGGGTGGCCGCGGACATCCGAAGTCGATGGGCCCGCGACCACACCGACGTGGGGGCCCTCACCGAGGCTGTGATCGACCGTGTCGGCCTGCGCGAGGTAGCCGACGAACGGACCACCTCGATTCCCACCGGACAGGGCCGTCTGGTCGAGCTGGGGCGGGCTCTCGCGTGCAAGCCGCGGGTACTGCTCCTCGACGAGCCTGCGTCCGGTCAGGACGACCGGGAGACCGAGCGCTTCGGGCGACTGCTCGTGGAGATCGCCGATGAGGGCACGGCGGTGCTTCTCGTCGAACACGACATGTCGCTGGTCATGGATGTTTGCCACTGCGTGCACGTCCTCGATCTCGGCCAGATCATCGCCGTGGGCACCCCGAGCGAGATCCAGGCCAACACGGTGGTCCTCGACGCCTACCTCGGAACCGACGCGCGGAGCGCATCGTGAACGCTGAGCCAGTGGCGGGACCCGGCTCACCGGAACGCGAACCGGAGCCCGGCACGCAGCCTGCGCTTCTCGAGCTCCGCGGGGTGAGGGCCGCCTACGAGGGAATCGAGGTGCTCCACGGTGTCGACCTCAGCGTTGCGCCCGGAGAGGTCGTTGCCCTGCTCGGTCCCAACGGGGCCGGCAAGTCGACCGCCTTGAAGGTGCTGGCCGGCCTCCATCCGGCATCGGCCGGTGATGTCGTTCTCGCTGGACGACGCGTGAACGGGGCACGTGCCGATGACCTCGCTCGTCTCGGGTTGTGCCTGATCCCCGAGGGCCGCGGCATCTTCCCCAACCTGACGGTCCGCGACAACCTCTGGATGATGACCCACCGCGGGGTCGGGCGCTCCGAGGTGGAGGAGAAGTCGATCGCCCACTTCCCCCAACTCGCCACGCTGCTCGACCGCGTCAGCGGAACGCTCTCGGGTGGTCAGCAACAGATGCTGGCCATGGCGCGGGGCCTGGCCACCGACCCGGTTCTGCTGGTCCTCGACGAACTCTCGATGGGGCTCGCCCCACTGGTCGTCGAGGGGCTCTATGAACAGGTGCGCGAAGTGGCCGACAAGGGAACGTCGATCCTGCTCGTGGAGCAGTTCGCTCGGATCGTCATGAACGTCGCCGACAAGGCTGCGCTGATGGTGCAGGGCCACGTCATCGACACGGGGCGACCGAGAGACATCGAAGCCAAGCTGACCCAGGCCTACCTGGGCGGATAGGAGAGTCATGCTCGAGAACGAACAACGAGTCGAACAGTTCACCGCGGCCGTTGCGGACATGCGCCTACCCGGTGCGAACAGCTCGCGCGACCGGAAGCTGTTGGTGGGCGGTGCGGTGCTCATGGGCGTCGGGGTGGCCGTCGCCGTCATCGCGTACTTCGTGAGCCACGGCACGCTCAACCCGCTCCAACAGCGCGACGCGATCGTGATCGCGATCATCGGACTCGCGGTCGCAGTGGTGGGCAGCGCCGTGTTCGTGCGCTACTCCATCGCCCAGTTCCTCCGTTTCTGGCTGGCCAGGAACTCATGGGAGCAGACCACCCAGACCGATCGGCTCATCGAAGCCCTTCGGTCGGGGGAGTGAGGTAGGCAATGGCGTTCAACCTGGCGGACCTGGCAGAGCACACCGCGGATGCGGTTCCCGACCGCACCGCGCTGATCTGTGGTGACCGATCGGTGACCTTCTCCGAACTGGATGCCCGCGCGAACCGGCTCGCCCACCACATGGCCGCCAACGGGATCGGGGAGCGCGACCACGTCGCGATCTACTCGCTCAACAGCATCGAATACGTCGAGTCGATGCTCGCCACCTACAAGCTGCGTGCGGTTCCCATCAACGTGAACTACCGCTACGAGGACGAGGAGCTGGCGTACCTGTTCGACAACGCAGACGTGGTCGCGGTGCTCTACCAGTCATCGTTCGCGGACAGGATCGCTGCGGTGACCCAGCGGGTCCACACCCTCCGACACCTGATCGAGATCGACGACGGGACGGATACTCCGGTGCGTTCCGGTGCCGTGGACTACGAGTCCGCCCTGGCCGAACAGAGCGACGAGCGTGATTTCGCTACCCGCGACGACGGCGACCTGTACATCCTCTACACGGGCGGTACCACGGGTATGCCCAAGGGCGTCATGTGGCGCCACGAGGACGTGTGGCGCGCGCTCGGCGGCGGAATCGACTTCGTCACCGGCGAGCGGATCACCGACGAGTTCCTGCTCGCCAGGACAGCGGCCGAGGAGGTTCCTCCGGTCGGGCTGGTCCTGGCGCCACTGATACACGGCGCAGCCCAGTGGGGAACACTCGGCGGACTGTTCAAGGGTGTCACCAACGTGTTGTTGCCCCGCTTCGATCCACATCTCGTCTGGGCAGCGGTCGAGGAGTACGACATAGCGGTGGTCACGATCACCGGCGACGCGATGGCACTTCCGCTCATCGACGCCATGGACCAACGCACCTACGACCTGTCGTCGCTGGTCGCACTGAGCTCCACCGCGGCGGTGTTCTCACCCGTGGTCAAGCGGAAGGTCTTCGACCGGCTGCCGAACATATTCATCAGCGAGGCCGTCGGGTCCTCCGAGGGTGGTTTCAACGGCATGCGCGTGCTGAGCGCCGATTCGGATCTCGAACCACCGGACGACACAGGCGGTCTGCTGACGGTGGCTCCCGGACCCAACACGCTGGTGATAGATGACGACAACGTCCCCGTGGGACCGGGTGAGATCGGTCGTCTGGCCCGCGGCGGGAACGTTCCCATCGGGTACTACAAGGATCCTGCGAAGTCAGCCGCCACCTTCATCGAAGTGCAGGGTGCACGTCATTCGGTCCCCGGGGATCTGGCGCGGGTCGAGTTGGACGGCACGATCACGCTGCTCGGTCGGGGGTCACAGTGCATCAACTCCGGTGGCGAGAAGATCTACCCCGAAGAGGTGGAGTCGGTGCTCAAGGCACATCCGTCGGTCTTCGACGCCCTCGTGCTCGGAATGGACGACGAGCGTTGGGGCCAACGGGTGACGGCATTGGTGCAACCGCGCCCCGGTGAGGAGCCGACTCTCGAGGAACTGGTGGAGTTCACCAGGGGCAGGCTGGCCGGCTACAAGGCCCCACGGGAGCTGCATCTCATAGACGAGATGCCGCGCCAACCGAGCGGCAAACCCGACTACAAGACCGTTCGTTCACTGATCCAGGCCCGCGACAACAACCAACCGTCAGAAAGCTGAGGGGTTCACACACATGACCATGACCGAGAACAACCAGACCGCCGTAGGGGCCGATCGCTACACGATCATCTCCGCCGACTGCCATGCCGGCGGGAGCCACAAGGCGTACCGCGAATACCTCGATCCCGAGTTCCTGGACGACTTCGACGCCTGGCGCGGTGAGTACAAGAACCCCTACAAGGACATGGGCGACAAGCGCCGGCTGCGCAACTGGGACAACGAGATGCGCAACTCCCAACAGGAGGAGGACGGGATAGTGGGTGAGGTGGTGTTCCCCAACACCGTCCCGCCGTTCTTCCCCAGCTTCGTGCTCTTCGCCAAGCCCCCGACAGACGAGCAGTACCGCCATCGTCGCGCGGGCATCCACGCGCACAACCGGTGGCTCGTCGACTGGTGTGGGGAGTTCCCCGAACGGCGTGCAGGGGTGGGCCAGATCTTCCTCAACGACGTCGACGACGCGATCGAGGATGTGCGTTGGATCAAGGAGCACGGACTCCGAGGTGGGATCCTGCTGCCCAACATCGCTCCCGACGTCAAGTGGGTGAAGCCGCTCTATGACCCGTGCTACGACCCGTTGTGGCAGGTCCTCCAGGACCTCGACGTGCCGGTCAACGTGCACAGCGGCACCGGCAATCCCGACTACGGCCCGTACCCGACAGCGATGATGTTGTACATCAACGAGGTGCCGTTCTACACCGAACGTCCGATGGTGCAGATGATGCTCTCGGGCGTGTTCGAACGGTTCCCGCGCCTGAGGGTCGTCATCACCGAGTCTGGTTGTTCCTGGGTGCCGCCGCTGCTCGAGCGGCTCAACTTCGTGATCCGGGGCGTGCGCGACGCCGGCGCGATCGGCGAGATCCGCTACGGCAAGGACCAGGTCCTTTCCCACGATGCCACCGACTACTTCGAACAGAACTTCTGGATGGGCGTGAGCCAGCCCAAGCAGGCGGACGTCGAGGCCCGCCACCAGATCGGACTGCACAAGTTCATGTGGGGAAGCGACTATCCCCACGACGAGGGCACCTACCCATACACCCGGGAGAACCTGCGGGCTCGATTCCACGACGTTCCCGAGGAGGAACTCCGTCAGATGCTCGCCGGCAATGCGGCGGCCTTCTACGACTTCGACCTGGCGGCGATGGATGCTCTCGCGGCAACGGTCGGCCCGACCGTCGAGGAGGTCGCGACGCCGATCGAGGGGATCCCCGACAAGAAGCTCGAACGTCTCTCGAGTGACATGGATTCCCGAGCGCTCAAGTGACGGGCTGCGCCCGTGCGCAGCGTCGATGTCGGTGAGAGGTTCCGCCGAACTCGACGCCGCGCCGCGGTCGTCCGCGCGCGCCGTGCTGCTGGCGTTCATCGGATTGCAGCTGGCCCAGATCATGGGCACGTTGGACGGCACCATCGTGGCGACGGCGCTGCCTTCGATAACCGACGACCTGGGTGGATTCTCCAGGGTCACATGGGTGGTCACCGCCTATGCGCTCGCCGGAGTCGCGACCATGCCCCTGCACGGCAAGCTCGGCGACATCTTCGGGCGCAAACGGATGCTGATCATCGCACTGACGATCTTCCTGGTCGCATCGTTGGCGTGCGGGGCGGCGCGCACGATGGACCAATTGCTGATCGCCCGCTTCGTCCAGGGGGTGGGAGGTGGCGGCCTGGCGGCCCTTCCGATGGCGGCTCTGGCCGACATAGTGCCCGCGCGCAAGCTCGGTCGATGGCTCTCGTACCAGGGCATCATGTTCGCCGTGTCGAGCATCGCCGGACCGCTGGTGGGGGGTCTGTTCGTCGACCACCTCAGTTGGCGCTGGGCCTTCTTCGTGAACCTGCCGGTCGGTGTCGTGGCGCTGGTCATCATCGCGGTCCGGCTCCATGCACCCGCGCGGGTGGTGTCGCACCGACTCGACTGGGTCGGTTCGGCACTGATGGTCGTGGGGCTGAGTGCCCTCGTGGTGGTGGCGACACTCGGGGGCTCCGAACTCGCCTGGACCTCGCCCACTATCGTCACCCTCGTCCTCGCCCTTCCGGTGGTGCTGGTGGCATTCGTGTGGCGGGAGATGGTCGCACCGGAACCCGCACTCCCGTTGGGTCTGCTCCGCGACTCGGTGGTGAGGATCGCAGTGGGTGTGAACTTCACCAGCGGGGTGCTCATCTGGTGCGGGATCTTCTTCATCCCACTGTTCGTGCAGGAGGTCGGTGGAGTCAGTCCGACGGCGGCCGGGTTGACGCTGATGCCCCTGATGCTCGGAGCGGCGGTGGGCACACTCGTGTCGGGTCGCCAGGTGGAACGCTCCGGCGCCTACCGTCTGTGGCCCCTCGCCGGATCGTTGCTCATGACCGCGGGCGTGGCCCTTCTCGCCACGGTGGGAACCCGGACCTCGGGTCCGGTGATGGGCCTCTATGCGCTCGTGCTGGGTGTGGGCATCGGCTTCGTCATGCAACCGTCGTTGCTGGCAGCGCAGAACAGTGCGCCGGTGGAGAATCTCGGTACCGCCACGTCGACCACGCTGTTGTTCCGATCGCTCGGCGCGACCATGGGCGTGCCCGTCTTCGGTGGGCTCCTGAACTCGGCCCTGTCGGGCAGCGATGCCGACCCGGCCGCATTCGCCCAGGCACTGCAGCGCGTGTTCCTGGCAGGAGTTCCGGTGGGTCTCGTGTCCATCGTGTTGGCGCTGCGTCTGCGGGACAAGCCACTCAGGGAGCGACCGGCCCTGGAGGTGCTGTGAACACCCCCGGCTCAGTCGTAGGGATCGATGAGGACGTGGCAGGCCCGCTCGAGTTCTTCGTTGACGCGCTCGAAGCTCGACCGACCGTTGGCCCAGGAGATCAGACTCGAGTACCAGACATGGCCCAGCACGGCCAGGATGTCGACCCGCACCTGTTGGTCGAGTTGGCTCAGGATCCCCTCACCCATCGACACGATCGAACGCCGAACCGAGCTGCCACCTCCGACCGCGCCGGCATCCGGGGAGGACAACGCCCGGATGAGTGCCGCGGACAGCTTCGGTTGGCGCTGCATGGCGGCACAGGCCCGGTTGAGCACATCGATCATCTGCTCGGCGGGGGAATCGCCCTTGGGCGGGCGTTGCACCACCCGGTCCCGCAGTCGATCGGTCCATTCGGTCATCGCTGCCGCGAGCAGCTCGTCCTTGGAGGAGAAGTTGCGGTAGATCGTCGCCAGCGCGACGTTCGCGGTGATCGCAACGTCGCGCATCTGCACCGCTTCGTAGCCGCCCGCCGCTCCGAGCTCGAAGGCCGCGTCGATCAGCCTCTGGCGCCTACCCAGCTGGTCGGGTGTCAGCGTGGCCGGGTCGACCCCTTCGTCCTCGTCCGGCCGAACGTCGTCAGGCCGAAGTTCGTCAGGCCGAGGTTCGTCGGGCCGAAGTTCGTCGGGCGGTTGCATACCGGGCACGTGACCAACACTAGAACGTGTTCTACCGCATCGCTTCAATTCCCCGTGTGCCGGTACCGTCGACAAGGAGCCAACCATGACCGCTGAGCGCCCCGACGAGGGTCTGGAACCACAATCCCCGTTGGCGGACATCCACGGCGTGCGGGGCAGTGACCAGCCCGACCTGGTGACGGTTGCCTGCGTCAACTTCGCTGGCGTTTCCGGGGATGGCGACGCCACCAAGAGCTATCGCCTCGCCAAGATGGTGCGTCAGGTCCGGGAGGCCTGCCGTCAGGGCGCCCGATTGGTGGTGTTCCCCGAATCGGCGCTGGGTGCCATCGGATCGACCTGTGACGCCTGCTCGGTGGAGTCGGGACCGAGCGAGGAACACCGCTCCTGGGCAGAACCTGTTCCCGGGCCATCCACGAACACGCTCGCCGAACTGGCGGCCGAACTCGACACCTACATCGTGTTCGGACTCGACGAGGTGAATCCGGATCACCCCGAACACATACACAACTCTGCGGTGCTGGTGGGCCCGGAGGGAGTCGTCGGCACCTACCGGAAGCTCCACCTCGGCCACCCGTTGGAGACACGCCACTACTCACCCGGTGACGCACTTCCGGTGTGGGAGACCTCCCTCGGGCCCATCGGGATCCTGATCTGTTACGACTTCTGGTCCAACCCGGAGCTCTCGAGGATCCTGGCGCTGAAGGGCGCCCGCATCCTCGTGAACCCGACCAGGAGCGCAGCCAATCCCGGCAAGGCCGATTACGTGCGGAACACCACCGTCGTCCGGGCCCAGGAGAACCTGGTGTATGCCCTGAGCGCGAACTGGACGGGTTCGACCGGCGACGGCAGCGCAGCCGGCCACAGCACGATCGCGGGTCCGGCCTACCCGGCTTTCAACAACGTCCTCGCCAGCGCAGGAACCGAGGAACAGGTGGTCGTGGCGACACTCAACTTCGAGCAGCTTGACCGTTGGTACGACGTGTTCCCGTGGCGACAGTGGAGGCTCGATCCCGACCGGCAGTTGCCCGTCACGCGCCTGATCGCATCCGAGCTGGATGATCTCGTGAAGAAGTACTCCGGCGAGCCGCCGACCGCGTGAGTGAACGCGCTGACCCTCAGGGTTGGATCGGATCGATGATGCGCACCCCGGCGAGGGTGGGGTGCGACGTCCGCAACAGGTCGAGGATGACCGGCTCCAGCATCTCGGGAGGCAGCACGCATTCGGCGCACTCGGCATCCACGACGCTCATCGAGAGATGGGCCACCTCGTCCTCCATCCTGACGAAGGTGAGCTCGATGCCGTCGGCCGCCATGAGCTCCCGGGCCGGTTCGAGGTCGAGGTTCATGAGCCCGTGGTGAACAGCGAGATGAGCTGGTCGGTCGCCGCATCGGCCCATTCGTGCAGTGTCGGCGTGTCGGTGCCGCCGAGTGGGTGCGGTAGCACCAGGCGGCGTGTCCCGGCCAGGCCGAAGTTGCTCGACAACGTGGTGGCGATCGGCTCGAACATCGTCGTGGTGACCACGACGGCCGGTATTCCGGCCCGCTCCAGTTCGATGGCGTCCTGCACCGAGTAGGCGGTGCAGGATCCACAGTCCGCCGCACCCGTTATGACGAGGTCGGACTCGGCGAGGAGCCTCTCCAGGACATCCCGGGCCATCGGGACCGCGGCATTGGCCGACAACCCCTGGGGGCCCTTCTTGGTGACGAGGCTCACCTCGGCACCGGCGCGCGCCGCGAGTGTCTCGGCGGCCCGGGTCATCACGACCCCCGCATTGGGCTTGCCGTTGTCGAGAACCGCAATCCGCTTGCCGGCCAACGAACCCGGCGATGTAGCGAGGGCTGCCATCTCGAGCCCGGGGGCCGAATCGGGTAGGTAGATCTGGGTCATCGGTCAGCCCTCCAACGGCAGGGTCACGCTTCGGGTCATACCCCACGACGGCACCACCAGCGAGTGCTTGCCGGGTCCTCCGGCCACCAACACCCGGATGTTGTCCGCCTCGGCGGTCATCGGGAGCAGGTGTTCGTCGTCGACCTCCTTCATCCACTGGGCCCAGGCGAGTTCTTCGAAGTGGCGTCGGAACAGTCCCGCCGGTAGCCGGGCATGGTCGAAGAGGTACGACTGCACGTCGCGGCGCGACATCGCCCTCTGGGCGAGACTGGCAGCGTGTTCGGGCCCGAGCACGATGAAGTACTCCCCCTGGCTGATCGGAGCGTTGTTCACCGCGAGGGTGCTCATCGCGGAGGCGATCTTGCCGAGTATCAGCGCCGGGTCGCCCGCGGCCTCGGCGTCGTGGACGTTGTGTGGCCCCTCGCCGCAGTGCACGGTCACCGCGCTGGGGGCATCGACTCCCCGGCTGTGCGCATAGCCCTCCCACGGCGACTCATCGATGTTCTCCGCAGCACAGAACGTGTACTTGGCAGGTTGTCCGTGTGTTGCTGCGTCACCCAAGCCGGGGGTGGCTCCCGCCACATGGAGCAGCACGAGGCGTACCGCTCGCCCGACCGTGGCGTTGGCACGATTGCCCGGCCCGAAACAGCCCACGCCGGAGTTGAACCCGGCGGAACGGGCGATGTCGCCGTGGACGATCACCATCGGGGCGACGAGCTGGGTCGTCGCGTTCACCCCACGGATGTTGACCTCTGGTCGGGCCAGCGCACGAAGGGCGGTGAGCACCACGGGAAACACCGCTGGTTCGCATCCGGCCATGACGGCGTTGATGGCGGCGACCCGACGGGTGACGATCCCCGAGCGTGGTTGGAGGGTGAACAGCACCTCGTCCACGGGTCCCTCGGAGTGTTGGAGCATCGAGTCGACCCGTTCAGGGGTGGGAGCGACCAGGGGCAATCCGTCGCCGAGCCCGCGTTCGCTGAAGAACTCGATCAGTTCGTCCGCTGCGAGGTCGTCGGGCGCATCGGTGAGCTCGGGTTCGTAGGTCGTCACAACGATGTCTCGATTCGGGCCATGGCCATCGGGGTGTACTTCCTCTCGAGGTCGCTCGGGTCGAGATTGCTCTGGGCGGGATTGCTCCGGGCGAGGCAGCGGGCGCCTGGCCCTCGCAAACCGGATACCTTTGGAACTCAGGCTACCAACTGATGGTATCAGGTAGGTGCTCCGGGGGCCGCGTCGGCGTAGCGCTGCATCTCGCCGACGAACATCTCCACCAGGAGCTCGAAGCTCTCGTCGGGACTCGCCTCCCAGGAGAGCAGTCCCGCATGTCGCAGCGTCACGAAGCCGTGCACGCTCGACCAGATCACGCGGTAGTGGTGCGTCAGGTCATCCCCGTCGAGTCCGAACGATTCGAGCACCGCTGTGAGGGGAGCGACCGTGCGTTCGTTCGCCTCTCTCAGCTCTGGTGAATCGTGCGGCGACCGCAGGCTCGCCTCGTAGAGCCCCGGGTGGGTCCCGGCGAAGTCGGCAAGGGCACGCACCACCGAGCGCAGTGCGTCGGGGCCGGTCTTGGCCATGACCGCGTCCCGCAGCCGGTCCGCGAGCATCGCCTGGCCGCGCAGCGCCAGGCCGTCGCGCAGGCCCTCGATCCCGTCCACGTGTGCATAGAGGGACTGACTCCTCATGCCGACCTCGGAGGCGAGCATCGCCAGGGTCAGGTTCGCCAACCCGTGCTCGTCGGCAAGGTCGGCGGCGACGTCCAACACGCCCTGGCGGTCGAACTTGGTGGGGGTGGCCACGGGTCTCCTCGTTGCTAGCTGTGTGTGTTCCACACGATCGTGTCCTCCACCGGTGCGCGCGGCGAAGGCTTGAAGTCGCCCCCGGTGGTGTGCGCAACCGGGATCAGAGCTGTCTGGAACCACGTGGAGGGTATTCCGAGGATCTCCGCCATGGCTGGTTGGTCCGACTGGTGCGCGGTGGTGAGGGTCGAGCCCAGCCCGCGGCTGCGGAGTGCCAGCAGGAAGCTCCACACCGCTGGGTAGATCGAGGCGAACATGCCCGGTTCCATCTCCGCCGTGGCCCGCTCCGGGCCTATCAGGTTGCCGTAGCGTGCTGATGCGGCGGCGACGTCGTAGCAGGGGATCACGAGCACGGGCACCTCGGCCATTCGCTCCGCCAGGTAGATGATCGACCTGGAGATGCGGGCTCCAGCCTCGTCGCCGGCCTCCTCCTTGGTGGCCAGCATCTTGGTCACGACCGGAACGGTGCAACTGCGGTACTGCTCGCCGACCAGTGCGCGCAGCTCGGGGTCGTCGACCACGACCCAGTGCCACTCCTGCGCGTTGGAGGCATTGGGGGAGTAGGAGGCGAGGCGGATGCACTCGACGACGGTTTCGCGGTCGACCGGGCGCGTCAGGTCCAGGCGTCGGCGCACGGCCTTGGTCGTGGTGAGCAGCCGGTCGACGGTGTCGAGATCGAACGGTGGGTTGGCGGTCATCGGGCCTCCGGGTCGTTGAGGTTGGTCGGTGCCCCGGACCGTCTGGTCCGGAGTGCGCTTCGGTCGGCTACCACCAGAGATCGAGCGAGTTGGTTCCGAGGAACGACGCGCGCTCGTCGGGCGGAAGGTTGGCCGCGGAACGACGGGCGAGGTCGACCATCTCCGGGTAGGTCATCGACTGGTGCTGGGGATGATCGGATCCCCAACACAACCGTTCGGATCCGTAGGCAGCAGCGAGCAGGTCGACGAACTCCGCGGGATCGTCGTCGCGGTCGAGGTTGTGTGAGGTCACCTTCAGGTGCAGGCCGGGAAGGTCCGCCATTTCGAGCAGGTCCGTGCGGGCCCCGGGGCCACCGAGGTCGGGAAAGGCACAGTGGTCGAGGGCGACGGTCACCTCGGGGTGTTCCTCCATGAGCGCCCGCAACGCCACGAGCCCAGCGGGGAAGATGGTCGGCACGATCACGAACCCGTCCTCGGCGGCTCGGCGCCACACCTCGTCACCCCTGCCGTTGGTGAGCCACTCCGAACCGGAGGCACCCACTCCGAACAGGCGCACACCGGCCACCGGTGACCCTGCCAGGAGCTCCGAGAGTGCGCGCAGCGGGTCGGGGCCGGCCATGTCGATCGCCACGACCAGGGAGAGACGCTCCGGGTCCGCGGCGACCACCTCGGCGGCATAGGTGCAGTCATAGCCGTACACGCCGACCGCCTGGACCACGACCGCGCGTTGCACCCCTACGGAGTCCATCTCCTGGCGGAGGTTCTCCACACCGCACTCACGGCGCCACCAGTCACTGCCCGCTCCGGTGGGATTCCGCGGATAGCGCACCTCATCGGTACCCGCCACGTGCACGTGTGAGTCGACGAGGATCTCAGTAGCCACGGTCGGCCGAGACCTCGTTCAGGAGCGTCTCTCCCCGGACGAACCGCTCCAGGTTCTCGCGGAAGAGCTGGTGCACGTTGGGCATCAGCGACGTGGGGGCGGTCGAGCAGTGTCCGGAGATCCGCAGGTTCGGTGCGTCCCACAGCGGATCGTCCGCGGGTAGCGGCTCGACGTTGGCCACATCGAGCGCCGCGCCTCCGAGTCGACCCGATTCGAGCGCCGCTATGAGGGCCGGTTCATCGACCAGGGAGCCGCGTCCGACATTCGCGAAGAAGGTGCCGGGTCGCATGGCGGCGAAGGCGGCGGAGTCCATCATCTTCTCCGTCTCGGGTGTCTCCGGCACAGCGGCGATCACGGCGTCACAGCGGCCCAGCATCTCGTGGAGGTCGTCGGTGGGGTAGGTGCGCTCGATGTGGGCCTCTTCGGTGGCCGTGGGGGTCCTGCGGGCGACGAGCACCGTCATGCCGAACGCTGCGGCACGGTGTGCGACCGCCCGGTTGATGGCCCCGTATCCGATGAGACCGAGGGTCTGACCGCTCAGCTGTCTGCCGTACCTCGGACTCCAGACGTGCTCGGCCTGCAGGGCGGCGATCTCGGGGTAGAGCTTGTTGAACTCGATCAGCCGTCCGAGAACGAACTCGGCGATGCCGATGCTGTTGCTCCCGCCGTTGGACGTGAGCACGATCCCGGCATCGGCGAGGCCCGCGGCCTGCAGGTGGGCGGTGCCGGAGCCGACGGCCTGAACCCACGCGAGGTCCGGTGCGATCGTGGTGATGTCCGGTGGTATGTCGATGGCCAGCGCGACGTTGAGCCGGGCGATTGTCGCCAGGTCGTCGGGGTCCATCGGATCGAGTTCGGGCAGTTCGCCGGCGTCGCCCCCGGCCCCTCGTGCCGTGCGGACGTCGTGGGGCTCGACATAGGTGACCGTGACGACCTCCACCCGCGGGTCGGTTGCCTCGAGCGCAGCAACCTCTGCGGCGTATCCGCTCTCGGAACCGAACCACTCCGGCGGGTAGAGGATGCCGACCACGATCGACGGGGAGTCACTCATGGCGACAAACTAGGGTAGTGCCATCAGTCTGGCAACTGACACCATCAGGCTGGGAGTGGAGGGCATCCTCGAGGGGTTGCTCTTCGACCCACCGGTGAACACGCGACCAACCGAGGAGTCCACGATGTCCGAACAACCGTCGACAGAACAGCCGAGCGCTGCGTTCCACTTCGACTTCGACGAGATCGGGTGGTCCGGCCAGTCCGGTGGCAAGGCCGCTCCCGCAGAGATGGTCGAACAGGCGAAACGTCTGGGCGCACGACGCAAGCGGATCGTGCGGGGCGAGGGCGGGTTCTACATGAACTACAGCAGCCTCCCGGCCGACTACCACATCGCCGAGCACCGTCACGGACACTCCGAGCTGCTGATGGTGATCGACGGTGGGGCGACGGTGCACGGCGCCGGCCCCGGTGGAACCGATGTGGTGCTCGACACCGGTGACTCGATAGTCATCGAGGGTGGCTTCTACTACAGCATCACCTGTGGTTCCGAGGGTATGAACTTCGCAACGATCCGAACGAGCGATTCCGAGACGAAGCTGACCTGATCGGGCCCGGCCTGATCGGGTCTGGCCGTCCGAGGTGGACCTGCTCGGGCGATCCGCTCCCGCGAGGCGGTCTCTCAGGAGCTGTAGCGTGCGGTCCCATGGCCACACCGAACCGAGTCATAGAGGCCGGCGCCTGGATGCTGGAGAACGGTCACCGCCTCGCCCTGAAGGTGACGCGGGGTCGTTGGCCACGCACGCTGCTCGGGATGGAGCCCGTGGAACTGCACACGATCGGCCGCCGTTCCGGGGAGCGTCGCTCGACGATGCTCACGAGCCCGCTCATCGATGGCGCCGAGGTCGTGCTCGTGGCGTCCAAGGGCGGTCACAGCGACCACCCGGACTGGTACAAGAACCTCTCGGCCGACCCGCATGTGGAGATCACCCGCGATTCTGTGACCGTGCCGATGCTGGCACGTACCGCGACCGGCGACGAGCGTGCCGAGCTGTGGCCGCGGATCGTCGCCAGCTACAAGGGGTACGAGGGCTACCAACGCAACACCGACCGGGAGATCCCGGTGGTGATCTGCGAACCGGCCACCTGATCCTCTGCACGACGGCTCGGGGCCCTCTGGGTGGTGAGCACTGGGTGGTGAGGACTGGGTGGTGGGCACTGGGTGGTGGGCTCGCCCGAGGACGGCACGGGCGCGTCTCAGGTCGGTAGGTCGAGGAGCCCTCTGATGTCGTCCTCGCTCAACGATCCCGACAGGGCGCCGTCGGAGTCCATGACGCTGTCGAACAGGGCTGCCTTCCGCGCCTTGAGCTCCATCACCTTCTCCTCGATGGTGCCGCTGGACACGTACCGGTAGACCATCACGGGATTGCGTTGACCGATGCGGTGCGTGCGGTCCACTGCCTGGGTCTCCACCGCGGGGTTCCACCACGGGTCGAGCACGAAGCAGTAGTCGGCCTCCGTGAGGTTGAGACCGACGCCACCGGCCTTGAGGCTGATCACGAACACCGGCACCTGACCGTCCTTGAAGGCCGAGATCGCAGCATCCCGGTTTCTCGTGCTGCCGTCGAGGTAGGCGTAGTCGATGCCCGCTGCCTCCAGACGGGTGCGTACGCGGGCGAGGTATCGGGTGAACTGGCTGAACACGAGGGCGCGGTGTCCCTCGGCCACCACCTCGGTGAGGTCGGTCAGGAGTTGGTCCAGCTTCGCCGAACCCACCTCCTCGTGCTCCGGATCGACCAGGGCTGGGTCGAGGCTCAACTGGCGCAGCAGGGTGAGCGACTTGAGGATCTCGAAACGGTTCTTCTGGAGGTCGTCGGCGAGGCCGAGCACCTTCTGGCGCTGTCGCTGGAGCTGGGTCTGGTAGATGCGCGCATGACGGCGGCTCAGCTCCACCTCGATGGTCAACTCGGTCTTCGGTGGGAGTTCGGTGAGGACCTCGTCCTTGGTGCGACGTCTCATCAGCGGTGCGATCCGCCGCCGCAGGGTGGCCAGGAGTTCGGGAGCGCTGCCGCTCTCGATCGGGACCCGGTAGACCTCCGAGAAGCGCGTCGGGTCCGGATAGAGGCCCGGTGCGGTGATCGACAGGAGCGACCAGAGATCCATGAGGCTGTTCTCCAGAGGTGTGCCGGTGATCGCGAGCTTCACCTCGGCATCGAGTCGGCGGACACACTGGTAGGTCTTCCCCCGGTGGTTCTTGACGAACTGCGCCTCGTCGAGCACGAGCAGCTCCCAGTCGAGTTCCCGGTAGTGGTCGAACTCGATGCGGAACAGGGCGTAGGAGGTGACCACGATGCGGGCATCGCCGATCTCCTCGCCGAGTGAGGTCCCGCGCCGCACCTCTGTCTCCCGCACCGTCTGCACGGCCACTCCCGGCGCGAACTGGGTCGCTTCGCGGTGCCAGTTCTCCACCACGCTCGTCGGTGCGACCACGAGGAAGCGGGCGTCCGGCGATCGGTCGAGAACGTGGAGGAACAGTGCCAGGGTCTGGACGGTCTTGCCCAGGCCCATGTCGTCGGCGAGGATGCCGCCCAACCGGTGCTGGTAGAGGAATGCCAGCCAGTCGAGGCCCTCACGCTGGTAGGGGCGAAGCGATGCGGTGAGGGAATCGGACGGTTCCACCCTCTCGGGTGCGGAGAGCTCCCTCAGTCGCGACACACTGCTCAGCCAGCGCGCGGACTGGTGTTCGACCACCCCGAGTCCCGTGAGCTCGTCCCACCAACTGCTCTGGAAGCGGTTGATCCTGAGGGTGGAGCTGCCCTTGTGGTCTGCCAGGCCGCGGGCTTCATCGATCAGCGCCCGGAGCTTCGCGAACTCGGGCCGCTCCAGCCGCAGCCAGGTGCCGCTCTCGAGTACGAGCAACTCCTCGTCGTTCGAGAGCGCGGAGAAGAGTCGTGCGAACTCGATCGTCTCGCCATCGACGCTCACCTCGACCGCCAGGTCGAACCAGTCGTTCCGGTCCGGGTCGCCGGAGTCGGGGTCGGTCACCGCGAGAGATATGAGCGGGTCCTCGGTCGCCTCGCGCAGTTGGGGTACGTCGCCCGACACGTCGACGGTCACCCCGTTGTCCCTCAACCACGGAACCGTCGCCGTCAACAACACCACCGCGTCGTGACCTCGCAAAGACCGGTCGATCGGCCGTCCTCCGGGGTCGGTGAGACCATCGGGGAGGTGAGCCACCAGGTCGAGGGCGGTCAGTGCCGCCGACTCCGCGGCGCGGTCCCGCCCGGTGCTACCCGGATGGTTGAGCCGGTGGGTGCTCACGCGGTCACCGCGCCGGTACCGAACCGACCATTCGATGGCGGCGCTGTCGACCTCATCGCGCCGAACCGTGGCCGACAGTCCATCGAACTCGGGCGCCGAGACCGCAACCGAACCATCCGACGAGGCGATTCTGGCCAGCTGGGCGAGGCGGGGCTGGTACTCGTCGATCATCTCGTCGACGTCGTCGGCCGGAACCACCAGCGGGACGGAGCCGACGAGCTTGGCCAGGTCGCCGTGCAGCGGACGGTCGAGGGGGATCAGGGTGAGGGCTTCGCCGTCGAGCACGAACAGCCCGTGGGGTGGCGCGCCGAGGGTGCCCGAGATCCCGGGGGAGGGCACGACCGGTTGGCCCCGGTGTTCGAAGCAGATGGTCAGAGCCACCGCCCCCTCGGCGCCGGCACTCAGGTCGACCACGGCATGTGCCGGGGTGTCGGAGATCGTGACGACACCTGAACCGGTCTCGTCCCGTACGAGTTGGATACCAGCGTCGGAGGCAAGTCGGAGGTGGGACCACACATCGGGACCGAACCGTGACAACGGAAGCTCCCCGTTGCCGGGGTGGTACCGGGAGTCCTTGGACCCTGCCAGCATCGAGCGGAGGATCGACATGTGGTTGCTGTCGAGCTCGCGGGAGGAGTACCCGTAGGGCGAGCTGACCTCCCGCCACGAAACCCCCGACTTGATCCAGCGGCCCTTTCGGCCCATGCGCAGTGGGCGAATCGTGACCTCGGTGCCGGCCGGCTTCGACGTGTGACTGCTCCGTCGGGTCTCGGTCAGTCCGATTCCGAGCGCCAGCGGCGACACCTCGGCCGGGGTGTCGTGGTCTGAGACCACCCCGGCCAGGGCCCGCCGCCAGTCAGGTTCCGAACGCTCGGCTGCCGAGCGCCGGACCGCCAGGATCAGGGCGACACAGTGCTTGCAACCGTCTCCCAACGGGCATGAACAGCTGTCGGACACGGTGATCCCGCCCGGATTGCCCATCCACTTCACCGTCACCACATAGGGCGTGGCCTCGGTGCCCTGGACCACGCCGGTGATCTTCCCCGGCTCCGCGCTGAGGGTCGTCACACGCCGGTGTTCCGCGTACTCCGTGCCGCGCAGGATCGCGCCGCGGTCGTAGGTGCGGTCCAGGACATCATCTGAAAGCGCTTGGACGTCCGGGATGTTCGACATTGCACCGCAGTGTACGGATGGGTGCCGACATGCCCGAGTCGTCGCACGTCGCGGGCGGTCGGGAGGTTTACCGGGGCGCCCGGGGTCCGGGTCGGGCCCAGAGCAGCAGGGGTCAGCTGCCGTCGACCCCTGCAGGCACCGGAACCTCTCCATCGAGATCGAGCGGAACCGCGAACAACGAGCGCGTACCGCCGTCGTCGTAGCCGATCGTGTCGGATGTCCAGGCGTGGTAGACGACCCAGTGGTTGCCCTGGACGTCGGTGAAGTCCTCTGCACCGCCCGGACCGGATGCCTCGTGGTGACTCGCCAGCCACGGTTGCCCGACCTTGGTGCAGGGACCTGTCGGCGAATCACAGGAAGCGGCGCCGACGGTGTAGTCGGCGCTGTCCCACCAGTTGGCGGAGTACAGCAGCCAGTACCGGTCTCCGCTCTGGGTCATGCTGGGTCCCTCGATCAGCGGACCCTCCCAGGACTCGCTGGTCTGCAGCAGTGAAACCGGATCACCCTCGAGGCTGAGGCCGTCGTCGGAGAGTTTCTGGCTCCAGATCTCGGTCAGGATGTCGCAGCAGTTGCCGTCGTTCTTGTAGAGCAACCACTTGGTTCCGTCCTCGTCGACGAAGGGGCTCGCATCGATGGTCCCTCCCAGATCCCGCTGGCACACGAAGGGGCCGCCCTGGTCATCGACGAACGGGCCGGTGGGTGTTTCGGAGAAGGCCGCGCCCACGCACTGCAGGTCCGACTCGGAGTCCTTGGAGGTGTAGTAGAGCACGAAGCCGTCGTCTGTCTGCAGCACCGAGGGTGCCCACACGAGACCGGGCTCGGTCCAGTCGGGGAGTTCGGGCAGGGCGTCGCCGGTGGGTACCCCCACGAATCCTGCCGCCGACTTGAGTACGGGAACGTTCTGATCGACGGTGTTGGTCGTGTAGAGGTACAGCACCGGGCCGACGGCCAGCACGAACGGGTCTGCGTAGTCACCTTCGAACAGGGGTGCTCCCACCGCCGGTGCGAGGCCGTTCGCCAACCTGTCCCGGGGTGTCTGAGGGCTCAGCACCGGAGCTCCCTGTCCGAGTGTCCGCACGCGCTGGCCCCGGGTGTTGGACGCGATTGCGTCCCCGAGCCCCGCGCCGTCGGGGGAAGCAGTGCCGTCGGGGGAGGCAGGGTCGTCCGAGGACGCAGGGTCGTCGGACGAGGAGCCGTCGCCGCTGGTGTCACCGGAGCCCGAGGAACAGGCGCCCAGGGTGAGCATCAGCACGATCGCGCCGACGACTGCGCGGTAACTGATCGCTTGTCGTTGGGACATCGCGGGGACCCTACCGGAGCACCGTGGCCGGTTGCGGGAACCCCCCGGAGGTCGAACTCCCGACGTTCCCCACTCCGGCGGAAGGTGAGAACATGCCGAGTGCTCCGCTCGAAAGCGAAGACGGCCGGGGTCGGTTGCCCCACCCGTGAGCACCTACGATGCTCTGGTGTCCGACCGGATGCCCGGATCGATTCCGGATGTTTCGTCCACCGGTCGACGGGGGGATATCCAGATGTCTGTTCTCGCCCACAGGGGTCGCCTGCTGGCTGTTTCGTTGGCCGTGGGGCCGGTTCTGTTGCTGGGAGCCGCCTGCTCGTCGGATGACAGCGGTTCGACCACCACGTTTCCGCAGGCATCCACCACCACTTCGAAGGCGTCGGCATTGCAGGCCCAGTTGGCCGACATGTCGGCGCAGCTGGCCGAGATGAAGGCCTCGGTGGCGGAAAAGGGTGAGCTCACCTCGGCCGAGGTCGCAGATCTGCAGGCTTCGGTGGCGAGCATGCAGGCCAAGGTCGATGCGTTGAAGGCCGGTGCGTCGGGAGATCCCGCGCTGCTGGCCCAGCTGGACGAGCTGAGCAGCGAACTCGACGCGCTGTCGGCACTCCTGGCCGGCGGCACGGTGTCGGCCGCTGACGTCCAGGCAGCGATAGCGCAGATACAGGCGACCATCGCGAACTGGTCACCTCCGGATCCGACCACGCCGACCACGCCGACCACGCCGACCACAGCCACCACGCCGACGGTGCCCGCGACACCGACGACGGCCCCGGCGGTCACGGATCCCCCGGTGCCCGAACCGGATGCCGCGTCGGACGATCCGACCGGCTGACGCGGTCCGCTCAACGCCCCGGCACAGCCGGGGTCCGCGTCCGCTACCGGCGCGAAGGCCTCGTTGGACCGGAACAGCCACTGCAGGCGAGTCCGAACTCGGAGATGAAGGAACACAGCGATGCTCAAATTCCTCGGCCGAACATGCGCTCGACACCACTGGGTGGTCCTCGGTGTGTGGATCCTCGTCGCCGTGGGGACGAGTCTGGCCGCATCGAAGTGGGGCGGCGAGACGACCAACGACTTCTCGATCCCGGGCTCAGATTCACAGGATGCCCTCGACGTCCTCTCGTCGGACTTCCCGCAACTGGCCGGTACCAGCGCCCAGGTGGTGTTCGAGACCACCGGTGAGACCGTCGACGAGTTCGAGGACGCGATCCAGCAGACCATCGCCAACCTCGAGTCAATCGACGGGGTCGCATCGGTCAGCAATCCGCTGGCCGCCAGCACACAACTCCTCAACTCGCAGAGTTCCCCGAACGGAACCATCGCCTACGCGACCGTGCTGTTCCCTGCGGCGTCGAAGGACCTACCGGAGGACTCCTTCGACAAGGTCGTGGGGGCCGCTCAGAACTCCGTCGACGCCGGGCTGAACGTGCAGTTCGGCGGCAGCCTCGTCGACACGTTCAATCCACCGACCTCCACCTTGTCGGACTACGCGGACGAGATAGGCCTGGCCGTGGCGCTGGTGCTGTTGTTGTTGGTGTTCCGGTCGGTGTTCATCGCTTCCCTCCCGATCGTCAACGCAATCATCGGCGTGATGTTCGCCGGCGCCCTGGTCACGCTGCTCGAGAACGTCTTCACCATTCCGACCGTGGGTCCGACGCTCGGCACGATGCTCGGCCTCGGAGTGGGTGTGGACTACTCGCTGTTCATACTCACCCGTGCATACGGCGAGCTCGCAGCGGGTCACACCCCCGAAGAAGCGATGTCGCGGGCGCTCTCGACCGCTGGGCGAGCGGTGATGTTCGCCGGCATAACCATCTGCCTGGCGACGGTGGCGTTGGTCATAGTCGGAATCCCGCTCATCAGCCAGATGGGTCTCGTCGCTGCCCTCTACGTGATCATCATGGTGATCGCCGCGGTCACCCTGGTGCCCGCTCTCGGCGGGGCGGTGGGAACCCGGTTGTTCACGTGGCGTCGGGGTGAGCCGATCGAGATGACCCGTCCCGCGTCCAGTGGCCTGTTCGTCGGTCTGGCCCGGCTCGTGACCAAGCACCCGGTGGTGGTCGCCGCTGCAGCGGTGCTCGTCATGGTCGTGCTCGCCTCTCCGGTCCGCGACCTGCAGACCGGCTGGGTCGGCGATGACGCCGATCCGCCCGAGATGACCCAGAAGCAGGCGTACGACATCCTGGCCCACGGATTCGGACCGGGTGTCAACGGCGAGCTGATCGTGGTGGCCGAGACCGGCGGGACCACCTCGGACACCGACACCGACACCGACAGCGACGGAGCCGATGGGAATGCTGGCGGTGACGCAGCCGACGACGCCGGCACCATCGACGCCGACATGGCGGCCGTCGTGGCGGGGCTGCAACAGAACCTCGCCGACACACCCGGCGTGCAGACCGTCAGCCCGCCGCTTCCCGACGTCACCCCCAGTCCCACCGCGTTCGCGATCCAGGTCCAACCGACAACGGGCCCCGACGATCCGGCGACCAGCGACCTGGTTCGGACCCTGCGGTCACAGAGCATCCCTGCAGCCCTCGACGGCACCCCGCTCGAGGGTCAGGCCCACGTGGGAGGTCTCACGGCCACGATCATCGATCTGGATGCGGCGATCGTCGATGCCATGCCGCTGTTCATGGGCGCAGTTCTCGGAGGGGCGTTCCTGTTGCTGTTGGTGGTGTTCCGCTCCGTGCTGATCGGGATCAAGGCGGTGCTCATGAACCTGCTGACCATCGCAGCCACGTTCGGGGTGCTGGTGGCAGTGTTCCAGTGGGGTTGGCTCAGCGGCCTGATCGGCATGGACACGAAGGTCGACATCGTGTCCTTCGTCCCCCTGTTGGTGTTCGCGATCGTCTTCGGACTGTCGATGGACTACGAGGTGTTCCTGATGAGCCGCATGCAGGAGGAGTACCTCAGCACCGGCGATCCGTCTGACGCGGTGGAACGCTCCCTGGGCACCACCGGTCGGGTCATCATCTCTGCGGCGTTGGTGATGTTCGCGGTGTTCGTGTCGTTCGTGTCCAACCCCAGCCCGATGGTCAAGCAGATCGGCCTCGGGCTCGCAGTGGGCGTTCTGGTCGACGCGCTCATCGTGCGGATGCTGTTGGTGCCTTCGCTGATGCGTCTGATGCGCAGGGCCGGCTGGTGGATACCGCACTGGCTGGATGTGATCATGCCGAACATCAGCATCGAGGGAGAACCCGAGACCTCCGACTCCGATGAACCGACCGGGGCCACGACCGATTCGGTGCCGATCGAGTCCTGACAGCACCGACATCCGCTCGGAGGGCTCCACCGTCGGGTTTCCACCGACAAGTTCTCCAGCGGGCCCACGGTTGTGACGATGGGACCCGTGTGGATGACGGTCGGACGCGCTGTGAGAAGGCAATCCTGAACGCGGTTCTGGAGCGATCGCCGGCGGCGGTGTTCCTCAGCGACCCGGACGGTCGCGTCGAGACGGTCAACAGACGTTGGTGTGAGTTGACCGGTGCACCTCCCGAGGCCGCGCTGGGAGACCGCTGGATGACGCTGGTGCACCCCGGGGACCGAGCCGAGGTCGTGGGGGCGTGGTGGACAGCGGTGCAGTACGACGCAGTGTTCGACCGTCGCTTCCGGATCCAGCGGCCCGACGGAACCGAGACGGCTGTACGCGGTACTGCCGAGAGGGTCGTCGACGAGTTGGGCCGGACCGTCGGTTGGACGGGCAGCGTGCAACTCGATGCAGATGTGGACCCCAGTTGGACGACCGCGCGCACCCGCAGCGACAACGGGCGCTTCGAACAGGCCTTCGACCGAAGCCCCATCGGGATGGCCCTCACCACGCTGGAGGGACAGTACGTGCGGGTCAACCAGGCGATGTGTGACCTGCTCGGGCGCTCGCACAGTGATCTGCTCGACACCTCCGTTCTCGACACGACCCATCCGGAGGACCTCAACAGGACCGTCGATGCAGCGGTGGAACTGTTGGACGGCACGACCCCCAGCTTCTCGCTGGAGAAGCGTTTCGTGTCGGTCGACGGACTACCGGTGTGGACCCGGGCGACCACGACCCTGCTCCGTGGTGAGGACGGCGAGCCCCGGCACTTCCTCACCCAGGTCGAGGACATCGAGGAGCGCCGGCAGCTGATGCAGCAACTCCACCAGGCGGCGATCCACGACCCGTTGACCGGGCTTGCGAACCGCGCTGGTCTGGAGGAGTACATCGACACACTGGTCCCGGGCACCGACATCGGTGTGATCGCGCTGGACCTCGACCGCTTCAAGTACGTCAATGACTCCGCGGGGCATGCCGCTGGTGACGAGGTGCTCAGGGTGGTTGCCGATCGCATCGTGTCCGCGGTGAGGATGGTCGACCACACCGCGCGGACGGGCGGGGACGAGTTCATGGTCGTATGCCCCGACCTGACCTCGGACCACGACCTGGCGGCCATGGCCGGCCGGCTGGTGGCAGCAATCTGCGAACCGATCGACGTCGGTGAAGGCCAGGTGCGCGTCGGGGCCAGCGTCGGTGTCGCCAAGGGCCCCTCGACCGACGTGCCCGAGTTGCGGATCCGAGCCGATGAGGCCAGCTACCGGGCCAAGCGGGGTGGCGGCGCGGTCGTCGCCATGGCCACCGAGCACTGAGCACCGGCTTCCCGGCTGCTCGGCCGGGCCGGGCCGTCCGAATGCCGTCGAACGAGCGGGTCACGAGCTCTCGCCTCCGAGCGGCGCCCTCAAGCGGAGAGCCGAGGTGCCGATGGTGCTCGATGGAGTACAGACGTTCCGGGAACAGGATCCGCGGCGAGGCGAGTCGTGCTGTGCGGGGAAGCACCGTCGCGATGGTCGTCACGGCCGTTCTCGCCGCCATGGTCGGCCTGCTCCAGAGCGATGCCTCGGCGGCCACCCTGATCGTGGTCAACTCATCGAGCGACGTGATCGCCGACGACGGGGTCTGCACACTGCGCGAAGCGGTCAACTCCGCCAACTTCGACTTCTCACCGTTCTCGACCGCCGGTGAATGCGACGCGGGATCGGGGGCCGACCAGATCGCGTTCAACATCGCCGGAGCACCCGACTTCACCAACGGCGGACAGAACGGCTACCGAATCTCGCTCACCTCGCGACTGCCCTCACTGGCCGACCCGGTCGACATCAACGGCTTCAGCCAACCCGGTGCGCTCGCCAACACCGCACCGAATCCGCAGCCGCTCAACACCCGGATCCTCGTCGAGGTGGATGGCTCCGCCGCGGGAATGACAGCCGGAGCAGGCGAGAACGCATTCGATTTCCAGCCACCCGCTGTCGGAAGTTCGATCCGGGGCCTGTCGATCATCAACATGGGACTCGGTGAGACTCCGACCGGTTCGAACGATCCGACCGCCATCGGCGTAGGAGCCCCCGACGTCACCGTCGCCGGGAACTACATAGGTACGGACCACACAGGACTCGTCGATGCCGGCAATGTCGGCTGCGGTGTGTGCCAGTCGTCCGGAATCAACTCCGGTGTCAGGATCGGTGGGCCCGACCCGGCGGACCGCAACGTGATCGTGGGCAACGACCAGACCGCGATCTCTCCCAACTCCGGCGGCGATGACTGGATCGTGCAGGGCAACTACATCGGTGTTGCGGCGGACGGCGAGACAGCCATCGGGAACTCCGTCCCCGGCGGGGCCGGCGGGCTCTCGATCGACAACGTGGACAACTTCTTGTTGGGGGGCGACGAACTCTCCGAGATGAACATCATCTCCGGGAACGCCTCCATGGGCGTCGCTCCGGCCGACACGACGAACCTCCGGATCACCGGCAACCGGATCGGGACCGACTGGTCGGGAACCACCGCACTCCCCAATGGGGATGCCGGCATCCTGCAGTCCGGTTGCATCGACACCGTCATCGGTGGACCGGGAGGGGAATCCAACCTCATCTCGAACAACGCGAATCACGGAATCGGGGTCGACAGCTCCACCGGGACGTCGATCCGGGGAAACATCATCGGGCTGGCGATCGACGGAACGACCGCCATGGGCAACGCCCAGCAGGGCGTCAGCATCTCCGACGGTTCCACCGATGTGACCGTCGGTGGAACGGCGCCGGGTGCCGGCAACCTCATCTCGGCGAACACGGCGTCGGGGGTTGCCATCCTCGACGCAAGTGGTGTTTCTCTGCTGGGCAACCGAATCGGTACCGACGCATCCGGCCTGGTCGCTCGACCGAACCAGATCTTCGGCATCAATGCAGGGAACGATGCCGCCGACATCCAGATCGGCAACTCGACCGGCGAGGGTGCGAACCTCGTCTCGGGCAACACGGTGGCGAACATCGGGCTGGTGGGGTTGTTCAGCAGCCCGACCGACATCCGTATCCAGGGAAACGAGATCGGCCCGAACGCCCTCGGCGCCGTGGACCCCTCGCTGACGCAGCCGAACTCGATCGGGATCTTCGTTCTGGGTGAGGTGGATGAGGTTCTCGTCGGCGGCGCCGCTCCCGGTGACGGCAACGACATCTCCGGCAACCAGGTCGGCGGGATCGTGGTGGCGAGCGCCGAGATCGACAGCGTCCCCTTCTACGGGGCTCCGAGCGCCGTGGCGGTTCTCGGGAACAGCATTCACGACACCGTTCCCAACGCCGCGTTCCCCGGTACACCCAACGGCAGTGGGATCGACCTCGCTGCACTCATCGACACGAATGTGGCCTTCAACGGCGCGTTCAACACCTATGAGGACTTCGGCAGGAACCCACTGTCGGTGACCGGCGAGACCGCGGGTGCCGCCAACGACTACCTGAACCATCCGACGCTCACCTCTGCCGAGGCCGTCGATGACAGCTTCACCGCCGTGTTCGACCTCGACGCTGCTGGAGCCACGACGGGTCGGTACAGGGTGGAGTTCTTCGCGAACGCCTCGTCGTCGGGCAACGACGCCCGCTCCTACCTGGGCTACGTCGATGTGGCCCCCGGAACCGGGCTGACGGCGAACCTCGTCCACACCGGTGCAGATGCTCTGGTGGGATCGAACGTGACCGCTACCGCCACGCGGATCGACGGCGGTGCCGACAACCAGGGGTTCGGCTCCA
>JAMLGK010000015.1 GCA_023957995.1 Microthrixaceae bacterium | reverse complement strand
CCGCGGTGAGGATGGTCGACCACACCGCCCGGACGGGCGGGGACGAGTTCATGGTCGTGTGCCCCGACCTGACCTCGGATCACGACCTGGCGGCCATGGCCGGCCGGCTGGGTGCAGCGATCTGCGAACCGATCGAAGTCGGCGATGGCCAGGTGCGCGTCGGGGCGAGCGTCGGTGTCGCAAAGGGACCCTCGACCGACGTGCCCGAGTTGCGGATCCGAGCCGATGAGGCCAGCTACCGGGCGAAGCGGGATGGCGGAGCGATCGTCGCCATGGCCACCGGGCACTGAGCGCCGGCCCAACCGGCCCGGTTCGAATGCCGTCGAACGAGAGGGTCAGGGCTCTCGCCTCCGAGCGTAGCCCTCAACCGGGGAGCTGAAGTGCCGATGGTGGTCCATGGACCACACACGTTCCGGCAACAGGATCCGTGGCGAGGGGAGTCGTGCGATGCGGGGAACCACCTTCGCGATGATCGTCACGGCGGTTCTCGCCGCCATGGTCGGCCTGCTCCACAGCGATGCCTCGGCGGACACGCTCATCGTGGTCAACTCATCGAGCGACGTCATCGCCGACGACGGGGTCTGCACCCTGCGCGAAGCGGTCAACTCCGCCAACTTCGACTTCTCACCGTTCTCGACCGCAGGTGAGTGCGCTGCGGGTTCCGGGACCGACCAGATCAGTTTCAACATCGCCGGAGCACCCGACTTCACCAACGGTGGACAGAACGGCTACCGGATCTCGCTCACTTCACCACTGCCCTCACTCACCGATCCGGTCGACATCAACGGCTTCAGCCAACCCGGTGCGCTCGCCAACACCGCACCGAATCCGCAGCCACTCAACACCCGGATCCTCGTCGAGGTGGATGGCTCCACCGCGGGAATGACAGCGGGTGCGGGCGAGAACGCATTCGATTTCCAACCACCTGCTGTCGGAAGCTCGATCCGGGGCCTGGCGATCATCAACATGGGACTCGGCGAGACTCCGACCGGCTCGAACGATCCGACCGCCATCGGCGTCGGAGCGCCAGACGTCACCATTGCCGGGAACTACCTCGGTACGGACCACACCGGACTCGTCGATGCCGGCAATGTCGGCTGCGGCGTGTGCCAGTCGTCCGGGTTCGACTCCGGTGTCAGGATCGGTGGGCCCGACCCGGCGGACCGCAACGTGATCGTGGGCAACGACCAGACCGCGATATCTCCGAACTCGGGCGGCGACGACTGGATCGTGCAGGGCAACTACATCGGTGTTGCGGCGGACGGCGAGACAGCCATCGGGAACTCCGTCCCCGCCGGTGCAGGCGGGCTGTCGATCGACAACGTTGACAACTTCTTGTTGGGGGGCGACGAACTCTCCGAGATGAACATCATCTCTGGCAACGTCTCCATGGGCGTCGCTCCGGCCGACACGACGAACCTCCGGATCACCGGCAACCGGATCGGGACCGACTGGTCGGGCACCGCACCGCTCCCCAACGGTGACGCCGGAATCCTGCAGTCCGGTGGCATCGACACAGTCATCGGTGGACCGGGAGGGGAATCCAACCTCATCTCGAGCAACGAGAATCACGGAATCGGGGTGGACAGTTCCACCGGGACCTCGATCCGGGGCAACATCATCGGGCTGGCGGTCGACGGCACGACCGCCATGGGCAACGCCCAGCAGGGCATCAGCATCTCCGACGGCTCGACCAACGTGACCGTCGGTGGGACGGCACCGGGTGCTGGCAACCTCATCTCGGCGAACACGGCGTCGGGGGTTGCCATCCTGGACGCAAGTGGTGTGTCGATTCTGGGCAACCGGATCGGTACCGACGCCTCCGGTCTGGTCGCCCGACCGAACCACATCTTCGGCATCAATGCAGGGAACGTTTCCACCGACATCCAGATAGGCGACTCGACCGACGCGGGTGGGAACCTGGTCTCGGGCAACACCGTGGCGAACATCGGGCTGGTGGGGTTGTTCAACAGCCCGACCGACATCCGCATCCAGGGAAACGAGATCGGCCCGAACGCCCTCGGCGCTGTGGACCCGTCGCTGACGCAGCCGAACTCCATCGGGATCTTCGTTCTCGGCGAGGTGGATGAGGTTCTCGTCGGCGGTACCGCTCCCGGTGACGGCAACGACATCGCCGGCAACCAGGTCGGCGGGGTCGTGGTGGCGAGCGCCGAGATCGACAGCGCCTCCTTCTACGGGGCTCCGGGTGCCGTGGCGGTTCTCGGCAACAGCATCCACGACACCGTTCCCAACGCCGCGTTCCCCGGTACACCCAACGGAAGCGGAATCGACCTCGCGGCCCTCATCGACACGAGCGTGGCTTTCACCGGCGTGTTCAACACCTATGAGGACTTCGGTAGGAACCCGCTGTCGGTGACCGGCGAGACCCCGGGTGCCGCCAACGACTACCTGAACCATCCGACGCTCAGATCCGCGGAGGCGGTCGATGACAGCTTCACCGCTGTGTTCGACCTCGACTCGGCAGGAGCCACGACAGGTCGGTACAGGGTGGAGTTCTTCGCGAACGCCTCATCGTCGGGCAACGACGCCCACTCCTACCTGGGATACGTCGAGGTTGCCCCCGGAACCGGGCTGACGGCGAACCTCGTCCACGCCGGTGCAGGTTCTCTGGTGGGATCGAACGTGACCGCCACGGCCACGCGGATCGACGGCGGTGCCGGCAACCAGGGGTTCGGCTCCAGCAGCGAACTGAGTGAGTCCGTGGCCGTGGTGGCAGGTGAGAGCGACACCACGACCACCACCACGACGACCACCATCACGACCACGACTACGCCGGCCGGCTCCCCGGCAACGTCTGTCACCGATGGCTCCCCCGTGGCGGCGCCGTCATCCGCGGGCACCGCCGGTCCGTCGTCCGGGGCCGCCGCTGGAGCGGCCGGGAGTCTGGCGTCCACCGGCGCCGACCCCAGGTCGGTGACCCTCATCGGAACCGGCCTGGTGCTCCTGGGGATGGCGACCGTGCTCAGCAGACGGCGGAGGGTCGCCGGGGTGCGGTGAAGGGCGGTGCTTCGCCGGTGCTCACCAGCCGGCGGAACCGGGTTCGCCCTTGATCGGTCCGACTATCTCCTCGGTCACCCAGCCTCCGTAGAAGCCTCCGGGTTGGGCACGGACACGCTGTCCGTCGACGGTGCAGTCGAGCCGGGCCGGAAAGAAGCTGCGCAGGCCCGCAAGGGGTTCGAAGGGTGTGAATGGATCTGGATAGTCCCAGCCGACGGCCTCACGGGGCCCCTGCCGGAGCGCCCAGTAGCGCGCTGGCCCCTTCCACTCGCAGATCGATGAGCCCGGCACCTCCACGAGCAGTTCCTCATCGACATCGGCCGGTGGGATGTAGAAGGCAGGGGCGCCAGCGGTCTCGAGCACCCGAACGGTCGAGGTGGATCGCGCAACGACTCGTTCTCCTGCACGCACCACCACCAGGCGGTCGTCGTCGAACATGCGCGGGGGTCGGGGGTAGTCCCACACCGATTCCTGGCCCGGCCCGGGCTCCTCGGCCCAGGTCGGCCGCTCCTTGCCGGTCCATCGCCACTTGGCGCGTGCCGCCAGCACCTCGGGGGTCGGATCAGCCATGGACCGGTCGGGCAGCACCAGGGCCGCCGGACCGCTGGGTGGCGGGGTCGCTCCCGGAGCGGTTGATCGCTGCGACGTCACCGCCCAGGTAGGCCGAGATCACCACCGGATCGGAGATCACATCGCGCGGATCGCCCTCGGCGATCGGCGAGCCCATGTCGAGCGCCAGGAGCCGGTCGCAGACCGATGTCACGAAGGGGATGTCGTGTTCGACCAACACGATGCTGAGATCCAGCGCCGAGCGGATGTCGCGCAGCAGGGGAGCCAGGGCACCGATCTCGGCCTGGGCGATTCCTGCTGCCGGCTCGTCCAGCAACAACAGCCTGGGACGGTGCGCGACAGCCATGGTGATCTCCACCACCCGGCGCGTGCCGGTGGACAGCTGGCGGGCGGGGCGGTCCCTGAAGCGCACGAGACCGAACAGCTCGACCAGTTCGTCCACCGCCCGCAGGATCTTGTCGTCGAGGTCCAACATGGCGGGCAGGGCCAACCCCGAGGCCACGAGGCCGTCGGTCCACAGGTGTCTGTTCAGCGCCACCGAGATGTTCTCCGCCACCGTGAGCGACGGGAACAACCTTGCGTTCTGGAACGAGCGGCCGAGGCCGAGTTCGGCGCGCATCGAGGGGGGCATTCCGAGCATCTCGGTGCCCAGGAAGCGAACCGAACCGCGGTCGGCGGGGATGAACCCGCTGACCAGGTCGAGCAGGGTCGTCTTGCCCGCACCGTTGGCGCCGATCAGGCCGAGTATCTCGTGGCGGCGGACCTCGAACGACGCCTCACTCACGGCGGTCACGCCACCGAAGCGCTTGGTCAGTCCGCTCACCGTGAGCACGGGTTCCGGGTCCTGGTTCTCGGGTTGCGATCCGTTCGTGGAGGTGCTGTCGAGGTCCCGCGAACCGGGCAGGAACACCGCCCGGAGCAGATCGTGGCGCGATGCCAGTTCGGCTCCGCTTCCGCTGAAACGAACCTCGCCCTTCTCGAGGAAGACAGCTCGATCAGCGACCTCGAGCGCCACGTTCACGGATTGCTCAACCAGCACGATCGTCATTCCGTCGTCGCGCAGCCGACGCACGACGTCCATCAGTTGGGCGACCACCAGGGGGGCCAGACCGAGCGACAACTCATCGATCATCAGGATCGTGGGGCGCTCCATCAGTGCCATGGCCACTGCAAGCATCTGTGCCTCGCCACCGGACAGATCACCTGCTTGTTGCATCCTGCGCTGGCCGAGCACGGGGAACAGCCCGAGGACCTCGTCGCGCCGCTGCTGGGTTACCGCCTGATCGAGGCGCGCGCCGGTGCCCGCGGCGGCGAGGTGCTCATCGATGGTGAGGCTCGGGAAGATGGCATCGCCACCGGGCATGTAGCTCACGCCGCGGTGACAGACCTCCCAGGCGGGGAGGTGGGCGATGTCTGCGCCGTCGTAGAGGATCGTTCCCCGCTCAGGCGCCATCAGCCCTGCGATGGTGCGCAACAGGGTGGACTTGCCGGCGCCGTTGGTGCCGAGCAGGGCGAGTATCTCGCCGCGGTGCACCTCGACATCACAGTCGAACAACACCTGGACCTGTCCGTAGGCGACGTCCAGTCCACGACACGCGAGCAGCACGTCGTCACCGAGCTCGGCAGTCACCGCGGCAAGGGTCTGCTCATCGTGGGCGGTGAGTCTGGGTGGCCCGGCGATGTGGGCGTTCGCCGCGACCAGGTACACGCATCCCTCGTGTGACTCGCGCCGGGACACGGTGCGTGGCGCCAACAGTGCGCTGATGAGCCCCCACAGCAACAGCGTCGTACCGATGCCGAAGGTCGTAGGCGCACGCACCCCCTGGGGGGTCCAGTTCTTGGTCACGGCCCAGACCGTGTAGGCGATCAGGTTGAGTGCCAGGAACAGCGCCTCGAGGATCATCGGCAGCGTGAGCGCGGAACGGGCGCCCGGAGGGCGGTAGACCGACGCCCGGTCCAGAGCGGCCTCGGTGACCCAGGTGCCCGGGGAACCCGGACGTGCTCCATGGGAGCGCCAGGCGACCACGGCAGCGATCGTGAGCACGGCGATGGGGATGATCGTCACGCCCCACAGATGGTTGTCGTAGGGGACATATCCCCCCGGCCACGTGATGGCCACCGCCCCTGCACCCACCGCCACCAGGAGCGAGCCCGACAGCCGGAGATGCGCCCGATAGGTGATCGCGCCGGGCGGCGCGGCGTCGCTGCTCACCGCCCGGACCGTTCGAGTTCGCGCTCGGAGCCCTCCGGCGGGTCGCGTTCGACCGTGCCGATCACTCCGAGGTCGGTATCGGCTCCGAGCGAGACCACGTCGGGGACCTCCACGGAGTCGCGGTCGCCCCGTGACAGCTCCGGCACCGACAGTCCACGGCGTCTGGCGATCACCCTGAGCAGCGAGTCGCGAACCTGGTGGAATGCGTCCATCAGCCCGCCGGGGAGCACGCTGAGCACGAAGAGCAGCCCGAGTGAGGTGGTCAGCAGTTGTACCTCGTCGAAGTTCTCCAACCAGGGCAGGACCGGCACGAGGAGTACGACCACCGCGCCGGCGATCGCCCCACCCACCGAACTGATGCCGCCGATCACGGTCATCACGAACACGTCGACCGACTGCAGGGGCCCGTAGCCCGAGGCGTCCACCGATCCCCTTTGGTAGGCGAGCAGCGCGCCGGCGATCGCGGCGATGCCGCCCGAGACCGCGAAGGTCACCAGGCGGGCCCGGTTGATCTCGATCGCGAACGCCTTGGCCGCCAGCGGGTTGTCGCGTGCGGCGATCAGTTTCTGGCCGGCGTGGGAGCGGCGCAGGGCGCGTGCGAACCCGATCGTGGCGGCCAGGAACAGCAGTGTCAGCCAGTAGAAGGTGCGGTCATCCGCGGTGGAGAGCGATCCGAACAGCACCGGGCGCTCCACGAAGGCGCCGCGTTCGGGCAGGAGCCAGGGGACGTAGTCGCGGTTCAGCAGCACGAACTGGACCGCGAATCCGAAGGCCAGCGTGGTGACGGCCAGGAACATCCCACGGGTCCACAGCGCGGGTAGTCCTACGAGCACCGCGAGGAGTGCGCCGGCCGCGGCGGCGATCACCAGGACCACGAAGAAGTCGGTGTCGAAGCGGGTGACCAGGGATCCGGCGACCCCCGCCCCGACCCCGACGAAGCCGAACTGTCCGAGGCTCACCTGGCCGGCCCAACCGGTGAGCATCACCAACGACACGCCGACCATCGCCAGGATCGCGAAGCGTCCCGCCAGACTCTCCCTGCCGGGACCCAACCACCATGGCGCGCTGACGGTGATGGCGATGCCCAGCACCCAACCGGCGGTCCTCAGAGCCCTGACCTCCGGGAGCCCGCGCATGATCCGGGGCATCGGAGCGCTGTCGTCGCTGCTCTGGAATCCTCCGGCGTCGTCTCCGGAGCGGTGCTGCCAGAGGTTGCGCTGGAAGAACAGGACCGTCACCAGTACGGCGAACATGACCGCGTAGGTCGCAGCCGAGTTGCGGGTGGAGAACACCACGACCTGGTCGACCACGCCAATGCCGACAGCGGCCACCAGGGCAACCGCGAAGCTGTCCATCCGGGCGATGACCGCGGCGATCAGTCCCAGGAGCAGCACGGCAGGGCCGATGCTCGATCCGATGGGCACGCCGACGAGCCCCGCGCGCAGGAAGATGCCGATGGTGGACAGTGCGGCGGCGACTCCCCAGATCGTCATCGACGTGCCGCGCACGGCCAGGCCGAGGCCGGCAGCGCGGTCGCCGTTCTCTGCCATGGCCCGTGCTGTGAGCCCGACCGAGGTTCGCAGCAGGAACCAACGGAGCCAGACCATGGTGAGGATCACCACGACGACGGTGAAGAGCGCGTCCCCGGTGAAGCGCACCTCGCCGATGTCGAAGGTGAAGGTGCTGAACGGAGTATCCAGGCGGACGCTGGTCAGAAGATCTCCCGCCAGCCACCCCGGTACCTTGATCTCGAAGAACGCGAGCAGCAGCGACAGGCCGATCGTGGCCACCGACACCACCAGGCGGGGCGAGTGCTCGAAGGGGCGGATCACCTGACGCTCGATCACCGCGCCGAGGGCCAGGGCCACGACGACTGCAGCTGCCAGTGCGGCGAAGAACGGCCAGCCCCGCGCGAAGACCAGCACCAGTGCGCCGACCGCAGGCACGGCACCCATTCCGGCCTGGGCGAAGTTGATGGCCCGGGTGGCCCGGTAGGTGAGTATCAGCCCGAAGGCAACGAGCGCGTAGAGGCTGCCCACCACGGCGCCGTAGGCGAAGATCCCCGCAGGGACCGGTGCGCGACCGAACCCCAGGTCCAACAGCGGAAGTCGGCCGAAGAGGATCTGCAGGCAGGCATACAGCGCGAATGCGGCGCCCAGCCCGGCGAGTGGGTAGGTCAACGCCCGGGATCGTCCAGAAGCCAGACCGGTCGGAAGCAGTGTGCCGCCGTCGGTCACCTTGGCGCCACCGGTACGTCCAGGGTCTCGTCGAACTGCCCGACCGGTGTTCGGATTCCGTCGTTGACAGCCACGTAGGCACCGACCCCGTCGTCACGTGCGGACACCAGATCGGGGTCCCACCAGACCTCCCGATGGTCCGAGAGAGCGTTGTACTTGCCCGGAGCGAACGAGACCACGGGCTGGGTCGGATCGCCCGGAGCGGTGTCCGATCCGTCCCTGGTGAAGAGCCCCACCTCGACATTGGCGGGGGTCAGATCGGGTCCCGCCAGCTGCAACATGGATCCGAGCAGTGAGTAGAACGGCCATCTCGCATCACAGGTGCCACAGACCGGACCCTCACCGCCCATCTCGCTCCAGACGGTCTGGGCATCGGACTCGTCCAGGTCCGTGGCGTTGGGGATCATGCTCGGCCCGAATGCGTGTGCCCACTGTGCCGGGTCGTAGAGCCGGGCGACCGGATCGGCGTCCAACAGCCCCACTCCCGGGAGCACGTGTTCGGGGAACCAGCCCTGAGCGGTCATCACCGGGAGGTTGAACACCGGGGCCACCGGATCGCAGAGGCAGATCATCGTGGTCACCCCCTCGGAGATCATTCCCGTGACGAGTGCGTTGGCGGTCTCCGCCGCCCGGGTGATGTCGGGGTCGTAGGTGAAGGTCGGCGGTTCGGGTTCCCCGCACTTCGCCAGTTCGGTGTAGAGCTTCTCGGCCTGCACGCTCTGGTTGTCGCCCTCGACCATCACCACGCCGAGCTTGCGGGTCACCTCGCCACGTGCGCCGATGCTCGAGTGGATCTCCACGCCGGTGTGGTCCGCCGGTTTCCCGGCGAGCTTCTTGCAGTAGAAGTCGGCGACGCCTTCGATGTTGGTGTCGGCGTCCATCGAGACGTTCCAGCGCAGCGGCGCGTCGTCGGAGTACCAACTGGCCGGTAGCGAGTCTCCGCCGATGGTCAGGATGCCCGCTCTGGTGAACTCGTCGAACACCTCCGGGTAGCCGCTCGCCGGCCAGAGGATCGCGAACGGCTCCATGTCGACCACCTCCTGGACCGATGCGCGACACCGGTCGAAGTCGAGTGGTGTGAGTGGGCACTCGGAGTCGAACTGCACCAGCTCGATGGTGCGGCCGTAGAGCTGGTACTTCTCGTTGAGGAACTCGATGGCCTTCTCGGTGAACTCGACGGAGTCACCCGGACTCTCGATCACGCCGGCCTGTTGCAGCAGGGCGGAGACCTGGGGGTTCTCCTCGGCCCTGATCTCGACCACCTTGACCGAGTCACCGGTGACCCCCTGGTAGGTCGCACCACCGTTGTCGCCCGAGAACTCCATGCACGGAGGCGAACTGTCCAACCCGGGAACCTGCGGTCCTTCGCACTCGGTCACCGGATCTGTATCGGCTGCAGGCCCGGCGGGTTCTGCTGCAGCTGAACCGGGGTCGGAGTTGGACGGCCGGGCGACCACCACGACGGTCATCACCACGGCCAGCGCGATCACCGGGGCCCACATCCACAGGTGCCGTGTCAGGCGCACCGGGTCGCCCCGTCGGATCCCACATCCGGTCGGTGGGAACCGAGGCTCCCGGCCCGATGCGTGAAGGTGTGTTCTGGCACGGTTCCCCCCGGATCGGCCTGACGGGGTCATCGTAACCCTGGGTCCCCCGGCCGTGGTGGGCGGATGGCCCCGGATCGGGTCGCTCAGCTTCCGGTCAGCCCTGCTGCCAGCCGTTTCATCCTGCGCTTCTCCGTGTCGGAGATGTTGGGGTCCGACATCCTCTCCCGGACGACCGCGGGCATGGCCCGTGCAGCCGCTGCGCGGTCCACGCCGTCGAGGAATCCGCGCAGGAACAGTCGGCGACCCACGGGTACCACCAGCGCAGCAACGGGAATGTCAGGCGGGTCCGCGCAGGCGAACAGGGACCAGGCATCAGCGACGTCGAACGCCGGCGCACCCCTCGAGGCGTTAGACCAGTCGATGACCATCGGACCCTCGTCGGTCATCAGCACGTTGAGTGGATGGAGGTCGCCGTGGAGCAGGCGGTCCCCCTCGAGCGGGGCGTGCCGCGCCAGCCAGTGCGGGGCTGGTATCCCGTGCAGCTGCTGGTGCAGCTGGGCGAGCAGGGCACCGTGACGTCGAAGTCGCAGGGGAATCGCGTCGTCGAGCATCGTCGGACCGGTGATCCGGTCCATGACGAGGTAGCCGGGACCTGCGTCGTGGACGCGGGGCACGGGGAAGCCCCTGGAGCGGGCATAGGTCATGACCTCGGCCTCCGCCACCAGTGAGCGACCGTCGCGCGCTGCTCTGAGCACCCGCTGCGGGCCGTGTTCGTAGATCACCGAGTCCCGACCCTCGGCGATCTGGGGTCCGTTCGGATCCACGGTCGACACCGTACAGAGCCGGCGTCGGGCAGGGTCGGGGTGCGAAGGATTGCCGAGGGCGGCCTCAGCGGGACATCAGGCGGCCTATGGCCCCCATCAACTCGTCCGCCTGGTCCTCAGGATCCTCGGGGCCGCCCATGCCGCCTGCGAGGCAGTGACGGGCGTGGCCGTCGAGGAGCCCCAGAGCGACCTTGTCGAGGGCCGCTCGGATGGCGCTGATCTGGGTCAGGACGTCGATGCAGTAGCGGTCCTCATCGACCATCTTCGAGACACCTCGGACCTGGCCCTCTATCCGTGACAGACGCGTCTGGAGTTGGTCCTTGGTCGCGCTGTAACCCCGCTGGGTCATCCGGTCCTCCGTGGATCGATGATCTGTTGTTGCCCATCATACCCATAGTGGGTATTGTGGGGATACCCCCCATAGGTATAAGAGGAGATCGGATGAGCACCGAAACCACCCTTGGCGTCGTCGGGATGAGCTGCGAACACTGTGTGAATGCCGTGACCGAGGAGCTGTCCAGGCTCGACGGAGTGAACGACGTGGTCGTCGATCTGGCCAGCGGCCGCGTGGCGGTCACCAGCGACGCCCCACTCGATGACCGGGCCGTGGCTGCAGCGATCGACGAGGCCGGATTCGAGTTGGCAACATGAGATCCGCTCGCACGGGATTCGGCAGCAGGGGATTCGGCAGCAGGGGATTCGGGCTCGTGGGAGGCTCGTGGTCGCCATGACCGACACCGAGCACTCGATCTCCTCACCGGGGAGCAGCGCTGCACAAGATCGCGTGGAGTTGTCGATCAGCGGGATGACGTGTGCGTCGTGTGCGAACCGGATCGAGAAGCGCCTGAACAAGCTCGACGGGGTCACCGCCACGGTCAACTATGCAACCGAGAAGGCTGCGGTCAGCTACGCCGAGGGGATCGACCCGGACGATCTCGTGGCCCAGGTCGAAGCGGCGGGCTACAGCGCCACCCTGCCTCTGAAGCGTCCCGAGGCGGAGGCCACATCGGCGGAGGCCGAGGAGACGGAGTCCCTGCGCCAACGCGTGCTGATCAGTGCAGCGCTGTCCCTGCCGGTGGTCCTGATGGCGATGATCCCAGCGCTGCAGTTCGACAACTGGCAGTGGCTCTCGCTGACCCTGGCAGCGCCGGTGGTGGTCTGGGGTGCCTACCCGTTCCACCACGCTGCCTGGACCAACCTCCGCCACGGCACCGCCACGATGGACACGTTGATCTCACTCGGCACCCTGGCCGCGTTCGGGTGGTCGTTGTACGCGCTGTTCTTCGGCGGTGCAGGAGAGCCCGGAATGAAGATGGCCTTCCAGTTCACCGTCGAACGCTCTTCGGGTGCCGATGAGATCTACCTCGAGGTCGCTTCAGCGGTCACCACGTTCATCCTGGCCGGCCGCTACTTCGAGGCGCGCGCCAAGAGACGCACCGGAGCGGCACTGAGGACGCTGTTGGACCTCGGCGCCAAGGACGTGGTGGTGCTGCGCAACGGCGCCGAGGAGCGCATCGCAATCGACCAGCTGGCGGTTGGCGACACCTTCGTCGCCCGCCCCGGCGAGAAGATCGCCACCGACGGTGTCATCACCGAGGGCAGCTCGGCGGTCGATGCCTCGTTGCTGACCGGCGAGAGTGTTCCGATCGAAGTGGTCCCAGGCGACCCGGTCACCGGGGCCACGGTCAACGCCGGTGGGCGGTTGCTCATCCGTGCCACACGGGTAGGAGCAGACACACAGCTCGCCCAGATCGCCCGACTGGTGACCGACGCCCAGACCGGCAAGGCACAGGTCCAACGGCTCGCCGACCGGGTGTCGGGAGTGTTCGTACCGATCGTCATCGTGCTCAGCCTGGCCACACTCGGCTACTGGCTGCTCACGGGGGCGGGTGCCGCGGCGGCGTTCACCGCCGCGGTCGCGGTGCTGATCATCGCCTGTCCGTGTGCACTCGGTCTGGCCACACCGGTCGCACTCATGGTCGGCACCGGACGCGGTGCGCAACTGGGCATCCTGATCAAGGGTCCTGAGGTGCTCGAGTCCACCCGCGAGGTCGACACCGTGGTGCTCGACAAGACCGGTACCGTCACCACCGGGAAGATGACCTTGATCGAGGTGGTCACAGAACCCGGAAACGACTCTGGTGAGGTCCTGCGGCTGGTCGGGGCACTCGAGAACGCCTCCGAACATCCGATCGGCAGGGCGATCGCGGTGGAAGCACTCGAACGGAGCGGCGATCTGACGACGGTGGAGTCGTTCACCAACCGCGAGGGGTTGGGGGTCGAGGGGGTGGTCGAGGGTCATGCGGTCATCGCCGGCCGGCCTGCCCTCCTCGGTGAATGGGGACTGGAACTGAGCGGGCACCTGCAGCGTGCAAAGGAGGCTGCCGAGCAAGCGGGCCGCACCGCCGTGGTCGCTGCGTGGGACGGCGAGGTTCGTGCAGTGTTCGTCGTGTCCGACACCGTGAAACCCACCTCGGCCGAAGCCATCGGTCAGTTGAAGGACCTCGGTCTCCAACCGGTGCTGCTGACGGGTGACAACGAGCGCGCAGCGCGCAGCGTGGCCGCCGAGGTGGGCATCGACGAGGTGATCGCAGAAGTGCTCCCGGCCGACAAGGTGGAGGTGATCAGCCGTCTCCAGGGCGAGGGCCGCATCGTGGCGATGATCGGTGACGGGGTGAATGACGCCGCCGCCCTCGCGCGGGCCGACCTCGGTCTGTCGATGGGCACGGGAACCGACGCCGCGATCGAGGCCAGCGACCTGACCCTCGTCCGTGGTGACCTGCGCTCGGCTCCGGATGCGATCCGCCTCGCCAGACGCACGCTCTCCACGATCAAGGGCAATCTGTTCTGGGCGTTCGCCTACAACATCGCCGCCCTGCCCCTGGCTGCGGCCGGCTACCTGAACCCGATGATCGCGGGAGCGGCCATGGCCTTCTCCTCGGTGTTCGTCGTGTCCAACAGTCTGCGCCTGAGGAGGTTCGCCCCCTTGCACTCTGAAGGATCAGCCACCTGAGCGCTCCTGGGGGCTCTAGTACTTTCGGTTGATCGAGGGCGCCGGGATCGTCCGCTCGGTCGGCTCGTGAACCGTGCTGTGGCCCGATGTGTGCCCTGGGGGCGAATTCGTACGGTCGACGTACCAACTCCACCTACCCCGGAGGTACGTCATGACCGTTGCAACCACCGAAGAACCAACTGCTCGAACAGGCACTGGACCGAACGACCCCGCGGTCGCTCTGCCAGCGGCCCGAGCCGTGTCGGCGTCGAAGATCTACGGGCGCGGTGAGACCGCCGTGCGCGCGCTCGACGACGTGACCACCGAGTTCGCCGCCGGCGCATTCACCGCGATCATGGGGCCCTCGGGCTCGGGCAAATCGACGCTGATGCACTCGTTGGCGGGGCTCGACACCCTCACCTCCGGTGAGGTTTACCTGGGCGACATCGCCCTTTCACGCCTCGGTGAGCGACAGCTGACCCAGTTGCGTCGGGACCGGATCGGATTCATCTTCCAGTCGTTCAACCTGGTGCCGACCCTCACCGCGATCGAGAACATCACCCTGCCGATGCAGCTCGCCGGAAGGCGACCCGATCGGGAGTGGGTGGACTCCGTCGTGTCGACCGTCGGTCTGGGTGACCGACTGGGCCACCGACCGAGTGAGCTCTCGGGTGGTCAGCAACAGCGCGTTGCAGTCGCCAGGGCCCTGGCCGCACGACCGGAGGTGATCTTCGCCGATGAACCGACGGGCAACCTCGACTCACACACCGGCACAGAGATCCTCGAGTTCATGCGCCGGGCCGTGAACGAGATGCGCCAGAGCATCGTGATGGTCACCCACGACGCGGTCGCCGCATCCCACGCCGACCGGGTGCTGTTCCTGGCCGACGGCAGAGTCGTCGACTGGATGGACTCCCCGTCGGCAGCCCTCGTCCTCGACCGCATGAAGAACATCGGAGCCTGATCATGTTGCGAACCACCTTCAAGGGCCTCGTCGCCCACAAGTCCCGCCTCTTCACAACTGCACTGGCCGTAGTGCTCGGGGTGGCATTCATGTCCGGCACGCTCGTGCTCACGGACTCCCTCGGGCGCCAGCTCGAGACACTCTCGGAGGACACCTACGCCGAGGCCGATGTCTTCGTGCGCAGCGAGGCTGCGTTCAGCGTCGAGCGGGAGCCCGTTCGCGCTCCGGTCGATGCCTCCCTGGTCGACGCGGTCGCCGAAACCGACGGCGTGGAGGCAGTCGCCGGTCGTGTCGAGGGCTGGGCCCAGATCGTCGGATCCGATGGGGAGCCCCTGGGCGGAGGTACGACCGATGCCCCGAACCTGGGCGGCAACTGGATCACCGTCGAACAACTCAACCCGTTCGAACTCGCAGAGGGAAGCGCCCCGGCGGAGGACGACCAGGTGGTCATCGACCGCGGGAGCGCGACCGAGGCGGATCTCGCGGTCGGCGACGACGCGACCGTGCTGACAACAGCCGGACCCGTGCCGGTGACGATCAGCGGCATCGCCACCTTCGGTGATTCGGATTCGATGCTGGGGATGTCCTCGGTCCTGTTCACCGATGCGGCGGCCCAGACGCTCGTCGGCGAACCCGATACCTACTCCGGCATCGCCGCCGTTGCAGCGTCAGGTGTAGACCCCGCCTCGATCGTCGATGACCTGTCGGGTGTCGTCGGAGGTGACCTCGAGGTGCTGACCGGCAGCGAACTGCGGGCGGACGCCCGCAGCGAGGCAGCAGAGAGCCTGTCCTTCTTCAATGCCTTCCTCATGACCTTTGCGGTGATCGCACTGTTCGTGGGCGCGTTCATCATCTCGAACACCTTCTCGGTGATCGTCGCCCAGCGCACGCGCGAACTGGCGGTGCTGCGTGCAATCGGCGCCAGCCGCCGCCAGGTGATGGCATCGGTGGTGCTGGAATCGGTGGTCGTGGGCGTGCTCGCATCCATCGGCGGCCTGTTGGCCGGACTGGGCGTGGCGCTCGGGTTGCGCTCGATGCTCGCGGGTCTCGGAGTCGAGCTACCCAACGGCGGACTCGTCCTGGAGGCGTCCTCGATGCTGATCTCGCTGGCGGTGGGCGTGGTCATCACCGTGGCCTCTGCCCTGCTGCCCGCACGGCGTGCATCCCGGATCGCCCCGATCGCCGCACTTCGCGACACCGCGGTGGACGACTCTGCAGGATCCAGGATGAGAACCCTGGTGGGTTCGACGATCTCGCTGGTCGGTGCAGCAATGTTGGCTGCCGGACTGGGTGGTGCCAGCTCCTCGCCCATCGCACTGGTCGGTGGCGGGGCGGCGGTGCTGTTCATCGGCGTCGCAGCGTTGGGTCCGGTGCTGGCACGACCGGTGAGCCGGTTCCTCGCGGCCCCGGTGCGGTGGTTCCGCGGAACGCCAGGCCTCCTCGCAGGCGAGAACGCGGTGCGGAACCCGAAGCGGACCGCGGCCACGGCGTCAGCGCTGATGGTCGGAGTGGGGCTGGTCGGTTTCATCACCGTCACCGGCTCATCGATCAAGGCTTCCGCCGACGATGCGATCTCGGGCTCGATGCTGGCCGACTTCGCCGTCGTGTCGGGTTCCATCGACCCGACGGCCGGCGGATTCGACAACTCGATGGCCAGCGACCTCGGCCAACTCCCCGAAGTGCTCGCCGCCTCCGGTCTGCGCACGGCACCAGTTCTGATCGACGACGATGTAGCGAACGTCGTGTCGGTGGATCCTTCCACCGTGGAGCAGGTGCTCGAGTTCGACACCGTCGAGGGGCACCTGGCCGACCTGGGCCCCGGGAAGGTGGCGCTGTCGGAACCAACCGCCCGGGACGCCGGTCTCCGGGTGGGATCGGTCATGGAGGTGGAGTTCGCGGACGGCACCTCCGACGAACTCGTCGTCGAAGCGCTGTTCGCGGACCAGAGTTGGGGTGACATCGTGGTGGAGCACTCGGTGCTCGAGTCCCACGGTGTCGGCTCGTTGGATTCCGAGGTGTTCGTCGCCCTGGCCGATGGAGTCGACCCCGGAACGGGCCGCAGCGTGCTCGAGGCGGAGCTGTCCGGAGTGGCCAACGCCAGCGTCAAGGACTCCGAGGAGTATGCCGGCGACATCGCGGCAGAGATCGACATGCTCCTCGGGCTCGGATACGCACTGCTCGCCCTGGCGGTGGTGATCGGTGTGCTGGGAATCGCCAACACGCTCGCCCTGTCGATCATGGAACGCACGAGGGAACTCGGTCTGCTCCGTGCGATCGGGATGTTCCGCAGTCAGGTGCGCTCGATGGTCCGGTGGGAGTCGGCGGTCATAGCTCTCTTCGGGGCGGTGCTGGGCCTCGCCGTCGGGATCGGATTCGGGCTCGCCCTGGTGTATGCCCTCGCGGATGAGGGCATCAACGTGGTGGTGATTCCGGTCCCGGCCCTCGCGGTCATCGCCGGGCTCGCGGTGCTCGCCGGCGTGGGAGCGTCGCTCCTTCCCTCACGCAGGGCCGCCCGGGTGGATGTCCTGACCGCGCTGGGTGCTAGCTGAAGCCCTGCTCGACCCGTGGCTCAACGCACCTCCATCCGGCCTTCCGGTCGGGTGGAGGTGCGTTCGCGTCGTACCGGTCAGGCTCAGCCCATCCGCCCGGTCTCGTAGGCCCAGATGGCGATCTCGACGCGGTTGCGTGCTCCGAGCTTCGACATGAGGCTGGCGAGATGGGTCTTCACCGTGCTCATCGAGATGTGGAGTTCGTCCGCGATCTCGGCGTTCGTGCGACCCCTCGCCACGGTGCTGAGAACCTCTTCCTCCCTGGCTGTCAGGGGATCGATCGGTTGGGCCGGCTCCCCTGCAGCAGGTGCTCCGGCGAAGGTCTCGAGCAGTCGGGCGGTGATGCTCGGCGAGATGAGCGCATCACCCTGCGCTGCTGCATGGATGGCCTGAACCAGCAGTTCGGGCCCGGCGTCCTTGAGCAGGAACCCCCGGGCGCCTCCCCTGAGCGCTTCGTGTACGTACTCGTCGAGATCGAAGGTGGTCACGACCACCACCGCCAGTGGGTCAGCGACCTCAGGGCCGGCGAGCAGGCGGGTGGCCTCCAGTCCGTCCAGTTCGGGCATCCGGATGTCGAACAGGCAGACGTCGGGTCGGGTGCGGCGTGCGATCTCGACGGCCTCGCGACCGTTGACGGCTTCTGCCACCACCTCGATGTCGGGTTGGGCATCGAGGATCATGCGCAGACCCGTGCGGATCAGATCGTGGTCGTCGGCTATCAGAACCCGGATGGTCATGCGCTGTCATTCTGCGGAAGGCAGGCCTTCACCGTCCAGCCCCCGTCGGGGCGTGGACCGGCACTGAAGGTGCCCCCCAGCAGTTCGACCCGCTCAGCCATGCCGCGCAGTCCGTATCCCGACCCACTGGGGTGTCGGGCGTTGGTGCCGTCGTCGGACACGTTCACCTGCACACCGTCGTCCTCACGAGAGATCCGCACGTCCACCCGTGTCACACCGTTCGCGTGCCGCTGGACGTTGGTGAGCGACTCCTGGACCAGCCTGTACACGGCGATGTCGGTCGCGGAGTCGAGGTCGACCAGGCCCTCACCGATCCGCAGGTCGACGGGCGTGGCCACCGTGCCGTTGTCGATCAACCTCGCGATGTCGGACACGCCGGGGGTGGGTGCAAGTTCTGGTCCGTCGTTGTCGCGCAGGATGCTCACCACCGTGCGCATCTCGGTGAGGGATCGCACTGCAGCGGCCTCGATGTCTGCGAAGACCTCCGCCGCGCGTTGCGGGTCGTCCATGACGATCGTCCGTCCCGCCTGGGCCTGGATCACGATCGCGGACACATGGTGGGCGACGGTGTCGTGCAGTTCGCGCGCCAGCTGCTCGCGCTCGCGCATTCGCACCTCGTCCTGTTCGCGGGCACGGGCGGTCCGCCGGAAGCGCACCGCTGCGCCCAGAGCGGCCGGGAGCAGGAGGAATCCGGCTCCGACGATGATCGTCGCTGCGTCCTCGCCCAGCAGGGGTTCCCGCACGAAGTGGGTGACCATCAGGAACACGAGGCCGATCACGACGTCGCGGCCCCTCGCCCAGCGGGCGAGCGAGTACGGATACAACAGCAGCAGACTGGTGCTGTAGGGGACCTGGTCCTCGAATCCGGCTGCAGTGGTGAGCAGGCCGATCGCGGTCTGGGATCCGAACGCGATCACCAACACGGCCAGCGGGTGTGTCCGCCGCCAGAGGATCACCAGCACGCAGAGCACGCCCACGCCGACCGACAACGCCGGCCACTCGAGCTCGGGTCCGTAGATCCCCTCGAGCACGGCGATGGGTACGGCCACGGTCGCGATGGCCCAGTCCCACCAAGGACGGTTGTCGGGCAGGGTCTCGGCGGGTTCGGACCAGAGCGCGCGCAGGGAACGTTGGATCACCGCTCCAAGCGTAGGGAACGCCCGGTTGCTGCGGATCGTCCGATCGGACGATTTCGCGTCGATCCCGTCAAGGGGCTCCTCAGGCGTCGCCGGTGCTGAACAGGGCCCAGTATCCGTCGAGCATGTGGGGCCGGGGCTCTCCCGGATCCGGCATGAAGTCGACCGCGAGGTAGTCACCGTCCTCGAGGTCGAGGTGGAGGTACCCCTCGAATCCGGGCGAGATAGCGCCCATCCCGCCTACGGCTTCGAGCTCGACCTCAGGCGTGCGGTTGGCGGCCAGGTCCTCGACCAACAACCCTGCTTCGGCTTCATCCACCGTTGCCCCCAACTCCAACAGGGAGAGTTCGTGCAGCGCGGTGTCGGTGTTCTCGACCTTGTACCAACCCGCATCGAGAGGATCGGGTACCTGGTATCCGTCCTCGGCCAGTTCGAAGGTGCCCAGGACCTCCTAGCCCGCGCCGTCGGCGCCTGCTGGGTCCGGAGAAGCGGAGCCTCCGGCGACCGTGAGCGTCGTGCTCATTCCCAGGAGCGCGTGGGCGACGCCGTTGCGGTCCGGTACGTAGCACATCGCCAGCACGGGACCCTCCGTGAGATCGACCAGGGCCGTGGTCTGCTGGCCGGGCCCGATGTAGCTCACACCGCCGATCATGTCGACGAACTCGATGGCGCCGGCACCGCTCGAATCGTTGGCCCCGGCCGCAGCCAGTTCGGCCATGTCGACGCCGTCCTTGATGCGGGCGAACATCACCTGGTGCGGTTCCTGGCCGACGTTGTCGAACTCGAGTCGTGTCCACCCGGCCTCGAGGCCCTCCAGCTCGTCAGGGTCGATCTCGAAGGCGTACTCGGTTGCATCGATACCGAGCGTCTGGACGGTCTCCGGCAGCCTCTCGCGCGGTTGCGGGGCGCTCGTGGTGGCCGCATCCTCGTCCGACGTGTCGGATCCACCTGCGGTCCCACCTCCACCGCAACCGATCGCGAACGCCGCCAGCGCGATGTAAACCGCTGCGAGACCCCTGATCCGAACCGGTGCACCTGACCTCACGACCACCCCCGTTGTGACCGAGTCAGGTTAACAGTGTTCATGGCGGCTTCGCCGCGGTCGTCGCCCGCCCGGGCAAGAATCCTCGCGACCACCGATGATTTCGTCCAACGGGTCCCGTCCACCCAACAGATCCCCCGAACGGGGCCGACAGATGTCCGAGGAGGACAACCATGGCAATCACTCCGTACATATTCTTCACCGGCACCTGCCGGGAAGCCATGACGCGCTACCAGGAGGTGCTCGGCGGCGAGCTCGAACTCATGACCGCGGCCGAGATGCCCGAGGGTGAGGAACCGCCCCCCGGGCCGGCCAACCCCGACATGATCATCCACGCTGCGCTGACCCTGCCCGACGGGGCGGTGCTGATGGCATCGGACGATCCGACGGGGGACGGATCGGGCGTCAAGGGAGTTGCGGTCAGCGTCACCTACACCGACCCGGACGAGGCAACCCGGGTGTTCGGCGAGCTGGCAGAGGACGGCGAGGTCTCGATGGCGATGGGTGCGACGTTCTGGTCGCCCAACTTCGGAATGTGCGTGGACCGCTTCGGCACGTCCTGGATGGTCGATGTCGAGCCGGCCGGGGACGGGGCGTCCTGATGCGCCTGGTCATCTCGCAGTTCATGAGTCTCGACGGCGTGGTGCAGGCCCCCGGTGGGCCCGAGGAGGACACCGACGGCGGCTTCGCCCACGGTGGTTGGTCGATGCCCTACTTCGACCCCGAGGTGGTGGGCGGATTCGTGGGTGAGGGCTTCGGGGAGGCCGACGCGCTGCTGTTCGGGCGGCGGACCTGGGGGGTCATGGCGGCCGCCTGGCCCGACCGTGAATCCGATGGCGATCCCTTCGCCGCACAGATGAACTCGATCGACAAGTACGTGGTGTCGAGCACCCTCACCGACGATGACATGTCGTGGAACAACTCGACGCTGCTCCACGGATCCGATCCGCTCGGAGCCATCGAGCGGCTGAAGGAGGAACGCGACGGTGTGCTCGCCATCATGGGTTCATCGATGCTGAGCACGTCGTTGGTGGCTGCCGGCCTCGTCGACGAGTACCGGATCATGATCGAGCCCGTGCTCCTCGGCGGTGGCAAGGGCATCTTCCCTGACGACGGTGAGAAGCGACCGCTGGAACTCGTGGGTGCCAGGACAGCTTCGACCGGCGTGCTCTGTTGTGTCTACCGTCCCGGCGCCACCCCGCCGGCGCCCGAACAGACGGCCTGAGCATGCCGGCGATCGTCCCCAACCTGTGGTTCGACGGCTGCGCCCTCGAGGCAGCTGAGTTCTGGTGCGGGGTCTTCCCCAACTCGTCGGTCACCCGGGTGACGCCCTACACCGAATCGGGAAGGGGCGAGACCGGGTCGCCCATGACCGTCGAGTTCCAACTCGACGGACAGCGCTTCGTGGGCATCAACGGCGGTCCGATGTTCGCCTTCAGCGAGGCGGTGTCGTTCCAGATCGACTGCGAGGACCAGGCGGAGATCGACCATTACTGGGAGCGGCTCGGAGAAGGCGGTGCGATCCAGCAGTGCGGCTGGCTCAAGGACCGCTACGGCGTGTCGTGGCAGGTCGTGCCCGCCGGGATCGAAGAGCTCCTGTCCCCGAACGATCCGGAACGCGCGGACCGTGTCATGGCGGCCATCACCGAGATGGTGAAGCTGGACGTGGCGGCGATCCGCGAAGCGGCTGACGGTGCCTAGGCGTGGGTTGGCCCCTGCCCAGCGCAACCGCCGCGGGGTCGCGGGTCGACCTCGCGCATGTGGGCGAGTTGTGCCGGCTGGTGCTGCTGGCACGGCGGACGGGCTGCCGGGTGGCGATCGAGTCGGTGCCCGGCGAGCTGCAGGAGCTCGTGGCCCTCACCGGCGTCGGCGACGTGCTGTCCGCAGGGCAATACGATGTCGGCCGTGACGACGCCTGAGGCGCCACCGAGCGCCGTGTTGACAGCGGAGCAGCTCGAGCCGTACCGGCGCGACCTGACCGGGTTCTGCTACCGGATGCTCGGATCCGGTTCCGAGGCGGACGACGCCGTGCAGGAGACCTTCATCAAGGCGTGGCGCGCGGCGGAGGGCTTCGAGGGTCGCAGCAGCGTGAAGACGTGGTTGTTCCGCATCGCACGCAACGTCTGCACGGACATGGTGCGCAGTCCCCAGCGGCGCGCACGTCCGATCGACATGGGTCCCGCCCGCACCCCCGACCCGGTCCACCTGGACGACGTCCTCGTCGAGGGTTCCTGGGTGACCCCCGTCGCCGACTCGAAGGTGATCGACCTCGGGGCGTCGCCCGAGCAGGTCGCCGAGGTGCGCGAGACGCTCCGCCTCGCCTTCATCGCGGCCCTCCAGGCGCTGCCGGCGCGCCAGCGCGCCGCACTGGTGCTCTGCGAGGTCCTCTCCTGGAGTGCAGCCGAGGCGGCCGAGCTTCTCGAGACCTCGGTGGCCTCGGTCAACAGCTCCCTGCAGCGGGCACGGGCGACGATGGCAACCAGTTCTGGTCCGGATGCGGTCGAAGCGCTCACCGACGCGCAGTCCGAGGCCGCTGAGCGCTACCTGGCTGCGTTCGAGGCCTACGACATGGACCGCCTCGCCGCACTCATGCACGAGGACGTGATCCAGACGATGCCGCCGTACGCCATGTGGTTGCAGGGTCGCGACGACGTCCTCACCTGGTACGCGGGTCCGGGAGCCGGTTGCGAGGGATCGAGGCTGCTGGCCGGTCGGGCCAACGGGTGCCCCGCGTTCGCCCAGTACCGCCCCGACCCCGCAGGTGGACACTCACCGTGGGCGCTCCAGGTGGTCGAGTTCCGCGGTGAGCGGATAGCGCAGGTGCACGCGTTCCTCGAAACAGGGGAGTCCTTCGGGCGCTTCGGATTCCCCGACCACCTGCCGGAGGGGATGGCGGCTACTTGATCAGCGGGTCACGCGGCAGGCCGAGGATCCTCTCGCCGATCTGGTTGCGCTTGATCTCCGAGGTTCCGCCCGCGATCGAGATGCCGCGGTGCATCATCAGCAACGCGTAGCTGATGGCCCCGTCACCGTCGACGAAGGCGCCATCGGGGCCGTTCAGCTGCGTGAGCAGTGCGGCGGCCTCGTGGCCCAGCTCGGAGAGCACCAGTTTGGTCATCGCTCCTTCGGGTCCGGGCTCGGTGCCGGCCACAGCCCGGTTGGCCGCACGCAGGTTGAGCAGACCCATCGCCTGGTGCAGCGCGAGGTAGCGCCCGATGCGCGGTGCTCCGCCATCGACGCGATCCGGATGGGCATCGAAGGGCGGAACCAGGGCCGCTGGTGGGTACGACATGGCATCGCCGCCGCCACCGATGCTCACGCTCTCGTTGCCGAGCGTGGCCCGTGCCACCGTCCAGCCGCCATCGACGGGCCCCACCACGTCGTCGTCGGGTACGAACACGTCGTCGAAGAACACCTCGTTGAAGTCCGACTGCCCCGTGGTCTGTTTGAGCGGTCGCACCTCCACTCCCTCGGCGTGCATGTCGATCACCATCGTGGTGATTCCCTGGTGCTTGGGAACATCGGGGTTGGTGCGCACGGTCGCGAATCCGAACGAGGACAGGTGTGCATCGGAGGTCCACACCTTCTGGCCGTTGACCAACCACCCGCCATCGACCCGCGTGGCCCTGGTCTTGACACCGGCTGCATCAGAACCGGCGTCGGGTTCGCTGAAGAGCTGGCACCAGATCACTTCCTGGTTGAGCGCCGGAAGCACCCACCTGGCTGCCTGGTCCTCGGTGGCGTGCTGGATGATCGTGAGGATGTTCCAGGCGGTGATGCCGTAGCTGGGTCGCTTCACCCCGGCGCGGCCGAATTCCTGTTCGATCACGAGCTGTTCGATCGCTCCGGCCTCGCGACCGTAGGGCTTCGGCCAGTGGGGCATCACGTAGCCGGTCTCGATGAGTCGTGAGCGCTGCTCCTCGGCCGGGAGCTCCTTGATCGACTCGGCGAACGCACGCACCTCCTCGCGGATCGGTTCCGCCTCGGCGGGGAGTTCGACCTGTTTGCCGCGGGCGACGCCCCTGCGGCTCAACTCGACGAGGTCGGCTGCCGCTACGTCGGGGCGGAGGTAGCCCAACAGGGTTGTGGCACGCCGCATGTAGAGGTGTGCATCGTGTTCCCAGGTGATGGCGATCCCACCGTGGACCTGGGTGTTCAGGTTCGCGCAGAGGTCTGCGGCCGGCGCGGCGAGCGTCGCGGCCACCGCAGCGGTGAAGCTCAGCTGGTCCCCGCCGGTGGCAGCGGCCTTTGCTGCATCCCACACAGCAGAGGTGGCGAGTTCGCTGGCGACGGCCATGTTGGCGCAGTGGTGCTTCACGGCCTGGAAGGTGCCGATCACCCGACCGAACTGGACGCGCTCCTTGGCATAGGCCGCCGCGCTGTCGGTGCAGGCGCCCGCGAGTCCCACCGCCTCGGCCGACAGGATCAGCCTTGCCAGGTCGGTCAGCACCTGGCGACCACCCTCCAGCACGGTGACGGGTGCGCCGTCGAGGGTCACCCGTGCCGACCGTCTGGTCGGATCCAGGTTGGGTGGGCTCTGCACCGAAACCCCGTCGCCCATCTGCACCACGACCACGTCGTCGCCCGCTCCGACAAGGAGGATCTCTGCCTGTCCGCCGCCGAGAACCGTGCCTGCCGCACCCGATGCGGTGCCATCAGCGATGCTCAGATCACCGGCCAGCCCCACCCCAGCGGTGATGGATCCATCGGCGAGTCCCGGCAGAAGTCGGGCCTTGGTCTCATCGTCGGCAAAGGCGTTCAGCACGGCGCTGGCGATGACCGTCGGCACCAGAGGACCGGGAGTCACCGTACGGCCGCACTCCTCGACGACGATCACGAGTTCTTCGAGTCCGAACCCCGAACCTCCGTACTGTTCGGGCAGGTGCAGTCCGAGCCAACCCAGCGACACCAGTTCGTCCCACAGCGCAGGCAGGGCCTCATCGGAGGACTCGAGCAGCTCCCGGGCGCTGCCGATGGCGTCGCGATTCTCCAGGAAACTCGCAGCCGTCTCCGCTAGGGCTCTGTGGTCATCGGTGATGGCGATCGACATGAGGGATCCTCGCTCGTTGGTGGCGCGCCGATGGTAGGGCAGGCTCGACGTTCCGTGCGAGAACGTGTTCTACTTGGGCCCATGACTCGCAGCGGCGACGGATACGGGGCGGGCCAGACCCCGTCCACCCAGGGAAACCAACCAGCGCTCGGATCCAAACCCGAAGTGCTCCTGACAGATGATCCGGCGCCTCACGTGCGCCGGCTCACGCTCAACCGACCCGACAAGCGGAACGCGCTGAGCCACCAACTCCGCGCGGAGCTGATCGATGCCCTCCAACGGGCTGATCAGGATCCCGACGTGAGGGTCACGATCGTGCGTGGGGCGGGGACCTGCTTCTCGGCCGGCTACGACCTGGGAGGTGCCAACGAAGGCGTCGACATGCCGCACTTCACTGCCGAGGGTGAGGGTCAGTGGCCGCGCCACGTGACCGAGACCTGGATGAGCATCTGGGACCTGGCCAAGCCGGTCATCGCCCAGGTGCACGGCTACTGCCTAGCCGGCGGGAGCGAACTCGCCACCGGCTGTGATCTGGTCTACGTGGCCCACGACGCCAAGATGGGATATCCGGCCGTGCGCTTCGGGGTTCCCGACATGCACTTCCACGCCTGGATGCTCGGGATGCGAGCGGCCATGGAGATGATGGTCACCGGTGACTCGATCTCGGGCGACGAGGCCGTGAGGCTCGGCTGGGCCAACAGGGCCTTCGATGAGGCCGACCTCGACGACGAGGTCCTGGCGGTGGCAGAGCGGGTCGCGCTCATCCCCACCGACATCGTGTCGCTCAACAAGCGGACCGTTCACCGCGCCATGGATGCGATGGGCATGCGCGCGGCGATACGTCAGGGCACCGAACTCTGTGCGTTGGGTACCAAGGCGGCCACGTTCGAGGAGTTCATCACCAAGTCCCGTGAACAGGGTCTCACCAACGCCCTGAAGGAACGAGATGCACCCTTCGGCGACTATCGAACCGGTTCGTAGGCGCGGATCGGTCCGTAGCCGCCTCAGGTAGCGGTTGGTACGTCGCGGAACGGGACCGACTTGTCGGTTCGGGGTTCGGGCGGCAGGCCGAGCACCCGTTCGCCCACGATGTTCCGTTGGATCTCGTCGCTGCCGCCTGCGATGCGCAGCGAGGGCACGAACAGGAAGTTCTGCTGCCAGCGTCCGTCCTCGGGCGCGCTCGCATCGGCGAGCATGCCCGCTGGACCTTGCATCGCGAGCGCCAGTTCGGCGTTGCACTTGGAGTTCCATGCGGCCATCACCTTCAGCACCGAGGCGCCCGGCCCCGGTGGTTGGCCCTTGCTCGCCGCGGTCCGCACCTGCATTCCCAGATAGCCCATGACCTCCGCACGGATGTGGGCCGAGGCGAGGTGTTGGCGGAGGATCGGATCCTTCGTGGCGCCGGTGCTGCGGGCCAGCGCGAAGAGGTCGGCCAGGCCGGGGCCTGCGCCGTTGCCCCCCATGAACGTCCGCTCGTTGCCGAGGGTCGTCATCGCCGCCGCCCAGCCTCCACCGACCTCTCCGAGTACCGCATCGTGGGGCACCCGGGCGCCGGTGAGGAACACCTCACTGAAGTGCGATGCCCCCGTGATCTGGCGAAGCGGCCTCACCTCCACGCCCGGCTGGTGCATGTCGATGAGGAAGTAGGTGATGCCCCGGTGCTTCGGAACGTCGGGGTCGGTGCGAGCCAGCAGGATTCCGTAGTCGGAGTAGTGGGCGCCGGAGGTCCAGACCTTCTGCCCGTCGATCACCCATTCGTCGCCATCGCGGACTGCACGCGTGGAGAGGCCTGCGAGGTCCGACCCGGCTCCCGGCTCGCTGAAGAGCTGGCACCACACCTGCTCGCCCCGCAGCATCGGAGGCAGGTAGCGCGCCTTCTGCTCCTCGGTTCCGTGGGCGATGATCGTGGGACCCGCCATACCGGTACCCACGATGAAAGGGCTGGTCGGAAGGGATCTGGCGGCGGCCTCCTCGTTGAAGATGGCCGCCTGTGAACCGGTTCCCGCACGCCCTCCGAACTCCTCGGGCCAGGTGATCGCCGCCCAACGATGTTCGGCCAGCAACGCCTGCCAAGGTCGCGCACGCTCTGCGAAGGCCGCGTCGTCCTCGCCGGGGCGCCGGCGGACCTGGACCGCCTCGGGCGTGTGGCGGACCTCGTCGAGCCACGCTGCTGCCTCGGCGCGGAACGCGGCGTCCTCGGGACTCTCGTCGAAATCCATGTCGCTCCTGGTCGGCCTCGGTCGCTCGCGAGAACGTGTTCTACCACGCGTCGGGACGTGCACGGCCAGTCGCGCGGCCCCAGCCGCGGACCCGTTGAGGCAAACCCGGTGGACCCGGCGTGCCGGAGTCGGTTTGGATTCAGCACCATGCAGACATCCGAAGGGCAACGCAGTGCTACCCGGAGCAGTGCTACCCAGAGCAGTGGCAGCCGGACCTCGAGTGGCCGGGAACCCGTGGGGCCCTCCCGGGAGGAGGTCCGTGTGAGGCGGGCACCCCAACGCGCCAGCTACGACGCCGCGTCGGTGAACGCGATCCTCGATTCGGGTTTCGTGGCCCACGTGGGCACGGTGCGGTCCGGGGTGCCGTTCGTGATCCCGATGTTCTACTTCCGCCGTGGGGACGAACTGGTCCTCCACGGTGCGGCGCCGGCCGGCACCTTCCGCCGGGCGGTGTCCACCGAGGCCGGGACGCCCGACGGTGGCACAACCGACGGTGGCGCAACCGACGGTGGCACAACCGACGGCGGGGCTGTGTCGCTGTGTGTCACCGTGACCCACGTGGATGGTCTGGTGCTCGCCCGGTCCGCGTTCCACCACTCGATCAACTACCGCTCCGTGGTCGTGATGGGTGAGGCACGACCGATCACCGACCTGGCGGAGCGGCGCACGGTGCTCGACTCGATGGTCGACGTGCTGGTCCCCGGCCGATCGCGCGATCTGCGCCCGATGACCGACAAGGAGGTGCGTGGCACCTCCGTGATGGCACTTCCGCTCGCCACGGCGTCGGCGAAGGTGCGCGAAGGTCCTCCCATCGACGACGAAGAGGACTACGACCTACCGATCTGGGCGGGTGTGTTGCCGTTGCGGACCACCTACGGTGAGGTCGTGTCCGACGAACGATTGCACGGCGAGGTGCGGGTGCCCGAGGGCGTCGCCGGTCTGGTCGGCGGTCAGCTGTGAACACACCCGGTTGGGGTGTTGCCGGGCCGGGCCGGATCGCAGGGCGCTTCGCCGAGGCCATGACCATGGTGCCCGGTGGACGGATCGTCGCCGTCGCCTCACGATCGATCGAGCGCGCGGATGCGTACGCGGATCGCTTCGGGGTCGCCAGGCGCTACGACGACTTCGGCCACCTAGCTGCTGACGCCGATGTCGACATCGTCTACGTCGCCACGCCGCACAACCGCCACGAGTCCGACACGCTCCGGTTCCTGGCCGCGGGCAAGCACGTGCTGGTCGAGAAGCCGATCGCGCTCAATGCCGCTCAGGCGAGACGGATGGTAGATGCAGCGCGGGCGAACGGCGTGTTCCTGATGGAGGCCGTCTGGAGCAGGTTCCTGCCCGCCTACAGCTTGCTGTACGAGCTACTGGGGCAGGATCGGATCGGGGAGGTCCGGATGGTGGAGGCCGACTTCGGGTTCCGACGCCCGGTCGAACCCTCCAACAGGCTCTTCAATGCCGAGCTCGGAGGTGGAGCGCTGCTCGACCTCGGCATCTACCCGGTCCAGCTCTGCACATCGGTGTTGGGGGTGCCGGAGCGGTCGAGCGGGTTCGGGTCCATCGGTGAGACCGGCGTCGATGAACTGGTCGTGGGTGTGCTCGACCACGGCGCCGGCCGGATGGGGCTTATCAAGGCAGCGCTGCGATTGCCGATGCCGTGCACTGCGCGGATCTCGGGAACCGAGGGATCGATCGAGCTGCCGGCCCGGATGCACTGTCCGGAGGCGCTCACCCTGAACACCCCGGAGGGGTCAGAGACCCTCGACGGCCGTTGGAACGGCGACGGGCTGCGCTTCGAGATCGAACACGTACAGGACTGCCTCGCCGAGGGCCGCACCGAGAGCGCGGTGATGCCGCTCGCGGAGTCCGTCGACATCGCCGCGACCCTCGATGCCATCCGAAGCGATCTCGGAGTGGCCTACCCCGGAGAGTGAGTCGACCGTCTCAGGTGGGCCGGGGGGTGTTCAGGAACGCAACGTTGTCGAGCAGGATCCTGCGCTGGTCCAGCGGGTCGAAGGACTTGAGTTCCACCAGGTAGTCGAGCGGCTGGGGGAGGCCTTCGATGTGGGGCCAGTCCGAACCGAAGATCACGTGGTCCGTGCCCATCAACTCGGCGACCTCGTTGACGTCGTCCTCCCAGAAGGGGTTCATCCACACGTGCTCCCTGAAGGTGTCGACGGGATGGTCGTCGAACCAACCGAAGCTCTTCTTGGCCGTCTGGTCCATCTTGCGGAACATCGGAGCGAGGAAGTCCGATCCGTTCTCCACCGACGCGAAGCGCAGGTTCGGGAACCGGTCGAAGATCTTCTGGAACACGGCCTGGATCAGCCAGTCCTGGGCGGCGCGCTCGATCGAGAAGTTGCCGATGCTCGGACCGGTGTAGCCCGCAGTGCTGAGACCGCCGGTGGAGAACGGCCGATCCGCGTAGCCGTGGGTGGAGTAGCCGGAGTCGCCGGCGTGGACCACCACCGTGATCCCCGCGTCGTTGATCCTCGACCACACGGGATCGAAGTGCTGGTCGAACGGTGAGCGAACCCCCGTGGGGGTGACCACCGAAGCGGGTCGCATCACCAGCACGGTCGCACCCTCGGAGATGACGCGGTCGACCTCGGCTGCGGCGGCATCCACATCGCCGAGGCAGATGTAGGGCGCGGCGAAGATCTTGTCCTGCCAGGCGTATCCCCAGTCCTCGGCCAGCCATCTGTTGAAGCCCAGCATCATGGCGGTGCAGGCGTCGACGTCGTCCTTGAGCAGTTCCTCGTACAGCATCCCGAGGGTGGGGAACATCCACACCGCCTGCAACCCCTGGGAGTCGATGACGCGGCCACGCGCCTCGTTGACGATGTAGTGATCGGGCAGCGGCTCGCGCTCGGCCAGCATGTCCATCGGGTTCCTGCCCTCGGGGTTGCCCTTGAAGAAGGCGTTGAGGGCACCGGGCATGGCCACGGGGTTCCAGGTCGGGTTGACCACCGCGTGGGAGATCCGGCCGCCCACGAGGTGGTACTGGCGGCCACCCATGTCCACCCACTGGACCACCCGCGGTTGCATCTCGGCCGGAACGTGGCGTGTGAACGCGTCGAGTGACTCGTAGTAGTGGTTGTCGGCGTCGAAGGGCTTGAAGTCGAGCTCCAGCGATTCCATCACGGCTCCTGTCGTGTTCCCCCGGGGCACGTCGTCGCAACCCCTCGACGACAACGGTACGGCCGCAGCGTCCCACGGGGCCATCGCGGGTACCGAACGAGGTGCCCGTCAGGTCCCGGATGCGGGGCCGAGGTAGGTGAGCACAGCCAGAACCCGACGGTGTGCGCGGCCCTCGGAGTCGAGGCCCAGCTTCGTGAACACATTGGATATGTGCTTCTCGACCGCTCCCTGGCTGATGACCAGTCGCTCGGCGATTCCGCGGTTGGAGAGTCCTTCTGCCAGAGAACCGAGCACCTCTCTCTCGCGCGGCGTGAGCGACTCGAGCTCGGCACGGTGCCGCGAGCGCTTCAGGATCTGGCTCACGACCTGGCTGTCGACAGCACTGCCTCCGGCGGCCACCCGCTTCACCGTCGCGAGGAAGTCGGTCACGTCGACCACCCGATCCTTGAGGAGGTAGCCGATCCCAGCCGTGTCGCCCGCCAGCAACTCCGCCGCGTACCGCTCTTCGACGTACTGGGAGAGCACCACGATCGCCATGTCGGGAAACCGGCTGCGCAACTCAACGGCTGCGCGGATCCCCTCGTCGGTGTGGGTCGGAGGCATGCGCACATCGACGATCGCCAGGTCGGGCAGGTGTGCCTCGACCGCCGTGATGAGGGCGTCAGCGTCGCCGACCGCCTCGGCAACCTCGATGTCGGCCTCGGCCAGCAACCGCACCAGCCCGTCGCGCAACAGCACCGAGTCATCCGCGACGACCGCGCGAAGCGACTCCACAGCGTTGCTCACGGTTCGACAGGGTAGGGCAGCATCGCGGTCACGGTCGTCGGTCCACCGCGCGGGGAGGTGACGGCGAAGGTTCCTCCGGTTGCGCGGATCCGGGCGGCGGTCCCGTTGAGACCACCCGGGCCGTGGCCCGTCGGGGAGTCGGTGGCTCCGCCCTCTCCGTCGTCGTGGACCTCGACGCGCAGAGCGGTCCGGTCGCCCAGCACGCTCACCGAGGCGGTGCGGGCCCGCGAGTGCTTCATGATGTTGGTGATCGCCTCGCTGACCGCGAAGTAGGCGGTCTCCGCGATCTCAGCCGGAGGTTCGATCTCCAGGTCGCACTCCAGCCGAACCGGAACCGCGGACATCGCGACCACCGACGACAGAGCTGCGTCGAGACCTCGATCACCCAGAACCGCGGGTTGGAGTCCCCGGCCGATCGTTCGCAGCTCCGCTATCGAGGTCTGGGTCTTGGATACGGCCTCGTCGAGCAGCCTGATCGCCTCTGCGGGGTCCTCGTCGACCTTGGTCCGGGCGATCCCGAGGTCGATCCCCAGGGCGACCAGTCGCTGTTGGACCCCATCGTGGAGGTTGCGTTCAATCCGTTTGCGCTCGGAGCGAACCGCCTCGAGTATCTCGGCGCGGTTCTCGCTCACCTCACGGACCTGCTCGGCCATCTGGGCCAGACGGTCAGGCCCGACGCTGACCTCGGTGTGGCGTACGAGTGCCTCGGCGACCCACCGGGTGGGCACCGGTGCTGCCAACAACAACAGCGCACCCGCCACCGCCATGGCGATGGACTCGGGCCAGGACAGCGACTCCACCGCCCAACCCCACAGGGGTACCGACAACAGATACAGCGGCACTCCCCACCCGAGGAGGGCAACGGTCAGACCGATGGCGGTGAGCAACCAGGCGGTGAGAGCGAACACGACCTCACGCCAGCGGTCGCGGTTCGAGAAGCGGCTCAGCAACGACCCGGTCGAGCGTGGGCGGCCCGGCACCGGGGATCCCACCATCGCCACCAGCTTGCGTTCGAGGCCGACCTCGCCCCGGACGACCCAGTGCGCTTCGACCGTGAGCGGGATCCCGATGCCGACCAGGCACAGTGCGAGCGAGGGAACGATCAGTGCCACGGTGACGGTGAGCAGGATCAGCCGCGTCGTCAGCGTCAGGAGCATCCAGCCGAGCGCCCTCCACGTCCGTGGATCGACCAGCCCGGCAACGGCGTCCCGTCCGAGCCGTCGGGTCTCCCCGGCGAACCAGGTCGCCTCCCGGACGAACCGGCTCGCGTCGGGTCGATCGTCCATACCGAGAGCATTCCAGATCGCGGTCACGTCGCGGCTCTGAGCGTCGACTCGAGCGGTTTGCGTTGAGCGCCCCGCGCCGCTGTCACGGCGAACAGATGGACCACACCCGCCACAGCCAGAGCTGCCAGTGGCAGAGCGGTCCAGGCAACCTCGAAGCCGAGATCGATCGCATTGGATGCGGCGAAGAATCCCATGATGGCGCGAGCGCCTGCGATGCCCGCCATGCTGCCCAGTGTCCACCCGGTCATGCCGACGACGAGAAGCTCGACCCCCAGAAGCCGACGCACGTCGCGACGCCTGGCCCCGTTGGCCTGGAGCGTGGCGGTCTCACGGCGACGCTCGAAGAGGTTCATGGCAACCGTCGACCCCGTTCCTATGAGCGATACGGAAACGACGATCACACCGATGGCCCCGAATATCCCGAGAATCGCATCGCGTGCGGCGGCGTCCTCGGCGAACAACTCGTCGCGGGTGGTGTTGACCACGGCCGCACCCACCGATCCCGGTGCCGGTGGACCCCCGGTGCTCCACAGCGTGTTGCCCCTACCGGGCGTACCCAGCTCCACCGAAAGGGCGTCCGCGGGCGCGAACAGGGCCACCGAGCGGATCGGGTGCAACCCGATGACCTCGAACTGCGTCGGGCCGGCTGCGAGGTCGACCGTCAGCTGGTCACCCACCTCGTAGCCCTCCTGGTCGGCGAAACGCTCCGCCAGTACCGCCGGCAGGACGTCACCCGGCCTCCGGGAAGGTGTCCCCGATGGCGACAGCCAGGAACCAGAGGTCACGTCGGCATCGATCATGGCGGTATCGGGAGCCACGCCGAAGACCTCGATCTCCCAGTCGTCGATCATCCCCTCGGTGTGGATCGCTGCTTCGGCCCCCGTGCCGGCGCCGTTCCCCGAGCCGGTGCGGTCCGGTCGGTCGAGGCCGAAGGGACTGACCGGGTCGGCGGCGGTGGTCTCGTGGTCCCAGCGGAACGACGCGAGCTCCGCGCCGTTGAAGTCCGCGATCGAGGCTGCCAGGCAGGCCACCAACACAGCGGCACCGACCGCAGCACCGAACTGCGCGGTCAGTGCCACCGAACGGCCGCGCCGCCGGGCCATGGACCGCAGCGACATGCGAGACAACACCCCACCGGTGGGAATCCTCGCCAGCATCCGGTCGCTCCATCGGTTGCCGAAGGAGATCGGTTCCCGGTCGCGAAGAGCTGTGGTGAGTTCGACGCGCGCCACCCGGCGGGCCGACCGTGCGGACACGATCCTGGCTCCCAGGACACCGAACACGGCGCTGGCCGCGAGCACGACCGGGTCGAGCGAGAACGGGGGGTTCAGCCCTGCGAAGCGTTCGAGCACCATCTCGGCAACGACGTTCGCCACGAGTACGCCCAGCGGGAGACCGATGGCCGTGCCCAGAAGACCCACGAACACGGCCGGCCGTCGCAGCTCTCTTCGGGCGACCCGTCGCCTGGCGCCGATCGCGCGCATGATCGCGGCATCACGGGTGCGTTCGGTCACCATTGCACTCGCCGTGGATGCGAGGAGCACGAGGGCCACGATCCCCGCCACCACACCGAGGCTGCCGATCATGAACGACACCTCGGTGATGCCCTCCTCGATCGGATGGGCACCATCGGGCAGGCTGACCGGCAGCGAGGTGAGGGCCACGCTCCGGGAGCCGAGGACGGCGCGTACCGAAGCGAGTGTCGTCTCCAGGTTCTCCGCCGTCGGGTCCGCCAGCCGGAGCGAGATCGTGTTGGAGCCTTCGATGCCGGTGAGGAGCGCGGCCGTGTCTGGTCGGGCGAACACGACCTCGTCGGCTGCGCTCAGCGTGCTCTGGCCCAGTCCGACCACCGTCAGATCCCCGGGATCCCCACCCGGGGTGCGGAGAACCGACCCGAGTGGGGCCACCCCGGGTGATACGAGGACCTCGCCGGCGTCGCGTGGCATGCGACCCTCGCCGAGCCTGATCCGGTTGACCGAACTCGATTCGGGGTAGCTCTCGACCCGCACTCCCTCGCCTCCGGTGCCACCGGAACCGAAGGTCACGGTGCCGGTGGTGCCGAGTTCCACCGCCTCGACCCCGTCCATCTGTTCGATCTCGGCTCTCAGGGTTGTCGCATCGAAGGGGGTCGTGGTCAGTTGGAGGTGTGCAGCCAGGTCGGCAGCTGCGATGTCGCGCAGGGTGTTGCTCGCCATCGACGGGATGGCGAAGATCCCCATCGCCGCGATCGCCAGTGCGATCGCCAGCGTGCTCGCCGCCACACGCAGTGGAGCGCGGCGCATCTCGCGCAGGGCCGACCTCATCGCGAGCCCGCGTTCGCCGGGTCGATCCGCCCGTCGCGCATGTGGACGGTGCGGTCCGCCAGCGATGCCAACGCCAGATCGTGGGTGATGAACACCACGGTGGTGCCGCCGTTGCGAAGTCGCTGGATCAGCTCGAACACGTGCCGGCCCGCTGCGGTGTCGAGGCTCCCAGTGGGTTCATCGGCGACGACGAGGGCCGGTCGGTGGACCATCGCCCGTGCGATGCCCACCCGCTGCTGTTCACCGCCGGAGAGCTGTGACGGCAGGCGGTGGGCCTTGGCCTCCAGGCCGACCGCTGCGAGAGCCGCGCGTGCGGCTTCGCTGCGTTTCGGGGTGCGTCGACCGAAACGAAGGGCCAGCAGCACGTTCTCGAGTGCGGTGAGGGTCGCTATGAGGTTGAAGTTCTGGAAGACGATCCCCACGTTGTCGGAACGCCAGACCGCCAGGTCATCGGCGGGCATCCGATCCAGACGTGAGCCGCACACCACGACCGACCCCGCGTCGGGTCGGTCGAGACCCGCTATCAGGGCACCGAGGGTCGACTTGCCCGAACCGGACGGACCGACCACGGCTACGAGCTCTCCGGCAGCGATATCCAGGTCGACGTCGGCGAGCGCCTTCTGTGCGGACTCGCCCCTTCCCCAGACACGTGTGAGACCACGAAGGCGGATCAGCGATCGCGCCGACTCCCGGGCATGCATCTCGCGTGCCGGGCCGGCTGGTGGCAGGCCGGTTGGTGGCAGGACAGTTGGTGGCAGGACGGTTGGTTGCATGTCCTGATCGTCTGCTCTCGGCACCGGGTCCGGAATGGAGCGCACAGGTGTATTCGGGGTGGGGAAATCCCCACCCCGATTCAGCAGATCCGGCGGACCAGACCCTCGATCCCGACGATCGGCTCGCCGGCATCGTGGCGTACGGATGCCACGACCAACGCGCGTCGCGTTCCGCCCGGTCCCTCACCGGGCCGTTCCGTCTGGTCGTCCATCTGGTCGTCCACCCGGCGGCTCACCCGCGGGAGGTACCAGGTGGGTTCCGAGCGGTGACGAGCCAGGCGCGACTGTCGAAGCACACCGATCCGCGAACCATGCGTCGGCGCATGTCGCTGCGCGCCTTCTCGCACAGGGCGTCCCAGGCCTGCTGGCCCACGATGGGGAACAGCTCCTCGCGCACTGCGATCCCGACGGTCCCGGCCAGGGCCACCGACAGTCGTTCGTCGACCCCGTCGCTGCCGTCCAGACCGAAATCACAGGTGCCCACGAGGGGCACGACCTCCACGTCGACCCAGCCGGCATCGCGGAGAACCGACCCGACGTGGCCCTGCGTGGCGAGACCCATCGGCCCGGCGGTGTCGTCCGCCGGTGGCCCCGGTGGGTCGGCGAGTTCGGCGCGAAGGGGCTCCAGGCCGTAGGTGAACAGGTCGGTCTCACCCTCGCGCCAGGAAACGAATGCCAGCTCACCACCCGCGGCACATGCTGCGCGCAGATTGGCGAACGCCGTGGCGGGATCCGAGAAGAACATGACCCCGAACCGCGAGATCACCCGGTCGAAGGGTGTCCCGCCGTCGAGTGCCAGCAGGTCGGCCGTCTGGGCGTCGCCCCGATGGACCGATGCCCTCGGTGCGCGCTCGCGGGCTGCGGCGACCATCGCCTCGGCGATGTCGACCCCAACCGCTTCAGCGCCTGCATCGAGTGCCGCCTGCAGCAGGGTGCCGGCTCCGCAGCCGACGTCGAGCACCCGCATCCCGGTTCCGATCCGGGCCGCTGCCAGGAGGGCGTCGGTGAACGGGGTGAAGGCATGGTCGAACACGCGCTGGTTGCGCACCCAACCGTGGGCCTTGGATGCCCAGTCGTCCCTGCGCAGTGGGTCAGCCATGGTGGAGAACCTAGGCCCCGGTGGGGTGTTCAATCCTGAGGGATCGAGTACCCGGACATGAACTCCCAGCCCTCGCGGGTGGCGTCCACGTCGAACGTGGTCGGTCCGACGACCTCCCCGATCGCCACGCTGAACTCGCTGGAGGGCCACGAGTGACCGCCTCCCTCGATGATCCAGAACTCGACGTCGGCTCCATCCGGGCAGTCGTAGCGCCGCAGGATCACCTCGTCGGTCACCGCTTGGTCGGTCGGGTCGGGGGCACAGCCGTTGCGCTGCGCAACGGCTCGGACCGCTTCGGGGTAGCCCTGTCCATCGAGTTGGATCTCGGTTGTCGTCACGGGTTCCGAGGAATCCGCGTCCAGCCCGGGAATGGCTCCGGCGTCGATCCCGCCGTTGAACAACAGGATCGGATCCGCGGTCCCGTGGTAGGTGCGCACCGGCACCGAGCGCGAGGCGGTGCACGGCTCCGGGTCGAGCAGTCCGGCGACCGGCACCGCGGCGGCGAGTACCTCGGAGCGTTCGCAGATGAGCAGCGAGGTGAACATCGCACCGTTGGACAACCCGGTGGCGTAGACGCGGGCCGTATCAACGCATGCCGCATCCTCGAGCCCGGCGAGGACTGCGTCGAACAGCTCCAGATCGGCGTTCGGCCCGGTCGAGGACACGTTCCAGTGCAACGGATCACCGGAACCCTCCGGGAAAACCACGATGAACCCCTCCTCGAGCGCGAGAGCCGAGTACTCGGTCATCCGGGAGTGGATGTCGGCGCCCTCCATGAGGCCGTGGAAGTCGAACACCACCGGTAGTGGCTCGTCACCCGTGTCCCCGGGTGCGGTGACCAGGTAGCGACGAGAGTCGCCATCGATCTCCACGAAGCGTTCCTGCTCCACGATCTCGGTCGATCCGGGTCCGTTCGATCCGGGTCCGTTCGATCCGGATGCCAGACCCTCGCATCCCGTAGAGGGCACCGGATCAGCGGCTGCCGACACCGCCTCGGTCGTGGCGGGGACGGGTTCGGTGGTCGGCGGTTCCGGATCGGTGTCGCTGCATGCAGCTCCGGTGCCGAGGATCCCCAGCAATCCCACACCCAGCAGGCATCGCATGCCGGTCGGTGAACGCAGCAGTTCCCGGATGGGTGCGGGCACGTCGGCTCCAGTGCTCAGATCGAATCGAGGGCTATGACGGGGAGGTCGAACACGACCTGTTCGTTCTCCGGTCCGGCCGCGTCGGTGCGGGAGTAGGAGCCGTACCGACGGGTGAGGAAGCGCCAGTCTCCCTCGGCGTTGCGGACCATCTTGTCGTGATAGACGCCGAAGGCATTCGTGCGCCGACCGTCGGAGACGTTCTGACGCAGCTCCTGCATGTACATGCGTGCGGTGGCGGTTGACCCTGTGGGTCCCACGTCGATCACGGTGTTGAGGATCACGAACTCGAAGAACGAGAACTGCTCCAGCTGGGTGCCGATGAACGCTCCGATCGCGTCGGGGCCCTCGATGGTCATCGACCGGTCGCCCAGGTCGAGAGCGAGCTCGCAGTCGGGGTGCATCACGTCCGCGAGCTCGGTCCAGGCCTGTCGGGTCACGATGTCGGCATAGGCGTTCTGGAGTCGGCGGATCGCCACGTACTCCACGGTCTCGGCCAGCCGGGCGCTGTCGGTGGACGTGGAAGCCGCTCCGTCGAGGGTGAAGCCCACCATCGGTATCTCGGTCATCATCCGCTCCCGGTCAGCGTCGGTGCCGTCGTAGGAGACCCCCATCACGTCGTAGAGGTTCTGTGCGGTACCGGGGTGGGCGGACTCGTAGTCGGCCATCACCGATGACGACTCCTCCGGAGTGAGGAATCGCACCTGTGCCTGGTGGCGTCGCGCCCCCAACCAAACGGCCACTAGCCCACCCTCGACGATGTTGCGGTACCAATCCGCTCGCGGACCGGTTCCGGATGTGCAGATCAACTCGCCGTCGATCCGGCCCGCCACTTCGACGACGGTGCGGTAGAGCCTGCCGCTTCGGCGCCCCTTGTGTTCGATCATCACGAACCGCTTGCCGAACACGAAGCCGAGATGGGCCCGGAACAGCCAGGTGGGGGCCTTGAGCAGGAGCTTGAGGAGGCCGGTCGGCTTGTGCGAGAGGTCGATGAAGGACACGCCGGGAAATCTAGGTGCTCGGTCGGTTCGGGTCGCACGAACCCCTGCAGGCGGGGGACGGGCGGGCATCGTGTGCCACCATGTGGGGGATCGTCGAGCGGCCGGGGGGCCAGATGAGTCGTGTCGCCAAGTTCCTGAAATCACCGCTGGTGATCGTGATCGCGGTCGCGGCTGTGGCGACCGCATGGGCGACCAGGGACCAGTGGACCTGGCTGCTCGAGGATGGGGGAGTCAACACCGTCGGTGCGGTGGCGCCTGCTCTCGATGACCTCGATGGGAACTCCGAGCGTCTCTACCGGGTCTCGAGCAATGCCGAGTCCTCGGTCACCTACTCCGTCGAGGAGACACTGGCCGGGAAGTCGCAGGCGGCGCAGGGCACCACGCCGGGGGTCGCCGGGGACATAGCAGTGAACGTCGATGATCCCTCGCTCAGCCGGCTGGGCCAGATCGTCATCAACGTGGAGTTGTTCGAATCCGACTCCGCTCTGCGCGACAAACGGATCCGCGGCGACTTCCTCGACTCCAGTGAGTACCCGATGGCCACCTTCGAGGCGGACGCGATCGAAGGTCTTCCGGATTCACTCGACGGCGACACGACCGCCGACCTGCAGATATCCGGTGACCTGACCGTCAAGGAGGTCACCGCTCCGGTCACCTTCGAGGGGACCGCCACGCTCACCGAGGACCTGCTCACCGCCAACATGACTGGCACGGTGCTCATGTCCGACTACGGCATCGGTCCCATCAACCTCGTGGGCCTCGTGAGAACGGGCGACGAGGTCGAGTTGACCCTGGACCTGGTCGCGGAGAGGACCGAGATCGACGAACCGGCCCCGAGCGGAGCCGTGCTCCTGCTCCCGGAGTCCGACATCCCCGAAGGCGAGTTCGCGGAGTCGGTGCAGCCGATCATCGAGGCGAGGTGCGCTTCGTGCCATGTGGACGACGGCGCGGGTGCCCACACCGTGGAGTTGGCCACAGCAGGCGATGTCGCCGAGATCGCCGATGAGATCGCTCTGGTCACCGGCGCCGGTTACATGCCGCCGTGGCCCGCATCCGACGTCGGGCTCACCATGAAACACGACTTCTCGATCGACGACGACGAGGTCGACACGATCGCCGAATGGGCCAGCGCGGGTGGTGGCCTCGACGTTCCGGCGGACACTCCCATCGAGGCCGACACGCTCACCTACGACCCGATCGAGGAAGACATCGTCACGATGCCGGCGGAGTCCTACACCGGCTCCCTGGATCGGCCCGATGACTACCGCTGCGTGATCTCCGAGGTGCCGGATCCCGAGGGTGACGGCACCTGGATCCATGGCTTCAGCTTCGAACCCGACGAGACCGAGGTGGTGCACCACTCGATCATCACCGCCATCGCGCCCGAGAGCAGAGCGGCGATAGAGGAGCTCGACGCCGCAGACGAGGGTTCGGGCTTCACCTGCTTCGGACAGGTGGGCGCCATGGGCGGAGTGAAGAGCACCGGGCTCGGGGGCTGGACGCCGGGCCGACAGCCCACCACGCTGCCCGAGGGCACGGGTATCTACCTCGAGCCGGGTTCGTTCATCGTCAACCAGATCCACTACCACTACGACCACGAGGAACTACCGGATCGTTCGGCGATAGTTCTCGACACCTTCTCGCCCGAGGCGGTGTCGGCGTTCGAGGATGCCGGCACCCCACTGCGGAACCTCGACACGAGGGTGTTCATCAACCCCGCCGAAGGGCCCTGCACCCCCGAGGAGAGCGGCCCCCTGTGCGATCGGGACGCGGTTCTGGATGACATCGAGGCCAAGTACGGCACGCTCGCCAGGTTCCTGCCCGACGTGTTCGTGCGGGGCTGCGGCGGGACCGTCGATGACTACGACGACCTCGACGGCACGCTGTTCTCGAGCGAGTGCGATCACCAGGCGCGGCTCGACGGAACCCTGTTCTCGGTGCTTCCACACATGCACGAACTCGGTTCCTCCTACCGCATGACGCTCAACCCGGACACACCCGACGAGGTGGTCATCGTCGACATCCCGCGCTGGAACTTCGACTGGCAGCTGCTGTACGAACCCGTCGAGGAGATCCGCATCGAGCGCGGCGACACGATCCGCGTGGAATGTGTCTGGGATCGGGCGCTCATGACCGACGAGGAACCCCGGTACGTGACCTGGAGCGACGGAACCGTCGACGAGATGTGCTTCTCGCCGGTGACCGTGATTCCCGACCGCGCGCCGAATGACTGAACCGGTTCAGAAGCAGGCGAACGGCGTGACCGTGCACAGCCCGCGTCTCCTGCGCGGCGTGCAGGTCGTGCTCGTGGTGTTGTTCGCGCTGACCCTGCCAGCAGGGGCGGTGGCGGTCTTCGGTGCCGATGCGGACAGGGCCAGCACTGCCGACACGGTCGCCCTGGTGTTCTTCGGGCTGCTGGTCGCGATCCTCACGACGCCCTGGTGGCCGATCGGACCCACGGGGCGCTCGCGCTTCGCCCGCATCCAGTCGATGTGCTTCATCTGGTTCGGCATCACCTATGCGACCCATCTCAGTTGGGAACTGATCTGGCTGCTGTTCCACGAGCAGATAGGGGCGTCGCCCGACCAGGCCTGGGCGTATCCCTGGTGGATGTACATAGACGGAGGTGACGCCCGCTACGCCACCGCCGGTGCCACGTTGGTCACCCAGGAGTTCCTGTCGGTCCTGAACGGTCTGGTGGGTGCCACGGGCCTCGTGATCTGGTGGCGCTCCAAGGGCCGTTCAGCGCTGTCGGTGCTGTTGCTCATGTCGACCGCTGTTGTGCACATCTATTCCACCACGCTCTACTTCGGCAGCGAGGTGCTCGACGGATACCCGAACGTCGATACGAGCAGCTTCGCGGACTTCTGGATCAAGTTCTGGTTGCTCAACGGTCTGTGGCTGGCGATGCCATGGCTCGTTCTCTACTGGGGCTACCGGACCTTGACCCGCGAGCGTGGGTTGCTCGTGGCGAGCTGACCGTGACGTAGTGGTCGGTCCCCGCGGGGTGCCTGCGTCAGGCCGCAGCGTGTCGTCGGGTGTGCGGTTGTACCGATGTGGGGCCGTGGTGGTCGGTGGAGGTCTGGGCGAGGAGGGTCTGGCCGTTCGGTCCGTGCCAGATCCGAACGCGGTCGGTCGGTTCGAGCCCGGCGTTTGCGGCGCGGTCGTGGTGCTCGGCTCGCAGTTCGGCGTCGAGCTTGTCGAGATCGATGATCTCGATGGTCCATGGGTTGGAGCCGTGGACCAGGCCGTGGTGTCGTCTGCAGAGAAGGGCGCCGTTGTCGCAGTCGGTTCGACCGCCGAGGATCCACTGGTGGAGGTGATGTGCCGCGCAGCGTGCCGGGGGTTGGTCGCATCCGGGGAAGATGCAGCCACCGTCGCGAGCTGCAAGAGCGCGTCGTTGTCCGGATGAGAACAACCGGGTGGTCCGGCCGAGGTTCAGCGGGTTGCCGCTGGAGTCGACCACGACGGGTTGCAGGTGGGCGTCGCACAACAGGACCGCAGCGGTGGTGGGGCCGATCGCTTCGCCGTCGACCGAGTGGACATGTGTTGGTCGGCCCCCGGAGTCGGTGTTGAGCGTGATGACTGCTTCGACCGCTGGTCTGGGGCTGGCGGGGTTGGCCTTGGCGCCGCGGCTGAGGAGTTCGGTGATCGCACGTGCGCGCAGAAGTGGTGCTTCGGGGATGGGAATGCCGGCGAGTTCGTTCTCGCGCACGGCGTCGCGGTGCTGGCGGTCGGTCTCGCTGTTGATGATCCGCTGGGCGGTGACGGCGTCTGCACCGGTCAGGTCCATCACGAGGTGCAGGTTGGCGGTGCCGTCGGCCGCCATCCGGGCGGTGTTGTGGTCCCGGTGGTCTGGCTCGGGGCCGTCCTCGTCCAGCAGGGCGACGATGCTGCGGAGGTGGGCGACGTAGTGCGTGAACCGGTTGTGTGACGCGAACTCGACGAGCGAGTCCTGGATCTCCACGAGAGCGTCGATCACGCGTGGGTTGGAGGCGTTGGCCAGCGCAACGACGTGTTCGACTGAGATCTGCCCTGCGGCCAGCGCGCCAGCGAAGCCCGCGAAGCGGGTCAAGGTCCTGGCGACCATGAGTTCACGTGCGACCGAGCCGGGTGGAACGTGGCAGCGGTTGGCCTTCCAGGTCTTCGTGGCGAGCCCGACCTCGCGATAGGTCGTGTCGTTGGTGTCGAGCCGCCCGATCACTGCGGTCTTGTGGGCATCCAGACAGCGCTGCAAACCCTCCAACGCCAGGGTCGCATCCATCAGATGCTGGCCCTCGAGTGAATCCAGCGCCAGCTCACCCAGCAGTCCCGACAACTTCTCGGTGAACGCGACCGGGTCACATTCGCCAGCGGCCTCGCTCAACACCTCGAGCGCACCGTCAGAACCCATTTCATCACTGCCCTCTCCCAAGAACATGCATACAACCCTACGGAAGGGGTGCGACAGGCCGATCCCGAACCGTTGCCGCAACCGGCAACGTCTGCCGGCCCTCGGGCCGGCGCGGTCTCACCAGCTGTCGCGGTGCACGATTCGGGTCATGTCCCGCCTCGGGCCTGCGCGGAAGTCGGTCCCGATCGTGTGGGCGACCGGGATCAACGCCCCCTGCATCACGGTGTCGGGGAGGCCGAGCAGCTCAGCCGCTTCCTTCTCGCGCAGGAGGTGCAGGGTGGTCCAGCAGGTGCCCAGCGTGCGCTCGCGGGCGGCGAGCATGAAGCTCCAGACCGCCGGGAGCAGCGATCCCCAGATGCTCGCCTGGATCATCACGTTGCCGCCGTCGGTGCGTCCTTCCACGCACGGGATGACCATCACCGGCACCTCACCCATGTGTTCGGCAAGGTAGGCGGCGGAGTCGATCACCTTGCGGGTGGTCGCCGCGTAGTCGGGGTCCTCATCTACCAGGTTGGCCTCGGCGCTCTCCCGGTCTCCGTAGAACAGTTCGAAGCCCTCCCGGTAGAACTCGCCCAGCCGCGCACGCTTCTCGGGATCGGTCACCACCACGAAGTGCCAGCCCTGGGCGTTCGAACCTGTGGGTGCCTGGGCCGCGAGCTCGAGGCATTCGTCGATCACGGCCGGGTCGACCGGTCGTTCGAGGTCGAGGCGTTTGCGCACGGCCCGTGTCGTCGAGAGCAGATCGTCGGCGCCGAGTCCGAGTCGGGGAGTTCCGTTGTTCACCTGTTCTCCTGTGTGGTCGGGCGCGTGTACCGCTGCCCTGCAGTCTGTCATTCGCTCGCGCTGGTGCGCCCGCAGTCCTTCGCCCGCAGTCCTTCGCCCGCAGTCCTGTGCCCGCGGCCGTGCGCCCGCAGTCCTTTGCCCGCAGAGCCGAGAGGGCGGTCGCGAGCACTATTCTCACCGAATGTCGAAAGCACCCACAGCGGTGGTGACCGGTGCGGCGAGCGGGATCGGAAGGGCGCTTGCCGAGGTGCTGGCGGAGCGCGGTAGCGCGTTGCACCTCGTGGACGTGGACGCGACCGGTCTCGCTGCGGTCGGCACAGCTGCGCGGGCAGGTGGGTCCGGTGTGGTGTCGACCGAAGTCCTCGACGTGGCCAGCTCAGATGACATGGCCGTGCTGGCGGAGCGGACCGGGGCGGTGGACCTCCTGTGTCTCAACGCGGGTGTCCTCGGCGAGACGATGGGAGCTCCCTGGGAGGCCAGCCCGCAGGAGTGGGACCGCGTTCTGTCGGTGAACCTCCATGGTGTGGTCAACGGCCTCCGAGCCTTCGTGCCGCTGATGGTTCAGGACGGGTCACCGCGCCACATCCTGGTCACGGCTTCGCTGGCGGGCGGTGCCACCTGGCCCGGCGGTGGTCCCTATGCAGCTTCGAAGCACGCTGTGTTGGCGGTAGCGGAGCAAGCGGCGCTGGCCCTCAGCGAGACCGCGGTTTCGGTGTCGGTGCTCTGCCCTGCCCTCGTGCGCAGCGCTATGTCGCCCGAGGGAGAGGAACCCCGTGAGGTGGCCTCGAACGCCCTGCGCGCCTGCGACGAGGGCGTCTTCGCGATCTTCCCCGAGGAGTGGCGATCCGCGGTCAGGCAGCGGTCCTACCGGCTGGCGGACGGACGCCAGCCGCGCCTTCCGGTCCCGGACTGACCGAGCTCGGGCACCGCCGGCCTCCTCCGGGTGGTGCGGCGCACCCGGGCCACCTAACTTGCTAGAACATGTTTCAGCAGGCCCCGTGGGGACCCGGCGAATCGCCGGGTGAGGGATATTGCGGGCCGTGACCCCGATGAGGATCAAACAACAATGACCGGCGACAGCCAGACCACGGTTGACCAGGCACCACAGCTGAGCCCCGAAGAGGTGGCCCGCTACCAGTTCCACGGCCAGGACGTGGGTCGACTGCTTGACCAACGCGAGTCGGAACGCGGTGATCACACGTTCCTGGTGTGGGAGCCGAAGGACGGACAGAGCCGTCGCTGGACCTACGCCGAATTCGCCGAAGAGACACGCCAGGTGGCTGCGGGACTGGCGGCGAGGGGAGTGGGTATCGGCGATGCGGTTCTCATCCACGCCGGCAACTGTCCCGAGGCGGTTGTCGCCTGGTACGCGGTGGCCCGCCTGGGCGGCATCGCGGTCACGACCAACACGCGCAGCGTTGCTGCGGAGCTCGACTACTTCATCGAACACTCCGGCGCGATCGGGGTCATCACCCAGCCGCAGTTCGCGTCCGTGCTCCGGGAGGTGGAATCGGATCTCGGATGGGTGGTCGTGACCGACGACGACTCCGGAGAGCCGCCCGCGGCCGACGAGGTCGACTCCGGTTTCGACAGCTTCGACTCGCTGCGGGGCGATCCGACCGCCGTACCCGAACTCGAGCCCGACCCCCTGCGTCCGGTCGGGATCCTGTTCACCTCCGGCACCACGTCCAAGCCCAAGGCAGTGGTGCACACCCACGGCAACGTGTTGTGGGCGGCCAAGGTGAATCCCACCAACATCGACTTCCAGCCCGACGACACCTACCTCTGCTACCTGCCGTTCTTCCATGTGAACACCCAGGGCTGGGCCATCTGGACCGTGTTGGGTGTCGGTGGCACCGTGGTCCTGCAGCCGAAGTTCTCAGCCTCGCGGTTCTGGGACGTGATCGCTGCCCACAGCGTCACCCACATCTCGTTGATCCCGTTCGTGTTCAAGGCGATCGGTGGTGAACCGATCCCGGAGCACACGGTCCGGGTGGGTGTGTTCGGTCTGATCATGCCGGTGCTCGAGGACTGGCTGGGAATGCGGGTGCTCGCGTCCTACGGGATGACCGAATTGGTGACCCATTGCGTGCGTTCGTCACCGAACGAGTCGTATCCGGACATGGCAATGGGTCGCGTTGCACCGGGCTACGAGATGATGATCTTCAACCACGAGACCGGCCGGCCTGCCGAGGTGGGCGAGATGGGCGAGCTCTGGATCCGCGGCGTGCGCGGGATCTCGGTGTTCCTCGAGTACCTGAACAACCCCGAGGCCAACGAGAAGATGTTCAGCGAGGACGGTTGGTGCCGCACCGGTGATGTGGTCCGCCTCGAGGAGGGTGGCCACATCTTCTACTGCGACCGCGACAAGGACGCCCTCAAGGTCGGTGGTGAGAACGTCTCCGCGCGCGAGGTCGAGGACGCCTGCCGCACCGTCGCCGGGATCGACGACATCGCCGTGGTGGCGAAGTCACACGAGATGCTCGACATGGTTCCGGTGGCCTTCGTGGTCCGCAACGCGATGGCGGATCCCGAGGAACAGATGGCGGAGGCGATCATCGAGGCGTGCAAGGGCATCCTGTCGGACTTCAAGGTGCCGCGTGCGGTCTACTTCCTCGACGAACTGCCCACCGCCGAGCTGGGCAAGGTCTCGAAGAAGGACCTGCGTGACCTGGCCGACACCTTCGATCCGGTCTGATCCTCCCCGGGGACGCGGCCCCTGGGGTCAGGAGGCGGCGCCGATCACGTCGTCGGTGACGGTGTGCAGATACCGCCAGGCGATCTCGGGCGGTAGCCCGCCGATCAACGGGTGCAGCTGCAGCATCTCGCCGCGGTCGATCAGCTCGCGGGCTTCAACGGGCGTGAGCACCCGGTGACTGGAGTTCTGCTGCCTGAGCTCGTCGATCGTGCGGGCGCCCGACATGCTCGCCGATGCAGGGGCTCCACGGTTCCAGTCGGCATAGGCCGTCACGTCGTGCATCAGGTAGGGAGCCAGCTCGTCCCAGGCCCGGTCCGGGTCGTCCGCCACGAACACCGCGGTCGGCATGTCGTCGGGGGGAAGGAAGCACACACCGGGTTCGTGACCGGCCGAGCGGGCTGACGCGAGGTACTCCTCGCGGAGTTGGTCGCCACCTCGCTGGGCGATGAAGTCGATGCCGTGGCGACCCGCTCGGCGCGCAGCCGCGACACTGCCTCCACCCCAGGCGATGGACGGGCCCCCCGGAGTGTGCGGTGCCGGAGTCACCCGGTGCAGACGGCCCTCGTGGACGAACTCCTCGCCGCTGCGGGCGGCCAGCAGCAGCGGGAGCTTGCTGTCGGCCAGTTCGCCCCGGCGGCTGAAGTCGACCCCGTACAGCTCGTACTCCTCGGGTCGGTAGCCGACTCCCGCCACGTAGCTCACCCTGCCCCGACTGAGGATGTCGATCACGCACATGTCCTCGGCCAGTTGGATCGGGTCGTGCAGCGGGAGGATCGTGACCATCACCGCTATGGGGAGCCTCGAGGTGCGAGCAGCCATCGCAGCGGCCAGCACCGTGGGCGAGGGGAGGTATCCGTCGGCCGACCCGTGGTGTTCGCTGAGGATCGCCATCAGGGCTCCGCGGTCCTCGCACCAGGCGGCCATCTCCAGCGCCGTTGCGTAGAGCTCGACGCGGTCGGCACCGACGTCGGGTGCGCGCATGTCGAATCGGAGTGTGAACACGTCCCCTGTCTAGCTGGGCGGACGGCCTCCGCCGGCTGGTGCCCGAAGAAACATTGGTTGACCAACATATATCAGGTGGCCTATGTTGAACCGGTGGCAACGCAGGCAGAGCGGCGAGCGGAGACACGGGGCCGCCTGCTCGAAGCGGCCTCCGAACTCTTCGCCGAACGTGGCATCGACAGCACCTCCATCGATGCCATCGCGGAACGGGCGGACCGCACCTCCGGAGCGGTGTACGACCACTTCGGTGGCAAGGAGGGCGTGCTGTTCGCTCTCCTCGACGGATGGGTGGACGACGTGGCCGCCGTGGTCGGCGCCGAACTCACCACCGCCTCGACGCTCGAGGAGAGCCTCGTGGTGCTGTGGCGCAACGTGTCGTCGCCGGTCGCCGGAGGTGGTCGCTGGATCGCGCTCGAACACGAACTCTGGTCCTACGCCATACGCAACGAGGATGCAGCGGGTCACCTGGCCGCCCGCTACAGGGTCGCGGGCGAGGGGATCTCGGCTGCGCTGGCGGAGTGGACAGGAGGGTCAGCGGTGGTCGGCCAGATCCTGATCGGTGTGCTGCTGGGTCTCGAGATGATGCGGCGCCTCGCGCCCGGCTCGATCACCGACGCCGCTGCCGTCGACACCCTTGCACGGATCGCCGCCTCCGAGTCCGCCGACCCCGAGGTCGTCACCGTCGAGAACCAAGGAGCTGCACTCTCATGACCACGGTCGAGCAGTCACCCGAGATAGACCTGTTGGGCAAGACCTGGCAACGGAGTGCCCCGCACGACCAGTTCGACTGGCTGCGGCGCGAGGCGCCGGTGTACTGGCACCCCGAACCCGACGGTCCGGGGTTCTGGGCAGTGACCCGACACGCTGACGTGCGAGCTGTGAGCCACGACTGGGAGACGTTCTCCAGCGAGCTCGGCGGCACCTTCATCGCCACGCAGACCGACGAGTCGCTCGAACAACTGAGGCTGTCGATCCTGAACATGGACCCGCCCTTGCACAACCGGGCGCGCAGGCTGGTGTCGAAGGCGTTCACTCCGAGAATGATCGCCAGGCTGGTGGCGGAGATCGAGCGCCGCGCCGAGGTGGTCATCGACAACGTGATCGATGCCGGCGGCTGCGAGTTCGTGGAGGACATCGCGGCGCAGGTGCCGGTGCAGATGATCTGCGAGATGATCGGGCTGGAACCCGACCAGTGGTCACGCATGTTCGAGATCTCCAACGACCTCATCGGGAGTCGGGAAGATCCCGACTACAGCCACGTCCGACCCGACGAGGCATCTGCAGAGATCTTCGCTCTGTGTGATGCGGTGGCAGAGGACCGCCGCTCGAATCCCCGCGATGACCTCATGACCGCACTGGTGGAAGCAGAGCTCGACGGTGAACGGCTCGACAACACCGAGCTCGACCTGTTCTTCATCACGCTGGTGGTGGCGGGAAACGAGACGACCCGCAACCTGATCAACCACTCGCTGCTGGCCCTGGTCGAACACCCGGATCAGGCGCAACGACTGCGCGACGATCCGGACCTCTGGGACACCGCGGTCGAGGAGATGCTCCGCTGGGGGTCGTCGATCCACAACTTCAGGCGCACCGCCACGGTCGACACCGAACTGTCCGGGGTGAGGATCGCCGCCGGTGACAAGGTCGTCATCTACTACGCGTCGGCCAACCGCGACGAGGACGTGTTCGAGGATCCCCACACCTTCGACGTGGGGCGGACCCCGAACGACCACGTGACCTTCGGCGGTGGCGGAGTGCACTACTGCCTCGGCGCCAACCTCGCGCGCGCCGAGATCAGGGCGACGATGCGTCAGGTGGTCGAGCGTCTCCCCCGTATCGAGCTGGCGGGCCCTCCCGAGCGCCTGCGCAGCGATTTCGTGAACGGCATCAAACGAATGCCCGTTTCCTGGTGAAAGGACCTGCTGATGCAAACCCCGATCTGTGAAGAACTCGGCATCGAGTTCCCGATCTTCGCCTTCACGCACTGCCGCGACGTGGTCGTGGCGGTGTCGAAGGCTGGTGGCTTCGGTGTTCTCGGCGCCGTCGGATACTCCCCCGAGCAGCTCGAGATCGAGCTCGAGTGGATCGATGAGCACATCGGCGACCATCCCTATGGCGTCGACATCGTGATACCCAACAAGTACGAGGGCATGGACGAGGACATGTCCGCGGACGATCTGGCGAAGATGCTCCAGAACATGGTCCCGCCCGAGCATCTCGAGTTCGCACGCAACCTCCTGCTCGACCACGGGGTGCCGATCGATTCCGATGATGAGGACAACACGCTCAAGCTGCTCGGCTGGACCGAGGCCACGGCGACCCCGCAGGTGGAGGTGGCACTCCGCCATCCGAAGATGACGCTGATCGCCAATGCCCTCGGGACGCCGCCGAAGGACATGATCGACCACCTCCATGCGGAGGGTCGCAAGGTGGCGGCGCTCTGTGGCTCCCCGGGCCAGGCGCGCAAGCACGCGGATGCCGACGTCGACATCATCATCGCCCAGGGGGGCGAGGGCGGCGGACACTGCGGCGAGGTGGGCTCGATCGTTCTCTGGCCCCAGGTGGTCAAGGAGGTTGCGCCCCGGCCCGTGCTGGCAGCCGGTGGGATCGGCAGCGGCCAACAGATCGCGGCCGCTCTGGCCCTCGGATGCCAGGGCGCCTGGTCGGGTTCGCAGTGGCTGATGGTCGAAGAGGCCGAGAACACCCCGGTGCAACAGGCGGCCTATGCGGATGCCAGCTCACGCGACACCGTGCGGTCGCGTTCCTTCACCGGCAAGCCCTGTCGCATGCTGCGCAACGACTGGACCGATGCCTGGGCCGACGAGGAGACCCCTGATCCGCTCGGCATGCCCTTGCAGTACATGGTCTCGGGAATGGCCGTGGCCGCCACCCACCGTTGGCCCGACGAGACCGTGGACGTTGCGTTCAATCCGGTCGGCCAGGTCGTGGGCCAGCTCGAGAAGGTCGAGAAGACCTCTGCGGTCATCGAACGCTGGGTGACGGAGTATCTCGACGTGACGTCCTATCTCGACGAGCTCGAAGGGCGAACCGCCTGAACCGCCGGGACCGGCGTCGCAATGCCGGTCCCGCGGCGGTCGCCCGGAGCGCCACGGCACGAAGGTCAGGGTCTCCGAAGAGGCGGTCAGAGCTCGAAGAGCAGGTGCTCGCCCAGATTCCCGGTGAGGTCGACGAAGATCTCCCGGGTCCCGAAGCGCCAGCGGTCACCGTCGAGGACGAAGGTGTCGTGGTAGCGGCCGGAGATGATCGGCTGCAACGGCAACGCGTCGGTCTGCTGGAACACCGTGTAGGCGGACCTCGCCTCGGCGCCGGCGCGGTCTGGCCGGACCTCGATGGTCACGTTGGTGGTCATGTGCCGGGTTCGGGGAGTGCCGTCGGCATGGATCCTCGTCGAGCGCTCGTAGAGTCGCCGCACCGCGTCAGCACCCTCGAGCACCACTCCCGGTGCTGCGACGAGCCTTGCGCCATCGAAGAGCTCACCCAGCCCGTGGAGGTCCCCTGCGTCGATCCGCTCCGCATACGCGTAGATGAGGTTCTCGATCTCGCGGGCGTCAGCTGTCACCCGGCGAATCGTAGCTACCGTGGCCCGGTACCCAAGGAGGGTTTCAGTGGCAAGAGTGGTGATGGTCCATGGCGCGTTCAACGAGTTGTGGGGTCCTAACGAGCTGAGTGCGCGCTGGTTGCCTGCACTGCGCGACGGCCTCTGGCACCACGGGTGCAGCGTCGAACCCCGCGACGTCGAAGTGTGCTTCTACGGCGACCTGTTCCGACTCGACCCCGAGACACTCGATGCCGACCACTGGGAGGCCACCCGTTCGGGCGCGGCCGAGATGCTCACCGCATTCGCCGGTGAGGGTGGCTCCGGGGACCTCGCAACGACGCTCGGCCAGGCGGCCAACCAGGCGGCCTGGGAGCGAACGATCGACATGGTCACCCTCATGACAGCGGACCCGGGAATCCTGGATACGGCACGGTCCCGACTCCGTTCGGTGCTCGACGGCGACACCGTCGTGGTGGTGGCCCACTCCCTCGGAACCGTGCTGGCCTACAACGTGCTGCGCGAGGCGCCCGAACTGACGGTGGACACCTTCGTGACGCTGGGTTCACCGCTCGGCACCGACATGGGCGCATCCATGCTGCCGGAACCGGACGCGGAGGGGATCCACCCATGGCCGGGTTCGGTGCGCCGCTGGGTGAACGTGGCCGCGGTCGGCGATCGCGCAACCGGAACGGGTCGTCTGGCGCCACGCTTCGGGCCGGGTGTGGAGGACCGCCGCGTCGACAACGGCCACCGCGCCCACAGTCCCGAGCCCTACCTCAACTCATCGGCAACCGGCGAGGCGGTGGCGGCCGCCCTCTGATGGGTCCCTCGGGCGGGGGCCCGATGAGGGAGAGCGTCGGCCAGCCGCCCACGTCCGCCGCCAGGGCTCAGGGCCGGTGGCGTGTCACCAGCTGGGTGACCTCGTCGATGTGGGTCTCGATGCGGGTCCTGGTCGCCTCGCCGAGGTCCATTCCCGCCTCCCAGTCATGCAGCGCCCGGTTCACCGCTTCGGCCTGTTGCCGGCCGGCTTCGGTCAGCTCCACGACGATGCGGCGTCGGTCGACCGGGTCGGGTCGTCGCTGGACCAGGCCGTCGCCGACCAGGCGGTCGATGGTGAGGCTCATGCCGCCGGTCGTGCGACCCAGCACCTCGCACAGCTCTGCAGGGGAGGAGATCCCGCGCCGAACGGTCGCCAGTACGAGGAAGTCCGCCACACTGGATCCGTGGACCCCGACGAGTTGGTCGAGGACCTGGGTCACGACCATGTTGAGGCGGACCAGTCGCGTCAGCAGCCCCACCTCGTCCTCGGTCATTCCGACATCGGCGGTCCATGCGGGCGACTGCACGGAGCCCCCTGCCCCGGAGCTCATCTGTCGATGCCGAAGCGTTCGAGACCGAAGGCCTCGATCGCATTGCCCCTGAGGAACGCATAGGTCTCGTCCGCGTTCATGCCGGCTGTGGCACACAGACGGTGAGCCACCTCCCGGGAGCGCGGGAACGTGCCGTCCGCGTGCGGGTAGTCGGTCTCGAAGAGGATCGATCCCAGGCCGACCGAGTCCCTGGAGTTGAGACCGTGCTGGTCGTCGAAGATGCAGCCGTAGACGCGGCCGGGCACGTACGAGCTCGGCCGATTGGGCAGATCCACGCCACCGACCCCTTCCTCCCAGACGATGTCGGTGCGTTCGAGCAGGTAGGGCATCCAGCCGATCTGGCTCTCGGCGTAGACGATCTTGAGCGTGGGAAAACGCTCGAGGGTGCCCGAGAGGATCCAGTCGCAGAGCGAGCCCTGGGCGTTCTGCGCGCTGAGGGCCATGCTCACCGCGAGGGGGGCGTCCGGCGACGTGCTCGGCATCTGTGACGACGAGCCGATGTGCATGGTCACGACCGTGCCCGTCTCGTCGCAGGCCTTCCACAGCGGATCCCACTCACCGGAGTGCATGCTCGAGAACCCGAGGCGGTGGGGGTTCTCCGAGAAGGCGATCGCGAAGCAACCCTTGGAGGCGCAGCGGCGGACCTCCTCGGCCGCCAGCTCGGCGTCCCACAGGGGCACCAGCGCGAGCGGGATGAGCCGCCCGACGCCCGCACCAGCGGACCACACATCGATCATCCAGTCGTTGTAGATACGGATGCACGCCAGCGCGAGGTCCTTGTCCTCGCGCTCGGCGAAGCCCTGTCCGCAGAAGCGGGGGAAGGTGTTGGGGAAGTTGACCGCGGCCTCGACGTGGTTGGCATCCATGTCGGCGAGCCGCGCGGTCTGCTCGTATGCGCCGGGCCTGAAGTCCTCGTAGACGGCGGGAACGTTGATCACCTCGTCCTGGGGCATGCCGGCGGGAGCGTGAAGGCGTCCGGTCGGCATCTCGAGGTCCTCGTACACCCAGACGTCGCACCACTGTCCGTCGGGGACACCGCGTTCGAAGCCGTACTGGCCGCCCTTGAAGGAGAGCTCCACCCGATCGCGCACAACCCGCGGCCCGCGCTCGCGCAGTGACGGCGGGAGTTCCTGTTGCCACAGGTCCCGCGGTTCGAGGATGTGGTCGTCCACAGAGATGATCAGCGGCATCTCGTCGATGCCGGGCGTGGACTGTTCAGCCAGGTCGGTGATGGTCATTGGCCCTCCGTCGAAGGTTGGTCCGTCGAATATCGATTGGTGCAAAGCTACTATTTGCTGAGTCACCTGGCCATCGGGTCCCGGTCACCCGCTCGGCCGGAGCGGGCCGTCGTGGGAGCTACCCGGGACTGCAACAATGATGCGATGAAGCCCGCACCGCGACCGTTCCGGAGCAGGTTGCCCGCCCATCGGGCGAGTGGCTGCGCGTCGGGAGGCCAGCGGTGAACACCGGCTTCTCGGTGGACCCGGGGCTTCTGCTGGCTGGCATCCTGCTGCTGGTCGGGGTGGTGGCCGCGAGCATGGCCTCCAGGTTCCGTATACCCAGCCTCCTTATGTTCCTGGGCCTCGGGATGCTCGTGGCCGACGACGGACTGGCCCTGGTGCGTTTCGACGACGCCGCGCTGGCGCAGAACATCGCGGTCGTCGGACTGGTGGTGATCCTCTTCGAGGGTGGTCTCGGGACCGATGTGGCTTCGCTGCGCCGGGTGGGGGCACCCGCCGGCGCCCTCGCAACCTTCGGTGTCGTGATAACCGCGGGTGTCGTGGCGGCCGTCGCCTGGCTCGCGATGGGGTTGGAGCCCACCACTGCGATGCTGCTCGGCGCGGTCGTTGCCTCCACGGACGCGGCCGCGGTGTTCGCGGCCCTGCGCTCGGAGTCGCTACCCGAGCGGACCCAGTCGCTGCTGCGGATCGAGTCGGGCATGAACGACCCCGTGGCCGTGCTGCTCACGATCGGCATGATGGAGGTCTGGCGGGCCGACCCCGGGGTGGGCGACTGGCTCTGGTTCCTCGGCCTGCAGATCGGTGTGGGAGCGGTCGTGGGCGTGGGCGTGGGTTGGGTCGGTAGATGGATCATCGACCACGTGACCGGAGGTGCGGCTGCGGCACTCGGTGCCATCACCCTGGCGATCGCCGCGATCTCCTACGGCCTGGCTGCGGTGGTCGGCGGATCCGGCTTCCTCGCGGTCTATCTCACCGGGGTGTTGTTGACCGGCGCCAGGCGGTCGGGTCGGGGCGTGCTGTACTTCCACGAGGGCCTGGCCGCGACCGCACAGGCGATGCTGTTCCTCCTGTTGGGCATCCTCGTGTTCCCCAGCAACCTGGTCGGCGAACTGGCGGTGGCGGTCGTCGTGGCAGCAGCACTCATCTTCGTCGCACGACCCCTGGCGGTGGCTGCGGTGCTCGTGTTCTGGCGCATTCCGGCGCGTGAGATGGCCGTGGTGTCCTGGGCCGGGCTCCGAGGTGCGGTTCCGGTCGTACTGGCGACCATTCCCTTCACCGCCGGGCATCCTGACGGATCGGTGATCTTCAATGTGGCCTTCGTCGTGGTGGTCCTCTCCGTGGCGCTCCAGGCCCCGACGATCGGCACCCTCGCCCGCCGACTCGGAGTGGTGGCATCGGAGCGGGTGACGGTGACCAGGGAGATCGTGCCCGTCGATGCGCTCGACGCGGATCTGGTCGAGGTGACCGTGCCCGCTTCGGTCGAGCCGCGCCGTGTGACGCTCAGGTCGGTTCCGCCACCATCGGGGGCGAGGGTGGCGTTCATCCACCGCCGCGACACCACCGTGGTTCCCGACGGGGACACGGTCATGGAAGCGGGCGACGTCCTGCTGCTCGTGGCGCCGCGCGACTGTGATCTCGACGAGCTCGAGAACTGGAGTCGCTCCGTGCTCATGGCCGCCACCGACGAGGGAGATCCCCACGGCGACTCCCACCCGGAGCGCTGAATGTCACCACCCGAGCGAGGAGTCCAACCATGTTCCGTCTGATCAACGTCGAAGGGCGGGCCGCGCTCGACCACGAGGGCTCCTGGTACGACCTGGCCGGTCTCTCGGGGGATCCGGGACTGGCCGACCCGATGGCAGCGGTTTCCCGCCATGGCGAGTTGCACGCCCTGCAGGGTGAGTGCGGAGCCTCCGCCCCGGGTGGCCCACTCGACGGGACCCTGTTGGGGCCACCGGTGCCCCGCCCCAACCAGGTCTTCGGCATCGGACTCAACTACCGGGCACACGCAGCCGAGACCGGGATGGCCGAGCCGGAGGCGCCGCTCACGTTCACCAAGTTCCCCAGCTGCATCAGCGGTCCCAGCTCGGACGTGGCGCTGTCCGGTGAGGCGGTGGACTGGGAGGTGGAACTCGTCGTGGTGATCGGAGGCCCCACCGTCGGGGTGTCGGTCGAGGATGCGTGGGGTTCGGTGGCCGGGCTCACCCTCGGCCAGGACATATCGGACCGGTTGTTGCAGGGAGCGGGGGATCGGCCCCAGTTCTCCCTGGCCAAGAGCTTCACGGGATACGGGCCGACCGGTCCGGCGCTGGTGTCGCCGGACGCGTTCGACGACCCCGACGACATCGGTCTGTGGTGCGAGGTGAGCGGTGAACGGATGCAGGACTCACGCACCGACGACCTCATCTTCTCGGTCCCGGTGCTGATCTCATATCTCTCGTCGATCTGCGCGTTGGACAGTGGGGACCTGATCTTCACCGGCACACCGTCAGGGGTGGGGGTGGCGCGCAACCGGTTCCTGGCCCCCGGGGACACGATCGTGTCGGGCGCCGAGGTGATCGGCGGTCTCCGCAACGCATGCGTCGCCGGAACCGGTCCGCTCCAGTTGTGAAACACTCGGCCGTTCGCCAGCCGATACCGCCCGGCGAACGGGGCCGTGCGGCTCCGGATGCCCGCCACGCCCCAATGTAGGATCGGCGGCCGGGGGCCGGGTCCGTGGTCCCCTGTGCCGTGCGATCGTGCCCGGTGCGGAACAAGGGGATGAAGGACTTGAAGTTCACGCTCGCGCTCGCAATGACCCCACCGGAGAGCGTGCTGCCTCTGGCCCGTGCAGCGGAGGCCGCCGGATGGGACTCCGTCGCGTTCCCCGACTCGGTCTTCTATCCCGAAGAGGTGTCTGCGGACTACCCGTTCACGTCCGACGGATCGCGGTTCTGGGCCGACGACTCGCCGTTCGTCGATCCACTCGTGGGCCTGCCGGCGGTCGGTGCGGTAACCGAGAGGCTCGGGCTCTACACCAACGTGCTCAAGACCCCGCTGCGGGAACCACTCCTGGTGGCCAAGTCGGTCGGTTCGATCGCTGCGATGTTCCCCGGCCGCGTCGGCATCGGGGTGGGCCTCAGCTGGATACCCGAGGAATTCGAGTGGCTCGGTCAGGAGATGCGCACCCGTGGGAAGCGGCTCGACGAACAGATCGAGATCATGCGCAAGGTCATGTCCGGCGGCTACGTGGAATACCACGGCGATCAGTACGAGTTCGGCCGACTCCGAATGGAACCACACCCACCCCCCGAACACCCGGTACCGGTGTATGTCGGAGGCCACAGCGACGCAGGCATCCGTCGCGCGGCTCGGCTCGGCGACGGTTGGATCGGGGCGCAGGTCTCTCCCGACGATCTCCGCGAACTGGTTGGGAGGATCCGCTCTGCCCTCGACGAGGCGGGGCGGTCCGGTGATCCGTTCGAGATCAAGGCGACCCCGATGGTCCCGGCGACGGTCGATGACATGGCTGGCCTGGCGGAGATCGGCCTGACCGATGTGATCACGATCCCGTGGTTCTTCTCCGGTGGAGACCCGGGCGATCCGCAGCACCAGCTCGATTCGATCGAGTGGTTCGCCGACACCGTGATCAGGCCACTCCGCGAAAAGGATGTCGCACGATGAACGACCGCCCGGATGCACCGAACCACCTCGACCCACCGATGCCCGCCGATGGCGACAGGTCGGCGCGCGCGGCGTCGCTCCGTTCGCGCGCAGCGGTCCACGCAGGGGACCGCGCGGCATGGTTGGCGTTGTTCCGCGATGACGCGGTGGTCCAGGATCCGGTCGGACCCTCGCCGCTCGACGAGTCCGGCGAGGGTCACTCGGGCAAGGAGGCCATCGGCGCCTTCTGGGACACGGTGATCGCGCCGAACCCGGTGCACATGGAACTGCGTGGCTCACGCGCCGGTGGCCACGAGGTGGCCAATGAGCTCACCATCACCACGACGTTCCCGGACGGCTCGAAGGCCGCCGTGGATGTGGTGGCGATCTACCTGGTCGATGACCGGGGGCTCATCGGTAGCCTGCGTGCCTTCTGGGAGTTCGATTCGCTGCGGATCACGCCGGCTGATCAGAACGGGTAGCGCAGAGCGCGCAACGGGCTGCACTCCGTCGGAGGCCGGGCCATGAGCACTTCGGGGTCGAGATGGTTCTGGGTCGTGGACCATGTGTCGTGCCGGTCCGCCCCGACGATGAACACGCCATCATCGTCATGGCCGGGGAGGTGTCGGTCGGCGAAACGGCGGTGGTGCCCGGAAAGCTGGCCTACCTCGGGCCGGGACCCGACGAGATCCCGCTGGTGGCCACCGGTTCGGTCCGACTCATGCTGCTGGGCGGTGTCCCCTTCGAGACACGACCGCTGATCTGGTGGAACTTCGTGGCACGCGACAACGGCGAGGTCGACCGGGCGGCCGACGCCTGGAACGACGGCGACGAACGGTTCGGAGACCCGGGTTCGGAGCTGGCCCGGGTAGCCGCGCCGCGACGGCCCTGGAATCCGGCGTAGCTCTCCGGCCCGGCTCCGGTGCCAGCGATCGTCCCGTTGCCCAGCGGCGTCCGACGTCAGCCGTTAGGTTCCGATCGTGGAGAAGCTCGTATACGTGATCTGGGACCGACCATCGCTCGAGGGCGGTGAGCTCCGGGTTCGCTATTCGGGGACGGTGGTGCCGGAACTGCTCGGCGCCGGGGCGCGGAATGTGTCGCTGCACCTCGACGACGACCTTGCCCCGATAGCCGGCCCGGCGCCTTGCCCGGGAGGCGAGCTTCCCTACCGTGCGGTCGTGTCGCTCTGGCTGGACGCGCACGACGACCGCGCCGCGGTCGAGTCGGTGTTGGACGGACTCGGGGTGCGGCGGGCGGGCTACCTCGTCAGCGAGGCCGAGTTCGGTTCGGGCGACCGACAGGGTGACCATCACGGCGATCCGGTCCCCGGCAAGCGCTCACCGGGTATCTCGACGGTCGCTCTGGTGCACCGCAATCCCCGGTTCGATCCCCGGACGTTCCGTGAGTTCTGGTACGACCATCAGTCCCCGATGTCGGGTGAGGTGCAGCCGCGGGTGCACTACGTGCGCAACTCGGTGGTCCACCCGGTCACCCGTGGGGCTCCGCCCATCGACGGAATCGTGATGGAGTGCTGGCCGGACATCGAGGTCGTGTCGGACCCGATCGAGTTCCACGGTGGAGCCGAGGTGGGCGAGGAGAACCTCACCGTGATGCTCGACAGTGTGACCCAACTGTTCGACCTGTCGTCGTTGCGATCGCTCGCCATGAGCGAATACCTCTTCGAGCCGCTCTGATCGGCCCCCGGTCAACGGGCGCGGCTGGGGCGCGAGCCGATGATGCTCGCCCGTTCCATCACCCGCACATCGGGCCAGTAGTCGCTGCACGCGTAGTGCTGCACGGCACGGTTGTCCCAGAAGGCGACCGAATCGGGTTCCCAGCGGAACCGCGCCTGGTGTTCGAGCAGGGCGAACGGCTTGCAGAGCTCGTCGATCAACTCGGTGCTGGCGTCTGGATCCATTCCGGCGATGTGGGACACGAAGAAGCGGTTCACATACAACAGGTCCCGGCCGGTGATGTCGTGTGTGGTGATGACCGGGTGTTCGACCAGCGGGTACTTCTCGCGCATGGTGGCCCGCTCCTCGGCCGACATCCCGTGGCCGAACACCTTGGCGAAGTCATGGACCGCCACCAGGTCATCGATGCGCCCGCGCAGGTCGTCGTCGAGGGCGTCGAGGGCTGCATAGGCGTCGGAGAACACCGTGTCGCCGCCGGTCGCGGGAACCTCCAGCGCATGCAGGACGGCCCCCTTCGAAGGCGTCTCGCGCCAGGTCACGTCGTGGTGCCATCCGTTCTCGTAGCCACCCACGTCGGCCGACTTGGCGAAACGCACCAACTCGGGCACCCCGGTGTTGGAGGGGATGAACGGATGTATCTCCAGCTCACCGAACCGGCGGGCGAAGTCCACGTGCTGTCGTGCGGACAGTGGTTGGTCACGGAAGAAGATGACCTTGTAGTCGGCGAGGGCCTTCGCTATGTCGGCGACCTCCTCGTCGGCGAGCTCGCCGGTGATGTCGATGCCCGAGAGCTCCGCGCCGATGGTGGCGGAACAGCGCTGAACGTCGAAGTTGTCCCAGGTGAGGGATTCGAGGCGCTGGCGTTCCTCGGCCAGGTAGCCGACCGGACCCACGCTCACATCGGAACCGGGAATCCGCACGCGCATCGCCGATCCGAGCGATGCGGGGTCCCTCGCCTCCTCAGGAGGTGTGTCCGCAGTGGTTCCGGTGGGTTCGGTCGTGACCGCCATCAGATCTCCTCGGGTCGGATTGGTCGAGGTGGAGTGCGGTCACTGCAGGAATCCGCTCGACGGCATCCCCCCGGATCGACCCGACGATACCGAAGTCTGCGGATCCGGGCTCAGCGTCCCCGGTTCACAGAGGTCGGGGAGCTTCCGGAACGGGCAACACCCATGGTTGTGCACCGAGGCGCCACGGCTCAGCGGCAAGGTCCACATCCGGGTCGATCAGTCGTGCAGATGTCCTTCCGTTGAGCGACACGAGCGCGTCCGCCCGGACCTCCAGTGGCGCGGTGCTGGTTGCCCCGTTCTCCAGCGCCACCTGGTGGGCGGCCTGGCGGATCAACTCCGGGTCGGTGCTCATCACCCGCCACTGCTGTGGCGTGTAGATCGTCCTGGCATCGTCGGTCCAGGTCGATCTGTCGCGTGGGTCGGTGATCCTGAAGGTCACATCGCCGGCCTTCTCGATCAGCATCACGTTCCAGCCGAACCGCAGGCCCTCACCGGTCCAACGGTGGTCGCCGGGGTACGCGAGGTGCCGCAGCGGTAGTGCGATCTGCAGGGCGACCCAGAGCACAGCGGCCACGACCACAACGCGCGTGCGCAGCGGCCGGACGGCGCTGCGACCCGCCGGGGCCGTGGAGGGCCGGGTCTGCGGGTGGACCGCAGGTCGCAGGCCCAGTCGCTCGAGCACGCGGCTCGGCCAGTCGGGATCGAACAGGACCGTCGACATCGGGATCATCAGCCACGGGAAGACCCCGATGACCGGGAACAGCAGCCAGGTGCTCACGTGGAAGGTGACCAGCACGATCCAGGCCACGATCCGGGTGCGGCGCCACAGCAGGAACCCGACCACGGTGCAGTCGAACAGCGCACCTCCCCAGCTGGCCAGCAGCGCTGCGGTGTGCGTGCCGAGAAGCGATCCGATGATCGGCAGGTCCGAGCGTGCGGGAAGCCACAGCCCCAGCGGCAGTCCGTTGAGCCAGTCCCCGTTGAGCTTAGCGAGACCCGCGAACAGGTAGACCGACGCGACCTGGAACCGCAGGAGCCAGACCGCTGCGGCGGGAACATCGGAAGGACCCCGGCGTACCGAGTCGACCGACCAGCGAGCCGACATCGGCAGCACCACCATCGATGCGCCGACCAGGGTCATGAACCAGTAGTGGTTCAGGTAGATGGTCGCCTCGAGGAGCTCGACCCAGGTGAATGCGATCCAGAACGTCGCGGCCGCCGCGCGGTGGTGGAACCCGACCATCACACAGGCCGCCGCGAGCGCGATCACCACCACGAGCAGGTGCACGACCCAGCCAGGGGGGACCGGCACCCAGCCCATGGCGGGATACCTCAGATGGTGTTCCGGCCCGGCGAGGAGGCTCGACACCCAACCCCTCGCCATCAACCGGATCGCACTCGCCAGCCCGACCGCCCCGAACGCGATGCGTGCCACGGCGAGGGATTCGCCACTGACATCTCGCGACCCGGCCGAGAGGGCCCGTGTGTAGAGGTCTGCCACCGCTCCTCATCCAGCTTGTTAGGGATGCCTATCATTTGATAGACAGCCTTCCAGTTCGAACAAGTACATCATCCCCGAGTCAGCAGGAGTCAACCAGTGATCGACCAACGCCCGAAGGTCAGCAACCGTCCGAAGGTCAGCAACCGTCCGGAGGCCAGGAGCAGAGCGTGGCTCGGAGCCGCCGTGTTGGCGTGCACCGCGCTGCTCGGTGGTGCGTGCAGCAGCGACGACGGTGGATCGGCGGACACGTCAGGACCCGATGACACCTCCACCGGGGACGAACTGACCGCGGAAGAGGCGGAGCCGGTAGCGGCCCACTACGCAGATGGCGTCTACGCGAGCTACCAGGCATCGATCGCTTCGGCCACCGAACTGCAGGCAGCGCTGGCCGAGTTCACCGAGAACCCGACCGAGGAGTCGCTCCGGGCGGCCAAGGACCAGTGGCTGACAGCGCGCGACGACTACGGACCCACCGAGGCGTTCCGCTTCTACGACGGTCCCATCGACGATCCGGAGACCGGACCAGAGGGCCAGATCAACGCCTGGCCCATGGACGAGGCCTACGTCGACTACGTCGAGGGCGATCCGGATGCGGGCATCATCAACAACCCGACCGACTATCCCGAGATCACGACCGAGGTACTCGTCGAATCCAACGAGCAGGGTGGCGAGACCAACATCTCGACCGGCTGGCATGCCATCGAGTTCCTGCTCTGGGGTCAGGATCTGAGTGAGACCGGGCCCGGGGAACGGCCGCTCACCGACTACACGACCAGCCCTGTGGCCGAACGTCGTGCGACCTACCTCAACCTCCTCGCCGACCTGCTGGTCGCGGACCTGAGCGCAGTTGCCGAACAGTGGAACCCCGAAGGCGCCGACAACTACCGCGCGGAGTTCCTGGCCGATCCGGTGCAGGCGGTCAGTCACATGTTCCGGGGCATCGGAGCGCTCACCGTCGGCGAACTCGGAGGTGAGCGCATCGCGGTGGCCATCGAGACCGTCGACCAGGAGGACGAACACTCCTGCTTCAGCGACAACACCAACGCCGACGTGCACAACAATGCGCTGGGGGTCCAGTGGGTCTACCTCGGTACCTACCCGGGTATCGAGGACGGACCCGGACTCGACACGCTGGTCGAGGCGGTCGACCCGCAACTCAACACCGAGCTGACCGCACAGATCGACTCGACCGTGACGATGACCTCGGAGTACCCCACGACCTTCGACCAGATGCTGAGTGGCGACACCACTCCGCTCGAGGACACCGTCACGGCGCTCGACACCCAGGGCGAGTTGATCGCGGATGCTGCTGACCAGCTCGGCATCTCTGTCGAACTGGGGGTCTGAGAAACAGTGGGCCGGAGGCGACCCCTCTGGGGGATGACGCTCGGCGCTCTGGCTGCGATCGTTGGTCTCGCCCTGGTGATCGCTGCCTGCTCCACGGAGACCGCAGCGACATCCGGGCAGGCCGACCGCGACGGTCAGGTCGATCCCGGAGACCTGGCGGCCTCCGGTGGGGACGCCTCGGTCGACAACTCGGGTTCCAACGCGTTCGCGCAGCCCGCACCGGGTCTGGACAGTGATGAACGGCGGGCGTTCGTCGTGGGGAACAACTTCTTCAACGACAACTGGGTGACCGCCCCTGCCTCGACCACTGCCCGCGACGGCCTCGGACCGGTGTTCAATGCGCAGTCGTGCTCGTCGTGCCACTTCAAGGACGGTCGGGGTCAGCCTCCCACCGAGCAGAACCCCGAGGAGCTGGGGCTGCTCCTGCGACTCTCGGTTCCGGGATCGGGTGAGCACGGGGAGCCGGCGGCCCATCCGGCGTACGGCGGTCAGCTCCAGGACCGTTCGATCAACGGCGTCCCCGCCGAGGGAAGCATCGGGATCTCGACCACCGAGATCAGCGGTGAGTACGCCGATGGCACCCCCTACGAACTTCTCGAACCCTCCTACAGCGTGATCGACCCGGCGTTCGGCCCGTTGGGGGCAGACACCATGATCTCGCCGAGGATCGCACCACCGGTGTTCGGCGTGGGACTGCTGGAGGCCGTACCCGAATCCACGATCGAGCAGTTGGCGCAGGAGCAGGCCGAGGCGGGCGACGGGATCTCGGGCCGTCCGAATGTCGTGTGGAGCCCCACCCTCGGCGAGATGGCGATCGGCCGGTTCGGTTGGAAGGCCAACGTCGCGACCGTTGCGGACCAGACCGTCGGAGCCTTTCTGGGCGACATCGGCATCACCTCGTCGACCCATCCCGACCAGGACTGCACCGGCGTGCAGCTCGAGTGCCTCGCAGCACCCGATGGCGGGCAGCCGGAATTGAGCGATTCCAAGGCGCAGCGGGTGACCTTCTACACCCGGACGCTCGCCGTTCCCGAGCGGCGGGACGTGGGGGAGAGCTCCACCGACAACGGAGCCGAGGTGTTCGAGCGGATCTCGTGTTCGTCGTGCCATGTGAGCGAACTGCGAACGGGTGAAACCGATGTCGCAGCGTTGTCGGAGCAGACGATCAGGCCCTACACCGACCTGTTGTTGCACGACATGGGCCCCGGTCTCGCCGACGGTCGAGCCGACTTCGGCGCCGACGGATCCGAGTGGCGCACCCCGCCGTTGTGGGGGCTGGGGTTGACCTCGGTGGTCAACGACCACACCCGGTTCCTCCACGATGGCCGGGCACGTAGTGTCGAAGAGGCGATCCTCTGGCACGGTGGCGAGGCCGAGCGGGCAAGGGACGATTTCGTTGCCCTGCCCCGCGGCGACCGGGAGGACCTCCTCGCGTTCCTCAACTCACTGTGAGACCGATACCCATGGGATTCCAGACAACGCAGGCAGAGCAGAGCACCCACGTCGGAAGGCTGAGTTCTCTCCGAGCATCGGGCTGGCTTCGAGGATCGGGTACTGCTGCACTGGCGTTGCTGGTCGGAGTCACCGGTTGTGCAGGGGGGTCGGCCGATCAGCCCGCGGACCGCTCCGAGGTGACCGCCCAGATAGCGAGCGAGGTCATCGTGCCCGGATACGAGGACCTCGCGGCCGACACCGCCGAGTTGGCGGAGCGCACAGAGGAGCTGTGTGCCGCACCGGACCAGGCGGCTCTGGAGTCGGCCAGGCAGGCCTGGGATGCCGCCATGGGTGCATGGATGTGGGCCTCGGCATTCGGGTTCGGCCCCGTCCGCTCATTGCGCACCGATGCGAAGATCGCCTACCCCGCGGATGTGGCCAAGGTCGAGGAGCTGGCGGGTGACGAGGGCACCGTGGCTCTGGACGAGGCCTCTGTCGGTGGGCTCGGAGCCGATGCACGAGGTCTGAACGCAGTGCAGTACCTGCTCTTCAGCCCGGCGGATGTGGAGCAGTTGACCCCACGGGCCTGCACCTACGCAGCGGTCGCATCGGCGTTGGTGTCAGCCGGAGCGACGGAGGTTCTGGAGGCCTGGACCGACGGGTCCGACGGCGAGCCCCCGATGTTGCAGCAGTTCTCCTCTCCGGGGCCCGACAGCATGTGGTCGAGCCCGACCGAGGCGCTCGAGGACGTGCTCAACTCGATGCTGGGCACGCTCACCGCTGTGATTGACCGGGGCCTCGGCCCAGCCAGCGGTGAGACCACCGCGGAGCCAGAGCCACAGGTGGTGGACGAGGCGCCCGCGCACCGGGCCCTGCAGGACATGGCCGACCAACTCGGCGGTGTTGCGGCTGTGTACGGGGACTCGACCGATGAACCCCCGACCGGGGTGAGTTGGCTCGTCACGTCGAGCTCCGAACACAACTCCGATGCTGCGATCCGCAGCGATCTGGCCGACGCGATGGACGAGGTCGGACTGGTTCCACCTCCGTTGTTCGACCTCGACCCCGCAGAGGCCGACTCGCCGGCGATGGAGTCACTGATCTCCGCATCCCAGCATGCGATGGCGGTCCGCAGCGCACTGTCCACCGAGGTCGCCAGCCTCCTCGGGCTCACCGTCGGGTTCAGCGACTCCGACGGTGATGCCTGAGTCGACCCGGGGGAGCGGTCAGCCGGGAGTGCCGTGGAGGTGAATCGAGACGGTCACCTCGGGGTGCACCCGTAGGAGTCCCAAACGGGGAAGTCGCAGGCCCCATTCGCGCACGTCGAAGGTCTGCTCACCGCTGAGGATCAGATCTTCACCGGAGGCCTCCAGGTTCAGCGTTCCCGTCACCTCCCGGGTCTCACCGCGGAACGCGATGGTGCCCGTTACCTCCATGGAATCCGTGTCGATCCGGTGTGAAGTGAGCACTTTGCCGGCTATCTCCGGATGCCTCGGGGCATCGATCCTGCGGCGCGTCTCGCGGTCCACCAGGGAGTTGCCCGACTCGAGCAGTTCGACCGGAACCGACAGCTCGCCGGCCAGGTTCGGAGTGGCCAGCAGCTTGCGGGACCGCAACGAGACCTCGAACCAACCGCTGAGCCCGTTGGCGTCGGCGGTGATGGGGTGCACCGAGGAGGAACCGGCGATGTGCACCGAGGACCGCCGCGGGTCGATCTCGAAGTGTGCCACGGCTCCAAGTCTCGTCGATCGGCACCGCACCCGGAACCCCGGCCCGGCCCGTGCTGGTCGTGACATGCTGGAAATGTGATCTTCGATGGCAGCGCCGCGCAGGCCCGGGCCGTACTCGGGGCGATGGCTGCGGTAGCCCGCCAGGGACACCACGGGGAGCTCCCGGAGTTGGACCTCGTTGCCCTGCGGTCGGCCACGACCCTGGTGTTCGGACTTCCGGCGGAGACCCCGGTGGCGGACCTTGCCGAGCCAACTCCGGAGGAGTTCGCCGATGTGCTGGGTGCCCGTGCATCCGAGGCGATGGTGCCGCTCGTGGTCATGTCGACCGTCGACGGGCGCGTGGTGGAACCGGCAGCAGCGCTGGTGCGCGACTATGCGGACGCGAGTGGACTGGCCGAACCCGCGGTGCGCGACCTCGAGGAGCTGGTCCACGGCGAACTGGCTCCGGCGCGAGCCGACATGTTGAGACGCAACCGCGAGAGCATCACCGGTGAATGGGTGGATGACACATCCACCTACGGCGATTGGCTGTTCCCCTACCGGGATGCGCCCGATGAAGCGCTCGTCGCCCGCTACGCAGCCCTGGCCGATGCAGAGCCCGGCTCGTTCGGCCGGGCGTTCCACGACTTCTACGTGGACAACGGGTTCGGATTTGCCGGCGAGGCAGCATCTGCGAGCGAGGAGTTCACCACCCCGCACGATTCCGCGCACGTGCTCTCGGGCTACGACACCTCCGTGCAGGGCGAGTTGCTGGTCAGCACCTTCACGGCGGGGATGCACGTGGAACAGGGGCTTGCCGGCCACATCCTGCCGGTCATCGCCAGCTGGCATCTGGGCATCCCGCTGTCGGATCTCGCCGGGAGTGCAACCGGTGCCCTCGATGTCCCCAAGTTCTGGTCGGCCTGGAACCGGGGAGACAGCACCTCGGGCGACACCTTCGATCCGTCGTGGGACTTCTGGTCCGCGGTCGGTCGGTCCATCGACGAGGTGCGCACAGACCTCGGGGTTCCACCGCTGGACCCCGCCGATGCGGCCGACGGGAAGTATCCCGACTGGTACACACCCAGTGCCTGACCCGTAACGGTCTGCAACCGGCCGTGGAATCATCTGGTCAGGGCTCGATTCTGCTGGTCAGGGCTCAACTCTGCGGTTCTGTGGCCGATCGGGATTCCATGGGATCTCGAGGAGTTGTCGACCGCGCCAGGAGGCGCCGCCTCGCTGCGGTTCTCGCCACGGTCTGTCTGGGCCTGCAGGCGGTGTGGATCGTGAGCCCTGCGACGGCCGGCGCAGCCTCGTTCGACGTCGACAACATGAACGATGCGGTCGACGTTAATCCCGGTGATGGATTGTGTGTCGACACCGATGGTGCGTGCAGCCTCCGTGCAGCATTGATGGAGCTCAATGCCCTGGGAGGCGCCAACCACACGATCAACATCGTCAAGGCCGTCGACGACCCGGCGCAGGTGCCGCTGGTCATCAACGACACCGGTGCCGACAGCGACGCCAGCGGTGACCTGGACGTGGCCACCGACGTGATCATCACCGTCGGTCCACGATCAGAGGCCGACATCGTGCCCGGTCTGGGCTTCAACGACAGGGCATTCAATGTCCTGCCCGGTGGGTCCCTGCGATTGATCAACGTCAACGTGCGAGGGTTCGACTCGGGCGTGGACGGCGGCGCGATCTACAACCAGGGCACCATGATCCTGTCGTGTGGCACCCACGTGGAGAACAACGTCGGACGCGACGGCGGAGCCATCTACAACGCCGGCCTGCTGCACTTCGTCGGAGCCTCCTCCATCGCGAACAACACCGCCCGCAACGGAGGCGGACTCTACGCGGCACCCGGGAGCACGAGTTCGGTGCAGGGCAACAACGGTGCATGCGCGCCCAACCCGGCCGTGCGAATGGGCGAATCGATCGCTGAACGCGGCGGCGCCATCTACGCGGATGGCGCCCAGGTGAACATCAACCACGACGTATCGGTCATCGATGCCACCGCGACCACCTCCGGCGGCGCGTTCGAGGTCGTCAACGACGCCGAGATCCGGATGACCAACGGGACCCTGACGGTCGACAACGCCTCTGCTCCTGTGGGAGGCGTGGCCCACGTGACGAGCAGCGGCAACTTCGTGCTGAATCCATCCGGAGCAGGTTCTGAGGTCAGAGGCATCATCACCGATGCCACATCGGGAGCTGGATCGGCTCACTTCCATGGCGAGGTGGGGGACGTGGAGCTGGTTCGGACCGTGGTTCAGGGAGGCTCGGGCGATGCCATCCTGCTCGAGGGTGACTCGGTGCTCGAGGGTTACGAGTTGGCAGTACGCGCTGGTCAGCCCGGAGACGACGGGATCACACTCGGCGGACCCCGTACATCGCGGCTCCGCAACAGCTACATCGACGGGCGGGCCACGGCGCTTGCACTCACCGACACCGCAGGCGTGGACGTGATCTTCACCACGATCACCGGCAACGACGTGGGGGTGGATCCGGCAGCCGGCACGAGCTTCGATCTCGATGCTGCGTGGATCTTCGGCAACTCCGTGAACTGCACCGCTACGGCGGATTCGATGCTGGAGACCGCGGTGAGCGACTCGAGTTGTGGCACCGCGGGTGGTTCCATCACCGATGGGTCAGCAGCGAGCGGTGTACAGGACTACAACTACTCGGCCACACCGTATGTGGGTCCAGGACCCTCGAGCCCGATCCTGGGCCTGGTGTCCTCACCGTGCGCCCTGGGGTCCGACATCGGAGCCCAGCCCCGCCCGGGTTCCAACGGTGATTGTGAACCAGGAGCCGTGGAGTTCGCGGGCTCCGACCCGGACCCGGACCCGGACCCGGAAGGTCCCTCGATCTCAGGATCCGTTGTCGAGGACGAGACCCTGCAACCACTGGCGGGGATCTGTGTCGTCGCGTTCGACGACGCCGACGAGGTCGCTTCGTTCGATCGCACCGAGGATGATGGCGACTGGCTCCTCGCAGGGCTGGAAGCCGGCGATTACCGGCTGGTGTTCTTCCCGTGCGACGGCGAGGGTGAGTTCGACGAGAGCTCCCCGATCGTTCCCGAGTCCTGGCAGAACCATGCCGTGGACACCGAGTCCGAGAACCCTGCGGAGGATGGTGATCCCATCACGGTGGATTCGGCCGACTCCGATGTCGAGGCCGCAGATGTGTCGGGCATCGACGCCTGCCTGGGAACTGACCCCGATGGGGGAGACGAGACCTGTGGAGTCACACCGGACACCCCGGTGACCACCGCTCCGACCACCACCGCTCCGCCGGAGACGGCACCGACCGGTTCCACCGACGACGGCACGACCACCACGAGCGTTCCGGGGGCGGCTCAGGCCAGCAACACTCCCGCTGCCGGCGCAACACCCTTGGCCATCACCGGCTGAGGATCGCTTGCCATCACCGGCTCTGGTGCGGTCGACCGTGGCGCATCGGAAGCGGTCGGCGGCCCGCGGGCGCCGGTCCGCCCGCCGGTTCTAGGGTCGAACGGGTGAGCACAGTGCAGAACTCCGAACAGGACGCGCCCTCTGGACGGCTCGTCGGCCTGGACGACTCCTTCGCGCGGGAGCTGCCGGAGTTGTGCATGGACTTCGTCGCCGACAGCGTCGAGGCGCCCGCCACATTGGTGCTCAACGACGACCTGGCCCAGCGGCTGGGCATGGATCCGGTGTGGCTGGGCTCACCCCAGGGGACCGAGGTGCTGGTGGGCAATCGGGTGCCCGAAGGCGCCCACCCGGTCGCGATGGCCTATGCCGGGCACCAGTTCGGCAACTACTCGCCCCGGCTCGGCGATGGACGGGCGCTCCTGCTGGGAGAACTGCTCGACGGCGACAGCGAGCGCCGCGACCTGCACCTCAAGGGTTCGGGCCGGACCCCGTTCGCCAGGGGTGGAGACGGCAAGGCGTCGATCGGGCCGATGCTCCGTGAGTACGTGGTGTCAGAGGCCATGGCAGCACTCGGTATACCCACCACCCGCAGCCTGGCGGTGGTGAGCACCGGTGAATCCGTGATGCGCGAGACCCCCGAGCCCGGTGCGGTGCTCGTGAGGGTGGCAGCCAGCCACATCAGGGTCGGTACCTTCGAGTACGCGGTACGCCTCGGGGGCGATGAACTGGTCAGACGACTCGCCGACTACTCGATCGCCCGTCACCACCCGGAAGCGGCGTCCGCTACCAACCCGTACCTGGCGTTCCTGGGTGCTGTGATCGAGGCCCAGGCAGGACTCGTGGCGCAGTGGATGCTGGTCGGGTTCATCCATGGCGTGATGAACACCGACAACATGACGATCTCGGGTGAGGGGATCGACTACGGACCCTGCGCCTTCATGGATCGCTACGACCCGGCAACCGTGTTCTCCTCGATCGATCACGGTGGTCGCTATGCCTATGGCAACCAGCCGGCGGTGGCTGCGTGGAACCTTGCTCGCCTCGCCGAGACGCTGCTGGGTCTCATCGCTACGGACCCGGATGAGGCGATCGAGTTGGCGACCGCCGAACTGGCTGAGTTCCAGAGCCGCTTCCAGCAGCACTGGAGCAATGGTCTGGCACGCAAGCTCGGGCTGGAGTCGCCGCCATCCGACGGGCCGCTGTTCGAGGATCTGCTGTCGACGATGCAGGCGGACCGGCTCGACTGGACCGGCACGTTCCGCGAACTCGCCCGGACACTGCGTGTGGAGGCAACCGATGACGACGGTTCCGGCGAGGCCCCGGCAGCACATTCCGAGGCGATGCGCCAGTGGATCGGTCGGTGGCGAGCCGAGTTGGAGGCGCAGGGGCGCCCTGTGGGATCCACCGCCGAAGGCATGGACGAGGTGAATCCTCTCTACATTCCGCGCAACCACCTGGTCGACGACGCCCTGAGCGATGCGACCGGCGGAACGCTCGCCGGTTTCGAGGAGCTGGTCCGGGTACTGAAGGACCCGTACCACCGCCGCGACGGGTGTGACGGATTCACGACACCGGCTCCCGAGGGATTCGAGGACACCTTCAGGACCTTCTGTGGCACCTGAGGCGAGCACGGGTTGAAGCGCACCGGTGTCGACTTTGTAGCTTCGACGGTGACCGAATCGTGCGCCGGGCCTCGTGGCCGGCGCAGGCACCGAGGGATGACATGACCAAGACCAACCCGGGCAACTTCTTCGAGGACTTCGAGATGGGCCAGGTGATCGAGCACGCCACGCCCCGAACCGTCACCGAGGGTGATCGGGCACTGTACGGATCCCTGTACCCGACCCGTTTCGCACTGCCCTCGTCGGCACCTTTCGCCGCCGCCTGTGGACTGCGTGAAGCCCCCGTCGAGGAACTGATCGGGTTCCACATCGCTTTCGGCAAGACCGTGCCCGACATCTCGCTCAACGCGGTGGCGAACCTCGGCTATGCCGAATGCCGTTTCCACCGGCCGCTCTGCCCGGGTGACACGCTGAGCACCCGCTCGGAGGTCATCGGACTCAAGCAGAACTCCAATGGTCGAACCGGCGTGGTCTACGTGCGTTCCACCGCCACCGACCAACACGGCGAGGTTGCGATCGAGTGGGCCCGTTGGGTGATGGTGCACAAGCGCGATCATGATGCCCCGTCGCCCGACACCGTCGTTCCCGACCTGTCCGACGTGGTGGATGCCTCCGACCTGGTGGCGCCGGAAGGGCTCGACTTCTCCGGCTACGACTTCGGTGCGGCCGGTGAGCCACACCGCTGGGGCGACTACGAGGTCGGCGAGCGCATCGACCACGTGGACGGGGTCACCCTGACCGACCCGGAGCACATGATGGCGACGCGGCTCTGGCAGAACACGGCCAAGGTGCACTTCAACACCGAGGCACGCGACGACGGCCGCAGGCTCATCTACGGCGGCCACGTCATCTCCCTGGCCAGGGCACTGTCGTTCAACGGGCTGGCCAACGCGCAGCTGATCGCAGCGATCAACGCGGGGGCGCACACGGCACCGGCGTTCGCCGGCGACACGGTCTACGCGTGGTCAGAGGTGCTCGACCGAGCAGAAATCCCCGCCCCGGGAGTCGGTGCACTCAGGCTGCGTCTCGTGGCCACCCGTGGCCGCGACGAGACCATGACCCTGCGCGGTGAGGACGGCAAGTACGCCCCCGGCGTGCTGCTCGACCTCGACCTCTGGGCACTGATCCCGGTCTGACCCCTCGGTTCTGTGCTTCCTGGCTAGCTTCCTCGGCGCGTCTCGCTACACAGAACGGGCGGTGGGGGACCTTGGTGCCAGGCGTCCTCGGGTGTTTCAGGCGTCCTCGACGTAGGAGTCGAGCGCTGCGGAGACCGCGGCCCCCTCGGGGATCTCCGACTCGCCGATGGCGAGGTCGATCGCCCGGTGGAAGTGATGGATGAGTCGCTCGTGCCAGCCGATCTGGAACGGCTGGGCTCCACGCGACTCCACCGAGTGCTGGATGGCCGCCATGTTCGCGGTGTCCTGGGCCATGACGGTCTCGAACAACGTCATGCGCAAGGTGTTCTCCTCAGGGGTGTCGCCGTCGCCCCAGTCCGGTGCGAACCATTGCAGTTCCAACTCCGTGGTGCGGGCGTCGACCGGCCACATGCACATCCATGGGAACGCGCCGTTGTCCAGGGGCGCCACGATGTTGGGGAAGACACCGAACGAGGTGCTGGTCTCGCGCAGGAGGGATCCCACCGACGGGTTCTCCGCCGCTGGCGACGGGTCCATGATCCCGAGCATCTCGGGGCGGACCCCGACCGTCAGGCGGCTGTGCCCCTTGGGCAGCATCGCCACGGTGACCGTGGAGTCGTCATAGAGAAGGGCCGCGTTGTCCGGATGCACGGTACGAATGTGGTACACCTCGAGAAAGGCGTCCACGACGGCCTTCCAGTTGGCACCCACACGGTGGACCTGACTTCCGATCCTCCGCAACGACGGTCCGTTGACCTCCGCCATCTGTTCGCACAGTGGTCCGAGGTAGTCCTCCAGTGTCTCTGCCAGCGGGTCCTCGTTCACGAAGATCCAGCCCTGCCAGGTCTCGCAGCGAACCGGCACCAATCCCAACGAGTCGGTGTCCAGCCCCGAGAAGCTGCGTTCATCGGGCACGGCCCTGAGCTCGCCGTCGAGTCCGTAGGACCACGAGTGGTACTGGCAGGTGAGTCGCTTGGAGGTGCCGCACGCCTCGCGCACCACGGGGGCGCCGCGGTGACGGCAACTGTTGTAGAAGGCCCTGACCGCGCCGTCCTCGCCGCGAACCAGCACGATGGGGGCACCGGTGCGTTCGAAGGTGCGGTGATCACCGGGTGAGGGCAGGTCGGACTCGTGGGCGGCGAAGATCCAGCTGCGCTGCCAGACACGGCTGCGCTCGAGCTCGAAGAACTCAGCAGAGGTGTAGCGGGCAACCGGTATCGGTGGTACCGGAACCGCTTCGGGCGGCGGCGCGGTACGGGTCCGGTTGGCTTCCAGACCCTCCCGGATCCGGGTCTCGAGCACTTCGTCCATCAGTGGCCTCCATGTCCAGGGCAGCTCACCAGTCGACCTCCGGGGTCGCCGGGAACAGGTCATCACGGTTCGACATCAGCATCTCGCAGTCCCAGTCGGAATCGACCGGCACCAGCAGGATCGGGCTCAGGGTGGGGTCGGGAACCTGCACCCACTGCCCCTCGTTCATGAAGATGGGATCCGAGGCACCGATCACGAGCTGTTCGGAATCGTCCTCGACGGCGCCGGTGAACGTGCCGTCGGGCTGTTCTGCGACCTCGTAGGCGAAGATCTCGCGACGGGCGATGTAGAGCTCGCCGTCGAGTCCACCCTCGGAACTGATGCTCACGGTCACCCCGGGTTTGCCATCGTCGTCGTCATCCGCGATGCGTGGGTCGGTGGGATCGGTGGGCAATGGCTCGTTGGCCGGGTCCTCCAGGTGGATGCCGATGCCGGTCGGCGTGGCGGGGCGGAAGAAGGCGAGCTGCCCATCGGGGTCGATTTCCACCTCGGTCGCAACGGGAACCGGCTTGATCGCCTGGGTGGCGGCGTCGGACATGTCCACCGAGATCGGCTGGTCGCTGCGGTGCTCCGATGAACAGAACGACTCGGTCGAGACGAGCTCCCCATCGATGACCTCGAGGTCGGTGAAGCCGTAGGAGATTATGAGGGTCTTCATCCCGCTCCCCTCGTACGCGACCACGTCGTAGTGGGCGTAGCGACCCTCGGCCCGTTGCATCGCCACGGTGAGAGCGTCCTGCGCGGTAGGAGCGGTGTCGCCGCTGGCGCCGTCGTCGCCCGCTCCGGAGTCAGAGGAGCAGGCGGCGCCGGCGAACACGGTCGCGACGGTCAGAGCCGCCAACGCTCCCGAGCGCATCGGGGACCGCCCGGGCACCGTTCTCACGTCGTCGGGAACCAGTTCGCGTGGAAGCCGAAGGGCACCCGGCGGGGCATGTGGACCGTGGCGACAGGTCCGGCGGAGATGTCGCGCGCCTCGAGCACCACCACGTCGGTGGTATCGGTGTCGTCGTGGTGCACCGTGTTGAGGAGCCAACCGTCGTCCTCGCCGTCCCCGTCGGGGTTCGGCGCGAACACGGTCTCGCCGATGTGCCCGTTGGGGCCGGAGCCCCAGATCGTGCGCGCCCCGGTGTCGTCGTCGTACTTGACGATCGAGTCGAAGTCGCCGAGCTGCCGTCCGGGCTCTGTGAGAGCCGACATGTACAGGTAGCGCACCTTCTGGCCGTTGAGGCCGTCGTTGATGCGGTTGAAGTCGCCCGCCAGGTCGTCCATGGGCTCCCAACCCGCGGTGCCGGCGTCGAGGTCGACCCAGAACCGGGCGGGCCGACCGGTCTCACGGTTCTCGTTGCGCGCGTTGGGGTCGGCATCGGCCTCGATGGCGAAATCGGGCGCATCGAAACGAGATCCGTGGAACTCGATCCGTTCGCCGTCGGCCCAGCCCGACCAGAAGTGCTGGACATGGCCGGGGTCGATCTCGAACCACCGGAGGTCCTCGGCGGTTCCCATGCGCGGCATCACGCCGATGCGCGTGCCGTTCTCGGGCTTCCAGCGAACCATCGGGCCCTTGCCGAGGTTCTCGAGGTCGAACACGATCGGGGAGTCGAGGAACACCGCATGGCGTTCGGTGGTGATGAAGTCGTGCATCATCACCGGGGCGGGCAGGTCGATGTCGACGCTGTGCACGAGCTCGCCCCCGGCATCGACCACGTGGTAGCGGAGATACGGCTCGAAGAGGGAGTAGCCGAACATCAACATCTCACCGGTGACGGGGTCGAGCCGGGGATGGGCGGTCATCGAACCCTTCAGCCGACCGCCGAAGTCGTGCTCACCGATGGTCTCCAACTCGGGGGTCACCTCGGTGGGGAGCCCGCCTTCCCAGAGGGCCAGCCAGCGGTCGGCGTGCGAGATCACGTGGGTGTTGGCCGGGTTCTTCACCGGTCCGGCGTCACCGGTGACCTCCCTCGGTGGGAAGTTCATCACGTCACCCAGCCCGGGGTACACGGCGCTGCCGCGTTCCAGCTCCAGCGCGAGTCCACGGGAGCGGATCCAGCGGTTGCGGTAGGAGACCCGACCGTCGTCGAAGGTGATCCCGTGCAGCATCCCGTCACCGTCGAACATGTGATAGGTCCCGATCGGCTCGAACACCGGGTTGGGTCCATTGCGAACGAAGTGCCCGCGCAGGCCTTCGGGGACCTTGCCGGTCACCCGGCACTCGGGGACGTCCAGCTCGTCGCCGACCGGGAAGAGGTTGCCCAACAGGTCTGGTTGGGCCTGGGTGTTGGTGACCGATCCCACCACCCGATCCGTCGCTACATAGCTCACTGGGAACCCCCTGTCACCTCACCGCGTCCCACTGGTCCGCGGTGACTTCTCGCTGCCGCTGCTCGAGCGGTCCTGGCCTCCGGGGCCCCCGGCACTGCCCGTCGGACCCTCAGGTGAACGATGTTAACTCAGCGCGGCGACAGATGTGGAGCGACCTCAGCCAGTCCGGTGAGGGTCGCCACCCGGCCCTCGACGTTGCGGGGTGCGGGCACCACCATCAGCTCATCGGCACCAGCGTGCTCGGCGAAGCCCAACAGGTACTTCCAGGCCGAATCAGCGGTACCGACGGCGGTGTAGGTCATCATCGCGGCGACCTGTCGTCCGTTTGGTGACTCGACCAGACGGTCGATCTGGTCCTCGGTCAGGTCCCTGTCGCGGGCGAGGAAACTGGCCACGCGCGATCTGACCACCCGGCGCAGTTCCTCCTGGGCCTCCAACTCCGAATCACCGACTATGGCGTTCACGCCGGCGACGACGTACGGCTCGGACAACTGCTCGGACGGCCGGAACTCCCTGCGGTAGAGGGCGACCGCCTCGGTCAGCGCTCCTGGGGCGAAGTGGGAGGCGAAACCGTACGGAAGCCCGAGCCGGGCGGCGAGGGAGGCGCCGAACAGCGACGAACCCAGAATGTAGAGCGGGACGTGGGTGCCGGCGCCCGGGACCGCCTTGACCCCGGGGACCCGGCTCTCGTCGCCGAGGAATCCCTGCAGCTCGAGTACGTCCTCCGGGAACGTCTCTGCGGCCGCGGGGTCACGTCGCAGCGCCCTCACCGTCACCTGGTCGGTGCCGGGAGCCCGGCCCAACCCCAGGTCGATGCGGCCCGGGTGAAGCGTTGCCAGGGTCCCGAACTGCTCCGCGATGGTGAGCGGGGAGTGGTTGGGCAGCATGATCCCGCCTGCCCCGAGTGAGATCGAGTCGGTGCAGGCCGCGATGTGGGCGATCAACACGCTCGTCGCCGAGGATGCGATGGAGGACATGTTGTGGTGCTCCGCGTACCAGACCCTGCGGTATCCGAGCCGTTCGGCCGCCCTGGCCAGCTCCACGCTGCCCTCGAGCGCCTCGCGGACGGTCCCGCCCCGGTTCACCACGGCCAGGTCGAGCACCGAGAGCTCGGGTGGCGCGGGTTCAGGCGATTCGCCGAGGAGACCCCCGTCTGTCCCGGTCATGCGTAGGACACCTGGCAGAACCCGTGGTTGCAGTAGCCGCCGGGGTTCTTGTGCAGGTACTGCTGGTGGTAGTCCTCGGCGTAGTAGAAGGTTCCGGCCGGTGCGATCTCGGTGGTGATCTCACCGAATCCACCCTCGGTGAGCTTGCCCTGGTAGCGGTCGCGGCTGGACTCCGCGGCCAGCCGTTGCCCGTCGGAGTTGGTGTAGATGGCGGAGCGGTACTGGCTTCCGATGTCGTTGCCCTGGCCCATGTACTGGGTGGGGTCGTGGTTCTCCCAGAACACTGCCAGCAACTCATCGATGGACACCTCGGAGGGGTCGAACACGATCAGGACCGCTTCGGTGTGTCCGGTCATGCCCGTGCAGGTCTCGCGGTAGGTCGGGTTCGGAGTCGTGCCGCCTGCGTATCCGACCGCGGTGGTGTACACCCCCGGCATCTGCCAGAAGAAGCGTTCGGCGCCCCAGAAACACCCCATGGCGACGACGAGCGTGTCCATCCCCTCGGGCCAGGGGCCCTTGAGGGGGGCACCGTTCACGGCATGGGTGTCCGGTACCGGCATCTCCTCGGCCCGCCCCGGCAGGCAGTCCTCGGGGGCCGGCGGACCTGCGGACCTGGTGAACCTCATGTTGCGATCTCCTCTGGTCGTGCCGCGGGTCGACCCCGGGCGATCACTCCCTACAGGAGAGGTATACAGCGGGAGCACCCGGATTGTTCCCGAACAGCCGGATTCGCCTGCTCCCGGCGGTGCGGACTCGAAGCTCTCAGATGTCGGGATGGCCCGTGGCGTCGTGGATCCAGTGCAGGTCTGCGGTGAAGAGCCGCTCCTGCCACTCCGCGGGGGCAGCTCCCAACAGCGTGCTGTAGTCCCAGTAGTCCTTCCACATCGTGATGATGCCGTCGGTCACGTGCTGGACCGACACGAACGGCAGGGTTGCCGACTCACCGCCGGGCCAGTGCCAGATCTCGGTGTGTTCGGTCATCACGACCGGCGGGTCGCTGATCACCACGGTGCGCGGTCCGTGGTCGTGACCCGAGACGGTGTCGAGGCCCAGTCGCAGGCGGGCCACGATGTCGTCGGGGCCCTTCGCCGAGGTGGCGGGTCCGGTCGGTACGTCGAAGTAGATCGACTCCTCACCGAAGAACGACGCAACGTCATCCCAGTCGTGCCGGTAGAGCGCTTCCCAGAAGGCGGCCGTCACCGCCGTCGGTTCCATGGCCGAACGGTCGGTGCCCGTGCTCCCGTCGCTCATCGTGCACCGCGCAGGAGCCTGCCCGGACGGGCATCGGTGAACTCGCCGTTCTCCGCGACGACCTCGCCGGACTTGATCGTGGCCAGGTAGCCGTCAGCCCTCTGCACCAGGCGTCCCGCTCCGCCCGGGAGGTCGGTGGCCCACTCGGGCCGCCGGAGCTGGAGGTTCTCCAGGTCGATCACGTTGACGTCACCGACCTTGCCGACCTCCAGCGTGCCCCGGTCGCCGAGGCCGTAGAGCGCTGCGGTCGCCCCGGTCATCTTGTGGACCGCCTCGGCGAGAGTCAGCTTCGGACCCTGGCGGTCCCGCGCCCAGTGTGAGATCAGGAAGGTGGTGGTGGAGGCGTCACAGGTCTGGCCCGCATGGGCGCCGCCGTCGCCGAGGCCGAACACGGCGCCGGGATCGGTCAGCATCTCGTGGACCGCGTCCAGGTTTCCGTCGCTGAAGTTGAGCACCGGCGAGTTGAGCAACTCGTTGCCGTCGTCGGCCAGGAGGGCGTCGACGAGCACCTCCCACTTCGACACGCCGGCGGCTTCGGCCATCGTCGCGATGCAGCGGTCCGGTGTCGGTTCGTACTGGGGTGGGTCGCCCAGCATGTAGGTGCGCGCAGGGTTCATGAATCCCATGACGACCTCGTCGCCCTCGAGGTCGGCGAGCTCGGTGATCAGACGCTCGCGTACCGCGGGGTCGGACATGGTGGCGACCTGCTCGTCGTGATCCATGAGGCCGATGCCGAGTTCGCCCCACGCGGGGGTGAACTGCTCGGGATGGAAGGTCCGCAGACCGAGCAGCAGCGAGACCGTGCGTCCGTGGACCTGCGGGCGCACATCGGCTCCGCCCTCGCGGGCCGTCGCCACCAGATCGAGCAGGTGTCGCCACTGCACGGGGTCCGCGTTGTTCTGGGTCAGTGCGAAGCTGACCGGTCGACCGATCGTCTTGGAGAGCCGCACCATCCAGTCGACCTCCTTCTCCGGAGCCGCCAGGTCCTCCCCGAGCGCGCCAGCGGGTGCGAGTTCGAACACGCCGGTGCCGAGGTCTCCCAACACCGCCCCGATACCGAAGAGTTCGTCCTCGGCGGCGAAGGTCCCGGGAACGGGTTCCCCGTCGATCGCCCGGTGGGCGAGGGTGCGGCTGGTGGAGAAGCCCAGCGCACCCGCCTCGATGCCCTCGCGGACGAGCTGTGCCATCGCCTCGATGTCCTCAGGGGTCGCAGGTTCGTTCGCTGCACCCCGTTCGCCCATGACGTATGCGCGCACCGCCCCATGGGGCACCTGGGTGGCGATGTCGAGCACGCGCGGGGTGCGTTCCAGCGCATCGAGGAACTCCGGGAACGATTCCCAGCTCCAGTCGATTCCCACCGACAACGCTGCCCCGGGAATGTCCTCGACACCCTCCATCAGGCCGATCAGCCACTCGTGCCGGTCGGGTTGGACCGGGGCGAATCCGACTCCGCAGTTGCCCATGACCACTGTCGTCACCCCGTGCCAGCAGGATGGCGACAGGAACGGATCCCAGGTCGCCTGGCCGTCGTAGTGGGTGTGGATGTCGACGAAGCCCGGGGTCACGACCGCCCCGGTGGCGTCGACGACGCGTCTGGCGGGACCGAGTCCCTGCCCCACCTCGGCGATGCTTCCGTCGGTGATGCCGACATCGGCCTGCACCGGCTCGGCACCTGTGCCGTCGATGACGGTTCCCCCGCTGATGACCAGATCGAACATTGATGCCCCCTGAGACCGTTCGCTGCGACGACCATACCCCGCTCCGTGTCGGACCGGAACAGGTTCTACCTGTGAACCGCTATGTTGAGGCGACCCTCATCCAAACGGCGGTGCCCCACTGCGGGTGCGGTAGGAGAGTCATGACTGAGATCCGCTCACGAGAAGAGATCTACATCGGCGGGGAGTGGGTTCCCTCCTCTGGTCACGGAGTCATCGAGGTGGTGTCGCCGAACACCGAGGAAGTGATCGCCACCGCGCCGGATGCGACCCTCGCGGACATGGACGCCGCCGTCGCAGCTGCGCGCAATGCCATGGACCACGGCCCGTGGCCACGCATGGACAAGGCCGAACGGTTGGCTGCGATCTCCGCGCTCAGCGCCGAACTCCTGGCCAACGGCCAGGCCGTCGCGGACACGATCTCGGCGGAGAACGGCTGTCCGGCCAAGTGGTCCTTCGGTGGCCAGGTCATGTCGGCGACGATGACCCTGGACGCGTTCGCCGCGATCGGGGCGGACTACGAACTGGACTCGGTGCGCACGGGGGGGCTCGGCCAGAACGTGCGGGTGCTCAAGACCCCGGTCGGGGTGGTCGCCGGGATCACCCCGTGGAATGCGCCGCTGTTCATCATGGCCCTGAAGCTCGGCCCCGCGATGGTCACCGGCTCGCCGATCATCATCAAGGCATCGCCTGAGACCCCCCTCGATGCCTACCTGCTCGCCGACGCGGTCGAGGCCGTGGGCCTCCCCCCGGGGGTCGTGAACGTGGTGGCAGCAGGCCGCGAGGCGAGCGACCACCTCGTGCGACACCCGGGGATCGACAAGGTGGCATTCACCGGCAGCACCGCGACCGGGCGGCACATCGGATCCATCTGTGGTGAACAGCTCAAGCGCTGCTCGCTGGAACTGGGCGGCAAGTCCGCAGCGATCGTGCTCGAGGACTTCGACCTCACCTCGGTGCCCGAGCTGATCGATTCAGGGATGCTGAACAACGGTCAGGCGTGCCTCGCGCAGACCCGGATCCTCGCTCCGCGGTCGCGCTACAACGAGGTCGTGGATGCCATGGCGACCCACGTCGCGGCGATGGTCGTGGGTGACAGCCTCGATCCCGGGACCGACATCGGCCCGATGGTCACCGCCCGCCAGCGCGACCGGGTAGTCGGCTACCTCGAGATCGCCCGCGACGAGGGCGCACGTGCGGTGACCGGAGGTTCGGTCCCCGCGGATCGTGACCGCGGCTGGTTCGTCGAGCCGACGGTGCTCGCCGGGGTGGACAATTCGATGCGTGTCGCCCGCGAGGAGATCTTCGGACCGGTCCTCTCGGTGATCCCCTATGACGGAGAGGACGAGGCGGTGGCGATCGCGAACGACTCCGACTACGGACTGAGCGGCTCGGTGTGGTCCGCGGACGCGGACCACGCCCGAGACCTCGCCACACGCGTGCGCACGGGAACGGTGGCGATCAACACCCAGCTCAACCTCGACTGGCACTCTCCGTTCGGGGGCATGAAGAACTCGGGCGTGGGCCGGGAACTGGGCCCCGAGGGCATCGACCAGTACGTCGAGTACCAGAGCATCATCGACGCTCCCGGCTGACCGATAGGCCCTCAGGCGGTAGCTCAGGCGGTCATCTCGATCGGTCGGTCCCCGGGTCGGGGGTCGACCAGCGGGCACCTCGTGCCGGTGTAGATCGTCGGCATGCAGCGGTTGCAGTGGATGCATCCCGAATCGTCCCGGGTGCCCTCGCTCCACTGGTTCGGCAGGTCGGGATCATGCAACAGGGCACGGCCCATCGCCACGAACCCGAAGCCTTCGCCGATCGCGGACTCGGCGGTGTCGAGTCGGCTGATGCCCCCGAGGAGGATGATGGGCAACTCGAGTGCGTCGCGGTAGCGGCGCGCCTTCTCGATGAAGAACGCCTCCTCGTAGGGGTACTTCTTGAGGAACTTGTCGCCCACGAGCCGGAACCCGCCGCGCAGGTGCCAGGGGAGTGTCTCGCGGAACTCCTGCAGCGGTGCATCGCCGCGGAACAGGTACATCGGGTTGGACAACGAGCTTCCACCGGTGAGCTCGATCGCATCGAGATGGCCGTCCTGCTCGAGCCAACGGGCCACCTCGAGGCTCTCGTCGACACCCAGTCCGCCGCGGAATCCGTCGCTCGTGTTGAGCTTCACCGTGACCGCCAGGCGTCGTCCGACCGCTTCGCGCACAGCTGCGACCACCTGCCGGGGGAACCGTGCCCGGTTCTCGAGCGACCCGCCCCAGCGGTCGGTGCGCTTGTTGAGCTTCGGGCAGAGGAACGAACTCAGCAGGTAGCCGTGACCCAGGTGCAGTTCGAGGCTGTCGAAACCCGCCTCCTCGCAGAGTCGGGCTGAGCGTACGAAGTCGGAGGTGATGCGTTCGATGTCGTACTCGTCGGCAGCCCTGGAGCGGCTCATGCCGAGGGGATTGAACATCGCACTCGGTGTGACCGAACGGGCGCCGTTGGAGCGCGAATTGGCGACCGGTCCGGCGTGTCCCAGCTGGGCCGCTGCGAGCGCTCCCTCGGCGTGCACCGCGTCGGTGAGTTCACGCATCCCGTCGACGACGCTCGGCAGCACCTTGATGCAGTTCCTGTCAGTACCGCCCTCGGGCGAGACCGAGAGATAGGCGACCGTGGTGAGGGCGGTGCCACCGGCCGCGATCCTGCGGTGGAACTCGACCCATTCCGGTGTCGGCCTTCCCCCGGGCGTGCGACCTTCGAAGGTCGCCGACTTGATGATCCTGTTGCGCAGGGTGAGGGGGCCGAGGGTCGTGGGTTCGAACAACGCGGTCATGGAATGCAGTCTGGCAGCGAGCGGGTGTTCTCCGCTGGGTCGGGTGCCGCTGCGGCGGGGGATTGCCATGCGCGATGATTGCGCCGCGCCCCATACTCCCGGTGCGCGGATTCCGAACCTTCCAGGAGGAGACCCCGAATGCCACTAGTCGGCGAGTACGAACCGAGCCCATGGGAACCCATCGCAGAGCAGGTGGAGCTCTACGAACGAACCGACGGAGCCGAGGGCGCCGTGCTCGAGGGGGCGCCCTGCATCATCCTCACCTCCATGGGGGCCAAGTCCGGAAAGCTGCGCAAGACGCCCCTGATCCGCATCACCGACGGAACCAGCTACCTGGTCATCGGGTCGATGGGAGGCGCGCCCAACAACCCGAGCTGGGTCCACAACCTGCGAACCAACCCCCGCGCCGAGCTGCGTGACCTGGGGGAGGTCCGCGAGTACAGCGTGCGGGAGCTCGAGGGCGACGAGAAGGCCGAGTGGTGGGCGCGGGCGAACGAGGTCTGGCCCTCCTATGACGACTACCAGGCAGCGACCGACCGGGTGATCCCCGTGTTCCTGCTCGAACCGGTGTGACCGCGCCCGGCTCCGAGGAGGCCCCGGTCCTGGTCGACCGGTCCCGCGACGGTGTGGCCGTGGTGACGCTCAACAGACCCTCCCGCCTCAATGCAATGGATGCGGGCCTGTTGGCAGGGCTACACGATGTGCTCGACGAGCTGGCCCTCGACGGTGATTGCCGGGTCGTGGTGCTCACGGGTGCGGGCCGGGGATTCTGTGCCGGACTCGATCTCGCAGACCCTCCGAGGGCGCCGGGGTCCGCGAACCTGGATCGCACGGGCTCGGCGTTCGCGGTGCAGCGATACATCGCGTCGCTGGTACCCAAGATGCGAGCGCTTCCCCAGCCGATCATCGCGGCGGTCAATGGTCCCGCGGCCGGTGGGGGATTCGCGCTCGCCCTGGCCAGCGACATCCGGATCGCCTCCAATGCCGCCCGGTTCAACGTGGCGTTCGTCCGACTCGGGCTCTCCGGCTGCGACATCGGGGTGTCCTGGATCCTGCCTCGGCTGATCGGGGCGTCGCGTGCGTACGAGCTCATGCTCACCGGTCGGCTGATCGACGCGGCCGAGGCGGACCGCATGGGACTGCTGACGGGAGTGACCGAGCCGGACGAGCTCCTCGACGCAGCCATGGCGGAGGCCGAGCTGATACTGGCGAACAGCCCCTTCGGTATCCGGATGACCAAGGAGGTCATGTGGTCGCAGCTCGAGGTCGGGTCGATGGCCGCGGGCATCGACCTCGAGAACCGCACGCAGGTGGTTTCGTCGGCGACCGACGCGATGGCGGAGGCGATCAACGCATTTCTGGAGAAGAGGCCACCGGACTTCGGCTGAGTCGCGTGGCCCCACGGTCTCCGCGCTTCTCAGTCTCCGCGCTTCTCAGTCTCCGTGCTTCTCAGTCTCCGCGCTTGTCGGTGGTCGCGCTTCTCAACCGTCGCGACCGACCGCCGCCGCGATGCGGTCGCCGGTCCCGGGATCGACGTTGTGCCAATAGCGGAGTGCGCGGGCGAGCACGTCCTCGCGCACTCCGTGGAGTGTTCCGGCAACCGTGTCGACGAAGCGATCCCTCTCGGCATCGTCGAACACGTCCCGCACGAGGGTGCCCGCCTGGGACCAGTCGTCGTCCTCGCTGTGCAGGTCGTACGCGGAACGCACCATCTCACCGTCGGCCTCCCACCCCTCGGGAACCGGTCCTTCCCGGTCGGCATACGGCCGTCCATCGCTGTTGGGGGCGTACACGGGTGCTGATCCACTGTGGTCGTAGGTCATCGCCCCGTCGAACATGTACGGCCGGCCTGCGCCGTTGACCGGTCGGTTCACGGGCAACTGGTCGAAGTTGGTGCCGATCCGGGCACGGTGCGCATCCGCATACGCGAACACGCGACCCAGGAGCATCTTGTCGGGCGAGAAGCCGATGCCCGGAACCACATTGCCCGGACTGAACGCCGCCTGTTCGATCTGGGCGAAGAAGTTCTCGGGGTTCTGGTTGAGGGTCATGGTGCCGACGGGGATGCGCGGGTAGTCGGACTGGGACCACGTCTTGGTGAGATCGAAGGGGTTGAAGCGGTAGCTCTTGGCATCCTCGTAGGGCATCACCTGCACCATCAGCTTCCACGAAGGGTGATCGCCACGCCCGATCGATTCGAACAGATCCCGACGGTGGTAGTCGGAGTCGGTTCCGGCCATGCGTTCTGCCTCGTCGTTGCTCATCGATTCGACGCCCTGATCGGACACGAAGTGGTACTTGACCCAGAAACGCTCGAGGTCGGCGTTGGTCCACATGTAGGTGTGGGAGCCGTAGCCGTTCATGTGGCGCCAGGTGCGTGGGAGACCGCGGTCTCCCATCAGGTAGGCGACCTGGTGGGCGGATTCGGGGGTGTGGGTCCAGAAGTCCCACTGCATGGTGGCGTCACGCAGACCGGAATCTGCGAGGCGCTTCTGGGAGCGGATGAAGTGCGGGAACTTCATGGGGTCCCGAAGGAAGAACACCGGCGTGTTGTTGCCCACGAGGTCGTAGTTGCCCTCGGACGTGTAGAACTTCAGCGAGAACCCGCGCACGTCGCGCCAGGTGTCCGGGGACCCGAGTTCACCTGCCACCGTGGAGAAGCGGGCCAGCATCGGTGTGCTGGTTCCCGGCTGGAACACCGCGGCTCGGGTGTAGGCGCTCACATCGGCGGTCACCTCGAACTCGCCGAAGGCTCCTGCGCCCTTTGCATGGGGTCGTCTCTCGGGAACGTTCTCGCGGTTGAAGTGGGCCAGCGTGTCGACAAGGTGGGTGTCGTGGAGCAGCAGCGGACCGTTCGGGGAGAGGCTGAGGCTGTTGCGGTCGCTCTCTGCTGGTGCGCCGTGCGCCATCGGTGATCCGCTCGGGTCGGTTCCCTCGTGGATCAGGTCGCCGCGGTCGGAGTTCTCATGGTCTGCCATGCGCGGAGCCTACGCATCCAACCCGCGTGTTGTTCGTCGGATGACCGAGCTGCGACGGCTCCTCGGTCAGGCGCCCCTGAACACCGGATCGCGTCGTTCGGTCATCGCCGCCACGGCCTCCATGGCGTCCTCGCTGGTGAACAGCGCCTGGCCCACCTCGCCGACCTGGGCGGCTGCCGCCTCATCGCTCGCCCGCTGCGCGGCCCGGCTGTTGGCCAGCGCCGCACGGACCGCCAGGGGAGCGTTCGCCGCAATCGTGTGCGCTATCTCTGTCGCCCGCTCGAGTTGGGTTCCGGTCGGTACGACCTCGCTCACCATCCCGGCCTCCAGTGCCTGGTGGGCATCGAAGGTCTCCGCTGTCAGGAGCCATTGCATGCCCCGCTTGCCGAGTGCCGGAAGACGGTGCCCGCCTCCTCCCAGGGGGATGATCCCCCGTGCCACCTCCAGCTGGGCGAAGATCGTGTCCTCGGCGACGACCGCAGCCTGGGCGGCCAGGATCAACTCGATGCCGAGGGTGTAACAGCGGCCCTGGGCAGCGATGACCACCGGTTTGGGGCAGGGTTCGCCGAGGAAGCCCCAGGGGTCGGGCTGATCGGACCGAATGAGGCCTCCGGCGGTGTCCTCGGCGAGGGCAGGTAGCACATCGGGGAGGTCGAGTCCTGCGCTGAAGTGGTCGCCGTGTGCGTGAACCACACCCACGCGCAGCGAATCGTCGTCGCGCAACCGTTCATAGGCATCGCCCACCGCGGCGATGATCTCGCGATTCCAGGCGTTTCGCTTCGCGGTCCTGTTCACCCCGATCAACAGGACCGGGCCGTCCGCTTCGACTTCGACCATCTCACTCATCGGTGTCCTCCGCAGTGCGTGGGCAGGTCTGCTCGCCGGACCCTACACAGGGAGTCTGCGACCCCGCAGCCGCCCGCGGAACGTCCGCGGAAATTGCGCCCCTCCGGGAATAGTTGATGTGTCATCCAACTTGTATACAGTTGATACATCAACCAACCGGGTGAACGGCCCGGCGGAACCACCAGAGCCGGCTCGATCGGGGCCGGACGACCAAGGAGAGCCAGAGATGACAACCACCCCCACACAGACGGTCACCGGGACCTACGAGATAGACCCCGCACACAGCAGGATCGGGTTCGTCGCCCGCCATGCGATGGTCACCAAGGTGCGCGGATCGTTCAACGAATTCGCGGGCAGTGGCTATTTCGACATCGACAATCCGGAGGCGACCCACCTCGAGCTGGTGATCCAGGCAGCGAGCGTCGACACCCGCAACGAGGACCGCGACAACCACCTGCGCAGCAACGACTTCTTCGACATGGAGAACCACCCGACGATCGAGTTCCGTTCCACCTCGGTGGAACGCACGGGCGACGTGGAGTACCGGGTCACCGGCGACCTCACGATGAGAGGCGTGACCAGGAGTGTGAGCGTCGACTTCACCTACGAGGGCTCGGCGAAGGATCCGTTCGGTGCCTCCCGGATCGGCTTCGAGGGCAGCACGAAGGTCAATCGAAAGGACTGGGGAATCGAGTTCAACGCGCCGCTAGAGACCGGTGGTGTACTGGTGGGCGAGCAGGTCACCCTCGAGTTCGAGGTCTCCGCTGTCGCTGCCGACGCCTGAGCCGGAACCTCCCCTTCCTCCGACCGGTCGGCGACCAACGCGGTGGCGACCGGTCGGGCCGGGGTCGGGGGGG
>JAMLGK010000014.1 GCA_023957995.1 Microthrixaceae bacterium | reverse complement strand
ACTGGCCGGTCGAACGGCGAGCGACGTGATCTACAACTCGTTGTCGATCGCCATCATGGCCCTCACCGGACTACTGGTCGGGTGGCGCATCCGGGGAACCGTGCTCGAGGCAGCACTGGGCTTCGCCCTGATGCTGCTGTTCGCCTACGCGGTGTCATGGGTGATGGCCTACATCGCGCTGATCATTCCCAGCGTCGAGGTGATCAACAACGCCGCGTTCATGGTCATCTTCCCCCTGAGCTTCGTGGCCAACACCTTCGTTCCCGTCGAGGAGCTGCCAGCACCGCTGCAGACCTTCGCGGAGTGGAATCCGGTGTCGTCGGTGACCCAGGCCGCACGCGACCTCTTCGGGAACATTCCGGCCGGGGCACCGGAACCGGCCGCATGGTCCCTTCGGCATCCCGTGATCTACACGCTCATCTGGGTGGTTGCCACGGTCGCGGTCTTCTCGACGCTGTCGGTCAGGCGATACCGGAAGGCCACCAAGAACTGACGCCGGTTCAGGCGCGTGGCTCGTGTTCTGCGCAGTGCACCCGCAGCGCTGCCGGCGGCAGGTCGACCGCCAGCAGCAGACACCTCGCCGATTGCCCGAGCTCGGCGGGAGCGAAGTGCGTGCAGCTCAGGCAGCTCCTGTTCACCGTGATCACCCCGGCTGTCTGGAGCCGGTGGATCTCCTCGAGAACCACCTGCAGAGCCTGCGCACGCGGTGCGCTCCGGTAGTCGAGCGGAGCGGCGGGTTCGTTCGGACCCGGTCGGAGGATGGGGGTTAGCTCCTCCAGTATCCGACCGGCCGTGGTGGCTCCCGCCGCGGTGAGTTCCACTTCGGTCATACGACGATCGAGCTCCGAGCGGTGCTTCGTGAGCAACCCGCGGGTCTCCAACGTCGAGATCGCATCGCTGATGGTCGGCTGGCGCACATCCAACTCGGCCGCGAGTTCGCCGACCGCAGTGGCACCCCGGCGGTCGAGGGCTTCGAGCAGCTGGAGCCCCAGCAGCGAGAGGCCGTACCGGGTCGCCACCTCCCGGCGGGCCGATCCGAGAGCCCGGCCCAGTCGTTCAACCGCATCGATCAGCTTTCGTGCGACCTCGCCGCCGGAGGTCGCCTCCGGGGTCTTCTGCGGAGCGTTCACGGGTCGAGCCGGTCGGTCCCCTGCGGTGACTCGTCGATGAGACGAGCGATGACCGCACCGAGGTCGAGGTCCTCGATGTGACCGAACGCGTTGAGCCGGAGTCGGCCCAGTCGGTCGACCAGCAGGAGGCTGGGAGTTCCCCGTAGCTGGTAGCTCTGCATGGTCAGTGGGATGCCGTTTACGGGGCCGGGTTCATCGACGCCTACGGGGAACGTGATGTGGTACTCGTGCAGGAAGGCCTCCAACGCCACCGGAGTCATCGCCTCGTGGTGTTCGAACACGCTGTGGAGTCCCAGCACCGTGACGTCGGTTCCGAAACTCCGCTGCACCCGCTGCGCCTGGGGAATCCCCTGACTCACACAACCCGGACACAACATCTGGAACGCCTCGATCACGACCACCTGCCCGCGGAGCGCCCCGAGCGATGGCGGGTCGTCCGTGTTGAACCACTGCGAGATCGTCAGTTCAGGCGCCTTCGGATACATGCATAGGAATCCTATAGGAGATGCGACTGTCGTGTGCGCGGCCGCCCGGGCGTCCGGTGCGACCGGACTGCGCCACACTGTCGGGATGCCAACGGGTCCCTGGCCGGCGGTGGTCGCGCGGCAATTGCTCAAACGATTCGGTGACAACGTCGCCGTGTCATCGATCGATCTCGACATCCCGGTGGGCAGCTTCTGTGGCCTCGTGGGTCCCAACGGATCGGGCAAGACGACCACGTTGCGGATGGTGGCCGGCATGCAGAGACCCGATGCCGGTCAGGTCTGGGTGGGTGGGCACGACACCTGGGCCGACACCGCGGCGGTCAGACGCCTTCTCGGCGTGGTGCCCGACCCGCTCAACCTCTTCGACCGGCTGACCGCCCGCGAGCTGCTCTCACACCTGGGCCGCCTGCGGGGGATGTCGCGGGAGTCGGTGGCGCTGCGCAGCGAGGAACTGCTCGACGTGATGGACCTGAGCGATTCCGCCGATGAGCAGGTGGGTGGCTACAGCCACGGCATGCGCAAGAAGACTGCGATCGCTGCGGCGCTTCTGCACCGACCGTCGGTTCTGCTGCTCGACGAGCCGTTCGAGGGGGTCGACCCCGTGTCTGCTGTCGCGGTGCGCTCCATGCTCGACCGCTTCCGCGTCGCCGGTGGAACGGTGGTGTTCTCCAGCCACGCCATGGATCTGGTCGAACGGATGTGTGACTACGTGGTGGTGATGTCGCGCGGCTCGGTGCTGGCCCACGGCACCCTGGACGAGGTGCGCGGTGTGGGGGCGCGGCTCGAGGACGCGTTCATCTCGATGATCGGTGCCAGCCCAACCGACCCGACCAAGCTCACCTGGTTGGACGGCGACCCGACGTGACCCGAAACCGACCGGGTATCGGAATCCGCGGTGCGATCGTCCAGTTCGCATCGCTCAAGTGGCACGTGCTGCTCGGTGGGCTCAGACGCAGCAACCAGTCGAGGGTGCAGGTGCTCTCGGCCGTCGTGGCCTCACTCCTACTGGGTGGGTTCCTGCTGATCCTGTTGGGAGCGATCGGCAGGAACGCTCCGATAGCCGACGACCTGCTGATCGTGTTCCTGCCGGTGGCCGTAGTGGGGGTCGGGCTGCTCTCCGCGGCGACTGGTGTCGAATCGACGATCGATCCGCGGATACTCGCCACCGAACCTCTCAGTGCCTGGCAGCTGGGCATCGGCATGCTGACCACGGCGATCATCGGTCCACCGGCGCTGTTGGCCGTACTGACCGGGATCGGGGTGCTCCTGGGGTGGGGTCAGGGAGGGACCACCCATCTCGTGGTGACCGTGGTCGCCCTGTTCGGTTGGTGGGCAAGCCTCCTGCTGCTGAGCCGCACCCTGGCCAACGCTCTGGGTGCGGTGGCAACCACGAGGTTTCGTCAGTTCGCACACGCGGGAGCAACCCTCGCTTCGCTCGGTGCGCTGTTCGTGACCCAGCTCCTGGCGGCCAATCCCGACGCCTGGAACGAACAGCGCTGGGAGAACCTCGCCGAGATCGCACGCTGGACGCCGCCCGGTCAGCTGGGAGTCGCGATCACCGGTGATGCGCCGCTGGGAACCTCGCTGTGGCATCTCGCTCTGGGTTTCTCGTGGTTGCCACTGCTGTTGCTCTCGACCGTGGGAGCCACCCGTCGTCTCTCGCTCTCGTCGCCCAGGCCCGGCGGGGGAGTCAGGCGCAGGGCTCGCCGGAGCCCGCTGTGGATTCCCAGCGGTGGTCGGTCGGGAGGCCCGATCCCGGCGATAGCGACGCGCACGATCATGACCAAGGTGCGCACCCCTCGCCAGGCGGTGAACACCATCACGGCCCTGGCCGTGGGCGGGGCGGTCTACTTCCTGGCGCCGCTGTTGGGCACCGTGGTCGATTCGCGCCTGGTGATCATGGGCGGGGCGCTGCACTTCGCGGTGCTCTTCGACGGCAACAACGCGTTCGGGATGGATGGCCCCGCCATGTGGACCGAGGTGACCGCGGGGGCAGATGGACGCACACTCGTGTGGGGCAAGGTCCGCTCATCGCTGATGGTCATGACGATCCCGGGTCTGCTGTTGCCGGTAGGTCTCGCTGCGGTCACGGGCGGCTGGCGCTGGATCCCCGCGGGCTGGCTGGTTGCCGCGGGGTCGATCGCTGCTGCGGCGGGTGTTGCCGTGGTGAGCGCGGTGTTCGCGCCCTTCGCGCTGCCCGACAGCCCCAACCCCCTTGCCGGGGGAGACACCGGTCAGGGTTGCCTGGCAGGCATGATGCTCGCCGCGTGTGTGACAGCGCTGGCCGTGGTCACCGCTCCTGTTGCGCTGGGGATCTACCTGGCCAGCGAACGGTCCGCCGTCGCCGCCGCACTGGCAGCCCTGGCCGCTCCGGTGTTCGGTGCACTGACCCTGTGGGGGTCGGTTCAGCTCGCCGTGTGGCGGGTGCAGGGTGCCGAGGCCGAACTGGCCCAGAAGGTCACGCCTGCACGCTGAAGGGCCCCGCTCCTGTCCGGCCCACGGAGTGCTTCTGCGCTTGTGATCGATTCGCGGTCATCATGTGGCATGACCGAACCAATCCATGACGTGATCGAGCGTTGGCATGCACACCTGCGCGGCGAGCTGGCCGGGGGCCTCGAGGAGCTCCTGGACGACGATGTGGTGTTCTACTCACCGATCGTGTTCACGCCCCAACGGGGCAAGGACCTCACCACCATGTACCTGTTGGCCGCCGGTCAGACCCTCCCGGGGACCAACGACAGCGCCGACGCGACTGCCGGGGAACAGGCCCGGGGCGACCACCGCGGAACCGATGCTGCAGACGGTGGTGAAGACGCCTGGGACGGACGCTTCCGCTACGCGAAGCAGGTCCTCGGCGGCGACACCGCGGTACTCGAGTTCGAAACCACCGTCGAGGGCAAGTACGTCAACGGGGTCGACATCATCCGGTGCAACGACGAAGGACGGATCGTGGAGTTCAAGGTGATGATCCGGCCCCTGCAGGCGGTCAACCTGGTGCACGCCCAGATGAAGGCGATGCTGGAGTCGATGCAGTCCGGCGGCTGACCGTCGGCCCGGGCAGCACTCCGGCGGCGTCCCACCTGACGCGGGTCTCACATGCCGGCACACGATCCGACCCCGGTGAGGGTGCCGCCGCCTGAGAGTTCGAAGGAGAGTCCTTCCTCGGGTGGATCCAGCAGGCCTTCGGAGATCAACGCTTCGAGGTTCGCCGGCGGGGACCCATGGAGGACCTCGTAGCCCTGGATCACCACCTCGATCGTGGAGCGTTCGCCCTGACAGGCCGCTGCTGCTGCCGCGTCGGTGCTTGCGCCGGGGTCACCCACAGAACCGTCGGGAACGTCGGGCGCTTCCGGGCCGACCTGGGTGCCGGAGAGCCCCGAGCCGGTGCCAGGGGTCGCGTCCAGCACCTTGACAGCGAGGAACGCCATGATGCCCAGGGTCAGCACGATGCCGAGCAGGCCGAACACGGCGAGCACCCCTCGCCCGCTGAATCGCGGCCCGCTGGTCGTTCGCAGGTGCTTCGGGGTGCGGTACGGCGCAACGCCAACTGCGCTGTCGGATCCGGCAGGACCCGGAACCGCGGCTTGCGACGTCATCTGTCCGAGTCGTCTCGCCTCGAACCGGTCGCCCTGGGCGGCCCAGGCACTGTCCCGGCGAGCGATCTCCTGGCGCGCGGTCTCCTGGCGCGCGATCTCCTGGGTCGAGGTCTCCTGGCGCGCGGTCTCCGCGGGGTCCTCAGCTGGCACCGGTTCCGGTGGGTCACCGGCTGCCGTTCCGCCCGGCGGGGGGACCTGGTCTGGTTCGGTCATGCTCTTGAGACCCTTCGCTCCATCCGATCGTAGCGATCCGGCTCCTCAGAAGCGGCCGCGTGGCGGACCGCCGTTCCGTCGGGCAGATGGCTCGATAGCGTGAGGCCATGACATCGAAGCAGCCCAACGTGCTCGTGATCATGACCGACGAGGAGCGGTACGCGCCTGCCTACGAATCAGATGAGATCCGCGAGTTCCGCCTCGAGCGGATGCCCGTCAGGGCAGCGCTGAGCGCCCGCGGCGTCGAGTTCGCCCGTCACTACACGGCTTCCACGGCGTGCCTGCCGAGCCGTGCGAGCCTGTTCACGGGTCAGTACCCCTCCCTGCACGGGGTGCGCAACACCGACGGGATGGCCAAGACCGCAACGGATCCGGCGATGAACTGGTTGGATCCAGATTCGGTGCCGACCATGGGCGACTGGTTCCGTGCCGCGGGGTACGAGACCCACTACCGCGGCAAGTGGCACATATCGCACGCGGAGATGACCGTCACCGGGACCCACGAACCCTTCCTCACCAACACCCGCTCGGGGGAGGTGATACACGACGCCGTCGAGGCCTACCGAAAGGCCGACCGGCTCGACCCCTTCGGGTTCTCGGGCTGGATAGGGCCCGAACCACACGGGCCCTTGCCAGCCAACACCGGGTTGGTGCGCGACGGCCTGTTCGCCGAACAGGTGACCGAGCTGTTCGACGCGCTGGGCGACCGCGGTGCCGACTCGCCGCCCTGGCTGGCCGTGGCATCGTTCGTGAACCCCCACGACATCGCCTTCAGCGGAATGGGTTGGAACGCTCTGGGCTTCGGGCCCATCCCTGATTGGGTCCCGGAGATTCCCGAGGCTCCATCACAGGCGGACTCGCTGGAGGACCGCCCCGCCTGCCAACGACAGTTCCGTGAGGCCTGGCCGAAGATGCTCTACCCCCAGGAGCCCGACGGCGAGTACAGGCGCCTCTACTACTACCTGCTCGCGCTCGTCGATGAGGCCATGGGACGGATCCTCGATTCACTGGAGCGCAACGGGCTGGCCGAGGACACGATCGTGGTGTTCACCTCCGATCACGGCGACCTGCTCGGTGCCCACGGCGGGCTGGTGCAGAAGTGGTACAACGCCTACGAGGAGGCGGTGCATGTCCCGCTGGTCGTGGCGGGTCCGGGCATCGGCGCCGGTAGCGGAGACAGCGTCGAGGTTCCGACGAGCCACGTCGACCTGCTCCCGACGCTGTTGGAGCTGATCGGAGGTGATGTGGATGCCCTGGCCGAGGAGGTCTCCCGCAGCCACGTCGAGACCCGCCGCTTGGTCGGCACCAGCCGGGCCCACCTGTTGAACGGCCCCGTTGGGGCGGAGTCGGATCCGGACCCGATCTACTTCATGACCGAGGACCACATGACGCGAGGCCTGCGTCAGCGCGGGATACTCACCGGCGAGGAGTACGAAACCGTGCAGACCCCGTGCGCCGTGGAGTCGGTCATCGCTGAGATCGATGGTGCGGTCTGGAAGCTCAACCACTACTACGACCCTGACTCCGGGCCGACCGACGACACCACCGAGCACGCGTGGGAGCTGTACGACCTCGTGTCGGACCCCGAGGAACGGACCGATCGCGGCGGCGACCCGACGGTCCCGCTGGGTGAGCTCCACGCCATGCTGGCCGAGCACCGTCTGGCGAAGCGTCTGGAGCCGGCCGAACGTCTGACCCGAGGCTGATCGGGCACCCGGGGCGGGGCAGCAGCGCCCCGGGGATGTGACAGCCTTTCGGGCATGGAGGACTCCGGCACGGAGGAAGGGCCGCCGGTGAAGGCCCCCGGCCTCGACAGATACGAGATGCGGGTGCGTCTCGCGTTGCTGGGCTGTCTACTCGCATGCGGAGCGTTCCCCGTGGCCATGCTCGTGGCCCGATCGACCGTGAGCCAGCAGATCTCCTACGGCTTCATCGTGTGGAACCTCTTCCTGGCGGGTCTGCCGGTGATGCTCGCCCTCGTGGTCGACACGGCGTGGCGCCACGGTCGCCGGGTCCTGGGCGCAGTTTTCTGGGTGGCGTGGTTGCTGATGTTCCCCAACTCGCCCTACCTGGTGACCGATCTGGTGCACCTTCGCGAACGTCCTCCCACACCGCTGTGGTTCGATGCCCTGATCCTGGCCTCGGCGGCCATCGCAGGTCTCCTGGCCGGATTCGTCAGCCTTCACCTGGTGCAGGCGGCCGTTGCCCGTCGGCTGGGGGCGGCATGGGGGTGGGTGATGGCGGTGTCGGTGCTCGGACTGTCCGGTTTCGGTGTGTACGTGGGCCGCTTCGCCCGGTTCAACAGCTGGGACGTCCTGACCCGTCCACGGACCCTGTTGTACGACATCGGGTCCACCGTCACGGTCGAGGACACTCCGCGAGCGGTGGTGGTCACCGCTCTGCTGTCATCGTTCCTGATCGTCAGCTACGTCACGATCGAGATGCTCACCCGTCTGGACCGGCCTGCACCGCAGACCTAGCGCCGGCCGACGGCGCCCCTATCGCTACTGGGGCGGAGCGGACTGCTGTTGGGGCGGGGTGGCCTGTGTGGCAGCGGCGTAGTTCGCGCTCTGCTGGGCGGCGAGTGCCCGGCGGCGGCGGTCCTCTGCGGCCGCCATGCCGAGCTCCCTGCGGTGTTCGAGGATCTTGCGGTCCAACCACGTGACCAGGGCGCTGAGCACCATCGCGAAGATGCCGTACATGATGATCGCGAAGAGCACGGCGAAGTCGACCACCGAGCCTTGTTCGCCCAACTTGGCGGTCGGGAAGATGCCGCGGAACGGCTGGAGCACCCGATCCGCGCTGCGGTACACCCACTGGGTGAACTCGGCGGCGGTGCTGGCATTGAAGAGCATCAGGAAGAACGCCAACACGAGGATGATGACCGCGACCACGAGGTACGCATAGACCAGCCACACCAGCACCTTGCCGAGACGGAAACCCATCACCGCCCCGTCGTCCTGGATGTCGGGATCGTTCGCTGGATCAGCTGCGAGTTGGGTCATCGGTGCCTCCGTGGGTTCCCAGAGACAGTACTGCCGCGCGCTGCTTCGGGAACACGATGCCGCTCGCTGTGGTTGAACTGGCGAGCAGCAACGATCGGCGCCTCGGTTGAGCCCGAGCGTTGTCCCCCGACGACCAGGAGCACGCGATGGCCACAGAGACCGACACGACCACCACCGCGGAGCACCGCAGTACCGGTGCTCTGGCCGAGACCTTTCCGCTGGGTATGCAGTGGCCGACCCTGGATCCGTTCCTGTTCTTGGCACACCACCGTGACGCCTACCCGGCTGGTACCACGGAGTTGGGTCCCGATGCGCCCCTCGATGGCCGCGAGATCGGATCCGATTTCAGCGGTAAGGATGGTTGGAGCATGTACCACGGGTCTCGGGCACCCGGGTTCCCCGCACACCCACATCGGGGCTTCGAGACCGTCACCTACGTGCGCGAGGGGTTGATAGACCACTCGGATTCGCTCGGAGCCACCGCCCGGTTCGGTCGGGGCGACACCCAGTGGATGACCGCGGGTTCGGGCATCGTGCACTCCGAGATGTTCCCCCTGGTGAACGAGGATTCCGACAACCCCACCGAGCTGTTCCAGATCTGGCTGAACCTGCCGGCGGGCTCGAAGATGGCCGACCCGTATTTCACGATGCTCTGGGGCCCCGAGATTCCCGAGGTGCGCTTCGGCGGCGATGGCGCTGCGGGCACGACCGTGACGGTGATCGCCGGTGACCTGCAGGACGCGGCCGCGCCGGCCGCGCCGCCGGACTCGTGGGCCTCGAGGAGTGATTCAGCGGTTGCGATCTGGCACATCAGGATGGATCCCGGCGCGCGCTGGACACTCCCCGCTGCGCCGAGCATCACCGACGGTGCCAGGCCCGCACCACCGATCGCGCGGATGCTCTATGCGTTCGAGGGTGACCGTGTTGCAGTCGGTGGAGGTCTGCTCGAAGCGGGCCACGGGGCGCTCCTGGGGACAACAGGAGCGGTCGACCTGGAAGCCGGCGATGGCGGCATCGAGCTGCTCCTGTTGCAGGGACGACCACTCGGTGAGCCGGTGGCGCGCTACGGGCCGTTCGTCATGAACACCCGCGCGGAGATCCAGGAGGCGATGCTGGACTACCAGCAGACCGGCTTCGGGGGCTGGCCGTGGGACTCCGAGGATCCGGTGCACCCTGCCGAGGAGGCCCGCTTCGCCCGTCATCCCGACGGTCGGGTGGAGCACCCGGACTGATCGGGGCACACCTAGCCCCCACATTTGTTGGTGCAGCATGTGGCGCGGCGGGCCGGTTCAACGCTCTACAAGGCGTGGAACGTGCAAGGATCGCTCTCGTGGGGGACGGCCATTCCGATTCGGGTCGACGCCGGTCAAACCCCGAGGTCGGGCTGGGCGGGAAGCCCGATCTTCGATCCGCCGACGAGTTGCTGGCCGAGGAGGTGCTCGCCGGGGCCGAGCCGAGGCTCCGCCGGGCATTCATCGCCTCATTCGGAACCGAGAGGGCCGCTGAGGCAACCGCCGAGGCCCTGGCGTGGGGTTGGGAACACCGGGATCGCATGGCCGCGATGTCGAACCCGGTCGGCTACCTCTACCGGGTCGGACAGTCGCGATCACGCAGCCGCCGTCAGGCTCTGCTGCCGAGACCGTCGCGCTCGGCTCTACCCGATGTGGAACCCGCGCTCATCGGTGCGTTGCAGGATCTGCCGGACCGCCAGCGCACCGTCGTGTGGCTGGTGCACGCATGCGAGTGGACCCAGGTGGAGGTCGCCGCAGCACTCGACATATCACCGTCGGCGGTGTCCACGCATCTGGCACGCGCAATGAGTTCGCTGCGCCGCTCGTTGGAGGTGGAACAAGATGTCTGACCGCCACGACAGCGGGCACGACCGAGCGGGTGAAGCTTCGATCGTCGCGCAGTTGCGGAGCTACGGCGACAGCGTCGAGCAGATGGTTCCACCCACCCCGACGGCTCGGCCCGACATCCGTCCGGGCGCTCGTCGCCGAGCACCGCTCGTCAGTCTCGCGGTTGCCGCGGCGGTTGCACTCGTCGTCGCCGGTGCGGTGCTGGTCGCAGACACCTCCGACGACGGCGACCTGGTGATCAGTCCGGCTGCCGGAGGTGGACCGGCCACCACGATGCCGACCGAGACCGAGCCGGAGTCACCGACCTCGGTGCCGACCTCCGTGCCGACCGATTCGGTGCCACGCTCCGGTTCGGGCCTGCAGCCCGTTGCCGACGCGGCCCATCTCGTCACGTTCGACTCGGTCGGGCCCTACACGGTCGGTCAGGCTGCTCCGAGCGAGGGGATCGGTGTCTACTACGACTCAGAACGGCAATGTGGCAGCTGGACTCCGCTGACGGAACCTGACGGTTCCGGTAGCCCACCGATGGATGCCGAAGTTATCTTCGGCATCAGCGGCCCGGTGGCCGACCTGAGAGCCAACGTCCTGTACGTGCGCAGTCCGGCCTACCGCACCGCATCGGGGGTGGGCGTGGGAACGGACCTCGCTGCGCTGCAGCGGGTGTACGGAGATGGTTTGGTGGTGGATCGGGCCGATGGCTGGGAGAACCCGACGGGTGGCCTTCTCGCCTCCTACAGCGATGTCGCCGCGGTCGCCCAGGGTGATCGGGCGATCACCTTCACCCTCACCGAGGACGTCGTCACCGAGATGAAGATCAGCGAGGCCCGATGGTGGGGCGACGACGAGGGTTGTGCGTGACCGCGCCGCACAACCGAAGAGCGTCGGGTTGCTCCGGCTCGGGCTCACTCCGGGTCGTAGGTCCAGTCGGGCCGCTTGTGCCAGAACCGCTCGTCGTAGGTGGCCACACCGTCCCGGAGATCGATCAGCTTCGGCATCGGTAGCTCGCGGCTCCGCGGACAGGAGCCCGCTTCGATGTGCTCATCGAACTCCGACGCGAACGCCTCGAGGATGCTTCCCACGACGATGCGCTCCTCGACGGGCAGGTAGCACCGGTTGCCGTCGGTCACGTGCCCCAGCCACCCGACGATCACATCCACGTCGTCGTTGGTGCCGGCTCCCGTCTCGATCTTCTCGAGACGTTCGGTGATCGCTCCGGAGCCGAGCTTGCAGGGTGGACACTGCCCGCACGACTCCACCGACAGGAACCGGGAGAAGTGATAGGCGACGTCGACCATGCAGGTCGTGTCGTCGTAGACGATGAATCCGGCTGCGCCCATGCCGCTGCCCGCAGCCGCCATGGCCTCGTAGCTCAGAGGTGTGTCGAGAGCGCTCCCGGTGAGCACTGCGTTCGCCACGCCCGAGAACGCAGCCCTGATCGTGCGTCCCGGGCGCATGCCGCTGCCGACCGCATCGATCACCGAACGCAGGGGAGTGCCCAGCTCGACCTCGCCGACGTCGGGTGCCACGACGTCGCCGACGACCGTGGCGACGATGGTGCCCGGGGATTCAGCGGTACCCATTGACCGGAACCACTCGGCCCCACGGGCGAGGATGTGGGGCACATTGCAGAGCGTCTCGACGTTGTTCACCAACGTCGGGTTCGATCCTCCGCCGGCGGACTCCGGAGAACCGGACCTCTCGGCTGCGGCGTGGCCGGGACCGGATCGTGTTGCCTGCCAGCCCAGCTGTGGAGCGGTCGAGAACAGCCCGTGAAGGTGTGGGGGCAGCCACCGGGGAAGTGGTTCGTTGCCCTCGATCACCTCGAGCATCGCCTTCTCCTCGCCGAAGAGGTACTCGTCGGGTCCGGCGACGATGGTGACCTTGCAGTCGGAGCAGATGCCGGCCTCCTGGAACTCCTCCACCGCACGGGTGACCGCTGCGAGCTCGGTCTCGAAGCTCGCCTTCAGACAGATGTAGGTCTCGGTGGCGCCGATGGCGAGGCCCGCGATGAGCACTCCCTCCACCAGTTGGTAGGGGTTGGCCCGCACGAGTGCCCGGTCCTTGAAGGTTCCCGGTTCCCCCTCGGCTCCGTTGCAGACCACGTAGCGGGTCTCGCCGGCCTGTGATGCGATGGTGGACCACTTGGTGCCCGTGGGAAAGCCCCCTCCGCCGCGTCCCCGCAGGCCCGACGCATCGATCTCGGAGATCGTGGCGGCCGGACCCAACTCCTGCGCCCTCTTCAGGCCCAGCCCGCCGGTGTCGGTGGCGAGGTAGTGGTCGAGTGTCTCGACCGGCTCTAGGGCCAGAAGGTGTGCCATGGGTTCTCCTTGCGGGACGGGTTCGAGGAATTCAGATGAGTCCCAGAGCCACCATTGCACGGCTCACCCGCAGGAAGCCGACGATGTTTGCTCCGGCCACGTAGTTGCCCGGTTTCGCATACTTCTCCGACGCTGCGTAACAGGTGTCGTGGATCGACTTCATGATCGCCGTCAGCCGGGCCTCGGTGTGCTCGAAGCTCCAGGCGTCGCGGCTCGCGTTCTGCTGCATCTCGAGCGCGGAGGTGGCGACGCCACCCGCGTTGGCGGCCTTGCCGGGGCCGAAGGCCACTCCAGCATCCATCAGCAGGTCGATCGCATCCGGACTCGTCGGCATGTTCGCGCCCTCCGCTACAGCGCTCACCCCGTTGTCGACCAGCACCCTGGCATCGGCCAGGGTCAGTTCGTTCTGGGTCGCGCAGGGGAAGGCCACGTCGCACGGGATCTCCCAGATGCTCCCGTTGTTGGACGCGTGGACCAGCCCGCGTTCGGCCGCGTAGAGCTCCATGCGCGCCCGCTGGTCTAGTTTGACGCTCTTGAGCAGATCCAGGTCGATGCCCTCGGGGTCGTGCACGTAGCCGGTCGAATCCGAGCAGGCGACCACCCGCCCACCGAGTTGGTGGATCTTCTCGATCGCGTAGATGGCTACGTTGCCCGAGCCCGACACGACGCAGGTCTTGCCCTCGAGCGCCTCGTTCCTCACCCGGAGCATCTCCTGGGCGAACAGCGCCAGCCCATAGCCGGTGGCCTCGGTGCGAACGAGTGCACCGCCCCAGTCGACCCCCTTGCCGGTCAGCGCTCCGGATTCGTACCGGTTGGTGATCCGCTTGTACTGGCCGAATAGGTACCCGATCTCGCGGGTGCCCACCCCGATGTCTCCCGCAGGCACGTCGGTGTAGTGGCCGATGTGGCGGTACAGCTCGGTCATGAGGCTCTGGCAGAACCGCATGATCTCGTCGTCGGAGCGTCCCTTGGGATCGAAGTCGGCGCCGCCCTTGCCCCCGCCGAGGGGCATGCCGGTGAGGGCGTTCTTGAAGGTCTGCTCGAACCCGAGGAACTTCACGATGCCCGAGTTGACCGACGGGTGGAACCGCAGCCCTCCCTTGTAGGGGCCGAGCGCACTGTTGAACTCGACCCTGAAACCGCGATTGATCCGGATCTCGCCCCGGTCGTCCACCCAGGGGACCCTGAAGATGATCTGGCGTTCGGGTTCGCAGATCCGTTCGATGGTGCGCTGGCGCGCCAGTTCGGGGTGCTTCGCCAGCACCGGTCCGATCGAGGTGAGCACCTCGCTCACCGCCTGGTGGAACTCTGGTTCTCCGGGGTTCCGACGCACCACGTCGTCGAACACGTTGGCCAGCGGATCGTCGGTCATCGGTGAACGAGTCGGGGTCGAGCACTGCCGGGTCGAGCACTGCCGGGTCGAGCACTGCCGGGTCGAGCGTTGGTAGCCATGGGGCCGAGTCTTGCCAATGACCGCCGATGCCACCAACCAGCCCGGTCCGGACCGTTGGCGGGGCGGGCCCCCGGTGACCGGGCGCCGATTCAGCGGCTCCCTTCCTGGTGTTGCTGGCAGTTGACGCAGTGCGCCGCTGCGGGGAGTGCTTCGAGGCGCTCTGCCCCGATGGCGTCGCCGCAGGTGACGCAGTAGCCGTAGGTCCCGGCATCGAGTCGCTCGAACGCGGCCTCGATCTCCCCGAGCGCAGCCTGTGCCATCCAGTCGAGGTGGACGGTGAGTTCGGCCTGTTCCGCGAGCGTCAGGTGTTCTGTCTCGCCCCAGCCGTCCGACACCCCGGAGGGTTCGGTGGGGACTTCGGCGAGCCTGGACTCGAGGCCGCCGATGAGGGCGTTGCGGGCCTCGAGCAGTCGAGCTCTGATCGCGTCGTCCGGAAGTGATCCAGCCGGCACCTGCGCGACGGTTTCGTTGCGTACAGCGTGAGGGGTGTCCATGACCATGGTCTCCTCCTTCGAGGCAGTGCCCACGCAGGGAAGCGTGGGTCGGGTTGGATCTATATTACCAAGGATGTAGTCACATCCGGTCAAGAATAGCGCTGCTAACATCTGGTGGGCAGGCGAACTGTGCGGGGGACGTGACCTGGATGACCTACCGAGGAGCTGATCGACAAGATGTTGGTGCTGACGTGGTGAAGGAATCGAGTGGAATACCGACCTTCGACACCCTGATCGAGGGCGGGCTGGAGATAGGCGACAACGTCGTGTGGCTGGCCGACCGGTCCGCCATGACCGCCCCGATGGTCGAAGCGTTCACCGCGGTACCCGGAAACGGGCTCCGGCGGCACGTGTGCCTGTCGGACCCCGAGGGCTGTGCCCACCCCGACGGACTCGAGGTGGTCCACGCGATGTCCGGGGCCGGGAAGCTCGAGGAGTCCCACCTCGAGGAACTGTTGGCGGACCCCGCGATCGGCGAAGGGGATCGCGTGGTCGTGGCCGGCCTGGACGACCTGATGAACGCCTGGGGAGCCGAGGCGACGCTGGCCTTCTACCGACGCACGTGTCCGCGCCTGTTCGACCGCGGCGCACTGGCCCTCTGGGTCGGCGGGCTGGACCTGGTCGGTCCGGGCGTGGTGTCGGGAATCGCCCGGATCGCGCAGTGTGTCTTCGAGTTGCGTGGCGACCGTCTCCGGGTGCTCAAGGCCGAGGGTCGTTCGAGGCGCCTCCAGGGGGTGGTCGCCTCGTTCGGGTTGGAGGACGGGGTGCCGACGGTCTCCCGCGAGCACACGGTCGGTCGTCTGGGCGAGGGTCTGCGGAGGATCCGCGTCGAGCGGGGTCTAACCCAGGCGCAGTTGTCCGACATCGCCTCGGTGACCCCGGCCGCGATATCCCAGGCCGAGACCGGCCGTCGTGGGCTGTCCCTCGACACGCTGGTTCCGATGTGCGAGTCGCTGGGCATCGGGCTGGACGACCTGCTCGGAACGGGACGGCCCGCTGGACCCTTCCTCGCTCGTCACGACCGTCAGGGGGGCTCGGGTGGTACGTCGTCGATGTTCGATGACCCGCAGCTGGGCCCGCGGGTCCAGCTGGTGGAACTGGGCGCTGGGCAGTCCTCGGCACCGCTGTCGTCCAGCACCGGTTCGGAACTGCTCCTGGTCGCCCACGGTCTGGTGCTGGTGGACCTCGGCGACAGCACACCGGTCCTGCGTGCGGGCGACGGTCTGCTGGTGAACGACCGAGCGGTGCTCGGGTGGACGAATCTCCAACCGTCGCCGGCCAGGTTCTTCCGGGTGTCGGTGGAGTGACCGACCGGCCCCTCAGAGCAGGCCCAGCTCCAGGCGGGTCTCCTCGGTCATTCTGGACATGTCCCAGGGCGGTTCCCACACCAGGGTGATCTCGACCTCGTCGACACCCGGAATCGCCTGGATGGCCCGCTCCGCATCAGCGGAGAGCACGTCTCCCATGCCGCAACCGGGTGCAGTCATCGTCATGTCGACCTCGATCCGTCGGCGGTCGTCGGGCAGCGGCACCTCGTCGCAGCGGTAGACCAGTCCGAGGTCCACGATGTTGACCGGGATCTCGGGGTCATAGACGTTCTTGAGGGCCTGGATCACGTGACTGCCGTCGAAGGGCTCGTCCCCGCTGGCGTTGGGCACCACCGGAGGCTCCAGGCCCACCGCGTCGGCATCGGAGCCGTCGATCCGCAGCAGGGTCCCCATCTGGGTGAGCAGGGTGATGCTGTTGCCGAGCTGCTGGAAGATCTCGACCTCGCCCCCCTCGTTCAACTGCACCGCGTTGCCGCCGGGAACCGTCGTGGCGGTGATGTCCCTGCTCAGGATCACCGGCTTCCAGTCGGAGCTCACGATCCCGCCTCCTCGGTGTCGGCCGCGTCCGAGCGAACCGCTGCGGTCGTCAGTACGACGTCCGGGTCGAGTCGTCTGATCGCATCGTCGAAGGCGTGGCGCAGCGACTCGGGCTCGAGCCGCTCGGTGATCTCGGCCACGAACGCTGCGACCAGCATCGATGTCGCCCGAGCGACGGGAACACCCCTGCTGCGCAGGTAGAACAAGGCCTCGTCATCCAGCTGGCCGACCGTTGCGCCATGGTTGCACTTCACGTCGTCGGCGAGGATCTCCAGCCAGGGCCGGGTGTCGACCTGAGCGGTTCGGCTCAGCAGCAGGTTGCGGTTCGATTGGGATGCATCGGTCCCGTCTGCGCCGTGCGCCACGCGCACGTGGCCGCAGAAACTGGATCGGGCTCGGTCATCGACGACGCTGCGGAAGTCCTGTTCGCTGCGGCAGTCCGTCGAATCGTGGTCGATGCTGAGCACCGTGTCGTGGCGTTGGGATCCACTGAGGATCGACAGGCCCGAGAGCTTGGCCACCGCTGACTCACCGTTCAGGCCGACGCTGAGGCCGTTGCGTGCCACCTGCGCGCCGATCGACAACGAGGCACTCTCGAGGTGTGCGCCCCGCTGGAGATCGATCACGGTCTCGCCGACGTGCACCGCTTCCGCGTGCTCGTCCTGCACCCGCACGTGGGTGAGGTGTGCGTCGGGTCCGACGCGGACCCGGGTGACGGCGTTGGTCACGCCGGGGCCGGTGGAGACGTGGGACTCGATCACCTGGGCACTGGCGCCGGCGCCGATGTCGAGGATCGTGGCGGGTTGCGAGAGCGTCGCTGCGGAGGGCTCCGCCGAGCCGGTCCGCAGGTGCACGATGTGTACGGGCGATCCCACGGCCACCCCGGCGGGAACGCTCACGACGGCCGCCTCGTTGCGCGCGGCGGCGTTGAGCACCGAGAATCCGTCGTCGGCACCGGCGGACTCAGCGGTCGTGGCCGCCCAGGTTCCCAGCAGAGCGGTGGCTGCGTCGGATGTGGTCTCGCCACCAGCACCCTCGGCCGATGCGATCGCGCCGAGCGGTCCGACCCTGACTCCGGGCGGCAACGGGCCGGTGGCCGATCCAGCGCCGGCGGAATCGGAGCGACCGGTCTCATCTGACAGTTGGCTCGAGTACCTGCCATCGACGAACACGATCCGGGTGCTTCCGTGACGGCCGGCGAGGCGGTCGAGGTCGGCCATCTCGACCTCGCCGGTCGGGTCGCCAGTCGTGGTGCGGCCGAGTTCGGCGACGATGCTGTCCAGTGGCGTGTAGCGCCACATCTCTGCTGTCGGGTCGGGCAGCCCGTTGTGTGCAAGCCACTCGGTTGCCCAGGCGCCAGCGGACCGGTCGCCCGCGGCGAGCAGGGCTTCCAGGGCCGCCGGAACCCCTTGTCCCTCCTCGGAGCCGGTGGGCACCTCTGGTGCGACCGTGTCCGAGCTCACAGCAATGACCGTGCCTGGGGTCTGGCATCGGAATCGTCGGGACCGGACTCCGGCTCGGAAACCCGGGGCGCCGAGGTGTCATCGACGGGGCGTTCGCCGTAGCCGGACTCCTCCAGCTCATGGGCGAGCTCGGGGCCGCCCTCGCGCACGATCCTGCCTGCCTGCAGCACGTGAACGGTGTCGGGCCGGACGTACTCCAGGAGTCTCGGGTAGTGGGTGATCAGGAGCATCGAACGCTCACCGTCGCGCAGCGCCTCGATGCCCTCGGCAACCACCCGCAGGGCGTCGATGTCGAGGCCGGAGTCGGTCTCATCCAGGATCGCCAGCCGGGGCTGCAGCAGAGACATCTGGAGCACCTCGTTGCGCTTCTTCTCGCCGCCGGAGAACCCGGCATTGACCGAACGGCTCAGGAACGCCGGATCCATGTCGAGTGCGGCCATCTTCTCCTTGGCCTCAGCCAGGAACTCGGTGGCCGACAGTTCCGGTTCGCCACGGCCCGCGCGCACGGCGTTGACCGCGGTACGGAGGAAGTACATGTTGCCCACGCCCGGGATCTCCACGGGGTACTGGAAGGCCAGGAAGAGGCCCGCAGCGGCGCGCTCCTCGGGTTCCATCGAGAGCAGGTCGGCGCCATCGAAGAGGGCCTTGCCCGACACCTCGTAGCCCTCCCGACCAGCGAGCACGTTCGACAGGGTCGACTTGCCCGAGCCGTTGGGGCCCATGATCGCATGCACCTCGCCGGGCGCGATGTCGAGATCGATGCCCCGCAGGATCTCGTTGTCGTCGACCGAAGCGGTCAGATTCTGGATCGACAGCATCAGCCCACCGCCCCTTCGAGCGTCAGACGCATGAGGGCCTGGGCCTCGACCGCGTACTCCATGGGGAGTTCGTCGAAGACCTCTCGGCAGAATCCGTTGACGATCATGTTGGTTGCGTCCTCCTCGGACAGTCCCCGTTGGCGGCAGTAGAAGAGTTGGTCCTCGCCGATCTTGGTGGTGGAGGCCTCGTGTTCGATCTGGGCGGTGTCGTTGCGCACCTCCACGTAGGGGAACGTGTGTGCGCCGCAGTCGGGCCCCATCAACAGCGAATCGCACTGGGTGTGGTTGCGCGCTCCTTCTGCGGAGCGCAACACCTTGACCAGTCCCCGGTAGCTGTTCTGCGCCACACCTGCCGAGACGCCCTTGGACACGATGGTGGAGCGGCTGTTGCGGCCGATGTGGATCATCTTGGTGCCGGTATCGGCCTGCTGATGGTTGGTGGTGACCGCCACCGAATAGAACTCGCCGACCGAATCGTCGCCCTGGAGGATCACGCTGGGGTACTTCCAGGTGATCGCCGAACCCGTTTCGACCTGGGTCCAGGAGATCTTGGCCCGGTTGCCGGCGCGACCGCGCTTGGTGACGAAGTTGTAGATGCCGCCCTTGCCGTTCTTGTCGCCCGGATACCAGTTCTGCACCGTGGAGTACTTGATCGAGGAATCATCCAGCGCCACCAGTTCGACCACGGCGGCATGGAGCTGGTTCTCGTCGCGCATCGGCGCGGTGCAACCCTCCAGATAGCTGACGCTCGCTCCTTCCTCGGCCACGATGAGCGTGCGCTCGAACTGGCCGGTGTTCTCGGCGTTGATGCGGAAGTAGGTGGACAGCTCCATCGGGCAGCGCACGCCGGCGGGCACGAAGCAGAACGAACCGTCGGAGAACACCGCCGAGTTGAGTGCGGCGAAGTAGTTGTCGCGCGGACCCACCACCGACCCGAGGTACTTCTGGACCAGTTCGGGGTGGTCCTGCACCGCTTCGGAGAAGGAACAGAAGATCACCCCGGCTTCGGCAAGCGTCGCCTTGAAGGTGGTGGCCACAGAGACCGAGTCGATGATCGCGTCGACGGCGACCCCGCTCAGGCGCTTCTGTTCGTCCAGGGAGATCCCGAGCTTGTCGAACGTCTCGCGGATCTCGGGGTCCACCTCGTCGAGGCTCGTCGGTGATGGGCCCTTGGGCTTCGGTGCGGCCCAGTAGTGCATGTCCTGGTAGTCGATGGGGGGGTAGCTGACCCGCGGCCACGTGGGCTCGGTGAGGGTCAGGAAGTGCCTCAACGCCCCCAGTCGCCATTCGAGCATCCATTCGGGCTCATTCTTCTTGGCGGATATGAGCCGAACGGTGTCCTCGTTCAGGCCCTTGGGTGCGATCTCGGTGTCGATGTCTGAGTGGAACCCGAACGCATACTCTCGTTCGACCAGGGTGTCGATGGTGTCGACCATGGTGCTCCTATGGGGTTCGGGCGGTTCTGCCGGGTGTGGACGCGGTGTCGGGGGCTTGCGGAATCCGACCGTTGTGGCTTTGTCCTGTAGCTCTAGTGAATACTAGATCTATGACCAATTCCGAGGCAACACCGGCCTTCTCGGAGTTCCAACCGCGTTCGGGGCGGGGATCTTCCGCACCCGAGTCTGCACCGTCGGGGCCCACCGGGGCCATCGCGACGGGGTCCGGGCGCGCTCCCGGATGGGTTCGGGACTCCCTGGAGCGTTGGCCGCAGACGGCGCCCTTCGTCACCGTGGGTGCGCTGAGCGTGGTGGCCGGGGGACTGGTGGCCGCGGTCTCGGGTCCCTCCGGCTTCGAGAACGGTTCGTGGTTGGCAGCGTTCCTGGTGTTGGTCGGGGGTGTGGCCCAGATCGTCCTGGGTGGGGCGCAGGCCCTCATCAGCGCGGAGCCACCCTCCCGCTCGCTGGTGCGCGCCGAGGCCATCACCTGGAATCTCGCTGCGGTGGGCGTGGTGGTGGGAACCCTGGTGGCGCTCCCCGTGGTCACATCGATGGCCGGGATGCTGACCGTGGCCTCGCTGGCGTTGTTCCTCTCCGGTGCACGACGTATCGCCCCGGGGATGCGGCTGATCTCGTTCTGCTACCGGGCACTGATCGTCGTGGTGCTCCTGAGTACTCCGGTGGGGCTCGTCCTCGCCTGGTTGCGACACGGCTGATGGTCGGACGGTCCCGGTCGGGGAGGATCGACCAGCGGCTGGCCACCCGGGTGGTGGACGTCCAGCGCCAGGCGGGCCTCTCGCTCGTGGCGGCGGGGCTGTTCCTGGTGGCCGCGGTCGTCGCAGCGATCGTCCCGAACGCAACCGGATCGTGGTTGCCGCTCCACCTGTTCCTCGTGGGAGCCCTGCTGTGCGCAGTATCGGGTGTCACGCAGATGTTGGCGGTGACCTGGTCCACCTCTCCGGCGCCCACCGACAGCGTTGCGTGGGCCCAGAGGCTGTCGGTGGTGTCGGGCGCCGTCGCGGTCGCGATCGGCCGCGAACTCGAGGTGCACTGGTTGGTCGTGTTCGGTGCCGGCTGTCTCGCGGCGGGACTCATGGCGCTGGGAGGAGTCCTGATCTGGATCCGGCGCAACGGATCCACCGACAGGTTCCGGCCCGCGATCGACACCTATCTGGTGGCGGTCCTGTGGGGGTTGGTCGGTCTGGGCCTCGGCGCCACGCTCGCCACCACCGAGGTGCAGTGGTGGCCCCGGCTGCGCTCGGCGCACCTGTTCGTCAACGTTCTCGGCCTGGTCGGCCTGGTCATCGCAGGAACGCTGCCCTACTTCGCGGCGACCCAGGCTCGGATGAAGATGTTCCCGGGTGCCACCGCCACGCGGATCCGCGCCACCACGATGTCGATGGCGGGATCGGTCGTGTTGGTGTCGGCGGGCGAACTGGCGGAGGCGCCGTGGTGGACGGTGGTGGGCCTGCTCGCCTACGCAGCCGGACTCACCGGAATCGTCTGGTTGCTTCCGCGCATGGGGCGGCGACAGTTCCGTTGGGCCGGAGCGAGGCTGTTCCAGTTACTGGCAGGGCTGGCCTGGTGGATCCTGTGCGTCGTGTGGCTCGCAGCCGACTCGGTCCCGTCACGGGAGAGCCTCGGCGGGCTCGACCGGTCGACCTCGTTGCGGGTGCTCGCCATCGGGGGGTTCGCACAGATCCTCGTGGCCTCGCTCGCCTACCTCGCGCCGGTGATCCGCGGGGGTGGCCACAGCCGGCTGACCGCTGGATTCGCCATCACCCGGTCGTGGATCGGGCTGGCCGCGGCCAATGTGGCTGCGGTGGCGGTAGCGGCCGGTTGGTCCGTCGTCGCGGGCGCGGCGATCGTGCTGTGGCTGATCGACACAATTGTTCGAGCGCTGCGCCTGTGGGACCCGATGGGGCGCGGGCGACCTCAGCCGAGCTCGCGCAACAGCTCTGCGGCATGACTGCGGAACCGCCGCAGTTCATCGCGGTGCAACCGGGTCAGCCGCTCCAGGCGGGCCCTGCCCTCATCGGTGAGGCTCGCCAGCTGGCGCCTGTGGTCGGCGTCGTCGGCGCGTAGCTCCAGGAGCCCGGAGCTCTCGGCGCGCCGGAGCAGCTCGAGTGTGGAGTTGGCGCGGAGCTGCAGTTGGTCCGCCAACCACGAGACCGACGGCTCCGCCGGGGCGGCGCGGATGGCCAGCAGCAGCTGGTGCTGGTTGGGGGTGAGACCCTCCGAGCGAGCGGCTTCCTCGGAGAAGCGCAGGAAGACCCGAAGGGCGTGCCGGAACTCGCCCAGTGCCCGGTACTCGGAATCGGCCAACGGTTCGTCGGCGGCTCTGGACCCGTCTGTGCGCCGCGCAGTCACTACTCGTCGAGCGTAGGGCGGTCGATACCGTCGGAGTGCCCACGGGATGCCATCTGGGTCGGATCGTCGCTCGGCCGCGACCGCTGCGACCCGATCACGTTGATGCGCCGGGTGAGTACCAGCGCCACGAGCGAACCGATCAGGGCGGTCGGCAGCATCGCCAGTCCGGACATGCCCGCCACCACCAGGGGCGCTCCCAGCGGTGTCTTCAACACGCCTGCCACGGCTGCGGCCATGACGGCGGTTACGAGGACCGTGCTCGAGGACCAGGGGAGCGCGTTGGACAACAACTGCCCCGCAGCCGCCCCACAGAAGAACAGCGGGATGATGAAGCCGCCCTTCCAGCGTCCCGTGAGACAGATCGCCGCCCCGCCGAGCTTTGCCACCAGCGCCACGACCAGCGCCGAGGTGGCGAGGCCGGGCACGACCAGATCTGGTAGCTGTTGTTCGCCGAAGGTGAGCGCGTAGGGGCTCCACCAACCGAGGGCAGCCATGCCCGCGCCGCCGATGATGGGCATCACCCAGATCGGCACCCGGGAACAGGCACCCCGCACTCCTCGGACGGCGAGCGCGAATGCACCCGCTGTCAACGCGCCCGCAACTCCCGCCAGCAGCGCGGCACCCAGGTCCTCGGGTCGGATGGCGCCGACCGCGTCGAACTCCCAGACCGGACGCATGCCGAGTCGGGTTCCCGCCACGAAGACCCCGTACCCACACAGTCCGCCGACCATCGCCGGCAGCAGTGCCTCGTAGTACTCCAGACCCCGTCGGTGCAGCACCTCGAGGGCAAAGATGCTGCCACCCACCGGTGTGCCGAACAGGACCGTGAAGCCCGCGGCCATTCCGACGATGGTCAGCACACGCACATCCGGCTGGGGAAGGCGGAGTCGGCGGGCGACCCAGGTGCCCATCGTCCCGCAGGTCTGCACCAGTGGTGCTTCGGGGCCGAGGGTGGACCCCACCGAGATGCCCAGCAGCGACAGGGGTATGAGCGCCCGGTCGCCGCGGTCGGTGCTGGCCCCGCCGAGCACGTGGATGTTGTCGACCAGCAGCTCGACGTCGCCGCCTGGTCCCAGCCAGCGGGTCACCAGGGCTATCACCACGCCTGTGGCGAGGAGGAGGCCCGTCTGGACCACCACGGTGTTGCCGTCGGGCCACAACCAGTGCTGCAGGAAGTGCAGTGCCGCCAGGTAGAGGGCGCCGATGACTCCAGCGGCGACTCCGACGACCAACAGCGGTGCATGCCTCCGGAGGTCTCCGGCAGCGCTCAGGTGTTCGGTGATCGAGGTCATTCCGAAATAGATCGTAGAACGATGTATTCCGGATCCCCAATCAGGTTCCTCCGGGTGGTCCGTTCCTCCGGGTGGTTCGTTCCTCCGGGTGGTTCGTTCCTCCGGGTGGTTCGTTCCTCCGGGTGGTTCGTTCCTCCGGGTGGTTCGTTCCTCCGGGTGGTCCGTGAGGGCTGGTCAGCTCGAGGTGCGCTCCCGGCTCTCGAGCTCCACCACCGCCGGGAACAGGACGTTGTTCTCCTTGTGGATGTGCAGGTGCGTGTCGCGCTCGAGTTCGGCCAGCCCCTCATAGAGGGCCCTGTAGCTGGCGCAGCCATCTGCAGGTGGTTCGTAGCCGCTGGCGGCCTTGCGCAGCCGGGCCAGCAGGTCGCCAGCATCGTCGTGCTCGGAGAGCATCACCGAGATCGGATTCCGCAGTGATCCGCAGTGGAACTCTGCCGAGGCGCCGGTGGCCACGAGTTCGCGGATCATCGGGAACAGCACCTGTTCCTCCTTGAGCAGGTGCGGGGTGAGCTCGGCCCGCAGCTCGCGGAACAGGCCCCGTACGTCGTAGAGCTCGCGGTGGCGCTCGCCGTGGACGTCGGTGACCTTGTCGGCCAGTGCATCCAGCCGAGGCATCTCGTCGTGGAGGTAGACGTGGTGTACCGATTCGATGTGCAGCGCCAGTTGGCCCGGGTCGAGCTCCAACCATCCCGTGTCGTCGTCGGCGGTTCCGGAGGCCTCCTCGTGGATGGCCTTCCCGAGTGCGGCGAGCACGGCCTCGGTTCGGACCCCGGCATCGTCACAGGCATCTCCCAGGGGTCGTTGCCCGTGGCAGCAGTAGTCGAGTCCGAACGACTCGAACACCCGTGCAGTGCGAGGTGCTGTGTTGATGAACTCGCTCAGCGAGCTCTGTGGGTCGGGTGTGGCAGGTGTGCCGGTCATGAGCGCAGAATATCCCGCAGTTTGTAAAAGATCTAGTGACTGATATAACTAAAGGCACGAGCGGAAGGGGTGGCATGAGCGCAGGAGACCGACCGGTGCAGAACAGTGGTGACCTCGACACTCCCGAGGAGATCGCCGAGATGGTGCGCCGGTTCTACCAGGACGTGGCCCAGGACGATCTGCTGGGACCCGTGTTCAACGACGTGGCTCAGGTGGACTGGCCCGAGCACCTGCCCAAGCTCACCGCCTTCTGGTGCCGCGCACTGCTGGGCATCGAGGGCTACGTCGGGAACCCGTTCCGCAGCCACGCCCTCATCAATGCCCAGAGCCCGTTCACGATGGCGCACTTCGAGCGTTGGCTGGAGCTGTTCACCGACACCGTGAGCACCGGTTGGGTCGGACCCGGAGCAGACCGAGCCCTGGAGTTGGCCCACAACGTCGCCCGCGTGCACAGCTCGCAGCTCATCGGCGGGTCGGAGCTTCGTTGGGCAACGGCATGAACGGCCCGGGCCCCGGTGGGACGGGCGTCGGTGTCACGGGCGTCGGTGGCGCGGCACCCGTCGAGGTCGCCGATGCTCTCGGCGACATCGGCACGCGCACCGACATCCACGACCTGGTGGTGGAGTTCTACCGCGAGGTCGTCTTCGACGAGGTGCTCGAGCCCATGTTCGGCGAGGTCGCCGAGGTGGACTGGGGCGAGCACATTCCGAAGCTCGTCGACTACTGGTGCAGGATCCTGCTGCGCACCGACGAGTACTCGGGTCCGATCATGGCTGCGCATCGGGAGCTGCACGGTCGCTCACCGGTTACCGCCGAGCACTGCGACCGCTGGTTCGCTCTCTGGACACGCTGCGTGGATGCGGGTTGGCGCGGCCCTGTGGCCGACCATGCCAAAGCCCACGCCGAGTCGATCATGGGTGGGATGTCGAGGCACATCTTCGGAGGAACCTGGACCTCGGGCGATATCCGATTCTAATATCCACCAGATGACAGAAAAACTGGAGAGGTCGGACATCTCAGAACAAGTTGCCCCGGGCGACTCCGGACTCAAAGGCGGAGATGTAATAGCCCGCTGGGCCCTCGTGGGTTCCATCCTCGGGTTCTTCCTCATCGGAGGAATGTTCGGCATTGCGGTATATCTATTTGGTGGCTCGGCAGCGGGCGCGGTCGCGGTGGGCGTGTTCACCGGACTCCTGGGCGGGCCCGGGTTCGGCGGCATGATGGGCTTCGTGGTGAAGTTCTCCCAGTACAACCAGGAACCCTTCGGCTGAGCTGACGGGATCGCCCGACAGCGGTAGCCTGATGGCGACATGACCTCGGACCCGTCTTCCACCAAGCGCAGAGCCTCGATGCGGACGCAGCCGGGAGGACGCTCGGCCGAGCGCCCGACGCATCCCAAGAGGGCAGCAGCGGTGTTGATGATCGCGGTGGTGCTGATCCTGGTGTTGGTGGCAGCGCTACCGATATTCAGCCAGTAGGCGGGCTCATTCGTCGTCGCTCAGGTGGCACCGCAGTCGGCAGTGCGCCTTGCGGGGGTCGTTGGTCACCAGCTCGTCCACCTCGATGCCACCCACCGATTCGGCGACCCCGCGCGCGAGGCCCAGGTGCAGTTCGCAGACGGTGTCGGGGTCGGTGAGCGCGGCGGAGCTGAACGGGCAGGCGTCGAGGCGAACCTCGACCGACCGGTCCGCGGCCCGAACCACCGGTTCGAAACCCTCCTCCGCCATCGCCAGCACGAAGTCCTCCATCGGCGCGTCGGCCCGGGAGTCCGACATCCTGCGCCGCAGGCCTGCGCGCCGCCCGACCTCCTCGGGTGTGTCCCCGGTGCGGACCACCTCCGCCAGGAGCATCGACAGCCTCTCGTAGGGACCGGTGATGCCCCATCGGCTCTCTGCGTTCGGGTTGATCCTGTACTGCAGCTTCGGCCTACCGCGTCCCGATGGCCGTGCGGTCGTCTCGATCAGCAGGTCGGCCTCGACCAGCTTCGCCAGATGCTGACGGATGGCATTGTGGTTGAGCCCGAACTGCTCGGTGATCTCCGCAACCCCCAGTTGGGTGCCGGCATCGGCGAGGAAGCGGAACATGTCATGGCGGGTCGGGTCGCCCAGGGCGCGTGCCTGGATCTGCAGGTTCGACAACTTCAACCCCCTGTGTGCGGCTGCCGGGGTCGTTCCGGGCAGTGGTGACAGGACCCATACTCTAGCAGATGCTAGAGATATTCAGAATCGAAGTCCGCGTCCAAAGCGGCCCAGCAGGGTGGGTCGCCGCCCTCGTCCGATCCGGCGGTCGCCCGGTGGTCCCGCTGCCGCATCCCCGCGCGATCAGAGGACGCTAAGGTCTGCCCAGGCACGCTCGAAACGGCGGCTCCGGGAGAGTCCGGAGCCCGGTCGGTTCCCGTGGGTCGGCTGGGTTCAGCACCAACTCGGAGGTCGGATTTGTCCACAGCGGTGAGACCGGGTTCCGTCCCGCGTCGATCGGTGCGAGTTCTGGGTGTGCCGCTCGATCTCCGTGCTGTTGCCATCGCATCCCTCGCGGTGCTGGTGGTGCTGGTCGGTGTGTATCTGGGCAGCGGTGGACTCAGGTGGTTCGACGCTGCTCTCGCCGGCTATCTGATCGGCGTTCTGATGGCGGTGTTCGCGACAGTCTACCGATACCTGGTCTGGCTCCAGCGGCCTCCGACCGCCCTGATGAACAAGCGGGGTTGGGAGTCCTTCCGGTCCTCGGGCCGTCTGGGTCGCAACGCGATCGGGTTCGTGGGCCTGGTCGGGACCAACCTGCTCACCCAGGGCTTCATCCGCCGCCGCTCAACAGCTCGTTGGGCGGCACACCAGCTGCTGTTCTGGGGTTGCATCCTGGCCGCCGCGGTGACCTTCCCCCTCACCTTCGGCTGGATGCACTTCGAGTCGGTGGGCCAGGACGGCAGCGAGTACCGCGCCTATCTCTTCGGGGTCGGAACCGGGACGTTCCAGGCCGAGAGCGTGGTCGGTTTCGTCACCTTCCACCTGCTCAACATCGCGGCCTTCCTGGTGATCGCCGGCGTGCTGGTGTTCCTCTACAGGAGGCTCCGCGATCCGGGCGCGCTGGCAGTGGAACGCGAAGGTGACTTCCTGGCGCTGGCGGGACTGTTCGCGGTGTCGGTGACCGGACTGTTCCTGACCGCTTCGAGTCTGTGGCTCGATGGCGCGTTCTACAGCTTCCTCAACAACCTGCACGCCCTGACGGTCATACTGGGCCTGATGTACATCCCGTTCGGGAAGCTCTTCCACATCTTCCAGCGGCCGGCCAACCTGGGCGTGCACTTCTACCGTGCAGAGGGTGAACTGGGAGCTCCGCAGAGCTGCCGCCGCTGCGGCGAACCGTTCGCATCGGAGATGCAGATGAGCGACCTGAAGACCGTGCTCCCACTGGTGGGCTTCGACTACCGCACCAACTCCGGGGGGTCGGACGATCCTGCCGAGCCGGCTGGCAACTACCAGGACACGTGCCCGCGTTGCAGGAGGGCCTCGGTGACCCTCGCGCAGTGCGCGAGGGTGGGAGGTTTCGGCTGATGTCACGCCTTCCCGTGAGTGAGCAAGAGCTGGTGGAGCGCTTCGGACCACACCTCAACCAGGAACCCCCCGGCGGTTGGAACCACGGCCTCGACATCGACAGGGAGGTGAAGACCCACTGCTGCTTCTGCGGTCAGCAGTGCGGCATCAAGTTGAAGGTGGCCAACGACGAGGTGGTCGGCTTCGAGCCCTGGTACGACTTCCCGTTCAACGAGGGCAAGCTCTGCCCCAAGGGGGTCAAGCGGTACCTCCAGGGGAACCACCCCGACCGCCTGCTCGAACCGCTCGAACGCGATGCCTCGGTGGAGGGCGGTTTTCGCACGGTCAGCTGGGAGCGTGCACTGGACCGGACCGTCCAGGAGATACGCCGGATCCAGGATGCCTACGGCAAGGACAGCTTCGCCCTCCTGTCGGGCGTCTCGTTGACCAACGAGAAGTCCTACCTGATCGGCAAGTTCGCACGGCTGGCGCTCCAGACCGCGAACCTCGACTACAACGGCCGACTCTGCATGGTCTCCGCCGGCGCGGGAAACAAGAAGGCCCTCGGGATGGACCGAGCGCCCAACCCCTGGAGCGACATCCCGTTGGCCGATGTCGTGTTCGTGGCCGGGGCGAACGTGGCCGAGTGCGCACCGATCACCACGAGCTACATCTGGCGGGCCCGCGACCGCGGCGCCAAGCTGATCGTGGCCGACCCGCGGGTGACTCCCCTGGCACGCACCGCAGATGTGTTCCTCGGTCTCAGGCCCGGCACCGACTCGGCCCTCATGGGCTCGATACTGCACGTCCTGATCGAGAACGACTGGCTGGACCACCACTTCATCGACGAGCACACGAGCGGATTCGCGGACGCGGCAGCGGCGGTGAGCGGCTACACCCCCGAGTGGGGAGCATCGACCTGCGGGGTGCCGGCCGACAGGATCATCGAGGCCGCCAGGTTGTGGGGCACCTCCGACACCGGGATGCTGCTGCACGCCCGGGGCATCGAACACCAGTCCAAGGGTGTCGAGAACGTACTCAGCTGCATCAACCTGGGCCTGGCCACCGGGAAATACGGAAAACCCGGCTGCGGAGTGTCGACCATCACGGGTCAGGGCAACGGCCAGGGAGGCCGCGAACAGGGTCACAAGTGCGACCAGCTCCCGGGCAACCGCGACGTGACCAACCCCGAACACCGGGCATACGTGGCCGGGGTCTGGGGCTGTGACGAGTCGGAGATCCCGGGCAAGGGCCTCACCGCTCAGGAGATCATCGAGGCCATCCATGACGGCCAGATCAAGGGACTGCTGTCGATCTGCTTCAACCCCGCCGTGTCCCTGCCCGACACGGCCAACACGGCCGCTGCGCTCGACAAGCTCGAGTACTACAGCGTGATCGACTTCTTCCTGTCGGAGTCGGCCCAGCACGCGGACGTGGTGATGCCGGGCTCCCTGCACGAGGAGGACGAGGGAACCACGACCTCGGTGGAGGGTCGGGCCATCAAGATCAACGCGGCTGTGCCACCGCCGGGAAACGCACGGCGCGACTGGGAGATCTTCCTGGACCTCGCCGAGCGGCTGGGTCGCGGCAAGTACTTCCGCTACAACGGCACCGAGGAGATCTTCGACGAGATGAAGGTTGCGTCCCACGGCGGCACCGCTGACTACAACGGGATGACCTGGCAGCGCATCGAGGACGAACAGGGGATCTTCTGGCCCTGTCCCGAACCGGGGCACCCCGGGACCCCGAGGTTGTACGAGGGCGGCATCTTCGCCCATCCCGACGGCCGGGCCAGGTTCCACGGGATCGAGTTCAGGCCACCCGCGGAGGTGATAGATGAGGACTACCCCGTCTGGCTGACCACCGGGCGCGTCATCTCCCAGTACCTGTCGGGCACCCAGACCCGCCGCATCGGCGCGCTGGTGGAGCAGTATCCCGAACCGCTCTGTGAGATGCACCCGCGTCTGGCAGCAGAGCTCGGTGTGGAATCGGGGGACCTCGTCACGGTCCGGTCGCGTCGGGGAAACATGACCACACCTGCTCGCGTGGTCGAGACGATCAGACCCGACACCGTCTTCATTCCGTACCACTGGGCGGGGGACAGGGCAGCCAACCAACTGACCAACACGGCGCTCGACCCGATCTCCAAGATCCCCGAGTACAAGGTCTGCGCCGTGAGCGTCGAGAAGGCCGAGGGGCACGTCGAGATCCGCGACCGGCGTGTGACGACCCTGCAGGAGCGAGCCGCCGGCGGTGGGCACACCGCGGGAGACCCAGAGGGTCGGGCTGCGCGATGAACCCCGCTGCGCCCACCATCGTGGATCCCCTGGTGGGGGCCAGGATGTTCGTGATCGACCAGAGTCGCTGCATCGGCTGTGAGGCATGCGTGCAGGCCTGTGAGGAGTGCGGCACCCACAGGGGACAGTCGCTCATCCACCTGGAGTTCGTGGAGCGCGGAGCGACCACGCAGACGGCCCCCATGGTGTGCATGCACTGCGACGATCCGACCTGTGCCGAGGTGTGCCCGGCCGACGCGATCAAGCAGAACGAGGCCGGAATCGTCCAGTCGGCCCTCAAACCGCGCTGCATCGGCTGTTCCAACTGTGTGCTCGCCTGTCCGTTCGGGGTTCCCAAGTACTTCGCGCTGCCGGACCAGATGATGAAGTGCGACATGTGCTACGACCGGACCTCGGTCGGTCTGGCGCCGATGTGCGCGTCGGTCTGTCCGTCGCAGGCCCTCTGGTTCGGAACCGAGGACGAGTTCGAAGAGACCCGCTCGGGCCAGCTCATGCACGAGTTCCGGTTCGGCAACCAGGTGGTTCCCACGAAGGTGGCGACCGTCGTGGCCGACCGCACCGCCGGTCCCGTCGACGTGATGACCGCTGACGATGCTCCCCGGTGGCAGGACGATCCCTTCGGGCTGGGCGATGGGTGACGACATGACGGGTTCCACCGACGACCGGGCCGAATCACCGCTGTGGCGCGAGGAGTTCCCGTTCACCTCCGCTGGCGAGGAGGTGATCGCCAGGCGAGATTTCACCCGCTACCTGTTGGCGGCATCGGGTGTGTTCGCCGTCGGAACTGCAGGAGCCGCCGCCTGGGCAGGTCTCCAGAGTGCCAACACCGGTTCGCCCCGGCCCATAGTGGAGCTCTCGGAGGTGGCCGAGGGCACCGAGTACCTCTTCCGCTATCCCACCGAGGACGACCCGGCCATCCTGGTGCACCTGGCGGGCGGTGAGCTCCGGGCGTTCTCCCAGAAGTGCACCCACCTCGGCTGCGTCGTGTTCTGGCAGTCCGACGAGGACCGCCTGTTCTGCCCCTGCCACGAGGGTGTGTTCGATCCCCTCAGCGGAGATCCCACGGCGGGACCCCCGGATCGTCCACTCAGTCGTATCGACACCGAGGTGCGCGACGGCGTGGTGTGGGCGCTCGGGGTTGCGGTGGGTGATGAGTCCCCGGGTGGTTCCGAGGAGAAACCCGCGTGAGGTCACCCTCGCGGTCGGAGCGCCGGCGCAGCGGCGGCCTGCTGGCCTACCTGCTGCTGTTGGTGTCGTTGCAGGTGTTCCTCCTCGTCGTGGCGCTGGAGGGTGTGCTCGGCCACGACTTCGCACTCGCCCGCAACGCGGCTGTGCTGTCGGCGGTGGTGTTCGTCTCGGCGGCCGCCATCCGTTGGTTCGTGGGCCACGACTGATGGATCCGGGCCGGGTCACCCATCCCCGATGAACTCCCGTGACGATGAGGAACTGTCTGCTGCCGAACGGTCTGCTGCGGAACGGTCTGCTGCGGAACGGTCAGACGATGTCCCGGCGCGTCCACGCGGCCCGGGTCCGATCGGTGGCGAGATCACCCACATCGTCTACGGCTTCGGTGAACGACTGAGCATCCCCGCGCTCACCAAGCGACACTCGTCGGTGGGCATCATGGGCCTGTTCGCCCTGGTGAACGGGGTCGTGTCGATCGCGATCATGGCCGGAGCAGCGGCGATCACCGGTCAACCGCTCATCTTTCCCTCGCTCGGGCCCACGGCGTTCCTGTTGTTCTACACACCGACCGCTCCGGCGGCCTGCCCGCGCAACACGATCATCGGCCATGCCATAGGCGTGGGTGCCGGTTACCTCTCGCTCGTGGTGTTCGGCCTGACCTCGGCAGGTCCGGCCCTCGCCGAAGGGGTGACCTGGCCGAGGGTGGGAGCAGCCGCACTGTCACTGGGGCTGACCAGTGGTGTGATGGTGTGGGCGAGGGTGCCGCACCCGCCAGCCGGCGCGACCACCCTGATCGTCTCGCTCGGCATCATCACGACCCCTCCCCAGCTCGCGGTCCTGATGCTGGCGGTGGTGTTGTTGGTGTTGCAGGGGTACGTGATCAACCACCTGGCCGGAATCGACTATCCGAGGTGGTCGGCACGCAAGACCTGACCCAACAGGGCCGAACGGCACCCGACCCAACAGGGCCGAACGGCCCTTTGGCTTCCGAAGATCTCAACCCTGGCGGGTTGTGTCCGATGGAATAGGTGTGAACATCACACCGCTGGGACTGACCGGGGAAGCGGCCCTGGCGTACGCGTCCTTCGGCGACATGTTCCCGGTGGTGATTGTCCTCATGGACCCCGACATGCGGTGCACCTGGGCCAGCCCGGGCGCGCGTTCGGTGCTCGGGTACGAACCCGAGGCGATGGTCGGGGTCTCGGTGGCCGACATCGTGCATCCCGATGATCTCGGCGACGCGGCGGGCATGGCCACGGAGGTCGTGAGCGACCCGGCGGCCTCGCTCGCCAATCCTGCGGCGTCCACACTGGTCGAATTCCCGGTCCGGCTGCTGAACGGCAGTGGTGACTACGAGATGTTCAACGTGTCGGGCCGGTTGATCGACGAGCAGGGACACACCCTGGGTGTCATCAGGCCCGCGAGCGAGTACCGGGCACTCGACGGGGTCATCGAGTCACTCGGTTCGCGCGGCGATCTGAGTGTCGTCCTCGCCTCGGTCGCCGATCTGATCCGGACGCAGTTCCGGGTCGACCGGGCATGTGTGATCCACGACATGGGCGGTTGCCTCACAGTGGTGCCCGGTGAGCGCGGTCGTGTCTGTTCGAGCGAGGACCGTCGGATGGCGCGGCGGCTGCTGCAGACCATCCGGGTCAACGGGTTGTCCCAGGATCTGGTCGTCGACGGAGACACCTGGGCGGTGCCGGTGCTCTCGGAGACCGGGGAGTCCCTGTTCGGGGTCGTGGCAATGCCCGCACCGCGTCCGGGAGGTCCGGCACTGCTGGACCAGTACCTGCTCCGACGGGCCGCCAAGCTCGCCGCTGTGGCGTTCGCCCGGGATCGGGACGACAGGCTCCTGCGCCGCGCTGCGACCACGGACTATCTGACCGGGGTGGCCAACCGCCGGCACTTCGAGGCCCTCCTGGCCACCTCCGCGCTCGAGCCCGGTGCGCTACCCCTGAGGCTGCTCTACATAGACGTCGACGACTTCAAGGCCGTCAACGACACCTTCGGTCATCGTGTCGGCGACGAGGTGCTCGCAGCGGTGGCCGCCCGTCTCCGAAACAACGTGCGCCCCGGCGACTTCGTGGGTCGCCTGGGTGGCGACGAGTTCGCCGTGGCGGCGCCCGGAATGCCTGCCGCTGTGTTCGACCGGGTCCGCGAGCGCATCGACGAAGCCATCCGCCAGCCCGTGACGGTGGGAGGCGAGACCGTCGCCATCACCGCCAGCATCGGTGTCGCAGCTGCGTCAGATGAGGACTCACTCGAGACGATCCTCGAGCGCGGTGACGACGACATGTTCTGTTCCAAGCGCTCCGGGCACGCCAGGACCTGACGCCGTAGTGCGGAGCCCGTGGCGGCCCGAGGGTCCGATCGGGTCCCTGAGCATGGTCGTCGCCCGTGGCGTCTGAGGTTCTGGAGTAGGCGGTCGTCGTGTCCGCACCTGTGTGTTGGCGAATTGTTGGCCGATGTCCCGCCATGTCCCGGGATGTCACATTTCCCCAACAGGAACCCATCAGGTGATGCGACGGCGGCGGAGGTAGACGATGCGTGGGGACGCGAACACTCGTAGTGACGGGCGGCCTGGTGACGGGCGGCCTGGTGACGGACGGCGTAGTGACGGACGGGCCGACAGGTACCACCCGGATGAGACCGAGGAGCGAGAAGCCGGAGAAGGGCGGGAGGTGTCCGCCCACAGGGTGTGCGTGATCGGAACGGTCACCGTCGATGGCGAAGCGGTGACGAAACGCCAGGCGGCGATCCTGTCGATCCTCGCCCTGTCGCCGGGTCGCCCCGTCGACACCTCGACCCTCATCTCTGCGGTTTGGCGTGAGCGGGTGCCCGACTCCGCACGTGCTTCGCTGCAGAACCAGATCACCCGGCTGCGGAGGCGCTTCGGGTCAGATCTGATCCGCTCGGGGAGACCCGGCTACGAACTCGTGGCGACCACCGACGTCGAGCAGTTCGAACAACTCGTCACCGACGGAAGTGCTGAGCAGAAGCTGAGCCAGAAGCGCGCCGTTCTCGGCGCCGCGTTGGAGATCTTCGTCGGTCGACCGTTCAGCGGGCTCGACGACGATCCCGGAGCCGAGGCGGAACAGGCACGTCTCGAGGCGCTCCGTGACCAGGCATCGGAATGTCTGGCGAGGGCGCACCTGGCTGCGGGCGACCACGTCGCTGCCATCGACCAACTCCGTGACCTCGTGGAGACCTCGGTCTACGACGAGGTGCGTTGGGAACTCCTGATGCGGGCCCAGGTGGGAGCCGGCCGCCCGGCGGAGGCGATCGCGACCTTCTCCCGACTCAGTGGTCTGCTCGAGCGCGACCTCGGCACCAGCCCGTGCGAGGAACTGGTGGCGCTGAAGAACGCCATCGTCGCGAGGGAGTTCAGTGGGGGCGCGATCGGTGCCGCGGATGTGGTGGACCTGCGGAGCAGGTCCTCGAGGGCACCCGGCGGGCCGGGTTGTGGTGGCTCAGAACCGATCCGGGAGCGGGCGCGCTGTGCGCGTCACAGGATCCAGCGCACGATCGGTGGGGCTTCGTAGCTGCATGTGAAACCCGTGCGCACAGAGACCCGTAGGTGTTCTCCGAGGAGCGGGTGCTCGTCTCCGAGCGCCGAAATGGTTCGCCGGAGCAGTTTGGAGACCCTGGAGCGGACCCTGTCGTCGAAGACGATCGCCCGGAGGTGCTCCGAGAGTTCCTCCGGGTCGTGCGCAGGGTCGGTCCTCAGGGCCTGCAGCTCTTCGAGGACCTCCACCCCGGCGCCGCCGCCGGCGTCAGAGCCGGGGTCAGCCAGAACCTGATCGAGTTCGACAGCGGGCACCTGGCGGTGTCGATTGGCGATCAGGTACCGGATGGCCCTGATGCCCTTTCGGTGCCGCACCGCGACCGGTGGTTGCACACCGAACCCGGCCAGACACCGCTCGCCCGATCGCAGGTAACCGAGTGCAGGCTCTGCCACGCCCTCGCAGTTGGGGCCGTGGTCACCGCCGTCCGGTCCGGATCCACAGAGCTCCATGAGGCCTGCGGTGACGCGCGCCAGGTGGGCGTGTCCGGAGGATGCGAAGAAGGTGCTCGCAGACACCAGGCTGCGCCGTGCGGACTCGCGCACGGCGGCGGGATCCGCCGCGTCGTCCCTGAGACACATGTCGCTGAGGAGGACTCGCGAGCGTTCCAGACGTGCGATCGCTCCCCAGACCGGCGCACGTCGATCTCCTTCGAGGACCCCTCGGTCGTGGAACTCGAGGGACTTCTCGATGTCGCCCTCGGCGGAGGCGACCAGGGCGACCAGCGAGGATCCCGGCCCCAGGGGCAGACCGTCGTCGGTCACGAACCCGCCGGCGAGCGCACCGACACGCTCGGGGAGAGACGCGGTCAGTTCGGGACACGACACCCTCGACACGGCCCAGCTGGCCGCGGCCAGGGCCTGCGGTGTGAAGTCACACCCGACGAGCGACCCGAGCACCTCGATCGCTTCGTCGGGCCGGTTGGACACCACGAGCGCCCGAGCACGCACTGCGGGGTGGACCGTCGGCTCGTCGCCGATCCAGCGATCGGTGCGACCGGAGAGGAAATCGGCTTCGGCCGCTGCTGGCGGGTCGAGGTCGTCGGTGCGCAACCGATCGGTCACCGCACGGTCCAGATCGACTTCCGCCCTCGCGTTGCCCACCAACCGATCCTACGGGTGGAGCGGCTCGTCGCCACCGCTACGGTGGTCGGCACGATGGTTGACACTCCGAGCAACACCGGGCGGAGATCGATCCGGAAGAGGCACTGATGGGCGACGACGGGAGCCCTCGGCCGCCCTGGGAGATCGTGGAGACCTTTCCGACGTCGAGTCGGGAGCTGCTGGAGCACTGGCGGGACCTGGTGGAGCGCTCCAGCGCCGTCGAAGCATCTCCGGATGCATCGGTGCGGGCTCGCGTCGGTCTCGTCCTGGCCCTCTACTGGGCGGTGCAGGAAGGTCTCGAAGTGGGGTGGCTCGACAACAGGCAACGCCGCGAACAGCTGTTGGCCGAGGCCGAGGAGGTGGCGGAGCGCAGCGGTGACGCGGATCTGATCGCGATCGCGGGACTGGGTCGTCTCTATGGGCTCTGGGGCCCCGACCAGATCCCTGAGCGGACCGTCGTGCTGCAACGGCTGGAACACGTGGCCGACGCGGTCCGTGACCCCGAGATCCGGTTGCGGATCCGCGAATGGCGGGTCCTGGGCCACTTCGATTCCGGCGACCTGGCGGGCGCGAGGACCGAGGTCGACCTTTTCGCCAGGCAGGCCGCCGATCCCGACCTGAGGGGGTTCCGTCGCCGCGAAGAGCTCTGGAGAGCCAACCTGGCGATGCTCGAAGGGCGCATCGACGAGGCGGTGAAGATGAACACCGACGCGATCAGCTCCACCTCCGACACGGCCGGTTCGCCGTTCTCGTTCCAGAACGTGGCGATCACGGTGGCCATCGAGCGGTATCTCCGTATGGGTCTCGGCGACGTGATCGAGTCGGTGCGGTCGATCCGTGCGTCGTCGCCCAGGGTTCGGGCGAACTGGGACACGGGCCTCGCGTTCTGTCTCGCAGAGGCGGGTCACCTGGAGGCTGCTGCGGAGTTGTTCGACGTGCTCGCCGAGGACGATTTCGACAGTGTGCCGCGCGACCTCAACTGGTTGGTCACCATCGACCTGCTCGGACTGGTGGCGGTCCGCCTCGACGACACCGGGAGAAGCCGGACCATTCTCGAGATGCTGGCCGGGTTCGCCCATCTCGACGCGACCCATGGAAGCGGCTACGCGTCCTACGGCCCGGTCGGGCGCACCTGCGGACTGCTCGCAGCGACGACGGGGGAGTCCACGCGGGCGGCGGCCCACTTCGCTGCAGTGCTGGAGAGCCGTGAGCCGGGCCCCTGGACGTCGTTGTGTCGGCTCGACCGCTCCCGTCTCCTGGCGCACTGCGAGGGTGTCGGTGCGCGGCCCCACAGCGCGGAGCTCCGGACCGCCGAGGGCGAGTTGCGCTCCATGGGAATGCTCGCCTGGGCCGAGGAGGCCCGGTCGGCGCGAGCTGCAGTGGTTTCCGTCGCCACCTCCGAACCCTCTCTCGTCGTCGACGGGGAACAGGTGTCGTTCCACGGCCCCCTGGGGTCGGCCGAGGTGTCCGGGGTGGGTGCCATGATCCTCGTGAGGCTGCTCCATGCGCCCGGCCGCACCTTTGCCGCTGCTGAGCTGGAGGGAACCGGCCGTTGGGATGCCGCCGCGCCGATCCAGGACCACGATTCGACCGTGGAGTCCACTCTCGACGAAACGGCGCGGCGCCAGTACCGCGAACGGCTCCGGGTGCTCGAGGAGGCGGGCGGGGCGATCACGCCGGACCAGGTCGAGGAGCAGGCATTCCTGCGAAGGGCACTGGCCGGGAGCCGGCACCGGGTGGCCGGCTCGGCCGAACTGGAGAGGTCACGGGTGAGGGTGACCAAGGCGATAAGGCGGTGTATCACCGAGGTCGGCAACCAGTCACCCCGCCTGGGTGAACACCTCGCGGAATCGGTGAGCACGGGGAGAAGCTGCGCCTACACACCCGCCGATGGGGTGGGGTGGGACGTGGTCGACGTCGGCTGATCCCGGGGACGCTCAACCCGCTTCCGGCGCTGTGGGGTTGATCGGCCCGCGAAACCGGTGCAGGGCCACGCGGAGCTCGCCGAGGAGCAGGGCGGCGAAGAACACCAATACGCAGAGTCCTGCGATCGTGGCTCCGCCTGCGGTACCGAAGTGGAAGCTGATCACCAGACCTCCGACCACACACGCGGCGCCGATCAGGACCGCCACCGCCATGGCAGCGGGCACCCGACGCACGATGAGGAAAGCCGTCGCAGGTGGTCCGATCAGCAGTCCGAAGACCAACAGGGTGCCGATCGACTGGAACGACGACACGATCGACAGTGCGATCACCGCCATGAGGGCGAAGTGTGTCCATCCGGGTGCGAGGCGCAGCGTTGCGGCCTTGTCGCGGTTGAAGCTGAGTGCGAGCAAGGGGCGGTAGAGGACCAGAACGACGGCGACCGCGACCGTGCTCAACGCGAGCTGGCCGAGCAGGTCGTCTGTGGTCACTCCGAGGACATCTCCGAAGAGCAGGCTCGTCACGTCGGTGGCGAAGGAATCCGAGCGCGAAATGATCACGATGCCGAGCGCCAGCATCCCCACGAACAGCAAACCGATGCTGGTGTCCTCGCGGAGGTTCGTCCGGCTCGACACGAGGCTCACTGCCCCGCCCATCACCAGCGCCGCCACCATCGCTCCGAGCAGTGGGTTGAAGCCCCAGATGACCGCGACCGCGATTCCCGGGATCACACCGTGTGCCAGGGCGTCCCCCATGAACGCGAGGCCGCGGATCACCACCCAGGTACCGACCACCGAGGTCACTGCGGCTGTCATGAGCCCGGCCAGCAGGGCCCGCTGCATGAACGCAGGTTCGAAGGCCTCGGTCAGCCAGCGCATCGAGGATCAACCGCCGCCGAGGGCGTCTGCGATCTTCGATGCGTTGGAGCGCACCATCTCTTCATAGGTGTCCGCTCCGTCCGGGGAGAGTGACTCGGTGTGAAGCGCCACCACCGATACCCCGTCGACCTCGCCTGCAAGGGCCTCGGAGAGCTCCGGCGATGAGGTCGAATCCGTGAACACCGCGCTCACCTCCTTGTCCCGCAGCAGATCGGCCAAGTCTGCCAGAGCGCGCGCGTCGGGTTCGGATTGGCTGCTGGTCGAGGGAATGATCGTGCCCGCCACCTCGAACCCGTAGCGGTCGGCGAAGTACGAGAACACCTCGTGGTCGGTCACCAGCACACGGTTCTCCGGAGTGACGGGGGCGAGGATCTCCTCCACCTCGGAGTCGAGTTCGTCCAGCCGCGATTCGTATGCCAGAGCCGACTCCTCGAGAGAGTCCGCTTCTCCGGAGTCGAGTCCGGCGGCCTCGGCAACGCACGTCGCCAGGCCATCCACGGCGTCGGCCATGCGTGCGGGATCGGTGAAGAAGTGGGGGTCCTCCGGTCCGTGGTCATGGTCGTGGGCCGCTTCGTCCTCGTGGGCAGCTTCGTCTTCGTGGGCCGCTTCGTCTTCGTGGGCAGCTTCGTCTTCGTGGGCCGCTTCGTCATGGTCGTCGCCGGCCTCCAACAGGTCGACATAGTCGGTGGCGGTGCACACGGGCACACCGTCCTCACGAGCGGCGTCGATGGCCGATTCCACTCCGGCTTCGAGTCCGGCGCCGTTCACGACCAGCACGTCGGCATCGCGCATCTCGGCGACCTCCTTGGCCGATGGTGCGAAATCGTGGGGGTCGGTGCCGGGACCCATCAACGTCTCGACGGTTCCCAGATCGCCCAGCGTGTTGTCGAGCACGTCGGCCAGGATGCTGGTGGTGGCCACAACCGTGATTCCCCGGTCGTCGGCCGTGTCGTTCGATGCCCCCTCGGTGCTGGATCCGCATCCGGTCGCGGCGGCGATCAGGGCGAGGGCCGGCAGGCCCAGAATCGCCCGCGAGCCCAGAAGTGCCAGCGAGCGCGGCATCCTCGACCGGGAGCTCTGGACAGAGCTGGCATGCGGATCGGTGGGGCGGTGGGGTCCGCCGGGAGCGGGTGGACTCGTTGGAAGTGTTCCGTGTGTGATCATGGTGTATCCCTCTGTGAGAATGGGCATACTAACAAGAATGACTCTCAATACCAATTCACGACCAGATCCAGCGGCTACCGGTCCCTCTCCAGCGGTGCGCGCCCGTGACCTCGCTCTGGGGTACGGCTCGTCGGTGGTGGTCCGGGACATCGACCTCGACATCCCCTGGGGTGCTTCGGTCGCCGTGATCGGTCCGAACGGGTCCGGCAAGTCGACCTTCCTGCGGGCGCTGGCGGGCCTGATCGATCCGATGGGAGGAACCCTCGAGGTGGGTCCCGGTGCCGTTGCGCCGGTTTCGACCGCGATGGTTCTCCAGGCGACCGAGGTCGACCGGTCACTTCCGGTGTCGGTGCTCGAGGCCGTACGCATAGCGCGCTACCCGTCGACCGGACTCCTCGGTCGCATGTCCGACGAAGACCGGGCTGCGGTGTCGGATGCCATCGCCAGGGTTGGTCTCGAAGACCTGGTGAGACGCCAGATCCACGAGCTCTCCGGCGGTCAACGGCAGCGCGTCCTCGTGGCACAGGGCCTTGCGCAGGGTGCCCAGATCCTCCTGCTCGACGAACCGTTCACCGGACTCGACGCGGTCTCGCGCGATCGGACCTTCGAGGTCGTCGCGTCGGAGTGCGAGCTGGGCCACTCCGTGGTGCTGTCGACCCACGACCTCGGTGATGCGAGGGACTGTGACCTCGTGCTGGTGGTGGCCGGTCACCAGGTTGCCTTCGGCCCTCCGGGCGATGTGCTCAACTCGAAGGTGCTCGCCGGCGCGTTCGGCGGTCAGATCATCCGGCTGGAGGACGGCACGGTGTTCCTCGACGATCCCCACCACCAACACCACCACGCCGACGGTGTACCCAGGGGAACCCACGGTGTGCAGCCGTGAGACCTGAGGACCTCCACGAGGTGGTCGAACGTCGGTTGCGTCGGAGCGGCCAGCGCTACACCGCCAATCGGCGAGCCCTGGTGGACGCGCTCAGGGAGGCGCCGCAACCCGTGACGGTTGCGCAGCTGGTCGAGGTGACGCCGTCGGTCGTGCAGAGCTCGGCCTACAGGAACCTGGCCGTCCTCGAACGCGCCGACGCCGTGCACCGGGTCGTGACCACCGACGACTTCGCCCGGTACGAGCTCGCCCAGGACCTCACCGAGCACCACCACCACCTGGTCTGTCGCAGTTGCGGCGGGGTGACCGACTTCACGCTGTCACCGGAGTTCGAGCAGCGGTTGGAGTCGGTCCTCGCGGCGGCGGCCGAAGGCGACGACTTCGATTCGGACGATCATCGACTCGATGTGCTGGGGACCTGCTCGAACTGCTCCTGATCACCGCCGCGCCGGTCGGTCCGGCAGTAACCGGCCGGTGTCGGGATATGGTTTGGTGTGACCGACTCCGCAGCCACGACCGACGGCGGAGCCCCCGCCCACGCCGCCCTGGTGTTGAGCACCCTGATCCTCGTGGCGGGTGTGGCCAACCTGAACCTGGCGGTGGCCAACGTCGCACTCCCCGACATCGGCAAGGCCTTCGACGCGTCCCAGACCGCCCTGAACCTGGTGGCGGTGGGGTTCTCCCTCGGTCTGGCCGCCTCGGTGCTCTGGCTCGGCGCGCTCGGGGATCGGCACGGCCGCAAGATGATGGTCCTTCTCGGCATGGGGCTGTCGATCCCTGCGAGCCTGCTGGCCGCCTGGGCTCCGTCGACCGAGGTGTTGGTGGGAGCCCGCATCCTCGGTGGACTCGCCGCGGGCATGGCCTTTCCGACCACCCTGGCGCTCATCACCGCACTCTGGGCAGCAGGTCCCTCGCGCACCCGCTCGATTGCACTCTGGTCGGCCATCGGCGGAGGGATGTCGGCACTGGGGCCGCTCGCATCGGGAGCACTCCTCGGCAGTTTCTGGTGGGGCTCGGTGTTCCTGATCACGCTGCCGTTGGCGGTCGCCGCCCTCGTGCTGGCGGCGAAGTTCCTTCCGGCTCACGTGAACGAATCCACAGGGCGGGTCGACAACCTCGGCGGGGTCCTCTCCGCGCTGATGGTCGGTGCGCTGGTACTGGCCATCAACTTCGCGCCGGTGTCGGGAGAGGGCACGCTCGTCGGGGTCCTTGCCGGAGTGGCGGTGATCACCGCTGCGCTGTTCCTGTGGCGTCAACGCCGCGCTGCCAACCCGCTGTACGACCTCGGCGTTGCGGCCCGACCGACGTTCTGGGTCGCCGCAGTGGGCGGGATCATCGTGTTCGGCTCGCTGATGGGTGCCATGTTCATCGGCCAGCAGTACCTGCAGAACGTTCTCGGCTACTCGCCGATCGAGTCGGGGCTGGCGATCCTCCCGGCTGTCGTGATGATGGTTCTGGCGGCCCCGCGGTCGGCGAAGTTGGTCTCCTCGATCGGGTCCCGCAACACGCTGTTGCTGGGTTACATGTTCTGCATGGCCGGTTTCGGGTCCATGTACCTGTTCTGGGACACCTCCACGAACTACGGGTTCGTGGCGCTGGCCTATGCCCTCGTGGGGCTGGGAGTGGGATTCGCGGGCACGCCGGCATCGAACTCGCTGACCGGCTCGGTCCCGGTCTCGAGAGCCGGCATGGCCTCGGGAACAGCGGATCTCCAGCGAGACCTCGGAGGGGCCGTCATGCAGTCGATGCTGGGGGCTCTGCTCACCGCCGGATACGCAAAGGCCGTCACCGGCATGATCGCGTCGGCGCCCGCCGCCGAGCAGTCCCAGATCACCGACCAGGTCCAAGCGGAGCTGACCAAGTCGTTCTCGAGCGCGGCGGCGACCGCCGAGAAGTACCCGCAGTATGCCGACCAGATCATCTCTGCAGCCCAGCAGTCGTTCGTGGACGGACAGGACTGGGCATACCTGGCGGGCGTCGTCGCAATCGCTCTGGGCGCGGTGCTGATCCGCTTCAAGTACCCGCCCCACGATCGCGAACTGGAGTTGTTGGCCGGGTACCGCAGCGCCGTCTGATCCCGGCTGCCGAGCAACCCGCGACGGGAACGGTCGGGTCGCCGGGGCTACAGAAGCCCGCGTTCGCGGGCGCGTGCGACGGCTGCGTCGCGATCTGGAGCGTCGAGCTTCCGGTAGATGTTCCGCAGGTGGGTCTTCACCGTATTGACCGAGACGAACAGCGCAGCTGAGAGCTCGCTGTTTCCGAGTCGGCTCGGCAGGTAGTCCAGGACTGCCAGCTCGCGTTCGGTGAGCGGTTCGAGCAGATGCCGGTTGACCTCGAGGCGGCTCCCCCGGTCGACGGCGGTCGACAGGAACGCCCGCAGCTCGGCCTCGTCGGGTCGTGGGGGGACCTGGGCCACGAGGGAACGCACTCCGGGGGTCGTGGCCACGGTCGCGTGCAGTCCGGCCCCGGATGCCGCGGCCAGCGCATCGCTCAGCACCCGCCGGGCGTTGGCGGTGCGTCCTTCGGCATCGAGCAACACGGCCCGGCGGAGCTCGCGTTCGACTCGGGACCGGTCATCGCTGTCCGCGAAGCGCCAGCGCTCGAGCACGGCCCTGGCCTCGGAGAGCGAACCCTCAGCGCTGAGCACATCGAAGTGTGCCGCAGCGGTGGGGTCCCGGACGTCGCCGCGGTTCGCGGGCTCAGCGAAGAGCAGTCGGTTGGTCGACAATCCGAGCTGGAGACGGATCCGTGCCTCCAGGGCTGTGCGCAGCGTGGTGTTCACAGGACGTGGGAACACCGCGGTCCGGGTCGAACGCAGCGATTCGAGCGCGCTGTCCGGTCCGGAGAACAGGGCCAGGGCGTTGACTCGTTGCAGCTCGACGAGCTCGCGCTGTCCGGGGCGGTCACACCGCCGGAGGATCTCCATCGCGGCATCGAAGCAAGCGGTTGCGGGTCCCTCTTCAGCTCGATCGGTATGGGAGATCGCACCTGCTGTGTGGGCGAGTACGGATGCCACATGGCGCTCGGCACCCACTTCCCTGGCGATCTCCGCAGCGGTCTCGGCACAGGACAGTGCATCTGAGGGGTGACCCAGGATCGCGTGGCACAGCGCGAGGCCCCCGAGGCCATGCACCCTGAAGACCGGGTAGCGGGAACCCGGTAGAGCCAGGACCCGGCCGAATTCCTCGGCGGCGCGCGGGATCTCACCTGCGAAGAGAGATGCGAGACCGCTGTTGAAGACCGCGATCGTGTGCACCGAGTGAGCCCCCCCGATACCCAGGGTGTTGAATACCTCCGACGGTTCGATCCGCTCGAGAGCGGCCTCGACCGAGCGGGCCCGATCGCGGGTCTCCTCCAGCGGTAGATCTCCATTGACCGCGCAGGTGTAGAGCGCATCGGCCACCACCTGATGTCCTGGCGGGGTGAGGTCGCCGAGTTGCCGGTGGGTTGCGATCGCATCGCTGAATCGGTCGGCGGCCACCTGGGTGCCCATGAGGGCGACGGCGATGTCGCTGGACCCGCTCGGCAGTCCCGAGTGGACGCGCTTGGTGAGTTCGAGCAGGGTTGCGGACTCGCCGAGTTCGAACAGCTCGTGGCCGTGTGCAGCGAGGATTTCGTAGGCCCCCCGGTGTTCTCCTCCGTCGGTCAACTGCACCGTCGCCTCGGCGATGTGACCGTGCTCGAGAAGCCACTGAGCGGTCTCGGCGCGCCGATCGCGTTCGCGGCCGGGATCCCGCAACCGCAATTGGTACCGCAGCAGGTCGGCGAAGAGATGGTGGTAACGGAACCTGTGGCGGTGGCCACGAACCGGCACCACGAACAGTCCCCGGTCGTTCAACTGCTCGAGCGTTGCCAGCGCATCGGTGCGCCCCGTGAGCCGTTCACAGAGATCCGGATCGAGCCATGGGGCAACCGCAGTGTCGAACAGGAACTGCCGTGTGGGGGGATCGAGTGAGTCGAGCACCTCCTCGGTGAGGTACTCGGCGACCATTCGGTCATCGCCATCGAAACGCTTCACGAACAGATCGATGTCGTCCGCCTGACGCATGGAGAGGCCCGCCAGTTTGAGTGCGGCCGCCCATCCCTCGGTGCGCTCCAGAAGCGTCGAGAGGTCGATCTGGTCGAGCGATCGACCCACGAGGCCGGTGAGGAGCTCGCGGGCCTCGGCGGCATCGAAAGCGAGCTCGTCCGCCCGGATTTCGAATGTCTCGGCGTCGAGGCGCATGCGGCCCATCCGGAACGGCGGATCCCAGCGGCCGGCGAGCAGCACCCGCGCCTCGGGTCCCATCGAGCGGATCGCCGTGCCGAGGTCGGCGCCTATGTCTCCGTTGGTGAGCGAATGCAGGTCGTCGAGGACCAACTCGACCGGCTCCTCCAGCTGCGCCAGTCCGGCCTCGAAGGCGTCGAGGAAGCCGTCACCGAGGCGGGCTCCGCCCACCTCCACGGATTCCGATATCGAAGCATCGAATCCGGGATGGGTCGTGTTGACCGCAGCACACAGATCCCGGGTCAGCACGACCGCATCGTTGTGTGCCTCGGTCAGCTCCAACCAGATGGTCGGTCGCGCTGTCTTCTGGGTGCACTGGCTCAGCAGAACGGACTTACCGGACCCGGCCGGCGCGACCAGGAGCACGAGGCCACCGTCGTTGCTCCGGTCGAGCACCTCCAGGAGTCTCTCGCGGGGTACCGAGAACCGGGTCTCGTCGCGTGCGCGGTCACGGTCGTCGGCGCGGTCACGGCGGTCGGACGTCCTGCCGCTCGCTCGCACGCCAGAAGACTTCCAGTCGACGGCCGTTGTCGCAACCGATCACGGAACGTCCTGCTCACGCGGAGCGGATCGTCAGGATCTCCAGTCTCAGGTCCTGGAGCCGGTGAAGCGTGGAGTGCAGCGATGCCTGGTCCACGAACTCGCCGCGGATCATGAGCCGATCCCCGGGGAGCTCGCTGAGTTCCATCTCGTCGAATGCAGCGGAGACCATCGGGCCGCTCTTCCCGCGCACGATGATTTGGTAGGACTGCATCGGCCGCTCCGCGGAGGTGACTCGGGTTGCAAGGATGCTCGTCCATCCCGCTCGTGGAATCACCCGCAACGGGTGATTCCACGCCGGCGTCCACCGGACCACAATCGGACCATCAGTAATGGGCGCACAAACAGTCAGTAGTGGACACCCAGACGATCAGTCAGTGGTAGAAACACAGGCGATCAGTAGCAGGACAATCAGATCAGTAGCAGGACAATCATTGGTAGGTACCCCCGATCGAGGGGGCGACGTCTCATCCTGGAGGTTCCATGAGCGACAACGACAGTGGCCGACAGGCTCCGGGTCCGATCGACTTCGTAGTGATCGAGTTCCCGGCGGGTGCCACCACCGGTGTGGTCGCCGCCGAACTCTCCCGGGTTCTCGACTCGGCAACGGTGTCGCTGCTCGACATAGCCATCGTCCACAAGCAGGCGGACGCGTCCACCCAGCGCTCGGAGGTCAGCGATGACGAGCTCGATGGGTTCTCGGCGTTCCGAGGTGCCCAGAGCGGTCTGTTCGACGAGGGGGATGTGGCCGAGGTCGGTTCGATCCTGGAATCGGGTGTGACCGCACTCCTGCTCGCATACGAGAACACGTGGGCCTCGAGGTTCGTGGACGCTGTCGATTCGGTAGGGGGCCGACTGGTGGCCAGCGACCGCATTCCCGCCCAGGTGGTCCTCGACGCCATCGAATCGCTCGATGCCCAGGACGCCTGAGACAGGTGCGCGCTGACACCCCGCTGGTCCCGTGCGGAACGGTCGGCCGGGTGGCAGGATTCGATCCAGATCCGGATTCACTAAGGAGGAGGTAGCCAATGCCAGGACTTCTGAGAGGAGTGGCCCGCACCGCGGTTATCGCGGGTACGGCTTCGGCTGTGAACGGAAGGGTGCAACGTCGCCAGGCGGAGCGCTTCGCCGGGCGCGACGCGCAGATCTACGCAGAACGTGAGGCCGCGTATGCGCAGCAGGCTCCACAGCAGAGCTATGCACAACCCGCGCCGCAGCCGCCCCAACCGGCGGCCACGGGCACCGGCGACACGATCGCCCAACTGAAGGACCTCGCTGCCCTCCGCGACCAGGGTGTGCTGACCGACGCGGAGTTCGAAGCGGAGAAGGCCAAGATCCTTGCCTGAGCACCGTTCGATCGACCCAGCCGGCGCTTCCGTCGGTGGGTGACTGATCATAGGTAGCGTGGCTCGACGAACCGTCGAAACCGGACCAGACCGGTCCATCCCACCACCTGGAAGGCCCCATGACCGCCGAGATACCGCATCCGGAATCAGACACCACCCCGATCCACGGGCGGGCGGGATTTCGAACACACCTCGACCGCAGCCAGTTCCCCGAGGGTGGAATGCCCTCCGAGGAGGCCTACGAACTCCTGCACACCGGGCTCATGCTCGATGGTCGCGAGACCCTGAACCTGGCCTCGTTCGTGACCACCTGGATGGAGCCCGAGGCGGAGCAGCTGATCCAGGACACGCTCCGCAAGAACCACATCGACCACGACGAGTATCCCGCAGCGTCGCTCATCGAGGAGGGGTGTGTGCACATGTTGGGCGACCTGTTCAACGCTCCGGATCCCGCCGAGGTCGTCGGGGTCGGCACCATCGGATCCTCCGAGGCGATCATGCTCGGGTTGCTGGCCCACAAGAGGGCATGGGTGAACCGCCGCAAGGAGGCGGGCCTGGACCACAGCACCCCGAACGTCGTCTACGGAGCCGAGACCCACGTGGTGTGGGACAAGTTCGCGAACTACTTCGACGTGGAGATGCGCAAGATCCCGATGCGCCCCGACCGCTATGTCCTAGCTGTGGAGGATGTCGAAGCGGTGATCGATGAGAACACCATCGCGGTGGGTGCAGTCCTGGGCACCACCCACATAGGCGAGGCCGACCCGATCGAGGACCTCAACGACCTGCTGGTGCGCATCAAGACCGAGAAGGGCTGGAACATTCCCCTTCACGTCGATGGGGCGAGCGGCGGTTTCATCGCGCCCTTCGCCGAACCCGATCTGCTCTGGGACTTCCGACTCGAGCAGGTGGCGTCGATAAATGTGTCCGGGCACAAGTACGGCTTGGTGTATCCCGGAGTGGGATGGCTCGTGTTCCGCGACAAGTCCAAGCTGCCCGAGGACCTCGTGTTCAGCGTGAACTACCTGGGTGGTGCCCAGCCCACCTACACCTTCAACTTCTCCCGCGGCTCCGCGATGATCCAGGCGCAGATGTACAACTTCCTGCGTCTGGGCAGGACGGGTTACACCTCGATCGTGCGGAACATGCTCGCCAACGCGGCTCACCTGAACGAGGCCCTTGCGGCCTCCGGGCGCTTCGAGATCCTGAACCCGGGCCTGGCCGAGCCGGTGGTGACCTTCAAGCTGGCCGACGACCCCGGATTCGACGTCTACCACCTCTCGGCACGGCTCCGCGAGAACGGCTGGATCGTTCCCGCCTACAGCCTTCCGCCCGATGCCGAGGATGTCCACCTCCTGCGTGTGGTGGTGAGGCTGGACCTCTCGCGACTGATGATCGACCTGCTTCTCTCGGATCTCGACAAGGCATACAACGATCTCGCGGCCGAGCAGCCGAAGCAGCGGCCGACCACCAAGCCCGATGTGTGGACCCATCCCGCTCACTCCGCGGCGCACGGCAAGGCCCGCACCGGTCTGGGTAGATGAGTTCCACCCCTGCCCTCGCGGCGGGGGCCGCTCCGGCGTTGGGGGACCTCCCCGACGGCTGGCGCTTGGAGGAGACGACCGGCCCACTCGGTTTCGTCACGCACGCGCGGCTGACATCGCCCGGAGGTGGTGACTTCGAGTGGACCTCGCGGCGCCACCGCAAGGGCCTGGGGCTGAGGAGTTCCGGCCGACCGGTCGTGGAGGCGGGACAGGTCCGACGCAGGCCCCCGCCCAGCCGGATGAGCATGGCCCTGGGTTCGCTCTTCGGTATCGGCTCGATCTGTTTCGCCCTCGGATCGCTGCCCTGGTACTTCAACGCAGTGCCTTCCCGCACGGTCGGGATCACGTTCTTCGTCGGCTCCATCTTCTTCACCTCGGCCGCCTATCTGGCGTACCACGAGGTGCTCGCCGCCCCCGAGGGGATCAGGCGCGACTCCCCGCGGCCCTCGAGGATCCGCGCCATCGTCGGCTGGACCCCGCGCCGGCTGGACTGGTGGTCCACCGTGGTCCAGTTCGCAGGCACCCTGATGTTCAACGTCAGCACCTTCGCGGCGATCTCTCCCAGTCCCGATCCCACCCGCGTGCGCAATCTGATCTGGGCGCCTGACGTGGGTGGCTCGATCTGCTTCCTGGTGGCGAGCTGGCTGGCGTACTCGGAGGTGAACCGCGGTGTGCTCCCGCGCAGCGATCGTTCCACCGGTTGGCGCATAGCTGCACTCAACATGTTGGGGTCGATCGCCTTCGGCGTCTCCGCGGTCGCCGCCAGGTACCCGGGGACCAATGAGGAAGTGGCGAATCCGTCCCTGGTGAACCTGGGTACGTTCAGCGGGGCGATCTGTTTCCTGGCGGGCGCCGCCCTGTTGCCCGTGGAGTCGTCGCTCGACAATGATGCGCCACCTGCTGGTGCCGTGGGTCCCGATGGGCCTTCTTCCGATTCGATGGCTAGTCCGACACCCGACCGAAAGGTCCGACCATGACCACAGATGACGAGACGAGCGGCAGTGGCGACGACGCCGAAGCCGGCGGCGCTACTGCCACCAGAGCCGAACTCGAGAAGCTGCGCGAGGAGAACGAGCGACTCCGGGCGCAGCTCGCTGTCGGCCCGGACGGCGTGTCGCACACCTCGAGGCGTCGCGACAGGGTCTCGCTGGTCATGGCCGTGCTCGGATCCATCCTGCTGGTGGTGTCGGTGCTCGGGGTGTGGACCCGCAATGTGGTGCTCGACACGGACCGCTACGTGGACACGGTGGCCCCCCTCGCCAAGGACTCCGAGGTGCAGAAGGCCGTCTCGGATCGGATCGCCACCGCGGTCTCCGATGCTGCGGACATCAAGTCACTGGCGCAGGACGCCCTGCCCGAGGAGGCCTCGTTCCTGGCAGCGCCGATCGCTGCCGGGGCCGACAACCTGATCGACAAGGCTGCGGACAAGGTCGTGGAGAGCGACCAGTTCGCCAAGGCATGGGACGGGATCAACCGAACGGCCCACGACGCGCTGGTCGCAGCGCTCACCGGCAAGGAGGGCAAGGTGCTCGACTTCGCCGATGGTCAGGTCGTGCTCGAGCTGCAACCGTTGGTCTCGGAGGCGCTGGCGCTCATCGATGACCAGCTGGGCACCGACCTCGAGTCGAAGATTCCCACCGACAAGCTGAACGCCGAGTTCGTCCTGTTCGATTCCTCCCAACTCGCCTCGATCCAGCGAGAGGTCTCGATCATGGACACCACGGCATGGATCGCCGTGGTGCTGACCCTCGGACTCCTGATCGGGTCGATAGCTGTTGCGGTGGACCGGCGCAAGGGAGTGCTGCACGTGGGGGTGGGTATCGCCATCTCCATGTTCGTGGTCATCGTGGGCATGGCCCTGGGCCGCGAGCTGTTCCTCTCCAACCTTCCGGACGTGGTGGAGAACCCCCTCGCTGTCGCCGCCACCTTCGACATCCTCACCCGCTTCGTGCTCCAGGCCGTTCGCTTCCTGTTCGTGCTGGGGTTGGTACTCAGCCTGGGGGCCTGGGTGCTCGGACCTGGCTCGGTCGCCGGGAAGGTCCGGGGTTTCTGGAACGGCATCCTCGGTCGGGGTTCCGATGCGGCCACACAGCACGTCGGCCTGGGCCCGGTCCCGGGATTCTGTGCGAAGTACCTCACCGGGCTCAGGGTGGCGGTGCTCGTGGTAGCCGGATTGGTCCTGGTGATCATCAGCCAGCCGACCGGGATGACGGTCGTCGTGGTTGCCGCCGTGGCGGTGGTGTTCCTGGCCGTGCTGCAGTTCCTGGCGGGCATGGCGGGCGTCCCTGAGCGCTCGGCGGGCGACGCGCCGGCGCAGTAGTCGCCTGCGGGGTGGATCCGACTGGGAGAACTACCCGGTCGGGTAGGGGCCACCGGCCCATGCAATCGGAGCATCGAGCCCCGATCATTGGTGGTGCAAGCAATCGCCCCGCAGATCGGAAGCCCCCAGATGCCCGAGAGTGCCCCACAGGACAACCGCAAGCTCACCACCCCGACCCTGATCGGCAGGATCCTTGCCGCGGTCGGCGTGATCGGTCTCGTGTTCGGAGCTGGTTCAGCCGGAACCCTCGCCTCGGCCGACCCCGGCCAGGAGGTGGTCAACCTCGCACCGCTGACGGTGAGCGCAGCCATGAAGGCGCACGGCCCCTGGGGTGCGACCTACATCTCCGCAGACGTCGTGGATGTCGGCAACGGCCCCGTCTGGGCCTTCTGCACCCAGGCTCCGGTGGGTGGAGGTGCGGCCGGGGGGACCGAGGCGGATCTGGCCTCGATCGCCGACGCCAACAGCGACCTGGTGAGGGCCAACGCCAACCGGATCCGGGCCGTGCTGGCCGACAACAGGCTTCCCGACCCGCGCAACGTGCTGCGCCTCCGGCCTGGAAAGGGAATCTTCGACTGGCAGGAGAACGTCATCGCCTCCGAGGACGTGACCGCCGAGTACCCGCTCGTGCACCAGTACGCACAGGGTCCGGCTGCGGGCCACAGCTACTACGACTCGCTGCCCCTGCCGGCTGACCTCCGTATCGAACTCGCCGCCGTCCAGACTGCGATCTGGCACTACTCGGACGGATTCGATCCCGCCCTCGGCAGCTACCTCTCCGACCAGGGCCTCTACAAGCGGTGGAACCTGCCCTGGGAGGCTGGCGACGTGACCACCTCACAGGTGCTCGCCCGCTACGCCGAACTGGTTGCGGCGGCTGACGCCGAACCGGTGGCGGAGGTGCCCTCGATCAGCATCGCGGCATCCACCGAAGGCGACGTTGCACTGTTCGAGTTCTCCGCCCAGGGAGTGGACCCGGTGGGCGTCGGCTCGAGCGTCGGTCCCCTGCATCCCTACGACTCGCTCTCCGGTACCTGTGACACCGGTACCGATGTCGAAACCGTGAGCACCAGCAACGGCAACGTGACCCTGTGCACGGTGATCACCAGTGACGGCGAGATCGTCGCCACGGCGAGCGGAGTCTCCACCGGTGACCAACTGGTCTACATCGACCGTGGAACCACCCAGGACCTGGTCTCCCACGACTCCCGTGACACCCAGGTGTCCGCCGAGGCGTCGCTCGCGGTGATCTACACGCCACCGAGCACCACCTCGACGACCAGCACCACGTCGACCAGCACCACCTCGACCAGCACCACGACCTCGACCACCACGACGAGTGTCCCCACAACCCAGCCCACGACGACCACGCCGACGGAGGAACCACCCAGCGAGGTGACCACCCCGGAGGCGCCGACAGCCACCGTGCAGCGTGCGGTCGTCACCCGTTCGACCACGTCATCGGGCAGCACCGGGACCAGTCTCGCCTACACGGGCTCCTCGGCCACGTCGGCGGTACTCGGGGCAGGAGCGCTGGCCCTGATCGTCGGTCTCGGACTCCTCGCGGCATCCAGGGGCCGCACCCCGGACCGCACCGAGGGCTGACCGGGCGGACCGGGGTCAGCGGATCCCGGGTTCGGATTCCTCCAGCCGGCACGAGTTCTGCCGATAACAGTGTTGGATACCACCGCCGGGATCTCGGTGGCGGTATCCAACACTGTTCGAATCCGGCCGGCCCCGATCCGGCAGACCCAGGGGGACCGAGGTGACAACTCCCACGAGGCTCAGCCACTACGAGGTGCTCGGTGTGGATCCTGACGCAGGGGAACGCGAGCTGAAGGCGGCTTACCGTCGACGGGTGAAGCAATTGCACCCGGACTCCGGCGGGTCAGAGCATGACTTCGAGGCGCTCCAGGCGGCTTGGCGGGTGCTGGCCGACCCGGAGCTGCGCAGCGAGTACGACTCCTGGTTGCACGACACCCGTCCCGTGGCCGGAGGCGCGATGCTCGGCATCCAGCAGCGCTTCGAGCAACGCGAACGGGAGATCGAGCGCCGTGCCTGGGAGGCACGACGGGACGAGGCCCGACGAAGGGCCGCCGAGCAGGCAGCTGCTCGGGAGGCCGCAGAACTGGCCAGGTCGTCGGAGCAGCGCGCAAACATCAACATCCATCGGCTGCTGACCCTCTCGAGCGCAGCGTTGGTGATCCTCGTGTCACTGCTGGAACTCCTGCCGGGAGGCGCAGCGTCGGGTGGCCAGGTCGACTTCCTGGGAGCTTCCTTCCAGCTCTCGCCCACGCCCACAGAGGTGTCGGTGGTGCAGATCGTCCTGGCGGCGCTCGTGGTCGCGGTGTCGCTCGTGTCGAGACCTCCCGATCCGGATGCACGGGGCACCTTCGCCAGGATCGTCAGCTCGACGGTGTTGCGTACCGTGCTCGGCGTGGTGGCCGCGGCCCTCGCGATCTGGGTCGTGGTTCCGTTCGTGCTGTTGGCGCTGTCCAACGCAGCCCTGGTGATCGTGGCCGGAGCGCTGCTCGTCGGAGCGCTGCTGGCGGCACGGGACTGACCGTGGCGGCCGCCAGCCGGGACCGGGTGTCGGTCAACCGCGGTCGGGGTCGAATCTCGCGAAGAAGTCGGTGAACACAGCGACGTCGTCGATCTGGAACGCCTCGGTCATCTCGCCGGGAGCGGGTTCCCAACGGTGGTCGTCGCGGATGGTGCCGCGTCCGGTGCGGAACGTGGACAGCCAGCCCTGATCGATCAGCCAGGCGATCGGGGCCATGTCCCACATGACGCGCCGGTTCCCGGGCACGGTCCGCCCATCCGGTGCGACCTTGCGCGCCATCAGCTCGGCCAGCAGGTCGCCGAGGGCACCCCGGCCCGCCAGGTAGGCATCCACTTCCACCTTGGGGGTGGTGAGGGTCTCCGAGACGCCGTAGCCCGGTATGTACAGGAGCTTCGGAGCCTTCGCGAACAACACCCGTGAAGCGTTGACGTCCCCGAGCAGGTTGAAGCTCTCATCGACCTGTGGGCTCGCGCTCGGGAAGCCGGCGACGAACACCACCACGATCCGGTCCGCGATCGTGGGATCCTCCAGGAGCGCCGATGCGACGTTGGTGGCGGCTCCGAGGACCGGCACGTAGAGGGGGGTGTCGCCGGCGTGTGCTGCTTCGATGATGGCGGTTGCCGCTGCGCTCGGTACGGGTTCGGTGACACTCGGCAGGAACGACTCCGACCCGGGCACCGCCGGAGGTCGGTTCACCGGAGCGGCCGCATCCAGCACCCGCTCTATCTCGGCCAGGCTCGCGCTCATCCCCGCTCCGGCTCCGGCGTCGGAACGGAGCTTCTCGATGCCTTCGGAGCCGGTGGTGACCGCGAGTTCCTCGAAGGGCGTTGCCGGTCCCTCACCGCGCGCTTCCTGGGCGGCGAGGAGGCCCGCCAGGTAGTCACCGAAGCTGAACGGTGCGGCGGTGATCGCCTCGATCTGCAGCGCTTCAGGCGCCATCAGTGCCCAGGCCAGGGCGAACTGGTCGTCGATCTCATTGGCGGCGTCTGAATCGATGATCACGCGCAACGGCTGTTCGGGGGCCTCGGGCAGTTCCGTGTCGGCGAGTTCCGCAGGCACCGGGGTGGGTGATGTGGCCCCGGACGTTTCTGCTGTGGTGGTGGACGCGGTTCCGTCGTCGGCGGAGGTGCAGCCTGCAACCAGCGCGGTGCCGCCCGCAGCGGCCCCGCCGACGATGAACTTGCGACGATCGAGTGGCATCTGGGTCCTCGTTCCGGGGGACACCTTCAGGTGTCGCGGTGTGAGCGGCACAGGGTAGGACAGCAGTACCAGGGGTGGTGGCTCCACCCCTGGTACCCCAGCGCTACCGGGGCCAGCCGGGTCGGGTGATCGACCGAAGCCTGAAAGGGCGCGACAATGGTCGGGTGCGCATCGAGGTAGGACCCGTCGCCCAGCGCAGTGCCGAAGCCTGGTTGGGCTACGCCGAATCGGTTGTCGAGAGCCTCCGGGGGAACCCTGCCGGTCGTGCTCCGGAGGAGGTCCTCGACGCCTTCGTCGAACTGATCGGGATCTGGCGCTCGGTGGAGCCAGAAGGTGATCGGTTCCACTGGGTGGGCGAACGTCCGCCGGACGAGGTCGAGTACATGATCAACGCTCTCTACGAAGCGGGTCTGGCAGTGGAGCAAGCACACGCCGAGGGATTGGCCGAACTGCGACCGGCCGAGGCTGACGAGTTCCACTACGCATTGGTCAATCAGGTGCTGGCCGCGCTCGAGGCCGAGGGGGGATCCGAGACCCAACTCGCCGAGATCCTGCGACAGCACTGGGACGTGGCCTCGGACTAGACGTGCCGTCGATCGGATGGGCGCGGTACCGATCGGCCGAGCGCGCTCGGGGCGGCCCGACTAACTTGACGATCTGACCGTCGTCGGGGGGCGTCGGGTCGAAGGGGTGCCATGGACGCGAAACATCCCAGGGAACCTGGGCCAGCGAGCACCAACGGACGCGCCCCCAGGATGAGCAAGTCGGCCAGGCGCGAACAGTTGTTGGATGTTGCTGCCCAACTGCTCATCCAGCACGGCGCCCAAGCCGTGACGATGGAACGACTGGCCGAGTGGGCCGGGGTGTCCAAGGCCCTCCCGTATGCACACTTCGACAACTCCAACGCCGTGCTGCTCGCACTGCGGGACCGCGAGACGGCCCGGGTCGCAGGCGGGATGTGGGAGGCCGGTGCCGCGGCCGAGGACGCTGAGAGGGTCTCCGCGATCGTGCGGAGCTACTTCGACGAGGTGGAGCATTCAGCTGATCTGTTGGGCGTGCTCACCGGACCCGGAGCGATCGTCGCGGACGACCGCGACAAGGAGGAACGCCTGGGTGTGCGTTTCGTCACCGCGCTGTTGACGGAGCACTTCGGGCTCGACCGCCAGTCCGCTCGCTCCGTGGCCCCGGTGCTCCTCGGCGCCTTCATCGGAGCAGCAGAAGGCTGGGGAGCGGGAGACGCCGACCGTGAGACGACCGAACTGATGGCACACGCGACACTGACCGCTCTGTTGGCCACGGTGCCGCTGCACCGCTGAGCATCCCGTGCACCGGGTGGGGCCGCACGACCGGCGCCGGTGGTCGGTCCTGGCCGGGGTGTTCAGTCAGGGTGGGGGACGCTGCTTCCGAGGTGATCCCGGAGTTCTGAAGCCGGCCCGTCCCAGGTCAGTTCTCCGTTGGACATCACCAGGCCGCGGTCGAACCGGTCGATCACATCGGGGTCGTGGGTCGCCACGATGAGCGTGGCACCCCCGGATGCTGCCTCGTCGAGCAGGTCGAGCATGGTTGCGCGGCCGCTCGAATCGAGGCCGACGAACGGCTCGTCCACCAGGAGCAGGGAGAACGGCCGACACATGGCCACGGCGATGGCGGTCTTCTGCCTGAGGCCGCGGCTGAACTGTGATGGCAGGTTGTCGCGACGCTCGTACAGGCCGAGGCGCTCTATGAGCGTGTCCAGGAGTTCCTCGTCGCCGGCGCCGCCATGGAGTCTCGACACGTACTCCAGGTGCTCCTTCACCGTGAGATCGTCGTAGAGCACGGGGTTGTCGGGCAGCCAGGACCGTCGCATCCGGGCCTTGGTGGAATCGGGCGCGGATCCCGATATCTCCACCGAACCGTCGGTGGGTTCCATGGTTCCGGCCAACAGGCCGAGCAGGGTCGACTTGCCCGAGCCGTTGTGGCCGACCAGCACGACCGCCTCTCCCTGTGGGACCTCGAGATCGATCTCCGCGAGCGCGGTCACCTCACCGTAGGTCTTCTCCAGGCCGTGGGTGCTCACCGCCGCGACGGTGGGCTTGGCGGACTTGCTCTTGCGTCGCTTGGCCATCAGATCTCCTGTAGGGGCATCGCTGTCTAACCCGGCATCGCTTCGGCCATGGAGGCATGGATGTTGTCGCGGAAGCGGACCCACCCGAACACCGCCGCCACCAGCATCAGCACGGGAAGGGCGGTCACCGCAGCGGCAGACGCGGGATCTCCCGACCCGACGTTGGCGGCCACCAGCACCGGGAGGAACCCGGCGACAGCGACCAGCGGTGGCCAGACCGTGCGTATCACGAGACGCGGACCCGCCACTTCGGGTGTCATGAGCACGTCGGATCCGGTGTCGACCTCGATCTGGGAGACGATGCTGATCGCCGCGCCCGCCACAGCGCTCAGCGAGGCCGTCAACAGGCCGATCGCACCCACCCGGAGCACTTCGGTGGACGGGTCGAAGGCATAGGTGACCGCGAGCCCGAGACATCCCGCCAGAGCCATCACGACACAGGGAGCCACGAGGTGTCGCAACAACACGTCACCCTGGGCCATCGGATAGGACTCCAGCAGCGTCGGGTGGTCGACCTCCTGGGAGAGCCCCTCGGTCGCATCGGTGGCTGCGATGAACGTGGCAGCACCCGCCACGACGAGCAGGGGGGTAGTTCCGGAGAACATCGCCCGGGCCGCCAGCGCAGCGCCGCACACGAGCACGGTCACCCGGGCGATACGGATCAGGGGCCAGTGGCTCACGCTGTGGAGGTCACGGCCGAAGATGGGCCACTTCCTGGCCACGAGCGCCGGGACCGGGAACCAGCGCCTGTTCCTGGGTACTTCGGAAGCCAGCTGTCGTCGCAGCAGCACCACCGATCGGAGGTCCTGTTGGGTGACGGCGAAACGCAGCTGACCGACGAGCTGGGTGCGGCGCCGGGCGGCCTCGATCGACAGACCCCCCACGGTCAGCGTGCCGACGACCACGAGCACGATCGCCACGGCGACCCAGGCGAGGCCGGGTGTTCCCCTGCGCATGGGCCAGAACAGGAGATCGCCTGCCAGCGAGGTGGGCGAGCCCGGAACACGGTCCGCTATGTCGGCCACCGACCAGGCCAACAGGATCCAGGCCGTTCCGATCAGCAACCAGCGCGGGAGCAGCCGTGAGCAGGTGAGCAGGGCGGACCCGAACATGGTGGCGGTGAGCACCGCACCGAACAGGGCACCCGCCCACACGAACTCGGCGGTGCCTCCGGGAACGCGCTGCGAGATGAACGACCCGGTCACCGCCATGACGGCGGTGCCGGTGAAGATCCCGTAGCCGAGGAGTCCGAGGGTCGGTCGGCGAAGTGTCGTGGTCCGGTCGGCGGGCGACAGCAGGAGGTGCTGAACGTCGGCGGCCTCCAGTGCCAGCGGACCTCCTCGGGATCCCGAGCGCACCCCTCCCAGGATCACCAGCGACAGCAGCAGGCCCGCCCATTTGGGTCCGAGCTCCGCGATGTCGACCACAGCGGACGGTGACACCGGGTCATCGCCGATGGCGCCGGAGATCATGATCACGATGACGAGGCAGAAGAACGCGGTGGTGTAGACGCGGTACGCCAGTTCGCCCCACTGGGTGTCGCCCAGACGGCGCCGTTGGCGCGTGTGCCGCAGGTCCGCGACGGCACCCCGGGTGATGTCTGGGGGTGGAACGTCGAGCGTGGTCATGGGCGTATCGAAAGCTACCCACGTCGCAACGCGACCGGGAAACCGGCCCCGGCTCCGATTGCCACCTCGAGCCTTGCGGTACCCCGACGCCGGTAGCAGGATCGCGGTGACCACCGAGGACCGGAGTCCGGACATGACAGCTACAACAGACCGACAGGACGGCCTCGCCAGCGGCGGTGCCCGCAGAGACAGGATTGCCCGCCCCGCCTCGATCACCCCTGCGTTGATCGAGCGACTCAGCCGGTCGGTCCACACCGCGGGTGGATCACCCGTGACCACACACGCCCCGTTCGACGGCGATGCTGTGGCGACGCTTCCACAGTGCGAGCCAGCCGATGTTCTCGCAGCACGCGACAGGGCACTGGAGGCCCAGAGGGTGTGGGCGGCCCGTCCGGTGCGTGAGCGCGCGGAGGTCTTCCTCCGCATGCACGACCTGGTGCTCGACCACCAGGAAACACTGATGGACCTCATCCAGCTCGAGAACGGCAAGGCCCGTCGCGACGCCTACCTCGAGGTGGCGGACATCGCCATCACCTGTCGCTACTACGCCCGCAGTGCTCCGGGCCTGCTCGCTCCACGATCGCGCTCGGGTGTCATACCGGGTCTCACGGCCGTTCGCGAGGTCCGTCATCCGAAGGGCGTCGTCACCGTCATCTCGCCGTGGAACTATCCGCTGAGCCTTGCCGCCGGCGACGCCATCCCGGCGCTGCTGGCCGGTAACGCGGTGGTGCAGAAGCCCGACAACCAGACAGCGCTGACGGCACTCTTCGCACGAGACCTCGCGGTCCGCTCCGGCGTTCCCGAGGACCTCTGGCAGATCGTGCTCGGCCGTGGCTCCGCGATCGGCACGCCGCTGCTCGACATCGCCGACTACGTGATGTTCACCGGCTCGACCGAATCGGGTCGCCGGATCGCATCGGAGTGCGGCCAGCGTCTGATCGACTGCTCGGCCGAACTCGGAGGCAAGAACGCGATGATCGTGATGGACGATGCGGACCTGGACCGAGCTGTCGAGGGCGCGACGCGTGCCTGTTTCTCCTCGAGTGGCCAGCTCTGCATCTCGATCGAACGGATGTATGTCGCGGACGCCATCTGGGACCGGTTCGTGCCGCGCTTCGTCAGCGCTGTGGAGCAGATGGCCAGCGGCCCGGCATTCGACTTCTCGACCCAGATGGGATCGCTGACATCCGCAGAACAGCTGGAGGTGACCAGTCGCCATGTGCAGGACGCCAAGGAGGCCGGCGCCACCGTTCTGACCGGCGGTTCCCCACGTCCGGACCTCGGCCCGTTCTTCTTCGAACCGACCGTGCTCACCGGCACCACCGACGAGATGCTGTGCTTCGCGCAGGAGACCTTCGGACCTGTGGTGTCGCTCTACCGCTACGCCGATGTCGAGGAGGCCATCGCGTGGGCCAACGACACCGACTACGGGCTGAGCGCGAGCGTGTGGACCCGCAACGGCGCCAGGGGGCGTGAGGTGGCGGCACGGTTGAGGGCCGGCACGGTCAATGTCAACGAGGCCTACGCTGCGGCGTGGGGAAGCGTGGACGCTCCGATGGGTGGCATGGGCGATTCGGGGATGGGTCGCCGCCACGGCGAGGGCGGCCTGACCAAGTACACCGAGGTGCAGACCATCGCGCACCAGCGGCTCATGAACCTGGCCGCCGTGCCCGGTCTGATCGACGATCGCGCCTTCGCACGGATCATGACGGTTTCGCTGCGTGCCCTGAAACAACTCCGCTGGCGCTGATGGGAGCGCCCGGCCGGGGTACGATTCCCGACGGGTGGAACCTAGGTGGGAGTTGTTCATGCGTGTGGGTAGGCCTCTTCATCTGTTCAGGGTTCATCTGTTCAGGGCCCGAGAGCCACACCCGGTCGCGGAGTCGACCGCGGTGGGGAGCTCAGGCGCTGTGGGTCCTTCGGCCGGTGGCCGTGGCCCCCGGGTGGGCCTGCGTTCGGCCGCGGTCCTGTCGGCGTTCGCGCTGCTGGCCGTCTTCGGATCTGCTCCGGAAGCGGGTGCGGGGGCCTGTGACGGCGGCAGCGCCGATTCCGAGCCGGAGGGGCGGCCCTACGAGCCGGGCTCGGAGCAGCTGGACCCGTCGCAACAGAAGTACGAGGCGCGCACGACGATCAACGCCAACGGCCAGCGCGAACGCTGCGAGTGCACTGCGGGCCGCATCTGGCACTGGGGGATGTCGCCAGATGCGATCGCCTCGCTGAAGGCGGCGATGGACGGCAAGGAAGCCCTCGCGTTCCACAACTACGGGCAGTTCGGTGTGCCGCCGGAGCAGGTGCCCGTGCAGGCTCGCACGATCTGGTTCCGATCCACCTGGCGGAGCCGCGACGAACAGGTGTGCCTGCGCGCGGTGTTCGGTTCGGGTGCCGCACGTCCGGGAACCTCGAAGCACGAATGGGGCCTGGCGGTCGACCTGGAGGACTGGGGACCGCGCTCCTACGGCGTCGACGCGGGGTTCCTGCGGGCGAACGGCTGGTGTAGCACCGTGCGGTCCGAACCCTGGCACTTCGAGTACCGCCCGCAGCTCCAGCGTCTCGGCCAGGCGGGGCGCTGCATCAAGTAGCACCAGCAGATAGCTGAAGTACTCGACATGTCCGTGGAAAATCCTGCTGGTGGCGCGCGGCTCTATCCTCGGGACATGGCACCAACGGAGCACCCCGCGGGGGAACTGCACATCCCGTCGAGGCCTGTTCGCGTGGTGACCGCCACATCGCTGTTCGACGGCCACGACGCCGCCATCAACATCATGCGGCGGATCCTCCAGTCCCAGGGTGCGGAGGTCATCCACCTCGGTCACAACCGGTCTGTGGACGACGTCGTGACCGCAGCGATCGAGGAGGATGCCGACGCGGTGGCGGTGTCCTCCTACCAGGGCGGCCATGTCGAGTACTTCAGCTATCTGGTGGAGCTGCTGGCCGAGCGGGGTGCACCCGAGGTCCGTGTCTACGGCGGGGGCGGGGGAGTGATCTCACCGGATGAGATCGAGACGTTGGCCCGTCGGGGTGTGCGGATCTTCTCTCCCGAGGACGGTCAGCGGATGGGCCTGGCGCCGATGGTCAACACGATCATCGCCGATTGCGATCGTCCGGTGGAGCACCGGATCGACCCCGAGGCAGTCCTCGGCGGCTCCACCGGTGCGCTCGCGCAGGCCCTCAGCGCATTGGAGGCCGGCCTCGAGGTGCCGGACCCCCTCGCCGGCAGCGCCGCTGCGAAGGGCACCCCGGTGCTGGGGGTGACCGGCACCGGTGGGTCGGGCAAGTCATCGCTCACCGACGAACTGCTGCGCAGGATCCGTCTGGACACACAGGAGAAGTTGTCGGTCGCCGTCATCGCCGTGGACCCGAACCGCCGCCGTTCCGGAGGCGCTCTTCTCGGCGACCGGATCAGGATGAACTCGATCGACTCGGCGCAGATCTACTTCCGATCGGTCGGCACCCGCGACTCGGGATCCGAGGTGCCGCCATGCGTGCCCCACATGGTCGAGGTCTGTGCCGCCGCGGGCTACGACCTGGTGGTGGTGGAGACGCCCGGCATCGGTCAGGGTGACGCCGCGGTGACAGGGGTGGCCGACGTGTCGCTGTACGTCATGACCCCGGAGTTCGGTGCCGCCTCGCAGCTGGAGAAGATCGAGATGCTCGACGCAGCCGACGTCGTGGCGATCAACAAGTTCGAACGCCGGGGGGCGATGGACGCGCTTCGGGACGTGAGGCGGCAGATGGCGCGCAACCGCGAGGAGTGGGGTCGCGAGGACGAGATGCCGGTCTTCGGCACCGTGGCCTCGCGGTTCAACGACGACGGGGTGACCGCTCTGTACCAGCATCTCCGGACCGTGCTCTCCGAGGCCGGTCTGCACTTCGGTGAGCCGCGGCTGGAACAGGTCCGGGGTCGTACCTCGAGCGGGATCTCCGTGGTGGTGCCCGCCCAACGCCAGCGCTACCTGGCCGAGATCGCAACGACGGTCAGGGACTACCACCAGCAGACCGCCGAACAGGCCGAAGTGGTCGAAGCACTCGATCACCTCCGGTTCGCAGAGTCGGCACTCCAGGCCTCCGGGGCCCCCACGGGTGATGTGGACCAGTTGATCGAAGTCCGACAGGGGGAAATGTCGGAGGAGACCGGGGAGCTACTCGCCCGCTACGACTCCGACGCGAGTCGTCTGTCGGGAGCGGATCGGCCCACGCGCACCTCGTTGGCCGGCACACCGGTGTCGAGGGTGGCCCTGCCACGCCTGAGTGGCGACGCGGACCGGTATCGCTGGTTGCGCGCCGAGAACCTGCCCGGCAGGTTCCCCTTCACGGGTGGTTCGTTCGAGACCCGGAGGGACGACGAGGACCCGACCCGGATGTTCGCCGGCGAGGGTGGTCCCGAGCGGACCAACCGCAGGTTCCATCTCCTGGCCGAGGGCCAACCGGCAACCCGGCTCTCCACCGCGTTCGACAGCGTGACCCTCTACGGGGCCGATCCCTCCGAACGCCCGGACATCTACGGAAAGGTGGGCACGTCGGGAGTGTCGGTGGCGACCCTGGACGACATGAAGGCGCTCTATGACGGCTTCGATCTCGTGGATCCGTCGACCTCGGTGTCGATGACGATCAACGGGCCTGCACCGGCCATCCTGGCGATGTTCCTGAACACCGCCATCGACCAGCACCCCGAGCTCGACCCGGCCGAGGTGCTGAAGCGGGTCAGGGGCACGGTCCAGGCCGACATCCTCAAGGAGGACCAGGGGCAGAACACCTGCATCCTCTCCACCGAGTTCGCGCTCTCGATGATGGCTGACATGCAGCAGTGGTTCATCGACAACGAGGTGCGGCGCTTCTACTCGGTCTCGATCTCCGGCTACCACATCGCCGAAGCGGGGGCGAACCCGATCAGCCAACTCGCGTTCACCCTGTCCAACGGCTTCACCTACGTGGAGGCGTACCTGGCCCGCGGCATGGACGTCGACGACTTCGCGCCCAACCTCTCGTTCTTCTTCTCCAACGGAATGGACCCCGAGTACACCGTGCTCGGCCGGGTGGCACGGCGCATCTGGGCGATAGCCATGCGGGACCGCTACGGCGCCTCGGAGCGGAGCCAGAAGCTGAAGTACCACGTGCAGACCTCCGGGCGGTCGCTGCACGCGCAGGAGATGGCCTTCAACGACATCCGCACCACCCTTCAGGCCCTCTGCGCGATCTACGACAACGCCAACAGCCTGCACACCAACGCCTTCGACGAGGCCCTGACCACTCCTACCGACGACTCGGTGCGCCGCGCCATGGCGATCCAGCTGATCATCAACCGGGAATGGGGTCTGGCGTACAACGACAATCCCCTGCAGGGTTCCTTCATCGTCGAGGAGCTGACCGACCTCGTCGAGTCGGCGGTGCTCGGGGAGCTGGACCGCATCAGCGAACGCGGCGGCGTGTTGGGTGCGATGGAGACCGGGTACCAGCGCGGTCGGATCCAGGACGAGTCGATGCACTACGAGCACGCCAAGCACGACGGCAGCCTTCCCATCGTCGGTGTGAACACGTTCCGGCCTCCCGGCTGGGACTCAGCAGATCGGCCCGAAGCGGAGCTCCGGCGCTCCGATGACGCGGAGAAGGCCACGAGACTCGACCACGTCGAAGGGTTCCGCACGGCGAACGCCGGGTCGAGCGAACCCGCCCTCGAAGCGTTGGCGGCCGCAGCGCTGGGGGGCGAGAACACCTTTGCCGCCCTGATGGACGCAGTGCGGTGCTGCACCCTCGGTGAGATCACGGAGACCCTGTTCGAGGTAGGTGGTCGCTATCGCCGCAACGCCTGAGAACGCGGACCCTCCGGAGTCACCTGAGATCCCGCCATCCGACCCAGGCGCGCCGGCTCCGCCCGCTGACCGGGGGGCTGAGGGATCTGGGGCCGGTGCCCGCCAGGATGGGCCCGGCACCGTGGCGCTGGTGCTCGGTAGCGGAGGTGCCCGGGGCTACGCCCACATCGGAGTGGTGCAGGTCCTCCGGGAGCTGGGCTATGACATCGTGGCGGTCTCGGGCTCCTCGATGGGTGCGGTGGTGGGGGGGATGCTCGCCACGGACAGGCTCGATGACTTCACCGACTGGGCGGTGGGTCTCGGCCAGTTCGAGGTCCTCCGGCTGATGGACGTGTCGTTGTCGTCCAAGGGTGCGATACGAGGAGAGAAGATCTTCAAGGTCGTCGGCGACCTGGTGGGCGATGTGGCGATCGAGGACCTCCCCATCGATTTCACGGCGGTCGCGGTCGACCTGCTCACCCACCGGGAGGTGTGGTTCCAGAAGGGCCCGCTCGAGATGGCCATCCGTGCCTCCACGGCCATACCGAGTTTCGTGCAGCCGGTCGTGCACAACGGCCGGGTACTCGTCGACGGCGGCCTGCTCGATCCGGTGCCCGTCGCGCCGGTGACAGCCGCACGCGCCGACCGCGTGGTGGCGGTGAACCTCAACGGTCGCGAACCTACGACCAACCGTCCACAGTCCGCCTCGTCGTTGAGTGCGGCGGGGGAGCCAACGGACAGCGAGGATGCCGAGCTGTCCGAGCGACTGCGTGGCACCGCCGCCCGGTGGTTCGACAGCGATCTCCTGGCGACGGTGAGGCGGCGGCTCCCCTCGGACGTGGAGGACTCGGTCAGGGCCCGACTCGAGGCCGACCGGTCAGCCAGGGCGGAGAACAGTCGGATCGACGAGCTGGGTTCGGTGGAGATCATGCAGATGTCCCTGGAGGCCATGCAGGGCGCTCTGACCAGACATCGCCTCGCCACCTATCCACCCGACGTGCTGATCTCGGTGCCCAAGGGGGCTGCGCGCACACTCGACATGCACCGGGCCCCGGACATGATCCAGCTGGGTCGGGAGCTGGCCCTGGAGGCACTCGAGAACACGTTCGGGTCCCAGCCGGATTGACTCCGGATCCGTGACCGGCCGCTGGATGGTTCCGGCGAGTGGGTCAGCTCGCCGCCGCGTTCACTTCTCCCGTCGGGCGAACTCGGATATGACTTCCTCGGTGGGGACGATGAGTGGCGCCACCACGGGGTAGCCCGCGTAGGGGGCCAGCATGACGAGCGTCTCGCGCAGCTCGTCGGGGGTGAGCTCTCCCCGGTCCAGTGCAGCCCGTGCCTGGATCCTCCAGGTGTCGGTCTGGCCGCGCGCTGCGATCACGCCCATTATCAGGAGACGTCTCGAATCGATCGGGAGCACATCGCGGTCCCACACCTCGGCGAAGAGACTGCGCATCATCACATCGTTGAAGGGCATCGCGCCCTCGGGCAGATCGACCACGTTGCCGGCGTAGACCTCTCGGATCATCGCGGCGCCCTGCTCGTAGCGGGAGGGATCTCCGCTCGGCCCGGGCGCCCCGGCCCGGTCGCTGTCGGACTGCTGACTGTCGGGTTCGCTGCTCACTGGTTCCTTCCAATACTCGGTCGCCGCTACACGGTCGCCGCTACACGGTCGCCAATACTGACTCGGTGGGCGGCCTCACAGACCGATGCGGTGTGACGGAGGGAGCTGGGCCCGGCCTATGGAGTCGGCCCGTCGGTGCAACAGCTCCTCGGTGTCGTCGAGGTCGTGGGCGATGATGTAGCGCCTCTCGAGGGCTCCCTCGACCGCGAACTCTCCCAGCGCGGCGATGTCTGCCACCGGAGGTTCGCTGCCGGTCGCCCTGGCCACCCGCTCCTTGAGCTCATCGAAGGTCATCGAGCGTCTGCCGGTTCCCTCGCCGGTGCGTGCCAGGTGCGATGGACGGTTGCGGGTGGCGCTGTAGAGACCGGTGTCCATGAGTCCGCCCGACGGGTAGAACACCGACGCGAGCACGGCCGCCTCCTCTCGCAACAGGTTCAGCTGGAGCGCTTCGGTGAAGCACGAAACCGCCGCCTTGGAAGCGGCATAGACCGATGCGGTCGCCACCGGCGCGAACCCACCGTCACCCGACGAGGTGGTGATCACCTGACCGGGCTCGCCGGTTTCGAGCATGCGTGGCAGGAACTCGCTCACACCGATGCCCACGCCGAACACGTTCACCCCGAAACACCAGCGCCAGTCGTTGGGTTCCTGCTGCCAGGGGAGGCCTCCGCCCCCGGAGGTCACTCCGGCGTTGAGGAACAACAGGTTGCAGCGTTGGTGGGTACCGAAGACATGTTCGGCGAGGGCTCGGGTCGAGACCTCGTCCGATACATCGGTGACGCGCCCTTCCACCGCGCCGAGCTCCGAGAGCTCCGACACCGTGTCGTCCAGAGCATCCTGTTGCACGTCCGCGATCACCACCGTGGCGCCGCGACGCAGGAGCGCCTCACAGATGGACCGGCCGATGCCACTGGCGCCGCCGGTGACCACCGCCACCTTGCCGGCCGGGTCGATCGGTTGGGACTCCCCGGCAGTTCCCGACATCAGCCCTTCCATTCCATCCCGTAGTCGTCGAACCACCAACGTGCCTCGCGGATCGCGTCCGGAGAGGTCCGCAGATCCGGGTCCTGGTTGAGTTGCTCCGGAGTGGGGCCCACGCCGGCCGCGATCGTCTCCAGCGCGGGAAGATCCAGGTCGTAGCAGCGCACTGCGTTCAGTCCGAGCAGCAGCCGGGTGTCTTCGATGGAGACGTCCCGGAAGTCGGTCTCGAGGCGCTCGCGGGTGTGTGGCCAGGAGCCTTCCGGGTGCGGGTAGTCAGTGCCCCACATCAGGGCGTCGATCCCGTTGCGGTGACGTCGTCGGATCTCCTCGCGGCTCATCGTGGATGCACCGATGAACACATTGGTGCCCACGTACTCCGAGGGCAGCTTCGATATGAGTCCCTTGGTCATGGCGTTGAGCTTCTTCACCTTCGGATTGGCACCGAAGCTCGTATCGGCCTTCCACAGGAGATCGCCGAGCCACCACGATCCACATTCGACCACCGCGTACTTGAGCCCCGGGAACTTGTCGAACTTTCCCGACAACATGAGTTGCCAGAGCGCTCGGTGGGTCCAGAAGGGCACCTCGAGCACGAACTGGGCGAGGTTGTCGTTGTAGGAGTCCCAGTCGCCCTCGCCGGAGTGCGTGTGCACGACGAGTCCGGCTTCGGCACACGCAGCCCACACCGGGTCGTAGCTGGGATGGCCGTAGGAGGGTTTGTCGTGCCACATGGTCGGGATCATGATTCCCTTGATCCCGGGTTTTCCTGCCAGCGTCTCGATCTCGCGCACCGACTCGTCGATGTCGTGGATGATCGGTACGAGGGCGACGCCCGCGCGGCGTGGGGGATTGGTGGCGCAGAATCCCTCCAGCCAGCGGTTGTGGGCCCGTGCTCCGGCGAACGCCAGCTCGGGGTCGGTGATCTGTCCGGCGGCGAGACCGGCACCGAAGGGCGGCGACTCCTGGCCGGTCACCGCGTCTCCGTCCGCGAAGATCACCTCGCCGGCGATGCCGTCGGAATCCAGCTCCTTGTCGCGGATGTCGGGGTCGTAGGCGCCCCTCAGCCCCTCGGCGTTGTCGCTCTCCCACTTCTCGACGTAGTCACCATTCATCTCTTCCATCAGTCGACGATGGTTGTGCCGCTCGGCCGCCCACTCGTCGAACTGGCGGTGGTATCTCGACTCCAGGTGCTCGCGGTAGTCCTCCACCTGCAGTCCGGCGTGGGTGTCCGATGACACGATCACATATGGAGCGTCGGACGTGTCTACACCCGCGAATGGATCCGCCATGGTAGGCCCCCTGGTCTGGTTGAACGCTTGCGCAAGCCTTGCACACCACTTGAACGCCGTGCAAGACTTGAACATCGTCACAGGCAAGACCACGGCTCCAGGCAAGACCACGGCTCCAGGTAGGGCCACTGCACCGGGTAGGGCCGCTGCACAGGAGCAGAACGTCACCGGAGAACAGACCGTCGCGGGGAACCAGGCGCACAAGTGAGCACCACCTCCACGAGAAGCAGCTCCACCGACAGCGCTGCCACCAGAAGCAGGGCAGAACGGTCGAGGACCGTCCACGCCGGACTCACCGCACACGACGTGGTCGACGCCGCGCTGGCGATCGTGGAGCGCGATGGCGGCCGTGCCCTCACGATGCGCGGGCTCGCATCCGAACTGGGTGTGACCACCACGACGATCTACTGGCACGTCGGCAACCGGGACGAGTTGGTGATAGCTCTCATCGAAGCCCTGGCCGCTCGGCTCGGAACCGCGGAGGTGGTCGGAGAGACGCCCGCCGAGAGGGTGACCGACGCGGCCATGAACATCTGGCGCAACGCCCTGGCTCACCGCAACGTCACCGCGCTGGCCGGACAGGTGGGAGCAACCACACTCCTGGAGCTACCGCTCGAGATCTCCCTGCTCGCCGAACTCGAATCGGCGGGCCTCCGCGGTGCGCGGGCCCGCGATGCGATGAGGGCGATCCTGTTGTGCATCGCAGGGTTCCTGGTCGGTGCCTGGCGATCCGACGAGACGGTCCCCGAGGATCTCACGCCGGCAGCGCTCTGGGCCGGCGTCGACGACGAGCGGGTCAGCGCCGAGTCCCTCGCCGCCATGGGCGAACCGGCAGACCTGGAGGCACTCCTCGCCGCGACACTCGGTGCTGTCGTGGTCGGTCTGTTGGCCACCGCTTCCACGAAGGCCACCGCTTCCACCAAGAGGGAGTCACCCGATGAGTGAGACACCAACCACCAGGCCGGGAGAGATCGCAGGACGCCCGAAGCTCGTGCTGCGCTACCGGTCGGACCCGGCGCGGATCGCGGATCTGCTGCCCCCGGGCATGGATCCCTGGGGTGAACCGATCGTGCAGATCGGCATCTACTGCGTGCCGGTTCTCGGCGAACCCGAGTACGGGGTGAGTACCAAGGTGCCGGCACGCTGGCGCGGGATCGACGGGCAGTACAACCTCGGAATCGGAATCGATCAGGAGGCTGCGATCTTCGGGAGCCGTGAGGTGAACGGCCAACCCAAGTTCCCGTGTTCGATCCGCTACTTCAGACTGGGTGACGGGATTCATGCGAGTTGCACCCATCAGGGCCATACGTTCCTCGACTACGACGGCACGGTCAGCGGCGCTCCTGAACCCGATGGCGTCGAGGTCGAGGAGAACGAATGGTGGATCAAGGTGTCGAGGGCGGTCGGGGGCACCGAGGGTGCATACGACTTCCCACCCCATGTGGTGAGGGTTCGCACAGCGGGCGTGGTGACCCACGTGGAGACCCTGGACGGTGAGCTCAGGCTCCACGACAGTCCCTGGGATCCCTATACCTCGCTTCTGCCTGTGACCGGTGGGGCAACGGCCGAGCTGGTCACGACCAGGCACACCGCACGAGAGATCACCCTCGACGAGCCACTGGACCCCGACGCCTTCTGGGCGCACGTGGACACCATCGGCGGGTCGCGCTGGCCCGGATCAAGGGGAGGACCCAGGTCATGACCGACTCGACGGAAGCCGACGCCACCGGCAGCGGCTCCAGAGCCCCCGGGGCTGTAACCCAAACCGATGACATGAGCGACGGCGATGGCGCGCCCCTGCGTGAGCGCGACGTCTGGGACACGGTGTTGCCGGCGAGATCCTCGGTGGTGCCCACCGATCGGCGGGCCACGCGTACTGCCGGCATGCCCCTGGAGGTCGATGACCTGCCCTACGAGTTGGACGGCAGGGGCGAGCCGCCGCCCGTCCCCAACGGCTGGTACGCACTCGCGGCTTCGTCGGACCTGGCTGCTGGTGATGTGCTCTCGACGATCGCGGCCTCCCGGGAGCTGGTGGTGTTCCGCGGTGGCGACGGCGAGCTCGGTGTGGTCGATGCGTACTGTCCGCATCTGGGTGGTCATCTCGGCGGTGGGGCGGTGGAGGGCTCCACCCTGGCGTGCCCCTACCACGGCTGGGAGTTCGACAGCAGTGGGGCGTGTGTCGAGATCCCCTATTCGACCGGGCGGATCCCGTCGCGGGCCTGCGTGCGCAGCTATCCGGTGCGCGAGGTCAACGGAATGGTCCTGTTCTGGTACCACGTGGCTGGAGAAGACCCCACCTATGAGGTGCCCGAGATCACCGAGCCGGCCGACGCCGACTTCGCCGACGGGATCGAGTGGAGGGGCGCCTTCACCGCGGCCCTGCAGGACATGGCGGAGAACAACGTCGACTACACGCACTTCCACTTCGTCCACCGACGCGAAGCGCTCGATGCGTCCACATCCAGGTTCAGCACCGACGGACCCTTCTCGACGGTGGTGGAGACCTTCAGTGAGGAGAACCTGACCTTCACCCGCTGGACCTACGGTCCGGGTGTGGCCCTGCTGCGCGTGCCCGGGCTCATGAGCGTGCTGAGTGCGACCACTCCGGTCGACCGTCGCCATGTGCGATTGCTCTGGTACTTCTACCTCCCCCACGCTATGGCGGAGCTGGCCGACGAGATCATCGATGGAGTGGTCGGCCCCTTCGGCCTCGGTGCCGACCAACCGATCTGGCGCGACAAGGTGTTCCGCGACCGGCCCCTGTTGGTGAAGGGCGATGGACCCGTGATGGAGTTCCGTCGTTGGTATGAGCAGTTCTACGAGGGCAATCCGGGGCGGCTGGCGCCCTGATCGTCGTTCGTCCGCCGAGTGACTACGTTTGCGTCACGGAATGATCGGTGTTTTCTCAAGGAGAGCGGGATGTCGTACTCGCAGGCGGTGGAAGCAGTCACAGCTCCCGGCGCGCGCTTCGAGTTGACCACGGTCGAGGTGGCCGGACGTCCGACCCGGGCATTCCGCAATGCTCCGTCGAGCCTGAGGGAGCTGTTCGACGCCGCTCGCCGGCACGGGGACTCGACCTTCATGGTCTACGAGGGTGAGCGGTGGACCTTCGCCGACACCATGGCAGAGGTTGACGCACTGGCTGCGGTTCTCGTGGAGGACTACGGGATCCGCCGGGGTGACCGGGTGGGAATTGCGATGCGGAACCTGCCGGAATGGGTGGTGTCGTTCGCGGCGATCACGTCCATCGGCGCGGTGTCTGTCTCCTTCAACGCATGGTGGGTCACCGATGAGGTGGACTTCGCGATCGGTGACGCCACACCGAGCTTGATGATCGTCGACCCCGAGCGGGCCGAACGCGCAGCGGATCCCTGTGAGCGCAGGGGAATCCCGCTGATCGTTGCCCGCGGCGGATCGGGCCCGCTGCCCGCGGGGGCACGGCACTGGACCGAGTTGGTCGAACGCGGCACCCCGATGCCCGAGGTGGATGTGCACGGCGAGGACGACGCAACGATCCTCTACACATCGGGCACCACGGGCACCCCGAAGGGTGCGGTGTCCACGCACCGAGCGATCTGCCAGGCCCTTCTGGGGTTCTCGTGCCGGGGCGCGATAGAGGTCGCCCGGGAGAAGGCCGATGGCGAGCCGGCCGGCGCTGCAGGATCGACCGGACCCGACGGTCCCGCCGGAGAGAGCGGACCCCGGGTCTTCATACTCATCGTGCCCCTGTTCCACGTGACCGGATGTATCCCCGTGATGCTGGGCTCGTTCGCGGCCGGACTGAAACTGGTCATGATGTACCGCTGGGACGCACGTCGAGCCCTGGAGCTGATAGAGGCGGAGAAGGTGACCCAGTTCGTCGGCGTGCCGACACAGGCGTGGGACCTGCTCGAGTGCCCTGACTTCGACAGCTTCGACACGTCCAGCCTCCGCAATGTCGGGGGCGGCGGAGCCCCGGCCCCACCCAAGTTGGTGCGGAGGGTGCAGGACGGGTTCGCGCACGGCGGACCGAACATCGGCTACGGCATGACCGAGACCAACGCCTACGGACCCCAGAACAGCGGGCGTGACTACCTGACCCATCCGACCTCGACCGGCCGCGGCACTCCGATCATGTCGGTCGAGATTCGCGATCCGGACGGCAACCCGGTGCCGGTGGGTGCCCTGGGGGAGATCTGGATGGCCGGCCCACACCTGATCCGCGGATACTGGAACCGTCCTGATGAGACCGCTGAGACGATCGTGGACGGTTGGTTGCACACCGGCGACCTCGGTCGGCTCGACGAGGACGGATTCCTCTACATAACCGACCGGGCCAAGGACATGGTGCTCCGCGGGGGTGAGAACGTCTACTGCGCGGAGGTGGAGGCGGCGATCTACGAACACCCTGCGGTCTACGAGGCGGCGGTGTACGGCCTGCCCCACGAACGGCTGGGCGAGGAAGTAGCCGCAACCGTGCGGGTCCGGGAGGGCGAGCACCTGGATGCCGACGGGCTGCGCGAGTACCTGGGCAACCACCTGGCGTCGTTCAAGATCCCCAGTCGGCTGCACATGACCACGTCCGAGCTCCCCCGCAATGCTTCGGGGAAGATGCTCAAACGGGAGTTGCGCGACAGCGATCTCATGGAGGATCAGGACCTGACGCCCAGCCAGCGCTGACGGTCCACCGTCGGACCGGTTCCGAGGGACCGTCCGGGTTCAGCTCTCGACGGTGGAGAACGCGTTGATCACGACCACTCCACCAACGATCATCGACACGCCGACGATCGCGGCCACATCTATCTTCTGACCCAACACCAACCAGCCGATCAGCACGATCAGGGCCGTTCCGGTGCCCGCCCAGATGGCATAGGCGATACCGAGATTGATCTCGCGTACCGCCAGGGACAGCATGAGCAGCGCCAGGGCATAGCCCGTCAGGGAGATGACGGTGGGCCAGAGTTTCGAGAATCCATCGCTCTCCTTGAGGAACGAGGTGCCCAGTACTTCGCTGAGGATTGCGATTCCGAGGTAGATCCAAGCCATCTCGGAACGGTACCCGTGGGTGATGGTCGTGGCGCGCACCACCGTCGGAGCCGTCGAGCAGTCGCGGCTCAGGGAGTGAGCCGCGACTCGGCGAGTCGCCGGTACACCTCGCGTGCACCGCTCAGCACTCCAGCGCGCTCGGAGAGAACTGCCCGAGCTTCGGCACCCGGCTCGGTCGCCGGTCGCCCCCGACCGGGACGAACCTGCGGCGCCACGAACCCGGAGCTCTCGGCCACACCCGAATACCAGTCCTGCCAGCGCGACCACTCGGGAACCATTCCGGGTTGCCAGGTGAGTGCTTCGGGCAGGAAGGGAATGCCCACCGCTCGGCACCACTGGTCGATCATCCGCGCCGGTTGCGATGCCAGCTCGTCCCCGTCGAGGACCACCGGCGTCCCATGCTCCTCCCGGGTGAGATCGTAGGCCTGCCCGAGCGCTGAGAATCCGGCCTCTTCGTCGGTGAAGTCGGGCCACTTGCGCGCGAACGAGGTCAAGGTGGCTTCTGGTTCGCGGATCAGGAACGTGTTCGTGAAGTGCGAGAGGAACTCACCGGAGAGCAATCCGGTCGCGTGGTAGGCCATGTCCTTGACGAACACCGGTGCGAGTTCGGCCTCGGAGAGGATCCTCTCGAGCACGCGCCCGCCGGTGGATTCGGGCTCCTCCACGTCGTATCGGAGGCTCCGTCGCTCCGAGGAGAAGTAGTAGCGAGCCGAGAACGGCTCGTCCAGCACCGTGTGGTCGCCGCGCTCGATCATCATCCGCTCGAACGCCGTGGAGCGGGATCTCGGGGTGGTCCACAACACGATGATCGGGTTTCTCATGGACTCGACCGTATAGGCCGTCCGGATCGCCGCCCGTCCGGTCGGGCACCGTCCGGGCTGTCACCTGTCCGGGCCGTCACCGGTCATGTCCGACACCGTCCGGTCGGGCACCGGTATGGTCGAAGCGGCCTCGGGTGTCGGTGGATCATCGCCGCCGGAGCGTCGTGTACCGGACGCGCTGGAGGGCGGGTCACGAGGATGAACGGGGCAGGCATGAACGATTCGATCGAGGGCTGGGACGAACACCGGGCCATGGCCCTGCTGGGCGCAATGAGCGAGGTTGCGGCCCGCGGGGAACACGATTCCGACAAGGCCGCCAGGCTCGTGGAGTCTGCCGGTCGCTACGTGTTCGGAATCGAGATGTCGGGTTCCGATCCGGTTGGAGCGGTCGACCCCGCCACGCTCGCGGGCATCCTCGAGACCGATGCCCAGCGGTCGCTCGCAGTGGAGTTCCTCGTGCTGGTTCCCTACTGCGATCCGTCCGTGGAAGGGGCGGAGGTGGATCGTGTGGAGGACTACGCGTCGGCACTCGGTGCCCATCCGCAAGCCCTGGAAGACCTCCACCGGGTCCGGCAGGGTCACATCAAGCGCCTGTTCTTCGACTACACGCGCCGAGCGGCCGGCGCAGTGAAGATGAAGGGCGACGAACGGGGAATCCTGCGCCGCACCTGGGATGAGATCCACCAGTACGTGGGGGACCCGAAGCTCACCGAGCAGTACCTGCCCCTCGAGTCGTACCCCGAGGGGAGTCTCGGGCGCACCTTCTTCGACTTCTACCGGGCCCGCGGGTTCGCACTGCCGGGGGAGAAGCACAGCCTCGGTGATGAGGTCGTGGGCCACGACTGCTGCCACATCCTGTCGGGGTTCAACACCGACGGGCGTGGCGAGATCAACGTGGCCGGGTTCGAGGCCGGTATGAAGTCCGACGGCTTCGGCTGGGAGCTGCTGATGGAAGTGATCCTCGATTTCCAGCTCGGCATCAATTTCGGACTGGCACTGGTCGGCTACACGTCGAAGACCGACGAGCTGGATCCCGAGCAGGTCATGGTCGGCGTGCGGCGCGGGCTCGACTGTACGGTCGACCTGATGGGCCCGGAGTGGGATTTCTGGGCGGATGCCGAGAAGCAGGTCACCGACCTGCGCGAACAGTACGGGATCAAGGGGGTTGAAGCGGTGCTGCTCGACCCGCCCGAGCACCCGGCCACCGGCTGAGAATCGGGCCGGGCCCGTCGATCCCGGACGAGGTCCGGCTCAGGGCAGGATCCGGCTCTCGGGTGAGAACGCCGCCCATGCGAACCAGAACGTGTCCACGTGCTCCACCGGTTCGAGGGTCTTCCCCTTCAGGGGGCCGGCGATCGCCTCACCGAGGACGTTCCATGAAGAGCCGGTCTGTGCATCCACGAAGCCTCCGGCGGTGCGGGTGAAGGAGAGCTCCCGGCCGTCGACCCCGGTGCGGAACAACCCGGTGGCCCCCACGTCCCGGCCGTCGGCCACCTCGAAGGTCTCGAGTGCCGATGCGGTGCCGGGCAGGGCCCAGGCAACCACCTCCACCCCGTCCTGTTCGAAGGCGATCACGCCCCGCTCGATGAGCGCCTCCAGGCGCACGGCGGTGGGTGACCCTCCGATCCCCGTGCCGAGCACACGCTCCTTGGCGAGGAGACGCTCATCGAGCTCGCCAGTGAACGCGAACGGACTCTCGTCCACGTCGTCGTAGCCGGGATAGGGATTCTGGCCGTACGGTCGCGTTTCGCCGGTGTCCCGACTGAGCACCAGGCCATCGGGGTTGGCTTCCCGCCAGTCCTTCCAGGAGACGGTGGCCGTCGGGTACTTCTCCAGCTCGGATCCGGTCAGCTGCCCCGCGACGGCCCGGCCGTTGAAGTGACTCCACAACGACTCGGTCTGGCGGTCGTACATGACGAGGGCCGATCGGTACAACAGCCCGGAGGTGCCGAAGTCGAGCACGCGGCCGTCGACACGGCGGTCATAGGCGATCGCCGAGTTGCACAACGGGCAGTAGGTGACCGCCACGGGTATCGCGGCACCGTCGGCCCCATCGGGGCGGAAGGTGTCGTTCGCGATCTCGTGCCAGATCATCACCTCGACCGGATAGGCCCTGGAATCGCTCCCGATGCGCACTGCCAGCACGGGTTCGTTGTCGGCCAGATGGTCGACCTCGGAGGTGGCGAGGAACCGCGGATCGTCGATGGGTGGAATCCCGTCCGGTGGCGGCCCGCCGGAGAGGAGCTCAGCCGGGTCCACCAGCGGATCCGGGAGTCCCTCCGCCGTGATGGACTCCAGAGCGGAGATGCCGTCGCCCACCGCGTCGCTGTCCAACTGGTCCACCGCCACCGGTTCGGCCCCGCCCCCGGAGGTTTCCTCGGAGCCACACGCGACCACCAGCACTGCCAGCAGTCCCAGAGCGGCCAGCGCCCACCTGGTCCCGATCCCCGCTTGCGCGCCGTGACCTTCCATGCATGGTGAAACCCGCCCGGAGCGCGAGTGCTTCCGCCGAGCGAGACGATCGGCGCGTTGCGTCGGGAGACCCTCCTTTCGTGGCGTCGGGACCCATCCGGGCAGAATGGCCAGATGGGCTGGGCATATCTGGTGGTCTCGATCAACGGCGCGGCGTACACGCTGAACGCCCTGCGGCCGGTACGAAGGAGCCGTCTGCTGTTCGGATGGAGCTTCTTCGCCTCCTGGGTCACGATCGAACTGGCCCCGTTCCACCTGATCTGGCAGGTCCTGGCCACCGCGGTGTTCGCCCGCAAGGGAGCCTTGCGCACCACCGCCGGCCGGGTGGGACTCGGTCTCACGATGGCTTCCTGGGTCGGTCTGGCGCTCACGATCCGCCAGAGCTTCGCTGCACGCCACGAGATTCGCGAAGCTCTCAGGGACCTCGGGGAACTCAGCGGGCCGGAGAATCCGCTGGAAACGGTCTGGGAGCGCCACATCACCTTCGGCCGGGCCGGTGGCAAGGACCTGAAGCTGGATGTCCTCCGACCGGTCGACCCACCCGCGGATGGCCAGCAGCGACCGGTGCTGGTCCAGGTCCACGGTGGCGGCTGGGTGATCGGCTTCAAGGAACGCCAGGGTCAGCTGCTCATGGCCGAGATGGCGCGTGCGGGCTGGGTGTGCTTCAACGTCGACTACCGCCTGAGCCCGGCCGCGACCTTCCCCGACCACCTCGTGGACGTCAAGCACGCGATCGCATGGATCAGGGACCACGCCGAACGCTTCGACGCCGACCCCGGCTTCGTCGGGGTCACCGGTGGATCGGCCGGAGGTCATCTGTGCTCGCTGGCGGCGCTCACCGCCGACCAGGACTCGCTGCAGCCGGGGTTCGAGGCTGCTGACACCTCGGTACAGGTGGCGGTTCCCTTCTACGGCGTCTACGACTTCACCGACCGCAACGGCGTTTGGCCCGAGGGAACCCGGGAGCAGTTCCTCGCTCCATGGGTGATGAAGTCCGACCCCGACGAGGACCCCGCTGCCTGGGCGGCAGCCTCTCCCATCGACCAGGTGAACGCCGATGCGCCACCGTTCCTGGTGGTCCACGGCGACCTGGATCTGCTCGCGCCGGTCGAGGATGCCCGGATGTTCGTGGAACGTCTTCGCGAGGTGTCGGGTCAACCGGTGCACTACCTCGAGCTCCACGGTGCACAACACGCGTTCGAGACCTTTGCGTCCATCCGCGCCAACGCCGTGGTCCGGGCGGCCGCCCACTTCCTGGGTCAGGTCCACGGAGAGTATTTGCGCGGATCCCTAACAACCGGCCCTGCGGATGTCGATCAGCTTCTGGATGAAGAGATCGAACCCGTTCCCGGCGGAAGAGCAACCGGCGACTGAACCCATAGCCGGATCTGCGAGCGAGGTAGCCCCCGTCGAGGCTGCGGGCCGCGCCGATGACGGCGAACTCACCCTCCGGATCGTGGCGGTAATCGCACTGTTGTGGGGGGCCCTCTATCTGGTCTGGCGCATCGGCTGGACCTGGCAGGGCGCCAACCCGGTCCTCTACGCGGTGCTGTTGGTGGCAGAGGTGGTCGGTTGGGTGAGCCTCGCTCTGTATGCATTCCTGGCCTGGCGTCGGGTGCCGTGTGATCCCGTCCCGGTGACCACGGTCCGCTCGGTCGATGTGCTGGTTCCCACCTATGACGAACCGGTGGAGGTGCTGCAGGCGACCCTGTTGGGGTGTGCCGCGCTGGAGCATCCGCACCGTACGTGGCTGCTCGACGACGGCCACCGCACCGAGATGGCCGAACTGGCCAGGGACATGGGGGTCAACTACCTGACCCGACCCGACAACTCCCATGCCAAGGCCGGCAACATCAACCACGCGCTGGCGCACGTCGATGGCGAGCTCGTGGCCGTCCTGGACGCCGATCACGTGCCACTGCCGGACTTCCTCGACGCGCTGGTGGGGCACTTCGACGATCCCGACGTGGCGCTGGTGCAGGCACCGCACGAGTTCTCCAATCTCGACTCGGTCCAGCACACCAGCGGCGAGGTCCACGAGCAGTCGCTGTTCTTCCGGGTGATCTGTCCGGGCAAGGAACGCAACGACAGCGTCTTCTGGTGCGGGTCCGGAACGGTGCTGCGTCGTAGCGCCCTGATGGACATCGGTGGCGTCTGTACCACGACCATCGCGGAGGACTTCCACACGACGATCATGTTGCACTCACGCGGCTGGAAGACCCGCTACGTGGACGAGACCGTGCTGCTGGGCCTCGCCCCACACGACATCGATTCGTTCCTGTTGCAGAGGAGTCGTTGGGCCCGTGGGAACCTCAGGGTCATGTGGACCCGGGAGAACCCCTTCTGGGCCAGGCGGTTGTCGCCCTCGCAGCGACTCTCCTACCTCGGGTCGCTGTCGCACTACTTCGGCGGTCCACAGCGTCTGGCGATGCTCGCAGTGCTGTGCGTGACCCTGCTCACCGGGTTGCTACCCCTCTACGGCCGTCCCGTGCTGTTCGCGGTGCTGTGGGCCCCGTGGGTGGCGCTGTCCCTGCTGGCGACCAAGTTGCTCGGCCGTGGTCACGTCGGTCCAATCAGCGCCACGAGGTTCGGCTGGATGACGATGGGTATCTACAGCGGTGCGGTCATGGGGTTGTTGCTGCCTGCGGTCGGTGGGTTCAAGGTGACTCCCAAGGGCGGGGTCGACCCGGGCGGTGTGAGCGTGATCCGCCGGCTCCCCACGCTGGCGCTGAGCGCCGCCGTGCTGCTGTCCTGTGTGGTCGCCCGTGCAGCGGCGACCGCCGGATGGGCGGAACTCCGCTCGATGCCCCGGTTCGCGCTGGTGGCAACACTGGCGATCGGCCTGTTCGAACTGTCGGTGATCAGTTCGGTGCTGGTGTCGGTGGGAGGCCATCGACAGCTCCGCAGCGACTTCCGTGTCCCCGTCGACCTGGCGGCCCGCATCGGCGAGACGGTCGTGAAGGTGTCCGACGTGACGCTTTCGGGCGCTGGCCTGGTGGTCGATTCCCCGAGGCCAGTGGGTTCGATCTTCGCACTGGAGCTGCGGCTGCCGGCACTCGAAGGTCCGAGGCACGACCTCTCACTGCGCGCCCGGGTGCGCTCGTGCAGCCGTGCCCCCGACGGCACCGTGCGCATGGGCGTGGAGTTCGTGAGACCTTCTCCGGAGAACGTGGAACGGCTGATCGAGTTCTCTAGGGTCACGATGCCCACCGGCGAGCGAGGAACCCTCGAAGGCGCCGGCTCGGTGAGCCACGCATCATCGCTGACCAGGTCCACATCGGTCGAGGCCTCCGGGGCCTCCGAGGTCTCGGACGCCTCTCCGAAGGCGTCCTGACCCACCACCGGCAACAGCGCCCCGGCGGTCCGCGGTGCCGCGGGTCCGCGTGAATCGAACCGCCAGGCAACAAGATGGTCCGGTGGTGACCAAGCACTCCGACGCGACGGCTGTTCGGTTGCCCGAGACGATGGCGGTGCTGCTGGCAGCGGTGTCGGGCTTCGTGGATGCGTTCGTCTACCTCAGGGTCTATCCGGTGTTCACGGCCAACCAGTCGGGCAACCTCGTACTGGCCGGCATAGCGGTGGGTGAGGGCGAGTGGGGCGTGGCGGGAGTGTGTGCGGTCTCGATCGCGTGCTACATCATCGGAGCGGCCCTGGTGATCGCAGCGTTCGACCGTGACCGTGTGGCTGGGAGGGCGCGCCTGCGGGCCGCGCTCGGCACCGAGGTGGTGGTGCTCATCGTCCTGGTCCTGGTGGGCACCGCGTTCGGGCGCGGTCGGTCGGTCAGCCATGTGGTCGATGCGCCGGTGGTCCTGATGGTCGCTGCGACAGCCTGCGCGATGGGAATCCAGGGAGTCGCACTTCGGCGGGTGCACGGCGTCTCGGTCTTGACCACTGCCGGAACCGGCAACGTGACGACGATCGGCGAGCGATTGGGGCGATTCGGAGCGGTGATGGCCGACCGTGGGGACGAGCTGGCGATCGGGATAATCGGGGGTGTGGTCCTCAGCTACGTGCTGGGTGCAGTCGGCGGTGCGCTCGCGTCCAGGGTCAACAGCGTCGGTCCGGCACTCGTGCTCATTCCGGTGGCGGTGCTCGCCTCAGCGATGATCGTGCAGCTCCGAGCCAGGGGAAGCACTGTCAACCCAGGCTGAGCTGTGAACCCAGGCTGAGCTGTGAACCCAGGCTGAGCTGTGAAACCCCCGGTGCCCGCAGGTCTCGGCGTACACGGTGCACGCAGCGGTCGGCCTCAGTGCTCGATGGTCTCGATCCGCCCCGCATCGATGCTGGCCACCAGGTCTGCCTCCGATGCCACGGTCGTGCGGTGCGAGATCACGATCAACGTGCGGGCACCGTGCCAACTCCGCACCCCGCGCAGGACCTTCGCCTCGGTGTCCGGATCGAGGTGGGCGGTCGCCTCGTCCAGCACCAGGATGGGAGCCTCTGCCAACAGGGCCCTGGCGACCATCAGTCGCTGCCGTTCGCCCCCGCTCAGACGGGAACCGTCCTCGCCGATCCGGGCGTCGAGCCCGCCGGGAATCCGACCCACGAAATCGCAGGCGGCTGCATCGAGGGCCAGTTGGATCCTCGCGTCATCCGCTTCGGGATCGGCCAGCAGGAGGTTGTCGCGCACCGAGGTGTCGAACAGGTGGTCGTGCTGGGCGACCGTCGCGACCAGCGACCGAGCTGTCGGGTGCGCGAGCTCCGACAGTTCGACCCCACCGAGGCGGATCGAGCCCTGCCGGTAGTCGAGGAACCTCTGGAGGATCTCGACCAGGGTCGACTTGCCCGCTCCGCTGGGACCCAACAGCGCCACGAAGGCTCCGGCGGGGACCTGCAGGGAAGCGCCCGAGAGCACCGGTGGGTCGAGTCCGTCACCCGAGGCGTACGAGAACCACAGGTCGCTGATCTCGAGGTCGAGTCCGGCGCCGGGTGCCACCGCCGGGGGCTCCACCGGTGGGTCCGGGACGCCAACAGCTGGTTCGGCTCCCACGAGCGCATCCAGGCGTCCCGCGGCGCGCCGGGCCCGGTCGAGATGCTCCATCGCTGCCGACAGGGGTTGCACCGCCTCGAACGCGGCGATCATCACCAGGGGCATCACCGCGATGTACTCCGGTTCGATCCCACCTCCGTCGAGGATCGGAACCACGAGTCCCAGGAGGGTCATTGCGGCGAGACCCATGAGCAGTGCACCCAGTCCGGTGGCCACCCCGCTGATCGTGGCCAGGCGCGTATCGGCACGGCAGCGCCGCTCGCTCAGGTCCCGCATCGCATCGGTGAACCGCTCCTCGCGTCCCCAGGCGACGAGTTCCGCCAGGCCGCCGATCGATTCGACCGCCTCGGCGTCCAGCAGGGCAGACGTTGCCGCTGCTTCGTGTGACGCCGCTTCACCCACCTTGCGGGAGACCCAGGGCAGGACGAATCCCACCAGGGCCAGGAAGAGCACCGCGGCGATCCCGAGCACGGGTGAGAAGCTCCCGAGGAGTACCGCCACCAGGGCTGTGGTCAGCACCGCCGCGACCGCCGGGACGAACACCCTGAGCGAGAAGTCCTGGACCGAGTCGATGTCGCCGAGGATGCGCGCCAGGAGGTCTCCCTGACGTTCCGAGCGCAGTCCGGCCGGAGCCAGTGGCTCCATTCCCCTGAAGAACCAGACGCGCAGCCGTGTCAGCACCCGGAAGGTGCCGAGATGGCCGACGTAGCGTTCGAGGTACCGGAACGTCGCACGGGACACCGCGAAGAACCTCACCCCCGTGATGGCCAGTGCGATCGTCGCGGTGCTGTCGATGAACGCTGACCTCGAGATCAGGTAGGCGGCCATGGCGATCAGGCCGACGCCGGACCCCAGCGTGGCGAACGCCAGCAGTGCGGTTGCGACGACCCACCAGCGCTGGGCTCCGAGCAGTCCCAGCAGCCGCCCGATCCGCACGGGCGTGCTCCGGTCGGACTCTGCGGATGCCGGTTGTGTCGTGGGGTTCATCGCAAGACCCCGTCCGCAGCCGTGCTCATGTCGTACCACCGACCTCGTGCGTTCATCAGGTCGGCATCGGTACCGGTCTCCACCACGTGCCCCTCGTGGATGACCGCGATCCGGTCAGCAGAACGTGCGGTGGCCACGCGGTGCGCGATCAGTAGTGCCGTGCGACCCTCGAGCAGCTTCCCCGCCGCCTCGAGCACCGACTCCTCGGTGCGGGGATCGAGGTGGGCGGTGAACTCGTCGAGAAGCACGAGGGGGGCGTCGCGGAGGAAGGCCCGTGCGATCGCCAGCCGTTGGCGCTCGCCACCGCTCAGGGTCTGTCCACCCTCGCCGAGTTCGGTGTCGAATCCACTTGGGAGGGCGGTGATCACGTCGCTCACGCCGGCTCGTTCCGCCGCGGTCTCGATCCGGGAGCGGGTGGCGTCGGGCTCACCGAGCGAGATGTTCTCCGCCACCGTTCCCGCGAACAACGTCGGTCGTTGGGGTATCCATGCGACCTGCCTGCGCCAGACAGCGGGATCGACGGCACACAGGTCCTCTCCGTCGACGGTCACGCGACCGGTCTTCGGATCTATGAACCTCAGCAGCAGGGAGGCGATCGTCGACTTGCCCGCGCCGCTCGGACCGACAAGAGCCAGGGTCTCACCGGTTTCGACAACGAGGTCCAGGTTGTCGAGCGCTGCTGCGTCGGAGCCCGGATAGGTGTAGCTGACCCCCTCGAGCGCCAGGGTGAACGACCGGCCTGTCGGGGTGATCCTTGCGGGCCCTCCCCCTCGGTGTGGTCCCGCCGGATCGGATGGACGCAGCAGCTCGCCGATCGCGGCGGCTGCGGCATCGCCCGACTGCCCCGAGTGGTACTCGATCGCCAGACGGCGGAACGGTACGAAGAACTCCGGAGTCAACACCAGTACCGCCAGGGCGGTCCCGAACGACAGGTGTCCCTCGATGAGGCGGAAGCTGACCTCCACCGCGACCAGAGCTGTGGCCGCGGTTGCTGCCCATTCCATCACCAAGGAGGTCTGGAAGGCCGTGCGAAGGACCTCCATCGTGGTGTCGCCGAAACGCCTGCTCGTGGTCTCGATCATCTCGGCGCCGTCCGCGCTGCGCCCGAAGGCCTTGAGGGTTCCCAGTCCCGCCAACAGGTCGAGGTAGAAACCCCGGAGCCAACCGAGTTCGTCGAAGCGGCGGCGCGTGAGCTCCGCGGTGCGTCGGCCGATGACGGCCAGCAACAGCACCAGCATCGGACCGGCGAACAGGAGGATCGCCACCGTCGGCGGATCGAGCACGGTCACCGCAGCGGCCACGAGCAGGGGGACCAGGACCACCGAGAACATGGCGGGCAGGTACTTGGTGACGAATCCACCCATCGCCTCGACCCCTTCGGTCAGCGCGCCGGTGACCTCGCCGATGCCGTCGCCGGTGCCCCGTCGTGGGTCCCCCCTCACCAGCTGGGTGGCGAGCTCGCCCCGGAGTTCGACCCTGAGTCGGTTCGATGCCCGCTGGGTGGCGGCCTCGACCGACCAGAGGGCGAGGCCCCGGAGCACCAGGATGCCCGACATCACGATCATGCGGGTGGAGATCGCTGCGATGTCCGCGCCATCGGTGAACACGGTGTCGATGATCGATGCCAGCAGGAGTATCCAGGCGATCTGGGCCAGGCTCGCCACCAATGTGCCGCCGGCCCCGACCAGCAGCCACCTCCGAGGCGCCCGGTGTGACAGCAGCAGGCCCACCGCGGGCCCCCTGGGGCCTCGGTGCTCCGGTTCGCTCACGCCACGGAGCTTGTCAGTAACTGTGTTCGTCGAGGCGGACCTTGCCCCGGAAGAAGTAGTACACGCCCGCGGTGTAGAGCAGGACGAAGGGCATCCCGATCACTGCGATCACGAACATGACCATCAGCGTCTCCTCGGCCGACGCCGCGTTGTAGATGGTGAGATCGTTGGCGGCGTCGATCGACGACGGCAGCATCACGGGGTAGAGCCCAGCTGCGACCGAGGCCATCAGGAACGCGATCGTCCCCGAGGAACAGGCGAAGGACGCCAGGTAGGTCCCGCGACGCATGAACCACCAGCCGAGGACGCTCACCCCGAGAGCAGCGATCGGGAACACGACGGTCCAGGGTCGGTCCTCGAAGTTGTCGACGATCTCGCTGTCGAGTGTGACCGTCCAGACCACGAGGATCGTGGTCAACACGAAGAAGGCTGCCATGAGACCCGGAATGAGACCGCGCACCCGTTCGAGGAGGTCGCCCTCGAGCTTCTGGGTGAGGAAGAATGCTCCGTGGAGGCTCAACATGGCGAGTCCCGTGACCCCGACCGCGAGTGCGTACGGATTGAGAAGGTCGATCAGCGAGATGTCCATGTTGCCCTCGGCGTCGAGGGCAACCCCACGGATCACGTTGCCCAGTGCCACGCCGAGCAGCAGAGCGATCCCGAGCGACGAGGCGAAGAAGAAGCCGTCCCACATGGACCGCCACCGGGCGCTCTCCCGCTTCGAACGGAACTCGATCGCGACGGTGCGGAGGATCAGCACCAACAGCACCAGCATCATGGCTATGTAGAACCCGGAGAACAACGACGCGTACACGAGTGGGAACGCGGCGAACAGCGCTCCTCCACCCAGCACCAACCAGACCTCGTTGCCGTCCCAGATGGGTCCGATGCTGTTGAGGACCAGCCTCCGCTCGGTGTCCGTGCGTGCCACGAACAGCGACAGCATCCCGACTCCGAGATCGAAGCCGTCGAGTATCACGTAGCCGCCGATTATCACGACGTACAGAACGAACCAGACGATGTTGAGCCACATGGTCAGTCACCCCCTGAGGACACACGAGAGCGGTGGCGGAACACCTCGCCGAACGAATCCGGCAGGGAAGCGGTCTCCTCCATGTCGGGTGGTGGCTCGGGCCCGGCCTTGATCTGACGGTCCAGCAACCGCAGGAAGACGATGAACAACAGCGTGTAGAGCACCACGAACATGCCGATCGAGAACGCGACCTGCGAGAACGTCACGTTCGGAGACTGGGCCCCACTGGTCGTCAGCTCGTGCCAGACGATCCAGGGTTGTCGTCCGAACTCTGCGGTCCACCAGCCCGACAGGGTCGCCAACTGCGTGAGCACGATGCTCCCCACCAGGACCCTCAGCATCCACCGGTTCTGCCAGAGCTTCCGCTTCCAGATCCACAGACCGCACGCCACCGCTCCGATGAGGATGAACAGCATTCCGAGGTCGATCATCAGGTGGTACACCTGGAACACCAGGGCGGCCGGTGCCCATTGGTCCTTCGGGAACGCCTCCAGGCCGGTCACGGTCGCATCGGTGTCCTGGTAGCTGAGGAAGCTCAGCAGGCAGGGGATGTGCAGGCCGGTGGTGGTTTCGTTCTGTGGGTTCGTCCAACCGACGAGGTACATCGGTGCACAGCTCTGGGACTCGTACACACCCTCCATGGCGGCGAGCTTCTCGGGCTGCTCGTTGGTGACCTCCACCGCCTGGTTCGCTCCGAAGACGAACACCTGCAGAACTGCGAGAACCGTGAAGATCGGTAGGGCCACCCGGATCATCGTGCGAGCCAGATCGACATGGCGCTTCTTGAGCAGGTAGTAGGCGCCGACGCTCATCACCAGTGAGGCTCCGACCATCCACGAGGCAGCCAGGAGGTGGGTGATGCGCGGTCCGAACGAGGGGGTGAACACGACCTCGCGGAAGCTGGTCATGAAGGCCTGGGTGCCCTGTCCGACGTCCTTGACCTCGTAACCCTGGGGTGTCTGCATCCAGGAGTTGGCCATGACGATCCAGGTGGCTGAGAACGTGGCTCCGGTGACCACCATCGTGGTGGCGAAGAGCCACATCTTGTTTCCCAGTCGGGAGCCGCCGAAGAGCATCAGGCCCAGGAATCCGCCTTCGAGCATGAAGGCGAAGATCCCCTCCGCTGCCAGCAACGCGCCGAAGATGTTCCCGACGAAGCGCGAGTACTCCGACCAGTTGGTGCCGAACTGGAACTCCTGCACGATCCCCGTTGCGATCCCCATCGCGAAGATGAGTCCGTAGATCCTCACCCAGAAGAGCGAGAGCTGGCGCCACTTGGGATCACCGGTGCGCACCGACTTGATGCCGAGGATCACCAGGATCAGTCCGACGCCCAGGGACATCGGCGGGAAGATGAAGTGGAAGCTGATCGTCAACCCGAACTGGATTCGGTGCAGCATCTCGGTGGTCATCTGGTGCTCCGGGTCGTCTGTCGGTCTGGCTTGATGCCTGTGGTCTGGGTTTCTGTGGCCTGGATGTCTGTAGCTGGATGTCTGTGGCCTGGCTGTCGGTGGCTCAGGTCTCGGTCAGAGGACCTGGCCGATGTCGCGGATGTTCGAGCGGGCCTGTGCCCAGACCTCGGCGAACTCGCCGCCGAAGGTCAACTTGGATGTCGTGAGCGCGAAGCCCTTGATCTGTTCGAGAGTGGTCTGGGGTGGCATCGACAGTGCCCTCGGATCGGTCACGAAGTCGATGAGCGCAGGTCCGGGGTGGGCGAATGCACGCTCGATGGCCGGAGCGATCTGATCCGCTGTCGTCACCCGTTCGCCGTGAACACCGACGGCGTTGGCCAGAGCGCCGAAATCGGGGTTCTTCACGTCGGTGCCCCAGGGCTGGTAGCCCATGACCATCATCTCGGCGCGCACCATCCCGAGGGTGGAGTTGTTGAACACCATCAACTTCACCGGTACGTCCAGCCCCGATGCGGTGAGGAGTTCTCCCATCAGCATCGTGAACCCGCCGTCCCCGCACATCGCGATCACCTGACGGTCCGGTGAGCCGATCTTGGCCCCGATGGCCTGTGGCATCGCGTTGGCCATCGAGCCGTGGCTGAACGAAGCCAGGATCCTCCGCCCCTCGCGCATGTGGAGGTAGCGGGCACCCCAGACATTGCACATGCCGGTGTCGACGGTGAAGACCGCATCGTCGTCGGCCAGGTCGCTGAGGGTGCTGGCGACCATCTCGGGCCGTAGGCCCTCGCCGCTGCCCTCGTGGGTGACGTAGGTCTGGAGCTTCTCGACCGCCTTGTGGTGGTGTTTGGTGACCGCGTCCAGGAACTTGGTGTCGGAGCGGGCGGAGATCCGTGGCAGCAGCGCACGGAGCGTCTCTCCCACGTCGCCGACGAGCCCCACGTCAACGCTCGCCCGACGGCCCAGGTGAGCGGGATTGTCGTCCACCTGGATGATCTTCGGGCCGGACGGGAGGAAGGCGTGATAGGGGAAGTCGGTTCCCAGCATGATCAACAGGTCGCAGCTTCCGAGGGCGCCGGCGGCCCCGCCCCAACCGAGCAGCCCGGTCATGCCGACAGCGTTGGGGTTGTCGGCCTCGAGGACGTCCTTGCCCCGGTAGGCGTACGCGATCGGTGCCTTCAGCGCAGCTGAGAGTTGCAGCACCTCGTTCCTGGCCGCCCGGGTGCCCTCGCCGCCGTAGATGGCGATGTTGGATGCACCAGCGATCACCTCGGCGGCCTCGTCCAGCGACGAGTCGCACGGCCGGATCACGGGCCGCTCCGTGATGATCGGGTGTTTGACCATCTCGTGGCTCACCTCTCGGGCGGCGATGTCCCCGGGGACGATCACCATCCCGACCCCGCGCCCCAGGATGGCCGCCTGCAGGGCGAGCTCGGACAGCCGAGGCATCTGATCCGGTGTTGTCAGGGTGCCTATGTAGTTGCAGCAGCCCGAGAAGATCTGCTCGGGATTGGTCTCCTGGAAGTAGCCGGTTCCGATCTCGGTGCTCGGGATGTGTGTGGCGATGGCGAACACCCGTGCGCCGTTCCGCTGGCAGTCGTACAGGCCGTTCAGGAGGTGGACGCTGCCCGGGCCGGACGAGCCCAGCACAGCGGTCGGGCGCCCCGAGATCTGTGCGTCGGCCCCGGCCGCGAATGCTCCGGCCTCCTCATTGCGCACGTGGACGAACTCGATCTCCGCCTCGTGGCGGCGCAGGGCGTCGACGATCGGGTTCGCGGAGTCACCGACGATCCCGTAGACCTTGGCGATCCCGGCTTCGACCATCTGGTCCACGAGCACTTCGGCAACGGTCTTCGACATGTGATGTCTCCTTGGCGTACGCCGCTGGCGTGTTGGTCGGCTGTCTGGTCGATCGGCTGGGCGGTGATCCGACTAGTGATTGATCGGCAGGTATTCCGGATTCCACATGGCGGTCTCCACCGCTTCGATCGGATCTTCTACCGGCACCCTGTTGAGTCCGGCGGCCACAGCGGCCTTGATCACCTCGACCGCAACCGTGGCGGACACCTCCCGGAGCCTCTCGATGCTCGGCAGCAGGCCCTTGGAGGGATCGGAGGGGTCCGCCAGGCTGGCCAGTGCGCGCGCCCCGGCGAGGAACATCTTGTCGCTGATCAGCGATGATCTGCACACGATCGTGCCCAACCCGAGGCCGGGGAACAACAGTGCGTTGTTGGCCTGGCCGATCATGTAGGTGGTGCCGTCGAGATCCACGGGCCCGAACGGGCTCCCGGTCGCAACCAGGGCCTGGCCGTCGGTCCAGGCGAGGATGTTCGCGGGGGTCTGCTCAGCCAGGTACGTCGGGTTCGACATGGGCAGCACGACCGGTCGGTCACATCCCGAGTGCAACGAGCGGATGATCTCCTCGCTGAACGCGCCGGTCACGCCCGATGTGCCCACGAGCATGGTCGGTTCGAGGTTCGCGATCACCTCGGCCAGCCCGAGCGTGCCGTCTGCGGCACGCCACTGGGTGGCCAGTTCGGGGTCCTTGCCGTAGGGCTTCTGGTAGTCCGCCAGGTCCATGTCGCTCGTCAACAGGCCAGGACGGTCGATGAGCCAGATCCTGCCGGCGGACTGCTCGGGCGTGAGCCCCTCGTCCTCGAGGGCGAGACGGATGAGGTCCGCGATGCCGACGCCGGCCGATCCGGCCCCGAACACGACTATCTGCTGGTCGACCAGACGTCGGCCGGAGACCCTCACGCCCGACAGTGCACATGCCAGCCCGACCGCTGCGGTTCCCTGGATGTCGTCGTCGAAGGTGCAGAGCTTGTCCCCGTAACGGCCCAGGATCCCACGGGCCGTCGGAGCGGCGAAGTCCTCCCAGTGCAGGATCGCGTTGGGGAACCGTTCCGAGGCCCGGGCCACGTATTCATCGATGAAGCGGTCGTACTCCTCGCCCCTGACGCGTGAGCGCTTCAGACCGAGGTACCGGGGATCGGTCAGGAGCTTCTCGCGGTTCGTTCCGACATCGAGGCCGACCGCGAGCACCCGGGTGGGGTCGATCCCGCCTGCGACGGTGTACACGGCCAACTTGCCGATCGAGATGTCCACACCGCCCACACCCCAGTCACCGATGCCGAGGATCGCCTCGGCATCAGAGGCCACGACGAGATCCACGTCGTCGGGGCCGAGCCCTGTGGCGGCCAGGGCCCGGTCGATTCCGTCGATGTCCTCGACGTTGAGGAAGACTCCCCGGGGTCGACGGAAGAGGTGGCTGAATTCCTCGATGGCGGTGCCCACGGTGGGCGTGTAGACGATCGGAAGCATCTCGGTGACGTGTTCACCGACGAGCCGGTAGAAGAGGACCTCGTTGGTGTCGTGCAGTCCGGTGAGGAACTCCCACTTGTCGATGTCGGTCTCGGCCGCGAGGAACGAGTCGTAGTTGCGCGCCACCTGTTGGTCGAGGGTTTCGACCGCTGCGGGGAGCAGACCGTGCAGCCCCAGGTGGTCCCGCTCTGCTTGGGTGAACCCCGTACCCCGGTTGAGCTGGGGGTTGTCCAGGACGTCCATCCCACGGGAGTGGACGACGAGCGACTTCGACCCGTCTGAATGCGGTTCCACTTCGAAATGTCGAGAAGCCACGGAGGGACCCTTTCGGAGGCGTGTGGCGAAACTAGCCACTGCCGGTTCGTTGCGCATCCATCTCCAGGGGTGATTTGTCGGATCACCCCGAGAAGGTGAGGCCCTGGCGCCGGGGTCGCCGCTAGCGTGCAGCGCAACGAGAGGAGCCTCGATGGTCGAGTCCATACGTACGAAGTTGCTCTGGGCCGTGATTCTGCTGGCTCTTGTGTTCGCAGGCCTGGCGTTGCTCAGCCCCTGGTACCTGCTTGCAGAGATCCTCCTGGTTCCGCTCGCCCTTCTGGGGATCTACGACTACTTCCAGCAGCGGCACTCCATCCTGCGGAACTTCCCCCTCGCGGGCCACCTGCGGTTCCTCCTCGAGGACATGGGTCCCGAACTCCACCAGTACCTCGTGGAGAACGACACCGACGGACGGCCGTTCGACAGGGACATCCGCTCGCTCATATACCAGCGGGCCAAGGACGTGGGGGACAAGAAGCCCTTCGGAACCGAACTGAACGTGTACGCGGACGGCTACACCTGGATGGCGCACTCGATCGCACCCC
>JAMLGK010000013.1 GCA_023957995.1 Microthrixaceae bacterium | reverse complement strand
CGACACGCATCGACATCGAGAACAGTCGCTGGAACGACCCGTACGACTACAACATGCGCTGGGTCAACGGTTTCGTGGATGCCGGAACCAAGCGGGCCCGAGGGACCCCGCAGTCGGTGGATGCGGACTTCGGCCTGGTCCCCAACAACTCTCCTGCGCAGATCGCGCTTCCGGTCAAGTCGAAGGCACCGGAACCGACGGTCGGGCGTTTCGTGATCAAGTACGCGAACGAGGGTGAGACCGCAGCACTCATCATGGGCGCCAACGGGCGCCTGCAGACGGTGCTGCCCGACGGTACGACCCAGGACTCGCCCTTGAACGAGCAGGCCTTCAGCGACGGTCCGATCGAGACGATCACCGTCGCTCCGGTGAGCGTCCTCGAAGGTGAGGACCCCGAGCCGAACCAGTCTCCGTTGAGGTTGTTCGGATTCGGTGGCGGAGTTGTTCCCGTCGAGGCGGTCTCCGCGGTGTCAACGGGTGCGATGGCGAGCCGGGTGGCAGCGGACGTCGTTCGGCTGTCCGCGGTGTCTCTGGCATCGGGTTCCGACACGATCATGGTCTCGACGGCACCGGGCTTCGCAGGCGGTGACTCCGGCTTCGTTGCGGGACAGCAGATCGCGATCGGCACCGGGAGCGACCGTATGGAGGTCCGTGAGATCGCCTCGGTCCTCGACGGCGTGATCACGCTCACCGAAGCACTCGAGTACGACCACAACGTGGACGACGTCGTCGTCATGGTCGTTTCCGCCTCAGGCGTGCCCGTCGATCCTGACAAGGGGGTCGATCCCACGCCGGATCCGGACCCCGACCCCGATCCCGGCACAGATCCGGGTACTGATCCCAGTAGCGATCCGGGTACTGATGGAGGTTCCGGGAACGACGGAACCAACGGAACGGGCGGCGACGCCACCCCGGTTGCGGTTCAGGGCAGCACGGGATCGAGCGGTGACGGAACCTCTGGCGCCGGCTCTGCCGGTGCTTCGGGCAGTGTCTCCTCCACCGGTGGCACCTCGGGCGGGAGTCCGCTCGCCTACACCGGCTCGAACCCGTTGGCCCTCGTTCTGTTCGCACTGTTCGTCATCGCTCTGGGGGTGCTGATGAACAGGCGCAAGTGGCATCGGCTGGGGTCAGCTGGTGGGGGGAGGAAGGTCTGATCCTCTGGTGCCGGCGGCCATTCGATCCGCCCGGCCGTCGGCACCAGAGGGTCGATTCACCAACCACATCTACCTTGCCTGAAGTGCTCGCCGCCCGCGACACAGCTGTCGGTACGCTGCGATGATGGCACCCGCGACCGTCACCGAACCGACGGCGTCCGGGCCAACCGGCGTGTCGTCGTATCCCGGTCTTCGGTCGGCCGCTCCTGTCGCCTTGGTGGTGGTCGTACCTCTGTTCTTCGTTCCATGGGCGTTCGGTCCGTTCCACGCCGCCAAGTGGCTGGTGGTCGGTGTCCTGGTTCCGGCGGGGCTGGCGGTGTGTGCTGCCACGGGAACCCTCAGGTGGCCTCGGTGGAAGTGGTTCGTGCCTCTGGTGGTGGTGTCGCTGGCCGCAACCGTTCTGGGTGTCGCACCGTGGATGAGCCTCCTGGGATCACCCAACCGCAACAACGGTCTGTTCGCGCTGTTCCTGGGAATCGGATCGTTCGTCCTGGGTGCCAGCGTGGCCGCCGATGCGGTGGTGCAACGCCGGATATTGCGCGCAGCGTTCGTGACCGGTGGTGTCGTCGGTGCCCTGGCGGTGGCAGAACGCCTCGGGCTCGACATCGCCGCGGTGGGTGACGCAGGAGAGGTAACGCGCGCTCGCAGCACCTGGGGGAGCGCCACCTTCGCTGCGGCCCATCTGGTGATCGTGCTGCCGATAGCGGTGGCACACCTTCGGAGCCGTGACCCGCGATGGCGCATCGCCGGCCTGGTCTGTTCGGTGGCGGGCCTGGCGGGTCTCCTGGCCACCGGCACCCGCGGTGGCTGGCTAGCGGCGCTCGTGTCGGCTGCTGTGATGGCGCCGGCCTGGGTGGCCACGGGACGACCGAACGCGGGATCGACAGGGCTCTGGTCAGCGGCGTCGCGCGATCCCGGACGCGGAGCCGAGTCCGCTGCCGGGCGCAGCCCGTTGCTCGTCGCTGTGGGTGTGGTGGCCGCTCTCGCTGCATTGGCTGTCCTGATGCTGACGGTGATCGGGCCCCAACTCGACCGGGCGAGCGGGATCGGCCGGTTGGATCTGTGGTCGACCACACCATCGGTGATCGTCGATCGTCCGCTTCTGGGTGCCGGGCCCGACACACAACGATCGGTGCTGCCGGCGGGGATCGACGAGGACTTCGAACGCGACCACGGAAGCGAGGAGCTCCATGACAGGGCTCACTCGCTCCCATTGGACACGCTCGTGACTACCGGCATCCTGGGGCTGGCAGCGCTCCTGTCGCTGCTGGTGGTGCTCGCCGGTGACTTCGCACGCAACCTGCAACGCGAACTCGTGCCGACCGCCGTCACAGCGGGTCTCGCTGGCTACCTGGTCACGCTTCTGTTCGCGTTCGGAGACCCTGTGATCGATCCGATCCCGTGGATGCTGGCAGGGTTGCTCTGGGTTGCGATCGTGCCCTCCCCAGCCACATCGCGAACCGAGTCCCGCGGTTCCGCCCCAAGGGTCGTCGCCGCGGTCGGGTTCGGTTGCCTCGCGATCGCGGGGCTCGTTCTCGCAGGTGGCGAACTGCTCGCCGAGACTCGTCTCGACTCGGCCTTGGAAGCGCAGTCCACGGGTGATCTGAGTTCCGCACTCGACGGGTTGGAGTCCGCGGTGTCGCTGGCACCCGCTCGGTTCGATCTGCACCAGGCGTACTCCAGGGTCGCGGTGCAGTCACTCACCGAGGGTCCGGAGATAGCCGACTCAGATGCTGCTCGCGCCGAATTGATCGCCTCGGCATTCGGTCACCTGGACGACGCCCAGGCAGTGGCCGGTGAGGATCCTGACCTGCTCATGGACCGAGCAGAGCTGCTCACCGCGACCGGTGATGCTGAGTCTGCGCTGGAGGTGTACGACCGTGTTCTGGTCCTGTACCCGGAGTCGTTCCGGGCGCATCTGGGAATCGGTCTCGCTGCATCGCAGCTGAACCAGTTCGACCGTGCCGAGGAGGCCTGGACGGCCGCTGCCGAACTCGGTCCCGGCGATGCCCGTGCTCTTGTGAACCTGGGCATCCTCTACGAGCGCGCGGGTGATCCCGACACCGCAGCCGAGAGCTTTGCCGCCGCCCTCGAGGTCGATCCCGCCAACTCCACAGCGCAGGCTGGCATCGAGCGAGTGACCCAGCCCGCCAACTGACGAATAGCTGACCGTCCCAACTCTTCTGAGCGCGCTGGTGGTCAACCCCCGATCGCGTCCGGACCCTCAGCGGCCGCTGGGGCGGTAGGTCCACATCTATTCGAAAAACCTTCGAGAAATCGTCGAATTGTTGGCGCGAATCGCCCAGATGTTGGTGATTTGTTGGAGTCATTTCATACCATGCCGCGACGCGAGGGGCGGAGAGGTATGGATTCAGCAGACGAGACGCCACGAACCGAGTTCGAGGTGCTTCAGGATCGAACTGAGACCCCGCGGCTCGGATTCGCAGAACTCGGCGGGTTCGAGTTCATACTCCACATGCAGAACCGCCTTGCCGGCACTCACGAAAGGATCGAGCAGAGCGCACTCGTCGTACTGGAGGCACTGTTCGTTCACCGCGAAGTCGAAGTCACCCACGAGGTCGGTCACCTGGCCGAGGTCGTTCTTGAGGCCGACCGCCAGCCCTCGATCGTGTGCAAGTTGGGCGACCATCCGGTTGTAGCGGATCTGGTCGTCATGTGTGAGCGGAAACCCGCTGTCGTTGGAGTAGCCGTCCAGGTTGTCGGGGTCGACGGCGTCGAAGCCCTTCTCCTCGCAGATGTCCATCCTTCGGGCGATCACCGGTTCAAGCGCATCGAGTCGGCGGACATCCAGCCATCGCTCGCCGGGCCAGTCCGAGAGCGCGTTTCCGAGGATCTCCCCGGGAAAGCTCCCCGCGTCGGTGCGCCAGTCCTCGTAGGTGCCGGCCGAGATGTAACAGATCGCCCGGGCGCCGCGGTCGTGTATCGCGGTGACCGTCGATGCCGGAGTGTCCAGGCCGTCGATGTCGAACACTTCAGCGTCCACAGCGAGGTCGACAGTGCCGGTGAGTTGGAGTTGCCAGGAGCCACCCGGCTGGGGAGACCACTGAGCGAGACGCCCGACTTCGGGGGAACAGGTTGCCGTGCAGCCAGCGAGCAGTACCGGGAGGGTCGCCGCCGCAAGAAGCGTCCGGGTTGCCTTCATGGCGAGCTCCATTCCCCGGGCATCGTCAGGAGCGTCGCTGACTTGAGGACTTCTGTCCGCAGTCTGCGCTCAGGTGGATCGGTGGCGAATGAAGCAGAGCTGCGGGTGAATCCATGAAGGAGAGGGAAATGGAACGAGCACTTTCGGTCCGTTCGAGGCACAAGGCATCGGTATTGGCGACCTCGGCATTGGCTGCGCTGGTCATGATCACGGTCGCGTGTGTGCCGACAACGCCGCCGGGCACGACGACCACGACGACAACTTCGTCCACGTCCACTTCGACCACGTCCACGTCTACAACTTCGACCACCTCCACGGCGACCTCGACCACTTCGACCACGTCGACGACGTCGACTACTTCGACCACCACGACGACAACGACCGTACCGGCGGACCCGCCGCGCATCGATCTGCGAGTGCTGTTGTTGTCCGATGGTGGGCCAGGCACCAGTGCAATGCGAACGGCGCTCGATCTCCACGGCGTTCCGTACCTGGAGGTCGACCTGAACTCGCCGTCGCGATCCACGATCACACCTGGATTCCTCGCCGACACCGTCGACGGTGCCCGCCGATCGAGGTTCCAGGCGGTGGTGGCACCAACGGCGCTCCCGTCCAGCTGAAGCCGACGAACTGGCGCTATCCGCGGACGTGGGCGCGAGTTCTCGATCCGCCAGGTGGACTCCTACGTCTACCCGAACTCCCAGGTTGGACTAGATGCTCCGTTCTACAGCAGGGAGCTCGACGGTGCGACGGCACAGGTCGATGCGCGGCGCTGGACGGGCCGTTCTCCCACCTCCGCGGTCCCGTTCCGTCTGAGCGACGTCGATCCAGCGGTCTCTGAGACCTGCGGGTACCTACCAAGGCACGCCGATGGAGTCACCACCGTCAGGGAGCGCCACCCCGATGGTCACCGTCGCGCCCCATCCGGTGGGGACGAGGGGTCCCTCATCGGCGTGTACTCCGCCGATGGTCGTGAACGCATGATCATCACCGCGGCGATGAACGGCTTCCAGAGTCACTTCCTGGCGCTCTCGGCGGGGATCATCGATTGGGCGACCAGGGGCGTCCACCTCGGCGCCAAGCGCAACCACCTGTCGGTGCATGGACGATATGTTCGTCGTCGACACCCGCTGGTCGGTCATTAAGCAGCTGCACACCGGACGCCGGGGACTGTCCGGACCCGAGCACGCCCGCACCTCCACCGATCCGCATGAACCTCGCCGATTCGCAGTACCTGCGCCAGTGGCAAGCCGAGCACGACTTCCTCATCGATATGGCGTTCAACGGCATCGGGCACTCGGTGGAGATCGTGGACTCGGGATCGGACCCCATGGGGGACGACCTGATCGCGAACCAGAGCTCGTACCGCTGGATCAACCACACGTGGAACCATCAGTACCTCGGTTGTGTGCAGGTGTTCACCACCATCCCGTGGCAATGCGGTGGTCCGACCACACCGGTGTGGGTGGACTCGACCGCGCTCGGCGACGACGTGGGAACGAACCTCACGTGGGCACAGAGCCAGGGGATCGCGGTCGATCCCGAAGTGCTCGTCACCGGTGAGCACTCCGGATTGCGGCAATAGCGCCACAGACCTTCGGACAATCCGAACCTCGACCCGAGTCCTGGCAGCACTCGGCATCAAGGCGGTCGCCTCCGACGCGTCCTACGAAGCACGGCAGCGGAGCCTGGGAGCTAGCGGAGCCCTCACCCTGCCCCGCTATCCGATGAGTGCCTACTACAACGTGGGAACCGCAGAAGAGCTCGTGGACGAGTACAACTGGATCTACAACTCGTCCGCGCACGGCGGGAGCGGCGACTGCGAGACCAACCGCTCTCGACCTGCATAGCGCCGCTCGATCCTGCCACCGGATTCGATTCCTACATCCGACCGCTGGAAACCCGACTGACGCTCCTGCGGGTTCTCGCCGGCAAGCCGTTTCCGCACTACGCACACCAGTCGAACCTCGCCGAGGACCGACTGCTCTACGGGATCCTCGACGACGTTCTGGCCGACTATCGAGCGCTGTACTCCGCGGACGCTCCGCTTGACAACCCATCCATGGCTGATGCCACCGAGGGCGTCCGACGGCTCCAGACCTGGGACGCGATGAGCTTGAAGCTGGTGTGTCGGGGTGGAGGCGTACATGCAGGACGGACAGGTGCACCTGGGGTCGGCCTCGGCGCTCGAGGTACCCCTGACCGTGCCCGATGGCGCAACCAGCGGTGGTGCGACCTTCGGTGCGCCCTGGGGCGGTCGTCTCGCGGCATGGGTGCCGCTCGGTGGAGAAACACAGCTGACCGTCCAGCTGCCGGGGAACTAGGGGATACGACGTGGACGGGGCACACAGCGGTGTGAAGCGGCGGGTTCGACTCGTGACCGAGGGGAACTACCCGGAATCCGTGCGGTGGCGTGACCCGCTGGTGCGACCTCCTGCTCACCGGACTTGCCGGTGTCGACTGGGAGGTGCTTGCACTCGGTGTGGCCGAGGGTCGGGACACCAGGTGCGGTGTCCGTATCCGGTACCCGAGGGCGATCCGGGATTCCGGTGTCGATGGTCGGGTGCTCGAGGGCCTGGCAGAGCTCCTGTTCGGCAACGATGCGGAGCCGCAACGATTGATGGACGCGCTCATCGGTCTACGTCGGGGAGCCGACGTTTCCGCGGCGATCTCCCCCGATGCCCTGTGCGAACTGCTGATCGACGTTGCTCCGAGTGAGCTCAGGAACGGTCCCGAACCACTCACAGTGCCCGCAGTGCGGGCGGCGAGCGAGCTCGTGTCGGCGGTCGTGCAGGCCGCCACGACACCGATGGAACCGTGTGATGTGACGTTGAGTGCCACTGCGGGTGTCGCCGCGGTGCCGGGAGCGTTGGAGCGGTACTGCAACGGAACGCCCATGGTGGTCGTCGAGCACGGCATCTATGTGGGGGAAGCCCACGCGAGGACCGAGGGTTCGGCTGTCGACGACTGGACGCGCTGGTTGGTCCGGAGTTCCGCGGAGAACCTCGCACGGTTGGCGTACATGGCCGCTTCGGCTGTGGTCGGTGTCAGTGAGTCGAACGTGGTCGCCTCCCGACGGCTCGGCTGTGACCCCGAGACCTCGGTGTGCATTCCCACCGGCGTGGACCCGCCGGCGGATCCACCTCCCGTGCGGTCTTCGTACGAGGTTGGAACGGTCGCCAGGATCGATCCGTTCAAGGGAGTCGACCTGTTCGTCGAGGCGTCGGCACTGATCGGCGAGCGATTCGAGAACTCGACGTTCACCCACATCGGGCCCGCCGAACCCACCCTCGAGGCGTACACGTGCAGGTGCAGCGAGATCGCCAGACGGTCCGGGCTCGGAACGCGCCTAGCGTTCCTGGGAGCACACCCTGATCCGCCGTCGATCCTCCCGCGCCTGCACGTGCAGGTCATCCCGAGCCGTTCGGAAGGTCTGCCCTTCAGCCTCCTCGAAGGTATGGCGGCGGGTCGGGCGATCGTTGCCACCGAGGTCGGCGGTATTCCCGAAGCGCTCGGGGATGCCGGGCTGATCGTCGGCCCCGGCGACGCGCGTGAGATGGCGGACGCGGTCTCGATGCTGTTGGCCGACCCGTCCGAGGCCTCCCGGTTGGGCCGGCTCGCCCATCGAGTGGTCCGCGAGCGCTACCCGATCCAGTCGATGCTCGACGGCTACTCCGAGCTGTTCTCTTCGCTCCACTCTCTGGAGGCGGTGGCATGACGGTCACCGCCCCGTTGACTCCAGCGCGGTTGGCTGCTTCGGCCATGCCTGTGGTCCCGAACCGGTCCGCAGCGACTCCGGGTCCGAAGGTCGCGCTGGTCACCGAGGGCACCTACCCGTTCGTCCAGGGAGGGGTCTCCACGTGGTGCGACCAGATGATCTCGTCGCTTCCCGAGAGCTCGTTCGAGGTCGTGTCAATCGTGTCCCGGAGTGGGAACACGCCCGTGTGGGAGCTCCCGGCGAACGTGAAGGGTGTAACGGAGTTGGGGTTCTGGGAGTCCAGCGTTCCAGGTGAACGCCCGCGGTATCTGCGCGCAGCGGGTCGAAGCAAGATCAACCGGCGTGTCTTCGGGGACGTGGTGGCGCTACTCGGGCGACTGACCGAACCCGATGCGGACCCGCAGGGCTTCGACAGTGGGCTCGACGCCCTGATCGAACACTGCGAGGCACGGCAGATGGCGCCGGCGCTTCGCTGCCGAGCGGCAGTCGAGGTGCTCACGGATCTCTGCCGCTCCAACGGGCTCCCGACATCGATGGCAGAGGTGATCCAGTGCCTGGAACTCCTGGAGCACTTCCTGCGACCCGCCGGGCTCGACCTGCCCGAGGCCGACATCTACCACGCGACGGGCAATGGGCTGGCGGCACTGGTCGCCATCGCCGGAGTGCGACGCACCGGTGCGCCGCTCGTGCTGTCAGAGCACGGTGTGTATCTGCGCGAGCGGTACCTCGAGTACTTGGGCGGCGACCTCGGTGCATCGACCCAACGGATCCTCCTGCGGTTCCACCGACTCCTGACCATCGCAGCCTACCGCCGAGCGGATGTGATCGTGCCTGTGACGGAGTTCAACAAGAGGTGGGAGCTTCGCAACGGAGCTGAACCTTCCCGGGTCAGGGTGGTCAACAACGGAGTCGACCCATCCCAGTTCGAAGCTCGGCAGGCGCGGCGTCCGTCCGGTCGCCGTCCCACCGTCGGCTTCCTGTCGCGGATCGACCGGATCAAGGACCCCTTGACCCTGATCCACGCAGCCTCGCACCTCGTGAACACGGTGCCGCGGCTATCGGTTCGCATCTGGGGGAGGGTCGCCGATGGCCAGCTGGACTACGACCAAGAGTGTCGCGACGCCGTGGAGCGTCTGGGTCTCGGTGGCGTCGTGCGCTTCGAGGGCCACACCGATGATCCCGCAGCCGCCTACCGGTCGGTCGACGTGCTCGTCTCCTGCTCCGTATCCGAGGGACTTCCCTACGGGATCCTCGAGGCAATGATGGGGGCCACACCGATCGTCTCCACCAACGTCGGTGGCCTGCCCGAAGCCCTCGATGGGGTCGCAGCGCTGGTCGAACCAGGAGACCCTGAGCAGCTGGCCGATGCGATCGAGCACCTGCTCGTCGATGCTCGGCGGGCCAGCGAACTCGGCCTGGCAGCCCGCAGGCGTGCCCTGACCCGGTTCACGCTTCTGGGCATGTCCGCCCGGTACAGGAAGATCTACGCGGATCTGTGTCGCTCGATCGACCTCCGCGACGGATGGTCCGATGTTCCGCCGCTCGTGGATGTGCGGCCGTGACATCCCTGTCGGAAGCCCCCACGCCCCGCGAGAGAGCGTTCGCCCACCTGACCGATCGTTGTCTCTCGGAGACCGGCGCATGGGTCGACGAGTTCGGTCTTGCAGCCACCTTCGAATCCTGGGGAATCACCGACTCGATCGCCCTGTCGAGGTTCGGTGAGCCGGATGTGTTCTCGCTCGCCGAGGAAATGCACACGAGGCTCGAGGGAGCGGAATACGCAGAGCGCGGGTCGACCCCGCGGGCCCCTCTGGTTCGATCCAGCTGGTTGCTGCGCGCTGTTGCCTACCTACCGCCGACGCTGTTCGTTGCGATCGCCCTGAGCAGCCCCGGCACCATTCCGTCCGGTGCGGTGTTCGCCGCGATCACGTGTATCGGCTGGGGTCTGGCGGAAGCCTCCTCGAGGGTCGCCTACACCTCCATCAACGTCGGTGGCGTCGCAGCCATGCGCGCCCCGAACCGGCTGCTGTTGCTGTGGGGCACCCTCGCCGTTCTGGTGGTCGGCGGAATCACCGGAGCCTTGGCGGGATCGGTGGCTCCCGCGTTGCTGGTGGGGGCGCAACTCCAGTATCTGCTGCTGTCGGTGATCCTGCTGCCGATGGGACGGGTGTCGACGCTCGTGTTGTGGGTGACACCGGCGATGCTGGTGGCCGGAATCTCGACGGTGGGGACCGATGAGCTGTGGACGGTGCTGGCCGTCGCCGCCATCTGTGAGCTGGGGGCGACCGTGCACACCTGGCTGGTGCTCGGACGCTTGGAACCGACCCGGCTCGGTGCTCCGGGCAGGTCCGAGCTCGGCGCCGCGGTTCCGTTCCTCGGGTCGGGAATCGTGATGGGTGCCTTCGTGCTGTGCTGCACGGCAGTCGTGTATGCCGCCGTTGGTTCGGGGGCCGCGCTGGTCGGCCTGGTGGCACCTCTGCTGGTCAGCATGGGGCTGGCGGAGATAGGGCTCCGGTGGTTCCAACGCGCCGTCGCAACACAGCTTGGCCGGGCGGGCCGGGTGACCCAGTTCGCGCACCGGGCGCGCCTGTTGGTCCTGGTGTCCTGCGTCGGCTACGTGGTGGTGTTGTTGTCAGCCGACCTGCTCATGGCAGCGTTCACCGGACCGCCGGCGTTCCCTGTCGGCCTGCCCGGCTACGTGCTGATCGGTCTCGTCGGACTGTGCCTGTTCCTCACACTGGTGCTGATGGTCATGGACCACGTGTTCGCAGTACTCGCAGCGTTTTCTGGCGGCGCCGTTGCACTGGTGTGGCTGCTGGTGGTCCTCGACAGTGCGGCGGAGGTGGTCGTTCCGGCGGTGGTGGTGGCGGCACTGGTCGCCTGCTACCTGCTGATCGTCACCCTGCGAACGGTTGGCCACCCCGCCAACCACGCGTTTGCGTGATGTAGGCAAATGCGAACGAGATGCGGGTCGCTGGCGGGGGTGGTGCAGCCGTACTGTGTGGCCATGGCTGACTCTCCGAGCAAAGACGGCAACCCGAAGCTCAAGATCCACTCCGAGGATGTGACCGAAGGTCCCTCCAAGGCGCCGGCGAGGGCGATGCTCCGGGCGATCGGCATGACCGACGACGACTGGGACAAGCCCCAGATCGGGGTTGCCTCCAGCTGGAACGAGGTCACACCCTGCAACATGCCGCTGCAGCGATTGGCGGCGCGCGCCAAACAGGGCGTGAGGGCCTCGGGCGGCTACCCGATCGAGTTCAACACGATCGCGGTTTCCGACGGGATCTCGATGGGTCACGAGGGCATGCACGCCAGCCTGGTCAGCCGCGAGGTCATCGCGGATTCCGTGGAGACGGTCATGCACGCCGAACGCATGGACGCGATGGTGACCTTCGCCGGGTGCGACAAGTCACTGCCGGGGATGATGATGGCAGCGGCGCGGCTGAACGTACCGTCGGTGTTCGTCTATGCGGGATCCATTCTGCCGGGCCAGCACAACGGAGAGGTGCTCGACATCGTTTCGGTGTTCGAGGCGGTCGGCGCGCACGCGGTCGGTGACATCGACGACGCGGAGCTCGATGCGATCGAACACAACGCATGTCCCACCGAAGGTGCGTGTGCCGGCATGTTCACCGCCAACACGATGGCATCGGTGGGTGAGGCGCTCGGGATGTCGCTCCCTGGTTCAGCGTCGGCCGCAGCGGTGGATCGCCGCCGCGACGACTACTCCTACGCCTCGGGAGTCGCGGTCCTCAACCTGTTGAGAGAGGGGATCCGGCCGCGTCACATCATCACCAAGGGATCGCTCGAGAACGCCATAGCCGTGGTCATGGCGCTGGGAGGCAGCACCAACGCGGTTCTTCACCTGTTGGCGATAGCGGCGGAGGCCGAGGTCGAACTGCACCTGGAGGACTTCAACAAGGTGGCGGCGAAGGTGCCCCACCTGGCCGACACCAAGCCCCACGGCAAGTACCACATGGTCGACATCGACCGCATCGGTGGTGTTCCTGTGGTGATGCAGATGCTGGCCGAGGAAGGTCTCATCCACACCGATGAGATCACCGTCACCGGCAACACGGTTGCGAAGAACCTCGAACGCATCAAGGCCCCTGCGCCGGACGGCGAGGTGATCCACCGCTTCGATGACCCGATCCACACGGTGGGCGGACTCGCGGTCCTGAGCGGCTCGCTGGCGCCGAGGGGTTCGGTGGTGAAGGTCGCAGGCATCGACTTCGACGAGTTCGAGGGTCCGGCGCGGGTCTTCGACGGCGAGGCGGCCGCCATGGAGGCGGTGCTCGGAGGTCGGATCAACAGCGGCGACGTCGTGGTCATCCGCTACGAGGGGCCCAAGGGCGGCCCGGGGATGCGCGAGATGCTGGCGATCACCGGCGCGATGAAGGGCGCAGGTCGCGGGGGTGACGCTGCACTGATCACCGACGGGCGCTTCTCAGGTGGCACCCACGGGTTCTGTATCGGCCACGTGGCCCCCGAGGCGGTCGACGGTGGTCCCATCGCGCTGGTCGAGGAAGGTGACCGGATCCGCATCGACGTGCACGGTCACACCATCGACCTGCTCGTCGACGAGGCCGAACTCGAGAGCCGTCGTGCCGAGGTGAAGGCACCCGAGCCCCGCTACACCAAGGGAGTGTTGGCCAAGTATGCGGCGCTCGCACAGGGTGCCGAACTGGGGGCCATCACCCGCGCCTGATCACGCTGCGTCTGTCGAACCGAGCGAATGGGTTGGCATCGGCGGGTGGACTGCGGCAGACTGCAGGGGTGCGAGAAGCGACCCTGATTCTGGTAGTAGGCGCCTGAGGCGTCTCACCGGTCCTCTCCGCGTGTTGCGCCAACGGCCTCCTTCGGGAGGTCGTTTCGGTTTTCCGACCCGGGCGCAATACCGACCCGGGTGGCGTTCCAACTAGACAAGACACGAACCCAAGACAACTGGAACACACATGACGACCACCAACGGCGGTGCCGCACTGATCAAGGCCCTCGAGCTCGAGGGCGTTGACACCATCTTCGGACTACCCGGCGGAGCGATCCTCCCGGTGTACGACCCGATCCTGGACAGCCCCATCCGCCACGTACTGGTGCGCCACGAACAGGGCGCAGGCCACATGGCCGAGGGTTACGCGCTCTCGACAGGTCGACCAGGAGTGGCGATGGTGACCTCCGGTCCTGCCGCCACCAACATCGTCACACCGCTCTGCAACGCCTACATGGACTCCACCCCGCTGGTGGTGATCACCGGTCAGGTGGGCACACCAGCCATCGGCACCGACGCGTTCCAGGAGTGCGACACGGTGGGAATCACCCGCAGCGTCACCAAGCACAACGAACTGGTTACGCGGGCGGCCGACATCCCGATGGTGATCCGCCAGGCCTTCCACATCGCCACCACCGGACGCCCCGGCCCGGTGCTGGTCGACATCCCCAAGGACATCGTCGATCCCAACAATCCTGCGGCACACTTCGAGTGGTACTGGCCGACCGACGACGAGGTCTCGGCGAGCCTCCCGGGTTACAAGCCCACCATCAAGGGACACCCCCGCAAGATCAAGGACGCGGCGGAGATGACCCTGGAAGCCACCCGCCCGGTGATCTACGCCGGTGGCGGGATACTCAAGGCGAGGGCAGCCGAGGCACTCCGTGAATTCGCTGAACTCACCGACATCCCGGTGGTCACCACGCTCATGGCCCGGGGCGCATTCCCCGATGATCACGAGCTCTGCCTGGGTATGCCGGGCATGCACGGCAACTACACAGCAGTGACCGCGATGCAGCGCGCCGACCTCCTCATTGCGCTCGGTAGTCGGTTCGACGACCGGATCACGGGACGGTTGGACGGGTTCGCTCCCGACGCCAAGATCATCCACGTCGACATCGACCCCGCCGAGCTCGGCAAGGTCCGTCGACCGGACGTGCCGATCGTGGGCGACTGCCGCCAGGTGATCGAGGAACTCAACAAGGTGATCCACAAGCACCTCGACGGCGGTCGTGAATTCCCCGATCGCAGCGAGTGGCGATCCCAGATCTCCGGCTGGCAGGAGACCCATCCGCTCACCTTCGAGCAGTCCGCACCCGGTGAGCTGCTCAAGCCGCAGTACGTGCTCGAGCAACTCCGTGAGCGTGCGCCCGAGGACTGCATCGTGGCTTCGGGCGTCGGACAGCACCAGATGTGGACCAGCCAGTTCTGGCACTTCACCCATCCCTACACCTGGGTCAACTCGGGCGGGCTGGGAACGATGGGGTTCTCCGTTCCCGCTGCGATCGGGGCGAAGGCCGGTCGGCCCGACCGCATGGTCTGGGCCGTGGACGGCGACGGGTGTTTCCAGATGACCGCTCAGGAGCTGGTCACAGCCAGTACCGAGAGGATCCCGATCAAGGTGGCGATCCTCAACAACGCGTATCTGGGCATGGTCCGGCAGTGGCAGGAGATGTTCTACGAGGAGCGCTACTCCGAGGTCTACCTGTCGCCCGATCTCCCCGACTACGTGAAGTGGGCCGAGGCCATGGGCTGCGTGGCGATGCGGGTCGAGTCTCCCGAGGAGGTCGGCCCGGCCATCGACAAGGCGAATCAGATCAACGACCGTCCGGTCGTGATCGAGTTCCGCACCGATTCCGCGGAGAAGGTCTACCCGATGGTTCCCTCCGGCAAGACCAACGACGACATCGTGGTGGATCCCACCCAGCCCGACCCGGTCGGGCGCAACTCAGGAGCCACCCGATGAGCGCGGCGCCCCGCTACCACGTCCTGTCGGTGCTGGTCGAGAACCGTGCCGGTGTCCTCGCCCGTGTTGCCAACCTCTTCGCCCGCCGTGGCTACAACATCTACTCCCTTGCCGTCGCGCCCACAGACGATGAGAACTTCAGCCGGATAACGGTCGTGGTCGATGTCGAGTCGGCGCCGCTGGAGCAGGTGGTCAAGCAGCTCAACAAGCTGATCAACGTGATCAAGATCTCCGAGTTGGATCCCCGTGATTCGGTGGAGCGCGAGTTGATGATGCTGACCGTGAAGGCGCCTCCGGGCACGCGCAGCGAGATACTCGAGCTCGCAGGGCTGTTCGACGCGAGCGTCATCGACGTGGGAGTCGCCGAGCTCACCATGAGCCTGGACGACACCCCGCAACGGCTCGATGATCTGGAGGCGCTGCTACGCCCCCACGGCATCGTCGACCTACAACGCACCGGTCGCGTCGCCCTGCCGCGCCTCGACCACGCCGCGCACTGAGCGCCACCCCGACCACAGACCCGCCACCCGACCACAGACTCTCGTCCGACGAGCGACAGCTCGAGACTCGACCAACCACACAATCCGACCAGTCCAACGGCTGAAGGCGGTGGTGCCCCGATCCGGTCACCGAGCGTTCAGTTAGCCGGGACTCGACCAACGAAGGCAGACTCAGACAATGGCAAACGTCTATTACGAACAGGACGCTGACGCGTCGATCATCGCCGGGCGCAAGGTTGCGATTCTGGGCTACGGATCCCAGGGCCACGCCCACGCACTCAACCTCAAGGAATCCGGGGTGGATGTGCGCGTCGGGTTGCGAGAGGGGTCCTCATCGGCCGCAAAGGCCTCCGAGGCCGGGCTGCGGGTCACCGATGTGGCCACCGCCACTGCGGAAGCCGACCTGATCATGATGCTCCTGCCCGACACCGAGATCGGCCCGGTCTACGACGCCGAGGTGGCGCCGAACCTCTCCGATGGCGACGCGCTGTTCTTCGCACACGGCTTCAACGTCCGGTTCGGTTACGTGAAGGCCCCTGCGGGAGTCGACGTGGCCATGGTCGCCCCCAAGGGGCCCGGCCACCTGGTGCGCCGCACATACACCGAGGGCGGCGGTGTGCCGTGCCTGATCGCGGTCGCCCAGGACGCCTCGGGCAACGCCAAGGCGCTGGCTCTCAGTTACGCGGACGCGATCGGTGGAACCCGCGCCGGAGTGTTGGAGACAACCTTCGAAGAGGAGACCGAGACGGATCTCTTCGGCGAGCAGGTGGTGCTCTGCGGCGGCCTGTCAGCCCTCGTGCAGGCGGGTTTCGAAACCCTCGTCGAGGCCGGCTACCAACCCGAATCTGCCTACTTCGAGTGCCTGCACGAACTCAAGCTGATCGTGGACCTCATGTACGAACAGGGCATCTCGGGCATGCGCTATTCGATCTCGACCACCGCTGAGTACGGCGACCTCACCCGCGGGCCGCGCATCATCACCGATGAGACCAAGGCGGAGATGAAGCGGATTCTCGACGAGATCCGGTCGGGCGAGTTCGCCGAGGAGTTCATCGGCGAGGTCCGCAGCGGCGGTTCCAACTTCGATGCCCTCCGCAAGGCGGGCAGGGAGCACCAGGTGGAGCAGGTCGGAACCGGCCTGCGCAAGATGATGCCCTGGATCTCCGCCGGAAAGACCAAGGTGGAGGACGCCTCCGGCGGCGACTGAGCCCCAAGACCCGTTCTGTGTTTCCAGGTGAGCTTCCAGAGCGCGCCTCGCGACACAGAACGGGATCTAGGGTCGGGAGGTGCTCGTGCGTGCGCCCGCTTCCTCGGCCAACCTGGGTCCCGGCTTCGACTGCCTCGCACTCGCGGTCGACCTGCCCTTCTGGCTCTCGAGCGAACAGGGCGCGCCCGCGCGCGGCGCGGATGCTCCCGATCGTCCCCTGAGGCCGGCTGAGCCGACCCACCCGGCCGCCCGTGCCTTCAGGGATGCGGGCGGATCACCGGACCAGCCACTGTGGTGGGCCAGCGGCATCCCACCAGGGCGCGGACTGGGTTTCTCGGGCGCCGCCCGGGTGGCTGGCGCGTATCTGGCCACCAGGATGACCGGCCTCGCCCCAACCGAGTCCCGGGAGCAGGCCTTCGAGATTGCCGCGCGCCTCGAGGGCCACAGCGACAACGCTGCTGCATCGACCCACGGCGGGTTCGTGGTGAGCACCGGCCAGACCGTGGTACCGATCGAGGCACCCCACGGCCTGTGCACCGTCACCTGGTCGCCGTCGGCGGAGACCTCCACCGATGCCTCCCGTTCGTCGCTTCCGCGGACGGTGTCGCTCGACGACGCCGCTTTCGCGGTGGGAAGGGCGTGTCTGTGGGTCGCAGCGATGTGCGCCGGTCGCCCGGAACTGACGCGGCCCGCCTGCGAGGATCGACTCCACCAGCCGACGCGCCTCGGCGCCCGACCCGACAGCGCTGCCGCGCTCGAGTTCCTGCTCGGTCGCGACGATGTGTACTCCGCCTGGCTGTCCGGTTCGGGTCCGACCGTGGCGGCACTGGTGGATCACGAGGATGCCGCAACGGTGGCGACCGGTGTGGAGCTCGTGGGGCCGGGCGGCGAGGTGCGTGTGTTGCGGATCGACGTGGCCGGGGTCAACGAAAGCTGACCAAAGTGGTCAGGATTGTGCGCTCGGGATATGGTTGGCTCTTCGACCTACGGGAGTGCAGCTGAACATGAGTGACAACTGGGGTTTCGAGACCCGCCAGATCCACGCCGGTCAGGAACCGGACCCGACCACCGGTGCCCGCGCGGTACCGATCTACCAGACCACCGCGTACACCTTCCGCGACACCCAGCACGCTGCGGACCTGTTCGCCCTCAAGGAGATGGGCAACATCTACACGCGGATCATGAACCCGACCCAGGGCGTGGTCGAGGCACGGGTCGCCGCTCTCGAGGGTGCCACCGAGACCGCGGTGGGAATCCCGGGAGCCCTGCTGGTGGCCTCGGGCCAGGCGGCGGAAACGATCGCGATCATGAACCTGGCGGAGGCCGGGAGCCACATCGTCAGTTCCGCCGCGCTGTATGGCGGCACCTACAACCTGTTCCATCACACGCTGCCCAAGTTCGGTATCGACGTGAGCTTCGTCGAGGACGCCGACGACCTGGAGGCCTGGGCCGCGGCCGTACGACCCAACACCAAGGCGTTCTATGCCGAGTCGATCGGCAATCCGCGGAACGACATCCTCGACATCTCGGGAGTGGCCGGAGTTGCACACGACAACGGTGTGCCCCTCATCGTCGACAACACCGTCGCCACGCCGTACCTCTGCAACCCACTCGCCCACGGTGCGGACATCGTCGTGCACTCAGCCACCAAGTTCATCGGGGGCCACGGCACCGCGATCGCGGGTGTGATCGTCGACGGGGGCAGCTTCGACTTCTCCGCCGGTGACAAGTTCCCGATGTTCACCGAACCCGACGAGAGCTATCACGGGCTCACCTATTGGCCTGCGTTGGGGCCGGGCAGCTACATCATCAAGGCGCGCGTGCAGTTGCTGCGCGACATGGGTGCAGCGATCTCGCCGTTCAACGCCTTCCTGCTCCTCCAGGGACTCGAGACCCTGTCGTTGCGGATGGAGCGCCATGTGGCCAACGCCACCGCGGTCACCAAGTTCCTCGAAGGACACGACCAGGTGGAGCGTGTGCAGTACGCCGGGCTGGAATCGTCGAAGTGGCATGCCCGAGTGGCCGAGTACTGCCCCAAGGGTGCGAGCTCGGTCCCCGCGTTCGTGATCAAGGGCGGCCTCGAAGCCGGCAAGCGTTTCGTCGAGGCCCTCGACCTGCACAGCCACCTCGCCAATCTCGGCGATGTCCGGAGCCTCGTGGTGCACCCGGCTTCGACAACGCACAGCCAGCTCAGCGAGGCCGAGCAGTTGAGCGCCGGGGTGGACCCGGGTCTCGTTCGTCTGTCGGTGGGTCTCGAATCGGTCGAGGACATCATCGGCGATCTCGAGCAGGGCTTCGCCGCCGCTCGCTGAGCGCTCCACGGGGCACCGGAGAAATTGCCCCGGCACCGCAGCCTCCACGCCCCAGACTGGGTGGGTGAATGCTGACGACGCAGGACATCCCTGGTTCCCGGTGTGGGGCCTCCGACTGGAGACCCCGCGCCTCGTGCTGCGACCCGCACGGGAACCCGAGATGGACTCCCTGTGCCGTCTCGCGGTGCGGGGCATCCATGACCCCGCCGAGATGCCCTTCGAGGTGCCGTGGACAGACGTTCCGTCACCGCTGCGCGAGCGCAGGACCTTCGAGTTCATACTCGGGTGCTGGGCAGGGATCACCCCGGAAGGTTGGCGTCTGCCGTTCGCGGTGTGTGTGGACGGGGCGGTGGTGGGCATGCAGGACCTGGCGGCCTCGGACTGGCAGCAGCAGCGGATCGTCCAGACCGGTTCCTGGTTGGGTCGGGACTACCAGGGTTCGGGCCTCGGCACCGAGATGCGTTCGGCCGTGTTGCATCTGGCCTTCGAGGCCCTGGGAGCCCGCCGGGCCGAGTCGAACGCCTTCGAGGACAATGCAGCATCGATCTCGGTGTCGCGCCGGCTCGGCTACGTCGAGGACGGGGAGAGGTTCGTTGATCGCCGGGGTGTCAGCACGCGACAGGTCTGCCTGGCGATCGAGGCGGACCGTTGGGAGTCCTCACCAGCGGCAACGATGCCGGTGACCCTGCACGGTGTGACCGATGATCTGTTGGAACAACTCGGCGTCGAGGGGCACACCGCACCTTGATCCGTGAGTTGAAAGACAGGCACTCAGCGATCGATGCGCACCGACGGTGCGCCGGCATCGATCGTGAGCGTTGCGGGCAACCCGATCAGGTCGGTCGGCTCGCCGAGGCGCACCGGAGCGGTCAGGGCGAAGGTCTCCGCGCGGTGCTCGCCGGACACGATCGTCAGGTCCAGTGCCGTGGTGGAGCCTCCAGCGGTAGGGAGGTCGTCCGCGTTCACCACGAACACGTCGTAGCTGCCGTCGGGCAGTGGCGCCGGGCTGTCCTCCGGGTCGTGCACGGTCATGGGTGTCCGATGGTACGCAACTCAGCCCAACGCGTGGTCGGTGCACACGGTGGCCGGCTCGGCGGTGAACTTAGGCAGCGTGACCGGGTCTCGCCGCTGTGAGAAGTCGAGCGTCTCGGCGATGTTCTTGGCGGTCCGGTCCCGGACGGTCATCGGTTCGAGGTCCCAGCGCCACTCGATCATCTTCAGGATCGAGCAGTGCTCGTAGGGTCCGTCGGTCTCGATGCGCTGGGGGGCGAAGGGACCCATCGCGATCGCGGGAACCCGGAACCCGAGTCGCTTCAGGTCGGGGAACGGTCCCGGTCCGGGAAGGACCGTGTCATCCTGCACGGTGGGCGGTGGCACGTGGTCGTAGAAGCCACCCGATTCGTCGAAGTTCATGATGAACACGCTGTCGTCCCACTGCGGACTGTTGGCCATTGCGTCGTGCACCTCGGCGACGAACTCCTGGCCCACCTGGATGCTGCCATAGGGGTGGAAGTCGTTGGAGGTGCCGTTGAACTCGGCGTGTGCGGTGTAGTCGGGGTCGACGAACACCACGTTCGCTAGGTTGCCCTTCTCGGCGTCCTCGAGGAACTTCTCGTACGGATAGGTGATGTCGTCGTACCGCTTCGAGGCGAACAGCCCCGTCATCGGCTCGCCCCATGTGTAGTAGGCCGAGGTGAGTCCGGCATCCGACAGCCGGTCGAAGATGGCGAGGTCGAGCTTCACCGGCCTCGGCTCGTCGCCGGTCGGGTAGAAGCCGGTGGCATCCAGGTCGGTCGTGGCGCACAGCTGGTAGAGCCGGTTCGGCCACGTGGGGCCGAGCATCGATGAGAAGTAGTGGTCATAGAGGGTGTAGCCCTCGGCCATCGCCGCGAGGATCGGCAGGTCGTCGCGGGTGTAGTAGCTGATCGGGAACTGGTCGCCCTCGGGTTGGGTCTTCAACCAGCCGTCACATGCACCGTCGTTGTAGTGGGTTGCCATCGTCTGCCAGAGGTGCAGGGGGTCCTGCAGGTCACACCCCTGCCAGTCGGGCGCGATCGGATAGGTGTCGTGCATGGTTCCGGCCTGGTCCGGGTAGCTGAGGCCCGCCTGCTTGCCGTCGGTGCCGGGCATCCAGCCGAGGAAGTGGTCGAAGGAGCGGTTCTCCATCATCAGGACCACCACGGTGTCGAACGGAGCATCCTTGGGGTCGGGCAGCTCACCCGGGCCCAGAACGGTCGAGGTTGTGGAGCCCGATCCCGACTGATCGTCGTCGGAACACCCGACGAGTCCGGCGGCCGCGGCGGCCGCGCCCGCCGCTCCGGCTGCGAGGAAGATTTCTCGGCGTGTCGGGCTCATGGACAAACACTACCGGCGCTGCTGCTGACCGGGACGGGAAGGGGGGGTCTACATCGTCTCGGCGAAACTCACGTGGCCCTCGCCGCGCAGGACGTTCTTGAGCAGCTTGCCCGAGGCGTTCCGCGGCAACTTCTCGTGGCGGCGTTCGACGTAGGTGGGCACCTTGAACGCGGCGAGGGTCTCGGCCACCCAGGCTCTCACCTCGTCGTCGGTGATCGTGGCTCCGTCGGTCACCTCGAGCACCGCCTTGACCTCCTCGCCCAGTTCGGGATGCGGCACCCCGACCACAGCGGCATCAGCGATCTCCGGGTGCTCGACCAGACGGTTCTCGATCTCCACGCAGTAGACGTTCTCGCCACCGCGGATCAACATGTCCTTCGCCCGGTCGGTGATGAACAGGTAGCCGTCGTCGTCGAGGTGACCGACGTCGCCGGTGTGCAGCCAGCCGTCGCGGATCGTGTTCGCCGTCGCCTCGGGGTTGTCCCAGTAGCCCGCCATGATGATCGGCCCCCGGATGAGCACCTCTCCGGTCTGTCCTGGGCCGAGGTGTGTTCCGGTCGGATCCGCGATCGCGATGTCCACCACCGGCATCGGCCTGCCGACCGAGTCGACCTTGTCGACTGCAGACCCGCCGCTCAGGATCGTTGCGACCGACGAAGACTCGGTGAGCCCGTAGGCGTTGCTGGTGGAGCGCACGTTGGGGAAGGTCTCGCGGATCCGGCGCTGCAACTCATCCGCGGAGGGAGAACCACCGAATGCCACCGAGGTGATCGTCGAGAGGTCGTGGTCGTGCCGAGCTGGATGCTCTGTGGCACGCCAGATCATGGTCGGCACCGTCGCCCAGATCTGCACACCCTCGGCCTCGATGAGCTGGAACACCTTCTCGGGGTCGAAGCGTCCCTCGGGGATGACCAGCTTCATGCCGCCCATGAATCCCACCACGAGAGTCGAATGGCAACCCGATACGTGGAACAGGGGAGAGGTGAGCAGGGAGACCGGCTGGCCACCAGCGGCGGCACCGGCCGCAGCGGAGTTGGCCATGGCCGACAAGGTGAGTGTGAACACCGTGTTCTGGAGATTGGCGATCATGTTTCCGTGGGTGCTGATCGCTCCCTTGGGTCGCCCGGTGGTGCCCGAGGTGTAGAAGATCACAGCCGGATCGGACTCCGCTATCTCGGTGTCGGGGAATCCGGGCCCCTCTGCGCTTCCGAAGCGCACCGCATCCCGGTACCCGGCCACGGTGGGAGGTGCATCCACCCCGTCGGTGGAGGAGGCGAAGGCCGACGGTTCGGCGTCGATCAACACGACGTGTTCGACAGCGGGGACCTCGGCGAGATGGGGCGCCAGTCGCTCGAAGCGTTTGGCGTCGGCCACCAGGACCCGCGCACCCGAATGGTTCAGGCCGTAGACGATCTCATCGGCGTTCCACCATCCGTTCAGTCCCACGAGGATCGCACCCATGTCGACAGTTGCCCAGAACGAGGCGCACCACTGGGGGTTGTTCTGGGACAACACAGCCACGCGGTCGCCCTTGCCCACTCCCTGTCCGGCGAGCCAGGCCGACAGGGCGTTCACCTCGCCGAGGAACTCAGCGTAGGTGGTTCGCTCCTCGCCGTGGACCACGAACTCCTTGTCGCCGTGGGCAGCGCCGAAGACCTCGCTGACGAAGCGCAGGTTCGGGAGCCGGTCCTTGTAGACCTTCATGGGCCGACCGTCGATCTCGGTGGTGGTCACGACCTCGAACTGGCCACCCTCTCCGATGAGTTGTCCTGCCACCTCGGCGATGTCCGCCACCGTTGCTCCCCTGACTGCTCGTATTGTTCAGCTCGTGCCGACCGTGAACGGGCCGACCGCCAGCAAGAAGGTACAGACACCGGCCGCTCCGCGCCCGAGGTTGTGGGCAGCAGGGGCCCGGTGCGTGCTCGCGTCCATCGGTCTCCTGGTGCTCGGGTGCGGGCAGAGTGATCCCGGCGGCGAGGCGAGCGTTGTCTCCTCGACCACGACCACGGCGCCCGATGCTGCAGATGATCAGGATCGGGTGGGCGAGGGTGACGAGCTGGTCGACGGCACCCATCAGGTGACCGTCGACTCGGCGGATGCCGCTGCCGGGACGGTCCGCGTGGACGCGGTCGAGGTGCTGGAGGGGACCGAAGCCGTTCTGGCGTATCTGGCGGACACCGACGGCGCGCAGCTCGAGGGGCCCCAGGTGTACGTCCGCGACCGGGTCGACAGCTTGGAGGAGGTTCCGGTGGACCCCGACGGAACCTTCGCCGTGATCTTCGCGCCCAGCTGTTGTGAGCCCCAGGACCTGGGGTGGCACGGATTCACCGATCTGGCCGCCAACCACTTCCCCGACGTGTGGGGCAACAGCCCACCGTTCCGGGCGGTGATCGACAACGGCCGGATCACCTCACTGGTACAGATCTACGTGCCCTGAGCTGCGCTCCGGGACATCGACGCTCCGGGACACCAACGCTCCCGGACATCAACGCTCCCGGACATCAACGCTCCCGGACATCAACGCTCAGAGCTGACCGATCACGTGGTCGATGCACTGGGTGAGCGCGGCGACGTCCTCCGGGTCGATGGCCGGGAACATGGCGATTCGCAGTTGGTTGCGGCCCAGCTTGCGATAGGGCTCGGTGTCGACGATGCCGTTGCTCCGCAGGGCCGCGGCGACCAGCGCTGCGTCGACGGTTTCGTCCAGATCGATCGTGCCGACCACATGGGAACGCTTGGCCGGATCGGTGACGAACGGCGTGGCCACCTCGTGTGACTCCGCCCACCCGTAGAGCGTGGCCGCCGAGGCGTCGCAACGGCCGGCGGCGAACTCCAGGCCACCGTTCTCCAGGATCCAGCGGATCTGTTCTGCAGCCAGGAACAACGTGGTCAACGCGGGCGTGTTGTAGGTCTGGTCCTTGCGGGAGTTCTCGAGAGCGATCCCCAGGTCGAAGAAGGCCGGTATCCAGCGGTCACCGGCAACGATCCGTTCGATCCGTTCGATCGCACGTGGCGAGCAAGCAGCGATCCACAGCCCGCCATCGGAGGCGAGGCACTTCTGCGGCGCGAAGTAGTAGACGTCGGTCTCGGAAGCGTCGAAACGGAGCCCACCTGCTGCGGAGGTGGCATCTACCAGCACGAGCGCGTCCTCATCGGCTCCGCTCGGACGGACCGGCGTCATGGCCACGCCCGTGGAGGTCTCGTTGTGGGTCAGGCAGTAGGCATCGATCCCGTCGGCGGCTTCCGGCAGGGGGTGATCCCCCGGGTCGGCAGTGATCACCTGCGGTTCATCCAGGTGGGGGGCCGCCGCCGCGGCCTTGGCGAACTTGGAGGAGAACTCACCGAAGCTGAGATGCTGGCTGCGGGCGTCGATGAGCCCGAAGGTGGCGATGTCCCAGAACGCTGTGGTGCCGCCGTTTCCGACCAGCACCTCGTAGCCATCGGGCAGCGAGAGCAGTTCCGAGATGCCGTTGCGGATCTCCGAGACCTTGAAACGCACCGGGGCCTGGCGGTGACTGGTCCCGAGGAAGTGGTCCGCTGAGCCCGACAGCATCTCCATGGCATCGGGTCGGATCCGAGAGGGTCCGCATCCGAAGCGTCCGTCGTGGGGGAGGAGTTCGTCGGGCAGTGTGATGTCGGCGCTGTTCACCCGGCCATTCTTGCGGTTCGGCCACTCCTGCGGCGACTCCGTTGAAACAGCGTGCAGAACCGGCGTCGCAGCGCGGTAGTTTCAGGCCCATGAGCACCCCCACCGGCCGGATCTCGAGCCGTGTCGCAGCGATCACTCCATCTGCCACCCTTGCGGTGGACGCCAAGGCCAAGGCTCTCAAGGCCCAGGGCGCCCCGGTGATCGGCTTCGGCGCCGGTGAACCCGACTTCGCCACGCCGGATTACATCGTGGAAGCCGCCATCGTCGCCTGCTCGGACCCGGTCAACCACCACTACACCGCCGCGGCGGGGCTGCCCGAGCTGCGCCAGGCCATTGCCGACAAGACGCTCCGCGACTCGGGGGTGTCGGTCGATCCGTCACAGGTGATCGTCACCAACGGTGGCAAGCACGCTGTCTACTCCTCGATCCTGACCGTCGTGGACGACGGCGACGAGCTCCTCCTGCCGGCTCCGTATTGGACCACCTACCCCGAACCGGTCGGTCTGGCCGGGGGCAGGGTCGTCCAGGTGACGGCGGGGGACGACACAGGGTTCCGGGTCACCGTCGATCAACTCGAAGCGGCACGCACCGAGCGCACCAAGGCGATGATCTTCGTATCGCCGTCCAACCCGACCGGAGCGGTCTACCCGCGTGCGGAGATCGAAGCGATCGGTCGCTGGGCCCTGGAGCACGGCATCATCGTGATCACCGACGAGATCTACGAGCACCTCACCTACGGCGGCGCAGAGCACCATTCGATCCTCGCCGTGGTCCCGGAGCTCGCCGAGCAGTGCATCATCCTCAACGGAGTGGCCAAGACCTATGCCATGACCGGTTGGAGGGTCGGATGGATGATCGCTCCACCCGACATCACCAAGGCTGCCGCCAGCCTGCAGTCCCACATGACCTCGAACGTCAACAACGTTGCGCAGCGTGCCGCGCTGGCCGCCGTCTCCGGCGACCTGTCCGCCGTTGAGCGGATGCGTGGCACCTTCGACGAGCGTCGCAAGCTCATCCACGCACGGATGAACGAGATCGACGGAGTCGACTGCCTCGAACCCGAGGGTGCGTTCTACGTCTATCCCAACCTGACAGGACTGCTCGATCGGCCTCTCGCCGGTCGGCGGGCGAGCTCGACGGTGGAACTTGCCGACATCGTGCTCGAGGAGGCGAACGTTGCGTTCGTACCCGGGGAAGCCTTCGGCACTCCTGGATATGCGCGCTTCTCCTTCGCCATGGACACCGACGACATGCTCGAGGGCGTGGAGCGGATCCGGGCGCTGGTCGAGGCGGGGTGAACCAGGAATCCACCCGGGATTTCGGGCTCTGGCCCTCACCGCTGTCGGCCGAGCTGGCCGCCAGCGGAAGCACCCGCTTCGCAGGGCTGGCATTGAGCGAGTCGCGCGATGGGTCACCCCTGCTCTGGTGGTCCGCAACCGAGGACGGGGCCAACCGGGTGCAGGTTTGTCGGGTGCCCGGAGGGTCCACGGTCTCCTCGCAGGACCCTGCCCCGCAGTCGCTGAAGGGCTGTCGCCTGGAGGCCATCGTCTCGGCCCGGAGCCGGGTGAACGAGTACGGCGGAGGGGCCTTCTGGGTGCACGGCGAGAGCGTGTTCTGGGTGGAGGACTCCGACCAGCGGATACGTCGGCTGGACCTCTCCGGAGACGACGGCTGCCTTCTGGACGACAGTTCCGGGGTTGCCGGCGCCGATGGTGGGTTGTCGCTCGACGCGACAGGGCCGGGAGTGGCGCTCTCTCCGGTGGGTCCGTTCCCCAGGTCGCTCAGGTACGCAGCCGGTGTGGTCGAACCGGGCGGTGCCTGGATGGTGACCGAGCGGGAATCCCACTGCGATTCAGCCGGCACCCCCCTGGACGAACCGGTCAACGACCTGGCCTGGTTGCCCACCGGCCTCGCCGAGGGCCATCCGTCATGCTCTCTGCCTGACGGCGTGCACCAGCTGGTGGGCGGAGCTGACTTCTCCGCAGCTCCCGCTCTTTCACCCGACGGTCGGTACCTGGCGTGGCTGCAGTGGGACCACCCGAACATGCCTTGGGATTCCACCGAACTGTTCGTGGGTGAGATCGACGTCTCCGGCGAGGGCCCCGCGATGCGGGCGGTCCGGAGGGTCGCTGGTTCGCAGGACACGGTGTCGGTGTGTCTGCCCGCATGGGACCGGCGGGGGCGTCTCTGGTGGTGCGACGACCGCGAGGACCTCTGGTTGCTGTGTTGTGCCGAGCAGGCGGGGCTCCCGTCGCCGGATGCCGGCGGTGTCGTAGTGGCTCACACCGCTGGGGAGGTGGGTGTGCCACGGTGGGTATCGGGCGGCGCTCGTTACGGCTTCGGTCGTCGCGCCGTGGTCGCAGCCGAGTCCGTCGGTGGGTTGGACCGCCTGGCGGTGTTGCCCAACCCCGACCCGGCATTGCTGCACGGTGCCGACATCGACGGTGCTGATCTCGACGGTGCTGACATCGACGGTGCAGAAGCAGAGAATCATGAGGTCCGCGAGGTGGGGATCGGGTCGGAGGGGGAGACCGGTTCGGCAGTCTCCGTTGGATGGCCGCTCTCACCGGGTTGGATCGACTCGGTGGCGGTGGCTGCAGCGCCTGGCGGTGATCTCGTTGCCGCACTGGCAGGTTCGCCCGACACCCCCACCGGTGTGGTGCTGAGTCGGAAGGGGTTCACCCGGACCCTCGGGGCGACAGCCTGGCCGCTGCCTTCCGGGTCGATCTCCACACCGTTGCCGATCTCGTTCCCGACCGGCCCGACGGGAGAAGCGTCGGCCCACGGTCTGTTCTATCCGCCGAAGCTCGATGGCGTGCGGGGGCCGAGCGGCGAACTCCCACCGTTGGTGGTGAGGATCCACGGCGGCCCCACCGCGGCTGCCCGTGCCGAGTTGTCGGCCTCGGTGCAGTTCTGGACCACCCGGGGATTCGCGGTCGTGGATGTGAACTACCGGGGATCCAGCGGCTACGGCCGGGTCTACCGCGAACTGCTGCGGGGAGGTTGGGGCGAGGTTGAGGTACAGGACTGCATCGCTGCCGCGGACCACCTGGTCGCTACAGGTCGCGTGGACGGCTCGCGGTGCGTGATCCGGGGCGGTTCCGCCGGCGGGTTCACAGCTCTCGAGGCGGTCAGTGCGCCACCCACCGCGTCGGGGTTCCACTTCGCTGCGGCAACCACTCTCTACGGCGTGACAGACCTGATGGCCCTCGCGGACGACACCCACAAGTTCGAGTCGCGCTACCTGGACGGTCTGATCGGGCCTCTGCCAGAAGCCGAACAGCTCTACCGACAGCGATCGCCGCTGAACCACCCCGAGCGGATCGCGGCCCCTGTGCTCGTGCTGCAGGGGTTGGAGGATCCGGTGGTGCCCCCATGCCAGGCAGAGGTTCTGGTGGCCGCTCTCGGGGCCTCTGGGGTGGACCACGAGTACCGCACCTACGCGGGCGAGGGCCACGGGTTCCGTCGCAAGGAGACGATCATCGACGCCCTCGAGGCCGAACTGGCCTTCTACCGGCGGGTGCTCCAGCTCGGCTGATCCGCGTCGTGCTGCCGACACTGTGACGGGTGCGTGTGGCAACCAGTTGTGTCCGGGCGGTTCCAGCGGGGCACGATGGGGCAATGCGTGTACTGGTCACCGAGAAGATCGCCGACGGAGGGCTGCAGCGTCTACGCGATGCCGGCCACGAGGTGGACATCCGCACGGGTCTGTCCGCCGAGGAGCTGTTGGAGGTCGTCCCCGGGGCACACGCCCTGATCATCCGCTCCGCCACCAAGGTGACCAAGGAGGTGTTGGCCGCCGGATCCGATCTGGTGGTGGTGGGAAGAGCCGGCATAGGCCTCGACAACGTCGACACCGAAGCGGCGACCGAACAGGGTGTGATGGTCGTCAACGCGCCGCAGTCCAACACCCTCTCTGCAGCAGAACACACGATGGCATTGCTGCTGGCGCAGGCACGCAACGTGCCCCAGGCGCATGCAGCGCTCAAGGCGGGTCGTTGGGAGCGCTCGCAGTGGACCGGTGTGGAACTGTCCGACAAGACCCTGGGCATCATCGGGCTGGGCCGGATCGGCAAGCTGGTCGCACAACGGGCGATGGCCTTCGGGATGAACCTGGTGGCGTATGACCCGTTCGTGGGCAACGACCGGGCACGACAGCTCAACGTGGAACTGCTGGGTCTCGACGAGTTGATGGCGCGGAGCGACTTCATCACCCTTCACCTGGCGAAGACGCCCGAGACCCTCGGCCTGATCAACGCCGAGCTGCTGGCCAAGGCGAAGCCGAACCTGCGGATCGTCAACGTGGCGCGCGGTGGCATCGTCGACGAGGCGGATCTCGCAGCGGCCGTGGCCGCGGGCACCATCGCTGGTGCAGCGCTCGACGTGTTCGATGCGGAACCCACCATCGAGAGCCCTCTGTTCGAGCTCGACCAGGTGGTCGTGACCCCTCACCTCGGTGCCTCGACCGAAGAGGCCCAGGACAAGGCGGGCGACACGATCGCCGACATGGTGCAGCTCGCTCTGGCGGGGGACTTCGTGCCCTTCGCCGTGAACGTGTCGGCAGGCGAGGCTTCCGAGACGGTTCGTCCCTACCTCCCCCTGGTCGAGCAGTTGGGCCGCATCTTCGCCGGCCTGTGCGACGAGTGCTCCGACGCGATCGACATCGAGTACCAGGGCCACATCGCCGAGTACGACACCAGGATCCTCACCCTGTCGGTGCTCAAGGGATTCTTCACCGCCACCTCGGGTGAGCCGGTCAGCTACGTGAACGCTCCGCAGGTCGCCGAGGAGCAGGGGATCGAGGTCCGCCCGACCTCCACCACGACCGCCCGGGACTACGTCAACCTGGTCACCATCCGTGGCGGGGGCCACGCGATCGCCGGCACGCTGGTCGGTCTCGGCGCCAAGCCGAGCGTTGTGATGATCGATGACCACGCGGTGGACGTTCCTCCGGCTGAACACCTGCTCGTGGTCCGCAACGACGACCGACCAGGCATGATCGGGACGGTCGGTGCCGTGGTTGGGGCGGCCGGGATCAACATCGATGACATGGCGGTGGGTGCGGGTCCTGATGGCGAACGGGCACTCATGGTGATGGCCACCAGTGCATCGGTCCCCGAGGCCGTGGCGACAGAGCTGCGGGCCACCGACGGCATCAACGCCGTCTCCGTCGTCAACTGACCGACCCGACCCGTTCTGTGCTTCCTGGCTGGCTCCAGGAGCGCGTTTCGCTACACAGAACCAGGTTCTGGACGATCGCGGCTGCGGGGCTCAGAACAACAGCAGGTCGACCTGGCCGGGGTTGTCGGCATCGCTGAGGCCCAACCCGATCCGGCTCAGGGTCCACAGGTCGCGGTCGACCACGAGGGACCGCACGATCTGGGACTGCCAGGTGTCGAGCGAATCCGTTGTGTGGGCGAGGAACGCTCCCTCGACGAGCTCAGCTCTGTCGACGGTCAGGACCAGTGCACCCGAGGCGGACCCCACAGGCCCGTCACAGTCCTCTTCTGGTCCACAGCCGTATCGCTCCAGGGGAATGATCGCCTTGTGGGCCACCGGGTCCCAGGTGAATGCGAGCGGGTCCTCGGCAACGAGCGAATACCCATCGGGAACCACCACCTTGTCGATCTCCCGCGGATCGGTGGGGTCGGACACGTCGAACAGAGAGGCCTTGAAGCCCGTGTCGAATCCATCCTCGGTGGCTTCGCGGCCGACACCGAGGAGCAGTCCCTCACCGACGGGGTGCAGGTACTGGGAGAATCCCGTGATCTTGAGCTCGCCCAGTGCGGTCGGTTCGGTCGGGTCCGACAGGTCGATCGCATAGAGCGGGTCGGTCTGGCGGAACGTCACCACGTAGGCCATGTCGCCCAGGAAGCGCACGGACTGGACGCGTTCCCCTACGCCCAGATCCTCTATCGCTCCGATCTCCTCGAGCACCCCGGAGGTGTTGGGCCGCAGGACCGTGAGTCGACCTTCGGTGCTCGGCATCGGTGCGATATCGACCATGACGTCGCCTGGATCATCGGGACCGGGCTCGCCGGGGGCGATCTCCGTGCTCGCACCGTTGGTGGTCTGGATGCCCTCGGTGGTGGTGACGATGCGGAGGTCGCCGTCGAGTTCCGACAGCGAGTACTGGTTGAGCGGAACACCCGGCACGGAGCCCGACCCTGTGTACGCCGCGGCACCGACTCCGGGCAGGTCGAAGTGGTGGATCAGGGTCTGGGGCCCGTCGCCTCCCCACCCGGTGGAGGTCACGTAGAGCGATTCCGGTGAGGCGTAGACGACATCGGCAAGTCCCGCGACGGTGGCGGGGGAGAGGTCCCCCAGATCCTCGCCCACGGTCAGCACGCTGACATTGGTGGGTGCAGCGGAGATTCCCATGTCGCCCTGGAGCACGGCCGCTTCCAGTGCCTCGCCGGACAGCACCGGCAGCGTGCCGACGTCACCGCAGCCGCCGAGGGCGACAACCGATCCACGACCGTCGGTGGCCCTCGGCAGGACATCGGACGGGTCCAGGTCCTCGATCGCGGCCCGGGCCTCGGCAGGTCCCGCGAAGCGCTGGAGCTCCTCGTTCACCGGGATCGGGGAGCGCACCACCACCCTGGCCGTCCGGTCGACCATGCGAGCTGCCACGAGCTGGCCTTCGACCGCACGCTGTTCGACCGGTGTCGGCGGTGTGTCGCCACCGGGTGAGCCGAGGTCGACCCGCAGGAGCCTCACCCCCTGGGTGAACGGCATCGGTGTGGGTGTGACGACCTCTGGCGGTGTGGTGGTGCTGGTGGTGGGCGCGGTCGTCGATGTGGTGCTGGTGGAGGTTGTAGTGGTGGAGCTGCTGGTGGTGGTCTGCGGGGCCTCGGTGGTCGGCGGAACAGACGTGTCGATCGTGGTGGTCGGGGCGGGTTGGGTCGTCGCAGGTGGGTCGACCGGGTCGCTCCCCGCTCCGGAGCGGAGCGCGCCCTCATCGGTCGTCGGTGCCGGGGTTGGCGGTGCCGGCAACGCCCCGGGTCCCGGATCGACCAGACCTTGTTCGGGCACGACCATGTCGTCCTCGAGGTAGACCTCTTCGCCCCAGGAAGGGAGCAGGAGGAGCGCCTCGTCACCGCGCAGGAAGAGCTCGGCGCCGTCGGTCCCGAAGGCCCGCAGGTCGAGCACGCCGTCGACGGAGGGTGAGCCATCCAGCTCGACCACCCTCAACACACCATCGAGGAGCGACACGATACGGCGGCCGTCGGTCTTGACCAGGTCCGCTTCGTCGACCGCTGCTTCCTGGTTGTTGGTGCCGGCCACGACGTCGCCGGCTTCGCCGGAGCCATCTGCGAGAGTCGTGTTCGGGGAAGCGGATGTCGAACCCTGGACCGCTTCATCCTGACCTGATGCTGATCGGGGAGCGGCCTCAGTGTTGGCGGTGGGACCGCTGTCGAAATCGGCTCCGGACTCGAGTGCCTCGGCGGCAGGAGCATCATCGACGAAGGCCTCTTCCTGCTGGCCGAATCCCGATTCGGCCAGGGCGAGCTCGGCCTCGAACTGTTCGCGGGTGGTCGACACGAGGTCGTCGCAGCTCAAACCGGTGCGCACGCCGATGGACTGTTCACCGAGCCCCGACAGCAGCGGCGGACGCCCGTCGTCGGTGCAACTGATGCCGATCAGGGCGATCGCGCAGAGCGTCGCCACGGCGATCCCGAGGCGGGCTCCGTGGGTGCGCGTGCTCGGAGTGGCTCCGGGAGTCAGTGATCCGCCGGGCCGTGCCGGCGAGCTACCGGTTCGATCGCGATGCGCACCGGGACCAGATCCCCACGGGTTTGCGGACCCGCCCGTCGGGTCATGGCCTCGGGACTGCTCGGATTCGTTGGGCTGGTGTGCCATGTCGGGTCCTCTCGGTGCTCCGGATGTCGACACCCATACGACGCACGGGGTTCCGATTCAGTTCCCGACTCCGCGAAACGAGTTTCGCGGCCACCCCAGGAGCATGCACCGACCGGAGTCGCGGACCCCGGTCGGACGGACCACTTCGAACTCCCTTTGTCCCGACAGACGTACTCCCTTTGTCCCGACAGAAGTACTTCAGCCTGCCAACGCCAACTCAGCGGGCGTTGTGCTGGATCTCGAGTTCCTTGACCCAGTCGGGTCGGTGCGCCTCGTACTCTCCGATGTCGTCCGCGTGTTGCAGGGTCAGGGCGATGTCGTCGAGACCGTTGAGGAACCGGTGCTGGATCGAGTCCTCCAACGGGAACGACTCGAGGAAGTCGATCGCCTGGGCCTCCACGGTCCGCAGCTCCACGTCGATCACGATCTCGAGCGTGGGATCGTTGAGCACCGCGTCCATCAGGGTGCGGCCCCCGGCAGCGGAGAGTTGGACCGGTACGAGACCGTTCTTGGTGGCGTTGTTGCGGAAGATGTCACCGAAGCGCGGCGAGATCACCGCACGGAATCCGTACTGGTGCAGCGCCCACACTGCGTGCTCCCGGCTGGAGCCGGTACCGAACTGCGGGCCTGCGATGAGGATGTTCGCTCCTGCGTGCTCCTGCTTGTTGAGCACGAAGTCGCGATCGTCACGCCATTCTCCGAACAGCCCGGCCTCGAAGCCGGTTCGCTCAACGCGCTTGAGCCAGTCAGACGGGATGATCTGGTCGGTGTCGACGTCGGAGCGGTCCAGCGGCACCGCGGTGCCCGAGATGATCTGTACTGGTTCCATCAGAGATCCTCCGGAGTGGCGAAGTGGCCGGCGAGCGCCGAAGCTGCTGCCACGGCGGGGGAGACCAGATGCGTGCGGCCACCACGGCCCTGGCGTCCTTCGAAGTTGCGGTTGGATGTGCTCGCCGAGCGTTCGCCCGGTGAGAGCTTGTCGGGGTTCATCGCCAGGCACATCGAGCATCCCGGCTCTCGCCAGTCGAACCCGGCACCCGTGAACACCTCGTCGAGCCCTTCTGACTCGGCCTGGGTCTTCACCGCGAAGCTGCCCGGGACGACGAACGTGCGCACTCCCTCGGCGACCCCAGAACCGCTGGAACGGATCACCTCGGCTGCGGCACGCAGGTCTTCTATGCGTGAGTTGGTGCACGATCCGATGAACACCGTGTCCACCTTGACGTCGGTCATCGCCTGACCGGGCTCGAGGTCCATGTAGGCGAGTGCTCGTTCGGCTGCGGTGCGCTCGGCGGGATCGTCCATGGCCGCCGGGTCGGGCACCCTGCCGGACACCGGCACAACCTGTCCCGGGTTGGTCCCCCATGACACATGGGGCTCGATCTTCGAGGCGTCGAGTGTGATCTCGGAGTCGAAGGTGGCCCCTTCGTCGGTGTAGAGGGTCTTCCAGTCGGCAACCGCCGCATCCCAGAGCTCGCCCGCTGGAGCGTGCTCCCGGCCCCGCAGGTACTCGAAGGTGGTCTCGTCCGGCGCGATCAGGCCGGCCTTGGCGCCCAGCTCGATCGACATGTTGCACACGGTCATGCGACCTTCCATCGAGAGGGCCTCGATGGCCGAGCCGCGGTACTCGGCGATGTATCCCATGCCACCGGAGGTTCCGAGGACCCCGAGCACGGCCAGGATGATGTCCTTGGCCGTGGCCCCTTCGCGCAGCGTCCCCTCGACGTTGATCGCGAGCGTCTTCGGCCGGGACTGGGGGAGGGTCTGCGTGGCCAGCACATGTTCGACCTCGGAGGTGCCGATCCCGAACGCGATCGCTCCGAACGCACCGTGGGTGGCCGTGTGGGAGTCACCGCAGACGACGGTCATCCCGGGAAGTGTGCGCCCCTGTTCGGGCGCCATGACGTGCACGATCCCCTGACCGGGGTCACCCATCGGGAAGTTGACGATCCCGAACTCCTCGGTGTTGGCGCGCAGGGTTTCTACCTGTTTGCGGCTGATCGGATCGGCGATCGGCTTGTCGATGTCGGCCGTGGGGACGTTGTGGTCCTCTGTGGCCACGGTCAGATCGGGACGCCTGACGCCTCGTCCGGTCAGTCGCAGGCCGTCGAAGGCCTGCGGGGAGGTGACCTCGTGGATGAGATGGAGGTCTATGTAGAGCAGATCCGGTTCGCCCTCGGTCGATCTGACGACATGGCGATCCCAGACCTTTTCCACGAGCGTGCGTGGTTGGTCTGTCACTTGAACTCCCTGGTTGCCCCGTGCTGGGCGATTGACGTGCTGGGCGATTGAACTGCGCACAGTTGCTGTGCGATTGATTGCATCTCAATATTTGGGATAGTGTTCTCAACTAATGAGATCCACACTAGGTCCCCAAGGGGTGCTCGACAAGTCGGTGTTGTTGTTGAACTGCGTCGCCTCGGGCAAGGTCACGCTCGCCGAGCTGGTCGAGGTCTCCGGTCTGAGCAGGGCCACCGCACACCGGCTGGCGGTGGGACTGGAAGGACACGGGCTCCTGCGGCGCACGGCCGATGGTCGGTTCGCCCTGGGCCTGCACCTGCTGTCGCTGGGCCGCTCCGCTGCAGACCAGTTCCCGCTGGCCGATCGGGCGCTGCCGGCAATGGAGGCGCTGCGTGATCGCACCGGCGAGTCGGTGCAGCTCTATGTCACCGACGGTGACATGCGTGTCTGTGTGGCGGCACTGGAATCCCCCCACGGCCTGCGCACGATCGTTCCGGTGGGGGCTGCGCTACCCATGGACGTGGGCTCCGCCGGCCACGTGCTCTCCGGTCGTTCCCCCGGTGTCGGGTCGCCCTGCGGTCCCGCGTCGGTATGGGTCGAGTCGGTGGGTGAACGCGAAGCGGGTGTGGCGAGCGTGTCGGCACCTGTGGTCGGCGACCACGGCGAGATCCTGGCGGCCGTCTCGGTCTCGGGGCCGACCGACCGGATGGGCTCCAACCCGGGTGAGCGCCTCGGTGATGCGGTGAGCGAAGCGGCGCTGGCAATCTCCACGGCTGGCCAGAACGTGGTCTGACCTTGCTGGGTCCGGCGATGCGTGCTGGTCCGGCGGTGGTGCCGTGGCTGGTCCGGTGATGATCCCGTGAGATAGGTTCACCTAACATCACTTATGTGGAACGGATCACTAGAGGTCGAAAGGACCAGCGTGATATCTGACGGCTTCGCCAATGGACCCCACAGCAGGCAAGGGGTCCGCCACCTTGCGCTGGGCCTGCTCGCCGCAGTGGCGCTCCTCGCAGCTGCCTGCAGCAGCGCTGACAGCAGTGCTGACAGCGGCGGGGAGGAAGCCGACTCCGCTGCCGGGGCCGCGCCGATCACGCTCTACACCGGGCGCAACACCAACCTCGTCGGGCCGCTGATCGACCAGTTCACCGAGGAGACCGGGATCGACGTCGAGATCCGTGAGGGCGGGAGCGCCGAACTGGCAGCCCAGATCCTCATCGAGGGCGATGCCTCGCCGGCCGACGTGTTCCTGTCCCAGGACGCAGGTGCCCTGGGCGCCGTGTCGAAGGCGGGCCTGTTCGAGGTGCTCCCCGATGAGATTCTCGACCGCGTTCCCGAGGCCTACCGCGCCGCGGACGGCACCTGGGTCGGCACCAGCGGTCGGGCCCGGGTGCTGATCATCAACCCGGAGCTCGTCGACGATCCTCCCGGCTCCATCGACGACCTGCTCGACCCCGAGTACGAGGGCAAGATCGGCTTCGCTCCCTCGAACGCCTCGTTCCAGGCGTTCGTGACCGGACTGCGTGTCCTGCGCGGCGAGGACGGGGCACGCGAGTGGCTCGAGGCATTTGCGAACCAGAACCCCGAGGCCTACGAGAACAACACCGCAGTTCGCGATGCGGTGGACCGTGGCGAGATCGCGGTGGGACTCGTGAACCACTACTACCTGTACGAACTGATCGCCGAGCTGGGTGAAGAGGCCGTCACCGCCGAGAACGTCTACCTCGATGGAGGCGATCCGGGTGGCCTGGTGAACGTGGCGGGCGCGGGCGTCCTAGTGGGAGCGCCCAACCAGGAGGGGGCACTGGAGTTCGTCGAGTATCTCGTGGGTCCCGCAGGCCAGGAGTTCTTCGCCGAGGAGACCTTCGAGTACCCGCTGGCACTCGGCGTGGACGCGGCCGCTGGGCTGCCCCAGTTGGACACCCTCGAGCCGCCAGAGGTCGACCTGTCCGATCTCGACAGCCTCGAGCAGACCCAGGAGCTGTTGGCCGAAACCGGCTTGCTGACCCAGTGACCGCGGCGGCAGTTCCACGAGCGGTTCCTCGCCGGCAGAGGCCGCCGCTCATGTTGGTGCTGCCCGGTCTGGCAGCCGGCGCCGTTGCGGTGCTTCCGCTGTGGTACCTGCTGCGCGAGGCACTCGCGGAGGGTTGGGAGAGTCTCTGGGCCGAGGTGTGGTCCGGATCGACCGCAGCGCTCCTCGGCCGCAGCCTGGCGCTGGTGGCATCGGTGACCGCTGCCTGCGCCGTTCTGGGAGTCGGCGCGGCAGTACTCGTGGTCCGCAGCGATCTGCCGTTCAGGCGGGTGCTGTCGGTGGTCCTGGCCATGCCGCTGGCGGTTCCATCGTTCGTTGCGGCATTCGCCTGGATCTCATGGCGTCCCTCCCTGGCTGGATTCTGGGGAGCGATGCTCGTGCTCACCACGGTGTCCTACCCGTTCGTGTTCCTGCCGGTGGCCGCCTCGCTGAGGAGGTTGGATCCGGCCCAGGAGGAGGTGGCCCGCTCCCTCGGCCGCTCGCCGGGGCGCGTGTTGCTGAGCGTGACCCTGCCCCAGATCCGCACGCCGGCTACTGCGGGGGCCCTGTTGGTGGCCCTGTATGTCCTGTCGGACTTCGGCGCTGTCGGAACGATGCGCTACGAGGCGTTCACCTGGGTGATCTACGGAGCCTTCCGCGCTGGATTCGACCCCTCGCGAGCGGCGGTGCTCGCGTGCATCCTCGTGTTGGTGGCACTCGCTCTGGTGGCGGGGGAGACCTTCGCCAGGGGCCGCGGGGAACAGAACCGTGTGGGTGCAGGAGTTGCGCGTGCCCAACAGCAACTGGCGCTCGGCAGGTGGAAGTGGCCCGCCCTCGGTTCGGTGGCACTGCTGGTCGGTGCGGGGCTCGCGTTCCCCGTGGTGAGCGTGCTGGTCTGGTTCACGCGTGGAGTCTCCGCCGGCATCGCCTGGGACGAGTTCGGTTCCGCGCTCGGATCGACGGTCGCGGTGGCGGTTCTCGGTGCCGTGGTGACCATGGCGTTGGCGGTACCGCTCGGCATTCTCTCCGCCCGCCACCGGGGCGCTGCGGTCACCGCGCTCGAACGATCCGTGTACGTCGCTCACGGGCTACCGGGAATCGTGGTGGCGCTCAGCCTGGTCTTCGTCGGTGTCACCGTGCTGCGACCCCTCTACCAGTCGACCCCGATGCTCACACTCGCGTACGCGGTGCTGTTCCTGCCGTTGGCGGTGGGATCGGTTCGTTCCTCGGTGCTGCAGTCGCCGGTGCAACTCGAGGAGGTCGGCCACTCGCTCGGCAAGGGACGTTGGGGAGTGCTGTTCCATGTGACCCTGCCGCTTGCCGCACCGGGGATCGGCGCAGGCACCGCACTGGTGATGCTCGCGATAGTCAAGGAACTCCCGGCCACGTTGTTGTTGCATCCGACGGGCATGGAGACTCTCGCGATGAACCTCTGGTCCGAGACCACGGTTGGCCGCTACGCGGCGGCGGCACCGGCCGCCCTGGCCCTCATGTTGTTGTCATCGGTTCCGACCTGGATCCTCACCCGTACCACCGGCGGATATCGGTGAGCGCCACCGGTGCGGGTCAGCCGGCGGTGGAGGTGTCGGGGCTCGAGGTCGACTACGGCGACGGCGCTGTGTTGGCAGGGGTCGACCTCGAGGTGCACCACGGAGAGGTGCTCGGGCTCCTGGGTCCTTCGGGCTGTGGCAAGACGACCTTGTTGCGTTCCGTAGCAGGGTTCCTGCGACCGGCGCGCGGCGTGATCCGACTGGGCGGCAGACAGGTGGCCGGAGGCGGAACCTGGGTCGCGCCGGAGGATCGGAACGTCGGACTCGTTCCCCAGGAGGGCGCCTTGTTCCCACACCTGGATGTGGGAGCGAACGTGGCGTTCGGCCTGGGTACCCGCAACCGGACCGAGCGAGCGACCCGGGTAGCGGAGTGCCTCGAACTGGTCGGTCTGCCCGGCTTCGAGAAGCGTCGTCCGCGCGACCTCTCCGGCGGGCAACAACAGAGGATCGCTCTCGCCCGGGCGCTGGCTGCGCGGCCCTCGGTGGTGCTGTTGGACGAGCCGTTCTCGGCGTTGGATGCAGCGTTGCGTGCACAGGTGCGCGAGGAGGTCCGCGACGTGCTGCGTTCGGCGGGGGCCACCGCCGTGCTCGTGACCCACGACCAGGAGGAGGCGCTCTCCTTCGCGTCGAGGGTGGCGGTCCTGCGCGGCGGCAGGATCGCACAGGTAGCCGATCCGGCAACCCTCTACCGGCACCCGGTGGACCTCGAGGTGGGGCGGTTCGTCGGCGAATCCGTGAGCCTGCCCGGCAGGGTGCTGGGAATCGGCACCCCTGGCGGGTCGAACGGAGCGCCCGGCGCCGAGATCGACACCGAACTGGGACGCCTCCACACCGCCCACCACCCGGGTGCAGCGTTCACCACGGGTGCTGAGGTCACGGTGCTGCTTCGGCCCGAACAGATCGAGATGGTCGCGGTCGCCGGAGCGGGCACGGTCGCAGCGGTTGTCGAGTCGGTCACCTACTTCGGACACGACGCCCTGGTGCGTCTGCACACCGAGGCGAACGGCACCGAGCTGCTCTGCCGCACAACCCGTGAGGAGCTTCCGGCGCCAGCAGAACGGGTGGCGGTCCTCGTCAGCGGCGCGGTGACGGTCTTCCCGGGTTAGTCGGAGCCGCGTTCGCCCTGCGCGATCAACGGGACCGACGCCCGGCGGCTCGACGTCGGGATCTCTGGTTGGCCTCCCGGCGTGCCTCGCGCTCCAGCTCGGTGGACTGGGCCTCGAGCTGTTCGACCTCGCCGAGCAGCTCGTGCCAGATGTCCAGGCGGTCCTGTGGGAGTGCGCCGTCGCTCACCGCTGCGAGGATTCCGCAGCCGGGCTCGGCGTTGTGGGTGCAGTCGGCGAACCGGCACTGCGCTGCGAACGGAGCCAGATCTGCAAAGGCTGCCTCCAGCCCCTCATCGGCGTGCCACAGCCCCACCCCCCGGATACCCGGGGTGTCGATCAACCAGCGGTCCCGTGTGAGCGGGAGCATCTGACCGGAAGTGGTCGTGTGTCGACCCCGTTGGTCACCTTCTCGGACCTCGCCGGTCAGTTGGACCGGCCGACCGGCCAGTGCGTTGGCGAGCGTGGACTTGCCGGTGCCGGAGGCGCCGAGGAGCGCGGCGACCGTGCCGGTCGGTAGGTATGGCTCGAGTTCCCGGGTTCCGCTGTCGCTCGAGCCGGTCGACGACACGCAAACGACCGGCACACCCGGCGCGAACCGCGAGGCGAGGTCGCGTTGGGGTGTGATCTCCTCGGGGGTGCAGAGATCGGTCTTGGTGAGCACCACGACAGGCTGGGCCCTGCTCTCCCAGGCCAGGACCATCTCACGCGCCAGCCGCGAACTGTTCACGCCGGAGTCCAGGCCCTGCAACACCAGCACCACGTCCATGTTGGCCGCGATCGCCTTCGCGGAAACCGCCACCGTGTCGCGCTCGGCACCGGGTGCACGCCGCTCGAACACGGTGCGCCGCGGAAGGATCGACTCGATGCGGCCCGCTTCGGCATCGAGGCCGCACACGTCGCCCACGACCACGCGACGGACCGCTTTGGCCGCCACCACCAGGCGGTCGCTCCCAGCGGTCTCCGAGACCGAGATTCCCCCCTTGTCGATCCGTACGACACGCACCGGGTGGAGATCCTCCTGGGATCCGGCGACCGACGCCTCCCACGAACGTTCCCAGTCGTCGTCCCAGCCGGGCGGGCGTGAGGAGGGCGACGGTGGAGGCATCCAGCAGATGCTGCCACGCCGGGAGGACCAGGGTTCCACATCGGCCAATTCGTGTCGGTCCGCCCGGCCACTCCTAGGGTTAGGTGGTGCACCCCAGCGGCTCGGCCGGACCCACCAGATCGAAGTCGACCGGGAAGCTGCCGGAGCGACCCGACCGCGAATCGGGAGTCAGTTCCGACATGCCCGAGGTGGTGGCCGCGATCGACGTCGGCACGAACTCGGTCCACATGGTGGTTGCTCGTTCGGCCCCATCGGGACGGTTCGAGGTGCTCACGAAGCACAAGGAGGTGGTCCGCCTGGGCTCCGGGGTCGGCGACATGAAGGAGCTCTCCTCCGATGCGATGGACCGCGGCGTCGCTGCGCTGGGACGGTGTGCCGACATCGCCAACGGGCTCGACGCCGAAGTGTTCGCGGTTGCCACCTCTGCGGTTCGCGAGGCCACCAACGCAGCGGAGTTCACGCGACGGGCGCTCGAGGAGGCGGGCGTGACCGTCAACGTGATCTCGGGCATCGAGGAGGCTCGACTGATCCAGCTCGGGGTGCTCCAGGCCCTGCCGCTCTACGACCGGCCGCTGTTGTTGGTCGACGTGGGCGGCGGAAGTACCGAGGTGCTGATCGGACTCGGAACCGAGGTCCTCTTCGCCCGATCCCACAAGCTCGGTTCGATCCGCATGACCCGGGCATTCTTCGCCGAGGCGCGGGTCGGAGACCAGGACGTCCAGCGGTGCCGGAACTTCATCCGGGCGCGGCTCGCAGCCGCCGCCCACGAGGCGGAGCCGTTCGTCCACGAGGTGGCGGTGGCGTGTTCGGGTACCGCCGAGACCCTCTTCAGGATGTCGATCGCCCGCAAGGGGGACAGCGCTCCGTCCGAGATGACCGGTCAGGTTCTCACCCGCAAGGCGCTGAAGAAGGTGGTCTCGGACCTCATCGAGGCGCGCACGGTCGAAGAGCGCTCCGAGTTGCCGGGCATCGATCGCTCCCGTTCGGACATCCTGCTGGGCGGAGCGCTGGTGCTCGAGGGGGTCTGTGAGGCCTTCGGTGTGGAGTCGCTCACGTTCTCGGACTACGCGCTGCGCGAGGGCGTGCTTCTCGACGCCTTCGCCCGCCGGCGTTCGTCGACCGCAATGCGGCATCTGTCAGATCTCCGTCGCGCATCGGTCATGCACCTGCTCGAGGTCTGCGACGAGGATCCGCGTCACGCTCTGAGGGTCGCACGCCATGCCCTGGAGCTGTTCGATCTGCTCGGCGCTCGGCTCGGCCTGGGCAATGCGGACAGGGAGCTGCTCGAGGCCGCTGCGCTGCTCGCCAACACGGGCCTGTTCATCTCGCACAGCGCACACCACAAGCACAGCTACTACGTGATCCGCAACTCGGAGCACCTCACGGGTTTCACCGACAACGAAAAGGAGCTGATCGCGCAGACCGCCCGCTACCACCGCAAGAGTCAGCCGTCGGAGTCGAAGCACCCGGAGTTCGCCGCGCTGGGCGAGGAAGACCGCGAGCGGGTCCGTTCGATGGCTGCGCTGCTGAGGGTGGCGATCGCGTTGGACCGGAACCACGACGGAGGGGTCAGCAGCGTCTCGCTGGTCGGACGGCCCGGGGACCCGCAGAGGTCAGGGGATTCCGGAACGGGTGACGTGCTGGAACTCCAGTTGCACCCGGCCACCGAACGTGACCTCGATCTCGAGTTGTTCAGTGCGAACGATCGGGCGGGGATGCTGGCGGACCGTCTGGGCGTACCGGTGGTGCTCACCGCCGCGCCGAGCACATGAGTGCGGGTCCGGACCGACCCGGACGAGCTACTTGGAGGCGATCTGTTCGAGGAGGGTGACGATCTTCTCCTCGTTGGTGGGCTCCTCGTCGGCATCGTCCTTGCGGCGTGCGGCCCATGCATTCATCGGCATCACGACGAAGAAGTAGATGGCGAACGCGGTCGCCACGAATGTGATGAGCGCTGAGAGGATCAGGCCCCAGGCGATCTCCGCACCGCCGATCTCGAACACCTTCAGACTGAGGTTGTCGACATCGCCGGGCAGGATGGCTCCGACGATCGGATCGATCAGACCGTCCACGATCGCAGTGATGACCGTGCCGAACGCAGCACCGATCACGACGCCGACCGCCAGGTCGACCGCGTTGCCCCTGGTCAGGAACTCCTTGAAACCCTTGAGCATGTGTCTCTCCTCGTCGTGGTCCCGTGTGCGACCGGTCACCACACTAGGCGATCACGACGAACCAGCTGTGGCGAATGTCACAATGGGGTTCGCCGGGAGATCCCGGGGTGGCTCTCAGGAGACCTCGACCACCTCGATGCTCAGAGGGCCGGCGGGGGCGTCGTAGGTGACCGTGTCGCCGGCGGCGTGGCCCAGGAGGGCCTCGCCCATCGGAGAGGTCGGAGACACCACGTGCAGGTCGTCGTGGCGTTCCTCGATCGAGCCGACCAGGTACTTCTCGGTCTCGTCGGGGTCGTCGCCCTCGTAGCGGATCGTCACGACGCTTCCGACCATCACCTGGTCGGAGCCCTCGGCCTCGACTATCACGGCCTTGTCGATCTTGTCGGCGATGTGGGCGATCCGGGTCTCCATCTTCGCCTTGTCGTCCTTGGCCGCGTGGTACTCCGCGTTCTCCTTGAGGTCGCCGTGCTCGCGGGCGCGTTCGATGCGGTCCGCGAGCTCGATACGGCCCTTGGTCCGGAGTTCTTCGAGTTCCGCGACGAGTCGGTCGTACGCGGCCTGTGAGAGGACGTGCTCGTCAGCCATGGCGAGTCACCATACCCACTGGAGCTTGCGAGTCATGCGCAAGGGTGCTCAGATGGGCAGGTCCGCAACGGCGGGCAACTGACACATTCAGAACTTGCATCTCCCTTGTTGGGGAAGTCGGTCGGAATCCGACGCTGTCCCGCAACCGTAGGCACGACGGCCACCCAGGTGGTCACCCTGATCAGTCGTGCGAGCCGGAGCACCGACACGGGTGACAGATGCTTCGAGACCGTCCGCCGCGGAAAGCGGACGTCGGAGCCCGCAGGAACCGGCTTGCGGTTCCCCCGGGTCACGACACCGGGAGGAACCATGACCAGAGCCACCGACCACCGATCCAACCGCCGGTCTGCACCGCGGCGGGTGATGAGAGCGTCCCTCGTGGCCGTGCTCGCAGTTCTCCTCGTCGGCCCCGCCGCCGTTGGTGCGGACGACTCCAGCGCGGCGGCCGAGGGTGCCGTGGCATGGCTGGACGCGGAACTGGCCGCCAACTCCGGTGAGTTGCCGGGATTCATGCCGGGCACGACCGACTGGGGTCTCATGGGTGACTTCGCCCTCGCCCGGATCGCCACCGGTCGTGGTGCGGAACCCGCTACCCGGGCCCAGGCGCAGAAACTCCTGGACAATCTCGGCTCCTATTCCACCTGGGATGACCAGGGTCCGGAATTCGCCGGTGTGCGAATCTCAGGAGCGCTCGCCAAGGTCTACCTGGTGGCCATCGGCGCCGGTCTCGAAACCGACGATGTGGGCGGAGTCGACCTGGAAGCTGAGATGCGCTCGCTGATGAATCCCACCGGCGACCAGGCGGGTCGGTTCTCCGACCGCAACCCGTACGGGCCCGACTACAGCCTCGCCCTGTCCCAGTCGTGGGCGATGATGGCCCTCGCACACACCGCTGACGGTGTGCCCCGGGAGGCCGTGTCGTTCCTCGCGGCCCAGCAGTGCCCCGGTGGCGGGTTCCGGCTGGTCTACGACGACGCTTCCGGCTGCACCGATGACTCCGAGGCCGATCCCGACGCCACGGCCCTGGCGGTACAGGTGCTGCTCGGTCTCGACCGGGACGAACAGCTCGAGACCGTTGTGTCCGACGCGGTGGAATGGCTGGTCGCACGCCAGGAGCCCGATGGCTCCTTCGGCGGAGGCAAGTACACCGAGGCCCCGAATGCCAACAGCACCGGGCTGATCGCCCAGACCCTGCGGGCGGTGGGCCGTACCGCGGCTGCTGATTCCGCCACCGCCTGGATCACCGGTCAGCTGCAGCTGGGATCGGAATCCGTGGGCACGCCGGCCGAGGCCGACCGAGGTGCTGTCGCCTATGACCCTGCGGGGCGAGCCGCCGCGCTGGAGTCGGGCATCGCCGATGCCGGACGCGACCAGTGGCGCCGGGCCACCTCCCAGGCGGTGTTGGGTCTGGGAGCCGCGTTGTTCGTCGACATCGTCGATGAACCCTCGACCGATCCGACCGGCACGACGACCACGACAGCGGTGCCCACACCGGACGACACCACACCAGGCGGGACCACCGCTGCGGGCGGCGTCCCGCAGGTGGCTGGCGAACAGGTGACCACCTCGCAGGTCTCCGGAGGTGCTGCGCTCTCGGTGACCGGTTGATGCGGACGGTCATAGCAGTCGCCGGAGTGCTCGCGGGGTCGTTGGGAGTTCTCTTCGCCGCTCCCCAGGCGGGAGCAGCTCCGGGACCATGTCCGGGGGCATCTGGCGTGACCGTGGTGGTCGACTTCGGTGCCTTCGGTGGTGGCGTCGAGGTCGGCTGTGCGCCGGGCGATCCGAGCACCGGCTATGCCGCCCTCGTCGGCGCTGATTTCGACGTGCAAGGGGCGAGTCGTTCGCCCAGTTTCCTGTGCCGGATCGACGGTCAGCCCGACGAGTCCCTGGACCTCTGCATCATGCCGCCTCCTGCGACCGCCTACTGGTCGTACTGGATCGCTGACCGGGGCAAGGACTGGTGCTACAGCAGTGCGGGCATGAGTGGCCGTGATCCCCAGCCCGGCACGGTCGAGGGCTGGTCCTTCGTCCGCGGCTCAGGTGCAGGTGGCACCGCTGCGCCGAGGAGCTCCACGTTCACCCCGGTGGCGGGTGGTGGAAGCACCGGTGTGGACTGTGACGCCGCCACCACGGCCACCACGGCCGCACCGAGGGCCACGGTGCCGCGCTCGAGCGTCGCGCCCGGTACCACTCCACGACAGGCGGCGCCCGCGCCGGCGGGGCCCGGCGTCGATCCCGGCACCGGCGTCGCCCCGGGGGGCGGGCAGCCCGCTGCACCGGGCGCGACGACGACAACGCCCACGGTCACATCCCAGACCACCACCGCGCCGAGCACCTCTGCGGTCGCCGGTGCGGATACGACCACCAGCTCCACCGAGCCGACCGACGGTGAGCACAGCTCCGATGGCACCGCTCCCGACGGGGACGACGGTGACAGCGAGGGTGACAGTGAGGAAGCCCTCTCGACGGTCACACTGGCCGACAGTGGTCGAAGCGGCCCCGGTGGCCCGCTCGGTACGGCCCTGGCCCTCGGCACTGTGGCTGCGGTGGCGGCCGGGGCAGTGGTCGTGAACCGCAGACGCTTCAGGGTGTCGGCCGACGCGCTGAGCATCGAGGGCGTGTCCGGCGACGGCGTGTCCGGCGACGGCATCGACCCGACGGGCTGAGCGGTGGGATCACGGGTGCGACGGTGACAGCCCGCTCGATTCCGCGCATGTTGCATCCGGGTGCCTGGTGGATCTGGGCGCTCGGCATGGCAACCGCGGCCAGCCGAACGACCAACCTGGTGCTCCTCGCACTGATCCTCGCGGTCGTGGCGCTCGTCGTCGCCGCCCGTCGGGGGTCCGCACCGTGGGCGCGCGGGTTCAAGTACTACCTGTACCTGGCGCTGATCATCATCGCTGTCCGGGTGGTGTTCCGGGTGCTCCTCGACGCCGGCGCGGGCACCACCGAGCTGTTCACCCTGCCGGAGCTGCCGCTGCCCGAAGCCGCAGCAGGAATCAGGATCGGGGGTTTGGTCACAGCAGAGGCCGTTGTGTCAGCGGTGCGGGAAGGCCTGCGGCTCGCCACGCTGATCATCTGCATCGGAGCGGCGAACGTGTTGGCCAACCCGAAGCGCCTCCTGGCCTCGGTGCCACCAGCGCTCCACGAGGTGGCGGTGGCGGTCACGGTGGCGCTCTCGGTCGCCCCACAGCTGGTCGTGAGCGCCCAGCGCGTCAACCGGGCGCGACGGCTCCGCGGTGACGTGGGTCGGCGCACGCACGTGCTGCGCGACATCGTGGTGCCCGTCGCAACCGATGCCCTCGACCGTTCGCTGATGCTGGCCGCCGCCATGGACTCGCGGGGCCACGGTCGGGCGCGTGCGGTCTCGGTGGCCACCAATCGGGCGATCACCCTGTCGGTGGTCGTCGGGCTGGGCTGCCTGTGCGTGGGCACCTATGCGAGCCTCGACGCCACTCTGGGGTGGGCGCTCGCAGCGCCGATGCTGGGGGCCGGGCTGGCCCTGTCCGGAGTTGGGCTCGTGCTGTCGGGGAGGCGCGTCGACATCACCCGCTACCGGCCGGACCCCTGGTCGTGGCCGGAGACGGCGGTCGCGACCTGTGGGGTCCTCGTGGCGGGAGCGGTGTTCTGGTTGGCCGGAAACGACCCGGCGGCGATCAACCCCTCGCCATCACAGCTCGGCTGGCCCACCGCTCCGGCGATCGCGATGTGCGCAGTGCTCCTCGGCGCGCTCCCGGCGGTTCTCGCCCCGAGGCTTCCCGAGACCGCCCTGCCTGCCGGACGGTTGGCCCACCCATGAACGGATCGGGCACGGGGCCAGGGGTGGGTGCGATCTCCTTCCGCGACGTCACGATCACCTATGACGGGAGTGACACACCGACGCTCAGCGGTGTCGACCTCGAGATCCCCGAGGGTGAGCTGTGCGTGGTCGTCGGATCCACCGGCTCGGGCAAGTCCACGCTCCTCGGAGCCATCAACGGACTGGTGCCGCACTTCACCGGGGGGACCCTGGCCGGCGAGGTTGTCGTCGGCGGTCGTCACACCTCGGACCACCAGCCGCGCGACCTCGCCGACGTCGTGGGTGTGGTCGGCCAGGACCCACTGGCCGGATTCGTCACCGATGTAGTGGAGGACGAGCTCGCCTACTCGATGGAGCAACTCGGGGTGCCGGCGGATGCCATGCGCAAGCGGGTCGAGGAGATGCTCGACCTGCTCGGGCTGGCCGAGTTGCGCTCGCGGGCACTCGCAGATCTCTCGGGTGGCCAGCAACAGCGGGTTGCGATCGGCGCGGCACTCACCGCGCAGCCCCGGATCCTGGTTCTGGACGAGCCGACATCGGCGCTCGACCCGACCGCAGCCGAGGAGGTGCTGGCCGCGGTCACGCGCCTCGTGCACGACCTCGGCATGACCGTGGTGATGGCCGAGCACCGCCTCGAGCGGGTGGTGCAGTACGCGGACATGGCAGTGACCATCGAACCGGTCGGGCCGCTGCCAGCGGGTGGCGTGCGCACCGTGCGCGCAGGTGGGGTGGCGGAGCGTCTGGCACACAGTGAACTGGCACCTCCGGTGATGCAGCTCGGTCGGGTGGCCGGATGGGCCGAGCCGGTGCTGTCGGTGCGCGAGGCGAGGCGGGCCGCGGGGGACCTGCGCGAGCGGCTGGCCGGCGTCGCGCCCGGCGGTCCGACCGCTCCGGCCCCGGAGACCTTCACCGGAGCCGGCACGGGAGTCGACACGCCGGGAACGAACGGTTCGGGAGTTGACGGTCCGGGCGTGAACCGTCCGGCAGTGAACCTGGAGGCTTCGGGGATCGTGGTCACCCACGGAGTCCGCGGAGAGGTTGTCGCCGTGAGCGACGTGGACCTGTGCCTCGCGCCGGGGCGGGTCCATGCCCTGATGGGGCGCAACGGATCGGGCAAGTCGTCGCTGTTGTGGGCACTGCAGGGTTCGGGAAGCCGTCGGGCCGGGTCGGTCGCCCTCGGCGGGGTCGATCCGGGCGGTCTCTCCCCGGGCGATGCGAGACGGCTGGTGACGCTGGTGCCCCAGAGCCCGACCGACCTGCTCTACCTCACCTCGGTCGGCGCGGAGTGCCGCCGCGCGGACAGCGAGTCCGGGGCGGATCCGGGTACGACAGCGGCCTGGCTGGAGCACCTCGTGGGACCGGTTCCCCCTGAGTCCAACCCCAGGGACCTGTCAGAGGGGCAGAGGCTCGCGCTCGCCGTGGCGGTGCAGCTCGCACCCGATCCGGCGGTCGTGTTGCTCGATGAGCCGACCAGGGGCCTCGACCACCTTGCGAAGGAGCGCCTCGGTGCGACCCTCACCGACCTTGCAGGCCGGGGTCGGGTGGTGCTGGTGGCGACACATGATGTCGAGTTCGTGGCGCAATGGGCACACGACGTGGTGTTGATGGCAGAGGGCGAGGTGATCGCTTGCGGGCCGGCCGGCGAGGTCATCGCAGCCTCGGCTGCCTTCGCCCCACAGGTGGCGAAGGTGATGTACCCCCAGCCGTGGCTGACCGTCTCGCAGGTTGCCGAGGCGTTGGGTCGAGGTGGGCGGCGGTGAGTACACCAACGCGCCGGAGACGCTCGTCGGTGCTCGACCCGGGTCCGGTCGGTGCGGTCGCACTGGTGCTCGCCGGTGTGTTGGGACTGACGATGTTCCTCTGGCCGCTGGTGCTCAGCCCTGCCGAGGGTGGAGCCCGCAGTGACTCGCCATTGCTGTTCGTGGCGATCCTGCCGGTGGTGATCGCGGTCGTGCTGGCCGAGATGGCGCGTGGCGGGATCGACACCAAGGCCATGGCGATGCTCGGGGTGCTCACCGCTGTCGGCGCCGCCCTGCGACCCGTCGGGGCGGGTATCGCAGGAATCGAGACGGTGTTCTTCATTCTGGTGCTGGCCGGTCGCGTGTACGGAGCGGGGTTCGGTTTCGTGCTCGGGGTGACCACCATGTTCGCCTCGGGACTGCTCACCGGGGGAGTGGGCCCGTGGCTGCCGTTCCAGATGCTCGCGGCCGGCTGGGCCGGCCTCGGCGCCGGCCTGTTGCCCCTGCGCGACGGACCCCATCGGTTGCGGGGCCGCGCCGAGACCGCGTTGCTCGCGTCCTATGGCGCCTTCTGCGCCTACGCGTACGGGTTCCTGCTCAACCTGTGGTTCTGGCCGTGGGCCATAGGTGCCGACACGCAGTTGAGCTTCGTGCCCGGGGCCGCAGTGCTGGAGAACCTCCACCGCTTCTTCCTGTTCAGCGTGGCCAGTTCGACCCTGGGGTGGGACACGGGCAGGGCGATCACCAACGTGGTGGCGATAGTCGTGCTGGGCCCCGCGGTGCTGGAGGTGCTGCGACGGGCGCACCGGCGCGCCGCGTTCGACGCGCCGGTGCGGTTCACCTCCGCATCCTGACCACCCCCCCCCACCACCACCAACCCTCGTTCTGTGTAGCGAGACGCGCTCAGGGAGCTAGCGAGGAGACACAGAACGGGGTTGCAGGGCGGGGAAGTGACTCTGGTGTGTGGCGGTGAGGTGTCAGGCGGTCGGGGTGCCGTCGGGAGCGACCCTGGGGGCGTCTCCCTCGAAGCCCTGGGCCCATGCGAACCCGATGACCGAACCCTCGGTGAGCGGACCGGAGCCGGCGCCGATGGTGGAGAAGCCCCACTCGGCCGACTGATCGGCTGCTGCCCAGTAGCCCCAGAACCCGCCGGTGCTCCAGCAGTACGGGTAGCCCTCGACGGGTAGCCCGTCCAGGGTGCAGACGCTGCCCGACACCGCGCCGGCTGCGTTGGAGTTGACGGCCAGGCCGATGTTGCCGAGCGCCGCGATTCCTGTGGCCTGCGCGCCGAGCGCACATCTCACGATGACCTCGTCGGAGAGGTCCTCGGTGAAGTCGACCACCACGGTCACGCCCTCGGCACCGGGGCAGGCTCCGTCGGTGTAGGTGGGAACCGGGGTGGGTGCGGGAGTGCAGGCGGTGGCGACACCCACGACTGCGACGGTCGCTGCAACGGCGAACCGCCGGGCGGTGGAGGAAGGGGACATGTCTGGTGCCTTTCGGTTGGCGCAGCCGCGGCCGCATCCCTCCCCGAAGGCACCCCGTCACCGGGAGCTTCCAGTTCGAGCCCACGATCCGCAGTCCACGACGGATGAAACAACTGAGCAATCAGCCCCTCGGCGGGTACTCCGACTCGTGGAACACCCCCTCGGGGATGCTCCACCTACGGTTGCGGGACAGTGCCGGACTCAGACCGGCTTCCCCCGACGAGGTGCGTCCGCACCCTATGTGTGGAGCGCTGGGCTCGCAAGGACTGGTGGGTGGCGGCCGAATCGGGTTCCGCTGCGGTGCACCGAGGACGTACACTCCAACCATGGAGTTCGCGTCCGCCGTCCGGGTAGTAGAGATTCCCTAGCGCACATCGATTCCGGTGTGCGCTCCTGACCGTCCCTCGGGGCGGTTTTCTTTTGCCCGCACTGCCCGCACTGCCCGGGACCCAGGCCCGAGGATCGCCGGCCCGAACACCCACATCAACTTCGACAGGACAGGTCAGGATCACCAGATGACACACAGGATCGCAGTCGTCGGCGGCGACGGAATCGGCCCGGAGGTCACCGAACAGGCGCTGAGGGTGCTCACCGCCACGGGGGTTCCCCACGAGCTCACCCACTACGACCTCGGTGCACACCGCTACCTCGAGGACGGCACGGTGCTGCCCGACGAGGTGATGGAGCAGTGGCGGAACCTCGACGCCATCCTTCTGGGCGCTGTGGGTGACCCGGCGCCCGGGGTGGCCGCCCCTCCCGGCCTGGTCGAGCGCGGAATCCTGCTGCGGATGCGCTTCGAGTTGGACCAGTACATCAATCTGCGTCCCTTCCACCTCACCGACCAGGTCGACTTCGAGGTGATCCGTGAGAACACCGAGGGCACCTACGCAGGCGAAGGTGGGTTCCTGCGCAAGGGCACTCCGCACGAGATCGCCACGCAGGGCTCGGTCAACACCCGAATGGGCGTGGAGCGGTGTGTGCGGTTCGCGTTCGAACGGGCAGCCAACACCGAGCGCAAGCAGCTACATCTCGTGCACAAGAAGAACGTGCTCTCGTTCGCGGGCGACCTGTGGCAACGAACCTTCGACGAAGTGGCCGACGAGTACCCGCAGGTGAGCACGGCCTATGACCACATCGATGCGGCATGCATCCACTTCGTGGAACGCCCGGAGCGCTACGACGTGATCGTGACCGACAACCTCTTCGGCGACATCCTCACCGACCTCGGCGGCGCCGTGGCCGGAGGTGTCGGTTTCGCAGCGTCAGCGAACCTGAACCCGGCCCGCACCGGACCCTCGATGTTCGAACCGGTGCACGGCACCGCTCCCGACATCGTCGGTGCGGGCAAGGCGAACCCGGTGGCCGCCATCGTGTCGCTCGGGCTGATGCTCGAACACCTCGGCGAGACCGAAGCAGCAGCGGCCGTGGCGGCCGCATGTGATGATCCACAGCGCTACTCCGGTTCCACCGAGGAGATCGGCTCCACGATCGCAAACACCGTCGCCGACGCGATGGGCAACTGAACACCCGAGAACGAAGACCGCACAGGACCACACAGGGGGATCCATGCCGATCACACCGACCGAACACATCTGGATGAACGGCGAGATGGTGCCGTGGGAGCAGGCGACCACCCACGTGCTCACACACACGCTGCACTACGGCACCGGAGTGTTCGAGGGCATCCGTGCCTATGAGACCTCCGATGGCCCGGGAGTGTTCCGTCTCACCGAACACATGGAACGCCTGCACGCCTCGGCCAAGATCATGATGATGGATCTGCCGTACTCGGTGGAGGAGCTGGTGGAGGCCACCAAGGAAGTGGTTGCGGATTCGGGCCTCCCGAGTTGCTACATACGGCCCATCGCCTACTTCGGATACGGAGAGATGGGCCTCAACACGCTGCCGTGTTCGGTCGACGTCTCGATCGCCTGCTGGCCGTGGGGTGCCTACCTCGGCGACGACGCGGTGACCAAGGGTGTGCGGATGAAGACGAGTTCCTGGAAGCGCCACGACCACAACGCGATGCCACCGTCTGCCAAGACGACCGGCAACTACGTGAACTCATCGCTGGCCAAGGTGGAGGCTCTCAAGGCCGGCTACGACGAGGCGATCATGTTGAACCAGGCGGGCCTGGTCTCTGAATGCACGGGTGAGAACATCTTCGTGGGCCGCCGGGGCAGGCTGACCACCCCACCGGTCTCCGCGGGGGCCCTCGAGGGCATAACCCAGAGCACGGTCACCGCCATTGCCGAGGACCACGGCATCGAGGTGGTCGTGGGGGATCTCGCCCGATCCGATGTGTACGTCGCGGACGAGATGTTCGTGTGTGGCACCGCGGCCGAGGTGAGCGCCGTGAACTCGGTGGACGACCGCGAACTGCCGTGCCCGGGCGAGATGACCTCGCTCATCGCAGCCGACTACGCGAAGTGTGTCCGCGGGGAACTGCCCAAGTACAAGGACTGGGTGGAGCTCGTCTCATGAGCCGAGGACCGAGGTCATGAGCGACTCCGGACTTCCCGACGTGGGCGCGGCTCCGGGCGTACCCGATTCGGTGGAGGTGTTCGACACCACCCTGCGCGACGGCTCGCAGTTCGAGGGCATCTCCCTCACCGTCGAGGACAAACTGCGCGTGGCGGAACAACTCGACTGGTTGGGTGTCGACTGGATCGAGGGTGGATACCCCCAGGCCAACCCGAAGGACGCCGAGTTCTTCCGGCGGGCCGCTGCGGGTGAACTCGAGTTGTCCACCTCCACCCTCGTGGCATTCGGATCCACACGTAGACCGAAGGGAAGGGTGGACGACGACCCCACGTTGCGCGCGCTGATCGGGGCCGGCACATCGACGGTGTGCATCGTGGGCAAGAGCTCGGAGTTCCATGTGCGCGAAGCGCTGCGAACCACCCTCGAGGAGGGCGTGGCGATGGTGGGCGAGTCCGTCGCCCACCTGCGCTCGGCCGGCCTGCGGGTGCTGTTCGACGCCGAGCACTTCTTCGACGGCTACAAGTCCGACCCCGCCTTCTCGCTCTCGGTGCTCGAGGCCGCAGCCATGGGTGGGGCCGAGACCCTCGTGCTCTGCGACACCAACGGCGGCGGGCTGCCCCACGAGATACAGCGAATCACCTCGGAGGTCGTTTCGTACTTCGACGGCCTGCGAATCGGTATCCACACCCAGAACGACACCGGCTGTGCGGTGGCCAACACCGTTGCGGCCGTCGTGGGTGGTGCCTCTCACGTGCAGGGGACGGTCAACGGCTACGGCGAGCGCACCGGCAATGCGAACCTGATGACCGTCATCCCGGACCTCACCCTCAAGATGGGGGTGAGGACGGTTCCCGAGGATCGCATGCATCGTCTCACCGCCGTGAGCCGCCACGTCGCAGAACTGGTGAACCTGCCGCCGCACCCGGCGGACCCCTACGTGGGAACCTCGGCGTTCGCCCACAAGGGAGGCCTGCACACCTCGGCGCTGGCACGTTCGGGTGGAGCCACCTACGAGCACGTGGATCCCGCCGTGGTGGGCAACCACACCCGAGTACTGGTCTCGGACCTGGGTGGCCGTGCCGGCATGGGAATGAAGGCCAAGGAGTTCGGCGTCGAGTTGGACGACCGTGCGGCCGCCCAGCTCTCCGAGAAGGTCGCAGATCTCGAGGCCAGGGGATATGTGTTCGAGGCGGCGGACGCCTCACTGGAGCTGCTCATGCGCCGCTCGACCGGGTGGGAACAGGAGTACTTCTCGCTCGAGGCCTACCGCGTGTCGAGCTATCACCGCGAGGGGGAGGTGTCGCCCACCGCGGGAGTGGACCTCTCGACCGAGGCGACGATCAAGGTATGGGTGGGCGAGGACCGCATAGCGGCGGTCGGCGAGGGCAACGGACCCGTCAACGCGCTGGACGAAGCCCTGCGCAACGCGCTCAACGGCCGCTGGCCCGCGCTGGAGCGCATACACCTGACCGACTTCAGGGTGCGGGTGCTGGACGGACCCACCGGTCCCGGAGCCGCCGACACCGCGGCGGTGGTGAGGGTGCTGGCTGAGCACTCCAACGGATCGCACACCTGGACCACCATCGGGGTGTCACCGAACGTGATCGAGGCATCCTGGGAGGCCCTCGTCGACGGGATCACCTACGGACTCCTGCACGACCAGCTCTCCCGGGTAGGTTGAGCGTCGATGGGTGCACCCGAGTACGTCCCACTGAAACCAGCCACGAAGGTCCGCTCCTACGGTTCGCCGCCGCGCCGCGCGGGGTCATGGCGTGCCGATCGGCCGGGAGAGTTGGTGGGCCGCCAACCCGATGGTGACCGCCTCGGTATCCCCGGTCCCGATGCCGGCTACGCGCTCACCCTTGCGGCACGCTTTTCCGACTCCCTGCAGCTGCACGACGGCGAGCACACAGCCGACGTGCTCTCCGGTGCTGCGGCGGTGGCGATGAAGCGCTCGGGTCTGTTCGGACGGGCTCCGATCAGCGCGGACGTGGAGATCGGGCTGGTCGTGTGGGGCTACCTGGACGCGAACGTCGAGCAGGAACTCGTGGATCTGCGACGTCAGTGGTTCGAGGAGATCCACACCCCGCACCACTACACCGAACGGCGCCGGGTCGCGGACGCCGTGCCCGAAGACGTGTTGCGGGGTACCCCAGCTGAGATCAAGGTCGCCTATGAGGCCGACTGGCGCAGCTGCCTGGACCTGACCGTCTGACCCACCGGGAAGCGGGTGGGCGCCGAACGGCGCAGATGGTCAGGGATGCCGCTGATCAGGCGTAGATCTCGACCTGGGTGCCCAGGGGCAACTCGGTGTTCAGCTGTTCGATGACCTCGTTGGGCAGCCGGACGCACCCGTTGGAAGCCGCCTCGCCGAGCAGGTCCGGGCGCGAGGTCCCGTGCAGTGCGATCACCGGTACCCCGCCGTCGAAGGTGTCCAGCTGCTCGCTGTAGCCGTTCAGGGGCAGGATGTGCGGGCCGTAGAAGGAACTCGGCACGTCGTCGGTCTTGTCGGTGATGTAGAAGCGGCCGGTCGGGGTGCGCGTGGAATCCTTGCCGACCACCACCTTGGTGTCGGTGACCACCTCGGTGCCCTTGTAGACCACGAGGTGGCGGTCGGAAAGGGTCAACTCCACCCGGTACTCGTGCTCCGAGAGATCGACCTGCGAGAGGTCGAGATAGCCGCGGGTGCCGTTGGGTCGAACCGGGAGCATCACCTCGGCCCAGTTGCCCCGCTGTTCGGTTACCAGTGCGGTGAAGGAGTCGCCGAACGGCGTTGGGTTGGTGAAGGTCCACCCCGCAGCGGTCCGGTAGCGGCCCTGCAGCGGATAGTCCACCCGTGGCAGGTCCGGCCGGTCGGAGAACTCCTCGCTCGAAGCGGGTATCTCCGGGGCCTCCCACTTGACCACCGGGGTCATCGTGTCCCACTCCGGTGGCGGTGCTTCCCAGACGACCACCTCGGCGAGCTCCGGCTTGGCCGTCGCCACCTGGCTGACGAGAGCCGGCCGTGTCTCCGCCTCGGTGGTGGTGGTCTTCTCGGTCGTGGTGCTGACCGCGGTGGTCGTGGTGGTCGGTGTCGGCTCCTCGGAACCGCCGAGGACGAGCCAACCCAGGCCCGCCAACAGCGCCAACACAGCGGCGCCGGCGACCACCCGTTCACGGTTGCCGAAGCGGCTGGCAGCTATGGCGGCCTCCGCACTGCCCGGTTCACCCGAACCTTCGGGGTGCTCTACCTCGGGCTGGTCGCCGGGGCCGTCCGCCTGATCGGGTTCGGGTGTGGTGTCGTCTGCCATCTGTGGTGCTCGCGGTGCGGGGTAGGGGAGTTCGTCGAGGAATTTGATCTCTCCTCGGGAAACACGGTGCGCATCCATCGTATGCCCGCACCGAGGTCGATCCGCAGAGGGCACATCTACCCGTCCTGAGAGGCTGCTGAGCGTTCGGTAGCCTCGGTGCGTGTCCCAACCGATCCGCGTCCGATTCGCCCCTGCCCCTACGGGCTACCTCCACCTCGGTAGTGCCCGAACCGCACTGTTCAACTGGATGGCTGCCAAGTCCATGGGTGGTGAGTTCCTGCTGCGGATAGAGGACACCGACACCGAGCGCTCCCAACAGGAGATGATCGATGTGATCCTGGTGGCCCTCTCGTGGATGGGGCTCGACTGGGATGGTCCGGTGGTGCGTCAGAGCGAGTTCGCGGACGCCCACCGTGCGTCGGTCGACCAACTCCTGGCTTCCGGCAACGCCTATTGGTCCACCCCCGTGCCGCCCGAGGAGCGCGAACGGACCGGCGGACGTGCCTATGACCCGGCTGACCGGGACCAGGATCTGGGGCCGGGTGATGGTAGAGCGGTGCGTTTCAAGGTGCCCCGGGAGGGCACGACCGCATGGACGGACCTGATCCGCGGTGACGTGAGCTTCGAGAACGAGAACCTCGAGGACTTCGTCATCGCCCGGGCCGATGGCAGCCCCACGTTCTTCCTCGCCAACTGTGTCGACGACCAGGAGATGGGGGTCACCCACGTGATCCGCGGAGAGGACCTGCTGAACGTCACACCGAAGCAGATGCTGTTGCGCTCGGCGCTCGGCTATCCGGGTTGTCCCACGCAGGCACACCTGCCGTTGATCGTCAACGAACAGCGCAAGAAGCTCTCCAAGCGTCGTGACGACGTGTCGCTTCTCGACTACCGCGACCGCGGGTTCCTGCCGGAGGCGATGTTCAACTACCTGGCGCTGTTGGGTTGGGGTCCTCCGGACGGGATCGAGGTGCGCACAGATGCGCGCGAGGTGTTCCCGGCGATGTTCAACGTGACCGACATCAACTCAGCGCCCGCGGGGTTCGATCCCAAGAAGCTCCTGCACGTGAACGCCGAGCACCTCCGTGCGTTGTCGGTTCCGGAGCTCACCGAGCTGTCGCGTCCCTATGTGGCCGAGACCGCCTGGGCCGATCGGTTCGACTCGGGCCGTTTCGCGGAGATAGCGCCAGAGGTGCAGACCCGGGTGGAGACCTTGGCCGAGGTCCCCGGGTATGTGGATTTCCTGTTCCTCGAGGAGCCTGAGATCGTCGAGGCCGATTGGGACAAGGCGATGGTGCCCGACGCCGCGGGGTGGCTCGACGCGATGATCTCCAGGATGGGGGACTGGTCCTTCGACGCCGAGACGCTGCACACCAACACGTTCGCCCTGGCCGAGGAACTCGGGGCGAACCGTCGCAAGTTCCAGGCCCCGATCCGTGTGGCGGTCACCGGCCGGCGGGTGGGCCCACCGTTGTTCGAATCCATGGCGATCCTCGGGCGCGAGGAGGTCCAGCGCCGTCTGGGCGCTGCCCGGAAGCGACTGGGTGATTCCAACGGCTGATCGAACGTCCGCAGGGACCACCGGCGCCGGGGGAACCGCCCCGAAGCGCCGCTGGGGCCGGCGGGTGCTGCTGACAATCGCTGTGGTGCTGGTTGGCTACGCCGCGTGGACAGTCGCCGAAGTGGTCCGCAACACCGGCGCGGACGACCGCAACGCGAGCGAAGCCATCGTGGTGCTGGGGGCCGCGCAGTACGACGGCACCCCATCGCCGGTCCTCCGATCGCGGCTGGACCACGCCCTCGAGCTCTACGAACAGGGAGTTGCTCCCGAGATCGTTCTGACCGGATCCAAGCAGGAGGCGGATCGCTTCACGGAGGCCTATGCCGGGTTCACCTACCTTTTGAACGCGGGTGTGCCGGAGAGTGCGATGGCTGTGGTCACCGACGGTGACTCCACCTATGAATCGTTGGCGGCGACAGCGCGGGTGCTCGAGAGTCAAGGGGTGTATCGGGTGACCCTGGTCTCCGACGGCTATCACAACCGTCGGTTGCTGGGGATCGCTTCCGAGTTGGGCCTCAGCGGCGGCGTGTCGTCGAGCACCGACGGTCTCAGCGTGGCCACCCTCGGCCGTGAGTCGGTGGCGGTGGGGCTGGGTGAGCTGTTCGGATTTCGCCGCCTCGACAACTGGGGGTGATCTCCGAGTTCGGGACATCTCGGTCGATCCGCTAACGTGATGCGGCGCCTGTGAGGCGTGCATCGCCTTTCGGGGGTGGTGTAATCGGCAACACACCTGGTTCTGGTCCAGACATTGGGGGTTCGAGTCCTCCCCCCCGAGCTCAACACAAGATCGCCGTCACCTCTCGTGTGGCGTGACCAAGCCCCCATCGTCTAGCGGCCTAGGACACCACCCTCTCAAGGTGGCGGCACGGGTTCGAATCCCGTTGGGGGTGCTCCAGAGAATCCCCTGCAATCGCAGGGGATTCTTCGGTTCCGGGGCCAGGTTGATGCTGACGTGTCAACCCCGCGCCCCGCGAAAAACCCGCGGCGCCCGCGGGGCGTTCGGCCCGATCGGGCCCGCTGTCGCCGGTGTTCGCCGAGGTCCGCAGCTCGTCGACCAGCCCGTCGAGCCGTTCGGCCAAGCTCGGTCGCGGTCGGTGGCGGCCTTCTGGTAGCGGATCGCAGCCGACGTGGTGGAGTGGCCTAGGCGGGCCATCACCTCACGCATCGTCGCGCCCTGCTGCGTGGCGATGGTGCCGGCGGCGTGGCGCAGATCATGGAAGTGCACCTCGTCCAGGCCGAGCGCCGACCGCGCTGCTCTCCATTCGCGCTGGAACCAGCCGTCGCTGATGATGCCGCCGGCCTCGCCGGGGAACAGCGGATCGTCGGGGTCGCCGCTGACGAACGCCCTCAGGTGGGCGTCGATGGCGTCGAGCACGAAGCGGGGGAGCGTGACCGTGCGCTGGCTCGAATCGGTCTTGGTGGTCTTGCGGCGGGAGCGCTTGTCGATGGACTCCCGCACGGTGAGGGTGCCGTGGAGACGGTCGTAGTTGCGCAGTCCGAGGGCCCGCAGCTCGCCGTAGCGCAGGCCGGCGAATCCGGCGACGAGGATCATCGGGCGGATCCGGGCGTGGGCGATGTCGGCGAGCGCCAGGACGACCTCGGCGGGCACGAAGGGGCGCTCGGTGTGCGGGTCGGATCCGGCGCCCCTGATGCGACACGGGTTGCGGGGGATCAGGTCGTCCTCGACGGCGGTGGCGAGGATGGCGTGCATGATCCGGTAGGCCCGTGAGGCGGTCGAGGGGATGCGCTCACGCAGGGGGCGGTGCCAGCGGCGGATCTCGTCGGGCGTGAGCCGGCCGATCGGGGTGGCACCGGAGGTGGGGTACACGTGGCGATCGAGCGTCTCGGCGTAGTTGTCACGGGTTGTGGCGGCGAGCGACCGGCCCTCGAGCCATTGCTCGGCGTAGCGGCGGAACAGGATGCGCCCACCGGTCGGGTCGTACGAGATGCCACGGCTCTGGGCGGCCTCGGTCTGCGACTTGAACGCCTTGGCCCGCTCCAGCGAGTCGAAGCGGCGGGAGCGTTCGGTCTGGCCCGGTGCGGGTCGCCATCGCACTTCGTAGCGGACACCTCGGTCGGTGTTGAGTCGACGGATCGACGCCATGGCCGGACGCTACCGGCTGACGGCGACACCGTTGCCGGCTCGGCGCCGTTCGACGAACGCGTGCACCGCGTCGAGCGGAACACGAGCGGCACGGTTGATGTGCACGACCTCCAGCTCGCCGGCAGCGATCAGCTCATACGCCAGCGTTCGCCCGATCGCCAACATCCGCGCCGCTTCCGGGATCGTCAGGAGGAGTGGTTCGGTGTCGAAGAGTGACGGCTGCTCCATGTCCTCCCTATGCGCGCGTCGGGCGTGCGGCGAGGCGGAATTCCTTGTGGCGGCCGCTCGTGGTCAGGATGACCAGGTCCCCTCGAGTTGGTGGTCAGGCGGGCGCTCAGAGGATTGTTCAGGGGTGACCATCAGGTGGGGTTCTCGAGGGCCCCGTGATTGCCAGAGACGCGCCCGATCCGCTCCTCGTATGTTCGGGGGATGCCGAGCGAGCAGACCGAGACCGAACACGAGGTACTCACCCGCTACCTGGGTCCGCCGCAGGTGGTCGACCACGGCGGCACGCCGCTGGTTCAGGAGTCGAGCTTGCATGCAGCCCTGAGAGACTGCCGGCCGCTGCAAGGGCGCGACGCGGCGACCGGACTTCTCCCGGCGGGGGAGGGTGCTCCGAGCTGGATCGGCGCAATCGGGTATCTCTGCGTGGTCGATCAGCTGAGCAGCGCCGTGCGGCACGCTGCTGCCGAAGCACGGTCACGAGCGGAGCCCGAAGCCCGGAAGAAGTACCGAGCGCTCTACGACTTCACCGAGCTCGACGACGAGGCGATCGAGGCGCTCTACGGACTCCGCTGCTCGTTGGCCCATGACTACAGCCTTGCCAACCGCAAGCCCGGCCTCCCCGCTCGACAGCACGTGTTCCACCTGACGGGAGATCCCGGCGAGGTCGTCATTCTGCCGAGTGCCGAGCTGCGGTGGACCGGAGAGTGGGCGGACAGTGAGGATTCGTTCGAACCCACGGAGGTGCGCCTGCGCTCGGTCGGTGACCTCGTGGAAGAGGTCGTGAACACCATCCGGGCCGAGCACCGAGCGGGCAACGTCCAGATCGCACTTCCAGGTGGCCGAGCGGAGATGGACCGTCGGTACTTCTTCCTGCACAACGACTTCAGCATTCTCGGGATGAGAGTGTCCGCAGAGTCTCCGCCGGCTAGCGGCAGCCCGATGGTCGGGGTCGCCGACCTTGGTCGCCCCAACCGTGCCTCGCGACGGCACTCGAGATAGGGGCCAGCCGCACGACGTAGCTTGTGCGCTGGACGCGACACGGACGTGAGTGCTGCGTGTCGGTTGGAGGCGTGAGCCTGTCTGCGTCGACGTGGTCAGGGAGTGGCACAGACTGGCTTGTTGCGCAAGCGCAACAAGCGTGGACGTCGGCGGACCTCGACCCTGTTCTGGCGGGCGTCAGAAGCGGATGGAACCGCCCTCTACCCAGCCCAAGGCATCGAGATCGGTGGCCAGCCAACGCAGCGCTTGTTCGGTGGCAGGCCTGTCGGAGCGCAGGAAGTGCTCGATGCCGTCGCTGGCCCAATACGCCCGCGAGAAGGGCGGCGGCACTCGCTCCGTGCCGTGCCAAGGATCCACTTGGTGTGCGCGCACCCGAGCCATACCGTCGAAGTCGGAGCTTACGGCGACTGCGACGCGGGTCTCATCGCCGGGGCGGAGCGGCACCCACTCCTCGAACACGCTTGCGCTGAACCTTCGACCGGCAGAGGGTTCGTACACGAGCCGGATCACAGCCGGCAGTGTGGCTTGGGCGGCGAGGAATGGAGCGGCGGTCGGAAAGTAGGCCGCCACGACCGCCTCGTAGATTCCGACCGCAGCGCTGAACACGCCTCGAAGCAGCTGGCCGGCGAGGAGCCCGCTGTAGAGATGGTCGTAGCGCGGTCCCATCTCGCGATCGGGGGTCGGCCAGGGGCAGGTCAGATCCCGACCGTCGGCCGCCGCTCGTCGTACGAGGTCCATCGAGCGGTTGTAGGCGGCGGGGGTGATGGCGAAGGTTCGGTGGCCCCACCCGAATCGGATCGGAGCATCCGGCTCGGGCAACAGATCCCCGATTACGTCGAGGACCCTTGTTGGGTCCACCGGTCGGTTCGTGACCGACCGGTCGTCCGTCACGAACCGGGCGAGGGCCCATGCGTTCTCGGCATCGGCGACCTCGTGCTCCGGTGCGACGAGCATTTCTTGCAACGCCTTCGCTAGCTGCTCGCGGACCCGCTTCACGGCTTCGGAATACGGCCAAGACGGATCTGTCCCGAGCTGGAACGTCCGAGTCTCAAGTGTCCGTGACCCATCGATGTCGGGGTAACGGACGTGGAGGCTCGTGCTTTCGATCTTCGCTTCGATCGCGGACGTATCGATCAGCTCGATCCCGAGAGTGGCGAGCGCGTCATCGAGGCATGAGTGCACGACTACGGCCGCCTGCTGAATCCGGCTGGCAGCGGCACCGATAGCCGCCCCCGGCGCTGCGGAAGCGCCCATTCCGTGGGCGGGTGTGGTGGCATCGGCGACCATGAGTGCTAGCCCGGCTGGAGCGACCACCGCGACCGCCGCGGCTAGGCGGTCCGCGTCGGCGGTGGAACCCATCGAGAGCGCGAGCGACACCGCGTATCGCCACCGGTCGAACGTGTTGGGATCGAGGGCGCCGGTGCCCATCACATCAGGATCCCGCAGCAGAGCCCTGGCGCCGAACCAGTCGCCGTACAGCGGGACCGCGAATCGGACGAAGCCGTGGTCGCGGATCGCGAGCCGCGAGGCGCACAGCTCGTCCGCAGCGGCCGATCCGACCTCGATCTCTGACACCGCGCCCTGAGCGGCTAGGCGGACCGCCAGGTCCTCGTAGATCAGACGGTCTTCGAGCACCTCGAGGTCGCCGATGCGGTTCTGGACGAGAGACCGGATGATTCCGGCTCGACTGGTGGGGATATCTCCAGAGCGTGCCTGGATCGCGGCGACGCCAATGGCGAACAGCGGCTGCGCCACGGCCTCCCAGACCGATGCCGGGAGGTTGTAGAAGGGCTGACTGCGGCCACTGATGCGCTCGGCGAGGGCTTCGAGCTCGTCCCGCGTGGGAGTCGGAAGGCTCTGGACTTCGGCGCCGCGGTAATCGAGGTCCGGGCGCCCGAAGCATGTCGCGCTCGTCCGTGGCCACGCGCCGACCAGAGCGCGTGCCTCCGCGATGAAGCCTTCGGCCGTGGACCTCTGCACCTCGTCGAGCCCGTCGATGACCAGTTGGGCACCAAGCGCGGTCGGGTCCCCGAGTCCCTGGCAGGCCTCCAGGGCGCTGGCGCGTAGTCCTCGGGGGTGGGCTGCACCGGCGTGCAGCAAGACGGGTATCGGCGCGGCCGGGTCGAGGACGGCATCGACGAGCCCGGCTTCGAAGGTCCGGATGGCACACAGCGACTTGCCGCTGCCAGCTCGAGCGGTGTGGACAACGGCCAGGCCGGGGACCGTCTCCAAATGCGTTCCGACCCCGAGATCCGTGGCCAGCTCTCGTGCGAGAACCGGCTCGACGCCGACCGCTTCGAACAGGTGGACCGCGCGTTCCTCCGCCTCCGCGATGTGAAGCAGGAGGTGCCGGTCGCGCTCCTGCGCGCCCGGCTCCAGTGCGTTCCGGACCTCAAGGATCGGCTCTAGGAGCTCACCGAGCACGTACGACAGGCCGACGGACAGCTCGTCGAGCGCGTGCAGCACAGCACCGCGGCCGGCCTGTTCAGCGAGCTTGAGGTCGCTGAGGCTCAACGCCGAGAGCAGTGCGAGGACCGACGCAGCCGGGTCCGGCACGGTCAGTCCCGCCGCTCTTGCGTCCGCTGACAGTGCCCCGGCCGCTGCATCCGCCCCGGACTTCAGTAGCTCCACGAAGTCGTTCCTGCCCAGGAAGCGATCGACCGTCGGTCCGTCGAGTGTCGAGCCGGTTCGGCGGTTCACCGCATCTGCGGCGCGTTGGAGCTCGCCTGGTCGCCGCCGCCACTCGGCGATCGCCGCAGCGAATCGCGCTCCGCCCTCGAACAGCAGCGCCGCGACGATGCTCTCAACGATCGCGGTCACGCTAGACCCTGTCTTGGGAGCGGGGCCCCTGCGCGAAACCACCGTTCATCGTCGCGGTACCGCGCCATCGCCTGTCCTGGTCCGCATCCGGCGAGGGTACGTCACGGGCCCACATCCACTGCGGACTGATTTCACGACGGACAGCGGATCGCTATCTCGATCCAATGGAGTTGGGACCGACGCGTACGGGAGCTCGCCCCGACCGGTTTGATGCGGACCGCCGTCGAGCACCGGTGAGGCCGCCAGCGCAACGCCCTTTCGGGAGAATCCCGCGACAACCCCGCGGCCGCTGCGATCCGGGGCCGTTCGCTGAAATCCGGTCATCGCGAAACCCGCGGAGCGGCAGTCGTTTGCGTCCGTCACCATCCGTGGAAGTCGGTCCAGGACTCGCTCGCAAGGTGTCGTCAGGAGGTTGGGTCCCGCCGAAGTGCACCAGCCCGGCCTGTCGAGCTGGCCGCGTCAGTCGACTCCGATCGCGCCGGACCGATCGAGACTTTGCGCGGGTTGGGGGCTGTCGAACTGCGCTTGTCGACCGTAGGGGTTGTGTGGGTCAATCGCCGGCTACGACGTCGCAGGTTGTCGGTACCTTGATCCTGGGCGCGATGGAGGGGACGCCGGAGAAGTCTCCGGACCTTCGGTGGAGGTCGCTCGAGATCCACCCCCAGCGAGGCCGGTCCCCCTTGAAGGTGGCCCGGCGATGTGGAGGTCGTCATGCCCGAGCTGCCCAGCTCCGAGTACTGTGACGAACAGTTGTTCGATCCAGTTCAGCTATCACGAGGTCCTTTCGATGCAGAGTTTCAACGATGTAGTTTGGGTGCCATGAGCCCGCCGGACGACTTCTCAGTAGCTGGGCTCTTCGCCGGAATCGGGGGGATCGAGGCAGGCCTTGCGAAGCATGGCGGGTCGGCCGAGCTCCTTTGTGAGTACTGGGAACCAGCGCATCGAGTGCTTGCCACTCAGTTCCCCGAGGTCGTCTTGACCGAAGACGTGCGGGACCTACGCTCTCTGCCGAAGGTCGATCTCGTTTCAGCCGGCTTCCCCTGCACCGACCTGTCGCAGGCCGGGCGCACCGCTGGCATCAACGGCGAGGCCTCAGGACTCGTAGCCGAGGTGTTCAGGCTCCTGCAGCGTCCACGGCCGCCGATGCTGATGCTCGAAAACGTCCGCAACATGCTCGTGCTGGATGGTGGGGAAGCCATGCGGTACCTCACCGGCGAACTCGAAGCGCTCGGTTACAGGTGGGCGTACCGCCTCGTAGATTCTCGATTCACGGGTGTGCCGCAGCGACGTCAACGCGTCATCTTCCTGGCGTCGAGGACGATCGATCCGCGTGCAGTTCTGTTCGCCGACGACGAGGGTGAGCCAGACGAGAGCTTCTTCGCCGACCGGTGCCATGGCTTCTATTGGACCGAAGGGCTGCGCGGCGTCGGCTGGGCGAAGGACGCCGTGCCGACGCTCAAGGGTGGGTCGACGATCGGCATTCCTTCCCAGCCAGCGATCTGGAACCCGTCGGCCGAGATGGGCATGCGCATCATTCTGCCTTCGGTCGAGGAAGCAGAGGTGTTGCAGGGATTCCCTGCTGGGTGGACTGATCCCGCGGACGAGCTTCCCGGTCGGAAGGGCACCCGCTGGAAGCTCGCAGGCAACGCGGTGACGGTTGGGGTCTCGGAATGGGTGGGGAGACGGTTGCGCTCGCCAGGTGAGCCGATTCTCGATGGCGCACCGATGGCGTCGGGTGGCCGTTGGCCGAAGGCCGCATTCGGTGCGAACGGCAAGGTGTGGGGCGTGAACGTGTCGATGTGGCCGACGAGGGAGCCGTACACGCATCTTCACGACGTCGTGGATCTCGCCGCCGGTCAGCCTCTATCCATCCGTGCCGCATCCGGATTCCTTTCACGAGCGAGGCAACCTCCGTTCACCGGACGGGTTCCTCGAAGACATGGCAGAGCACATCGAGTTCATGTCGTCGGAGCTCTCGGTCGCCTGAACGTGACCGGGTCCGAGCGTCCGTCTCCGTCGTCGGAGGACGCCCGTCGGCGGATGCAGTCTCAGGCCCGCCGAGACACGACGCCCGAACTCGCTCTCCGTCGAGCGGTCTGGAGGCGGGGCCTGCGGTATCGGCTGGATGTCGCTCCGCTTCGAGGAACGCGGCGGCGAGCTGACCTGGTATTCCGGTCGGCCCGCGTCGCCGTGTACGTCGACGGCTGTTTCTGGCACCGGTGTCCGCTACACGCGACCTCCCCCAAGGCCAACAGTGATTGGTGGGTCGAGAAGCTCGATGCCAACGTGCGGCGGGACCGGGACACAGACGCTCGCCTCCAAGAAGCGGGATGGCTCGTCATCCGTGTGTGGGAACACGAGGACATGAGCGAGGCGGCCGCTCGGATCGAGCGAGCTGTCCGCTCCAGAAGTGCGTAGCAGTTGAGCCTCGGTCACTGGGCGGACCGTGAGTCGCAGCTAGGTTCACTCCTGTGGAAGGCCCCCAGATCCTGGCTCAAACGCTCAGCGTCCCAGCGGCGACGAGAACCCAGAAGTCATCGATGTGGCAGTACCACTCCCGCGGAGCGCGACACTCAATCACCTCCTGCTGGGGCATCTTGTTGGACCTGCTGGCGAACTCGTCCTTGCTGCGCAAGCACGTGGAGGAGGACACGGTCGTGTTCGGCCTCGACCACGAGATGCAGGACTTCGCCGCGAGCCGATCGAAGAATCTCGACCTGGTCATAGCGAAACCGAACGAGTCCGGTTGGACCAGGAAGCGGGCCCCACGTCGGTTCTCCGAACTCCCCGCGTTGTACGACATGGTCCTGACAAAGGAGCAGCGGGCCGCAATGGCTTCGCTACCAGATCCACTGGAGGGTGCGGTTGGTGCGGTGCATCTCGCAGTCGAGTCCAAGGCCTGTATGACGGCCTTCACGAAGTCTTACCCTCGGTTCTACGACGAGCTGAACTCGTCGCACGCTGTCATTCACGGTGCGTCGAACCGAGCTCTGGCCGTGGGGCTCGCGATCATCAACACAGCGGACGAGTTCGTCTCGCCAGTGGGGAAGCGGAATCGGCACAATCAACCCCAGGACGCCCGCGGTGCGATCGACAAGGTCGAGCAACTCCCGAGACGATCAGGCGATGAGGGGGTCGGTTACGACGGCTTGGGGATCATCCTTGTCGACCTGGCCAACGACGGCAGTCCGGTTGTCTTGCCCTCGTCACCGAAAGTGCCGGCCAACTACCAATACGACCGGATGATCCTCCGGATCGCCCACGAGTACGACGTTCGATTCAGGGGCGCGTAGATCAGCGATGGTGCAGCGCGTAGACCACGTCCAGCAGGAGTATCTGCACAGCCAGGAATGGGAAGCAGTCCGGCACATCGCCGACGAACTGACGACCCACCTCGAGTCCCCCGACGTGGCCACCCGGCTGGAGGGCGCGAATCAGCCCGGCAAGTCAAGCGCGCTCGTCCAAGCGGTCTTCCTGCAACAAGCATCCGAGCTCGGCTTCCGCGACGAGTCGAAGGGTCTGTTCAAGTCCTACCAGTCCGCACTGCGGCCGGACTACTACCTGTCGATCGCCGAGACCGGGATCATCCTCGAGGTCGAGCGCGGCAAGACGACCATCAACAACATGGACCTGCTGGACTTCTGGAAGTGCCACATCTGTGACCACGCCGACTACCTGTTCCTCATGGTTCCCTCCGAACTACGTCAGAACGACACGATGAGCCCCCGCCGGGAGTACGCGACTGTGGCTCGGCGACTCGAGACCTTCTTCAGACCTGGCAACTACACGAACGTTCGCGGCCTCGTCCTGATCGGATACTGAGCGCAAGTAGTGGGAATGTTCGCGGCCTCCCTGCGTGTCGGTTGAGCGGTCTCGACCGAGAGCGCGACAGAGGCAGGCGGCCTTGGAGACCGGCGGATGGAACCCGAAGTCGAGCTCTCGAGAACCCGCGAAAAACCCGCGGCCGCCCCGATTCGCGGTGGTTCGCCTCGATCCGGCCGATCGTGAGCACCCCCGAATTGCAGTCGTCTGCGTCCGTCACCATCCGTAGAAGTCGGCCCAGGGGTCGCTCTCAAGGTGGCGGCACGGGTTCGAATCCCGTTGGGGGTGCTCCAGAGAATCCCCTGCAAAAGCAGGGGATTCTTGGGTTTTGGGCTGCTGTTCGGTCCGGCTGTCGAGCGGGAGAACCCGCGAAGGGCCCGGGCGGCAGGCATGGGCTCGAATCCCGTTGGGGGTGCCAATACCGAATCCGTGGTCTGGGGCCTCGAGCGGTTCTTCACCAAGGGATGCGCCGTCGTGGGACCGGCCAGTGTCCTGATCTGTCACGGGGGTGTGGCCCGGTGCAGCACGGCCGCCGGAGTTGTGTGAAACGGCGCACTCGATGGTCAGTTGTCTGCTGCTGATGCCGCTGATCCTCGGGATCCGGCGGCCACCTGCTGCGCGGTTACGACACCCACACCCGCCACCAGGAGTACCAGTCCAAGTGCTGTGATCCACGGGTTGGCGGCGCCGGTGAAGGCGAGCGCAGTGGGCGAGGCAGCCTCGGCAGGCGCGGTTTGAGCGTCCGCTTCCAGGACTACGGCGAGAGAGACCGAGCGTTCGTTGCCATCTGCGGTCGTCCCGTTGGCCTGGAGGGTGTGGCGGCCGAGCTCAACATCGGTTGGTACCGGTACCTGTCCGTCAAAGGCCCCATCGTTCCCAACCGTGATCTGGCCGAGGTATCGGGGATCGGAGAAGAGCCACACATGGACCGGTGTGCCGGGCTCGAATCCGGTGCCCTGGATCCGGGCGAACCGCCCGGCCTCCAGCCTGATGGCGCCGTCGGCGGTCAACGGCAAGGGGTTTCCGTCTGCACCGGTGCCGGCGATCGTCATCGTGAAACCATCGCCGGATACCTCGAGTGCATCTCCGGCCGCGTTGGGGGTGACGGTCACCGCAACGGGTTGTCCGTCGACCATCAGGAGTCCCTGGCCGGCCGCTGGTGCGGGCAGAGCGCCGTCGGGCGTGCGAACCGGTACCGGTGTTGTGCCGGAAGGTGCCGTGGTGGCCGGAGCGGCTGTAGTCGGAGCCGTGGTGGTCGGTGCCGGCTCGGAGGTGGTGGGCGGGGGAACGGTCGAGGTCGTTGTTGTCGTGGTTGTGGTCGTGGTCGTCGTGGTGGTGGTCGGTGGAGCCTCCGAGGACGTCCCGGTGACCTCACCGGAGCCATCGGGGAATCCGGTTCGGGTCGTGGTCACCATCGCCGTCGACGAGACGTTCGATCCAAGACCCGTGACGGTCAGGAGTCCCGAGCCGTCGATGGTCGCGGTCCCACCAGCGCTCGCCGAGGCCGACCACGAGAAAGCGGCGTCGTAGTTGGTGATCTGGACGGTGTATCCATCCGCGGTCGGGCTCGCCGCGGCGAACTCCGGTGCCAGGGCGTTGCCCGGTCCCGGACCGGGGTCAGCCGCAGCGGTGATGAAGAAGTTCCTGTCGTCCCAGTGTCCGACCAGGTAGTAGTTCGCCGCGTGGTTGTGCGACAGGAAGTGCATGTTGCCGAAGGGCATCGTGTAGTTGCCGGCATACACGGGTTGGCCGATCGCCCCGCTCGCCAGCTGCCACGCCTTGGTGTTGGGGTTGTAGTCCCGCCACTGGATCCGGTACAGGTACGTGCCGTCGGTGGCGATGCCGTGCTCGTCAACCGCGAAGTTGTCCGGATCGGACATCACGTAGTCCTGGGACCAGGCGATCGTGGCACCAGCGCCGGACCCGCTCACCGTGTAGGTGCGAAGCACTGATTCGTACCCGCCGCCGCTTGCAGCCTCGTAGCGCGACACCTTGCCGATGCGCCCGTCGGGGAAGTCGATCAGGCTGCTCTCGACGTAGTAGTTGCCGACCGGAAGTGGCTTGTCACCCGGCACGGCGAGTTCGGTCACCGAGAAGTCGCTGACGTCGATGCAGTAGAGGCGGATCTGCCCAAGTGTGTTCGAGTCGTTGGTGATGAACAGACAGCCGGCGCTGTAGCTGAGGCTCAGCTTGGAGAGGTTCGGCGCTGATGGTGCCCCATCGACTCCCCAACCGACCGTGTGCATCGTCCCTGCCACGGTCACGCTGCCGCCCGGGGTCATGTCGACCGAGGACAACGGCACCACCATGATGTTGCCGCTGGCGTTGAGCGCGTAGACGTTCACGGAGTCGGTGGCGAGGCCACGCATGTTCCCGAATCCCTCGATGGCGACCCGTATGCCCGTGCTTTCGTAGGGCTCGGCCAGCAGGCGCGCCGCCAACGGCGGGGAGCCGTCGGAAACACCGACCTCGCCTGACTCATCAGCACGCGCGACGACACCTGAAGTAGCGGCAAGCATGCCCACGACCACGAACACGACTGCCATGGCAGCTCGCAGGACCTGCCATGGGCTACTTCGCTGGAAGCGGTTCATGGAAGATATCTCGGCCGTCGTGCGCGCAATCTGAGAGATCGCACGCATTCGTTGCCCGACCACAGATCGGCGATCCAGGTGCAACCCGGCTTGCACACCCTCTGTGTGCTGCACAGACCTGCAAGCTCGGTGCGCCCAGGTGGGGTTTCGGATACGGTTTCGGAGCGGGAGCGCTTGGTCGACCAGATCGAGTTCCCGGCGCGAGGTGTCCCATGGCCGAGGCAGCCGACATCAGCGAGTGGGAGTCAGTCGCTGACGCGTGGGAGGCGAACCGCCAGCGTGTATTCGATTTCTTCCGGACGGCGTCGGACTGGCTGGTGGAGGCCATCGGTCCGCAACCTGGCCAAGTTGTTCTCGATGTGGCCGCCGGGCCCGGGGAGACCGGATTCCTGGTTGCCGAAGCCGTCGGACCGGAGGGCCGGGTCATCTCGTCGGACCTGGCACCGACGATGGTGGCAGCGGCTCGTCGGGGCGCGGATGAACGAGGCCTAGCCAACGTCGAGTGTCGGGTGATGGATGCCCAGGCACTCGACCTGGAAGACGATTCGGTCGATGCTGCCATCTCCAGGCTCGGACTGATGCTCGTCCCGGATCCCGCAGCCGCGATCGGGGAACTCCGGCGAGTCGTCCGCTCGGGTGGCACGGTTGCCTACACGGTGATCGGCGCGCCCGACCAGAACGGGTGGATGGCCCTGCTGATGGGAGCGTTGATGCAGAATGGCCACCAGCCTCCAACGGGCAACCCGTTCCAGTTGGGAGGACCCTTCGGTCTGTCGTCACCGGACAAGAACGCCGACCTGTTGCGCGGCGCTGGGTTCGTCGACATCGAGATCGAACAGATCCCTGGGGCCATGACCGTCGTCGACGTCGACGACTACTGGGACACCCAGTCCGCCCTGGCGGGCCCGGTCAAGGCCACGGTCGAGAGGCTCACAGCCCACGAGCGAACAACCGTGCGCGCAACTCTCGTGGAGATGATCACGCCGTTCGAGATCGAGGGCGGATTCGCGCTGCCCTCCCAACTGGTCGCGGTTCGGGCGTCCTAGAGCGATCTTGCGCGACCGATCCGACTGGTGAGCCACCTAGGAACGCTCGCAGTCGAGGACATCGCAGAGTTCCAGAGCTGTCGTCGACTCGATGTCATGATCTGACGCTTCCGATCGTGGATCACGGCATCGCACAGGTTGGCGGAATCACGCGGTCGTGTCGTTGCGCCTGCGTCCACGGTCGGGTCAGATGGCACGGATGACTGGACGCCACAGACCACGGTTCTCCTCCGGACGGTCACGATCGCGACCCTCGATGGGAGACGCGGAGGCGATCGTCGTCGGTTCGGGTCCCAATGGTCTGGTTGCCGCCATCGCCCTGGCCCAGGCCGGATGGAGCGTGTCGGTTCTGGAGGCTGGTCCGCGTCCGGGTGGTGGCACTCGCTCCGAAGAACTGACCCTGCCGGGGGTGGTTCACGATGTCTGTTCTGCCATCCATCCCCTCGGGTTGGCCTCACCAGCGTTCCGGGCAATGCCGCTGGGCGAACACGGACTGGAGTGGGTGCAACCCGAGGTGCCGCTGGCGCATCCTCTCGATGGTGGCCGTGCCGCCCTGCTCCACCGCTCGCTCGCGGAGACCGCTGACGGTCTAGCCGCCGACGGTCGCTCCTACCGAAACCTCTTCGGTCCGTTCGTCCGGTCCGGTTTCGATCTCACCGACGACATCCTGTCTCCGTTCACCCTGCCGCAGCGACACCCCCTGGCGCTGGCGCGATTCGGTGTCATCGGAGTTCAGCCGGCAACCCGCATCGGCCGCCTGCGTTTCGAGACCGAGGAGGCCGGCGGGCTCCTCGCCGGGCTTGCCGCACACTCGATGCTCCCGCTGGGTTCCCTGGGAACAGCCGGGTTCGCCATGGTGCTTGGCGGACTCGGCCACATGGTGGGCTGGCCGATGGCTCGCGGCGGTTCCCAGTCGATAGCGGATGCCCTGGTTCACCTGCTCGAGAGCCTGGGCGGCAGCGTGGTCTGCGACAGTCGGGTCACGTCGCTGGACGAGCTGCCGCCAGCGGAGGCCATCCTGCTGGACCTCACCCCCCGGCAGGTGTTGTCTGTCGCCGGTGATCGTCTGCCTGCGCGTTACGCACGCCTGTTGCAGCGGTACCGGTACGGCCCGGGAGTCTTCAAGATCGACTGGGCGCTCGACGGCCCCATACCGTGGTCCAACACCGAGGTCTCGCGGGCGGCGACGGTGCACCTAGGCGGACCGATGACCGACATCGCCTCATCGGAGGACGAAATGGCTCGGGGTCGACACCCCGAGCGCCCTTTCGTGCTGCTCGCCCAGCAGAGTCTCTTCGATCCGAGTCGCGCTCCGAACGGGATCCAGACGGCATGGGCCTACTGTCACGTCCCCAACGGATCGACATTCGACATGACCGAGCGAGTAGAGCGCCAGATCGAACGATTCGCTCCCGGATTCCGCGACCTCGTCCTCGACCGCCACACGATGGGACCAGCGGCAGCTCAGAGCCACAACGCGAACTACGTCGGAGGGGACATCAACGGGGGCGCCGCGGATCTGCGGCAGATGGTGATCCGGCCGACACCGGGTCTGCACCCGTGGGCGACCCCGGTCGATGGGCTGTACCTGTGTTCGTCCTCGACACCGCCCGGAGGTGGTGTGCACGGAATGTGCGGTTGGCACGCGGCCGCGGAGGTCCTGCGCCGCCAACCGCTCGGAGGCTGACCGACCGGAGATCACGCTGATTCGGGCAGCTCCGCGTCCTGGCCCCGACGCCTGGCCCACCTTCCGAGCAGCACAACAAGCAGTACGAGCGGCAGGAACGGGGCCACCAATCCCAACGCGGACAACGTGAATGCTCCCACTGCCACGAGGATGTCCCAGCCTGTCTCCAGGCCGCCCAGGAAGGTCGGCAGCGTGCGCGTGTCGTCAACGGGGGCCAGAGCCTCCGAGCCGGTGAACGACACCGTTATCGTCGACAGCTCGATGCGGTCCGCCAGGGCGCGCCGTTGGGCCTCGGTGGACTCGAGTTCGGCCTCGCGACGGGTCAACTCACCTTCGAGCGACGCGATCTGGTTGGCATCGGTCGCCTCGGCGAGGAAGCCCTGGAGGCGCCCGATGCTGGTGCGCAGCGTGGTCACGCGGCCCTCGAGGTCCGCGTACTGGGAGGTGACATCCTGTGCTTCGACCTGTTGGGTCTGCAGGTCACCCACTGCTGCGAGGGCGTCCATGGCCTGGTCGAACTGATCCGCTGGAACCCGGTACGTGACGGTTGCGCGGCGGCTCTCGCCCAGGTCGATGTCCTCGTTGGCGGCGAATCCTCCGAGTGCCTCGAGCGCCGTCGAAGCCTCTGACACCGACTCCTCGAGCACCTCGACCTCGATGTCCAGAGTGGCGGTGAACACCTGGTCACGTCCGACCGCTGGCGCCGTCGGCTCCACCGATGCCGTGTCCAACAGCGTGGCCCCGCCGGCGGCCTCCTCGTCGAGCGCCGCGTCAGGGACGGGACCGAGCTCCGTGGACCGGGCCTCGCCGGTGGCGGAATCGTCGCTGGATGCGGCGTTGTCAGAGCCGCCGAAGCCGCTGCAGCCGCCTGCGGTCAACAGCGCCGCAACGGCGGCGACGACGAGCGGTGTTTTGGCGGTGGTCCGGATCCATCGTCGCCGACCCCCCGGCGTGGTCGATCCGTCGTTCTCGGGTCGATCTCCCATGATCCGCTCCTGTCGTCGTAGGCCCCGATGGATGCGGGGTGCACCCGGGGCTGCTGCTTCGACCAATTGGACGGACCGCGGAGTGATCCGGTTCCCGGGTGCGGCAAGTCCCCACCGGGAGTGGCCGCTGGGTAGGGTGACTCCGAGGTCCTGTGGCTCCGCTCCAACCGGACGATCATGGTCCTGCCATCGTTCAGGAGGACTCCGAATGCCGCCGCTAGAGCTGTCCGGTTCTGTGTCGCTGCGTCTCTATCCACACAACGAGCTGGCCGCTCCGGAGATCGTGGAGGAACTCCGGACCCAGGCACGCCTCGCTGTCACCGCCGGGTTCGACGGCGTCATGGTGAGCGAGCATCACGGGGGCTTCTCCGGCTACCTGCCGAGCCCCCTTCAGATGGCCGGCTTCCTCCTCGATGCGATGGAGGTGGGCTGGGCGGGGCCATGTCCGATGCTGCTGCCACTCAAGCCTGTCGCCCAGGTGGCGGAGGATACGGCATGGCTCGCGGCACGTTTCCCCGACCGGGTGATACTCGGTGTCGCACCCGGTTCGCTGGTGGGTGACTTCGAGGTGATGGAGATTCCGCACACCGAGCGGATGCCTCGCTACCGACGCCAACTCGGACCGTTGGTCGAGATGCTCTCGGGTTCGGCGGCTTCACTCGACGGGCGTGTCGGTGAGATCGTCGCCGGTGACCGGGCGATCGACCACTGCCGAGATCACCCCATCCCGGTGTTGGGTACCGCCATGAGTGTTCCCGCCTGTGAGCGGGCAGCGCGCCTCGGCGCGGGGATCCTCTTCGACTCGCTGTCCACCGCGGAGCACCTTCGTACGGTGGCCGACGCCTACCGGGCGGCAGGCGGTACCGGCACCGCGATCCTGAACCGTCGCGTCTGGCTAGGAGCCCCGCCGCGCTCCCAGATCGACGCCCAGGTCGGGCTCTACGCGTCCTACGCGGCACCGAGCGCGGTGGCGGCATGGGGCGCCGATGAGCTGATCACCTCCGACGATCCCGATGAGATCGTGTCGCGGCTCGCAGAAGCGGTGTCCGTGTCGGGGGCGGACGCGCTGAACATCAGAATCCACAGCAGCGGGGTCTCCGCTGAGGACATCCGACCGCAGATCGAACTGATCGGATCAGAGGTCGTTCCGAAGCTACGAGCCAGACTGAGCGTTGGCTAGGGGACCGGGAGGAGATCTTCATGGAGCACCACTTCGATGACCTCGACCAGCCGGCGAGTGTCGTCGTGGGAGCACCTTCGCCACTGGTGCAGGAGATCCTCACCCAGCTCGGGTCCCGCGGGCACCATGCGGTGTCGATCGGAGGTGCCGGGTTCAACCTCGATCACCCCGATGCGGTCGAGGAGTGCTTTGCCGAGGCGTGCGGTGATCGTCGCGTCGGGGTCTTGGTCCATGCCGACATCCCACCGGGTGCGGCCCAGCCCCGGGCATTGATGGACCTCGATGACAAGGGATGGGACCTGCGGTGCGAGTCCATCATCCGCAGCACGTTGCTCGTGTTCCAGGCTGCACATCGACGTCTGGCTGCTGGTGGCTCGGTCGTGCTGGTCGCGCCGTCGATCTCCCTCGGTGGAGAGGCTGGTCTGGCTGCGTGGTCCGCTGCTGCGGAGGCACAACGGAACCTCGCCAAGGTGGCGGCCCGACGTTGGGGTGGTGCTGGAGTACGGGTCAACGTGGTTTCGGTCCCGCCGGCGTTGCTCGGCGATGACTCCGACACCGAAATGGGCCGAGACAGCGGCCCGACATCCCCTGCACCGGGTGAGCCGGCAGCGACGGTTTCGGCCGTAGCGGACCTGGTCTGCATGTTGGTCGGACCTGAGAGCCGATCGCTCACGGGTTCGACCCTTGTCGCCGACGGTGGAAGCCTGATGGTCCCGTGACAGCACCGTTGAAGGACAAGCTGTTGAAGGACAAGCTGTTGAAGGACAAGCTGTTGAAGGACAAGCTGTTGAAGGACAAGGTGGTGCTCGTCACCGGCGCCGGCGGCGGCGTGGGGCGCGGCATAGCGCTTGCGTGTGCCGCCGCAGGGGCCGAGGTGGTGGTCACAGCCCGCGGTGCGTCCGGTGACGAGACCACCGAGATGATCCGTGCAAAGGGCGGCTCTGCACATGCGGTTCGTTGCGACGTGACCGACCGCGACGATGTAGAGCGCTCCGTCGCCGAGGCGCTACGTGTCTACGGAGGCCTCGACGCCATGGTCCACAACGCCACGAGCCGGGAGTCGAGCCAACCCCACGCGCTCGAGGATGCATCGCTCGAACTCTGGGAAGCCCACGCGTCGGTTTCTGTCCGTGGGTCGTTCCATTGTGCCCAGGCGAGTTTCGGTGCCCTCGTCGAAACAGGAGGCACCCTGATCCTGTTGACGTCACCCGCGGGGATCGAGGGCTCGGCCACACTGCCGTTCTACGGCATGTCCAAGGCTGCGCAGCGGGCACTCGTCAAGAGCCTCGCCCTCGAATGGGGACCCTCAGGCGTGCGGGTCAACGGGCTGGCACCGCTCGCCCGTACCGAAGCGCTCGACCGTGCATTCGAGGCGGATGAGACACTCGAGGCACGAATCCGTTCGCTCGTGCCGCTGGGACGCATCGGTGAGCCGACGGTCGATGTCGGCTACGTCGCGGCCTTCCTGGTCAGCGACTGGGCGAACTATGTCTCAGGGCAGACCCTTGTGGTCAGCGGTGGCCGCTTCACGCTCCTGTGACCGATTCCGATGGGTCTGTGACCGGTCAGGCGCCGGTGCCGATGACGTGTTCGGCCAATGATTCCAGCTGCTCCAGGTAGCCGCGGCGGGTTGTCGCAGGCAGGGTGATCGACAGCCAGGTGACTCCGGCATCGCTCAACTCCGCCACCGATTCCCCGAGCTGGCGATAGTCGGGTTCGGTGGTCCCGAAGACCGACAGCTCGAACGGCACGAAACAGATCTCGAGCGGTTTGGTTCGACCGTGCTCGACCGACAGGTCGCGGGCGAGGTCTATGCGCCGCCGGAGGTCCTCCATGTCGTTGATGTCAGCGGTCCGTGTGTACCTGCTCGCACCGCTGGGCAATGGGAACGGGAGCCAACCGTCGCCGAACTCGACGGCTCGTCGGATGGCCCGTGTGCTGTTGCCACCGATCCAGATGGGAGGGCCGCCGGGCTGCACCGGAGGTGGCGACATCGTGTGGCCGTGAGCTCGCACCGTCGCACCATCGAAGCTGACCGTCTCGCCGGTCCAGGCGGCGCGCATCGCCTGGATCGTCTCATCGAGGCGTTCGTTGCGGCCTTCGAAGTTGGCTCCGAGCGCCGCGTACTCCTCCTGGAGGTAGCCGGCAGCGACGCCCAATATCACGCGGCCGTTCGAGAGCGCGTCGAGGCTCGACACACCCTTGGCGGCCAGGAATGCATTGCGGTAGCCGGTCACCAGGACATTCGTCTGGAGCCGGATGGTGCGCGTGGCCGCGGCAACGAACGCGAGCACCACCAACGGGTCATAGGAATGGTGTCCGCCGCTCGCCAGCCAGCGGTCGGGAGGGAACGGGTGGTCGGTCACCGAAACGGCGTCGTATCCGATTTCCTCGGCTGCTCGGGCGAGTTCGGCCATCGCCTCGCCGCTGCACAACTCCTCGAATCGATGAGGTTGCTCCACCGGGAGTCCGACGCTGAAGCGCACCATCGGATCCTACCGGCGGTCTCGGATCCGACAGCGGGCGGATGCGGAGCGACAGCGGCTCAGTTCCACAGAAGGATCGTTGCGGCTCCTCAGATGATCACCAGTGGGAACAGCAGCAGGTAGAGCCCGATCGCCGTCAGCCCGCTCTTCCAGTCGTGGAGCCTGCGAGACACCAGGAGGATCACAGCGGCTGCAACCACAGCGCCGACCAGGAGCGTCCCCCGAGCCGCTTCGGCAGACACGGCGGTGGGAAACAGAAGTGGGCCTATACCCAACGACAGGGTGGCATCGATGAGCGATGAACCGAGGATGTCGCCGAGCGCCAACGCTCCCATACCTCGGAGGACGGCGCGCCCGTCGACCAGGAGTTCCGGCAGTGAGGTGCCGATAGACAGCACGAGGAAGCTGGTTGCGTACTCGGGTACACCCAGGTCATCGGTGAGCCGACCGAACGCGGTCACTGCGAGCGCGGCTCCTGCACCCACGAACGCCAGGGCGAGCAGTGCCTTGCCCGCCAGCAGGGCGATGCCGGGGCCCGAGGACTCGGCTCTGCGGGTTTCGGCCAAGGGAGCCGAACGTCCCGTCACGGCGGTGGCGGCCACCCAGATCAGTACCAGCAGAAGCCCGTCGAGCCGGCTCAGCGAACCGTCGGACATCATCGCGGCTGCAACCACGAACGCCGACACCGTGAACGCTCCGGCGATGGCCGCGAACCGACGCCCCACGGCGAGGGGCCGCAGGAGACACAGCACCCCGAGCACAAGTGTGATCTGTGTGGCCGCCGAACCGGTGGAGTCACCCACGTTCAGGTCGCCTCGCCCGGCGGCGGAGGCGAGGATGCTGTTCGCGATCTCCGGAAGGTCGGTTCCGATCGAGACGATCGTCAGGCCGATGACGATCGGCGACAGCCCGGCCCGGCGCCCCAGGGCTTCCGATGTACGCAGGGCCGAGCCGCTGGCAACGACCGACACCGAGAGCCCCGCGACTACCAACGCCGCCCAGACCGCGATCATGCGCGGCCACCGGAATCGCCGGTGCTGCGCCGCGCCGGTCGGCGATGGGAGCGAGGCTGTCGTGTGAGGCCGTTGGCGTGCGTTGCGCGGAGTCCCATCGCGATGGGTCGATCGTACCGCCCCGGGTGCACCGCCGAAGCCTTGTCCGGCTCTCCGCCCACGCTTCGGGCGTCCAGAATCCGGATCGCTCAGGAGTTGTCGCTCTCGTGCCGATGGAATCCCAGCGCCCGGACCCACGTCGGGTGGGGCGGACAGAGGAGACTCCACAATGCATGCTCACAACATCCCCGACACCCCCGAGGTCCGAGCCAAGATCGATGAGGTGCAGAACGCCGCGCTAGCGACGCTCGGCATCGATGCGAAGAAGGTGGCCGTCTGGGAGGACGGATTCCGCTCCGTGGACGAGCTCGACCATTCCTTCGAGTGGTGGTACTTCGACATGCACCTCGACGACGGGTCGACGATCGTGGTCACCTTCAACTCGAAGCCGAACACCGCACCGGACGGACCGGTGGATCCATCGGTACTGGTGATCTACCACGGTGCCGACGGCACGAAGATCCGTGAGGACGTGCGCCATCCCGCCGACGATTTCAGTGCCAAGCGCGACAGCTGCGACGTGACCGTGGGCCCCAACACGGTGCGCGGCGATCTCGAGCACTACGAACTGCACATCGACGACGCGGGATTGGTGGCAGATCTGCGGCTCGATCGTCAATCGCCGTCCTGGAGGCCCGGTGCCGGGCTCACCTACTTCGACTCTGCCCAGAAGCAGCACATGGGCTGGGTCGTACCGGTTCCGTACGGCACCTTGAGCGGAACGATCACCGTCAACGGTGAGACCCGCGAGGTGACCGGATCGGGCTATCACGACCACAACTGGGGCAACAAGGTGATGAACGCCGGCCTCGATCACTGGTACTGGGGCCGGGCACATGTGGGCGACTACACCGTCGTGTACGTGCGCCTGACCACCAAGGGTCTGTTCGGGCTCGGTTCGATCAACATTCCCACCTTCCTTCTCGCCAAGGGTGACGAGGTGATCACCGACGACATGGTGCCGCTTCGTCTCGAGACCTCGGGCGATGTGGATGGCCCGGGTGGCCAGAGCTATCCGACCGATCTGCGCTGGAGTTGGAAGACCGACGAGGGATCCGTCGAGATGCACATCACCAACGTCGAGATGATCGAAGCACTCGACATGGAGCCCACGCACAAGGGTCTCGCTCACGCTGTGTTCGGAATGTTCGAACACCCGATGTACTACGACTTCAACGCCGACCTGGAGTTGAGCATCGACCTCGACGGCATCGAGGAGACCGTGAAGGGCCGGACCCTCTTCGAGAAGATGATGTTCCGCTGACCGCTGACGCCGGGGGCTGGCCGGAGCGTCGCTGCCTGCTCGAGAAGTGGTTGTGCAGGGTGATTCGACGCGCCGGTTCGTCCCCTCGGCCAGACTGCGGGGGTTCGCGACCGGTGGAGTGTGGTGACGATGGATGAACCGGGCAACCAGGGCGCCCTGTCGCAGCCACCCTCGGTGCGCCCCTGGTGGGTCCTCGTAACCCTCTGTTGGAGCCTGCTGGTAATCGGTCTCAACACCACGGGGATCAACACCGCCATCGGCGTCATCGCCGAGGACTTCGAGATGAGCACCACCGCTGTCGCATGGGCGGTGAACGCCTACCTGCTGGCCGCTGCCACCACGGTCGCGGCTGGCGGACAGTTCGGCGACGTACTCGGACGTCGCAGGATGTTCGCTATCGGCCTGGGTCTGTTCGCGGTGGGTTCCGCCACGATCGCAGCCGCCCCAGGGCCCGAGGTTCTGGTGGCCGGCCGGGCCTTCCAGGGCATGGCCTCGGGTCTGATGCTGCCTGCGCAGCTGGCCCTGGTCCGCCTGGTGTTCCCCGAGGCCAAGCAGGGCACCGCGGTGGGTATCTGGGCCGCCACTGCCAGCTTCACCTTTGCAGTCGGTCCGTTGTACGGGGGAGCCTTCGCCGACACGATCGGTTGGCGTTGGCTGTTCGCAGCCGATCTGCTGTTGTTGGCGGTCGGCGGGATGCTCGCCTGGCTCTTCCTGTTGCCCGTTCGTGAGCGTGTGTCGGGTGCGCGTCCTGATCTCGTGGGAGCGGCGAGCCTGGGTGTCGCGACGATCGCTGCGATCGTCGTGCTGCAACAGGGTGGGTCCTGGGGCTGGACCGGACCGCTGACACTGGGTGTGGCCGTGTTGGGAATTGCCTCGGGCGTCGTGTTCGTGCTCGCCGAGGCGCGCACAGCTGATCCGCTGGTGCACTTCTCGCTGTTCCGCAGCCGTGCGTATTCCGCAGGCGTGATCACCACCTTCGCCCAGGGGTTCGGCCTGATGGGCCTGTTGTACTTCGTGTCGATCTTCACCGAGTCGGCCGCCACCTATGACCTGAGCGCACTGGAGGCAGGACTGGTGCTGGTGCCCGGGGGACTCGTCATGTTCATCTCTGCACTGGTCGGTGGCCGGGTTGCCGATCGCGTCGGATATCGCGTGCCGAACACCGTCGCGATGTTGCTCGGTGGCATCGGCGCCCTGGCTCTCGCTGGCACCGTGGAACCCGGAACCTCCACCACGTCCCTCGCCCTGGTGGCCACGATCACCGCAGCGGGAGTCGGGATCGGCTTCTCCACCACCTCCGCCGCCGGGATGGTGGCGGTTCCCTCAGCGGTGTCCGGGGAAGCGGGTGGGGTGATCAACATGTCGCGATACGTAGGGACCGTGCTCGTGGTAGCGGTGGGAACCGTGCTCTACACCCAGGTGGCCCAGGATCGACTCGACGACGATCTCGGTCGGCTCGGCGTGAGCAGCTCCGAGGAGCTCTCGGTGGACCGGGCGATGGGTCAGAGTGCAGGCGAGCTGAAAAAGGCGGTCGATGCTCTCCCCGAATCGGAACAGAGCGAGGTGACCGCCGCTGTCAGGAGTGCTTCGGTCGACGGATTCAGGTGGGCCGAGGCGATGATCGCCCTGGTTCTCCTGGCAGCGGCCGTGGCGAGCTGGGTGCTGCTGGGCACCCGCCGTGGCGAATCGGTGGAAGCCTGAACCAGCGTGCCTCGTATGACCGACGGCTCCTGCGCTCCAGCAGGTCCAGCCGTTCCGTTCAGATGTCCCGTTCAGCCATTCCGATCAGTCGGCCTCAAAGGACGACTCACGTAGTTCGATCCGCCTGAGGATGCCGCTGTTCTGTTGGAGCAGGACCCCGTTGTCTCGGCGAGTTCGCTGAGGCGGGTGTGCAGCTCTCCGATGCGCTGCTGGGCGTCCTCGGAGGTGCAGATCTTCGCGCGTGGTGGTGTGGGCTTCTCGGCTGTCCGGTACCCGACTCGGGTGTCGGTGCCGCAGCAGGGGCTGCTTGCTAGTGCTTGCCCATCCGGCGCAGGAGCATTTTTGCTGCAGCGGGCCAGACCCGGCTGCGTTGCTCGCGTGCTCCGAGCAGGAGCAGCGCCAACTGGTCGAGCACCCCGTCGACATCGGGATCCCCGAAATGCGACTGGGTGGCGACACCGTCACCGACGGCGATCAGGAGAGTCGCCATCGCATCGGCTTCGACCCATGGCTGGATGTAGCCGTCACCCTGCATCTGGGTGATCAGATCGCTCAGGTAGGCGCGCAGGTTCTCGTGGATCTCACCGAGGGAGCGGGCCAGTTCGGGGTTGGTCGAGGAAGCTGCGACGGCATCCGCGTAGGCCTCGAGATCGGGTCGGGCCACAGCGAAGGCGGAACGGATGGTTGAGAGGGCGTTGAAGAGCCGTTCCGCGGGGTCATCGTCGCCCTCCAGCGCTTCGCGGACGGGGTCGAGGCGACCCTGGACGAGTTCGGTGAGGGCGGCCGCGACCAGGGAGTCCTTGGAGCCGAAGTGGTAGGTGATGGCCTGCAGGTTCACGTCGGCCGCGCCGGCGATCTCGCGGGAGGTCAGCCCGGCCACCCCCTTGGTGCGGAGCGAGGTGATGGTCGCCTCGATGAGGCGGGAACGGGTGGAGGTCGCGCGGTCCGCTGTCATGGACCGATCCTATCCCGTTGCAAGTCATACGTGTGTATGACAAGGTGGGTGGGAGAAATCCATCTGTGACAGGGAGAAGCAACATGGACAGCACCGAAACGGGCCACACCGATCTGGTCACGGGAGCGACCGGGTACTCGGGTTCGTACATCGCTCGGTTGCTGGCCGAGCGCGGGCGAGGAATCCGCACCCTCACGAGACACACCGAGGACGTTCCCGGAGATATCCGTGCGTTCCGGTACCGCTTCGACGAGCCGGCTCGGATGGCCGACGCCTTCGACGGGGTCGACACCTTCTACAACACCTACTGGGTGCGGTTCGGTCGTGGCTCGTTCACCCACACCGACGCCGTTACCAACAGCCTTGCCCTCATAGAAACCGCCGCCCGTGCAGGTGTGCGCCGGATGGTCCACGTGAGCATCATGGCCCCGAGCACCGATTCGCCGTACTCGTACCATCGGGGCAAGGCGTTGGTCGAAGAAGCGCTGCAGTCCTCGGGCATGGAGTACGCAATCGTCCGACCGTCGGTGCTCTTCGGCGGATCCGACATCCTCCTCAACAACGTCGCCTGGTTGCTCCGGCACCTGCACGTGTTCGCGGTCCCCGGCGATGGGCGGTACCCGATCCGACCAACCCACGTGGAGGACCTCGCCGAGCTGATGGTCTGCCTCGGTGAGGCGAGCGGACCGGACGCCGCAACGGTGGTGCGCAACGCGGGCGGCCCCGAGACGTTCGCCTTCGGTGACCTGGTACGCCTCATCGGGAGGGCCGCTGGTGCCCGCGCTGTGGTGGCCAACCTCCCCAAGGCCGCCGTGCTCCCCATGATCTCGTTGGTCAACCGCATCACCGGTGATGTGACCCTGCACCGCGAGGAACTCGACGCGCTCATGGATGGTCTCGCTTCATGTGAGGGCGAACCGGCTGGACAGCGCAGCCTCAGCGACTTCCTGGCCGAACACGGTCATCAGCTCGGCAGGAGCTATGCGTCGGAACTGAACCGCAACTACCTGGGTGGCACCGAGCCGGTCTCCCCGTCGCCTGCACTCCGACACTGACCGCAGCCGTGGCCCTGTCAGCTCGGCTGGACACGGGGTGTCTCCATTCGATGGATTCCCGGCACACTGGACTCCATGAACGACCCCGCAGGCTCCACCTCGGCTCCGATTCGCAGCAGTGGTGTGTCGCGGATCCCGTTGAGGGGTCGTCGCTTCGGTGTCGCCGCATCTGTTGTTGCTGCACTCGCTGTCGTGGCCGCGGCGTGCATGCCGGCGTCAGCCCCCTGGACCTCCGATGTTCCGTCCGGGCGCCTCGATGATGCGTCTCTCGATGCTTCGGGCACGAAGTTGTCGCTGCGCGGGTGGGCTGGTGACCGCAACGCGTCGGGCCCGATCCGAGTGGCGGTGTACGTCAACGGGGAGATGCAGCTCCCATTGGTGCTCGCTGATCGGTCACGCCCCGATGTGCTGGCCGCCACAGGGGCCGGCGCACGTTCCGGGTTCGATGTGACGTTGCAGGTGCCGAAGTCGTCGAAGGTGCAGGTCTGTGCAGCTGCGGTGAACGTCGGTCCCGGTGATCACGCACTTCTGGGCTGCCTCGATGCGACCCCGGTGGCGAAGGCGGCGCCGAATGCGCCGAAGTCCACGACCACGACGGCTGTTCCGGTGGTGGACTGCGATGCGGAGCTCGAACCGGGCGTCGACCTGAGCGGCTGTGACCTGTCGGGTGTGGATCTGGAAGGTGCGCAACTGTCCGGAGCGACGCTGGTCGGCACGTCGTTCCAGGGAGCGCGACTCCTGGACGCCGACTTCTCCGGTGCTGACCTGAGGGGCGCGGACTTCGACTACCTCATCACGAACGCGGATCTGGGTTGGTGGTCCGGTACCACCTTGAGCGGCTCCGACTTCACCGGTGCGGACCTGACCGGAGCAACCATGCGCAGGTCTGCTCTGATGTTCGTGATCCTCGATTCCGCAGATCTCACCGGGGTCGATCTCACCGACGCCGCCCTGGTTGACTTCAGCGCCGCCGGGACGATCTGGTCGGACACCATCTGCCCGGACGGCACCGTGAGCGATGAGGCGTGCGAGCCCATCAGGCCGTGATGTCAGGCCGCGACCCCGCTGTGCCTGCGGCGTGTCAGCGGTGTGTCAGCGAGGACCCACCCGGGCGTTGCCGACCGGTGGTGAACTCGATGTGCGAACCGGGCGGGAGGGCCGCCTCGGGCGGGAGCCGTGGGTGGCCAGCCGGTGCACGGTGAGGCCGACCACTGCAGCGACCGTGGCGCCGGTGGTCCACCCGTACAGCGGTTGGGTCGCGTCGGTGCCGGCGAACACCCCGTGGAGGCTCACCAACAAGAACGTTGGATAGCTCGACAGGTGGATCGCCCGCCATGTTCGCTTGGAGATGCGCTTGCGGAGCAACGACGACACCTGGACCGCGAGCAGCGACCACATTGCGAGAACCCCGGCCGCGACCGCAGCGGGCTTCCAGTCCGAGGCGAACGGGATCGTGATGTCTGCGAGTCCGAAGTGCACGTAGCTGTCTGCTACCAGCGCCCCGATGTGCAGCGAGAGGAAGCCGACTGTGAGGGCCCCGAGCCAACGATGTGCGTCGAGCAACCAGGCCGGCCTGCGGTGCTCGGGAAATGCACCCGAGGCGAGCACGATGCCCCACAGGACCGAGGCGGTCAGCATCAACCACGCCACGATGCCCGCGGCTCGCGTGAGGAACCACCATGTCTGGGGGCTCATGGCGCTGACCCCCCAGCAGCCGTGGCGCTCAGGTCGGCAGTGGTCTCGACCGTTCCGTCGAGTGTGACCACGACGCCGCTGCACCCAGCCGCCTCCAGTACCCCGAACGCCTCTCGCCTTCCCGAGACCAGGGCCGCTGTTGCCTGCACCTCGGCCTGCCAGCCCGTCGGCGCCACCGCTGTCACCGTGGCGAGGTCGGTCTTCGAGACCCGCCCGGTGCTCGGGTCCAGGACGTGATGGGCAACCGCACCGCGGTGTGACCACCTCCGACTCAACGTGCTCGAGGTGGCGACTGCGCCCCCGTCGATGCACAACTCCAACAGAGTTGCCCCGGTGTCGGTCGGGTCCTCGATCTGGACGGGCCAACCGCCACCGGTTGGAGCCGTACCGGCCGCAACGAGGTCTCCGCCGATCGATACGAGGGCGCCCCGCGTGCCCCTCTGGAGCAGTTCGGCAACGACGAGGTCCGCCGCCAGTCCCTTTCCGATGCCACCCGGGTCCAGTCCGAGGCCCATCGGAAGCCACACCGTCCCGCGGGCTGGGTCCATTCGCACACGGTGCAACCCGGCTTGTGGATCGGGTCGGTCCACCGTGACCGACCTCAGCGTTGGTCCTGACCCGGTTGCCGGCTGGTCGATGCTGGTGTCGTAGCCGGCCTCGAGAAGTTGGTGGAGCATCGTCGGGTCGTATCGTCCCGCCGTTTCGAGATGCGCTCGGACCATCGTGGCGACGAGGGTGAGCGTGTCGGATGACACCTGCACGTCGCGTCCGGGGTTCGCGACCAGTCGCGACAACTCCGAATTGCCCACGAAACGACTCCAGCGGCCCTCGAGCTCGTCGATGCGCGCCCGCGCCCACTCCGCTGCTCCCGGTGCCGGATCCACCAGGATCAGCTGCACCGCCGAAGCCATCGCCCGGAACCGGGACTCGGTCACCGCGGTCGTGCACTCGGTGGCCATCAGTTGCTACCACCGGAGCGTGCCACGGGGGCAGGAGTAGCCGCCCGGCTGCTCGGCACCGTCCGGCGGACCTCCACGGGGGTCGTGGTCGATGGCGTCGGAACCAGGTCTGCCGCCGATGGGCTCGTCGTGCTGGGAGCGGCCGGCGTCGCGGTGTCGACGGTCCGGGTGTTTGATGTGGCGGCGGCCTCAGCATCGGGTTGTGCAGCGGCCCCGTTGGTGAAGGTTGCGGTGAGGCCGAGCAGGCCGGTGAGTCCGATTCCTGTTGCGGCGATGCGGGTCCCGAGGGCGGTGTGCCTTCGTCGTGGGCGGGCTCCTGATCGATCAGTCATCGTCGTCACCGCCCTCGTGTTCCTCTTCCTCATGGTCGTGTTCACCGCTTCGGTGCTCGTCGTCGGCGTCGTCATGGTCATCTTCGTGACCGTCGTCGTCGTTGAGGTCCTCGGATTCGCTCCGGGGAATCTCCACGGTGAGGGGATCACCGTCGATCCCGGCGCCGGGCGGCGCATCGGGGAGGGTCGGCAACGTGCTGACCGGAACGGTGGTGGCCGAGAGTTCCCCCACCTGCTGTGCGGACGCGGAGTCCAGGATTCGGATGTTCGCGCCGATCACCGCGGCACCGGCGATGATGACTCCGGCAATCGAAGCGGTGGTGATGAGGCCTGTTCGACGATCCATGCACATCACGGTACGCAGCGGCCCTCAAGGTCTCGGTCAGACCCGGGTTAGGAAATGGCAAAGATGGTCGCGGTGAACAAAGTGGCGTGAGACGCTGGGACGGTGCAGATCCTTGTGGTCGAGGACGACCCCTCCATCTCCGAACCGCTGGTGAGTGGCCTCCGGCGCGAGGGATTCGAGGTGATCCATGCACCCGACGGAGCGTCAGCGCTGGCCGCTGGGGCGGTCGATCTCGTTCTGCTCGACCTCGGGCTGCCGGACATCGACGGACGAGAGGTCTGCCGGCGGCTCAGGGCCGATTCAGCGGTGCCGATCATCGTCGTCACCGCTGCCGGCGACGAACTCGACCGGGTGATGCTGCTCGAATGGGGGGCTGACGACTACGTGGTGAAGCCGTTCGGCTTCCGTGAACTCCTGGCGCGGGTCAGAGCCGTGCTCCGCCGGGTGAACCAGTCGACCGCACCCGCCGGTGCGCTTCGTCGGCTCGGTGCACTCAACCTCGATACCCGCACACGGCACGTGGACTACCTGGGTGAGGAGGTGGCTTTGACCCCCAAGGAGTTCGACCTGCTCGCCTTTCTCCTCGACGATGCCGAAGCCGTGGTGACGCGCGACGAGATCATGCGGTCGGTCTGGGACGAGCACTGGTGGGGCTCGACCAAGACCCTCGACGTGCACATCGCCTCGTTGCGCAAGAAGCTGGCACCGGAGCTGATCGAGACCGTTCGGGGGGTGGGGTTCCGGGTGGTCGACCCGGCCGGGCCGAAATGACCAGCCGGTTGATGTTGAGCTACCTGGCGCTGACGCTGGTCATCCTCCTGGTGCTCGGCATCCCGCTGGGAGTGTTCTTCAGGACCCTCGAGGTGGATCGGCTCACGGCGGCCACAGAACGCGATGCGGCCACCCTGGCCACGTTGGTCGAGGAGGATCTGGAAACCGGTAGCCAGGTGGACCCCTCGGTGGCCGATCGGTACAGCGACAGCACCGGCGCCCGGGTCGTGGTCACGGACGCGGATGGGATCTCCGTGATCGATACGGAGGCACCGATCGACCGCGACCTGTCGACGCGTCCCGAGATCGACCAGGCGCTGTCGGGTGGCTCCTCCACCGGAACCCGCCGGTCCGACACCCTCGATGACGACCTGTTGTTCGTCTCGGCTCCGGTTGCCTCGGGCGGGCGGGTCTACGGCGCGGTTCGCATCACGCTGGGCACACACGAACTCAACGAACGCGTCGGGCGTTTCTGGCTGGGGCTTGCGGCCATGGGAGTGCTGGTACTGGCGGTGGCGGCCACGGTTGGCTGGGCCATGGCCCGCTGGGTGGGCCGGCCCGTCCGCCTCCTGGTCAGCACGGCGGAGCGCTTCTCCACCGGCGACCTCGCAGCGGAACCGGAGCAACCCGGAGCACCCGCGGAGATCGCCGGGCTCCAGCGACACATGAACGACATGGCGGAGCAACTGGATGCCCGGATGACCCAACAGAGACAGTTCGTCGCCGATGCCTCCCATCAGCTCCGGACACCGCTGACCGCGCTGCGCCTCCGTCTGGAGAACACCGAGGAGGCGATCGCGGCCCTGGGGTCGGCCGAAGGAATGGATCCCGACACCCAGCGGGTCGAGACCGCAGCTGCGATCGCAGAGGTGGACCGACTCTCGGAGCTGGTCGCAAGCCTCCTTCGACTGGCCGCTGCGGAGCACCGCCCCGGTTCCCTCGAGGTCGCCGACCTCGTTGCACTCACCCGCGACAGGGCCGACACCTGGGCCGCTCTGGCAGAGGTCGAAGGGGTGGAGTTGTCCTTCGAGACCACCGAAGGTCGGGTCGACGCGCTGGCGGTGGGCGGCGGTGTGGAGCAGGTTCTCGACAACCTGATCGACAACGCGGTGTCGGCTGCGGCCGAGCGAAACGGTCACGTGTGGCTGAGGGTGGGATCGGACCAGCAGGGGCCGTGGCTGGTCGTTGCCGACAACGGTCCCGGCCTCGGAGATGAGGAGAAGAACCGTGCCCTGGACCGCTTCTGGCGTGGTGACCAACGCCGTTCCGGTACGGGACTCGGTCTGCCGATCGCCGAGGAACTCCTGCACAGCATCGGGGGCACCCTCTCGCTGGCCGATGCCACCGAGGGAGGACTCGAGGTCACGGTGCGGCTCCGCTCCCCGAACTGAGGACGGGGGTCGAGGGTCACACCGACAGGTGCTCAGAGCTCGCGGCCGGCTTCCGCGGGCGGTACGCGCGCCGCACGGTTGGCAACGCCGAGACTCACCAGCCACGACACCACCACTGCAGCGGTGGCGACAGCGGCCAATCCGAGCCAGGGCACGATGGTCCGCTCCACGAGGTCGCCGGGCGCCAGCGCCGTGGCGGCCCAGCCTGTGAGGGTGCCCGCTGCGAGCCCGAGTACGGCCGCGATCGCCCCGATCATCGCTGCCTCCACGCCGACGAGCGACCGGATCTGGGACCGTGATGCTCCGACCGCGCGCAGCATCACCAGCTCGCGCCGTCGCTCGTGGGTCGAAAGCGCGAGGGTGGAGGCGAGCCCCAGCATTCCGATACCTACCGACCCCACCAGCAGTACGGCGATGATCCTCAGCACGGTGTCGGCCACGGAGGTGTTCAGTTCCGAGAACTCCTCGGGTGTGTGCACCCGAACCTTTGGGAAACCGCTGGCCGCATCCTCGGCTCGTCGCATGGCCCTTCGCACCGATGCCCCGTCGGACACATCGAGGGCCGCCAGTTCGAATGTGCCTTCGGCATCGACCTCCTCGGTCGCCGGCCACGCCACCACGGCCGGACCCACGAACGCCGTGTTGCGGTAGGTGGCGACCACCCGCACCCGGGTTTCCTTCCCCGAAGCGGATCGCAGTGTGAGGGGATCGCCGACGCCCACCCCGAGGCGCTCCGCGGAGCGTTCGGAGAGCATTGCCCCGTCAGGAGCGCCATCGCCGGCGGCGTCGATGTCCGAGCCGACCGGGTCGTCGGGGTCGCCCCCGGTGATTCCGAGGTCGATCATGCGTGCCAGCCGGCCCAGCCCCGAGGTTGCAACCTGTGACTCCTCGCCGTCGGGACCGACCAGCACGCCTTCGAGGGAGACGACTTCTGCGCCATCGTGGAGCAGGCCGAATGTCTCGCGCATCTCCGAGAACAGCGATCGGGTGTCGACCCGGACGAGGCCGCGGCGTTCGACGAAGAGGTCGGCCGGTCCGGTGTTGCGGAACTGTGCTTCCACGTTGTCGCGTGCACTGGCACCCGTGGTGCCGACCACACCCACGAGAGCGAGGGTGACCATCAGCGTGGAGGCTGCTGCGGCGGACCGGGCCGGCCGCCGACGGACGTTGCCCAGACCCAGACGTGCGGTCACGCCGCCCAGCGCCACAGCCGGCAGCGCAGCGGCACCCGAGAGCGGAACCACCGCCCACCGCGACAGCATGGCCAGCCCCACCATGGCCGCCAGGAGGCCGGCGCCGGCTGCGGCCTGCCAACCGGGTCCGGCAAGCCCACCCGCCACCAGCGCGGTCCACGAGACACCGCCTCCCAGGGCCACCAGGACTGCACCGCTCCACCACGGTGCCGAGCGATCGGCCCCGGCGCCCGTGTCCGAGATCGCATCCAGTGGGACGGCCCTGGTGACCCGCAGTGCGGGCACGGCGGCCCCGAGCAGGGTCACCGCCACGCCCACCGCCAGCGCTGCCGCCACCATCGGCAGTGTCACCGCGATCGAGGCCCGCACACCGATCGGGTCCACCGCGGTGACTGCAGCCCACCCGAGTACTGCTCCGGCCCCGAGACCGCAGGTCGCCCCGAGGGCCCCCACCACCAGAGCCTCGCCCAACACCGTGCGGGCCAGCTGCGAGCGACTCGCGCCGACGAGCCGCAGCAGAGCGAGCTCACGGGTTCGTTGGGCGAGCACGACGGTGTAGACGTTCGCCACCGCGAGCGCTGCAATCGCCACGGTGAGCAGGGCGAAGCCCGTGACGGCACCGCGCACGCCGCTGTCGAGTCCCGCGACTGTGGTCTGGACCGACTGCGAGCGGTCGGTGAGGGTGAGCACCTCGAGTCCGGCCGGCAGCGTCTCACGCAAGGTGGCCGCCAGCTCGCGGGGATCCACGCCCTGCGCGGGTAGGACGGTCAGGCGATCCACCTTTCCCGCAGCACCGAGCAGGTCGGCCGCGTGGGCGGCGGGCAGCACGACGTGGGCCGAGGCCAGCGCCACCTCCGCCACCGATCGGGGCGCGTCCGAAGGCGCGCTGCTCCCATCGGGGGGTGCCACGAGTCCCACCACCTCCACCCGACGGGTTCCGGTGGGCAGTTCGAGGGCCGGACGGGCACCCAGCTCAGCCCGCCCCACGATTGAGCCGCCGATGTCGACCGCCACCTCGTCGGGTGACTCGGGAGCGCGACCGTCGACCACGGTCCAGCGCTGGGGATCCCATGCCGACGACAGCACCAGCCCTCGGAGTTGGACCGGCCGGTCCGGCTGTTCCTCGGCCGACACCGCGAAGGAGACCGGTTGGTCGTACACCCCGTTGGCGGTCAGCACCCCCGGTGTGGAACGCACGGTCTGCAGCAGCGTCTCGTCGATCGAGGTGGCGGTGGTGATCCCGGTCGTGCGCGGTGTCACCACCACCGTTCCTTCGGGAAGCGTCAACGAGCCGAGGTCCGTGTCCTGGGGATCCAACTGGACCGACACCTGGGCGGCGAACCCGAACGCTGCGGTGGTGAACGCCACCGCCACGGTGACCGTGGCGACCAGCAGCGCGACCCGTCCGGGACGGTGCCGCAGCTCACGGCGTACCAGCGGCACGGGCATCGGCCGACAGTACCGGCGGGTGCGCCGGGTTCGGCCGCGGGTCGTGGCGCTCAGTGTGTGTGGCCGTCGGCGTGCAGAACCAGGCGGCGTGCAATGCGACGGTCGAGCACCATCTCGAGGCACACGCCCGGAATCACCACGGTCAACCCGACCAGAGCCAACCCGGGTGTCGGATGACGTCCCACAGCGAACGCCACGGTGAGGATCACCACCGCTGGTCGCAGCAGGGTCAACGGGCCGAAGATCACCACGCTTGCGACCGTGCGCACCCTGACCGAGCGCAGGCTGCACATTGCAGATGCCACCAGGATGAGCCCGGCATACGCTCCGCCCGCAGCAATGAACCTCGACATGGCCGAGTTGAACTCGGTCGCGACCTCCTCCCCGCCGCGCACCACCACGAGGACCCCGAGAGCGGTCACCGCAGCGAGCGGAGCCTGGCCGAGGAGTGCTCCGCGTGCCGACGCGATCTGGTGGTAGCGACGTTTGTCCAGCCGTGCCGTGCGACCCATCGCGAGGCGATAGCCGATGAGCGCGCAGTCGAGGGTCACCAGCACCCACACGGTCGCCACCAGCCGCGGGTTCATCTCAGGGGGTTGAAGCGGCGCGCCGCCGTTCCGAGTTCCTCGAGCAACGGCTGGCCGAGACCACTCAGGGTGCCGATGAGCACGGTGAGTACGCAGGGCAGCGGAGTGAAGCGGACGCTTGGCCTGGAGATCATCGTCTCGAACCTCTTGGCGTTGTTGGTTGCACTCTCGGAGAGGACATCTGTGCCGTGCGCTCGTTGGGCGGACCGGATGCCGTCGTGGCGGGTCACCGCCAGGCGCATGCGGGTGTGGTGGAAGAGCCAGGATCCGATCGGTGCAAGTCGCGACGCCTGGAAGTCGAGGTGGACGAAGGCGGCGGCGCCGCTGCGCTCGTGAGCCGCGAAGAACCTGTCGAGGTCCGGGCCGCGGAAGTGGTGCATCACACCGGTGGAGATCAACACCGTCGCTGGTTCGGTCAGGGAGAACGCATCGGCCACCTCGAACCGGCACCGAACACCATCGCGCGCCGCCAGGTTCCTGGCCGCGTCCACCAGCGCGGGGTTCAGGTCGACTCCGACGAACTCCACATCGGGTGTGGTGCACCAATCGCTCAGCCACCGAACCACGTATCCCGTGCCACAGCCGACGTCGACGACGCGGTACGGCGGGGGTTGGCCGCACCGGCCGAGCGTCGCTAGGAGGGGGACCAGTAGTTCCGCCATCCGCGCTCCGTGGCGGAACTCCTCGGACAGCCGCTGGATCTCACAGTGCACCGCCACCATCAGGCGGTCGACGTACTCGGGGTCGAGCCAACCGTCGGTGGACGGCATCTCCGCCACGATGCCCGCCGCCCAGCGGTCACCGTGTTCGACACAGTGCTGTACCACCGACGCGCGTCGTACCGGAGCGCGGGTGCCGTCAGGGTTCCTCTCGAACAGCAGATCGGTTATCTCGATCAGGCCTGGTGGGGGCACCCACAGACGTTGCCACACTGCCTGCCCGCCCGGACGGGGTTCCACGAACACGATCGGTCGGCCCCTGTGATCTCGCGGAGCTGTTCCCCTAGGGTTTCCGCCAGGGCGTCTATCGAGAGGGTGCGATGACCTACACACCTGTCCATGAGCCGGCCAGGTCCGGGGAGTTCCCAACCGGCGTGTCCATGCAGCCACGTGAGTTCAGCTTCACCGACCTCGAATCCATCCCCCAGTACTGGAACCTCGACAACCCGGTGCTGACGCACTTCGAGAACGCGTTTTCGATCATGATCCCGCCGGGCGAGCGGTTCTTCATCGAGTCGGTTCGCCACTACCGGGGCCGCGTCACCGATGCCGAGGGGCGGGAGTTGATCAGAGCCTTCGTTCAGCAGGAGGACCTGCACGGCCGCGCCCACGACGCCTTCAACGAGTCATGTGAGCGTTTCGGCATCGACATCGAGCGACAGCGACGCTACGCCGAGCGGACCTTCGCCCGGGTCGCGAAGCTGCTTCCGGCGAAGGTCCGCCTCGGAATCACCGTGTTCTCCGAGCACCTCACCGCGGTGGGTGCCCACACGTTGCTGACCAACGAGGACGCGGCGTCGGAGATGGATCCCCAGATGCTCGAGTTCTGGCGTTGGCACGCAGCCGAGGAGTTGGAACACAAGTCGGTCGCGTTCGATCTGTTCCACAAGGTCGGTGGTGGCTACTTCACCCGGATGATCTCGGTGTTGGTGTCAGTTCTGTTCCTGGCCGTACCGATGGTTCGGATCGCCCGGGGGATGATGCGCGACGATCCACATCAACCGACCAGGGACGAACGCAAGGAGGCCGTGGCGTTCCAACGCAAGATCCTCCGCCAACAGGCCCCCATGTTGTTGGCCTACTTCTCGCCCCGGTTCCACCCGTGGCAGATCGACGACACCGAGATGCTGCAGGACTGGTACCGCACCGGCACGCTCGAACCGGTCGGCTGAACAGACCCCCGGCGAGCGCTCCGCTCAGTTCTCAGCTCTCAGCTCTCAGCTCTCAAGGTCTCAAGGTCTCAAGGTCTCGGCTCTCTCTCAGGTCGCTGTGCCCCGAAGGGTGCGGGCCGCGCTCTCCATCGCGGTGATCTTTCCGAGTGCCGTGGTGCGTGGCAGGAACCACATGCCGCAGTCGGGGGCCAGTGAAAGTCGATCCAGTCCGATGACCGTTGCAGCATCGCGCGCCCGTTCCACGATGTGATCAGCGGTCTCCACGGGGGCTTCGGTGTCGAGGTTGAGAACGCCCAGGATCACTCCCTTGTCACCGGCGTGCGTGAGGAGCTCGGGTTGGTGGCCGGGTTGTTCGTACTCGAGGCTGAGCTGGTCCGCAGTCGTCGAAGCAAGCAGCGACACGGCCTTCTCGTAGACCGGCGTCGCCCGCTTCTCGGCGATGTTCTTCGAGTATCCGTAACACATGTGGACTGCGGTGGCCGCGTTGACCCCGTGCAGGCAGCGGTCGATCGCGTCGGCGGCGAACGGTTCCACCTGGCTGTAGCGGAAGTGCACCTCTGGTTCGTCGATCTGCACCAGATCGATTCCCATGTCTGCCAGAGCGCGGCATTCCTTGTTGAGGACGTCGGCGAGGGCTGCGGCGAGTGCGGCGAGGGATCCGTAGTGCTCGTCCACCAGTCGCAGGGCCAACGTGTTGGGACCGATGACGGTCATCTTGGTGGGGCCGCTGGTGTTGGCGAGCAGAAATTCGGCCGCCCCGCCGAGGATCGGTCCCTCCCACGTGATCGGGCCCGTCACACGGGGTTGTTCGAACTTCGGCGGGGCAGGGGCCTCGTCGCCGGTTGCCGCAGCACGGGCCTTCATCGTGAGGTAGTCGCCCACGTCGTTGTTGAAGTTGGTGACCGCGCCCTGGTGGTCCTGGTCGATCCCGCCGAGGCCGTAGAAGTGACCCGAGAAGGTCTGTCGTCGCTGCTCGCCGTCTCCGATCAGAGACAGCCCGGCGCGCGCCTGGTCCTGGATCGCGAGGAGAACTGCATCGTCGAGTGCCTCGGCGCGATGCTGTTCGGCAATTCGCCACCAGGTGCCCTCCGGGCCGTAGACCAGTTCGTGGTCACAGAGCCAGTGGGGTTTGCACCATGAACCGACGATCTGGGTGGGTACCGGTGGTGGGTTTGCCATGTACCCAAGCTAATCATTTGCGGAACGGCGTTCCATTGAGAGGAACAGCGCTGCGGTAGGGGATCGGGCTCAGAGGGTCCCCACAGCGCCCGGTACCAACCATGCGTCGGTGATTCCGAAGGGATCGGAGTCGTCCAGCGGGGCGTTCGTCAGAACGCACACGCCGTCACCCGAGGCCAGGAGCTGACCCGGTCCGACGCCGCACGGAGCGGCCCCGTCAGGGAGCGGATCGCCGTTGTCCAGACGCCGCGAAGCCAACGTCACCTCATCGGTGGAGGTGTTCCACAGGTACACGTCGACCGAGCCGTTGGTGTCGGCAGCGACGAGGTCCTCCTCGCTGTACAGAGCCACGACGGTGCCATCGGCGGAGATGTCCACCGGTAGCACTCCGCCACTGGTCGGAGGTTGGGGAAGCATCCTCACGGTGCCGGCCTGGCGATCGAACACCAACGGTTGGAACGGGGATCCGGGAGTGAAATCGGTTGCTGCCACGTAGCGGCCGTCGTCGGAGATCCGCACGGAGTTCCCGAACACGATCAGCCCGCTCGGGGCCGCCTCGATGGTGTCGGACCGGCGGTCCCAGATGAGCCGTCCACTGGTGCCCCCACCGTTCTGGTCGAGCCAGTAGTACAACACGAAGCGTCCATTGCGGCTGACCGCGTCGAGCGCCACGGTTCCGTAGCCCGGGCCTCCATGGGGGCAGTCGACCTCGGTACCGGTGTGCAGGTCACGCACCCGGCAAGCGGTTGAGAAAGCCCCGAACGAACCGGTGCGGCCGTATATCGCCACCGAACCGTCGTCGGGTACGACCGGGGCGGTCAGGCCGGTGGGAGCGTTCCAGCTGACAGCGGTGCCGGAGTTGCGGTCGAACACCCCGTAACTCCCCCCGAGGGCGACGAACGACACGAAGCGTCCGTTGCCGCTCACATGAGGACTCTCGACGGTGGCTTCGGCAATCCGTCGTACCTCTCCGTTGGCACGGTTGCGGACGAAGGTGTCGGTCGAGCCGTTGGTGTCGGTCGGGACGAGGTTGGTGGCCTTCGAGGAGAAGGCCACCACGGCACCGTCATTGCTCAGGGCTGCACCGGTGGTCACGTCGTCACCGAACACGTCGCCGGCGCCGAGGGAGAGAGGACCCGGACCGGGCGGGACCGTTGGTTCGGGGGGAGGTGCGCAGGCGGCCGAGAGAACCGCCGCAGCCATGATGGATACGACCAGTAGTGCGCGCCCTTGCATGCAAGCTCCCCGTTCGCCCGGATCGTCACGTGTCTGGGCGATCATGCCACGATCTGCAACCCGGTGGCAGCGACGGGTCCGATCAGGAGTTGTGAGAATCCGGCCCGCCGTTGCGTCGACGACTGCGATACTGCGCAGATGCCATCGGACCTGGGGTTCAAGACACTCAACGCTGTTCACGGCGCAGTGAAGAAGCTGAGCGGTGGTCGTATCGGTTGGAGAGCAGGTGGAATGCCGGTGTTGGAGCTCACCACCACCGGTCGCAGGAGCGGTGAGAAGCGCTCGACGATGTTGACGATCCCCTGGCAGGACGACCGGTCGATAGCTGTCGTGGCCTCCCGTGCGGGCGACGACCGCCACCCAGCCTGGTTCCTCAACCTGCGTGACGATCCCGCAGTATCGGTGTCCACTCGATCGGGCACGAGACCGATGACCGCTCGGATCCTCGCCGGGGATGAACGCTCCGAGATGTGGGAGCGGATCACCCGTGCCCATGACAACTACGCCGACTACCAGAAGAAGACCGACCGCGAGATTCCGGTCGTGGTGCTCGAACCGACCAGCTGACCCCGAACGTCTCGGGCGGGCGGGGGGGTGTGGTTCAGGCGTTGAGCCTCTGGTCGACCCATTCGTCCCCGCGCAGCCACACCTGATCCAACCACTCGGTGATCCCGCGTTCGTCGGTGGGCAGGTCGGCCCGGTCGAATCGCTCGATGCCGACCTCGATCGAGCTCTCGAGGGGTGCGTGTCTGGCCAGCTCGGCGATCGACGGAATCGACTCGAATCCGGCGTGCATCACGACGATCACGTCGGCTTCCGGTGCTCCCTGCAGCAGGGCCAGCACCCCGCCGGGCCGGGGCGGCAGAAGGTGACGTAGGTGGCGAAGACCGGCCGCGCGGTCGGGATCGGACTCCGTCAACCGCGCGAGTGCGCGCTCCAGCGCGGCGGGATCGAAGAGCCTTCCCTCTGGGCAGATCACGCCCACCGAGGTGTCGTCGAGACCCTCTCCCAGAGCTCGGATCGCAGTGCGCGCCTGCACCCCGCGGTCCCGGTTGATGAACACGGACCCGAGTCGGCCGTAGAGCAGGTCGAAGCCGGGATCCGACAGCATCTCGGACATGATCACCCCTCGCACCGAGTACTGGGGCAGACCCGAGTAGAGAAGTGCGGGAAGCGACGCGTCGAGCAGGCTCGCGTGTCGGCTCAGCACGATCACGGGTGCGGGATCCAGCGCAGCTTCTCCGACGACCTCGATGCGCAGGCCGAGCAGCTGTTCGGTCCGGCGGGCGAGGATCTCGATCGACCAGCGCTGCAAGCGGGCATGTCTCCGCACGGACGCGGTGGAGTCCAGGCGGGTTCCGAACCCCGCGGCGAGCCAGAGCAGCGGAGACAGCAGGATCTCCACCGTGTCGTTGAACAGGTACTGGAGCGCAATCCCGAACAGTCGCAACCGGGGGAGACGGAGCCTGCCCGAGAGGGTGTCCCATACGATCAGACAACCTGCGATCAGCGGGGCGAGAAGGAACGCCGTAGCCGTTGCCCCCAGCATCGACGGAATGCTCACCCGACGCCGTTGCCACCTCTCCCGGCGCGATTCCCCGACGCCTCCCTCGGGAGACTCCGTGCGGGCCTGCTCCGGGTTCGACACTGCCGCGGCTGTTGTGCTCATCCCTACCCGAACCCGCTGACGGTGCCGGCTCTTCCGGGTATCGCCCCGAGTACTGCATTCTGGGTTGATCACATGACGTTTCAGGTCGTGTCGCTGTTTGTCGGCCCTGAGAAACCTGAATCGACTTCGAAATCTGGGACCGATTGTTGACACCGGTTTCAGTTTTCGCTTTAGTCAGAGGTGCTGTCAGCGGGCGTTGGCGGCATTTGGAGGGAAAATGAAGGTACGTCGCGCGTTCTTGCCCGTGCTCGGGTTCATGGCCTTGGTAGCACTGGCCTGTACTCCAGCTCCGGGGGGTGGGGGTACGACGACGACCACCACCGTGTCGGGTGCACCGGTGGCAGTCGCCAGTGCCTCTCCGACCGTCGGCGACGCACCGCTCGCGGTGGCGTTCGACTCCTCCGGCTCCAGCGTCGGTACCGGAAGCGGTCTCACCTATACCTGGGACTTCGGCGACGGAAGCCCGACGGCATCCGGGCCGACCGCATCGCACGTGTACGGCACCGTCGGGAGCTACACGGCGACGTTGACCATGACCAGCACCGAGGGTTCCTCCACCTCTCCCGGGATCGCCATCACGGTGAACCAGGACCCCAACCCCAAGTTCTACGTGAAGCCCACCGGCAGCACAGGTGCCGGGTGCGGGCCGATCACCGACCCCTGCTCGAGCATCGCGGAGGCACAGTCGAACGCAGTCGCCAACGGCATCCACACCATTCGTGTGGCCGGCGGCTCCTACGGCCGCATCGATCTTGCATCCGACATGGACATCACCGGCGGTTGGCTGCAGGACTTCAGCGACTTCGGTCCCAGCGAGGTCACCTCGATCTTCGGAACGGGTACCCAACCCGCCGTCAGCATCAACGGTGTGAGCAACTCCAGCATCAGCGGTGTGAGCGCGCAGGGTGTGGCCCGCACCTCCGGCGATGCGACGGGCATCCTCGTGACCGGCGGATCCACCGGCATCAAGATCGGTGACATCGACAGCCCGCAGACCCTCATCGCCGGTGGAACCGGCCCGAACGCCACCGGTGTACTGGTCACCGGCGGCTCCTCGGTGACCGTCGAGAACGCGAAGATCAAC
>JAMLGK010000012.1 GCA_023957995.1 Microthrixaceae bacterium | reverse complement strand
ACCTCTTCCGTGTCGATCAGATCCGCCGCCATTTCCGCCGAACGTCGACGAACAGCAGCGAGCCGAATCCCTTGCAAACAAGGCGATCGTAGGCTCGCGCTCGCGCACTCGAACAGTGGCAAACGAGCACGAACTCGAAATCGCGCGCGAAATCCGCGCGATGGATCAGTGCTGAAGACATCTCAAAACTGCTGTCTGGATGACACCGGGATCAGGTGAATTGCTCCGCCGACGGCCTGGTTACCGCACCGCCTCTGTCGGAGCCGACGGATCGCCAGATCCAAGTGTTCGTGTTGTCAGATGCACAGCCAGTAGCCAGCGAGGCTCTCGGGGACAGTGAATGGCTCCAAGTCGAGTTCCTCAAGCCAGTTCCCCGCACCCGCCGCCGCGTCACAGGCGAACCTCCCATCGTCACCCCTGGCGAGAGTTCCGACATATGTCGCGCTGACGTTTCCGCCGCACGAACCGTCAGCGGAGCCGTTGAGCATCTCGACGTTGTGAAGCTCTCCTAGCGCTGCTGTGATCCGGATGTCCCAATAGCCGAACGGGCCAGATGCGGGATCGTCGTAGCAACCCAGAGCAGGGCTGTCGGGCGCAGGCGAAGACGGTGTGCATGCCGAGGGCATGGCGAGCATGAGCGCTGCGAGAGTCAGAAGTAGCGCTATCCGCACGGCCGTCAGCCCCTCCTTGTCGTCAAGGTGTTGGTGTCTACCGCCCTCGGGCCACGGCGGCGTCTTCCGACACAGTTGGGCCCACCGACAATCAACATGGTCCTGCAAGCGTGTAGCCGGTGCCAACTCTTGCGTAGGTCCACTCGTCCAGAGGGAAGTCGGGTTCGAGGTAGAACGCAGCCTGATCCAGGGAATCCGGATAGGCGCCCGCCCCCGGATCGGCCCACCACGCCTCGATCGCGGTTTCCAAGGTGTCCCGATCCACTCTGCACTCGAAGTCGACTGCGATCGTTGTTGGCGGCGGGTCGACCGGAGTGCACGCACCGACGGCCGCGATCGCTGCCAACGCGGCTGTCGCAGTGGTGCAGATTCGCCAGATGGTCATTCTCGGTCCCTCTCGATGCCCGTTCAGCATCACACGGCGCGCGAGCCGCACACTACTGCTGCGCGATCAACGGGCGATGAGTTCTGTCAGATCCACCTCGGGCGTTGGTGACTTGGCTTCGGACGATCAACAACCTCGGCAGCTCTCGAGCAACCACCTTGCGAGAGATGGGTGCCCCGACTTCTACGGATGGTGACGGACCTGGGCGGACTTGGCCACGCGAATCTTGTCGGCGGCCGGACCGCTGCGAACGGTACCGGGTGTTCGCGGCCGCGGGCTTCTTGCGGTTTCCCGCCGACCGTTTGAGCGCCCGGCTCCGTAGCTATCGGCCACGAGATCACGTCCACGCCATCATCTCCGAATCTACGAGCGTTCCCGACCGCACCATGCACGACGAGGGCGACATGAGAGTCGGGTCCGGCAAGCGCGACATGAGCTGAGAGGCGTCGGCAGCGCCGAGACGCTGCCGCGCAATTGTTGCTCGCCCCGCGTTTCAAAGAAGGTGCGAAGCGCTACGGATTGGGTGTGGTAGGCAACGAATGAGCGCAGCCCCTCATAGCGACTTCAAACCCCGAAGGCCAAGTGCCTCGATCTCATAGTCCTCGACCGCGGAGAACCGTTTGAACGTGCTTGCATACCGAATCGCCGCGATGTGATCGGCGGCGCGAAGTGCGCGGATGACTTCTGCAGCTATCTGACCAGAGGTAACCATGGCCTGGCTGCCAAGGGTGTGTTCCACGATGTCAGCGACCTGGGTCGCGAAATCGTGAACCTGCGCGTCCCCCGTGCCTCGACCCTTGGAAGCGACCCCAATTGACCGCTCCATTTTTGTGCGATCGTAGGGCTCCCGTCGGTCATCACGTTTGACCACCACGCTGAGCTTTCCTGGTGGATTGGAGTGCTCTAGGCGGGGGTACTCACGAGTGAGCCACTTACGAAAGTCCGCCGAGCGTTTCCATCCGCGTAGACGGGACTGCTGGTCTCGCCGTCCACGCTGAGTAAGTGCAAAGCGGACGTGGGTCACCTCGTCGAACTCTCGGAGGTGCCGGAGGGTCAGTTCCGCGAGCTCCGCACTGTCTACGTACTCATCATGAGCGATTTGATGCGCTTCCTGCGCGATGCTCTCGACGAGTTCCGTAAGGCGGTCCGAATGATGAGGCCGCACCGCTGCCTTCACGATGCCTCGGCGCAGCTTCGACCTTTCGAACATCTCCTCCCGCCCATCCGACTTGCAAACCCTGAGCCTCTCGCCGCTGACGTGCTCGATCGTCTGGAAATCATGGTGGCAGTCAGGACATCGACGTCGGCGGCGGACTCCGCCATCAGTGGCAGCCCGAGTCTCTTTCACCTGTGCCTTCGACGACGATCCGCAGTTTGGACAGAGCAAGCTGGTCACTTCCGTTGCAATGGGCTGACGCCAGCACACTTAGTCGACATCTAGTGCGCTGCGACCGCGACCGAGTTGTATGCCACCAGTCTTAGATACTGGCGGCTGGCTCGTCAACTAGATCTAGGTTGCTCCGACACGCCTCTGGACATCTAGCGGACCGTCGGTAGGCTGACCCCAACGGATCGAGTGGAGCGATCCCCAACCACCAAGGAGCGAGCGTCATGAGCGAACCGAATGGCAATCCGGTCAAGGCGATATTCAACCCGGAGACCAATATCACCACCAATCTCATCGCGACCGACCCGGGCATCCCCGTGCCAGACACCAAGCACGACCCCTTGCACGGGCACATCGATGTGAACGAGATGGGGCAGGAGACTTTCCGGCGCGAGCCGGGAACGCCTCGCTGAACAACCAGTAGCGGCGGAAAGAGGGCGGCCCTCACGGGTTCGCCCTCTTCCGTCATGTGGTACTCCGCCGTCGCAGTTGAGCCAGAGAGCCTGCTACCCCATCTGGGCGAACCGCTTCATGCGCCCGGGCTCGAGGTCGGGACAGCCCGAGCCCTTGCCGCTGAGGCGTCCGATCCTGACGTCGTCACCATCAGGGGCGGCGAGGCGCCGCCACGCAGTTGTTGCTCACCTTGGATCTGACGAGTTGAGCCTGCGGTGGCCCGGCCAGCAGCTCGGGCCACCACGACGAGCGCGCGGCGAAGCCGCCAGCTGCAAGGACGAATTCGATCGCGGCTGTGCCGGCCATTGCTGCCGCCACGGTGGGGCGCCTACCGATCAACCACGAGTCCGCGGGATTGAATGGCATGTCGTTCACAGCGTCACTGAACGGCAGCGTCCACATCACTCCGCGCACAGCGGTGTGGCCGATGAGGAAGGTCACGAACAGCACACGCACCGTGTCAACTCCGAGCGTCTGAATGGCCTGCATCGGCCCTGTGGGGGCCGGCAAGTCGGTGATCGAGAGCACAACCGATAGGGGTCTGCTGACCACAACTACCACGATTGTCGTGCCACCGATATTGACCACATCCCGATCACGTCCGCACGGGCAGAAGCGCGTCGCAGCCACAACGAGCTAACCGGGGCGGGCCCGTTGGGTACCCGACGCCAGCACCTTGCGAGAGACCCACCGGCCGGCTTGGACGGATAGTGACGGACTCGAATGGTTGCGATTCTGCTGTCCCTGTCCGCAGCCGAATTTGGGCGAACGATGCCGGGGCTAGACGGACGCGGATTTCTTGCGGGGCACAATCGGTCGCCCGAGCCATACTCTCCGTTGGCTATCCGATGCGCGGGGTCCGTGTCAGGCTGGTGCAGCCATTGCCGGCCCAATCACTGATCGTTGTCGGACGTCGCACGGTGCCGTAGCTCCGCTATCGCCGCCGAGTGGTGCTCAGAGAAACCCTCTGGGTTCAACTTCGCGAGTCTGCCGTAGACCTCGATCGCCTCCTGCTGACATTCCAGTCCCTGGACCGAGTGTCCGGTATCGAACGACGCTTCCGCAGCTTCCTCCAGCATCCTGGCCAGCATCGGTCCATGTGAGACGAAGTCCTGATCAGCAAGAACCCGCATCCGGTCGGCTGCCTCGCGGATCGCAGAAGCTGCCCCTACCAGATTCCCTTGCTGTCTTAGGATCTTGGACCGTGCGGCAAGTACGATCGCAAGGTTCTTCGACGCTTCGGACTCACCCTCCTCGACGAGCTCGCCGTAGATCTGCAGGCACTCCGTACTCGCAGCTGCACTTTCTGCCAAGGAGCCCGTTTCGAGAAGAATTGTCGACATGTTGGACAAGTGTTTGGCGAGCTCGACCCGGACCTCCAAGCCTTCTCGTTCCAATTGGCGGGTGAGACTCACCGCTTCGTGGATCGCCGTGAATGCATCGTCTGACCGCTGACTCTCCGACAGGATCTGGGCGTAAGTTCCGAGGGCCTGTCCACGCCATCTGGAATCGTAGACATCCCCTCGTTCTTCTTGCCGTCGATACAGCGCAATCGCTTGCTCGGCTGAGGATCGCGCATCGTCCGATTGGCCGACCTTGTTCCAAAGGTGTGCTTGTTGAGTCAATAGCCTTCCGAGGAAGTCGTCCTTGTGTGCCATGTCTTCAATGAGAATCTCTCGGCAGGTCTCAACAGCTTCCACAATCGCGTCGGTTGCCTCTGCCAGCGCGCCGATACCAGCCAGCAGCTGCGACGCATGCTCCAGAGCCATGACCAGGTCGGTTTTGTAGGCGCCAGAATTGGCGTCGGACAGTTTCCGGTAGATGTCGACGGCTGAAAGAGCCGCGCCGATTCCATCACGCGGTCGCCCAACCGCCACAAGCACCCTCGCCCAGTTGTCGAGAGATCCAGCCAATTCGGCTTCAAAGGATCCAGGGTCTTGATCTGCGAGTCGATCGTAGATCTCCAGTGCACGCTCAATTTGAGCTAGGGACTCGTGTGGCCGGTGCAGGGAGCTCAAGAGGTTGGAGTATCCGACCAAGGAGGACGCATAGCCTGGTTCATATACTTGCGCTTCATAGGCAGCCAGCTGTCTGTAGATCTCGACTGCTTCCTCAAGAGCATCACGGGCCTCTTCGAGGGGTCCAGTTCTGCGCAAGATCTCGCCACTAGCTGTCAGTGCATTAGCGAGGCCAGGGCTCAGCCCTCGCGGCTGCTGAACTGCGAGGGCACGCCTAATGCCTATGGCCTCCTGGATTGCCACCAGCGCCCTTTTGACCTCTCCTTGTCCGCGCAAGACATCGGAGTACTGAGTGAGAGCAGCGGCGAGGGTCCCTTCGTATGTCGCAGGCTGCGCTTCTGCTAGTCGCCGCCTAACTGAGATGGCCTCCTGCAGGGCCCTCGAGCTCGCTTCTAGGCTGCCTTTTCTAGTCAGGAGGCTGGCCATCGCTGTCAACGAATCGGCCAGAGCAGCGTCGGCGACCGCGTCACCGCGGGCTGCAACTGTACGGCGCGTCGCGACGACCTCTTCGATCGCTGCTATTCCCTCGGTCAAGTAGCCAGTGTCGCGAAGGAGCCTCGAGAGTGCCTGCAGCGAAACCGCGAGTGGTTCCTGGAATCCTGCCGGATTCGTCGACGCCAACCTCCGACGAATCGTGACGGCCTCTGTCGCGTATTGTACGCCATCGGCGAAACGGTTCATGCGATGAAGCTGTCCGGCGTGGTTGGTCAATGCTGCTGACAACAGCGGCTCGTATGTCGCTGGATCCTCGGCCGCGAGAACCCGGTATAGAGATACTGCTTCCGTCGATGATTCGATGCTCTCTGAAGTGCGGCCAATAGATGCGAGCAGGCCAGCTCGATTGCTAAGGGCGGCGGCAAGGTCCTCTGGCTTGCCTTCCTCAGAACGGCTTGTTCGACTTCGGATTATAGCGACAGCCTCGTCGATTGCCTGCAGACCTCCCTCGGAATCGTCCGATTGGAAACGCGCATTGCAGAGGTTGTTGAGACCTTGCACTAGGTCTGCCTGGAACGTTGCGGGTTCCTCGGCTGCCAGTCGCCTGAATACGTCGACGGCTTCCTGGGCCGCCTCCAGTGCTTCGGGAAACCGCCCAACCCTGAGGAGCAGATGTGACCACACGCTTAGGGCCGCCCCCAGATCTGCGTGGTGGTCGTCAGCGCCTCCGCCCTGACGGAGTCGTATTGCCTGAACCCGGGATCCCTCCATTTCCATGAGAAGCAGATCCAGCGCCGGGCCATAGTCTTGGGGCGGCGAGGCCGGGAGCTGATCGAACGCCGGCTCTAGCAGTTGAAGCAGTCTCGCGGCAGCGGTCCCTGCCCTCATGGCCTCGGGCGTCAGGGTGCGCGCGAGGCGTCCCATCAGACGTTCGAGAGAAGAAAAGAAGGGGGCCGCTATCAGACGCCGAGTTCGATTGTGAGCAGCAGTCACCCGGACGAGCGTTTCAAGCGCATATGGGTCCGCTGCGGTCCGGTCCGCCTCAAGTGCGAGCTCAATCCACGCGGACGAAATGGTCTCGTTGATGAGATGCTCGCCGAGAAGGTCTGGGGCCAGCGGACTGCACCAGTGCGGGCCGTGATGCAGACGGGAGAGCCACAAGCCGATTTCATCCAGATTGTCGTCGAACACGAGGGCCAGGATGTGTCTGGCATCATCTGGTGATGGCGGGGCGAACAGTGTCGCGAGCCCGACGGCCTGTCGTCGGAGCTCACTGTCTTTGATCGGACAGTCAGCGTTGCCCCACAACCGTTCCTCTCGACGGAGGACTTGTTCAATCACTTGGTCGGTGGCGGTGTGCGCAGCTGGATCGGCTTCGCCTGGGTCGAGGTCGAGTAGAGCGCGCATTGTGACCGCCAGCGGCAACGCCCACGTCGGCTTGTCAAGATCGCGAGGTGGATCTGCGGCCTCAGGTTGTGGTGTCAGTCGATGTGCGAAGGCTTGGCTGGCGGAACGATATAGGGCTGACCGTTCCTCAGCTCCGAAGGCGACGCCCTCAGCTGCGCGTTCCTTGCTAAGCCGGACCACCGAGTCCGAGCGATGAACCAGTTCGGATGCCAGCTTGGATGCGACGAGAAAGCGACGGGGATCATCGTCTGTGTGGCTGCGCCTGATGATCAGCAGCAGTCGTATGGGATTCGCCTTGCGTTGGTGCTGAGACTGGATTACGGAGAGAAGTTCCTCGATCTCCCCGGTCTTGGTGTCGGCGTAGTCCACCGCAATCAGTCGCGGTTCGCTGGCTCGGGCGAGCGACTCGAGCTGGCCAACCTGGCCAGTGGCTGGGTGAGAGTAGAGGCCCGCTCGCCATCCCCTGAGTTGCATCCGCTGACACAACTCGACGGCTAAGCGAGTCTTGCCTGAGCCACCTGCTCCATACAGGATCCGAGCGGCAACCGCACCCGCTCGGCCATCCTCGCACCAGGCAACGAGTTGATCGAGAAGTCCCTCCCTGTCCACGTACGGAACTAGCCGGTGGTCCCCGGTCAACAGGTCCGCAGCGGACATGCCCTTGGCGGGCTTTTGTCTCCATCGTTCGAAGGGGAGACCTGAATCGAGGCGTTCGGCAAGCCGTTCCACCTCCGCAGCAAGCCGCGCTGTCTCGCCCTGCTCCGAGATCGTGGCCGAGGCTGCGATCAGACCAAGGACCGAGAGCCGTTCGTCTGGCGGAAGTGCAACGAGAAGTGCGTCCCAGAGAATTCCACTGATCCTGGCCGCGCGCTTGTGACTGCAATCGGCCCAGACTGTAAGCGTCATGTCGTCAGGACACTGCTTGTAGTCGTGCGTGAGAAGTACCTCATACGCGATCGAGTCCGCAATCTGATCGGCCAGCGCGGTATCCGGATCACCAACGAGCAGACTCCGGCATTGTTCAACTATTCCTGTGGTACGGATCCACTCTGCGAGCCTGCTGCACTCCTCCTCATCGATGCCGATCCCCTGGCGTCGAATGGCTTCGCCGAGATCCTGAACGAACTGATCGTTGAGTCGAGTCCTGGTGCGCGTGAGCAAGTGCTCCACGGCGTCAACCAGGAACCCTCCCGCAACTCCGAGCACGAAGGATTCAACAAGCACCATCGCAGTCAATCACCTCGTGGCAAGGTGATGGGACAGACTGCTTCCGAGAGGGCGGTCCAGTTGCGAGGGTTGGGCTCCGCTTTCCGGTCTTGATTCGAGCCGCGTGTAGCCGGGCCGTCAGTCCGGTTTCAACGCGGTCTCGGCCCAAAGAGCGCCCAGGACGAGTTCACTCGCGGGCCACTCCCGCTCCGAGTGGCGGGGTCCCAGGGCGCCGGCCGGCCTTCGAACCATCCCGGACCGGCGAGGCGCCGGGCTCGCTCAGCTTGTTGCGCTTGCGCAACAAGCCAGTCTGTGCCACTCCCTGAACACGGTTTCTGAGAGCCTCCGGTGAGGACCGCGTGGATGTGTCAAAGCGAGCGTCGGTGGCGGTGGTGGTTCGGTAGGACGGGTAGCGCGAGAGGTGCACCAGGAGCGGTATGGGGAGCGTGCGAGGCGCTTCGGTCTGATGACCTGCGCTGCCCCCGGCGGTCCTGCGAACACGCCCCACGGCACCCCTACCGGCCCTCCACCGAAGGGGCGAGCGATGCCACGATCCCGTCCGGGCGGTTGAGTGGGTCGAGAGACAACTTTCGACGCCTGCTGCACACCTGGTGCCACCCGCCGCTGACCTGCGACCGCTCCACAGGCTCGCCCTCAGCGGCGAGTCATCGAAGCGTTGCACCCGCCACCTGCTGTTGAACCGGTCATTGCACCGGCGATGGTCAGAGCTGACCACCCGGTGCAAGACCTGCTTGGTCAGGGCTGACCATCGACTGCGCTCGAGTGCAATGACGGCCAACCGAACCGCCATATTCAGAAGATCGTGCCGGCGGAGGCGCGCTGCAAGAACAGCCCGCCCAACGGTCGGCAACTGCAATGACCACGGGAGCGTCATTGCACCCACGGCACGGGCCATGCGCGATCGCAGCGACAAGCTGGTTCGGAGTTTCAGCCGGTGAGCACCGTCGCACACGCTCGCTCCTTCAGCGCAGTAGCTCGGCTTGGCTGGCGACAGAGAGCAGGCGTCTCCGTCCATTGACAGCGTCCGGTTCGACATCCTTCGACCGTCGTTGCACCGCACGCTGCGACAACCCCGATTTCACCCGTCAAGAGCTGGTCAAGGAGTGGCACAGACTGGCTTGTTCCGCAAGCGGAACCAGCTGCAGCCGCCGGGTTCGGCGAGCTCGTCGAACGGGCCCCGTCGGGTTCTTGGGCTGCAGTGTGATCCCGCGCGCTTAGGTGGGTATGCCGACCGACTCTGACCAGGTACCTCAGCTCCTTCTTCGTGTTCCAGAGGCTGCCCGAGCACTTGGCATCGGAAGATCCATGACATATGAGCTGATCGCTACCGGAGCGATCGAGGTCATCCACGTGGGAGCCGTCATCCGGGTGCCCGTCGACGAGTTGGAGAACTTCATCGACCGGCAACGATTCACCGATCCGCCAGATCGCAAGTCTGTATCCTCTGGGAGTCGGAGCCGCTCGGAACGGCACCGCACGATCGCCGACGCGTCCGCGCCCCGCACCTCGGAGCAGCAACTCGGCCTCCCTCTCTAGGAGGTCGCACGCGTGGACACGGACCCACAACTTGTAGCTACACCGATGAGCTCGCTGTGACTCGTCGAGGGCGAGGCGAAGGCACGATCCATCACGAGGCAGAACGGGATCGTTGGGTCGGACAACTCGACCTCGGACTCGGAGTCGACGGCAAACGGATCCGCAGAAAGGTCGTTGGTCGCACGAAGTCCGACGTTGCTGCGAAATTGCGCGTGCTGCGCAGTGAGCACGAGAGCCGTCCCGGCACGACTCCCCGTCAGCTGACAGTCGGCGAGTTGGCGTCCGACTGGCTCGAAATTGCGGTGCGTTCACGACACCCCGAGGGCTCCCCAATGTGGGACAACTACAGCTACGTGCTTGAGCACCATGTCGTCTCGGGGCTCGGAGAGCACCCACTTCGAACGGTCTCTCCCGAACACATCGAACACCTACTGGTGGACCGAGCCGAGAAAGGTTTCTCGCCGGCCACTGTGCGGCGCATCCGCAACACGCTCTCCCAGGTGTTCCGTTGGGGAGTCCGCCGACGCCAGTGCAACTGGGATCCGGCGAGCTTCGCAGAAATGCCTCCAGCTCGAGTGTTTGAGCAGGCGACTTCGAGGGGTTCTAGGTCACCACGAGCGTTGACAGCGGACGAGACGCAAGCCCTCCTGGCCGCCGCCGAGCCGACACCCCATCACGCAATGCTGGTCACCGCTGTGTGCACTGGTGCTCGACCAGGGGAACTCACCGCCGTGTGTGACGAGGACCTCGACCTCACTCGACGTGTCCTCCTCATCTGTCGCGCATGGAAGAGCAGTGGCGGGTTCCGCCACCTCGGCGAACCCAAGACCAAGACCGGCACGCGCACCGTCGCCCTGCCACCCATCGCTGTCGAGGCGCTGCGAGTCCATCTCACGCGGCAGCAATCGAACCGCCAGGCCGAGCGCTGGCCGCCGGAGTGGGATTCCCTCGTGTTCACGTCCTCCGCCGGTACACCGATACACCCTGCCAATCTTCGGCGAATCGTGCGCGACCTCGCCGAGACAGCCGGAGTCGGCCACCTCACCCCCTACGACCTGCGCCACACCGCAGCCAGCTTGCTCTCCGACCGTGGCGTACCGAACCATGAGCTTGCCGATCTCCTCGGACACACAACCACTCGCATGGTCGAGACCCACTACCGACACCGGCTCACCGAAGCCATCGACGTCGCGGTCAACCCGATGGAGCAGATACTGCGACCCGACGCGCCCGAGCCCGGTTAGACCGCCCCTCGACCCCGGTGGGGTGGTTCGGGTCCCGCGCCGCCCGACCACCTTCGCCGCCGGAAGCGTGCGGATCCCTCCGGACACCTCCGGTCAGATCACGGAATGTGCCGTTCTGCCGAACAGTTAGGCACCCCCTTTGGCACCCCTTGGCCGCTTTCGTCTGTCCGGTCGATCGTGTGCGAGCCCCACAACCCAACGGCCGTAAGGGATCTGAGAGTGGGCGTGGAGGGTCTCGAACCCCCGACTTCTTCCTTGTAAGGGAAGCGCTCTAGCCAACTGAGCTACACGCCCGGAGCGGTAGATGATACTGCCGGGCCGGCTGCTGGCTTCAGTTGGTGGTGCAGGACCGCTCTGCCGGCGGGCATTCGCCCATACGCACATTGGCTGGCACCGACCTCATCTCTGGGACCATGCGAACATAAGGGTCAGGTTGACGGCCACGACCAGCCCCAGGATTGCCGCAAGGCCGACCTGATCCATGGCGACGAGTGCCGCGGCCTCGCTTCCGAAGACCACCAGCTCAACCGCCAGTCGGGCCGGGTCCTGGAGGCGCCGCTGCGACTTGGGGGCCACCCAGGTCCCCCACAGCATCGCTGCGCCTGCCGGCGCAGCGATGGCGAAGGCCACCTGCGAGATGGTCGTCGTTCCGACCTGCCAGCCCCAGAGCCCGAGAACGACCAGAGCGCTCATCTCCAGCAGGAACCTGAGCGCCTCGTTCGTCGCCCTCACGATGCGGAATCTACCGGCTCGCGCCCAGCGACCACAGACAGGATTCACGATGACCCCGGATGTGCCGATCAACTCTGGGTGAGCACTTGGACGCGCCGACCCGGGCCAGGATCACGCGCCATCGTGGGCGCCGCCCTCGCGGCCGGGACCGCGTACCTCGGCTGGCGAATCAGTTGGACACGAGATGGCGCCCGCTGGTGGCTCTTCTGGCCGCTCTGGCTGGCCGAGCTCACCGTTCTGGTCGGCCTGCTGCGGATGAGCTTCGAGATGTGGACCCTGCGTTCCGATGGCCGCAGCACATCCTCGGCCCAATGGACCCCGAGCGTCGATGCGGTCGTGATCTGCCGCGACGAACCGATCGAGGTGCTCCGGGCGACGCTGCTGGGCTGCATGGCCATCCGGGGTGAGCACTCCACGATCGTCCTCGACACCCTCGGGCGTGCCGATCTGGCCAAGATCGCCTCGGAGTTGGGTGCCCAACACCTCGCTGCCCAGACACACCTTGCTTCTGAAACCCACCTTGCTTCTGAGACCCACCTCGTCCCCGAGGCTCTTCCCCCCGAGGCCCATCTGAAGGGGATCATCGGGCAGCTGGATTCAGACCTCGTGACGGTGCTGCACGGCGATGACGTGCCGTTGCCGAACCTGATCGAGGAACTGGTGGGCGACTTCGACGACCCCCGGGTGTGGTTGGCCCAGGGCCGTCAGGCGTCCTACGCCGCGACCGGCGACGAGACCGGATACCAACGCGGCGGGTTGGGCTTCTTCTTCTCCACGGCATTGCCGGGCAAGAACCACCACCGCGCTGCCTACTGGTGCGGGTCGGGCGGCCTGGTCAGGACCCAGGTCCTGCGCGAGGCAATGGCAGCGGCACGGAACACCGATACCCCCACCTTCGAGATCTCCATGCGGGCACACGGCGCCGGTTGGCGTTCCAGGTACCACGACGAGACCGTGGTCCTGACACTCTCGGGACCCGATATCGGCACCGTGGTCGAACACCACAGTCGTTGGGCTCGCGGCAACCTGCGTGCACTGCTGTCGCCGCGGTCGGCCCTGTTCGCAGCGGGCCTCGACCGCCGACAACGAATGGCCTATGCGGGCACCGCTATCACCTATCTCGGCGGGCCCCGAAGACTGGCCATGATCCTGGTGCTCACCACTTCACTGCTGAGTGGCGCGCTGCCTCTCGTGGCCGAGCCGGCGCTCCTCCTTTCCGCCTGGGCCACCTGGATGGGCCTGCATGTGCTCGCCCGCAGGATCCTCACCCGCGACGGCGGCGATGACCTCGAGAACCTCCGCGACGAGTGGATGCTGTTGGGCGCTCACTGCGCGGGCTGGGCCCTTGCCCTGCTGCCCCGGAGCGCGGCCGCCACCCTTCGCAGGCGCCACTCAGGTGGTCGCGAGCTGCCTCCGCTGCTCGGCCCGGGCACCCGGCTGCTGGGTGCCGGCGCACTCGCCGCGCTGGTAGCTGCGATGACCCGCCTGCTCGCCAACGCAGGGCTGTTCTCCCTGCCCGCGCTGTCACGCTGGGCACTCGGCCTCGAACTGGCTGCGACGGCCGCTCTGGTCGTCGTCGCGTCGGCGGTCGTACGCCACATCCATCGCGACTGGCGGCGCTCGGAGCCCCGCTTCGCCGTCCGAGCCACCGCAGACCTGGGTGACTCGACGGTGCCGATGCTCGACGTGAGCGAGAACGGTGCATCGGTGGCGCTTCGCAGCGCTCCGAGGATCGGAAGCGGACACATGGTGGGACTGCTCCTGCCCGGTCTCGATGGGAGGGTCCACCGGGCCACCGTCGCCGCCAAGGTGATCTCGGTGCGTCCCAGCCCGACCGCCGAGATGGGCCACGTGGTCGGGCTCTCCTTCACCCGCACCTCACAGGTGGCCGCTGACCGGCTGGCGGAGTACTGCAGGGTGTTGCTTCCGGCCCGGGTGGCTCAGGTGGACTGGAGGCCCGGCGGATCGATCAACCCCGCCCTCGCCAACGCGGCCCACGCAGAAGCGGTGTCGGCCGACAGCAACGGCACCTCCCCGGGTGCAAACCAACGGGTTTCGAGGATCTCCGCCGATGAGGGAGCCGCATCATCGGCGGATGCCTCCTGAGCCGGCCGGGCCAGATACACCACGTCGACCCGACCCAGGTCGGGAAGGACCAGGACCGACGGCTCGCCTTGGAGCACCACGTCGATCCCGGCTTCCTCGCGAGCTTCACGCACCGCACAGACATCGGGGTTCTCACCGCGTTTGGCCAACCCCCCGACGGTCCCCCAGCGCCGGTTGTAGCTGTGCCGCACGAGCAGGACCGACCCGTCGGCCCGGCGCACGATGCACAGCGCGCCCACCGTGTACTTGGGTGACACCCCCCGGATCACAGCACGGCGGACGCCCCGGGGCAGTCGTCCGAACACCCAGAACACCACGAGCATCACCCGCCGTGACAGGGAGGGTGAGTTCTCCGTGGTCGACCGGGTCAACGTTCGCCCCGGGCCGCCAGGGCCTGCTCGAGCAGTCCGGGGTTGCAGGCCGACACCGGCGTCCGGCGGGCGGAATGGTCGAGTGTCGCCAGCTCACGTCCCTGCGCGTCCACCACCTGGCCACCGGCCTCGGTGAGCACCAGCATGGCCCCCATGTAGTCCCAGGGGCCGAGCGCATCGTGGGTGCAGTCGATCGTGGCATCGACCGATCCGTCCGCGACCGCGCAGATGTCCAGCGCTGTGGCACCCAGCGCACGGAACTGGCGCCATCCGAAGTGCGTGGGAGCGTGGCCGTTGAGCACCACCAGCGCATCGGACAACCGAGCCGTGTCCGCCACCGCTATCGCGGCGCCGTCCCTGGTCGCCCCCGCGCCGCGCACCGCCTCGTAGCGCGTCCCGGTGGCGAGGTTCATGACCACCGACACCCATGGGCCGTCGGGGTCGACCACACAGAGACTGCACGCGTACCAGGGGATCCCCCGTGATGCGTTGGTTGAGCCATCCACCGGATCCACCACGACCACGAGACCGCTGTCGTCGCCATGGCCCGTGAGACCCGACTCCTCCGAGAGCACACCCATCCCGGCCCCATCGAGGATCCCCAGCACGGCGTCGTCGACCACCAGATCGAACGCGTACTGCCCGGGACGTCGACCGGCCCGGCGCATTCCGCCCGGCGACCCATCGGCCAGGCACCGCTCGAAGGTGCTCCTGGCGGCCTCTGCAGCCGAGCGGAGCAGGCCCAGGACGACCTCGGCATCACGAACAGGCGGCACCGCAGCAGGGTATCGGCGCAGCGGCCGACATCACGCGGCTTTCAGATGTCGCGGCGGGCTGGCAGTCTTGTGGAGATGGCACTTATCGATGTGGCCGGCTTCGTGGCCGACCTGAAGAACCACGCAGCCGACCACGGGTTTCACGTGCACGACGAGCGGCATTTCGTCGAGACCTACTCGATGAGGCAGTCCTTCGAGGTGGATCTGCACCCGGAGGACGCGTGTGGTGGGCCACTGGAGTTCCACTTCAGCGTCGAGGTCGACCCCCGCACGATGCTGGCATTCGAGGACGCTCTGATCCCGCTGCCCGAGGGCGAGGAACCGGAGGAGAAATTCCAGATCCCGCTCTCGTTCAACTGGTCACTTCCCCCGCTGCCCCACTCCCCCGACCTGCTGCTTCTCGCCACCGAACTGGCCGGCCTCGGCGGTCCCGATCTCCCTGTGGAGGTCTCCGCCATCGACTCGTTCCAGTTCGTGACCGACCCCTCGATCCGCACCCTCAACGTGGTGTCCCGGGTGTCGGTGGACATGTGGCAGGTGTTCCTCGGTGAGGAGATGCTCTGCGATGTGCTCGAACGCTGCCTCGAGGTGAGCAGGTTCCTACTCGAGGCTGCGCCGGCCTGGATCGACGGCATCTGAGCGCTCCGGTACGCCCACCGCCAGGTTCCAGAGGTTGCCGAGTCCGTAGCCGAGCGCTGCACCGCCCAGCACGTCCAGTGGAAGATGTGCAGACACCTGGATCCTCGAGAATCCGACCAGCGTCGCCAATGCGAACGCGCCCGCTCGACCACGGCGGCCCAGATACGGCGAGCACACCGACGCCAGCGCGAACGCCACCGCCGAGTGTCCCGATACGTATCCCAGGCCCTCCATCGGGGTGCCGACCCTGCGGTTGAAGCCGTCGACGAGCTCGAAGGGGCGGCCGCGCGCAACCGCGTTCTTGATGATCTTGGCCACCTGCCAGGCCACCACGCCCGCCACCACCGACCCGCCACTGGGACGCCACTTGCGCCAGCGCCACCAGGTGAGGGCCCCGACCACGACCGGCCCGAACAGTGAGCCGACCTGCATCGGGGCCCACAGCACCCACTCCGCGCCGTCGCTTCCCTGATTGAGCAGCTCGAAGAGGTCCTCCTCCCAACGGGGCACGCCGTCGAGCGCCACGAGCGATCCGGCACCCAGCACCATCGCACCGCCAGCTATTTTCACGATCAATGTCGGTGGACGGACAATCGACTCGGGGCCCCGGGCTACCGTCCTGGGAGCAACCCCGCTTGGTCCGGACCTCCCTCGAGACATCCGCCCAACCTAGACCCGGTGGGCCCATCTGAGATGACGACCACCGCACCCACAGAACAGGCCTTCGACCTCGACACCGAGGTCGTCGCCTATGAGCGATCGCCGCTGGACGTGTTCCGGGCGCTCGTCTTCGCGGTCGCAGCGGTCGTCGTGGCGTTTCTCACGAGGTACCTGCGTGCCGGCATGGACGGGTTCGAGGAGAGCATCAGCTCCCTCATGAGCGTCGACGTCCGCGCGATCCGACTCACCCTGGACGCGATGCTGATCTCGGCCACGGTGCTCACCACCCTGGTCGTGCTCATCGTGCCGCTGGTGACGCGGCGTTGGCGGCTCTTCGGCTACGTGTTCACCGCCAACCTCCTGGCGGCACTGGTGATCGCTGCGATCAACGCCTGGGTGGGTGACCTCGACGGCACCGCCGCGGTCGGCGCAGGTACCGACGCGCTGGCGGTCGACGCGAGCACCGACGTCGCCGCAGCAACCCAGATCGTTGCTGCATTCCTCGCGATCGCACCGTTCGTCAGCGGCCGTTGGCGACGGGCGGGCGCCTGGTTGGTCGCGGTGATGATGGTGCTGCGCCTCGCGGTGGCCAGCGGGGTCTCCACCCATTCGCTGCTGGTCCTGACCGTCGGAGGTGCAGTGGGATCGGCGGTGCTGGTGGCCTACGGCCGACCGACCACCCAACCCAGGATGGCGACGATTCTCGAGGCGCTGCGGAGCAGCGGACTGGACGTGGCAACCCTCGAGCGCGCCTCGGTCGATGCCAGGGGTTCGGTGCCCTGGTTCGCGACCCTGAAGGGCGGCCAGGGTCTGTTCGTGAAGGTGTTGGGAACCGACCAACGCGCCGCTGATCTGTTGTTCCGCATCTACCGAATGCTGCGGCTGCGCAACGTCGGTGACGAACGGCCGTTCTCGTCGCTGCGACGCACGGTCGAACACGAGGCCCTGGTTGCGCTCTCGGCGCGCGACGTGGGTGTCCGCACACCGAGGATGCGCGCCATGTCCGCAGTCGGGCGCGACGGGTTCCTGCTCGCCTACGACATGATCGACGGGGCGTCGCTCGACAACGTCGACCCCGACCTGCTCACCGATGAGGTGCTGCTCGGGATCTGGGAACAGGTCGCCCTGCTCCAACAGCACCGGATCGCGCACAGGGACCTGCGCCTGGCGAACGTGTTCCTGTCCTCGGGGAACCTCCCCGCCTCCTCGGACGGGGGCCCGGAGCCCTCGGACGGGCGCCCGGCGTCCGCAGCCGAACCATGGCTCATCGACTTCGGTTTCTCGGAGATCGCGGCCGACGACACGCTGCTCAGAGCCGATGTCGCCCAACTCCTGGCGAGCCTCGCACTCGTGGTCGGCACTACGCGTGCGGTCGAGCCGGCGGTGGCAGCCCTCGGAACCGAGGCGGTTTCGGGATCACTCACCCGGCTGCAGCCCGCAGCACTGAGCGGGTCGACCCAGAGCGCACTCAAGGGCGACAAGGGTCTGCTCGAGGAGCTCCGCGAAGAGATAGAACGTCGCTGCTCGGTGGGACAGATCGAACTGGAGCCGGTCACGCGGTTCACCGGAAAACAGATCTTCACCCTGGCGATGCTGGTGGGGATCGTCTACTTCCTCGCTCCGCAGTTCGCAGACCTCTCAGGGATCTTCGACGAGATCAGCGGTGCTGATTGGACCTGGCTGGTTCCCATGCTGATAGCCACTGCGGCCACGTTCCTGGCCGCAGGATTCGCGGTCATGGGCTCGGTGCGCTCACCGCTACCGGCAATTCCGACCTTCGCGGCCCAACTGGGGTCGTCTTTCGCAGCCAAGGTGGCACCTGCGGGTCTCGGGGGCATGGCCCTCAACGTCCGGTACCTCCAGAAAAGGGGCCTCGACACCGAGCTGGCGACCTCCGCTGTGGGGCTCCGAGCGGTTGCCGGGATCGTGGGCCACCTGTCACTGACCCTGGTGTTCCTCTTCTGGGCTGCGAACGACCGCGAGAGCGTGGCCATTCCCTCCCCGATGGCGTTGCTGTTCGGACTCGCAGTGGTCGTGGTTGTGGGTGCTCTGGCGATGCTGGTCCCCGCCACCCGCAGGTTGGTGCTCGACCGGCTGCTGCCGATCCTCGCCGAGGCCAACAACGGGCTCAGGGAGGTGCTCACCTCGCCGATGAAGCTCTTCATGTTGTTCGGTGGTTCGGCCCTCGTGACGTTCTCCTACGTGGTGGCCTTCTATGCCGCGACGCAGGCCTTCAACATCCCCGAGCACTTCGCTGCACTCGCGGCGGTCTACCTGGTCGGAGCGGCCGTGGCCTCCGCCGCTCCCACCCCGGGTGGCCTGGGAGCGGTCGAGGCGGCGTTGATCGCAGGTCTGATCGCGATCGGAGCGGATGGGGTTGCGGCGATCCCGGCGGTGTTCCTGTTCAGGATCGCCACGTTCTGGTTGCCGATCCTGCCCGGCTGGGGTGCGTTCAACTGGTTGCGTCGGACACAGCGGCTCTGAGCGATAGCTTCGCCGTCGTGAAGGCACTCGAAGCAGTCATATTCGACACCGACGGTGTGGTGACCAGGACCGCCGCGGTTCACTTCGCAGCCTGGAAGCGCGTCTTCGACGCCTACCTGGGTGCCCACGCCACCGGAGCTGCAGCACGGGAGTTCACCGACGCGGACTACCGCGAGTTCGTCGACGGCGTGGGGCGCTACGACGGCGTGGAACGACTTCTGGCGTCCCGGGGGATCGAACTGCCCCACGGCGACCCCGGGGATCCGCCGGGCGACGCCACGGTGTGCGCAGTCGCCAACACCAAGAACGCAGCGTTCGAACATACCGTCGCCGAGACCGGTGTCGAGCCCTATGCGACGACCCGCCGACTCATCGAGTCGCTCCACGAAGCAGGGATCCGCACCGCGGTGATCTCGGCCTCGCGGAACTGCGAGATGGTGCTGGCGCGCGCTGGGATGGACGACCTCTTCGAGGTTCGCGTCGACGGGATCGACCAGGCCCGACAGGGATTCCCCGGCAAGCCCGAACCCGACGTCTTCGTCGAAGCAGCCTCCCGCCTCGGTGTCGATCCGGCGCGTTGCGCGGTGGTGGAGGACGCCATTTCGGGGGTGACCGCCGGGCGCAACGGAGGCTTCGGGCTGGTGATCGGCCTGGACCGGTCGCTGAATCCGGCACCGCTGGCCCGACACGCAGATCTGGTCGTGCCCGACGCCGCCGACCTGGAGGTGGCACCGTGTGACGGCGGTGGCCATGGCATCGCCCGACGGATCCCCGCAGCCTCTCGGATCCGCGATCTTCCCAACGCCCTGGTCGACCACGACTTCGACCGCCGCACCTCCGGTCGGCGCCTGGCGCTGTTCTGCGACTACGACGGAACGCTCGCTCCCATCGTGGAGCGCCCCGAGGATGCCGTGGCGGCGCCGGAGCTGTTGGCCGTGCTGGATGAACTTGCCGGTTCGGTTCCCGTCGCAATCGTCAGTGGCCGCGACCTCGACGATGTGAGATCGATGGTCTCGAGCGACCGGCTCTGGTTTGCCGGCAGTCACGGCTTCGATGTCTGTGGACCCGAGGGCGAACGCCACGAACTCGACGTCGGCGAATCCGCCCGTCCTGCGCTCGATTCGGCCCAGCGGGCCCTGACCTCCGCGTTGGGCCCGTTCGAGGGTGCCTGGCTGGAGCGAAAGCGCTACGCCATTGCGATCCACTTCCGTGCCATGGCCGATGAGCTCGAGGGGAAACTCCGAGCACTCGTGGCAGCCGAAGCCGATCAGCACGACGGACTGCGTCTGGTCGGGGGCAAGAAGATCTTCGAGCTCCGACCGGACGTGGACTGGCACAAGGGCCGGGCGCTGCGGTGGCTGCTCGGCGCCATGGGCCTCGTCGACCCCGATGGCGCCGGCGATGTGGTGCCCCTGTTCCTGGGTGACGACGTGACCGACGAGGACGGTTTCGCAGAGATCCGCCTGGACGGCGTCGGCGTGATCGTGGCCGAATCCGATGACCGCCTCACCGCGGCACATGACCGCCTGTCGGACCCGGCTGAGGTGCTGGAGCTGCTGGAACTCCTGGCAAGAAAAAGCTGAACGTCCTCCGCGTTTGGTCTACCATGACGTGAGTCACACGACCGAACACCGGGTGGCACCCGGAAACCCTGGAGGGAAATATGTTGAAATCGCGCGCAAAGCGCCGTCCTGCTCTAATTGTGGGGGCAATGGCCGCTCTCGCACTGATCGCTGCGGCATGTGTTCCACCAACGGCTCCGGCGACCGACACCTGGGAGTTCAAGGCCACCCAGGTCACGGTCAACGACTCCCAGGACGAGGTCTGGGCCGGTCCCCTGTGCATCAGCCTCACCGGCTGCAAGGACGAGCCCTACGTGATCAACGTGGCGACTCGTGTGAAGATCGGTGTGCCCGGCTCCGCCAGCGGATTCGTGACAACCAGTCGCTCCAACAACCCCGAGGACGTCGAAGAGGGTGGAACCCGGACCCTGACCGGCGCCGCTGGTGCACCCGCTGTGTTCCCCGGGATCTCACGTCTCGACGTCGCTGATCTGCTCAACACCAACAACCACCTCGAGGTGATGGTCGTCTACACCTGGGTCATGGAAGAGGACGCTGTGGCTGTGAACACCGCAGCCAACGACGTCAAGGACTTCCTGGTCGACGGTCTCAACGCCACGCTGGCAACCGGGTCCATCCCGAGCGACCTGAACTTCTTGTTGGACCTCATCCTCGACAACCTCGGCGACGCTGTCACCCTGCTGCTGTCGAACATCCCGCTGCTCGGCCTCGGAGACGACGTCGGTGGCGGTGCGATGAACGTGGGCATCGCGGCGAAGGGCAGCCTGGCGGGAATCATCGATGCATCGATCGGTACCGCAACGATCCCTGCCTTCCCGATTCCGGCGCTCGACCTTCCGCCGGACATCCAGCACGTGAACATCTTCTCGATGGGTGGCACCAAGACCTTCACCGGTCAGGCGTTCAACCAGTACGGGGACGGCGTCCACACCTACAACTTCCAGGCCAACCAGGTCTGAGCAACACGTGGGCCGACAGGCCTGTGAGATACGAAGCACAACACCCCGGGTCATATGACCCGGGGTGTTGCCTTTGTACGGAGGGATCCGCCCAGCCCCAACAGCTTGCGGTCGATTCGCTATTGGCCCACGCTGTCTGGGTGCTGAGTTACAGGGGAGAAGAATGTGAGTGACACACCGCAGGGAGACGGCTGGTGGCAGACCTCAGACGGCAAGTGGCATCCGCCTGAATACGACCCGACGGTTGCCCAGGACCCCTCAGCGGCACCCGACACTCCCCCGCCTCCCCCTGCTCCTCCTGCACAGGGCGATGTGCCCCCTCCGTGGTCTCCGTCGGGCACCCAGGGAACCGGAGATGCAGCCCTCGGGGCTACCGGAGCCACGGCCGAGTGGGGCGACCAGTGGGTGCCCCAGGAGACCCCTGGGACCCCACCGCCCGACGGGTCTTTCGCCGCGCCTCTCTTCGGTGAGCCGCCAGTGGCCGAATCCCAACAGTTCTCGACCGAATTCGACCCCAACTCTGTAGCTGGGTCCGATCCTGAGACCTCTCAGGAACCCGCCGGAGCGACCACGAACCGTCCGGGCGAGTTCGGTCTGCCCTCCGAAACACCCAGGACCAACGAACCCAAGGTGGTCCGAGCTGCACCGGTCATCGACTCGAGCGGCGGGTCTGGGGAATCAGCGGGCGGCATGTCCCCGGTCATCAAGTGGTCAGCTGTCGCCGTGGTGGTGCTGCTGGCGCTGGTGGCCGGCTGGTACTTCTTGATCCGCGACGGTGGTGACGACACCGCATCCACCGCCGAGTCGCCGGATGCGTCTGTGGCAGGAGATACCACCGTGGCGACCGGCGCTGACGAGAGCGGGTCCGAGGACCCGACCGAGACCACCGCCCCGTTGCCCCCAAAGCCCACGATCGCAGCGGGAGAGCGCCTTCCGGTCCTCGAGTTCAACGGCACCGGTTCCTCGGTGGTGGCCATCGACCCCGCAGGACCACGGGTGGCCAAGGTCGAGTACACCGGTAGCGGCCCGTTCAGCGTCACCGGGAAGGACGCCAACGACAGCGATGTCGAGACCTACGTGTCCAGCGACGGGCCCTACAGCGGCTCGGTTGCAGTGGACTTCCACGATGAGCAGGACTCGCGCAGCCTCGCCATCGAGGGTGACGGCCCCTGGACGATCACGATGGTGCCCGTCGAGTCCCTCGATGCCATCCCCGGGGCGTTCACCGGCAGCGGCGACAACGTCGTGCTCTACTCCGGCGAGGTCGGACCTGTGAACATCACCCACAGCGGAACCTCGACCTTCAAGGTCAACACCTTCGAGATCAAGACCCGGGACATCGCCACGATCGTGGACGAGACAGGCCCCTTCGACGGAAGCGTGGAGCTGCGCGGCCCGGCATTCGTGTGGATCGAGGCCGACGGCGACTGGTCGGTCACCCCGGGCTGAACCACCGCCGCCTGTGTTGCACAGAGGCGCAGAAGGATCGGCAGCGGGCACGTCGGGCGGAGCCGAACAACCGAATAGTTGGTGCAGACCCGACGCCTGATCACAGGGGTGGCTGACCGCCCCGTGGGGCACCCTGTCGCCGATCGATCTGGCGACAGCGCTCTGTTCCGCCGGCCCGAACGCGCCGCACATCACGATCAGCACCCTCTCACTCGCTCGGGCAGCCTTCCCGGGGACACCACATGCGGGCGTTCTCGATCATCTCGTCGCCAGCAGCCCAGGTCCGGTGGTGGAGCTCTTGTCGGGAACAGCAACACCGGTGACCGAACTGGTGCTCACCACCGCGGCAGCAATTCGCAAGACCCGGCCGACCAGAGTGGATAGAGCACGATCCGCTCACGCACCCAAAACCGCTCGCCATGACTGCGTACCTCCCCCAACCGGACCTCCCGGTGGAGAACACTGGACACATGCATCCTCGACCACGACAGACAGCCCCATCGAGCCACGACAGAGAGCGACGACATGCTTGAGAACCGCGTCACCGAGATGTTGGGAATCGAGATCCCGATCATCCAGGCACCGATGGGCTGGATAGCGCGCTCCCAACTCGCGTCCGCGGTGTCGAACGCCGGAGGCATGGGGATCATCGAGACCTCCTCGGGCGAGCTCGACACGATCCGAGAGGAAATTCGAAAGATGGGCGACCTGACAGACAAGCCGTTCGGCGTGAACATCGCACAGGCCTTTGTCAGCGACCCGAACATCGTCGAGTTCGTCGCCGGCGCTGGCGTGAAGTTCGTGACCACCTCCGCCGGCAGCCCCATGAAGTACACCGCAGCGCTCAAGGAGGCCGGACTGACGGTCTTTCATGTGGTGCCGACCTTGCACGCTGCGGAGAAGGCTGTCGAAGCAGGGGTCGATGGCCTGATAGTTGAGGGCGGGGAAGGCGGTGGGTTCAAGAATCCAAGACCAGTGGCCACCATGGTGCTACTCCCGCTGGTCGCCTCGGCGTTCGAGCTGCCCATCGTGGCCGCGGGAGGGTTCGTGGACGGAACGTCGATGGCGGCTGGCTTCGCGTTGGGCGCGGAGGGCATCCAACTGGGCACCCAGATGGTGGCGGCGGCCGAATCGCCGGTCCATGACAATTGGAAGCAGTCGATCATCGCAGCGCGGGAGACCGACACCGTGGTCCTCAACCGGCACACCTCCCCAGCCCTGCGCGCGCTCCGAACCGAGCGCTCGGAGACCTACGAGTTCGACAACGAAGAGAACGCGATGGGGCTGCTGTTCGACACCAGGTCTCTGTACTTCGGCGGCGACATGAACGGCTCGCTAGCGCTCTGCGGCCAGGTCGCCGGACGCATCGAAGAAGTGCGACCCGTGGCAGAGATCATCCACGGCTGCGCCGAGGAGTGCATGGACACGCTCAAGAGCTTGTCCAGGAGATACTGCTGAGAGGCACCGTCGAGTTGACGGGATCGCGTGTGACGATCGACCCGCCGCCACGCAAGGCGCTCGGCGGTTCGTGGGGCGGGTGGGGATCGAACCCACGACCGAGCGATTATGAGTCGCCTGCTCTGACCACTGAGCTACCGCCCCCGTGTGATCCATCCCCTGTGTTTTTGGCTCCGGGGGTGGGGCTCGAACCCACGACCTGCGGATTAACAGTCCGACGCTCTGCCAGCTGAGCTACCCCGGAAGGGAGAGAGAAACTTATCAGCACCGGTGCGGGCTACCGTCAATCGGCGCTCAGGTAGTCCTCGAGCTTCTGGCGCCGGTGCGGATGGCGCAGCTTGGCAAGGGTCTTGGACTCGATCTGACGGATCCGCTCGCGGGTCACGCCGAACTGCTGGCCGACCTCCTCGAGGGTGTGGGGCTGGCCGCCGTCGAGACCGAAGCGCATCCGCACCACATCCTTCTCCCGGTCCGACAACTCATCGAGTGCCTCGGTGATCTGTTCGGACAGGGAACGGGCCGTCGCCACATCGGCAGGCATCGCCACGTGCTGGTCCTCGATGAAGTCACCCAGGAAGCTGTCGTCCTCGTCGCCGACGGGAGAATCGAGCGAGAGGGGATCCTGGCCTATCCGTAGGATCTCGCGGATCTTCGTCTCGGGCAGATCTGCTTTCTCCGCCAGTTCCTCCACCGTTGGCTCCCGCTCGAGCTCCTGGGCCATCTGCCGTTGCAGCCGATGGACCTTGTTCATGGATTCGACCATGTGCACCGGTATGCGGATGGTGCGCGACTGGTCCGCGATGGCGCGGGTGATCGCCTGTCGGATCCACCAGGTGGCATAGGTGGAGAACTTGAAGCCCTTGGTGTAGTCGAACTTCTCCACCGCCCGCATCAGCCCGAGGTTGCCCTCCTGGACCAGATCGAGCATCGGCAGCCCCCGGCCGAGGTAGCGCTTGGCGATCGAGACCACGAGTCGCAGGTTTGCCTGGGTCAGTTCGCTCTTGGCGGATTCGCCGTCGCGCGCCTGGCGGCGCAGCGCGACCTTGGCCGCCGGTTCCAGCCGGTCGATCTCACCCGATGCGTTGAGGTCCGCAATTCGCTCCTCGGCGTGCAGACCGGCCTCGATCCGCTGGGCCAGCGACACCTCCTGTTCGGCGTTGAGCAGCGAAACCCTGCCGATCTCGCGCAGGTACATCTTGACCGGATCGGAGGTGCCCGAAGCGCCGACCGCGCCGGGGGTCTGGCGGAGCCTGGCGAGTCGGTCGCCCCGACGCCGGGCGTCGTTGGGATCGAAAGGAGGGGCGACCACCTCGTCAGCGGCCGCGGGCTCGCTCTCGGGCGCAGGGGGTTCGACCAGTGGTTCGTCCACCTCGATCTTCACCTTCACTCCCCTTCGCTCCCAGAAGTCCCGGGTGTCGTCGAGTACCTCGTTGGTCATCTCCCGCTGCAGGGCACTCAGTGCGTCGTCGAGTGAGATCGAGCCCGAATTGGCGTCCGCGCGCTTCTGCAGTTCGATCACTTCGCCATCGGCAACCTGGTCCCAGACCGACACTCGGGCCTCCCCTCAGAGAGCTTCGGGATCCAATTCGGACCTACGTAGCTTCAACCAATCTAGCAACTCGCCCACGGTTTCCGACTCGACAAATGGACGCCGCAACTCCTCGAGGGTGACCTTCAGGTAGGTGATCGCATCGGAGTACTCGAGCGGGTCCTCGGAGCCGCGGGCATCACGCTCGAGGTCCACCAACTCCACCCTGGCCACCTCTGTGGCCAGCCTGGACAGCACATCGGTGGGATCCACCTCGAGGTCCTCCACCGACAGGCGGGTGAGTTCCTCTGCTATCTCCGGCGGTGCAACCTCCACCGCCTCTGCCAAGGAACTCGTCGATGCCAACACTTCCAACGCCCTGCGGGCGGTCGGGTGGCCGAAGAGCTCTGGAATGAGCGTGGGCCCGGCGACGTCGGGACGATGAACCGCCAAGCGGATCGCCTCGCGCTCGGCTCCCACGGGGATCGGCTCCAGTCCCACCGAGGAGGGAGGCGCTTCTTCGGGCTGTCCCCGATTCCGGCGCGGAGCCGGCTCGGCCGGCGCCGCCGGACGGTTCCTGACCTCCACCAGCCGTTCGCGCAGTCTGGCGGCATCGACGCGCGTGGTGTCGGCCAGGTCCATCAGGTACTGGTCGACCACCAGCGAGTCCGGATGCGGTGCCAACACCTCCAACGCCGCGTCGGCGGCATGTGCGCGCCCTTCGACCGTGTCGAGGTCGCCGGCGGCCAGTGCCCGTGCCACCCTGAACTGCACGAACGGGTGGGCGCTCCGGACCGCTTCGGAGAGCGCTTCGGGATCCTCGCGGGCGAGCTCGTCCGGATCCGCCCCTCCCGGCAGCTCGACCACCCAGAAGGCCACGTCGTGTGCCTTCTCCCAGGCGTACACCCGTTCAGCTGCGGACTGGCCCGCCTCATCGGCGTCGTAGGCCAGCAGGATCCGTCGGGTGAAGCGCGACAACAGCTTCACGTGGTCCTCGGTGAGTGCGGTGCCACACGTTGCCACCGCCCGGTCGATTCCTGCACGGGCGAAACCGATCACGTCGGTGTAGCCCTCGCAGATGATCACCTCGTTGGAGTTCACCACGTCGGACTTGGCCCAGTTGAGCCCGTAGAGCGCCCGGGACTTGTGGTACAGCTCGTTGTCCCGGGAGTTCTGGTACTTGGGTCCTTCGGCGTCGGGCATCTTGCGCCCGCCGAACCCGATCGGGCGGCCCTGCTCATCGAAGATCGGGAACAGCACCCGCGCCCTGAAGAAGTCCTGCAACCGGTTGCGCCGGTTCAACATGCCCAGCCCGGTCGCTTCCAGGTCGGCCCTCGAGAGCCGCAGCGCCTTGGTCATCTCGTCCCAGGAGTCGGGTGCCCAGCCGACACGGAACCGTGCGACCTCCTCGGCGTCGAACCCCCTCGAGCGGAGATACGAACGGGCGTGGGCCGCTCCGGGTGAGGTCTTGAGCCGGTCGTGGTACCAGTCGACCGCCCGCTCCATCACGTCGTGCAGGTGGGCACGCCTCTTGCGGTCCTCACCGCCACCGGCCTCGGTGTAGCGCAGGGCGATGTTGGCCTTGGACGCGAGGTGCTCGACCGCGTCCACGAAGTCGAGGTGCTCGATCTCGCGGACGAACGTGATCGCATCGCCCGAGGCCTTGCAACCGAAGCAGTGATAGAGGCCCTCGGTGGGGTTCACCGAGAACGAGGGGGACTTCTCCGCGTGGAACGGACAAAGTCCGGACCAGCGCTGACCCACCTTGCGCAGCTGTGTGTACTGGGTGACCAGGGCCACCATGTCGGTCGCCTCACGTACCCGGCCGATGTCCTCGTCGACTATCCCCATGGTGCCAGGCCCGTCATCGGCTGCAGTCCTTCAGTTGCTCACATCTCGGAGCTCTCAGTGGAGCCTCTCCGCCAGGTACGCGGCGACACCTTCGAGAGGAATCCGCTGCTGTTCCATCGAATCGCGATCGCGGACGGTGACCGCCGAATCCTCGAGGCTGTCGAAGTCGTAGGTGACACAGAACGGGGTGCCGAGTTCGTCCTGACGCCGGTAGCGACGGCCGATGGACTGGGTCTCGTCGTAGTCGCACATGAAGCGCTTTCTGAGCTCCGAAGCCAGTTCGTTGGCCGGTCCGGACAACTCGGGCTTCTTCGACAACGGCAGCACGGCGACCTTGTAGGGCGCGATCGTGGGGTGGAAACGCAGCACCACACGGGTCTCGCCACGCACCTCCTCCTCGTCGTAGGCGGCCATCAGGAAGGCCATCGCGGTGCGGGTGGCACCAGCGGCCGGTTCGATCACGTGGGGTGTCCAGCGCTCGTTGGCCGCCTGGTCGTACCACTCCAACTTCTCCCCGGAGTGCTCCGCGTGCTGGCGGAGGTCGAAGTCACCGCGGTTGGCGATGCCCTCGAGTTCGTCCCAGCCCCAGGGGAACAGGTACTCCACGTCGGAGGTGCCCGAGCTGTAGTGCGAGAGCTCGTCGTCGTCGTGGGGCCTGAGCCGCAGTCGGTCCTCGGGCATCCCGTGGTCGATGTACCAGCGGTAGCGGTGCTCGCACCAGTACTCGTAGTACTTCTGCGCGTCGTCGGGATGGCAGAAGTACTCCATCTCCATCTGCTCGAACTCGCGGGTGCGGAACACGAACTGCCCAGGGGTGATCTCGTTGCGGAACGACTTGCCGATCTGGGCTATCCCGAACGGTGGACGCACCCTGGTCGTGTCGATCACGTTCTTGAAGTTGATGAACATGCCCTGGGCGGTCTCGGGCCTCAGGTAGGCAGTCGCGGATGCATCCTTGACCGGACCTGCCTGGGTCTCGAACATCAGGTTGAACTGGCGCGGTTCGGTGAAGGTGCCCCGTTGGCCGCAGCTCGGGCACTGTTCGGGGTCCTCCAGCTTGTCGAGGCGGAACCGGTTCTTGCAGTTGGTGCAGTCCACCAGAGGGTCGGTGAAGTTGGACAGATGGCCCGAGGCCTCCCAGACTGCGGGCGGCGAGAGTATCGAGGCGTCGAGCCCCACCACATCGCCTCGCTCCTGGACCATCGAACGCCACCACGCATCCTTCACGTTGCGCAGCAGCAGCACCCCGAGGGGTCCGTAGTCGTAGGTGGACCGGAACCCGCCGTAGATCTCTGCGGACGGATAAACGAACCCGCGGCGCTTGGTGAGGTTGACGATCTTGTCGAACAGTTCGGGATCGGAGCGCTCCACGGGAGCGTCCGACTCAGGCGATGGATCTGACATGGAGGCTCAGGCTACCGGCCCCCGGGAAGCCGCCGGAACGTGGAATCCACCGATTCGCCGGGCTGCGCCGATAGCGTCCTTTGCGTCAGTCGATGACCCAACTACGAATCCACCACACGGAGGATCCATGAGTGACCCCAATGTTCCCCCACCCCCGGGTGGAATGCCCCCGCCCCCGGGTGGCCAACCTCCAGCTGCTCCCCCGCCAGGGCCCCCAGGTGGCGGAATGCCCCCACCTCCCGGAGGAGGCGGCGGCGGTGGCTACAACCCACCCCCGGCCCAGCCCTACCAGGGCGGTGGCGGAGGCCAGCGTCTCGACGTAGGCACGGCCATCTCCTATGGCTGGAACAAGTTCTCCGAGAACGTCGGCCCGTTCATCATGTTGGTCATCGGCGTCTTCGTGGCGATCTTCGTCGTCTCGTTGATCGCCCAGCTGGCACTGATTCCGGCCATCAACGGCGACAACGGCTCGTTCGTGCTCGCGATGATCGGCTTCTCCGTCGCCATGTTCCTGCAGGTTGCGGTAGCAGTGATCGTGCAGGCCGGCATCTACCGGGCAGGCCTCGGTGTGACCCAGGGCAGGACGCCTTCGTTCTCGATGTTCACCGAGAGCACCAACATCGGCCCCTACATCCTCACCGCCATCGTGGTGGCGTTGGGTGCCATGGTCGGCTACCTGCTGTGCTTCATCCCGGGCATCATCTGGTTGTTCTTCACCACGTTCGCTCCGCTGCGGGCGCTCGACAAGGGTGAAGGTCCCGGCGATGCGATCAAGGGATCCATCGACATGGTCAAGAACAACCTCGGACAGGTGTTCGTGATCCTGCTCGTGTCCTACCTCGTGTACATCGCAGGAGCGCTGCTCTGCGGAATCGGACTCCTGGTCTCGATCCCCGTGGCACTCATCGCAGTGTGCTGGACCTACCGGGTCATCAACGGCGAGCCAGTCGCTCCCTAGTTGACAGAGCTTTCCGAACTGCGGGGGCCTTCGGGCCCCCGCTTTCGCGTCCGGGCACAGTTGAGCGGACCGCACGCCCGCGTCGTGGCACCACACCCCCGCGTCGTAGCACCACACGTTCGAGTTTCCGGGCCGGCACAGGCTCAGCTCCGGAGCACCACTCAGCCGTCGTGCAGCACCCGTATCGCCCGCAGCCGCCGCTCGATGTGGTTCTCGAGCAGCGCCGAGGCGAAGTCCTCGAGATCGTGCACGACAGGGCCAGCAGGCAGGTCGAGCACTGCGTTCAACCCTCCGCCCAGCACGGCCCTGGCGAGGGTGAGCGTCTCGGGCGAAAGCGGCCGACCCCCGCCGCAGGAACCGCAGTGGAGCGCACCCACCTCGGGTGCCCAGAACAGCCGATCGGGTGACTCCCCGCACGAGGAACACGAGTTCAGATCCGGAGCCACGCCCTCGGCTCCGAGCAGCTTGAGGTAGAAACCTGCCACCACCGCGGGTGGGTTGGACCTCTCGATCACTCCGAGGCCGCCCACCAACATGTCGTGGAGCCGCACGTCGGGTTCGCCTTCCTGTGCCACCTGGTCCACAGCTTCGAGGATGGCGGCGGCGTGACCCATGCGGGACAGGTCACCCCGGGTGAGCGGATGCGACTCGGTGGTCTCGGTCTGGGAGACCCCGTCGAGGTCTCCGCGGCCCTCGTAGAGCTGCACCGCTATCGCGGATCCCGGCTCCAGGCGAGAACCGAACTTGGATCCGGTCTTTCTCACGCCCTTCGCGACAGCGCGCACCTTGCCGTGGCCCCTGGTCATCAGGACCACGATCCGGTCGGCCTCGCGCAGCTTGTAGGTGCGCAGCACCACCGCGGAGTCCCGGTAGAGGGCCATGGGCTATCCGGTGTTCTCTATGCCACCGAAGCGGCGCTCACGCTGCTGGTACTGTCCGATCGCGTCGAAGAGGTCCTCGCGCCTGAAATCGGGCCACAACACATCGGTGAACACCAGCTCCGAATACGCCAGTTGCCAGAGCAGGTAGTTCGAGATCCGGTACTCCCCGGAGGTGCGCACCATCAGCTCGGGATCGGGCATCGAGGGGTCATAGAGGTGTTTGCGGATCGTCCGCTCGGTCACCTTGCCGGGCTTCACGCCGTCCTCGAGGATCGAGTTGACCGCGTCGACCAGTTCGGCGCGGCCGCCGTAGTTGAACGCGAGCGAGAGTGTCATGACCTTGTTGTCCTTGGTCATCTCCTCGGTCTCGGTGATGTGACGAAGCACCCGTCGGGGCACCCGCCAATCGCGTCGACCGATGAACTGCACCTTCACGCCCTTCTCGTGCAGCTCGTCGCGGCGCCCGAGCAGGAGCCGTTCGTTGAAGCCCATCAGGAACCGCACCTCTTCGGCGGGGCGCTTCCAGTTCTCGGTCGAGAACGCGTACACGGTGATCCAGCGGATGCCGGCGTCGAGGGCTCCGCGGACGGTGTCGAGCAGGGCTTCCTCACCGGCGGCGTGACCATCGGTGCGCGGGAGCCCGCGCCGTTGCGCCCAACGGCCGTTTCCGTCCATCACCAGAGCCACGTGGGTGGGGATACGGTCGGGATCGAGCTGGTCCAGGTCCACCGACGAAACCTACTCCTGTGTGGTCCCGTATCCGTGACGATCCAGCGCACGCGGGTTGCGCTGCCAGTCACGGTCGACCGACACGTGGAGTTCCAGGTAGGCACCCTCGGGAAGCTGCCGGCGGACTCTGGTGCCCACCTCCTTGAGGACCGCGCCCCCCTTGCCGATCACGATCGGCTTCTGCGAGTCGCGTTCGACGCTGATCTCGACCCGGATCCTCGGCCATTCCCACTCGGTCACCGTGGTGGCGATCGAGTGGGGCAGTTCGTCGTGGGTCACCGCCAGCAACTGCTCGCGGACGAGCTCCGCGACCCTGAAGCGTTCGGTCACGTCCGAGGTGGTCCCGGCCGGGTACCAGCGCGGACCCTCACCGAGGCGAGACAACAGGTACTCGACGAGCTCGTCGACTCCCTCGCCGGTGCGTGCGGAGATCGGGAAGAACTCGGCGAATCCGATCTCGGAGGCGGCCGCCAGCTGTTCGGCGACCCTTGCCGGACGGGCTCGGTCACACTTGTTGAGCACGAGCACCGCACCCTCACCCAGTTGTTCGGCGAGCAGCCGGTCGCCGGTGCCGAACCCGGCCGCGGCATCGACGAGGAGACAGACCACGTCCACACCGCTGAGCGCCGAGCGGGCCGTGTCGTTGAGTCGCTCCCCCATCGGTGTGCGCGGCTTGTGGATGCCGGGGGTGTCGACGAACACGACCTGGGCATCCGGACGCTGGAGGATTCCCCGTATGGCATGCCGTGTGGTCTGGGGCCGGGCGGAGGTGATCGACACCTTCTCGCCGAGGATCTGGTTCAACAGCGTGGACTTGCCGACGTTGGGGCGCCCCACCAGGGCTACGAATCCCGAGCGGTGCCCGGCGGGCAGATCCTGGTCGTCGGAGTCGGGCGACAGACCGGCCTCGGCCATCATCTCTGCGAGTGGATCACTCATTGGGCACCTCGTTTCACCGATTCGCCGGTGGGGAGCGTGAGCCGCACCCGTGCCACCCTGCGACCATCAACCCGCTGCACACGCATGCGCACTCCGTCCACTTCCACTATGTCGCCCTGCACCGGGACCCGGCCGAGCATCGAGAACACCAGTCCGCCCAGTGAGTCCCACCCGTCCTCGGGCAGATCGAGATCGAGTTCCTCGTTGAGGTCGCCGACGTTGAAGCTGGCATCGACGAGCACCTGACCACCCGGGAGCTTCTGCAGCGGGTGGGTGTCGGTGTCGAACTCGTCGTAGATCTCGCCGACCAGCTCCTCGAGGAGGTCCTCCAAGGTGACCAGACCGGCGGTTCCGCCGTACTCGTCGACCACTATCGCTATGTGCACCGAGCCCGCCTGCATCTCCGCCAGCAGGTCCGACACGGCCTTGGTCTCGGGCACGAAGTACGCGGGTTGCATGATCTGGCCCACCTCTTCATCACCCCTGCCGGCACGCTCTGTCCTCACGGCGTCCTTCACGTTGGTGACACCCACCACGTCGTCGGCTCCCTCGCCGTAGACCGGCAGGCGCGTGAAGCCGCGCTGGATCGCCAGTTCCACGGTGTCACTGACGCTGGTGGTGCGATCCACAGCCACGATGTCGGGTCGCGGCACCATGACCTCGCGGGCGACGGTGTCGCCGAAGTCGATGATCGACTCGATCAGCTCGCGTTCGGACTCCTCGATCACCGCGGCCTCGGCGGCCTCTTCGGCCAGCGCGAGGATCTCCTCCTCGGTGACGAACGGTCCGCGGCGCAGTCCCTTGCCCGGCAGGAGGATGTTGGCGACACCGATGAGTCCCTTGGCCGGCCAGCGCATGACGCGACCGATCCACTCGACCAGCCCCGCTGTCATCAACGCCGCCCGGTCCGGATGCTGCAGCGCCCAGGTCTTGGGGGCCGCCTCTGCCACGGTGAACAGCACGACCACGTTCAACACGATGCCCGCGGCCACTCCCAGGGCGCCGAAGAGGCGCCCGGCGAGCACACCCACCAGAGCGGCCTGGATCACCTGGATCACGTTGACCGCCAGGTAGAGCGCGTTCAGGTCCCGCTCGAGGTTCTCCACCACCCGTTGCAGACGCGGCGCACCGCGGCGTTCCTGGTCGACCAGGGCCGCAGCCCGGGAGCGGCTGGTGCGCGTGATCGCGGTCTCTGCCACCGCGAGGACTGCGGCGACGAGCACCAGCACCAGAGCGATGGCCAGCAACCAGATGTCTCTCGCGCTCAAGGCGCACCCCATGGATCCTTCGGGGGCGTCACGCCGAGCAGCTCCATCACCTGACGTTCTCGGGCCCACATCGCGGCCCGCTCCTGCGAATCGGAGTGGTCCCAACCGCAGAGGTGAAGCGCACCGTGCACCACCAGCAGTCGGCACTCATCGAGTTCCGTACCGGCGTGTGAGGCGGCGTTGCGACGCGCCACCTCGGCGCAGAGCACCACGTCGCCGACCAACGGCGGCGGAGTGTCACCGTCTGAATCCGCTCCGCCGGAACCGTCGACGGGGAAGCTCAGCACATCGGTCGGAGCATCGACTCCCATGTGTTCGGCGTTGAGCTGCTGGATCTCCCCGGTTCCCACCAGGTGCAGGCCTACCTCTGCACGCCCGGCGACCCCCTCGAGATCCAGGACATCGCCCAACAGTCCTGCCAGCTGACCCGCCAGGTCGTCGGTGCCCACCACACCGGATCCGATCGAGATGTGGACCGTCGGGCGGCCGGGTCGCTCGAGCGTTGGTGAACTCACCCTCGGCGCCCGGGCTCCTCGGCGCGGGCGTAGGCGTCAACGATGTCGGCCACGATGCGGTGACGCACGACGTCACGTGCGGTCAGACGCACGAACCCCACCCCGTCGATGCCTCCGAGGATCTCCTCGAGCCGTTCCAGTCCGGAACGACCTCCGGGAACGTCCACCTGTGTGGTGTCTCCGGTGATGACCGCGCGCGAACCGAAGCCGATGCGGGTCAGGAACATCTTCATCTGCTCGGGAGTCGTGTTCTGGGCCTCGTCGAGGATGATGAAGCTGGAGTTGAGCGTTCGGCCGCGCATGAACGCCAGGGGCGCCACCTCCACCGAGCCCTTCTCGAGGTGCCGTTGTGCACCCTCGGGGCCGACCATGTCGTGGAGTGCGTCGTAGAGCGGGCGCAGGTAGGGGTCGACCTTGGCCATCAGATCACCGGGCAGGTAGCCGAGGCGCTCCCCCGCTTCGACCGCAGGTCGGGTCAGCACGATGCGCTCCACCGACTTGTCGAGCAGGGCCTGGACCGCCATCGCCACCGCCAGCCAGGACTTGCCAGTGCCCGCGGGACCGATGCCGAAGGTGACCGTGTTGTCTGCGATCGCCTCGATGTAGCGCTTCTGTCCCGCGGTCTTGGCGCGCACGCGCCCGCCGCGGGAGGTGCGCATGATCTCGGTGGTCAGCACCTCCGAGGGTCGCTCGTCGGCACGCACCATGTCGATGGTCCGCTCCAACACCCCGTCGGTGAGGCGATGGCCGGACTCGAGCAGCGTCACCAGTTCGGAGAAGAGCCGGCCCACCGTGGCCGCGTCCTGTCCAGAGGCTGCTACCTCGGTGCCGCGCACCGTGATGTCGGTACTCGGGAAGGAGGCTTCTATCAGTCGCAGGTGGTCATCCGCTGTGCCGAGCAGGTCGGTCATCAGATGATTGCCCGGCACCTGCACCCGGGTTGCCGTGTCACTCATGTGGCCCAGAGTGTACCGCTGGGCGGTCGCCGTGGCCCTAGGGGTTCTCGGCGGACTCGCGCAGGTCGTGGGTGGGCTGCGGAGTGGTCAGGTCGAGTGTGCCCGGCGCGATGCGGCATCGTTCGATGAAGTCGTCGACCTCATGTGACTTGAGACGGATCACCCGTCCGAAGCGGTACGCGGGCAGCTGGCCATCGTCGATGAACCGGTAGAGGGTGCGCGGGGTGACCCCCAGACGCTCAGCTGCCTTCGCTGTGTTCAACCAGTCGATCTCGTCAGCGCTCACTGAACGGAGACTAGCTGGCCCACCGACGCACCTTGCGGATGCGTGACGAGACGATTTCCGCAGGCCGCAGTTGCCGGTGTCACGCCGCCCGAGTTGCGCTCGCGGTCTCCTGAGGCTGCAACGGCCAGAACCGCGATCGCGGAGACCTACTCCCCTTTCCCGCACCTTCACGCGATGTCAATGGATCACCGAACCCTTGACATCTTTCGATCCGGCGGGCAAGGTCTCCGGCGGAGAGGAAGGGAGAGACGGTGGCTGGGGAACCGCCCGTCATTAAATGGCGCGCCCTGTTGGGTGCAGCGCTGGTGACAACTGCGGCGTTCGGCGTGCTCTTTGCCTACCGGGCGGCCGGCGATCCGCCGCGTGACCGCTACCTGGTCATCACCAGCCACGTGGAGACCGGAGAACGGCTCACATCTGAGTCGCTCGGAACCGTGGCGATCGACCTGCCTTCGTCGGTCGGCGCCATGAGCGAGGAACAGGCTGACGAGGCGGTCGGACGACTGGCCTCTCACGCCCTTCAACCCTCGACGCTCCTGACCGACGGCGACCTCGTTGATGGTCGCCGCTTCGAGAACAGCGGAGAGACGGAGGTGACCGTGAGCCTCGACCCTGAACGGACCCCGGTCTCCGAACTGGCCGCCGGAGACTGGGTCGCCATCCTCGCCACGTCGGACTCCGGGACGCGCGTCGTATCGCCTTCGGCCCGAATCACCACGGTCGACACCGAGGACTCAACCGGCAGCATCGGCTCCGCCGCAGGGCTTCGAGTCACGCTCGCGGTGCCCGACATGGACAGTGCCACAGGGATCGTGGATGCCGCCGTGACAGAGGAGCTCTCGGTCGCGGTCGGGGCTCCCGGGACCATGGACGCTCAGGATCAACCGTGAGCAATCCGCAGCTGCTGGCGGCCCTCGCCCACCCGCGCTCGAACTGGCCGACGGCTATCGCTCGCTGGTCGACGTCCGGTGCTCTGGGGTTGGACCTGTTGACGTGCCTCTCGGCGACCGAACTCACAGCAGCGCTTGCCTCTGGACGGGACATCGATGCCGTGCTCCTCGATGGAGCATCGGTGCAGGTCGACCGCGACCTGGTCGGCTCCATCGCCCGACACGGTTCGGTTCCAGTGGGGGTCGAGGCAGCTTCGGTGGTCACCGACTGGGAGGCACTCGGTGTGACCGGAGTTCTCGGTGCGGATTTCGACGCGGCCGAGCTCACGTCGTTGCTCGGCCGTATCTGTGATCAGAGGGCGGTCGGCTCCCGGCGACTCATCCGTGCCTCACTCGACCAGGACGAGACCGCTGCAACGACCATCTCGGTCTGCGGACCGGGCGGAGCCGGCACCTCGGTGGTCGCCATGGCTCTTGCACAGGGGATGGCACAGGATGCCGGCAGTGTGGTCCTGCTCGACGGAGCAGTCCGCGGGCATCTCGCCATGTACCACGACGTCGGGGATGTGATTCCCGGTCTCGGAGACCTGGTGGCCAGGTCTCGTCGCTCCACCATCGATCCAGCCGAACTGAACGACCTCGACTTCGCAACCCGCCGCGGATACAGGCTGATTCTGGGCGCCACGTCTGTTCGGGAATCACACTCGCTTCCGCAGGCGGCGACCGCCGAAGCACTCGATGTCATTCGTCGCTATGCCGAGGTCCTGGTGGTTGACCACGACGGTGACCTGGTCTCGGGACCCCTGAGTACGTCTCTGATCGACAGGGCTTCGGTCTGGGTGGTGGCGATCGATGCAGGGATCAAGGGAGTTCACGATGGTGCACGGTTCACAGCCGAGGCCCTCGATGCGGGCGTCCCCGCCGAACGCGTGCTGCTCGTCTGCAATCGCACCAGGCGGTCCGATCCCAGCCGTGCGACGCTCAGATCCCAACTCAGGGCGTTGCTCGGCGCCGAACACAACCCGGCGCAAGTGGTGTTCCTGCCCCGGGTCCGCCTCGAGGGGGTTCACAGGGACGCGGTCCCATTTCCGCGCTCACTGGTGGACCCGGTCGCGACCGCAGTCAGACAGGTTCTGGCGGACCAGGGAACGGTCGCACGTGCCCCGATCGGACCGACCCTGATCGAGGCAGTCGGATGAACGACGCCGTCGGGCCACTGAGGGAGATAGAGGAATCCGTTCGCAGAGCGGCGAACAGCCGGCAGCTCGACACGAGCAACGCCGAAGGCGAATCGGTGTTGATGCAACTCATCGACCACGAGGTCTGTCGCTGGGAGGACGAACACCGGAGGGGGACCCGTAGTCATGGCCTGCCGGACCCTGATGGGGTGACCCGGCGGGCGTTCAGGAACCTCGCCAGATACGGACCGCTCACCGAACTTCTCGAGGACCCCGATGTCTGGGAGGTGATGATCAACTCCCCCACGTCGGTCTTCGCAAGGCGCCACCGGGGACCGAGCGGACTGCACCCCGAGGTCTTCCACGACGACGAGCACGTCCTGCGCACCATCACCAAGCTGCTCGACGACTCCACGACGTCGCACCGCAAGTTGGATCCGGCGGAGGGGCTTCAGGACGCCCAGCTCGACGATGGTGCCCGCGTGCACATCGTTCACGGCGACCTCACCCGTGGCGGACACCTCGTGGTGAACATCCGAAAGTTCACCGGCGTGGCAATCACCGAGTTGTCCGAACTGGTCGAAAGAGGTTCGCTGTCCCCATCAGCCGCGGAGTTCCTGTCCCTGGCCGTGCGTTGTCGTATGTCGATCGTGTTCGCAGGTGCGCCGGGGTCCGGCAAGACGACGCTGTTGTCGTGCTGCGCCGCAGAGCTCGACCCCTCGCTTCGCGTGGTCGTGGCCGAGGAGGTGTTCGAAGCAGACATTCCTGTTGCGAACCTTGCCGGGCTCCAGACCCGGTCTGCGCGCAGCGACCGCCCAGAGATCGACCTCAGACGCCTGGTCGCCGGGTTTCTCCGAATGGCACCAGACGTCGCAATAGTTGGCGAGGTCCGCGACCGCGAGGCGCTGCCGTTGCTGCTGACACTCTCGAGTGGCGTTACGGGCTACACGACGATTCACGCAGGGTCGGCTCGCCAGGCTCTCACCCGGCTGCGATTCATCGCACAGCTCTCGGAGACGGCGAGAGGACTTCCGCTGGACGCGCTCAACTCGCTCGTTGCCGATTCCATCGACCTCGTCGTGCACACGCAACGTGAGGACTCGGGGCCGGCGGTCACCTCCGTTCTCGCGGTTGAGGATCTCGCCGCCGGAACCGACGCGGTGAACATGACCACGACAGAGGTGTACCACCGCGATGAGCACGGCGCACTGGTCTGGTCAGGAGTGATGCCATCACGGCTGCGGGACCGCATGGCAGGGCGCGGCGTCGATCTCGTCGAGCACCTCAAGGGCTCACCCGCCGACGCAAACGCGACCGGGGACGGAGCAGGGCGGTGCTGACGATCGTGTTCGCAGGCGCAGCGGCTGTCGGGGTGTACTTGTTGTTGCCCGACTCGGTGACAGGTAGGACCACCGGGACGAGCCGTGGAGTCATCGGTCGATCGACAGCCCTCGTCCAGCGCTATCTGGCTTCCGCGGGCCTGACAGCGGTGAGCCCTCGCCATTTCGTACTGGTCTCGGTGGGCGTCGGAAGTCTTGCAGCGTGTATCGCTGGTTTGTCGATGGGACCCGGTCTCCCGATGGTCGCCATCGGACTCGTGGTCGCATGCACCCCGGCGGCGCTCTGGCGGCGCCGCGGCATCCGCCGACGCGAGGCGGTGGCAGAGGCGTGGCCCCGTCTGATCGAGGAGATCCGTGTCAGGGTCGGAGCATTGGGACAGTCGATCCCGCAGGCGCTTCTGGAATGCGGGTCAACTGCCCCAGAGTCGCTGCGAGGGAGCTTCGATGCCGCACGCCGCGAGTGGGCGCTGACTACCGACTTCAGACGGACCGTGTCGACACTCAAGGAGAGCCTGGCGGACCCGACCGCGGATGCCGTCTGCGAGACGCTGTTGGTCGTCCACGAGGTGGGGGGAGATCTCGACGAGCGCCTCGACTCCCTGGCGAGCGACCGTCGAACAGCCCAGCGCGACCGTCGCGAAGCGGCTGCCCGACAGGCCGGCGCACGGGTGGCGCGTTGGTTCGTGATCGTGGTCCCCGCGGGGATGGCCCTTGCAGGCATGAGTCTCGGCGAAGGAGCGGATGCCTACCGCAGCACGGGCGGACAGGTCGCCTCGGTAGCCGCCATCGGGCTCATCGCCCTTTGCTGGTGGTGGGCGGGCAGGATCATGGAAGTTCCGGTCGAACAACGGGTCTTCGAGCGATGAATGGCCTGATCCTGCTCTCGGCCTGCTGCGGCTTCGTCGGGTTGTCGTTGATCCTGGGCTGCAACCGATTCTTCTGCCGCAGTGGCATGCCGACCCGGCTGGCCCCCTATGCCCCCAACCGGACCGAGGACCGGTCCGCCGAGCCCGGCACTCCCAGCATCGTTGGATCACTGAGGGCCGTTCTCCTGCCGATAGCGGAGAGCTTCGGCGAGCGACTCGGTCGCCTGAGCGGCATCCGAACCGATCTGGCGGCTCGCATCAAGCGTGCTGGGTCCCCCAGGTCACCTTCGGAGTTCCGTCTGGAGCAGTTCGTGGCCGTGCTCCTCACAGAGGCCGTTGCCTGCGCTCTGGCACTCTGGATCCGACCGGGTCCGGCAGTCGTCATCCTTCTGACCCTGGGAACACCCACGCTCGTGGCGCTGAGCGCGGAGCACCGACTCGAGAGCGCGGCGGCTCGGCGCACCGAACGTCTGGAAGCCGAACTCCCGGTGGTCAGCGAACAGATCGCTGTGCTCCTCGCGTCCGGCCTGTCGCTCGGGAGCGCGTTGGATCGCATCTGCCGTCGCAGCAGCGGCGCGGTCGCAGAGGACCTGCGAGCGGTCCAGATGGCAGTTCGGCAGGGCACATCCGAGGTGGAGGCGCTTCGGGCCTGGGCCGATCGTGTCCGCTGCGAGGGCGTCGATCGTCTCGTCGGCGTGCTGAGCATGCATCGCGACGCGGCCGACCTCGGGGCACTGCTCGCGACCGAGGCGAGGGGAATTCGGGCAGCGGCACATCGCCGCACGATCGAATCGATCGAACGTCGCGCCCAACTGGTCTGGATTCCGGTGACCGTCGCAACGCTGGTTCCGGGTCTGATCCTCATCGGAGTTCCCTTCGTCAACGCAATGACACGGATCACAGGCTGAGCCCGGTGGAGCAGTCATCGAATCCCTACCGCAGAACGGTCACAGCACCGCAGGACCGTCACAGAGAACCAGTCGACAGAGATGGAGGAAGAGACATGTTCGAACACCGAGAAAGGGGTCGCACCAGGTCCAAGCCGGGCCCGAGCGGCCGGGGTGAGGCCGGCGAAGGCGTGATCTCCACCGCGATAGCTGTGCTGATCGTCGCCTTGCTGGGCGTCGCGCTGTGGGCTGGCTTCAGCGTCATCATGGATGACGCCACAGCACGGACGAGCGAGCAGATCCAGAGCATCGACGGCAGCCCCTGAGCGATGGAAAACCGCTGGCGCTCCGAGCGCGGCACCGGGCTGCTTCCAACTGTCCTGGGTCTTGGCGTGCTCCTGGGAACGGTCGGGCTCGCCTCCAATGTGGCAATAGGCCTCTGGGACCGCAGCAGCATCGAGTCCCTCGCGTACGACGCTGCACGCGAGGTGGCCACATCTGACCCTTCGGCCGACCAATCGGTTGTGCGGTCCCTGGCACTGGAACGGGCCTGTGACCAGCTCGGAGACCGCTGCGCTGAGGTGAGCATGCGGTTCACGCACACCACTGGCGACCCGATGGTTCAGCTCCATGTCTCCGCCCCGGGCATTGCTCTGCTGCCCCGCATGATCGCTCGACACGGACCGGTGGTGGGTGGGTTGGAGCGCACCATCCGCATCCACCGCGAGAAGCCATGACGTGCTCGCGCCGGCATACGCGTGGGCATGGGGAACGGGCGATGGTGGCCGGCGCAGAAGCCCTCGCGGTGGGGACGCTGATCGTGCTCGCCGGACTGATCCTCGTGGTGAACGCCTGGGCGGTGGTCGACACCCGTACCGCACTGGAGTCCGCAGCACGCGAGTACCTGCGTGTGTACACCGAGTCGGAGGACCCTGCATCCGCAGCGACCGCCGGAAGACGAGCGGTGGATGACGTTCTGGAGGACCGGCCGGCGATGCTCGAGCGACTGCTTCTCGAAGCACCTCAGCCCGAGCGGTTCGGTCCCTGCGAAGCGGCAGCGGTGCGACTGACCTCGCGGGTACCGGCGATCCACGTTCCGCTCACCGGGGCGCGCTGGGGCGAGCACACGGTCACGGTCTCTGCGGTGGAGCTCATCGATGCCCATCGCGAGATGGAACCGGGAGTCGACCACGACCCACGACGCACTGCCTGTCATGAGTGAGTCTCCGAGAAGATCGACGCGTGTGCAACGACGGGTGGGAGAGGAACGCGCTACCGCCCTCATGCTCGCCCCGGCCCTGGTACTCATCGTGCTCGTTCTCGGGGCCATTGCGGTCGATCTGTCGTTGGTCCACACAGCGCGCCGGTCCGCCTACCGCAGCCTCTCCGCTGCAGCAGACGACGCTGCCGCGATGGTCGACTCCGAAGAGTTCCAGCGGACCGGCCGCGTCTGGATCGATCCGGACGCGGCTGATCGCGTCGTGCGGGCCCACCTCGGATTGTTCGATGGTGATCCTCCGGAGGGATTCGCTGCACCGGCGTTCCGGGTCGTGTCGGCTGACGTGACCACGGACCCGTCTGCCGGAACTGTGCAGATCGACGCCGTGGTGGAGGTTCCGCACGTGCTCGGTCCCGCGGTGCCGGGGCTCGAGGAGGCCAGCCTCATCAGAGTCGTGGTCCGGGGGCGGATGCTGTGAGCGCTCGATCGCCGCACGTTCCGACCGCAGGCACCTCGAGCGCGGACCTCCCGGATCCGAGTGCCGCTGGCGATGACACGACGATTCCGAACGCCGCACATTCAGGTACCCCGAGCTCGGACAACTCCTGCGTCACCGACGAACCTGCCGAGGTCACTCCGGCCCGCTCCGGAGACCTCACGATCACACCGGCGCAGCGCTCGAAGGGTCAGTTGGGACCGGCTCCACCGGGAGGGCGACCGGAGGTCCACAGCGCGGTGCTCGGCGATCAGGCCGTCGTGGTGAAGTCCGCTTCGGACTCTGGGCGCGCTGCGTTGCGTCGAGAAGCCGAGGTGCTCGCCCGTCTGCGGCAACAAGGGGTCGTCCGGGTTGCGGATCTGGGCGAGGGGGCGGACCACACCGAACTCACCACCGTGCGCCACGGCACACTCACCCTTGCCGAAGCGGGTCTGCTGGAAGGTCACCGACGCGGACGCGCTCTGCTCTCGCTCTGTTCGGCGGTAGATGGCATCCACCTCGCGGGGTGGAGTCACGGAGCTCTCGAGCCTGCACATGTGCTGGTGGACGACGAGGGATCCGTGCGGCTGTGTTCATTCGGCGAGGCGGTGGAGCTACTGGTCGAGGGCGACGCCGACGCCGTTGCTGACGACCGCGAGGCGCTCAGCGCGATCGTCCGGTCGACCCTGGAGACTCCCGGAGCGTTCGGATCGCGTTCCGAGCGGCGCAACTGGGATCGGTCGGCGCGACGAGCCCTTTCGTCGATGTCAGCCAAACGGGGGCTGCTCGACGGTGCCGCTACCGCAGAGCTGTTGAGAGACGCGCGCGTGCCCGGGACGGTTCCGGCGAACCCGAGGCGCGACCGGACACGGACGCGTCGTTCGTTGTTCGTTGCCGCGCTGCTGGCGTTGGTTCTCGGTGCGGTGCTGGCGCAGCTGCTCATCGCTCTGACCCGGCCGACACCTCCGAGCTGCAGCGTCGCTCCCCTCGGCCGAGCGGTGAGCTGTGACGAGATCGTGGTCTCGGACAACCTCGTTGCGGTCGGTGGCGCCAGATTCGAGGTGGGAGACCACGGCGACCATGTGGCGGTCGGCGACTGGAACTGCGACGGAACGGCCTCCGTGCTCCTGCTGGAGGTCGACACCGGCGATCTGTATGAGTTCACCGACTGGCCGACCGAGACGACAGAGGTAGCTCCGGAACTGGTGGGCTCTTTCGAAGGGGCAGCGGGACTGGCCGAGGCAGCCCCCGGCGGTTGTGTCTACCCGGAGGTCGTGTTGGAGCAGGACCGGTGATCCGCCGCGTGCTTCCTCTGTCCACGTTCCTGGCGAGTTGCGTGGTTGCGCTCGCGGCCATGTGGAGCGTCCGAGATGACCGCCTCGACCCACCGCCTGTCGACCCCGGCCTGTGGCAGAGCTGGTGGAGCTCCCGCGAGGCCATTGACGCTGTCGCATCGTGTGGACGCCTGGTCGCAACGGTCGCACTGGGCTACCTCGTCGCGGCGACCCTGATCCACGTAGCCGCCCTGATCTCACGCAATGAGGCCCTCGGCCGAGTCACCTCACACCTCAGCCCCGCTCCTGTTGCCGCGCTGGCCGTGGCGGCAGTGCTGGGCAGCACCCCGGTCGCCGGCGCCTCTTCGAGCCACTCCCCCGGCCTCTCGGACCCGCCTCAGCCTCGCCCGGCCGCACCCCCGGTGATGCGAATGATCGATGACGACGACGATTCCCACTCCCCGCCGCCCGCCAGCACCGCGCCGATCACCGAGCCGGTCACCACGACCAGCACCAGCAGCGGCCCCACGACCACGACCGCGACCAGCCCCTCCACGACCACGGCCACGACCAGCGCCATGACGACGACCGGCGCCGCTGGGGCGACAGGAGGGCCCACCACACCGATCCCACCCAACACCGCTGCACGATCGGGAGCCATGGACCCTCGGGCGGGGTCCGAGGCCGAGGATGAGGCGATCCAGCGAATCGAGTACACGGTTCGCCCCGGAGACAACTTCTGGGAGGTGGCCCGCAGGAGGGTTCGTCTCGCAGTTGGCGCCGAGCCCAGCGAGGAGCAGGTTCGCGACTACTGGTTGGAGCTCGTGGCCATCAACGAATCACGGCTCGTGGAACCCGGCAACCCTGATCTGTTGCTACCGGGCCAGACCCTTCGGTTGCCCGCCTGAGCGGTTCGGCCGGGTCAGCCCATCCTGAGACCGAGTTCGACCAGCCTGGACTCCGCTGCATCGAAGCCCACTCCGAGGATGCACGCGATCGCACGCATGTCATCGCGCCGGATGGTCAGCATCCGTCCGTTGAAGTCCTGGCGCTGCACCTGGATCATGCGCAGGTAGCGCGTGAGCATGTCGGCCTCGGCACCGGACAGGTCCTCCAGGCGGGTCAGGTCGATCTTGGCCCCGATCCCGTCGAGCTCGCGCTCGGGTTCCTCCGCCTCCCCGTCACTCGAGGGCAACAGCTGATCCACCGGCACCTTGTAGAAGGCGGCCAGCCGGGCGAGACGCGGCACCGAGATCGCCCGTTCGCCCCGCTCGTAGGCTCCGAGCACAGAGGCCTTGAACTCCTCGAGTGAGTCGGCTTCGACCTCCTGGAGCGACAGGCGTTTCTGACGCCGGATCCGCCGCAGGCGTTCGCCCACAGCCCGTCCGAACGAGTCCTGCTGCTCGCCGCCTGCCCTACCTGCCGTGTCGTCTTTCACTGGTCCCCTCACCCTCACCATCGCCCTTGGAACAAATGTCACACCGGCTACTCTGCGTGGCTCGGAGAACATTTCCACTACTCAGGGTGACCATGTTGACAGACCGAGTCACCTGAGGCCAAGACGAAGTTGGGCCATCGACGAGCCGGCCACGATCGCTGCTGTCTCGGCCCGCAACACGTTCTCTCCGAGGACGACCGAGTCGGCGGCCATGCGCTCCTCGTCGTCCCATCCACCCTCGGGCCCCACGAGCACCGTCCGGTCCTCGCGACGCAGTGGCCTTCCTCCGGCGTCGGCCAGCACAGCACCTGCGGCCACCGCATCGGCGAACGACATCACCTGCACATCGGGTATCCGCAGACGCCGGCACTGGGCGCACGACTCCGAGGCGACACGCCCGAGGCGAGCCACCTGTCGTTCGCTGCGATCCGCATCCCACCTGACCACCCCTCGGCGCGTCCGGAGGATCCAGATCCGATCGACGCCCAGCTCGGTGAGTTTCTGAACCACCAGCTCGGTCCGGCTGCCCTTGAGCGCAGCGAAGCCGACGGTCAGCCTCGCCGACGGGGCCGACGTGAACTGTGGTGGGGATGGATCCTCCAGTTCCGGCCCGTCACCGAGCGTGCCCAGGGACCAGGAGCCTGCACCGTCGTAGGCGCACACCGCGGCGCCCTTCTCGAGACGCAGAACCCGCCTCAGGTGGTGCTCCACATCGTCGTCGAGAGTCGGGTTGGCCAGGTCCTCGACCAGCGCCTGGGCACGGGCGCGGCGCCACGGCGTCTCGTCACCGCTGCGATCTTCGTGGGATTCAGCGGTCATGACGGTCCCGACGTGTGGTGCTGGTCAAGGGGTTGCTGGTGAACGGGTGGGTGGCCGGTAAACGGGTGGCCGGTGTCAGGAGAACGCTGAACGGATGCGCGAGACGAACCCCTCCGAGGGGGCAGCCACCTCTTCGCCACGATGCTCGGCGAGTTCTCGCAGGAGACGTTCGGAATCCTCGTCGAGCGATGTGGGTACCTCGACGTCGGCCACCACGAGAAGGTCGCCGCGGCCACGACCGTTGAGGTGCGGCACCCCATGGCCCTTCAACTTGAACACCCGGCCCGGTTGGGTGCCGCGCGGAACCTCCAGCGGCACCACTCCCTCGGGTGTCTCGATCGGGAGCTCCGAACCCAGAACGGCCTGGGTGAGGGGCAGCCTCAGGCGGTGCACCAGGTTGTCGCCCTCCCGTTCGAAGCGGACATCTGGCTGCACCCGCAGGCGCACATAGAGATCCCCGGCGCCCGCGCCACGAGGCCCGACCGCTCCGCGGCCGGTCAGCCTGAGCGTCGATCCGTCATCGACGCCCGCGGGTACCTCCACGGTGTAGCTGCGGTCGGTCACGATGCGGCCCTCGCCGTTGCAGGACTCGCACGGCGTGGGTATCACCTGGCCCGAACCCTCGCAGGTCCGGCACGGAGACGCCGAGACGATCTGGCCCAACACGGTGTTCCTCACCGCCCGCACCTCGCCGGCACCGCCACACTCAGCACAGGTCGTGGCAGACGTTCCGGGTGCTGCGCCGGTCGCCTCACACACCTCACAGGACACAGCGGTGCGCACCTGCACCTCGGTCTCGACCCCGAAGAGCGCGTCGATGAACTCGATCGACGCGGTCACCTCCAGGTCGGGACCGCGACTGGGTGCGCGCGGACCGCGGGAGCGGGCGCCGCCGAACGGGGAGCCACCACCGAAGAAGGCGTCGAAGAGGTCACCGAAACCCTCACCGGAACCGAACGGGTCGCCCATGTCGAAGCCATCGGCACTGCCGAAGCGGTCATAGCGAGCCCGCTTCTCGGGATCGGACAGCACCTCGTAGGCAGCCGCCAGTTCCTTGAAGCGCGTCTCTGCCTCTGCATCACCGAGGTTGGCGTCGGGGTGTGAGTCCCGGGCCGCTCGCCGGTAGGCCTTCTTGATCTCCTCGGCCGAGGCGTCCCGGTTCACGCCCAGGATCTCGTAGAAGTCAGCCACGGCCAACGGTCCTCTCTGTTGTCAGGGGGTCGTTACTCATCGGATGTCCAATTCTCGCGAGCTCGATCATCAGATGGTGCTCAGCCTTCTTTGAGCAGACGGCTCAGGCGCTCGGAGACCGCTGCCACCGCAGACATGGTGCGGGTGTAGTCCATGCGCGTGGGACCGAGGACCGCGATGGCTCCGGCGGGACCTGACTCCGCCTCGTACGGGGCCACCACCAGGGAACACTCCGACAGTGGAGCCATTCCGGTCTCGGAACCTATTGCCACCGTGATGCCACCATCGATCATCTCCCGCAGCAGACCCACCACCACGAACTGCTTCTCGAGCACCGTCAGGACCGATTCCAGTGTCTCGCGCGCATCGAACACGCCCGCGATCCTGCTGGTTCCGTCCACGTACAGAAGGTCGCTGTCGGCAGCCACGCCCTCGGCCAGGGCTGACACCGCGCGGGTTGCGAGTCGACTCCCCCGCGCCCCTTCGGGGAAGGAGGTCTTCCCGAGCTTCGATATGGAGCTACCCGTGAGCTCGCGCATCAACAGCGACTGGGCATCTTCCAGCTCGCCAGCTTCGGTGCTGGACCCCGGAAGGTCCATCGTCCGCTTCAGGACAGCACCCGTGGAGGTCACCGCGACCACCATCACAACCGTTGCGTTGAGGTCGACGAGCTGCACCGAACGAATGGTCGCGGCCTCGGTCTGGGTGCCGGTAACCACCGCAGCGGAGTCGGTCAGCGAGCTGAGCAGGTGGCTGGTCTCGCCGAGGAGCTGCTCGAGTTCGCCATGTGCTGCGGCGAAGAACCCCGACACCTTCGCCACCGCACCCGGGTTGAGCGAACCGTCGGCGTCCATTGCGTCCACACCCATGCCGTCGACGAAGAACCGGTAGCCCTTCTCGGTGGGCACGCGGCCGGCGCTGGTGTGGGGCTGGACGAGGTACCCCTCGTCCTCGAGGTCGTGCATCTCGTTGCGGACCGTCGCCGAGGAGACCGTGACATCCTCACGCTTGGCGATCGCGTTCGAACCGACGGGCTGCGCGGTCTCTATGTACTGCTGCACGACGGCGCGCAGGATCGCAGACTTGCGGGCGTCCAGACCTGTGTCACCTGCTTCTGCGTCTCCGAGACCCATTGCTTCCTCGATCGTCCGTCGACGGCGATCACCCGCCAACTGGCACTCAGTGTACGCGAGTGCCAAGCCGCGGCGGGTACGCGGCCAAGTCCCCGGACAGCTCAGTCCTCCAGGCGAAGCGCACGGATGAAGGCGTCGGAGGGGATCTCCACCGAGCCGAGACTCTTCATGCGCTTCTTGCCCTGCTTCTGCTTCTCGAGCAACTTCTTCTTACGGGTGATGTCGCCGCCGTAGAGCTTTGCGGTCACGTCCTTGCGGAACGCCTTGACCGTCTGTCGACTGATGATCTTGCTGCCGATCGCGGCCTGGATCGGCACGTCGAACTGTTGGCGGGGAATGATCTCGCGCAGCTTCTCGCACATCTTCTTGCCGTACTCCTCCGCGTGTTCGCGGTGCACGATGGTGCAGAACGCGTCCACGGCCTCTCCCTGCAGGAGGATCTCGACCTTCACGAGGTCGCCCGCCACATAGCCGACCTGTTCGTAGTCGAGGCTGGCGTAGCCCTGGGTGCGGCTCTTCATCTGGTCGAAGAAGTCGATCACCACCTCCGCGAGGGGAAGCCGGTAGTGGAGGTCGACGCGTTCGGGAGACAGGTACTCCATCCGGGTCAACTCACCGCGTCGGCCCTGGCACAGCTCCATCAGGGTGCCCACGTAGTCGCTGGGGGTGATGATCGAACATGCCAGCATCGGCTCGCGGATCTCCTCCACCGAAGCCGGGTCGGGAAGGTCGGCGGGGTTGTCGACCCGCAGGTCGACTCCTGCGGTGGTGGTCACCTCGTACTCCACCGATGGAGCCGTGGCGATCAGCGAGAGGTCGAACTCGCGCTCGAGTCGTTCACGGATGATCTCCATGTGCAACAGACCGAGGAAGCCGCAACGGAAACCGAACCCCAGCGCACCGGAGGTCTCCGGTTCGTAGCTGAACGAGCTGTCGTTGAGGCGCATCTTCAGCAGCGAGTCGCGGAGGTCCTCGAAATCGTCGCCCTCCACCGGGTAGAGCCCGCAGAAGACCATGGGTTTGGGCTCCCGGTAGCCGTCCAGCGGTTCCTCGGCAGGGTTGGACGCCTCGGTCACGGTCTCACCCGAGCGTGCCTCGCCGACGTCCTTGATCCCCGCGATGAGGTAGCCGACCTCGCCGGGTCCCAGTTCGGGCACCGGACTGTTGTCGGGGGTCCTGGATCCGACCTCGATCGCTTCGTGGGTCGCACCCGCCTGCATGAAGCGCAGCTTGGCCCCCGTGCGCAGGTGGCCGTTGAAGACCCGGATGGAGCTGACCACCCCGCGGTACTGATCGAAGTGCGAGTCGAAGATGAGAGCCTGGGTGGCGGCATCGGCGTCACCGACCGGCGGCGGTATGCGCTCCACCACGGCATCGAGCACATCGGCCACCCCCTCGCCCGTCTTGGCCGAGATGCGCAGGATGTCATCGGCGGGAATCCCCAGCACCGACTCGATCTCGGCTGCATAGGTATCGGGATCAGCCGCGGGCAGGTCGATCTTGTTGAGCACCGCCACGATCTCGAGGTCACTCTCGAGCGCCAGATAGCAGTTGGCCAGGGTCTGCGCCTCGATCCCCTGGGAGGCGTCCACCACCAGGATCACGCCCTCACAGGCAGCCAGGCTGCGGCTCACCTCGTAGCCGAAGTCGACGTGACCCGGTGTGTCGATGAGGTTGATCACGTGGTCGTCCCAGCCGAGCCGCACCGACTGCAGCTTGATCGTGATGCCTCGCTCGCGCTCGAGGTCCATGGTGTCGAGGTACTGCTCACGCATGTCGCGGGCGTCCACCGCCCCACAGATCTCCAGCAGCCTGTCCGCGAGTGTGGACTTGCCGTGGTCGATGTGGGCGATGATCGACAGGTTTCGGATGTGGGAGAGATCGGTCACGGTATTCGTGGGCTCATTCGACGGGTTGTTCGGGCCGACACCGGGCGGGTCGCTCCCAAGTGTGGCGCGACGGAACACCAGCGGGGGCATCCGGCGGATACCTCACCGGCAGCCACTGCTCCAGCGGCGCCCGCGAGTCCGCCGTCTGGCCAAAGGGGCCGGGCATTGGCTACGCTTCGCGGTCCGTTCGTAGCAGACCCCCACGAGGAATTCACGGCCCATGGCCAATATCAAGAGCCAGATCAAGCGCAACCGCCAGAACGAGAAGGAACGCGCCCGCAACCGGGCCGTCCGCAGCGAGCTGCGTACGTCGGTCAAGGCCGCTGAAGAGGCGTTCGGAACCGAACAGGCTGCTACCGCTGTGGCTGTCGCCGTTCGTCGCATCGACAAGGCTGCACAGAAGGGCGTGCTGCACCGCAATGCGGCCGCACGTCAGAAGTCACGCCTCATGCGGCGCCTCAACGCCGGCTGAGCCTCGCCAGTCGAGCTACCAGTAGTTCCAGCACCGCCTCTGCCGGTGTCCCGGTGGAGCCGCGCAGCTCCACGTCGGCCGTCGCAAGCAACTGCGTGGCACGGTTGAGCCGTTCGGTGCCCAACTTCGAGCCCTGTTGCAGCGCCTTCTTCGCCGGATAGGTGGAGCCCTTCATTCCCAGCAGGGCCGCCGCGTCCTTGTCCGAGCGAACCCCGGCGCCGTCGAGACGCAGCATCCGCTCGAAATGGTTCTGGAGTGTGACCATCACCTGCAACGGGTGACGACCACCCCCACCGGTCATTCTCCTGACCAGACCCACTGCCTTGGTCGCGTTCGCGCTGTCGATGGCATCGGTCAGGTCCCACGGTGGAACCCCACCGCTCTCGCCCAGGTGTGGCAACACGTCATCCACGCCGAGTGTGGATCCCGACGGGTTGGCAGCCCCCAGCAGGTTCAACAGGGCAGGTAGCCGACCCACGTCGTCGCCGAGGGTCTCGCGCACCAGGGCCTTGGCACGCGCATCCAGTTCCACATCCGCTCCGGCGAACTGGTCGCGGTACCAACCGTCGCGGCCCTTGCCCGAGGGCGCCGAGGTGTCGACCACCGTTCCACCGGCGGACTTGATCGCATCGGAGAGCTTCTTGGGCACCGGGTTGGCGCGCGCACCGGCGGTGGTGGGTCGGTCCCATACGAAGACGACCGCAACCTCCGCTGGTGGGTCGGCCAACAGCTCGAGCACCGGTGCCAACTCCGCGGATGCGAAGCGACCCATGTTCCGCGCGACCACGACCCGTTCGTCGAACATCGAGATCGTCGATGCCGCCAGGACCACCTCACCGATCTCGTAGTCCTCGCCACGGAACTCCTCGAGGACCTCGGAGCGATCCCGGTCGCCCAGCACCTCGCGGATCACTTCCATGGCTGCGTCCTCGAGCAACACGGGATCCGAACCCTTCAGGAGGTGGACCTTCACTCGGACGCTCCTGTCGACGAGGCAATGCTCGCCACGTGATCGATGCTCGCCACGTGATCGACGCTCGCCACGGGTTCGACCCCGGATCCTCCCGGACCCTCGAGCTGAGGTGCAGCGCCGAACGGTCCCCCGACCCGAGACCTCCCCGCCACCGCGAACTGCACGGTGAGGTCGGCGCTGCGTCGCAGCAGACGGACCAACTCCGCAATCTCAGCCCGTACCCGGGCGCTCCTCTCGGAAGCTTCCGGCAGCCCCGCCACCACCAGATTCCGCACCCCCTCGATGTGTCCCCGAACGACCATGGCCTCGAGGCGTCCGCGGGGAGCATCCGAGCACTGCGCGAATGACACCACGAGCTCCTCGGAAACGGCCGTATCCGGAGCGGCTCCCCGTGGTTCAGCCATGCGGGCGTGTGTTGTTGCCCCGGCACCTTCGATGCCCACCCCGGGGGTCTCTGAGGTCTCAACCGCCGCGGCGCCCCGGCAGCGGTACTGCTCGGCCTCGCCGGCTAGGCAGACGTCCGGTAGGCGCACCACGACCCGGGCCGCGTCAGGCACTGCCTGCTGGTCGGTTCGGTGCATCCCCTGAGCTTGGCCCATCCCCCGAGCATGGCCCATCACCAGATGGTCGTCCATCTCCGCGGGGCTGTTCCGCGATCGGCGGACCCGCTTGGGGAATCACCGACCGCACGGCGAACCGCGGGCCGCCGGTTCCGGACCCGTGGCCACGGCTGCATGGAGCAGCGGTGCCAGCGAAGCTGCGCCTGCACCGGAGACCGAGGTGACCCGGGTGACCCCCCGGATCCAGAGTTGTTCCAGGATCTCCGCGGTGCGCGCAGCGGTCAGCGTGCGGTGCGGATCCCCCGGCTCCAGCTCGACCACCCAGGATCCGCAATCTGACCGCAGCACCGCACCGGGATCGATCCGGATCTGTTGCCCGACCGCGGAGGGTGGGCGCAACAACACCAGCATCGGTGCCACCAGAAGCACGATTGCACTGCCCGGTGCTGCGCCCCGGCTACGCCTGAAGGTCCACACGCAGCTGATCGCACCGGCTGTGAGAGCACCCCAACCGAGCAACCCCACCGGAGGCGCGCCAAGAGCTGAAACCCGATCTGCAACGACGTCGATCCACCACACCGCCAACCGGACCGGCGACTGCAGCACCCAGGCCACCTCCTCGCGAACGAGACCGCTGAGCAGCCCGGTGGTCATCCCCAGGGTCATCACCAGTCCCGCCGCGGGTTCAGCCAGCAGGTTCGCCACGATCGTCAGCACCGAGGCCGGTCCGAACGTCGCTGCCATCACCGGAACCGCGCCCAGCTGTGCTGCCAACGTCACCGCCAAGGGTCGGGTGAGCACATCCGGTCCGGGAAGTCTCCGGGCGAGAGGGCTGGAGAACATCACGAGCGAACTGGTGGCGGCGACCGAGAGTCGAAATCCCACCGAGTGGACGAGCATCGGATCACCGACCAGCAACAGGCACACGGTGAGTGCCACCACCCGCAGCGCCGGGGTCGGACGCCCCGTTGCAGCGGCGGTGAGGGCGAGAACTGCCATGACCCCGGCACGCAGCACCGATGGCTCGGCCCGCGTGATCAACACGAACCAGGAGATCGCGACAACCCCCAGCATCCAGCGCGCCCGTATAGGCAGACGGCGCAACAAAGGCGAGAGAGCCACCAGTACGAACGCGAGGTTCTGACCTGACACGGCCAACAGATGGGTCAGCCCGGAGGCCCTGAATCGGAACTCGGTCAGATCGTCCTGACGGCGGTCGTCGCCCACGACGAGCCCGAGATAGAGCGCGCGGTGTTGGCCCTCCATCGACGCCGCTCCGCGCTCCAGCAACTCGTGGACCCAGTTGGCAGCCGCGAACCACGGGCGGCCCGGGTCCAAGGGCGTCACGCTCGAGAGGCTGAGCCTCCCGGCCAGGTGCCGCGCACGCACCCAACCCTGAGGTGCACCATCGATCTCCGAGACCCTCCCCTGCACCACCAGGCGCTCCCCGGCACGCGCCGCCAGCAACACCGCTTCGGAGGTTCTGTCGGCCATCGCGTACCAGCGGCGCCCGTCCAGCACGACCTCAGCACTCGTTCCGAACGGCCCGGTCACCGGATCGCTGCCCAGTTCCGCGGTACCCGCAAGACGTTGGGGCAGCGGAACCACGAGCCCATCCAGGTCCTGTCTCGCCCGCATGCCCACGAGCGCGGCGACGAGACATATGCCACCGACCGCCAGCACGATTCGACCAACGGGCGAACCGCTCCCACCCGGGAGTGCTCCGGTGCCGCCGAGGACCACGGAGACCCTGTCGACGGCGAACGACGCCGATACCCCCAAGCCACCCACCACGCACAACAGCACCGGAAGCCAGCCCGGGGTCCGTTGTGCCCCGAGCGACGCGGCAACAGCAACCACAGCGGCGACGAGCACCGGTGCGTCCTCACTGCGTGGCCGCACGGTCAGACGCCAGATCAGCCGACAGAGACGAGATCGCGGATCGCCTCGAGCTTCGCCTCTCCGATCCCCCGCACCTCGACGAGCGCGTCTACCGACCGGAACGGCCCTTCGGAGTCCCGGTGAGACACGATCGCCGCCGCGGTCGTGGGGCCGACCCCCGGGAGCGACTCCAGCGCTGCCGCATCGGCCGAGTTGAGGTCCAACGGTTCGGTCACCGTCGGCTCGCCGCCAGCACCACCCGCTGGAGACCCGGCAGCGACCACCTGCGGGGGCACGTCCTGGCCCTTGACCGGGATGTAGATCCGGGTTCCGTCGCTCACCTGTGCAGCCAGATTGATGCGATCCAGGTCTGCGGTCTCGGTGAGTCCCCCCGCAGCAACAGCCGCATCGGCCACGCGGGTGCCATCGTCCAGTGTGACGAGCCCCGGTTCGAACACGGCGCCTGCCACATGCACGGTCACGGTGGCCCTGCCTGTGCCCTCACCTCCTGCGTTCCCACTGCCGGTGCTCCCGCCCGGATCCGAGTCGTTCGCCCCATCGGAGACGGAGCCGTCGGAGAGGGAGCCGTCCGAACCCGAGCCGTCCGAACCCGAGCCGTCCGAACCCGAGCCGTCCGATCCCGAGCTGTCTGGTCCAGAACCGGCAACCGGCATCCGCGACTCGATCGGGGCCGGGCGAGCCAGGAACCACCATCCACCGAAGCCGCCTGCGAGGGCCACCACCATCACAGCGACCGAGAGCCAAGCGGGCATGCGACCCGCTTCCCGCTCCCCCACCTCCCGCTCGCCTGCTGTTGGGTCGCCTGTCATTGGCTCGCCTGTCAGTGGCTCGCCTGTCGTTGGCTCGCCTGCTGTTGGGTCACGCAGGTAGTTGCGCCGTGGGCGCCTCACCCGCCTGACCAGCGCGTCGAGCGCAGCAGTGGGCTCCAACGTGTCGTCCAAGGCGTGAAGGCCCTCGACGTCGGATCTCTCGGAAGGTTCCTCGCCCACATGGCGAAGCTAGGGCTGGTCCGGTTCAGGCGCAGCGGGTCGGACGGCCCGCTGCCGGCCGATCGAGTGCCACGAACCCTGCGGACCCGGGGCCGTCAATATCCCGGGGCGCTCATCTCCAGGGGCACCGATCTCCAGGGGCACCGATCTCCAGGGGCGCTGATCCCCCTCGCAACGATCCGTCAGAGCATCGATCCATGGGCACCGAACCCTGGGCCCCGATCTCCCGGGCCAGCGCGTTCAGAACTCGAGCGTTCAGAACAGGTGAGCAGACAACTTCCGTCGCCAGGCCGATCGGGTCTCCTCGTCGCCGAGAACCTCGAGCAGGTCGACGAACCGGGCGCGCGCCTCGTCATCTGTCTTCACCGTCGCCAGAAGCGAGTCCAGTTCCGCTTCCACGGCTCCGTCGCCACCTTCGGGCCGACCACCGGAGCGGGCCAGGGCCAGCAGGTGTCGCACCTCAGCGGTCTCCGGCTGGCCATCGAGCAATGTCAGCACCTCGTCGAGATCACCGCTGTCGATGAGGAGGTTCGCCAAGGCCACCCGGGCATCGGTGCTCGACGGCGCCAGCTCCACAGCCGCTCGCAGGGACTGCTCGTCGCCGGCCGCCAGCAGTGCCTCGACCTGTTGTTCCTGGGGACTCATCACGAGCTTGTTCACGAACTCGCGCACCACCGCTTCGGGCTGGGCACCCAGAAAACTGTCGACCACCTTTCCATCGACCATCGCATGGACCGCCGGGATGGACTGCGCCTGGAACGCCCGCGCGATCTGGGGGTTGGCCTCGATGTCCACCTTGGCGAGTTCGACCCGGCCGTTGGTCGCCGCCACCACCGACTCCAGGATCGGTCCGAGCGTCTTGCACGGCCCACACCAGTCCGCCCAGAGATCCACAACCACGGGAACGGTGGCGGACCTCTCGATCACCTGGGTCTGGAAGGTTGCGTCAGTCACGTCTGCCATGAGTGCAATCGTACGGTGCCGTCCGGGGACCCCCGGCGCGAGGCCCGAACCGATCAACGGCCCGCGGGCAACCGCACTAGCGTGGAGCGGCCATGAGCGGAACATCCACCAGCGGTCACAACGGCACCGACCCGTCCCCGGCGGGCATCGATTCGTCGGGGGTGACGGCCTGGTTCGGGGCTCATGTGCCCGAGGCCGTTGCGCCTCTGGAATTCGCCCTGATAGCGGGTGGACACTCCAATCTCACGTTCTCGGTGACCGATTCGGCCGGTTCGCGCTGGGTGCTGCGTCGCCCACCGCTGGGACAGGTGCTGGCCTCTGCACACGACATGAGCCGTGAGCACCGGATCATCTCGGCCCTGGGCCCCACGGCGGTGCCGGTGCCACACACCCACGGACTCTGCGAGGACGATTCGGTGAACGGCGCGCCGTTCTACGTCATGGATTTCGTCGACGGAACCGTGGTGCGCACCCAGGCGGATGCCGAAACACTCGATGCTTCCCAACGCCGACGCGCCGGCGAGTCGCTGGTGGACGTGATGGCCGACATCCACGCGGTCGACGTGGACGCGGTCGGCCTGGGAGAGCTCGGACGCAAGGCCGACTACCTGGCCCGCCAGCTCAAGCGTTGGAACGGACAGTTCGAGAAGTCCGATGAGCAGGTGCCCGGCGGATTGGACCTGCCGGCCGTCACCAGGGCCCATGACCGTCTCAGCCAGCTCATCCCGGCCCAGCACGGCGCCTCGATCGTGCACGGCGACTACCGGCTCGACAACTGCATGCTGGGCCCCGACGGCTCGGTGGTTGCGGTTCTGGACTGGGAGATCTGCACCCTCGGTGACCCGATGGCCGACATCGGTCTGCTCTCGGTGTACTGGACGGACCCCGGCGACGACGCGGTGCTGCCCCAGGCTTCGCCTACAGCGCTGGAGGGATTTCCGACCAAGGCAGAACTGGTCACTCGCTACGCCGAACGCTCCGGTCGGGACTGCTCTGACATCGACTACTACATCGCCTTCGGCTACTGGAAGCTCACGTGCATCATCGCCGGGGTCTACGCCCGCTATGCCGGTGGGGCCATGGGTGATGTTCCCGAGGAACAGGTGGCAGGCTTCAAACAGATGCTCGACACCCTCTCGGATCACACCACCGAAGCCGTGGACGGCCTGCGATGACCGAACTAGTCGAGTACCACGAGCACCCGGAACTCACCGACCCCGTTCTGATCGTCTCCCTCGAGGGCTGGATCGACGCGGGAGTGGCTGCGGCCTCGGCGATGGTGAGCCTGATCCGCTCCACCTCCGCTGCCAACATCGCATCGTTCGATGCCGACCGACTGCTGGACCACCGCGCACGCCGACCGATCATGCACCTCGTCAACGGGCTGATCACCGGACTCGACTGGCCCGGCACCGAACTGCACGCAGGCGTGGACTCCAACGGTCGCGACGTGTTGCTGCTGCACGGCGCCGAACCCGACTTCGAGTGGTCCGCGTTCACTGGTGCGGTTCTGGAGCTGATCGAGGACTACGAGTGCTCGCGGGTGGTGTACCTGGGCGCATACCCCGCCCCGGTGCCTCACACGCGGCCGGTGAACCTGGCGCTCACCACCTCGTCGGTGGAGCTCTCCGAGCAGCTGCGGGGTTACGTGCGGGGATCCCTCGACGTCCCTGCGGGAATCCACACCGTGCTCGACGTGGAAGCGAACAAGATGGGGGTGCCGACTCTCGGGCTGTGGGCGCAGATCCCGCACTACATCTCCTCGATGCCCTATCCGGCGGCCAGCCTGGCCCTGCTCGAGGGACTGCACGACCTGGCCGACCTCAGCTTCGACGTGAAGGAGCTCGCCGGTGAGGTCGCTGAGACGCGGGACCGCCTCGACCGTCTGGTGGCGGAGAATCCCGAGCACCTCGAGATGGTGCGGCAGTTGGAGAACGTCGTCGACACGGCCGGGCCCACCGACGAGATCCAGACCCCGCTGACGATCGGGGAGATCCCGAGCGGAGACGAGTTGGCCGAGGAGTTCCAGCGCTTCCTGGAACGCGAGCAAGGCCCCGACGAGGACTGAGTTCGCCGACCCTGAACCAACTGAGCGCGACCACCCAGAACTGCTGTGCCCAGAACTGCTGTGCCCAGAACTGCTGTGCCCCGACGGTCAGTCCTCCAGGACGATCAGTTCCCCTGCTTCGTAGGAGGCCTTGGCGGCCGAACGCTGGAGCTTGCCCGACGAGGTCTTCGGCACGGTTCCGGGCTCGACCAGAACGACTTCCTTCGGCGGAATCCCCTCCGCCTGGGTGACACAGTTGGTGACGCTGCGGCGGATCTCGTTCAGATCCCCGCCTCGGGACTCTGCCACCACCACGATGTTCTGAGCACCGTGGCGCCCCTCGATCCCGAATGCGATCACATTGCCGGTGCGTACCCCTTCGAGCTCGCCGACGACCTTCTCGATGTCCTGGGGGTAGACGTTGCGACCCCCGACGATGATCACGTCCTTGGAACGCCCGCAGACGATGAGTTCACCGTCGACGGTGTAGGAGAGATCGCCGGTTCGTAGCCAACCGCCAGCGAGCAGTTCCTCTGTGGCATCCGGTCGCTTGTAGTAGCCGGTGGTCACAGAATCCCCGCTGAGCTGCAGTTCCCCGACGCTCCGGTCGGGCAGTTCCTCACCGCTGGTGGGATCGACGATCCTCATCTCCATGCCGGGTATGGGCCGTCCGAGCAGGGCCAGTTCGACCGCTCCATCGGCGTCGGGCTCGGCAGGTTCGGCGCGTTGGTCGAGCTCGAGCGAGCGCTTGTCGACCCAGTCGGTCCGAAGCCCTTTGCCGGGATCGGGAAACGTCCCGGCGATACAGACCTCGGCCATGCCGAACGCCGGGAACGCCACCGATGGATCCAGTCCGAAGCGTTCGCCCGCCTCGAAGAACTTCCTGAAGGTGACCGGATCGACCGGTTCTGCGCCGTTCAGCAGCACACGCACGTTGGACAGGTCCAGGGGCTCCTCACAACGCCGGAGGGTGCGCGCTGCGAGCGCGTAGGCGAAGTTGGGTCCGGCGGATGCCGTGGCCTTGAAGTCCGACAGCCAACGCATCCAACGCAGCGGACGGGCGAGGAAGTCCTGCGGGGCACCCTGGACCAGATCGGTACCCCGGGTCATCGGGATGGTGAGCAGGCCGATGAGTCCCATGTCGTGGTAGAGCGGCAGCCACGACACGATCCGGTCGTGCTCGGTGATCTGTGCCGCTTCCCACGCGCCATCGAGGTTGGCGCAGATGTTGGAGTGCGGCAGCATCACACCCTTGGGTTCAGAGGTCGAACCAGAAGTGAACTGCAGGACTGCGATCGCATCGGGATCCGACTTCGGTCGCTTGTAGTCGTCGCTGCTGGGGCCGGAGGGTCCACAGAGCTCATCGAGCGACAGGAAGGGCGGGTCGCCCTCGATGCGCTCGACGAACGCGACCAGTTCGGGATCGATAAGGACCATCGTCGAATCGGAGCGGTGGATCCGGTTGCGGGTCTGCTCGATGAACTGTTCGAGTGCTCCCATCCGCATGGGAAGGGGCATGGTGACGAGAGTGGCGCCCGTGATCCAGACCGCCTGTATGGCGGTGATGAGTTCTCGGGTCGTGGGGCCCAGCAGGGCGACGTGATCGCCGGGGCCCACCCCCCGGGCCTGGAGGCCGGCGGCGGCAGCACGTGCCTGCACGTGAAGGTCGGCCCAGGAGACCGTCTCGTGGTCGTCGCCCGAGATGAAGGTGATTGTGCGCCCGGAATACTCCGCGACGTTCTCTATCCGGTCGATCAGTGACTGCACGATTGTGATGGTCCTCGTTTTGGTCGAACTCCGCGAACGTTACCCGCGTCGCCGCGGCCGACGGCGAAGGTGGCGCTCAGGTGACGAAGTTCACGATCTTGGGTGGACGGGCGATGACCTTCCGGGGGTCACCATCGAGGTGCGCCGAAACCTTCGTGGAAGCCAGTGCAGCAGCGATGCAGCTGGCCTCGTCGGCGTCCGCGGGCACCTCGACACGGTCGCGCACCTTGCCGTTGACCTGCACCACCATCGTGGCGGTCTCCTCGACCAGCATCGACTCATCCGCGACGGGCCAGGGGCGCTCGTGGACGTGGCCAGAGTCATGACGACGGGCCCACAACTCTGCAGTGATGTGCGGCGTGGCGGGGGCCAACACCGTGATCAAGGTGTCGGTCGCGAACTCGAGCGTCGGTTCGTGAACGCCCGATTCTCCCTGGACGTAGCGGTAGAGCTCGTTGAGGTGCGCCATGCAGTGCGCCACCGCGACGTTGTAGGCCCAGCGGTCGTAGTCGCGGGTCACGTCCTCTATCAGGCGGTTGGTCGTGCGCAGGATCCCGAGATCGACCTCGGTCGGCTCACCCGTACGCACTGGCGCATCGGCCACGAGCACAGATCCGGGTACCGCCACCCGCCACAGGCGCTGCAGGAAGCGGCTACAGCCCTCGAGGCCGAAGTCCTCCCAGTCCACGTCCTCCTCGGGCGGCTTCACCGCGAGGTGAGCGAGGCGCAGGGAATCGGCGCCGAGGGTGTCGATGATCTCCTCGGGTGCGACCAGGTTGCCCTTCGACTTGGACATCTTCGCCCCATCGAGGCGGATCATGCCCTGGGTGAACAGGCGGTGGAACGGTTCGCGCAATCCCTCGGGTGCGACTCCCAGATCGGAGAGGGCCTTGGTGAAGAACCTCGCGTACATGAGGTGGAGCACGGCGTGTTCGGCGCCGCCTATGTACTGGTCGACCGGCATCCAGGCATCGACCGCCTCCTGATCGAACGGAAGCTCGTCGTTCCAGGGGTCGCAGAACCGCAGGAAGTACCAGGACGAATCGACGAAGGTGTCCATCGTGTCGGTCTCGCGTCGGGCCGGTCCCCCGCAGTCGGGACAGGTGGTGTGCAGGAACCCTTCGTGGGACTGGAGTGGGGACTGCCCCGTGGGTCGGAACTCGACGTCGTCGGGTGCCAGCACCGGAAGCTGGTCGAGCGGAACGGGCCTGATACCGCAGGCGTCGCAGTACACGACCGGGATCGGACAACCCCAGAACCGCTGGCGGCTCACCAACCAGTCACGGAGCCGGAAATTGACGGTTCCCTCGCCCAGGCCCTGTGCCTCTATCCACTCGATCGCCGCTGCTTTGGCAGCGACCATGTCCATGCCGTTGAGCACCGGGCCCGGAAGCCCCTGGCGGTCCGCCGGCGGACTGTTCACCGATCCGCCGTCACCCGTGTACGCCCCGCCCTCGAAACCGTCGGGACGTTGGACCGTTTCGATGATCGGCAGCCCGAACGCGGTGGCGAAATCCCAATCGCGCTGGTCCTCCCCCGGCACCGCCATCACCGCGCCGGTGCCATAGGTCGCGAGCACGTAGTCGGCCAGATAGACCGGGACCGGATCGCCGGTGAACGGGTTGAGCGCATAGGCACCGGTGAAGGAACCACGCTTGTCGAGCGAGCCCTCGGTGCTGAGCCGGTCGATCTCGGAGGTGTTGCGGACCCGGGCGACGAACTCCTCGACCTCAGCGGCCCGGTCCGCAGTGGTGATCTGTGCGACCAACGGAGCCTCGGGGGCGACGACGCAGAACGTCATCCCGTAGGAGGTGTCGGGTCGGGTCGTGAAGACCCGCATGGTCAGTCCATCGGGATGCGCGGTTCCGTTCTCGTCACAGATCGGCATCTCGAACTCGACGCCCTCGGAACGTCCGATCCAGTTGCGCTGCTGGGTGACGACCCGCTCGGGCCAGTCCAGGCCCTCGAGGTCGTCCAGGAGCTGATCGGCGTAGTCGGTGATCCTGAAGTACCACTGGTCGAGGTCGCGGCGTTCGACCAGGTCACCTGAGCGTTCGCAGCGCCCATCCACCACCTGCTCGTTGGCGAGCACGGTCTGGCAGCCCGGGCACCAGTTGACCGCAGCCTTCTTGCGGTAGGCCAGGCCAGCCTCGAGCAGTTTGAGGAAGATCCACTGGGTCCAACGCATGTAGGACGGATCGTGGCTCCGGACCTCCCGGCGCCAGTCGTAGGCCCCGCCGATACGCACCAGTGAGCTCGTGAGCTCCGCTATGCGCGCATCGGTGAACTCGCGGGGATGCACACCAGTGCGGATCGCGGCGTTCTCGGCCGGCAAGCCGAAGGAGTCGAAGCCCATCGGCGAGAGCACGGCCTCGCCCTGCATCGTGCGGTAGCGGGTGAGCAGGTCACCGAAGGTGTAGTTGCGAACGTGACCCATGTGGGCAGCGCCCGATGGGTAGGGATACATGCACAGCACGTAGCCGCGGGGCCTCGGGTCGTCGTTGTCGACCTCGTAGCTCGCGTTGTCGACCCAGTACTGCTGCCAGCGGGGCTCGATCTCGGAGGGGCGGTAGAGGTCTGGCTGGGCCTCGGCATCGTCCGCCGAGTCGACCGAAGGGGAGGTGTCGCTGGGCATCCTCGGATGCTACCGACGGGCCCCTCGGTGCCCCGAACCCATTGGCCGATGAAGCGAAGGCGCTTCCACGGTGCACCGCTGTGTCAGGCCGACTGTGTCAGGCCGACGTCTCCGGCCGGTCACCCGGACCCGGCACCCGAGCCGACACTTCGAGGCGCCTCGCGGGAGTTCGATCGTGGTTTCCCGCCACAGCGAACGCTGCGATATGGTGCACCTTCCCTTCTCGGGGCCGTAGCTCAGTTGGGAGAGCGCTTCCATGGCATGGAAGAGGTCGTGGGTTCGATTCCCATCGGCTCCACAAACGAGTGCACCACAACGTCGCTCAGGCGGCTACCGGTTGGGGCGAATCGGCTGATTCCCTGGCCGTGAGCAACGATCCGACCAGCACGTCGAGTGCATAGGTGGTGAGGGGTTCGCAGTAGCGACTCGTTGCGTTGCACGGCGGCGGATCAGAGCCGGGGTGGTCCTTCAACGGCTGGCCGTGGGGGCGATCGGCAACTGCACCGAGCACCTGGGAGTGAATGCGGGGAAGGCCGTCCTGCATCGTGATGCTGAACTCTCCGGAATGCAGCAATCGATGGTGTCTTCGACACAACAACACCATCTGATCGATGTCGGTGAGACCGCCATCGCTCCACTCGAGGAGGTGGTGTGCCTCGATTCCTTCTGAGCAACCGCATCCTGGGAAAGCACATCCACCGTCCCGGGCACGCAAGGCCCGACGTTGTGCCGGTGTTGCGAGCCGCACCGACCGGCCGAGATAAAGCGGCCTGCCGCCTCGCATGAGCAGCGGTTCGAGCGTGGCCTGTTCGATCCAGGAGCGAACCTGCTCCGCAGCGACCGTGGTGCCATCGGCCAGTAGACCGGACCCAGGCCTCAGGCCGGCGAGGGCCTCGGCGTCGATGGTCACGGTGATCGCGAAACGATCGATCCAACGGCCGTGGACCCTCGCGTCTGCCAGCGCATCGCCGGCGAGCCGCAGAGCGGCAGCGAAAGCCTCGGGCTGGCTCAGCCAGCGTCCGCGGGCATTGTCGCGTTCACCGCTTCGGGCATCCCCGACCGGAGCCCCGGAGGAGCCGCCGCTGGCACCTGCAGCAGGAGTCTCGGACCCAGCGCATCCGGCACCGGGTAGACCGTGATTTCGGAGGTGGCCCAACAACTCACGCAAGGTGGCGCCGTCGGTGGCATCCAGCCGCGCGTCGACCCGCAGATGCTCCTGGTCGTCCCACCAGGAATTGAACCAGACACCCCGATCGATCGGGTCGTAGCCGTCGGGGTCGTCGGCTCCGGGACTCTGCGGCTCGGGCCCGGCGGCCTCCTCGGTCGACCCGGATCGCTTGCGGGACTGTTCGTCGATGGCCTCCGCCGTGCTTCGGAACGATGCGAACGTGCGAACCGCCTGGGTGTGGGTGCACGTTGTGGACACCCGGGCGATCTCGGCATCGGTCGCAGGTGTGGCCACCTTCTGTGCGCAGTGTGTGAACCCCACCGAGAGCCTGCCCTCGTCGAAGGCACCGAACAGCGAGGGGAACTCCTCACGACAGCGCACCAGCTCTGCCCGGCGCCGCGCCTCAGAACGGGTGAACCCACAGGTGAGGGTCAGCCAGTGGGCCATCGAACGGATCCCCGCGCCGCACCAGCCGTCTCCGTCGTCGAGGGCGACGAGCTTTCGGTTGAGTTCGGCCTCCGCGGCGTGGATCGATGCCGCGAGTTCCCGGATCTCGCTCCGCAGCCCTGACATCCCGGGGCTCTCAGCGCTGGGGGTCTCGTTGCGGTTCACGTGTCGACGCTCCCGCATCGCCACTCCTGCATTCGGCCGCCCATGTGGTGCGGGCTCAGCCGGTGTGTCGCCATCCGGGTTCCGAGCCGGGTCAGGTGCGCTGCCTCCAACGGTCACCTTCGAATCCTGTCCCATGAACGGAACGGTATCATCGAACGCATGTTCGAGTCAAGGACTCATTCTCGGCACTCTCGTGACCGAGTCACGGGCGCGCGCGACAGCTGCACCACACCGGAACTGCACCACAGCGAGGATGGCGCTACCCGGGGGTGACGCCACCCGGGAAGCGTCCATCAGCGGGTGGGATCGGCACCGGGTGAGATCGAAATGGCGAGACCGGGTACCGCTGGATCGGCCTGCGCCAGATCGCGCCCCGATGTTCAGCCCGTCTGGGTCCAATCGGTGCGCGAGCAGTCTCCGTAGAGCCGATCGAGGCGGTAGTAGGCACGTTCGTCGGAGTGGAACACGTGCACGACCACGTCGCCGTAGTCGAGCACGACCCAGCGACGGGCCCCTCGGCCCTCGTCCGCGATCGGCCGCTCGTCGAGTTCGAGGCGGACCCGCTCCTCGACGCCGTCGACGATCGCCTTCACCTGGCGTTCGTTCGAGGCGGTGGCCAACACGAAGTGGTCACAGATGCCGATGGCATCAGCCACGTCGAGCACGACGATGTCGCTCGCCAACTTGTCGTCCGCCGCCCGGGCGGCGACTACCGCGAGACGAGTAGCGGCTGCAGCGCCAGTTCCCACCATGGACTCCCGTCCTTCGCCGTCCGCGCTCACGTCGTGCGATCCGAGCCGAGGACCACGAGCACGCTCGTGCCCCCCAGTTCACCCGCCACCTCGTCGGAGGCCTCGGTGGCGGTCAGGCCGAGTTGGCCGGCGATCGACTCCGCCACCGCCCGACCGTCGGGCGAGAGCCACTGCACGGTCGTGGTCGCCACATCGAAACTGTCGGCGTTGCCGACCAGGGACACAGCGCCACCGGCCTCGACGACCACCGGAACCATGGCGGTGAGCGCATCGCTGCTGGTGGTGCCGTTGAGGACGGCAGCGGAGGGCCGGATCCCCGGTGCCGGAGAACGCGGCAGGGGTACCACCCGGGCCACGAACTTGTTCAGAGAGGCCGGGTCCGGCATCCAGGCGACGAAGTAGCTGTCGGGAACCGGCACCTTGGCCATCGGCACGCTGTCGTATCGAACCTCGCCGGCGGTCAGGTCGTCGACGGCAGCTCCGAATGGCGGACTGGCGGCTCCCTCCGAAGCGGCTCCCTCGGTCAGGTCCTCATGGGTCGAATCGACGGCATTGGCGAAGAGCTGCTCCCACACCGCCGTGGCGCGGATCGCCTGGTTGGGCGCGGGGTCGTCGGCTCCCTCGAAGGCCAGGAACTCGACGATGGCGGAGGGCTCGAGGGTGAGCGGACCTGCTGGATACCGGAGTTCGGTGGTGCCGTCGGGATTTCGCACCGCGAGGTCATCGACGTTCTCGACCTCCAACGGGACACCCCCGGCCAGTTCCTCGATGGCCGCCTCGGGTACCTCCCGGACGGAATCGATCGTCACTCCGAGAGCCACGCCCAGACGGTCACGGAACCCGTCGGGGCCACCTTCGTTGTACAACGTGCTGAGGAACTCCGGTGGAGAATCCTCGTACTCGGGCACGATGAACGACGGGGGCAGCGGCACCAGGGTCCCGCCCTGGCCCGACGAGTCGGGCACCACCATCAGCGCCGACGCGAACTGACCCTCGGCATCGGTGACGACGTAGGCATCCGCCGGGGTGGGACGCGGTTCGGCCAGGTATCCCGGTTGGGTGGGGTCGGTCACCCGGTCATCGGTGCCGCCGCCGACCTTCAGTGCCGATTGGTAGCCGACCCAGGACAGCCCCAGGAGCAACAACACCGACACCGCCGTGATCGCGACCTGCCAGCCGGTCAGCCGTCGCTGGCGGGACTCGACCCGACGGCGACGCACGACAGCCTCGGCGCGCGGAGGCAGCGAGGTCTCGTTGGTGCCTGCCGGCGGACCTATGACCACCTCGGGGCCCTGGTCTGCGCGCGGTGGCTCAGTAGCCGTCATCGCCGCCAGCGTAGAGTCCGCGCTCCTCGATGACCGAGATAGCACCGGGGGTGACGAGACCTTCGACCGACTCGCCCCGCGCCACCATCTTCCGCAACTCGCTGGAGGAGATGTCGACCAGCGGCGCCTCCACCAGCAGATGCTCCACCTCTCCGGCGACCTCCACCGGCGAGCCCGGCCGTTCGACCACAGCCAGCTGGCACAGTCCCGACAGCTCGTCGTGGCGGTGCCAGGTGTCCAGTCCCGCTGCTGCATCGGCTCCGAGGATCAGGAACAGCTCACGGTCGGGGTCTTCGGCACGGAGCTGCTCGAGCGTGTCGACGGTGTAGGTGCGCCCACCTCGCCGCAGCTCGAGATCGGAGACCTCGAGCGAGGTCTGGGCGGTGGTGGTGCCGGCCGCGTTCCCGGTCGAGGTAGCCGAAACCGTTCCGTCCAGAACCGTGGCCCGGACCATCGCGAGGCGGTCCTCCGCCGGAGTGATCTCGCCCAGGTCGGTCTTCTGCCAGGGATCCCCGGCCACCATCAGCACCACGGAATCGAGTGCGAGGGCCTCCCCCACCGCCCGGGCGACCAGCAGGTGACCGATGTGCGGGGGATCGAAGGTGCCCCCGAGAATGCCCACCCGGGATGAACGGGACGCGGGCCGGGAACTTCGTTCTGGTCCCGGTGCCACCCCACAACGGTACCGCCGGATGCGCCTCGGGCGACCACCGCCCTCCGGGTCACCCCCATCAGAGTGCTCAACTCCCGCGAACGGGGGCCGATACCTGAACCTGACGGGTGATTGACCCGGACCGCAGAGATCTGCGGAGCAATCGGAAGGTGACCCCATGAGCGACTCGGTCGGCATGTACTTGAACGAGATCGGAGCAGTTCCGCTCCTCGATGCCGAGGACGAGAAGGAACTGGCCCAGGCGATCGAGGCCGGGATCGACGCTCGACGCCGCAAGGAGGCCGGCGAGCGCGGTCGGCAGTTGGATCGCTCCATCTCGGCGGGAGCCGCCGCCAAGGACCGTTTCATCCGCGCCAACCTCCGCCTGGTGGTGAGCGTGGCCCGTCGCTACCCACTGCCCCCCGGCATGGAACTGCTGGACCTCATCCAGGAGGGCAACCTCGGACTGGAACACGCCGTGGACAAGTTCGACTGGCGCAAGGGCTTCAAGTTCTCGACCTACGCCACCTTCTGGATCCGTCAGGCGATCGGCCGGGCACTCGACCAGAAGGCATCCCTCGTCCGGATCCCCGGAGACCGCTCGGCCAGCCTGCGCGCAGCGCTGCGCCACGTCTCCGGCGACGGCGACGAGCTCGACGACGACCATGCCATGCTGCATCGGCTGACCACCCCGACGTCCCTCGACCGCACGGTCGGTGACGACGACTCGAACGAACTGGTGGACCTGATCGCGGACGCCAAGCCGGGTCCCGAGTCGATGCTGCTCGATTCTGAGCACGAGGACTGGCTCCGCGGGCTTCTCGATGTGCTCGACCCCCGGGCACGCAGCGCCGTTGAGCAGCGCTTCGGTCTGGCCGACGGACGCCGTCGGAGCTACCGCGAGGTCGGAGAGGAACTCGGGGTCACAGCAGAGGCGGCCCGCAGGCTCGTCAAGCGTGCCGTCAAGTCGGTGCGGGAGAACGCGCTCAGCCCCGCCGGACAGTACTGACATCGCTGTTCTGCAGGCGTCGCTCCGGAATCGCTTTCGGGGATCATCAGAGGTGCTTGTAGCCTCGCGGTGATGCCCTCCACCGCAACTTCCAGCGCCGGGCGACCCGCCTGGACACCCGATTCATGGCGCTCACGAAACGCGCTCCAGCAACCGAACTGGCCCTCTGACGGAACACTCGAGTCGGTCCTCAAGCATCTGAGCACCGTGCCGCCCCTGGTGTTCGCCGGCGAGGCGCGGGCGCTCACCGCCGATCTGGCCCGGGTGTCCCAGGGAGAAGCCTTCCTGTTGCAGGCCGGGGACTGTGCGGAGTCCTTCGATGCGTTCTCGGCCGACTCCATCAGGGAACGGCTGAGGGTGATCCTCCAGATGGCGGTGGTGCTCACCTACTCCGCCGGAGTACCCGCGGTGAAGGTGGGACGGATAGCGGGACAGTTCGCCAAGCCCCGGTCCTCGGACACCGAGACCGTCGACGGCGTGGAGCTGCCCAGCTTCAGGGGCCACATGGTCAACGACATCGACTTCGATGCCGAGGCCCGTGTGCCCGACCCCAGGCGGCTCGTGCAGGCCTACAACCAGGCCGCATCCACACTCAACCTCCTGCGTGCGTTCACCAAGGGCGGTTTCGCGGACCTCACGCGGGTCCACCAGTGGAACCAGGAGTTCGTGTCGGCCAGCCCGCAGGGACGGCGCTACGAGCGCCTCGCCGACGAGATCGACCGCGCAATGCGGTTCATGGGTGCCTGTGGGATCGACCCGGACTCGGCTCCGGGGATCCACGAGGTGGACTTCTACACCAGCCACGAGGCGCTCGTGCTCGGCTACGAGGAAGCCCTCACCCGCCAGGACTCCCTGACCGGAGACTGGTACGACTGCTCGGCACACATGGTGTGGATCGGTGAACGGACCAGGGGCCTCGAGGACGCACACGTCGAGTTCTTCCGTGGAATCGCCAATCCGGTGGGCTGCAAGGTGGGACCCTCGATGACACCAGCCGAGCTGGTGGACCTCTGCGACCTGCTCAACCCGGGGCGGGTACCCGGACGGCTCACCCTGATCACACGCATGGGGGCCGAGGCCATCGAGGAGAAGCTCCCACCGCTGCTGCGCGCCGCTCGCGCTGCCGGGCATCCGGTGGTCTGGACCTGCGATCCCATGCACGGCAACACGTTCACCGCGCCCTCAGGCCGCAAGACGAGGCACTTCGACGCCATCCTCGCCGAGATCGCCGGCTTCTTCGCGGCCCATCGGTCCGAGGGAACGTGGCCCGGAGGCGTGCACGTCGAACTCACCGGTGACGATGTCACCGAGTGTCTGGGTGGCGCCGAGGACATCCTCGACGGCGACCTCGGTCTCCGCTACGAGACCATGTGCGACCCCCGTTTGAACGGCCGCCAGAGCGTGGATCTGGCGTTCAGGGTCGCCGAGTTGCTCCGCGGCGACTGAGGCGGCGCCTCGAGCACCTGCGCGGTGTGTGACACACGACCCGGCAGCGGAATGTTGACCAACGTGGTCGGGTTTCGCTAAACATGACCAATTCGGTCGGGATTCTCCGACGGAACGGCCACACCAACCGGGGGCAGCCAGATGACGACCATAGAGTTGGACGAGCGCGGCGAGGTCGACATCGACTCCATCGATGACGGACTCATCGAGGACATCCGCAAGTTCGAGCGGGTCCTTGCCCGCTACCTCGACGGTGAGATCGAGGAAGACGTCTTCAAGGTCTTCAGGCTGGCGAACGGCGTCTACGGCCAGCGTCAGGGCGGCCGCAACCAGATGCTGCGGGTCAAGGCTCCCTACGGAGCGATCAACCCCGACCAGCTCGACCGCCTGGCCGATGTCTCGGAGCGCTACAGCAGGGGTTGGGGACACCTCACCACCCGCCAGAACGTGCAGTTCCACTACGTGCAGCTCGAACAGGTGCCGTCGGCCCTCTGGGACCTCGCAGCTGTCGGCATGACTAGCCGGGAGGCCTGCTCCGACACCGTGCGCAACGTGATGGGCTGCCATCTCGCAGGTGCCTGCCCCAACGAGGTCCTCGACATCCAGCCGTGGGCCGAGGCCGCTTTCCGCCATTTCCTGCGCAACCCGATCTCGGCGCGCCTGCCCCGGAAGTTCAAGATCAACTTCTCGGGCTGCGTCACCGACTGCGGCCAGGCGATGTTCAACGACGTTGGTGTGATCGCGATCAACCGAACCAGGGACGACGGCACCACCGAAGCAGGTTTCAGGGTGTTCGTCGCCGGCGGCCTCGGTGCCAATCCGCACCCCGCACTGGCGCTCGAGGACTTCACGCCACGCGAGGAGCTGCTGCCGACCATCGAAGCCTGCGTGCGGGTGTTCGAACAGGCGGGCAACCGGAACAACAAGCTGCGCGCACGTATGAAGTGGCTGGTCGACGAACTGGGCTTCGAGGAGATGCGGGACCGGATCTTCGCGTCGCGGAAGTTCCTTCTCGCCTCGGCCACCTGGCCCGGCGGGATACCCGAACAGGTCCGCGAGGCCGGCGATGCGCCGGCAGGACGCGGCACCGGGCCGGTCTCGGCCATCGGACAGGGCGTGCGCGTGTCGCTCAGCGGCACCAGCGCCTATGCCCGCTGGGCCGAGGCCAACGTGGTGCGCGGTGTGGCCAACGGAACCGTCTCTGCCATCGCCTGGAGCCGCCTGGGTGATGTCACCGCGGCCCAGTTCCGCGGGATCGCTGAGCTCGTGCGGTCCACCGGAGCGACCATCAGGATCACCAACCGGCAGAACTTCGTGCTCCGGGACCTGGCCGAGACGCAGCTCCAGGAGGTCTTCGACTCCCTCGAGAAGCTGGGCATGGCCCAGCCCGGAGCCGAACTCGCACGCGACGTGGTCGCCTGCCCGGGAGCAGACACCTGCAATCTCGCAGTGACCCAGAGCCGCGGACTCGCCTCGGCGATCGGAGAGGCGCTCGAGTCCGCCGGGCTCGCCGAGGTCGACGGCGTACGGACCAACATCTCTGGTTGCACCAACTCCTGTGGACAACACCATGCCGCCGACATCGGGTTCTTCGGTGCCGAACGGCGCGCCCACGGCCAGTCGGCCCCCGGATACCAGATGCTGCTGGGCGGCTACATCGGCAACGAGCAGGCAGAGTTCGGCCAGAAGGCGTTGCGGCTACCGGCCAAGGCGGCTCCAGAGGCGGTCGTGCGGGTCGTGGCCCGGTACGCCGCCGAGCGCGAGTACGGCGAAGCCTTCGGACAGTGGCTGCAGCGTGCCGGTGGCGCCAAGGCCGTGGCGGAGGGACTGGCGGACCTCGACGAGTTCCCGACACCCGACGACAACCCCGACTTCTACGTCGACTACGGAGAGACCGGCCCCTACGAGGCGGTCGTCGGTGAATCGGAGTGCGCAGCATGAGTGCCGCCCAGAACACGATCGAGGTGAGTTCGGAACCCGTATCGCTCGGCGAACCCGCTCCCGGGTTCTTCCAGCCCCGCCACATCGACGATGACCAACTGGCCGAACTGAACGAGCAGTTCGAGACCATGGCCGCATCACAGGTGATCGCCTGGGCGGCGGAGACCTTCGGCCCCGCGCTGTCGCTCGCGGCGTCGATGACGGATGCGGTACTGATCGATCTGGCAACGAAGGTCGCCCCGGCGATCGAGGTGGTCTTCATCGACACCGGCTACCACTTCCCCGAGACGCTCGAGACCGTGGAGACCGTGCGCCGCCGCTACGGCCTCAACCTCCGGATGATGACGGTGCCCCACCACGCCGAGGCTCTCTGGGAGAAGGATCCGGAGAACTGCTGCTCAGCGGTGAAGGTGGGCCAGCTCGACCGCGCTCTCGCCGGCAAGGCCGCATGGATGTCGGGGCTCCGCCGCGATGAGGCCGAGACCCGCGCCAGTGCGCCCATCGTGGGACGGGACATGCGCGGGTTGGTAAAGGTGAATCCCCTGGCGACATGGACCTCCGATGACGTGCAGGGCTACATCGAGGAACACGACGTACCCGTCAACCCGTTGACGTTGCGGGGCTACCCGTCGATCGGTTGCATGCCCTGCACCAAGCCGGTCGCGGAGGGCGAGGACCCGCGTTCGGGCCGCTGGGCCGGGCGCGAGAAGACCGAGTGCGGCCTGCACCTCGCCTAGGGCCGACTACTGACCCGGAAGCGACCTGGGCATCGTCTCGGGCGTGGCGGGGTTGCCGTCCGCGTCGAGTGGATGGTCGTTGTCGAACCAGTCCGGACCCGGCTCCAGCCAGTCGACCACCTCGGCGTCGAGGTAGGCCTTCGCGAACCCCTCCTTGTGGTGGTAGTCGCGGTACATGTCGCCGGACCTGGGCCTGCCGGGCACCTGCAACCCGCTGCCCGAGTGGCGACCGTGCTTGGAGAAGGGCCCGAACTTGGGGTGATCCGAACCCGGTTCCTGGGTGACCCAGAACCGCCCGACCTCGATCTCTGTGAACTCCTGCACCGGCCACATCCCGTAGAGCAGCGTCATCAGATTGCGTGATGCCTCGTTGTCCTTGTGGGCATAGCCGTAGACCCAGCGCTTCTCCGGGAAGACGTGGTCGACGACCCGACCCATCTCGTAGGCAACCGTGAACGACACCGCCTGACGGCGGAAGTCGGGGTGGGTCCAGATGTCGAGGATGAACGCCTCGTCGCGTGCGAGCTTGATCGGCAGGATCCCCCGCTTGGCATCTGACGGCGAGGGGGTGAACGTGAGCAGCCACATCTTGGACACGGCCTGGTCGGTGGGCTCATGGACCGCCAGCATGGCGAACCCACCCTTGGCGAAGAACGGCTTCATCAGTTCGCACCGCTCCGGGCCCTCGAGTGCGCGAAGGTGCCGATCGTCGGGGTCGAACACGGCCTTGAAGTGGAAGTCCTCACCCGGATCCGGATACTCGTCCGCTATCAACGGCAGCGGCCGGGCGAACAGCACACACTCCGTGCGCCTCGGCTTGTAGTACATGACCCGATCGACAACCGACATCCGTTGTGCCTCCGTGTTTGATACCGACGTGTGAGATACCGACGCCCCGAGAAGCGACGTCCGGGATCCCGACGGACCGCCCGCCCCTCTGCAGGGTAGTCAGCGGGACCGGCCGACCGATCTTTGACTCGGAGGACCCGAGGCGTGATCATACGGTCGTGGGCGAAACGACCGTGTACAACTCGACCGGCAGCAGTTCGACCAGCGGAGACGACGGCGGGGTCCCCATCGTCGACACCGCTGATGGAGGTGTGACCACCCGCCTGATGGTGCTCGGCCTGGCCCACACCGACGGAACCGTCGTGGGCACCGAGCTCTACAGGGTGGCCACCGAGTGCGGGATCTCGGTCGAGACCGTGCGGTCCTGCATCAGGCGCCTCATCGCGGAAGGGCTCTTCGAACGCGAAGGTGAGGGTCGCGATGCGATCTTCCACGCAACCGAGAGTGGCCTCGCCGCGTTGGACGTGGATCACCAGCGGCACCTGCTCGCCTACGCGCAGGACCTCGCCGGCAAGGGGTGGGACCGCCTCTGGCACATGGTCGCCTTCGCCATACCCGAATCGCAGCGCGCTGCGAGGGACTCCTTCAGGGAACACGTGTTGCATCTCGGCGGCGCCCAGGTGCATCCGGGCATCTATGCGTCGCCGCACCCCTGGGAGGAGGAGGTGCGGGCGGACGCGGCCCGACTGGGAATCGCGGGGCACGTCTCGACCTGGAGCACCGACGACCTCCAGCTGGGGGGTGTGGGGGACCCCCGGATCATCGCCTCGGAGTTGTGGAACCTCAACGAGGTGGCCGCACTGTACGAGGGGTTCACAGCCAGCTACAGAGAGGTGCCCGAGCGCCTACAGGAGATGCGCGACAGGGGCGAGAAGCTGTCCGAACACGACTTCCTGCCGGGAGCCCTGCACATCGCTATCCGCTTCAACGCTTGTTTCGAACACGACCCGCTGCTGCCGCCCGAGCTGCTGCCGCGACCATGGCCCGGGCGAGAGGCACGCGAGTTGTTGGCCAAGTGTCGGCGCCTCGGGGTGCTCAGCCGTTCGGAGAAATCCGGTCCCGCTCTGTTCCGCGTCTTCGACGACGCCATTGCACACCTTCCATGAATCCCGTCTCCACCACCCGGTAGGTGAACCACATTCGGCATGCGGCGACCCGGTCGGGCTAGTCTGCCGGACGAGGGCGACGGGAAACTGATGGAAGGGAGCAACGATGAAGAGGATCGTTGTTGGCATTTTTGCAGTCGTGGGTTCGATCGTGCTGGGGGCGTCATCGTGTCAGCCACCACCACCGCCACCACCGACTGATCTCACCTATTCGCTTCTGTCGTTGGGAGCCGGCGATACAACCGGCGCCGACGTGCTCGGAAACGACGACGTACTCACCTCTGCCATCAGCGCGGACGGAAACGTCATCGCATTCGCGACCCTGTCGACCAACGTGATCCCGGGAGATCCACGCCCCGGCCTGTTCCTGCGCGACCAGAGCACGGGCGAGGTGACACGACTCGGGGGCGATGTGAATCTCAGCGGTTTCAACTTCGGCCCCAGCGCCGACGGGCGATTCGTCACCTACGTGACGCGCGAACCCCTCAGCCCCAGTTCCGATATCACCGTCCACGACCGTGAAACAGGTACCACCCGGTCCTTCGTCCGCCAGTACGGCAGTTCGATCATGCCGGTCGTGTCGGCCGACGGTTCATCGCTCATCTTCGGAATCAACAGCAGCCCCTACAGCTGGTACCCGAACTGCGAGGTGGTCGACATCGCAACCGGGTCCTCCGATGCCTGTGAACTGGGGGGCACCGACCGGGTCCCAGGACAGATCGGCGCGGTGAGTTCCAACGGTCGGTTCGTGGTGAACCGCTGGACATCGGCCGACGGAGCCGAGAGCGGTTTCGCACTCTGGGATCGTGACACGGGTACCGTCCAGGACCTTCCGGCCTACGGCCAGGTGATGGCCATCTCCGACGACGGCAGGTACCTGAACATGCTCGACTTCGATGGAGCCGGTCAGGTCCACACCGACACGGGGGCCATCGAGAGACCGCCGGCCGCTGCTGGCGACGACACCGCACCCGTCGCCATGAGCAGGGACGGACGCTACGTGCAGCTCACGCCACTGCCGGGAACCGCCGGCACCCACACCTTCCGCTGGGACACGCAGACCGACGTGGTGGAGGACCTCGGGGAGTTCACCAGCGGTGCCTTCGTCCCCGCCCCCGTGTGCAGCTTCAACCTCGTCACCGACGACGGCGGGGTGTGCGTGAACACACCGGATCCACTCGATCCGATCGACGACAACGCCAAGACCGACTCGTACCTGGTCACGATCGACTGACGTAGCCGGTCAACCGAGGTCCCAGACCGAAGACGTCCTGGTCGACCGGCCTGGCTGATCGACCGAGACCCGCTTCACACCAGGTGATCCACGAACCGTTCGAGCTGGCGCAGGTTGCGGCACTCGAAGCTGCCGTCACAGTGCACGCCGTACTCCCCCACTATCGAGTCGCCGGTGTCCCAGTAGGCCCTGGGCTCGGGATTGAGCCAGTAGACGTGACGCGCCTTGTGCTGCATCTCCTTGATCACCCAGGACTGTGAGGCGTGGTAGTTGTTGCGGGCGTCACCGAGGATCATGACCGTCGTCTTGGGCCCGATGTCGCGGCCGTATCGCTGCCAGAACACCTCGAAGGCATGCCCGTAGTCGGAGTGCCCGTCGACCCAGATCACGTCGGCCTCGGTGTTGACCCGATGGATGGCCTCCACGATGTCCTCGGTGCCCTCGAAGTAGCTGGTGACCTCATCGATGCCGTCGATGAACACGAAGCTCCGGACCTTGGAGAACTGACCTGCGATCGCATGCACCAGGTGCAGCGTGAAGCGGGCGAAGGCCGCAACCGAACCCGAGATGTCGGCGATCACGAAGATCTCCGGCTTGGAGGGACGCGGGTAGCGGAACTTGGGTTCCGCCGGAACCCCTCCGTAGCTGAGCGAGTGACGCACCGTGTTGCGGAAGTCCAGTGACCCCTTGCGCCCGTGGCGTCGCTTGCGGGCGAGGCGCACTGCGAGCCTGCGTGTAAGTGGTTGCAGCGCCTTGCGCAGCGAGATCATCTCCTCACGGCTCGCGTGCATGAAGTCGATGTCTTCGGGCAGCGGCTTGCGCAGGGTCTTTGCCATCGCCTCGACCCCTCGGTCGGCGACCAGGCGACGCCTGATCTCGGCCTCTACCTCCTGCTTGAACTGTTCGATCCGGCTCTCGTACTCGTCGTGCTCGAGCCGTTCCTCGAGAGGAGTCAGGTTGTCGGGGGCCTGCTGGCGAGCGGCCTCCATCAGCTGTTCGAGCATCCCGTCGAGGTCGAGGTTCCGCAGGGTGCGATACAGGTAGTAGGTGCCCCCAACCGGGCGGCCGGGCTCCATGCCGGCATAGCGCTTGACCGACTGCCGGGCAGCCGCCCGCATCATTCCCTGGTCGGCGCGCATCAACGACTGGTAGAGCATCTGGGCGAGTTCCTCCGGCGTGAGGTTGTCGCCCGAGCCTCCCTGACCCTGGCCGTCACCCTGACCATCGCCCTGGCCGTCGGCATCCATCTGATCCAGGTCGTCGAGTTCGCCCGGGGCGAGCTCGCCGTCCTCACCCACCGAGTACTCGCTGCCGCGCAGCGAGAAGTAGACCTCGAAGACGGTCTCGAAAGCCCGCCAGTGCGCGTGGTTCTTGACCAGGGTGGCCGCCAACGCGTACTTGAACGCCGAGCGGTCCTCCATGGGGATCTCCTCCACCGCCGCCATGGCGTCGAGGTTCTCGGTGAGGCTCACCGGGAGTCCGGCACTTCGGAGTTCGACGATGAACCCGCTCAGCAGTTCGAGCAGCGCGTCCCCGGCAGCGGCACCCGCTGCCGCCTCTGCCTGTGCGGTGGCCGGGTCGCCCACGGCCGGTTCGCTCATGTCGCTGCCGCTTCGAACGCGGCCGAATCGGCTGCGAACTCCTTGCGGGCTTTGGCGATGTCGCTCTGGTACTTCAACAGGATGTTGACCGTGTCGGCAGCGGTCTCCGCGTCGACGTTCTCCACACCGAGAAGCATCAGCGTGTTGGCCCAGTCGAGGGTCTCGGAGACCGAGGGGGCCTTCTTCAGTTCGATCTGGCGGATCGAGCGAACGATGCGGGCGACCTGGTCGGCGAGCGACTCGGTGATGTTGGGCACCTTGGTGAGCACGATCTCCTTCTCGCGCTCCATGTCGGGATAGTCGACGTGGAGGTAGAGGCAACGACGCTTGAGCGCCTCGGAGAGCTCCCGGGTGTTGTTCGAGGTGAGGAACACCAGCGGTATCTGCTTCGCGGTGATCGTGCCGAGCTCCGGGATCGAGACCTGGTAGTCCGAGAGGATCTCGAGCAGTAGAGCCTCGGTCTCCACCTCGACGCGGTCCACCTCGTCGATGAGCAGTACCACCGGCTCATCGGCGGTGATCGCCTCCAGCAGTGGTCGGGTCAGCAGGAAGTCGTCGGAGAAGATGTCCTCGGACACATCTGCCCACCCGGTGTCGTCACTGTCGGCCTTGGTCGCCTGGATGCGCAGGAGCTGCTTCTTGTAGTTCCACTCGTAGAGCGCCTTGGACTCATCGAGACCCTCGTAGCACTGGAGCCTGATGAGCCGTGCCCCGAGGATCTCGGCGGTCGACTTGGCGAGCTGGGTCTTTCCGGTTCCTGCGGGACCCTCCACCAATATGGGCTTGCCGAGCCGGTCGGCCAGGTAGATGATGCCCGCGATTCCCTCGTCGGACAGGTAGTCGACCTCCCGGAGCTGGTCGCGGACGGAGTCGACAGAGGAGAAGCGGGCATCGGTCATGAGCCGAGGTTATCTGGGCACTTGACCGTACGGTCAAGCGACTATCGAGCACCGTACGGTCAGGTAGTCGATGGAAGGTTGTTCAACCGCTGAGCGAGAACAGCGTCGGGGTCGGGTTGACCGTCTGCGGCGGGGAATCACCCAGAGACAGGCTGACCTCCACCCCCGGATCCGCCTCCGAGCGGAACTGGACCGCTCCACTGGAGGCGTCGGTCGCCACGAACAGGTCGAGCGACAGGGTGATCGCTCCGCTGGCAGCTCCGGCGGAGGTCTGGATGCTCACGGTCTGGCCGTCGAGGTGCACGTCCGACACAGCTGCCTGGCCGGGGCCCGAGGCCAGGCTGAACCCGGCACCGTCCTGGGCGGTGTCACCCATGGACCAGACCACGGACCGGCCCCCGGTCGGCAACACCTGGATCTGGACCTTCTGACCAGGAGCCACGTTGGTGGCCGTGACCTTCGTCGGGTGGTAGGTGGTCCCGGCGCCTCCGTCGTCGATGAACAGCGACACGTCGTTCATCAGCGCGGGGATCGCGCCTGCGCCCTCGGCGGGCACGGCGGTGAACCGCAGTGTCGCCGACGGTTGGTCCCACACCGGATCGGTCATCTCGACAACCAGGCCCAGCCCGTCCCCGACCAGGGGTTCCTCGCCGCCGGAGTGTCGGATCACCGCGTTCGGTGGATCGTCGACGAATCCCAGTTCGTCCCACGTGGCCACGAACTCGGAGATCGACAGATCACCAGCGGCCCGGCCGGGACGGTCCTGGAACCACAACACGCTCGCATCGGTGCCCGTGAGGGTCACCAACCTCGCTCCATCGTCACCGACGGCGGCCACCGAGGCCGCATCTGCCTCCGCCACGTACAGCAGGCCGGGAGCCCTCGGGGCCGGAGGTTCGGTGCCGGTCGCCCCGGTGGTGGATCCCGTCGACTCGCTGGCCACCTTCGAACCCAGTGGGAGCTTCTCGGCCACGTCGGACCCGCCGGTGCCCGCACAGGCACCGGTCGACGCTGCCAGCAAACCGAGTGCGAGGGCACCGAGCGCCCTTCGGAGTCGCATCATGGGTTCAACGCTACGGACGGATCAGCACAGATCCACCTGGCTCACTGGTGTCGCATCACCCGTTCGAACTCGGCGTCCAGATCGAGCGGTGGCGGCGTTCCGGTGCGGATCGACAGGCCTGCGAAGGATCCAGGTGCCTCGTCGCCGACATCGATGCGCTCGGTGACCGGGAAGGGCCGCGCATAGCCGACGGTCAGGAACGCTCCGTCGGGCGCCCAGGCGAGCGGAACCGGTCGACCGAGCGCTCCCCGGCCGATCTCCACCCCGTCGGCGCCGAGCACGAGCTCCAGGTCGTCAGGAGAGGCGATCCCCTCGACCGACAAGAGGTGCGTGCCCTCGGGAACGGTCGCGGCCACCTCGGTGGGCCCGCCGAAGCCGGCCATCACCCAACGGACCTCGCCATCGGCCAGGTACATCGCCCAACCCGCGTTCCAGTCACCCTGTTCAGCGAGCACCCCGGTGCTGTTGCGGTCGAGTCCCTCGGTGAAGGTGGCGACCATGCGGAAACCGCCCGCCAGGTTGGGACCGTTCACCTCGTGGACCTTGTCATTGGCCCGGAACAGGAAGTCGGTGCGCCACGGTGTCCAGGGCACGCGCATGTGGCTGAAACGGTTTGCCGCTCCATCATCGAGGGGGAACACGCCGTTCGCCTCTGCCTGTTCGAACCACTCGCGGACCAGTTCGGCGAGCAGTTCCGGGCGCTCGAGGGCCAGGTCCCTGGTCTCGGACGGATCGGCGACGGTGTCGAAGAGAGCCCAACGGTCGGTTGCGAAGTCGTGACTGCCCTTCACCAGGTTCCGCTCGTTGGCGGTGAGCTGGTTGACGTGATCGGTGACCGCCTTCCAGCCGTCGCGGTAGATCGCACGACTTCCCCAACACTCGTAGTACTGGCTGGTCCGGGCCGGAGCATCCGGGCGTTCGAGCGCCTCGGTGAAACTCACGCCGTCGAAGCTCATCTGCTCGACACCGTCGACCACCGAGGGCACCTGGAGGCCGACGAGGTCGAGCACCGTGGGGAGCACATCCACCACGTGCGCGTACTGGTTGCGGAGTTCGCCGGCAGCGGAGACACCGGGTCCACAGATGATGAACGGGTCCCTCACCCCGCCCTCGAAGGTGTAGCGCTTCCAGCGCCTGAACGGTGTGTTTCCGGCCAGCGCCCAGCCCCACGGGTAGTGCCCCGAGGACTTCCAGCCGCCCAGGTCCTCGATGCGGGCAAGCTCCTCGTCGAGATCGTCCTCGTCGTCGGATATGTAGTGCCCCAGCTGGTTGTGGGTGCCGTGGGGGCCTCCCTCTGCAGAGGCTCCGTTGTCGGACACGAGAACCACCACCGTGTCATCGAGTTCGCCACATGCCTCGAGGTGATCGAGCACGCGGCCGATCTGGGCATCGGCATGTGAGACGAACCCGGCGAACACCTCCATCATGCGGGCATAGAGCTTCTTGTGGTCATCGGCCAGGGAGTCCCAGTCGGGCACCCAGTCGGGTATCGCAGAGAGCTCGGTTCCCTCGGGCAACACTCCCAACTCGAGCTGACGGGCGAAGACCTGCTCCCGCCATGCCCCCCACCCCGCGTCGAAGCGCCCCGAGTATGCGTCGATCCACTCGGCCGGAGCCTGATGTGGCGCATGGGGTGCTCCGGTGGCGTACCACATCATCCAGGGGCGGTCCGGGTGCGAGATCCGGAGCTCCCGGTGGTAGTCGATGGCGGCATCGGCCAGATCCACATCGAGGTGGTACCCCTCTTCGGGGGTCGCCGGCGGCTCCACATGGGTGTTGTCGCGCACGAGGTTCGGCGTCCACTGGTTGGTCTCGCCGTTGAGGAATCCGTAGTACTGCTCGAAACCCTGACCCAGGGGCCACATGCGGTGCGGCCCGCTGTCGCGTTGGTCCCGCGGCACCAGGTGCCACTTGCCCACGCAGTACGTGGCGTAGCCGTCCTCGGAGAGGATGTGGGCCATCGTCGACGCGTTCCTCGGGAACTCTCCGGTGTAGCCCGCGAAGTTGGTCGGCAGGTCGGGCAGCATCCCCATCCCGACCCGGTGGTGGTTGCGTCCCGTCAGCAGGCAGGCCCGGGTGGGTGAGCACACGGCGGTGGTGTGGAAGTTGGTCATCCTCACCCCGCGCTCGGCGAGCCGGTCGAGGTTGGGTGTGTCGAGATCGGAGCCGTAGCACCCCAGGTGTGCGAACCCGAGGTCGTCGAGCACGATCACGAGCACGTTCGGCGCATCCTGCCGGAACGGTGCTTCGGACGACGTCGGCTCGGTCGCCGCCATGTTCGGCGGTGTCCGAGGGTCTAGAGCCGGATCTGCGGGCACTGCGGTCATCGTTTCCCCCGGGGTCTCATTGGTTCTCCAGACAGATCGCGGCAGCCCGTCCGAACAGTTGGTGCTTGTGGTCCGCGATGACCGACCGATCCTTGGCGGCCATCGAAGCGGCTTCGGAGACGGCGCTCTGCAGAAGCTCGTCCTCGGCATGCACAGCGGTCACGATTCCCCGGTCCAACGCCTCCTCAGCGCCATACCTGCGAGCGGTGAGCATCGCCTCCGCGGCCGCGGTCGCCGGCAGCCGCGCTGTGACCGCGGCGGTCATCGGCGGCGTGAGGGGTAGCCCGAGGTCGACCTCCGGAAGGCACCAGTAGCCACGGCCGGTACGCATGAGCCGCACATCGGCGGTGGCACTCAACATCGCGCCTCCGGCGAACGCGTGGCCGTTGATTGCCATCACCGTCCACGCCGGAAACACCAGGAGGCGGCCCAGGAGCCGGTGGACGCCATCGACGATCGCGCCCGCCTCGTCGGGAGCCTCCGAGAAGCGATCCAGGTCGAGACCGTTGGAGAAGAACTTGCCGCTACCCGTGACCACCAACGCCAGCGGTCCCTCACGCTGTTCGAGGTCGTCCAGTGCAGCATGCCATTCCGAGAGCGACCCGAGGTTGAACCGGTTCTCGTGGTCATCCCAACGGATCACAACGACACCGTCACCGGCTTCCTCGAGCGAAAGCACCGACACGATCCCTCAGTTCCTGACCTGGCCGCTGCCCTCGACCACGTACTTGCCCGTGGTCAGTTGTCTCAGACCCATGGGGCCCCTGGCGTGGAGCTTCTGGGTGGAGATCCCGATCTCCGCACCGAATCCGAACTCCTCCCCGTCGACGAAGCGCGTGCTGGCATTCACCAGCACCGCAGCAGCGTCGACCTCCTGGGTGAACCGTCCGGCAGCGGCGTGGTCGGAGGTGATGATCGCCTCGGAATGGCCCGAGGAGTTGGCGTTGACATGGGCGATCGCATCGTCGAGATCATCGACGACCTTCACCGACATCTTCAGGTCGAGGAACTCCGTGGCGTAGTCCGACTCGCTGGCCTCACCCATGCCGGGCACCAGGGATCGGGCCCGCGCATCGCCCACCAACTCGACCTGGGGCATGGCTCCGGCGAGTTCGGGCAACAGGTCCGAGGCGATGGCTGAGTGGACCACAAGCGACTCCGCGGCGTTGCAGACCGACGGGCGCTGCGTCTTTGCGTTGAGCACGATCGACCGGGCCATGTCGAGATCGGCCGACTCATCGACGTAGATGTGGCAGTTGCCGTCGCCGTCGATCACGAACGGAACCGTGGCGTTGTCGAGGATCGACTGGATCAGCGAGTGGCCACCCCGGGGGATCAGCACGTCGATGAAACCACGCTGCCGCATGAACTCGGTGGCCGCCTCGCGCGAGACGTCGTCGACGACGATCACGGCATCGGTCGGCAGCCCTGCCTTGGTGACCGCCTCGCGCAACACCTCACCGATCGCCAGGTTCGAGTTGATCGCGCTCCCGGAACCGCGCAGGAACGCGGCATTGCCCGATTTGAGGCACAGCCCTGCGGCATCGGAGGTGACGTTGGGACGGCTCTCGTAGATGATCGCCACGACTCCGAGCGGCACACGCACCTGGGTGATCCGCAGACCGTTGGGTCGCACCCACCTCGACATCACCTCGCCGACCGGATCCGCAAGGGTCGCCACCTGCCGCAGGCCGTCCGCCATCGCGGTCACGCGTTCGGGGCTGAGCCGCAGACGGTCGATGAGCCCGGGAGCTATTCCGTTGGCCTCGGCCGAGGAGACGTCCTGTGCGTTGGCCGTGAGCAGTTCGCCGGAGCGAACCTCGAGCAGGTCGGCGGCGGCCAGCAGAGCCTCGTTCTTGACGGCCGTAGACGCATTGGCCATGGCCCGCGATGCCACCTTGGAACGAGCGGCCAACTCGGGAATCGGGGTGGAGGTCATCGCAGAATCGTACCGACCGCCGAGCGCGGGAGGCGATCCCCGCCGTGGTTCCTGTTCGGCGAACTGCAGCTACAGCCGGTCGGGCCGCGGCATCAGTCCCACTCGGTGACCAGTGACTCCACGAGCGCCGGAAGATCCGCCATGTCTTCGTACACCGTGGTTCCGGGCCCCTCGAGCCAGCCCGACGGAGTCAGCCCACCGGCGAAACCCAACGATCGCATCCCGGCGGCCCTGGCGGCTTGCACGCCCGAGCGGCTGTCCTCCACCACGACACACCGGTCGGGCGTGAAACCCATGGCCGCGGCTGCGTGCAGGAACAGATCCGGAGCCGGCTTTCCGTGTTCCACTTCGGTGGCGCTGTGGATCCGACCCTCGAAGCGGCGGTACAACCCGGTGATGCCGAGCGTCAGGCGCATCTTCTCGTGCGTGCCGCTGGAGGCCACACAGGTCGCAAAGCCGCTCGACTCGATCGGGTCGAGCGCGGCCGCCACACCGGGCACTGCGGTCAGTTCGGAGACGAACGCTTCGTGCAGATCCGTGGTGTAGCGCTCGGTCCACTCCGGAACGCTTCGGCCGAGGACCCGCTCGATCTCACCGTGCATGTAGCTGTCGGTGCGCCCCACGAATCGCTCGAGCACCTCGGACTCGGTGATGGGCCAGCCCAGTTCGCCGATCAGACGGGCCTCGACCCGAACGGCCAGGCGCTCGCTGTCCACGAGCACCCCGTCACAGTCGAACACCACGAGTGCAGGAGCCACTGACATCGAACTGGGGAGGGACATCGAACTGGGCACTGACATCGAACTGGGCACTGACATCGATGGAGGATAGAACCCGACGAGCGGCTCACCTGGACGTGGACGGGTCCGGGCGTACCAGGCCGTGCCGGGGCTACAGGTAACCTCGGTGCGGTGTCCGCCAACGTGCTCGGCGCCGTGGTGGCGTCCTACATCGAGGACCTGACCGGCGCGCTCGTCGAAGCGGCCTCCGATGTGGACGGAGCGGACACCAGCACCTTCGAGGTCGACGTCACCAACGAGGCGTTCAACCTCTGCGTCGCGATGATCGATTCCGATGGCCGTCACACCGACGACGAGCTGAACGCGCTGATAGACACCTTCGGACCCAGGATGGCCGACCAGAGCGAGCTGCTCCTGGCCACTCCCGCCGATCTGCGGGACACGTCCCTGGTGGCCGGGCGCCGGGCCTGGATCGAGACGGACTCGGAACTGTTCAAGGTGCTCGTCGCCGCCGACGAGGCGCGGGGCACCGATCTCGCGGAGATCTACTACGAGCGCACGATGGAGGTGGCCCACGTCATCGCCTCCCTCGACGTGGTCACCACCCAGGACGAACTGAAGGCGATCGCGGAGCTCCGCACGAGATTGCTCGCCGGATTGCGCGGGCGACGGAACGACGGGCACAGCCTCGCGCCCAGGACACCCGCGGCGGTCGAGGCGCCACCACCGGAACAGGACCCGCCGCAGCGTTCGATGGAGGAGCTCCTGGCCGAGCTCGACGACCTGGTGGGCCTGGAGGCGGTCAAGGACCGCGTGCACCTGGTGGCCGACTTCCTCAGGGTGCAGCAGCTGCGCGAGGAACGCGGGTTGCCCGCGGTGGACACCTCGCACCACCTGGTCTTCACCGGCAATCCGGGCACCGGCAAGACCACCGTCGCCAGGCTGCTCGCACAGATCTTCAGAACCCTCGGAGTCGTCGACCGCGGCCACCTGGTGGAGGTCGACCGGGCCGGTCTGGTGGCCGGGTACGTGGGCCAGACCGCTCCGAAGGTGACCGCGGCGTTCGATGCCGCTGACGAGGGGATGCTGTTCATCGACGAGGCCTACACGCTGGTCCGCGGCGGCGAGAACGACTTCGGTCGAGAGGCCATCGACCAGATCGTGAAGTTGATCGAGGACCGACGGGACCGGGTGGTGTTGGTGGCGGCGGGCTACCCCACCGAGATGGACGACTTCCTGTCGGCCAACCCGGGCCTCCAGTCCCGACTGCCGACGGTCATCGAGTTCCCCGACTACGACACCGCGGAGCTGTTGGAGATCATCTCGCTCATGGGCGAGAAGCAGCAGTACCACCTCGCGCCCGACGCACACACAGCGGTCGAGAAGCTGCTGGGTTCGGTGCCCCGGGGCAAGGGGTTCGGCAACGCGAGGTTGGCGCGCAACATCTTCGAGGCCGCCATCAATCGTCACGCCTCGAGGGTCGTGGCACTCGAGGATCCGGGCGAGTCAGAGCTGAGCACGCTCGAGGCGGCCGACATACCCGCTGATCCCTCCGTGATCGACGAACCGCCCCGTCGCCGAGGTCACTCGTGAAGCGCCTGCTCGCCCTGCTGGCAGCGGCCGCCCTGGTGCTCGCGGCGGTGGTGGTACGCGGACTGATCGACAGCGACGGACCCTCGGAACCCGACAGCGGCGCGGCCTCATCCGATGGTGACGGGTTCCAGTTGATCTGTGGTCCCGAACTCCTCGCCGCCTGCAACGAGCTGGCAGCCGAGGGTCGCAACATCAAGGTGACCAGCGAGGACGAACAGGCGACCGTAGGGCGCATCGCGGAGGGGGATCTGGAGCCCGATGGCTCCTGGGCCTGGCTGGCCGCGGGCGAATGGCCCGAGTACGCCCGGGCCGGTGGAGCGGACATACCAGAGCTCCCCTCGAGCGAGATCCTGGCCCGCTCACCCGCGGTGATCGTGGCCCGCTCGGAACGCCTCGGCGCGCTCGAGAACAGCTGCCCAGCGCCCGACTGGGGTTGTATCGGCGGGTTCGCGGGAGAGACCTGGGAGTCGATCGGCGGCGAGCCCAGCTGGGGACGGGTCGAGGTGGGGCTGCCGGAGCCCGACGACGGAGAGGGGATGGTCGTGGTCAACCAGGCGGTCGCCTCCGAGGTGGGCACCGCGGAGTTCGCCACCAATGACCTCGATGATCCGGCGGTGGAGTCGTGGTTCGACCAACTGGCCTCGGAGTCCAACGCCAACGCCACCTCCACCACTCCCCTGGCGGAGTTCCTGCGCCGTCCCGGCAGCCTCTCGGTGGTGGGGGCCACGGAGTCCGAGGCGGTGTTGCTGCTCGACGGTGCCGCGGCCGCGTCTTCGCTCACCGTGCTGGCTCCGTCACCGGTCGCCACCGCTGACGTCCGCCTCTTCGCCGGTTCCGATGAGGCCCTGGGTTCGGTGCTGTCGGTGCTCGAGGATGCAGACCTGACCGGCGCTCTGCTCGCGACGGGTTGGCGGGTGCCCGACGGGGATGGCGGATACCGGCTCCCGTCCGATGCTGACAGCATTGGGGCCGACATGAGATCCTTCGACACAGCCCTGCCCGAGAGTTCAGGGCTTCCGGCACCCGGTGTGGTCTCGGCAGTGAACACGGAATGGGAGAACATTCGATGAGGCGACAGATGCGCCGTACGTGGCGTTCTTCACCCGAGCGCACCTCCGGTGGGTCGCGGGGTATCGGGGTGCTGGCCGTCGTGTCGGCCCTCGGGCTCCTCGCGGCCGCCTGCAGTGGCGGGTCCGATGATCCGTTCGCCTCCGGCGACCAGCCCGGCAGCGGGATCGATCCCGATTGCATCGTGGTGGACGCCGCTGTGTCCTCCGAGAAGATCGAGCTGCTCACCGAGCTGGCCGACGACTTCAACGACTCGGGTGCCGAGGTCGACGGAACCTGTGTCGGGGTGGCGGTTCGCTCCAAGGCCTCGGGCGGCGCTGCGACCGCCCTCGCCGAAGGCTGGGACGACGAGGCCGACGGCGGGCCGGCACCGGTGCTGTGGTCGCCCGCATCGAGCGCCTGGGGCCAGGTCCTGAACCAGCGGCTCTCCGACGCCGGCGAGGCCCCGATGGCGGCAGCGGATCCGACACCTTTCATGCTCACGCCGTTGGTGATCGCGATGCCCCAGCCGATGGCCGAGGCGCTCGGGTGGCCCGACACCCCGATCGGCTGGGCCGACATCCTCGCTCTCGCGAACTCGCCCGAGGGCTGGGCGGCCAAGGGTCATCCCGAGTGGGGACCGTTCCGCCTGGGCAAGACCAACCCGAACTTCTCCACCTCGGGACTCTCGGCACTGATCGCCCAGACCTACGCGGCCACCGGTGACACCGAGGCGCTCACCCTCGAGGACCTGGCACGACCCGAGGTCCAGCAGTTCGGCACCGACATCGAATCAGCGGTCGTGCACTACGGCGACATCACCATGACGTTCCTCGACAATTGGTTCAGAGCCGATCAGCGCGGAACCGCCCTGACCTACGCCTCGGCCGTCGCCGTCGAGGAGAAGTCGGTGATCGACTACAACCGCGGAAACCCCGACGGCATCCTCGAACCCGGTGAGGAGGAACGGCCACCCAGGATCCCACTGGTTGCCATCTATCCCACCGAGGGCACCCTCTACTCCGACAATCCGCTCTACATCCTCGATGCCGACTGGGTCACAGAGGACCAGCGCGCCGGGGCCGAGTTGTTCACCGAGTTCGTCTCGACGGTCGACAACCAGGAGAAGGTGCTCGAGTTCGGGTTCCGACCGGGCAACCCCGAGGTGCCCCTGGGTCCTCCGATCGACGCAGCCAACGGGGTTGACCCCGACCAGCCCCAGACCCTGCTGGACGTGCCGGAGGGATCGGTGCTGGTGGGTCTGCTGGATGCCTGGGCGACCCAGCGCAAGTCGGCCCGCGTGCTGATGGTGCTGGACGTATCGGGTTCGATGGGAGAACCCGCCGACCCCTCCGACCCGGGAGCGGGCACCAAGCTCGACCTGGCGGTGGAGGCGGTTCAGAACGGTCTCGAGGAGTTCAAGGCCGAAGACCTGGTGGGCCTGAGGATCTTCACCAACGACCTCGGCGCGGGCAGCAGCGCGGATGGGACCTACCAGGACCTGGCTCCGATAGCCCCGATCGGCGAGAACCGCGAACGGCTGCGCAACGAGGTGAGTTCGCTCATCCCGCTCAACGGCACGCCGCTGTACCAGGTCGTGGGAGACAGCCACACCCAGATGGTCGACGAGTACGACCCCGGTCTGATCAACGCCGTGGTGGTGCTGACCGACGGGGTCAACGATGACGGCCAACCGGGCAACGACAACTCACAGTTCGACGCGCTGATCGAGCAGATCACCAGTTCGTCCAACGGCGAGAACGCCACCCCGGTTCGGATCTTCACGATCGCCTACGGAGCCGACGCCGATGTGAGCGCCCTGGAACAGATATCCGAGGCGTCCAACGCCACCGCCTATGCGGCTTCGGACGCCACCACCATCGGCGCCGTGTTCACCGCAGTGGTCAGCAACTTCTGACATGGCCGTGCCCCAGCCGCCGACCACTGGTGGAAGATGAGCTTCAGGGACCGCTTCTTCACCCCCCGGGTGGCGCGCGCTGTCACCTCGCCCTCTGCGATAGTTGCAGCGGGCGCAGGCGCCGCGGTCGGCATTCTGTTCGGACTCGGGGTGCTGGGCGCAGTGGCGTTCGCCGTCGTGGGATACGCGATCCGGGTGCTCGCGGCCGTTCCTGCGTCGAGGACCTCCTCCAGCACGGCGATCTCGCCACGGAGCCTCGACCAGCCGTGGAAGGGCGCTGTGGAACAGGTGCAGAACGCCCGCAGGAACTTCGATGCCGCGACCCGGACCGTGGCCGAGGGACCCCTGAAGGATCGACTGGACGGCGTGGCAGCACGGCTGGACACCGCAGTGCAGGAAGCCTGGCGGATCGCCCAGGCGGGCCACGTGCTCACCAAGGGACGCAAACAGATCGATACGACCCGCATCGAGAGCGACCTCGGCTACGCCCGGTCGCGCCCGGCATCGGCCAGTCGGGACGCCACGATCACCGCCATGGAGGCCCAGCTCGCATCCGCGGCACGCCTCGACGCCACGATCTCGGACACCTACGACCGACTCGTTCTGCTCGATGCACGCACCGACGAGGCCGTTGCGAGGGCGGTCGAACTCTCGGTCTCACAGGCAGACGACGACTCGGTACGTGCCCTCGACACCGACGTCACGAAGATCGTGGGTGATCTCGAGGCACTGCGCCAGGCGATCGAGGAGACCCACAGCCCAGGTGCCCCGACATCCGGTGACCAAAAGTTGGGTGGGCCGGCTTGAGCGAGGTCGTCAGCGAGGGCGTGACAGACCAACCCCGCCGGAGCCTGCTCGGAGCGAGCGCCGCACCAGCGGTGGGCACGGCGCTGTCGCGCGCTTCAGGGCTGGTGCGCGTCAGCGCGCTGACCGCTGCGCTCGGACTCACCGGGGTGGCCGACACGTACAACCTCGCCAACACCACCCCGAACATCCTCTACGAACTGGTGCTCGGAGGAGTCTTCTCCTCGACCCTGGTGCCGATGTTCATCCACACCGACCGAGGGGGCCCCAAGCGCTCCGGAAGCGTCGACGGCAAGGCTGCCCCCGATGCGGCCTCGGTGATCGTCACGGTCGGGTTCGTAGCCATCACGGCCCTGACGGTGCTGGCCGTGCTGGCCTCACCACTGATCAACCAGATCTTCGCGCTCCCGTTGGAAGGTGCTGCGAAGCAACAACAACTCGAACTGGGCGACGACCTGCTGGCACTGCTGTTGCCCCAGATCCTCTTCTACGGGGTGACCACCCTGGTCACCGCACTGCTGCACGCACGCAGGCGTTTCGCCGCCCCCGCCTTCGCCCCGGTGCTCACCAACCTGGTCACCACCGCAGCGGGCCTGGGCGTGTGGTGGTTGGTCTCCAGCGGAACCACCGCTGACGATTCGACCCTCACGGTCTACCTGCTGGGCCTGGGCACCACGGCCGGTGTTGCCTCGATGGCTGCGGCACTGATCCCGTCGATGAGGCGGGCAGGAATCCAGCTCAAGTGGAGCTTCCAACCAAGGCATCCAGCGGTGCGCAAGGTCGTGCGTCTGTCGGGTTGGACCGTCGGTTTCGCCGCGGCCAACCAGGTGGCGCTCCTGATCGTGCTCACCCTCGCCCGGGGCGCCGGTGAGGGCGCCGTGTCGGCCTACCAGTACGCCTTCATCTTCTTCCAGCTCCCCTACGGCCTGATCGCGGTGTCGATCATGACCGCCATCCTGCCGGACCTCTCCGAGGCGGCCCGGGCACATGACTCGATCGTGTTCCGCGAGCGATTCCGCGAGGGCCTCGCGGTGCTGCTCACCTTCCTGCTACCGGCCGCCGGCGCCTACCTGTTCCTGGGCGAACCACTGGTGGAACTGCTCCTGCAGCGGGGCAACTTCACCGCGGAGGACACCGCGGCCACCGCCCGGATGCTTCTGGGTTTCAGCATCGGGCTGCCGTTCTTCGCCATCTTCCTGTTCTGCGTGCGGGCCTTCCACGCCAGACGGAACACCAGAACGCCGTTCTTCATGAACCTGTTCGAGAACACCCTCAACGTGGCGTTGGTCGTGCCGTTCGTTGCGCTGTTCGATGCGCCGGGCCTCTCGATCGCGTACTCGGTGGCCTACGTCGTCGCCGCGGTCGTCGCCGTGGTGATGTTGAACCGGCACGTGCGCAACACCCTCACCCTGCGCGGCCTCGCGATCTTCGGACGAGGGCTCCTCGTGGCCGTTCTGGTCCTACTGTCCACCGGGGCGGTCACCTACTGGATCAACACCAGCACCTCGCTGGGTCCGCTGGCGCGCATCCTGCTGTCGCTGGCGGTGGCCGTGCCGGTCTTCCTCGGTGCCACATGGGCCTTGCGACCGCACGGTTTCGAAGAGACGATCGACACCTTCCGCGAAGGTCTCCGCCGGAGGGCGGGTCGCGTCCGGCGCTAGTGTCACCACGGTTCCTATCAGGAGTAAATGCATGTTCAAGTCGTTGAAGAAGTGGTGGAAGTACATGGGGGCGAAGGTCTCCTCTGTGTTCAACGAGAAGGCCGACCCCAAGGTCCAGCTCGAACAGGCCATCACCGAGGCCCAGGAACAGCACCGTCGCCTCAAGGAACAGGCGGCGAACGTGATAGCGAACCAGAAGCAGGCCGACATGCGGCTGAACTCCGCTCTCGAGGAGCTGGAGAAGCTGAACCGCAACGCCAGCCAGGCCGTCCTCATGGCCGAGGAGGCTTCCAAGGCCGGTGATGCGAAGAAGACCCAGGAGTTCACCGACGCCGCCGAGGCCTTCGCCAACCAGCTCATCTCCAAGGAGCGTGAGGTGGAGACGATGAAGTCGATGAGCCTCCAGGCCACCGAGGCCGCCGAGAAGGCCAAGGGCGCCGTCCAGCAGAACTCCCGCCTGTTGCAGCAGAAGCTGGCCGAGAAGCAGCGCCTCCTGAGCCAGCTCGATCAGGCGAAGATGCAGGAGCAGATGAACACCGCCATGAGTTCGCTCACCGAGGAGGTCGGCCAGGACGTACCGACCCTCGCCGAGGTGCAGGACAAGATCGAGCTCCGCTACGCCAAGGCGATGGGTACCGGTGAGCTGCAGGACATGTCGGTGGAGTCCAAGATGCTCGAGGTGGAGCAGGCCTCCATGCACACCGAGGCCCAGGCCCGCCTGTCGGAGATCCGTTCCAAGTTGGGAATCGCCGAGGAGACGGCCGGCTCCACCGGTCCAGCAACCGCGCCGGACGAATCCGAGGCGGCCGAGGGCGGCGAGTCAGCCCAGGCAGAGGGCAGTTGAGCCCAGAGCTCGTCCAGGACTGAGCTCCTTCGGGACAGAGCTGCGTCAGGACTGGGCTGCGTCAGGACTGAGCAGCGTCAGGACTGAGCTGCGTCAGGACAGCACCACGAGGTCGTCGCGGTGGATCAGCTCGTCCAGGTCCACCTCGTCGGAACGTCGGCCCGCGGCCCTCGCCGCTTCGTCGGATCCGGCACGGACCAAGCCCTTCGCCACCACCGTTCCGGTGCTGTCGAGCACCTCCACCGCATCGTCGGCACTGAAGTCACCCTGCACCTCGACCACGCCGGCCGGCAGCAGGGACCTGCCCGAGACGGTCAGTGCCCTCACCGCACCGTCGTCGATGACCAGGCGGCCGGCCGATGGCATGGCGAAGGCTATCCAGAGCTTTCGTGCCCCCAGCCGTCGTTCGTGTGCGGGCACCCACGTTCCCACGCCCCGCTCGCCGTTGATGGCATCGGCCAGCACATCGGCACGCGCTGCGTTGGCGATGAGGCACCGCACACCCGACCAGCTGGCCATCTTCGCCGCAGAGAGTTTCGACGACATCCCACCGGAGCCACGTGCCGTGCCGGCACCGGCCGACACCCGTTCGAGCTCGCGGTCGATCTCCGCCACCTCCTCCACCAGCGCCGCATCGGAGGTCAACCTCGGATCTGCGTCCATCAGACCTGCGGTGTCGGTGAGCAGCACCAGGAGCTCGGCACCCACGAGCTGTGCGACCAGGGCAGCGATGCGGTCATTGTCGCCGAAGCGGATCTCGTCATCCGCGATGGCGTCGTTCTCGTTGACCACCGGGACCACGCCCATCTCGAGGAGTCGTTCCAGGGTGGATCGCGCCTGCAGGTACTGGGCCCTGTGCCCGAAGTCGAGCGGCGCCAGCAACACCTGGCCCGAAACCAGGCCGTGGCCCTCGAAGGCCCGGTTCCATTCTCCGAGGAGGTGGGCCTGACCGACCGCAGAGACAGCCTGGAGCGTGCGCGGGTCGCGGGGACGTTGGCCCGCGGACCAACCGAGCGCGGGCAGGCCCGCGGCAATGGCACCCGAGGAGACCAGGACGACCTGATGGTCCATGGCTCGGACCTTGGCCACCTCCACCGCCAGGCGGCCCACCGCTTCGGAGTCGACCCTGCCCTCCTCATCGGTGAGGCTCGAGGTGCCCACCTTCACGACGAGCCTCACGAGCGTGACCTCCCGGCCTTGCGGTCGCGACCGGTTCGGCGCCCGTCCATCATCGGCACCTCCTCGCCCGAGGAGTAGTCGAAGGAGAAGTCGCCGATGACCACCGTGTCGCCCTCACGCACACCGGCACGAACGAGCGCCTTGTCGACACCCAACGAATCGAGGCGCCGCTGGACCTCGTCCATGGCATCGGGGTTGGTGAGATCCGACAGTGCCACGGCACGCCTGGCCTGGCGCCCCAGCACCTCGAAGCCACCGTCGTCGGTGCGCATCACCTCCACGCCCTCGGGCACGGGGCGCAGGGTGACGAAGCCGTCTGCGGGCACCTCGATGTCGCGGCTCCGCTCCACCAGACGCCTCATCGCACCGACCAGTTCGGGCATGCCCTCGCCGGTGATGGCCGAGACCACCATGGGACTCTCGCTCTCGTCGAGCCATTCGGGCACCTCGGGAATGGCCGATGAGAGCTCGTCGAATGCGGCCAGATTGGCCTCCGACGCCATGTCGCTGCGCGACCCGATCACCAACCTGGGGCGCTCGAGCAGTTCGGGGCGGTAGTCGGCCAGCTCTCCGAGCAGCACCTCTGCCTGGGTCGCAGGATCGGTCTCCGCGAACTCGGCCAGGTCCAGCATCACCACCAGCGCACGTGAGCGCTCGATGTGACGCAGGAAACGGTGCCCCAGTCCCTTGCCCTCTGCGGCGCCCTCGATCAGGCCGGGGATGTCGGCCACCACCATCTCGAACTCGTCGTCGGTGCGCACCACCCCGAGGTTGGGAACCAGCGTCGTGAAGGGGTAGTCGGCGATGCGGGGTTTCGCCGCTGAGATGCGAGAGATCAGCGTTGACTTGCCCACGTTCGGAAAGCCCACGAGGGCGACGTCGGCCAACAACTTGAGCTCGAGGACCAGCCACTGCTCCTGGCCGTGCTCGCCCTGTTCCGCGAACGACGGTGCTCGGCGGTTGTTGGAGAGAAATCGTGCGTTGCCGTGGCCCCCACGACCGCCTTCGGCGGCCAGCCAGCGGTCGCCCGCGTGGGGAAGGTCGGCCAGCACGTTGCCCTGCTGGTCGGAGACCTGGGTGCCGATGGGCACCTTGATCTCGAGGTCCTCGCCGGCGTGGCCGTGCTTCTTCTGACCCGACCCGTGCGCCCCGGAGGTGGCCTTGCGATGCGGGTGGTCCCGGAAGGCGATGAGCGATGCCGTGTTGCGGTCCGCCACCAACCAGACGTCGCCGCCCTTGCCACCGTCACCGCCGTCGGGCCCTCCCATCGGGGTGTGTGCTTCGCGGCGGAACGACACGCTGCCCGCGCCGCCGTCACCACCACGGACGTTGAGACCCACCTCATCTACGAACTCGGACACGGGCCAAGGATAGGCCCCGAGGCGCATGCAACCGTGGGCCCTGATCGGGTCCGTCAGGAGTCAGTCGTCATCCAACGTCCCGATTTCACCAGGAGCCTCAACGGCCCCTGTGAGCTCTGATAGCCCACTGCGCTCGTCCAGCCGGTCGTCCAGGTGGTGCTGCGCAACAGTTCGTAACGTACCGGAAGACCTCCGATGATCGAGAGCCCCGAGTTCATCGTGTAGATCTCGCTATCACCCGTCCAACGGTTGTAGAGCAGCAACTGAGGACCGGACGGGGCCGGGATGCTCTCGATCATCGTCCAACCCTTTACCCAGGGGTTGTCGGGTGACAGCCACTGCGACGTGTGCAGCGCCCGGAGGCTGCCCCCACGTTCGAACGAGAACGGACGAACCGAACCGGTGCGGGGATCGTGCAGCGCCATGATGTCCACCGTCTGGGGGATCTCTGGCAGCGGTGCGACTGAGAGCCGGACCAGGGAATCACCCTCGGCGACGATGTTCCCATCGAGGGTGGCTGTGGCATCACCCCAACCGATCTGCGGAACCTGAAGGGTCGGGTCGAGCGCGTACACCCTCGCCTTCCGGGTGGACACACCGTCTGCTCCGAGATTGCCGCGTGTCTGCAGCGCAACGAAGTACGGGGTTCCACCCACGTCGAACACCTCAACATCGACCCAATCGGCAATTCCCTTGTCACCGTCAGGCCAGTAGCCCCGACCGTCCTCGTTCAGTGGAGTGGATGGGATGCGCAAATAGTCACCGCGGGTGCCATCCTCACCCAACGGACGCACACGCACGGTGCTGTGTTCCTGCAGCCTGTTGGCACCTCCCCGGTAGGTGAACACATAGGTGTTGAACCCCACCCGGTATGGCATCACGCTGGTGATCCCGGGTTCGACCGTCTCGTACCAGAGCTGGGTGCCGAGCGTGCCATCCACGTTGATCCGGTAGAGGGTCATGAGGCCGTCCTCCTCCCGGTAGAGCAGGAGGAACCTTCCCTGGGAGGTCTCGAAGGTGTCGATGCTGGACCAGCCACGTTGCCAGAGGTGATCCTCCACGCGAGCGTCGGTGCCATTGTCGGCGGTTCGGTCCAGATGGACCTCTCCGCCACTGGGAGCCATTCGTTGAACCTCAACTTCGACAGTCCGTGGGCCCCGTATGATCCTCCCGAAGGAGATCCTCACACCCATCTCCTCATCGATGAGCGTGCGCTTCAGGCCGTTGACCTCTCCCTGGCTCCGCAGCAGCTCCGAGCGCTTTCCCACCACCTTGTGGATGAGCACCTGATCCTCGGGGATGTCGATATCCCACGAATCGGACATTCGCAACTCGATACTGTACGAGTAGGGCAGGTTTGGATCCTCGACGACGATGTTCCGAATGCCCCAGTCGGATCTTCCGTGCAAAGCGCCGAGCGTCACGTGAGAGGTGCCTCTGAGTCGCCACGGTTCGAGACGAACGACCTCGGTCTCGTCGATCCAGCCCAAGGTCCTCAGGGATGTAGCGTTCGGCCGCACGGTTGGGTAGACGTTCGCGGCGCTCATGATGTCCCACCAGTCGTCGTACTCACCTCCCTGGGACCAATCGATGTTCTGAAATGACCGGTCGTTCGAAAAGGAGTGTCCCAGGCCGTATACGTGGCCCATCTCGTGGAGGTCGAATGTGAGGCTCTTGGATGGCGCGGTGAGCATTCGTCGCCCGGATTCGTCCGTGTAGGCACCCGAGCTCAGCGTTCGGCTCGTGACCACCATCACCTCGTGAGAAGCAGGCACTGAGTAGGGCGCTGTGTCTGATCCTGGAGCGCCCGGTCCGATGGCTGCCTTGTCGAGACAATCGTCGACCGTGCGATCGCGTTTCTGGTCGGACTTCTTGGCGTCCTCATAGGTGATGTCGAGCTCGTACCAGCCCTTCACCACCGTTCCGGTGTGATCGATCCGACCACCCGACACATCGACGAAGTAGTCATTCGCGAGCATGACACCTGAGGGACCGATGCGATCGAGGTAGTACTGCGTCGTGGATGCGATCGTCGGTACCGGATCGCCCTTCCAGCGACACATCAGCACCGACCAGGGATGCGACACCGTCACGGGTGGAGTCGGTGCACAGGCCACCGATACGACCACTAGTGCCATGATCGCCGCAACGGACCTCCTCGACGCTCCTTGCCGCACCCTCGATGTGGAAACCACCGCTCACTCCCCTGGATCGGATGTCACTGCCATTGCCACCGAAGGCATCAGCCTCCGATCAGCTTCGTGCAATCGTCGGTTGCCGTCATGAGTCATCGACTACTCACTCCTGCGATGTCACAGCGCACCTCTAGATTGGACGTCATCAAGACCGATCCTCTCCAGAATCCAGCCAACTCCTCACGCGCTGTGCGTTGGGCGTCCACCATGGACGGGCATCCGGGCCGTGTCCGCCATGCGCACCGAGAAGGCTCGAACCGTTTGGCTGCCAACGACGACCAGGCCATCCACGCTGATGGACGAAGTGTTCTCCGCCAGGAGAGAGAAGACCTGGAGCACGCTCGATTGGCACCCGGGGCGACCCGCGCTAGCGGCGCGGGACAACGCGTCCGAGCCGAAGAAGCAGATCCGTTCCGAACCTGTTTCGAACGAGACCGCGATCGGATACTGCACGCGGAGGCCTTCCGGCGCCTGGCCGGAAAGACCCAGGTCTTCGTGTTTCCCGAGGATCATCAGCGCACCCGGCTCACCCATGCCCTCGAGGTGTCACAGGTGGCGGTTGCGATCGCCTCCGCTGTGGGCGCCAACGTGGCGCTCACCGAAGCGATCGCGCTGGGCCACGACTGTGGGCACGGTCCGGGCGGACACGCCTCAGAGGACGCCTTCTCGCCGTACGTCGAGGGCGGCTACGACCACGCGGTGTGGGGCGCCGACGTGGTGCTCCAACCACTGAACCTCTGCGAGGAGACCCTCGACGGCATCCGCAACCACTCCTGGTCACGACCTCTTCCGAGCACACCCGAGGGCGAGATCGTGTCCTGGGCCGACCGAATTGCCTACGTGTGTCACGACATGGAGGATGCTGCACTGGTGGGAATCGTCGACGACGCCATGTTGCCTACCGTCGTAGTCGAGCGTTGCGGTAACCGGCGAAGTGCCCGGCTGGGAGCCTTCATCTCCGGTGTCGTCGAGGCGGTGGTGCAGACCGGCGAGGTCGGGATGACCGAGCCGCTCGCCGAGGCCCTCGCCGAGTTCCGGGCCTTCAACTACGAACACATCTACATGAGACCGGACTCGTTGAAGCAGTCGGAGTCGGTGATCAGGGTGCTACGCGCATTGGTGGAGCACTACCTGGCCGAGGGTTCTACCCCCGAAGAGGCGGTCGGCTGGGTCGGTGGCATGACCGACCGCTACGCGTTCGGCCAGGCGCAGGTGCTGCTGGACTGGCCCAGCAGCGAGCTTCCGGTGGGAATCTGAGCTAAAGCTGTCAGGTCAGCCGGGGTCGATCGCGACGACCTTGCGGTTGCGTCGGGATCCATAACGCACGGTGCCATCAGCGAGAGCGAAGAGGGTGTCGTCGCCGCCCTTGCCCACGTTGTCGCCGGGATGGATGCGGGTTCCGCGCTGGCGCACGAGGATGGTCCCGGCGGTCACGTTCCCACCGTCGTAGACCTTGACCCCGAGACGCTTGCTCTGCGAATCGCGACCGTTGCGTGTTGAGCCGCCGCCCTTTGTCTTCGACATGTCTTACCTCGCCTGCGAGTGCGTTGGGAACGGTCGGTCAGCCGGCGGAGATGCCGGTGATCTCGATCGTCGAGTAGGTCTGGCGGTGACCCCACCGCCGACGCTGGTTGGACTTGTTCTTGTAGGTGAACGCGCGGACCTTCTTCCCGCGGCCTTCATCGAGCACCTTGGCAGACACCTTTGCCGAGGAGACATCTCGCCCGGCGACCACACGGTCGCCGTCGACCACCATGACCGGGGTGAGTTCCACCTCGGACTCGGGTGCCCCGAGACGCTCCACGCGAAGGCGTTGACCCTGCTCCACGCGATATTGCTTTCCACCGGTCTTTACGACTGCATACATACGGCTCACCATCCTAGGTGTTGTGGGGCATCCGGACCCAACGGGACCGGAAGGTTTCAGCCCAGAAGCTCATCGGGCACGATCAGACCACGGCCATCGCAGTGGTCGCAGCGGGTGGCGACCGACTCCAGGAGCCCCTCGCCGATCCTCTTGCGGGTCATCTGCACCAGCCCCAGCTCGGAGATCGGGAACACCTGGGTGCGGGTCTTGTCGCGGCCCAGGGCGGCCTTGAGGCGCTTGACGACCTGGTCGCGGTTGGCCTTCACCTCCATGTCGACGAAGTCGATCACGATGATGCCACCGATGTCACGCAGTCGCAGCTGGCGGGCGATCTCGTCGGCCGCCTCGAGGTTGTTGTCGAGCACGGTCTCCTCGAGGCTCGACGAGCCGACGTTCTTGCCGGTGTTCACGTCGATCACCGTGAGGGCTTCGGTGGACTCCACGATCAGGGAGCCGCCCGATGGCAACCAGACCTTCCGGTCCAGTGCCTTCGCCAGCTGTTCGGTCACATGGAACCGCTCGAACATGGGCAGCTGGTCATCGGGGTCGTACAACGTGACCCGCTCCGCCAGGGCCGGGGCCACGGTCTCTGCATAGGAACGGATCTCCTCGTGCAGTTCGACGTCGTTGATCAGAACGCTGCGGAAGTCCGCGTTGAACTCCTCACGGATCATCCGAACAGCCATGTTGGGTTCGCGGTAGAGGAGCCTCGGTGAGTTCTGGCCCTGTGCCATCTGCGCAATCTCGTTCCACTGGATGGCGAGGTGGCGCACGTCTCGTTGGATCTCCTCGGCCGTGATTCCCTCGGCTGCGGTCCGCACGATGAGTCCGTGACCCTCGGGACGCGCCTTCTCGAGGATCTTGCGGAGGCGTTTGCGCTCGCTGTCCGGCAGCCGCTTGGAGATCCCGACGGTGTTGGAATTGGGAACGAAGACCACGAAGCGACCCGGTATCGACACCTCCTGGGTGAGACGTGCGCCCTTGTGTGCGATCGGGTTCTTGGTGACCTGACAGAGGATCGTCTGCTTGTCCGACAGGACCTGTTCGATCCTCGGCTGCTCCCCCTTCGCCAGACCTTCCATGTCGTCGGGGTCCCAGGTGATGTCGGAGCGGTAGAGCACGGCGTTCTTGGGTGTGGCGATGTCGACGAAGGCGGCCTCCATGCCCGGCAGCACGTTCTCGACCCTGCCCACATAGATGTTTCCGTGGATCTGGTAGACGTCGTCGCTGGGCCGCGCGACGTAGTGCTCGACCAGCGACCGACCCTCGAGCACCGCTATGTGGGTCACACCGGCTTCGACGTGCACCATCATCTGGTACCGGCCGACTGCCTTTCCGTCGCGCTGCGCACCCCGACGCTTGGCCAGCTCCTCCTCATCGAGCTCGATGGCTGGAAGGTCCGCCACGTTCACCTCGACCGGCGAGGGCGCCTTCTTGCGGCGCCGGTTCCGGCTGCGACCCTTGCCACCTCCGGAACCCCCACCCTGGTTGTTGCCGCCCTGGTTGGAGCTCTTCTGGCCACCGTTGCTCTGGCCACCGTTGTTCTGGCCAGCGTTGCTCTGGCCGCCACCCTTGCCACCGCGTCGCCTACGACGGCGGTTGCGCGAACCACCGTCGGTTCGTCCCTCGTTGTCCTTCCCGGTGTCGGAACCCTTGCCCGGATCCGGCGGAGGCTTGATGCTGTCGCCGATCTTGGGTCTCGTGGGTGCTCCCGGAGGCGCCTTACGTGGCGCGGCGTCCTGGCCCTCTGTGGGCTCGTTGTCGGTCATTGGTGAGTCCTCTCATATCGCGCACAACTCCGTGCGCTGTGACGGCACCTCGAGCCCCAGGGGCTCGCCACGGTTGCCGTCGCGATTCGTCCATTGGTGTGTCCTGCGCACCTTCACGGGCTCGGACACTCCGAGCGCTCCGAGTAGTTCGGAGGGCCGGATACTGCGAGGTTTCGTGCCGAGTTCCGCCATGAGCAGCAGGGGTTCTGCCCCGCCGTCCCCACCGGCGGACGCCGGCACCTTCAACACCAGATCGAACACCAGAGGGCGCAGGTCCTCGCGTACCGGCTTGCCCTTGCGAACGATCTCGATCTCATGGTGGTCCGCCCCCATCAGGGCCTCCACCCGACCCGGGAGCTCCGTCGCTGCGGGATCATCCGCAGCCACCTGGACCTCCCAACCGGTCGATTCCACCGAATCCTGCAGCGACCCCTCGGTGCTGTCCACGAGCGATGCTGCAAGAACATCAAGACCCCTGGGCATGCAGGCATCGAGCGCGACCGCTATCTCAACTGGGTCCACCATCCCCTCACGCTCGGGATCCAGGTAGATGTCGATGTACTCCCCTGTCGATTCGTATCCGGTCGACAGGGCCAGGCCGTACTGCATCTTCGGCCGTGGTGAGTACCCCTGCGTGTAGGCGACCGGCACGCCGGCACGCCTGATCGCGCGCTCAGTCACCCTCGCCACGTCACGATGGGACAGGAAGCGGACCTTGCCCGACACCGAGTAGCGGACCCTTATTCGCTTGGCAGGCGTGTCGGTCATGCCCGCACTCCCAGTTCGACGGGCACCGCGACCACCTCGGGCAGCAGACCGCCGGTATCGAGATCCTGGCCCGTTCCCTGGCTGCCCCCCGCAGGCGGCACCGCTGACGCAACCACGTGCTCCACACCCCAACCGGTGCAGGCACCGCAGTCGTAGCAAGGGGTCCAACGACAATCGGGCAGACCAACTTCCTCGAGCGCGTCCTGCCAGTCCTGCCAGAGGAAGTCCTTGTGCAGCCCGGCGTCGATGTGTTCCCACGGAAGGGTCTCGGACTCCTCCCGATGACGGTAGGCTAACTGTTCGACGCCCAGTCCTGCTGCCTCGAACGCGTCGAGCCAGGTCTGGAGCGAGAACCGCTCGGACCACTCCTGGAACACCGCTCCGTTGCGCCAGGCCGACTCGATCACCGGGCCCAGCCGACGGTCGCCGCGGCTGAAAGCACCTTCTATGACACTGGCCCTGGTGTCGTGCCATTTGAACGCCACGTTTCGATTCTTGCGCAGTGCGTCACGCAGCAGGCTGATCTTGCGGTGCAGTTCCTCTTCGGTGTTCTGGCCGAACCATTGGAACGGAGTGAACGGTTTCGGCACGAAACCTCCGACCGAGACAGTCACCGACGGGTTCTTGATGTGTCGCCTACCGATGGTCACGCAGTTCTCGGCCATTCGAGCGATGCCGAGGGTGTCCTCATCGGTCTCGGTGGGCAGGCCGGTGAGGAAGTAGAGCTTCACCCGGCGCCAGCCCTGTGAGTACGCACTCTCGACGGCCCCGTAGAGGTCTTCTTCACGGATCAGCTTGTTGATCACCTGGCGCATCCGCCAGGTCCCGGCCTCCGGCGCGAACGTCAGCCCGGTGCGGCGGCCCTTCTGCACCTGGGCAGCGATCTCCACTCCGAATGCGTCGACCCGCAAGGAGGGAAGCGACACGGACAGGCGACCCTCGGTGTCGGACTCGACGATCTCCTCGACCACCTGCGCCACACCGGAGAAGTCGGCGGTGGACAACGACGTGAGCGCAACCTCGTCGTATCCGGTGCGGGCCAGGCCCTCGGTCACCATCTGGGCGACCTGCTCGGCGGGTCGTTCACGCACGGGCCGGGTGATCATCCCCGCCTGGCAGAAGCGACAGCCACGCGTGCAGCCCCTGAACACCTCCACGTTGAGTCGGTCGTGGACCACTTCGGTGAGCGGCACCATCTGGCTGCGCGGGTAGGGCCACTCGGCGAGGTCGGTGATCGTTCGCTTGGCCACCACCTCGGGGGCCTCGGGCCAGCGCGGCTCCACCGTGTCGACCACCTCGATGTCACCAGCCATGCTCGCACCGGTGTAGGTGACCTCGTAGGCGGCCGGGACGTAGACCCCCTCGATCGAGCTCAGCTCCCTGAGCAGCTGCTCGCGGTCGAGGGCCCCGGCGGCCAACCAGGAGCCGACGACCTCGGTGATGTCGGCCACGGCCTCCTCGCCGTCGCCCATGACCACCGCATCGAGGAAGTCCGCCAGGGGCTCCGGGTTGTAGGTGCAGTGACCCCCGGCGATCACCAGCGGGTGCTCGGCGCTGCGATCGGCGCTGCGTACGGGAACGCCCGCCAGATCCACCATGTTGAGCAGGTTTGTGTAGGTGAGTTCGGCCGAGAGGTTGAACGCCAACAGGTGGAATGCATCCGCCGGCCGGTGGGTGTCGATGCTGAACAGCGGCACACCCGCATCGCGCATCTCCGACTCGAGGTCCACCCAGGGTGCATACGTTCGCTCGGCGAGGGCATCGGGGCGCTCGTTGAGGATCTCGAAGAGGATCTGCAGACCCTGGTTGGGTTGGCCGATCTCATAGGTGTCGGGATACGCCAGGAGCCAACGGACCGCTGCGGTGTCGGACACCTGACCGGTGTCGGGGTCGACCTCGACGCATTTGGACCAGTCCGGCTCCACCGCGCCGACCTCACACCCGATATAGCGCGCCGGGCGTTGAACCCTGTTCAGTAATGGTTCCAGTCGATCGAAGATCGGCTCGCGCGGCGCCGCCATGATCGGTGGAGTCTACCGGAGGGGCCGTACACACCCGGTACCGGTGTCCGGCCGGCTGCTGTTCACCGGGAGAAACGGTGCATGTGAACCGATTCGACCAGTCCCACAGCCACACACGAAGCAACGATCGAGGTGCCGCCGTAGGACACGAACGGCAACGGAATGCCCGTCACCGGCATGATCCCGAGGGTCATACCGATGTTCTCGAAGATGTGGAACAGGAACATCGACATCACCCCGGCACAGATCAGCGTGCCCGCATGGTCCGCCGCCAACTGCGCCACCCGCCAGATCCGCCAGATGATCACCCCGAGAAGCGCCACCAGGAGCCCCGAACCGATGAATCCGAACTCCTCGCCCACCACGGTGAAGATGAAGTCCGACTCCTGCACCGGAACGAATCCGCCCCGGGTCTGGGGCCCCTCCCCGAATCCGTACCCGGTGAGACCGCCCGACGAGATCGCCGTCTGGGCCTGGGTGACGTTGTAGGACTGGCCGTCGGTGGACAGGAAGTTGCTGAGGCGGTCCTGCTGGTACTCGTCCAACCGACCCGAGCCCAGCACCAGTGCGACCGCCGCCACGGCGACGACCCCCAGCACTGCCAGGTCGCGCAGGCGCACTCCCCCGACCAGCAGCATGCCCAGGGAGATGGCGGCGAACACCAGCGCCGATCCGAGGTCGGGCTGCAGCAGCACCAGCGCCAGCGGTGCGCCGAGCAGCCCCAAGGCCACGAGCAGGCGGCGCCAGTCCACCCGTTCCGCGGCGCCCAGATAGGCGGCCACCGCCAGGATCGTGGCCAGTTTGGCCAACTCCGCCGGCTGGAACGATGCAGGGCCGAGGCGATACCAGCCCGAGGTGCCGTTGACGGTTGCGCCCAGCGGCGTCAGCACACCCACGAGCGCGGCGATCGCCACCCCGTAGACGACCGGCCACCACGCCAGGACCCTGCGGTAGTCGACCGCAGCGATGACCGCGCCCGCCGCCACGCCCACCACCAGGAAGCCGGCGTGCCTGAAGATCAGATCGGTCTTGCCGTCGGTGTGCCGGGTGGCGCCGAACACCATGACCGAACCCATCGCCAGCACGACCGCCACCGCTGCGATCAGCACGCCGTCGACGTGGTGCCACGGCGCTGTCAGGTCCTTGGAGGCAACGCGGGGGGTGGTCGAGCGCTCGGTCGATGTGAGCATCAGTTTCCGGCCCCGTCCTCTGCCTGAGTTCCGCCGCCTGCCTGGACTCCGCCCGACGCGGCCTGCTCATCCTGGCGCTGCTGAGCCGCGGCCAGGCGCGCGTAAGCATCCGCCTTGGACTTCTCGCACTCGCTGCGTTCGGGATCGAGTGCAGGACACACCGGATCCAGCTGTCCGTTGGATGCGGGCGAGATGATGTCGAAGGTCAGCGGAGCTGCCACGTCACCGCCGAAGCCCGACTCCGGCACCACCACCGCGATTGCATACTGCGGGGTCTCACCTGCCACGGCGGGTCCCCATCCGGCGAACAGCGATGTGTCGGCCTTGTCGTTGACCTCAGCCGTACCGGTCTTGCCGGCGAAGGGCCAGGCCGTGGGATTGGCGCCCCATGCGGCCGCAGCGGTGCCCTCCTGGGTGACCCCGACGAGCCCCTGGAAGATCTGGCCGTACCAGTCGGGATTGATGTCGACCTGACCCTTCTCGACGGGTTCGATCGTCCGCACCACCTCGAAGTTGCCCTCGGCCCCGGGGGGCTCCGTGGGATCGATGGCCCGGGAGGTCTGATAGGCCACGTGCGGCTGGTAGACCGTCCCACCATTGGCGATGGTTCCGTAGGTGTTGGCCAGCTGTAGCGGGGTGACGAGCACGTCGCCCTGGCCTATGGCCGTGATCACGTTGTCACCGGTGAACCACTCGTCGGTCACGAAGGCCTCGGGATTCGCGTCGTAGGCCTCCTTGCGGTTCTGGGGCGTCGGGATCCTGCCTCTTGCCTCGCCGGGCAGCTCGATGCCCGTCTTGTCGCCCAGGCCGAACTGGAACGCCGTGTCCTGCAGTGCCTGGTCGCCCCAGGTGCCCCGACCGAGCCAGAGGTTCTCACCGATCCAGTAGTAGTAGACGTCGGAGGAGACCGTGAGCGATCGGGGCAGGTCGACGCTTCCCAACCTCGCACCCCCGGCGTTCCGGAACTCACACTTGCCCCCGGTGCATCCCTGCAGCTCGTAGGTTCCCTGGTCGTAGTACGTGTCGTTGGCCGGGTTGATGAACCCGGTCTGCAGACCGGCCAGAGCAGTGACCGGCTTGAAGGTCGAACCCGGTGCGTACATGCCCTGCATGGCCCAGTTGTTGAGGGGAAGGCCGTTGGCAGGGTCCTGCAACTCATCCCAGAGGGCGGTGGGTATGCCGTTGACGATCATGCGCGGGTCATAGCTGGGGTAGCTCGCCATCGCACGAACCTCGCCACCCATCGGATCGGTGATGGCGACCGCTCCCTGGGGCGCGGTGATGTCCCGACCGTCCTCGGTGACGCCTCCGCGGATGTCCTCGACCGTGCGCGCCAGTTGTGCCTCGGCGTGTGCCTGGAGGTCGATGTCTATGGTCAGCCAGACGTCGTCGCCAGCCTCCGGAGGAGTGTCGGACACGACGTCGAGCATCTCCCCCTTGGCGTTCACCTCGATGGTGCGTTCGCCGGGCGTGCCGCGCAGATCGGCCTCGTAAGCGCGCTCCACCCCGGTCTTGCCGATCGAATCACCGGCCTCGTAGGGCTTCGGTTCCTGTCCGGGGATCGTGGTCGTGCTCTCCGGGACCTCGTCACTGCCGGGCACGACCGCGCCGCGCTCCAGGAGTTCCTGGTCGTTGATCTCGCCCACGTACCCGAGGATGTGAGCGGCGAGAGGGCCATAGGGGTACTCGCGGACCGTCCGACGCTCCACGATGATGCCCGGGAAGTCCTGCGCTCGTTCGAGGAAGTACTGCTCGACCAACGGATCCACGTCCTCGGCGACCGGTACGGGCTCCTGGGGCGAGTAACGCTTGTCGGTGTAGCGGTTCCAGATGTCCTCCGCGGTGAGCGGCGGCTGCACTCCAAGTGAATTGAGTGCGGTGGCGGTCACCTCGAAGTCGCTCCACAGCGTGGTGCGGATCTTCTCCAGGTCGGCCTCGTCGCGCTCATCGAGGCCGGACACCTTCTCCCGTAGCTGTTCGCGGTCGAGCGCAACCACGATCGTGGTGCGGTTGTCGACGATCACCTTGCCGTTCACGTCCAGGATGCGACCGCGCGGGCCCTCGGTCTGGATCACCCGCAGCCTGTTGGAGACCGAGGCGGCCTCGAACTCCTGGCGTTCGATGCCCTGCAGGAACCACAGACGCGCGAAGAGAGCCAGGAACAACGACACCGCGACGATGCCCAGAGCACCCAGGCGAACCTTCTGGGAGTCAGTGTCCATACAGGTCAGTGTCCATACAGGTCAGTGTCCATACAGGTCAGTGTCCATACAGGTCAGTGTCCATACAGGTCAGTGTCCATACAGGTCAGTGTCCATACAGGTCAGTGCACATACAGGTCGGTATCCACCGGTTCCAGTTTCCATCATCAGCGGGCCGGGCGGATCTCGGGATGTCGGCCTGCCCAGCGGCACACGGGCACCACGATCGGACTGAGCACGAAGTTCCACAGAGCCACCATCGCGATGATCACCAGTAGGTCGTCCTCTCCGAGTGTTCCTGCTCCGAAGAGCGCTGCCACCACTGCGTAGGTGATCGTGCCGAGTGCACCACCGACGGCCATCAACAGCGCATCCATCACACGCGAACGTCGCGCCAGACCCTCTGACACCAGACCCACCGCGTAACAGGCGATTCCATAGGCCAATCCGGTCACGCCGAACCGCCCCGAAAGCACCAGGTCGGCCAGCAGGCCGGCCGCGAAACCGACGATGGCTCCTCGCTCGGCGCCCCACGCTACGGCAGTTCCCACGCCGATCGCGAGCAGCACCTCGGGGTGCACCGAGAAGAGTCTCAGGTCATCGAACAGGCCCAGCTGCAGGACGTAGCCGCCGAGCAGCACGAGGCTCGTGCGGGCCAGCACCTTCAGCTCCTCGCCCAGGGGAACTGTCGCCATCAGCGGTCCGCCGAGGTCACGGGCACACCGCGGTCATGGCGAAGGGACCCACTTGAGCACCTTGACGACGTCGAGCTGACTGAAC
>JAMLGK010000011.1 GCA_023957995.1 Microthrixaceae bacterium | reverse complement strand
TCCGGCGGTGAAGGAGGCCCCGCAGGTTCGCTGGTGTTCGCCGGAGGAACCCCGGGAGCTGACGGGAACGTCCTCCACAAAGTCGTATTGCCCGACTGAGTCGTGTACCCGGCTGAGAACGAAGAACGGGAGCGAGGCATGGGCAACATCGCCTGAGCAATCCTGCGCAACATGGCCTGTGACCTGCCCGACTGAGACCAAGCCGGATTTTGGTCATCAGGGAGGAGCGAGAGCAAGGCGCCGTGTGAGTCTCGATCGTCGGCTTCAACCTGCCGGGTCGGACGTCCTGCGGTCCCGACGGTTCACCTGTCACCAACGTGCTCGTCGGAATCCAACTGCGACGTGATCCTGCGCAGCTCATGAGTGCCGACGCGGCCGAGGTCTCCTGGGAAGTCGACATCGACGTAGTCGAACGAAGCTGGAGGGAGTCGCATTGTGCGGCGTGGGCCGAATGGGGCACGATCCACCTCCGCCACCTACCCGCTGCGAAAGGCCACCCATGACCGACGACCTGGCGAGCTGGAACGATGGACCCGCCAAACAATCGATCGTCGACTTCGTGACCGCCACGGTCACTCCAGGGCCGGACTTCGTCGACGTGGCCGACCGGATCGCCACGTTCGACAATGACGGCACGTTGTGGGTCGAGCGGCCCCTGCCACCGCAGTTCGATTTCGTGTTCCGCCGCTGGGCCGCCGATGTTGCAAAGGATCCGTCGCTGGCAGACCAGCAGCCCTACAAGGCGCTCGCAGCCGATGACCACCAGTTCTTCGCTGGCCTCGCCACCCAGGACCCGGAGGTCGTCGGAGCGTTGCTCTCAGCGTTCGGGCGCACCTGGCTCGGCACGACACCCGACGAGTTCGATGCCGAGGTGCGCAAGTGGCTCGCCACCGCTACGCAACCCACCCTCGGCCGCCCCTACCTCGAGCTCATCTACCAACCGATGCGCGAGCTCCTCGCCTACCTGAGAGCCAACGGGTTCCGAGTGTTCGTGTGCTCCGGAGGCGGCCGCGACTTCATGCGGGTCTTCGCCGAGGAGACCTGGGGCATCTACAAGGAGAACGTCATCGGCACCGCGGCCGAATACACCTACAGCGACGGCCGCATCGTGAGGGGCAAGCACATGCTGGGCGGACTCGACCTCGGCCCCGGAAAACCCGAGCACATCTTCGCTCAGACCGGTCGGTTCCCTCTCTTCGCTGCGGGCAACGGCGACGTCGACATCGAGATGCTCTCAGCCGCCGAGTTCGGACTTCTGGTCAACCACGACGACGACACCCGGGAGTTCGCGTACACCGACGGCGCCGAGGCATCCCTTGCCAAAGCAGCCGAGCTCGGATGGACCGTCGCCAACATGCGAGACGACTGGAGCGATGTGTTCGGGAGTTGACCCGAGCCGCCTGGGTCGACGATGACCACGAACTCATGGGCGACCACCGGGGAACGCCACAGCGCCACTCTCATCGCGAACGCCCCCTGTCTGCGGACCGGGGCTGCGTGCCGTATACGCCCGGAGCGAGACCGAGTGATCTCAGCTCAGCTGTTGAGCGAGTCCCACAACGATGCCCTCGGGGCCACGGACGTAGCACAGCCGGTACGCGTCCTCGTACTGCGCCAGCTCGCCCATGAGTTCAGCTCCTCGGAGGCGTAGACGTTCCACCACGTCGTCGATGTCATCGACGGCGAACATGATGCGGCGGATGCCCAGCGTGTTGGCCGGTGCGTCCCTCGGCCCCACGCTGATCGCATCGGGAGAGTGGAACATCGCCAGCTCGATTCGGCCGTCAGCACCGGGGATACGCAGCATGGCAATGCTCTGTCGGGCCCCTTCGATCCCGATCACGGCATCCACCCAAGGTCCCTCGACGGGTCCTGTGCCCTCCAGTTCCATCCCGAGTTCGACGAAGAACGCGATGACCGCGTCCAGGTCCTCCACGACGATGAGGACGTTGTCCATTCGTTGAATCGTCATGCTGGATCTCCCGAGTCGAGTGCGAGGCGCAGCATCGCGCAGAAACCATGGAATTCGTCGAGTCGCAGTGCCCCAGATCGCCGGGAGTGCGAAGTACTCGGGCAAGAGCGCTGCACCGCCCAGGTGCTGGACACGGGCCGGAGGGATCCTGCTTCGAGCCTGACCGGTTGAGCGGATGTGGAGCTCGGGCATTTAGGCAATCTGAGCAGGTGGTCGTTCGTAGACGGGTCCCGGCACGCGAATGCAGGTTCCCGACTCACCCCTGTCGGGAACCTGCATTCAGGGAGCGATGGCTGGCATCAGCCGGAACGGGGGATCAACAGTTCCGGCGACCGGAGAAGATCACGCTGTGGCCACTCCGTCATCCCAGATGTTGGCTTCGATGCCTGACAGTCCGGGGGTACCGTGGTTCCCGGGTTCACCGGCTGCACCGGGTGCACCCGGTTGCCCCCTGTGGACAGCCCATCCTCCCTTGCCGCCGGTGCCGGCAGCACCGCCGGGGCCACCGGCCCCTGGCGTACCGGCGTCGCCGGTCTGCACGGTCAGGGCGTTGACGTCCTGGTAGCCCCGGTGCACGAAGAGGCCGATCGAGGGTCCGCCGCCGCCACCGCCAGCACCGGATCCACCAGCGCCGCCGGAACCACCGGCACCGCCGCCACCACCACCAATGTTCCACGCAGACGGATTTCCGCCGTTTCCGGCATCGCCGCCGTTGCCTCCGGGGCCTCCGGCGGATCCGGATCCACCGGCACCTCCGCCGGCTGTGACGAGTTGGACCTCATCGAGGATCACGTCGGAATCCACTGCGTAGATCGCGAAGGACCCGCCACCGGACTGGCCGCCCTGGAGGGCACCCGTGCCGCCCAGACCACCGGCGCCACCGCCACCACCGCCGGCAGGGATCACGAAGCCGTAGGGTCCGCCGCCACCACCGCCCCCTCCGGTGCCGCCGTGTTGGCCGTCGAGGCCGAGGCCTCCGGTCGGGAGCAGGAACAGATCACCGGCGGAACCTCCGAGGTCCCCGACCGGCAAACCACCGGAGGAGCCCGGCGACGTGGCCTCACCACCAGAGCCAGCCGCGCCCCCACCGGCATGGCTCTCGAGATCATCGGGGCTCTCGAGTTCTCCGGCACCACCTGCTCCGCCGGAGGGTCCATGGCCGGACTGGCCAGCGATTCCGGGGAATATCGATGTCCCGTCACCGCCGTCACCGCCGGCGTAGGAGCCGCACACACCGCCCGGGCCACCGCCTGCTGGCTGGAGCCCGACAGCATCCCAGCCGTTGTGTCCGTGGCAGGCGTCGGCGGGTTGAGCGGGCACCGCAGCTTCAGCATCGGCTCCCGCGTAGCCCTTGCCACCAGAGAACGAGCTCCTCAGCGAGTCCAGGGTCGAGCCGTGCAACACCCGCACGCCATAACTGCTCTGACCCGCACCATATGAATCACCACCGTTGACGGTGGTGTGCACGATCTCGACCTCACTACCCGAGGCGCCCACACCAGCAGGATCATCGATCAGCACACCCGTCGCGTTCGCTCCGTTCGGACCATTGATCACAGTGCGAGGTGCACCCTCGCGACCCACGACAACCCCCGTCGAATCACGGATCAACACACCGACACCCTCGACCACTGCCGCAGGACCCCGACTGCTGACCTCAACAGCTTCGAGTGCCACATCATGGGCACCCTCGACGCTCACAACCGGAACATCGCCACCACCGGTCGACTCGATCACCGTGTCCGGCAGCAGACCCAGATAGCCCCGCTGCTCACCGAAGTCCTGGGTCCAGGATCCCGACACCGTCAGATTCGAACGAAGCCGCACCGGACCGAGATAGTCACCGGCGGCAACCGCGATCGTGTCCACATCGCCCTCTTCGAGCGGATCGTGCACCGGCGCGTTGTCCACCGCACGTTGGATCGTCGCACACGGTGAGTCGATCGGACCGCACGAAGCACTGTCCACACCACTCTCACGCACATAGAAGGTCCCGAACTCCGGATCGGACTCGGTGACAGTGACCGTCAAGGCATCAGAGGTGGACGAACCCTCCGAAGTCGTGATCGTCAACGTCACGGCGTACACCCCCGCCTCGTCGTACTGATGGGTCACCACACGACCACTACCCGACGTGCCATCACCGAAGTCCCACAGGTACTCCACCCCGGTCCCATTACCGAGATCAGACCCGCCACCATCGAACACCACCACACCAGACACCCCGACAACAGCCGCATCCGCCACCGCAACAGCACTCGGCACGACGCTCGGAGGTGGATTGCTACAGGAAGCCCCGAGCAGCACCAAGGCTGCAACGACGACCACCCAACGACCAGAGGACGCACCACTACGCGGAACAATCATGAGTAGATCATATGACCTACTGATTATTAGATCAAGAGTGGCCTATTTATATTCTTTCTCTTAGACTGCCCTTGCCGGATTCTCGGGGGAGCGACCCGCCGGGACACGCGAGGGGGATGGCGCATGAGCAGCTTCGGAGGAGTGGAGACGGGATCAAGGTCGACCCTGGAGGACGATCGCGCTCAACCCGCGGCCAACGGCGGTGTGGTCGCCTCACCGGCCGGCGAGGTTCGAGAAGCCTCGGGCCAGGACCCAACTGCGCCACGGTTGGAGCTGACAACAGCGCTACCCAGCACGAGCTCGCGATCGATCGAGACCGCGGTTGCGTGGACGGTCGGCGCATTGGGCGCCCTGCTGGTGGTCCTCGTCAGTCGCGGTCGGATGGCGGCTTCGCCCGACTCCGTCACATATGTGAGCGCCGCCGAGTCGCTTCTCAACGGTGCGGGTTTCGCAACCTGGCTCGAGGACCCACTCGCCACCTTCCCGCCGCTGTGGAGTCTGGCCATGGCCTCTGTCGGGTTGGCCGGCGTCGGAGTGGAAACCGCGGCCCTGCTGCTCATGACGGCGGCGACCGTCGCTGTTCCACGCCTCACCCTGGCGGTGTTGCGCAGGACAACAACCGATACACCGGCGCGGATGATCTCGGTAGTGGCCGTGGGGTTGACCCCGGTCCTCGTACCCTGGGCCTACCAGGCCTTGAGTGAGATCCCGTTCACAGCAGTGACCCTCGGGGCGATCGCCCTGGCTCTTCGCGGGGACATCGCAAACGGTTCAACAGCTCTCGGCCCGGTTCCACTCGATGCGCAGGGCCGACCGGAACCCACGAGGAGCACCAACCGCTGGTTGTGGGCCGCAGTGGCGTTGGGTTCGACCGCTCCGTTGATCCGCTACGCAGGAATCGCCGTGCCTTTCGCCCTGTCGGTCTGGATCCTGTTGGACCGACGTCGCTCGGCGCGAGTTCGCCTCGGAGCCATCGCCCTCATCGCCGGATTCATCCCGTTCGCGATCCAGATGGTGATCAACATCGTGGGCTCCAATGCCGCATTCGGCGAACGCCTTCCCTCGTCGCTCGATCCTGTCCAGACCCTCCAGCAGGGCACCACCGCCCTCGGCCGCACGGTGCTGTGGACCCTCGACAGCACTCCGGGCGCGATAGGTCTGGTGCTGGGGGTGGGGTTGATCTGCATGACCACCTGGATCTCGCTGCGACCCGGACGGTCCGAGCCAAGGGGTGGACGTCAGGCCCGACTCCTCCTTGGCATCGTCGCAGCGACCCAGTTGGCGGTCGCCGTTGCCGCCAGAGCCCGTGCCGAGATCAACGACCTGGACGGACGGCTACTCGCTCCGACGGCGGTGCTGGTGCTGATGCTCGCGGGATCACTGCTGGGTGACCTCAGAGCCTCGGAAACCCCATGGATGCGACGTGCCGCGTTGGGTGCAGGCGTGCTCTGGTGCGTCATCGGGGTGCTCGCCCTCGGCAGGTCCAGCGCCACTGCGCTCGAGGGTGTCGGCTACACCTCAGATGCGTTCGTACGCGCCCGTGCGTTGCCCGAACTCGCTGAGATCCCCCCGGAATGCCAGGTTCTCTCGGTGAGGGATCTCGCCGGTGACCTCGGTGCCGACAGCTGCGGAGTCCTGGCGAACGAACCATGGCTCTGGTACCGATCCGATATCCGGCCGCTGATCACCCCCCGCCACGGCGCCCGCGAGGTCGAGGATCTCGCCCGGGTCGACGACGCGCTCGACGCCGGGGCAGAACTGTGGATTGTCTGGACCACCGTGAACGAGCCCTATGGCTACCTGCTCGACCTCGACGAACTGCGTGAACGCTTCGAACTCGACCTCGAGGGCAGCGATGCAGGAGTCCAGTTGTACCGGGTCACGGGGTAACCGCCGGGCGACACGGCGATGCCGTGTCCGGTGCCGGGACGGTCGTGTCCGCTGCCCCGGGCGGTTGCCTCTCGGGCAACCGCCGCAGGACACATGTGAATTCAGCGGCCCCTGTCGTGCTGGTCCACCAGCTCAGGGAGTCGAAGGACCAATCGTCAGTCGAAGGACTACTTGTCAGGAGTGGGGAAGTCGATGACGTCCGCCACCGCCTCGTCGGCACTCCCGGCCTCTTCGACGACCTGGTCGGTCCCAGAACCATCGGGTCGGGCCTGTGCGATGACATCGGTTGCGGTACCCAGAGCCGTTCCGACGGCGTCAGAACTAGGCACCCGGAAGTCACCCGCAGGTATACGACTGGCGAGGTAGTCCGCGCCGTCCTCGGTGATCTCCTCGGCGGGCGCCTCGTAGTCGGGCGCCCACGCCTGGATCTCCTGGTAGCGGGCCATTCCCGTGCCAGCCGGGATGAGCTTGCCGATGATGATGTTCTCCTTGAGGCCCATGAGCTCATCGGACTTGCCCTCGATCGCAGCCTCGGTGAGCACCCGGGTGGTCTCCTGGAACGATGCAGCCGAGAGCCAGGAATCGGTGGCCAGCGAGGCCTTGGTGATCCCCATCAGCTCCGGGCGGCCTTCGGCAGGGGTCTTGCCTTCCTGCACCAGCATCCGGTTGGTCTCGTTGAACACCCGCTGGTCGATCTTGTCGGCCGGCAGGAAGTCGGAGTCACCAGCGTCCTGGATGACCACACGTCGTGTCATCTGGCGCACGATCAGCTCGATGTGCTTGTCGTGGATCGACACACCCTGATCCCGGTAGACGCGCTGGACCTCGTTGACGAGGTACTGCTGCACGGCGCGAACACCCTTGATCTCCAAGAGCTCCTTGGGGTCACGGGGACCTTCGACGAGCGCATCACCGGCGGTGACCTCGTCGCCGTCGGAGACCTCGAGGCGACGTTCACGCGCGATCGCGTAGGCGTCTTCCTCACCGTCGTCGCCGACGATGGTGAGGGCCCAGTCCTTGGAGTCTTCCTCGTCGATGCGAACCACACCTGAGGTGCGGGCCAGAACGGCCTTGTTCTTGGGGCTCCGAGCCTCGAAGAGCTCCACGACACGGGGAAGACCACCGGTGATGTCTCCCGAGGCCGCTGCGATACCGCCGGTGTGGAAGGTACGCATCGTGAGCTGCGTCCCCGGCTCACCGATCGACTGCGCCGCGATCACTCCGACCGCCTCGCCACACTCGATCGTCTTGCCGGTGGCCAGCGAGGTGCCGTAGGCGGCACGACTGATGCCGAACTCGGACTCGTCGGTCAATGGCGAGAGCACCCGGACCTGGTTGATCTCGGGATCGTCGCGCAGCGCCTCCATCTCGGTGACGCCGACCTCGGTGCCCTTGGTGAGCTTGGTGCCATCGGCAAGGGTCAGGTCCTCGGCGAGGGTCCGGCTGAACAGCCGGGTCTCGAGGTTGTAGCGCTTGCCAGGCTCATCGGGACGGATGTTCTCGAGCACGAGGCTACGGATCGGACCGGCCTCATCGAACGGGTTGCGCTCGTTGATGATGAGCTCCTGGGAGACATCGACCAGACGCCTCGTCAGATAGCCCGAGTCAGCAGTACGCAGCGCCGTGTCGACGAGTCCCTTACGGGCGCCCGGGGTGGCGATGAAGTACTCGAGGACCGACAGGCCCTCACGGAAGTTGGACTTGATCGGACGGGGAATCATGTCGCCACGTGGGTTCGCCACGAGACCACGCATGCCCGAGATCTGACGGACCTGCGCCATCGACCCACGAGCACCCGAGCCGACCATCATGTCGATCGGGTTGAACTGCTTGGCCGACATCGCCTCCTGCATGGCCTGGGTGACCTCGCTGGTGGCGGTCGTCCAGATCTCGATCTCCTTCTGCTTGCGCTCGCCGTCGGTGATGATGCCCCGGCGGAACTGCTTCTCCACCTTGTCGGCCTCGTCCTCGTGACGGTCGAGGATGTCGTACTTGTTCGACGGCGTACGCACGTCGTCGATCGACACCGTGAGACCCGAGCGCATGGCCCAGTTGAAGCAGAGACCCTTGAGGGCATCGAGCGATGCTGCGGCCTTCGCCTTGGGGAACTCCACCGCGAGGTGGTCCACCAGGTCGGTCATCTCCCGCTTGCGCACGGGCTTGTTGACATACGGGTAGCCCTCGGGCAGGCACTCGTTGAGCAGGATCCGCCCAGCGGTCGTGGTGTGGTACTCCGCCGCGCTGCCGTTGGCAGGGGTCTTCACCAGTTCGGGGTACTCCGACCCCCGGTAGGTGATCTTGGCGTGGATGTCGAGAGCACCGGACTCCACCGCGCGCTCGACCTGGTCGATGCGGCGCAGGGTCATGCCCTCACCCTTGGCGCCCTCCACCTCGGAGGTGATGTAGAAGGCACCGATGATCATGTCCTGGGTGGGAGTGACCAGCGGCTTGCCGTGTGCAGGGCTCAACATGTTGTTGCTCGAGAGCATCAACACACGCGCCTCGGCCTGGGCCTCGGCCGACAGCGGGAGGTGTACCGCCATCTGGTCGCCGTCGAAGTCGGCGTTGAACGCCGTGCAGACCAACGGGTGGATCTGGATCGCCTTGCCCTCGACCAACACGGGCTCGAAGGCCTGGATGCCGAGACGGTGCAGCGTAGGAGCACGGTTGAGGAGCACCGGGTGCTCCTTGATGACGTCCTCGAGCACGTCCCAGACCTGCGGACGACGACGCTCCACCATGCGCTTGGCCGACTTGATGTTCTGGGCCAGGGTGCGCTCCACGAGCGCCTTCATCACGAAGGGCTTGAACAGCTCCAGCGCCATCAGCTTGGGAAGACCGCACTGGTGCAGCTGCAGGGTCGGGCCGACCACGATGACCGAACGGCCCGAGTAGTCGACGCGCTTGCCGAGAAGGTTCTGACGGAAACGGCCCTGCTTGCCCTTCAACATGTCCGAGAGGCTCTTGAGCGGGCGGTTGCCGGGACCGGTGACCGGGCGTCCGCGGCGGCCATTGTCGAACAGTGCGTCGACGGCCTCCTGGAGCATCCGCTTCTCGTTGTTGACGATGATCTCGGGTGCACCGAGATCGAGCAGACGCTTCAGACGGTTGTTGCGGTTGATCACCCGGCGGTACAGGTCGTTGAGATCCGAGGTGGCGAAGCGGCCACCGTCGAGCTGCACCATCGGACGCAGGTCCGGAGGAATCACCGGCACGACGTCGAGGATCATGGCCCGGGGGTCGTTGACCCGGTGGCCGGCTTCGTTGCGGCGGTTGAACGCGGCGACGATCTTGAGGCGCTTGGTGGCCTTCTGCTTGCGCTGGGCCGAGAGAGGCTTCTTGCCCTCCTCGGGATCGATGGCGGCGCGGAGCTTGACCTCTTCCTCATCGAGATCGATGCGGTCGATGAGCAACTTGATGGCATCGGCGCCCATGCCACCCTCGAAGTACTCCTCGTAGCGGTCGCGCAGCTCGCGCCACAGCATCTCGTCCTCGATGATCTGACGCTGGTGCATGGTGCGGAACTCGTCCCAGGTGCGCTGGAGGAGTTCGAGCTCGGCGTCGAACTCCTCACGGACCGCTTCGAGGTCCTTGTCAGCTTCCTTGCGAAGCTTCTTGAGATCGGATTCCTTCTGGCCCTCGGCCTCGGCGGCCTCGAGCTCGGCCTCGAGCTCCTCCATGCGGCGCGCGAGTTCGAGCTCGCGCTCCTTCTCGACCGCATCGCGCTCGCCCAGCATGTCGGCCTCGAGGCTCTCGAGGTCCTCGTGGCGCCGATCGACGTCGACCCAGGTGACGAGATTGGCCGCGAAGTAGATGACCTTCTCGAGCTGCTTCGCCTTCAACTCCTCCTTGGGCTCGATGCCCGAGAGGAGGTAGGCCAGCCAGGAACGGGTGCCACGCAGGTACCAGATGTGCACCGCGGGGGCGGCGAGCTCGATGTGGCCCATGCGGTCACGACGAACCTTCGAGCGCGTGACCTCCACACCACATCGTTCACAGATGATGCCCTTGAAGCGCACCCTCTTGTACTTGCCGCAGTAGCACTCCCAGTCCTTGGTAGGACCGAAGATCTTCTCGCAGAACAGGCCGTCCTTCTCAGGCTTGAGCGTGCGGTAGTTGATCGTCTCGGGCTTGCGTACCTCGCCGTTCGACCAGGTGCGGATGGCGTCCGCCGTGGCCAGACCGATGTGGATCTGATCGAACACATTGACGTCGCGTGATGTCTCTGCCATGACCTATTCGTTCCTCAGGATTCCTGGGTTGGTTCTTGTCGCTCGGAATTGATTTCGCCCGGACCGTGGAGCGGTCCGGTGGGTGTGTGGACCACTCAGCGGGCGCGCTCCGCCTGGCGGCGGGCGTCCTCTTCGTCGGTTCCGCGCTCGGGGCGGGACAGGTCGATTCCGAGCTCTTCTGAAGCACGGAAGTAGTCCTCGTCGAGCTCACGCAGGCGCACGTGTTCACCGGTGCGACTGATCACCTCGACGTTGAGGCACAACGCCTGCATCTCCTTGATGAGCACCTTGAAGCTCTCGGGAATGCCGGGCTCGGGGATGTTCTCGCCCTTGACGATGGCCTCGTAGACCTTGACGCGGCCCAGGGTGTCGTCGGACTTGATGGTGAGCAGTTCCTGCAGGCAGTAGGCCGAGCCGTAGGCCTCGAGTGCCCACACCTCCATCTCACCGAAGCGCTGACCACCGAACTGGGCCTTACCACCGAGCGGCTGCTGGGTGATCATGGAGTACGGGCCGGTGGAACGTGCGTGGATCTTGTCGTCCACGAGGTGCGACAGCTTCAGGATGTACGCATAGCCACAGGTGACCGGACTGTCGTAGGCCTCACCGGTTCGCCCGTTGTGCAGGGTGACCTTGCCGTCGTTGCCGATGAGGCGGGTGCCGTCAGCGGCCTCGGGGCGGAGGTTCTCGAAGATCGTCTGGATGGTCGGGTGCTTGCCCGCCATCGCTTCTTCGTCCCACTTGGCACCGTCGAACACCGGGGTCGCGACCAGGGTCGAGGGCCGAGTGACCGGTCGGGTCTTGGTCTCGGTGCCGCGGATCGGCTCCTCGCCGATCATCTCGCCGTTGTCGGACCAGCCCCAACGGGCAGCCCACCCGAGGTGGGTCTCGAGCACCTGGCCCACGTTCATACGTGAGGGCACACCCAGCGGGTTCAGGATGATGTCGACGGGCGTGCCGTCCTCCATGTAGGGCATGTCCTCGACCGCGAGGATCCGCGAGATCACGCCCTTGTTGCCGTGGCGACCGGCGAGCTTGTCACCCACCGAGATCTTGCGCTTCTGGGCCACGTACACCCGCACCAGCTGGTTGACGCCCGGCGGCAGCTCGTGCTCGTCGTCACGGCTGAACACCTTGACGTCGATCACCTTGCCCTCTTCGCCATGGGGCACCTTGAGCGAGGTGTCGCGCACCTCGCGGGCCTTCTCACCGAAGATCGCCCGCAGGAGCCGTTCCTCAGGGGTCAGCTCGGTCTCACCCTTGGGTGTGACCTTGCCCACGAGCACGTCGCTGGGACCCACCTCGGCACCGACGCGGATGATCCCGCGCTCGTCGAGATCGGCGAGGATCTCCTCGGAGAGGTTGGGGATGTCCCGGGTGATCTCTTCTTCGCCGAGCTTGGTGTCGCGGGCATCGATCTCGTGTTCGTGGATGTGCACCGAAGTGAGCACGTCGTCGCGCACGAGACGCTGCGAGAGGATGATCGCGTCCTCGAAGTTGTAGCCCTCCCACGGCATGAAGGCCACGAGCAGGTTCTTGCCGAGCGCCAGCTCACCGTTGTCGGTGGATGGGCCCTCGGCGATCACGTCGCCCTTGCGGAGCTTCTGGCCCTCGGCCACCCGCGGCTTCTGGTTGATGCAGGTGTTCTGGTTGGAGCGCTCGAACTTGTGGAGCCGGTAGGTGGTCTTGCCCGACTTCTTGTAGTCCACGACGATCTGCGTGCCCTCGACGGTGACCACGGTGCCGTCCTCGGCAGCGATGATCATGTCGGCCGCGTCTCGAGCGGCGCGTGCCTCGATGCCGGTGCCGATGAACGGTGCCTCGGCCCGCAGCAACGGGACCGCCTGGCGCTGCATGTTTGCGCCCATCAGCGCGCGGTTGGCGTCGTCGTGCTCGAGGAACGGGATGAGTGCCGTCGCCACGGAGACGATCTGCTTGGCACTCACGTCCATCAACTGGACCTCTGCGGGGGTGACCGCTGAGATCTCGGTGGTGGCTCCCAGGAACTCGTCGCGCTCGAGCTGCAGCCGGAGATCCGACAGCGAAGCAGCCTGGGGCGAGCGTCGCACGAGGATGCGGTCGGCGGTGAACTTGCCGTTCTCGTCGATCGGAGTGTTCGCCTGGGCGACGATGTACTCCTCTTCCTCATCGGCGGGCAACCACACGATGTCGTTGGTGACCGTGCCGTCGATCACCTTGCGGTAGGGGGTCTCGATGAAACCGAACTCGTTGACGCGCCCGAAGGTGGCGAGCGCGCCCATCAGGCCGATGTTGGGACCCTCTGGGGTCTCGATCGGACACATCCGCCCGTAGTGCGAGAAGTGGACGTCGCGGACCTCGAAGCCGGCGCGTTCCCTGCTCAGGCCTCCGGGGCCGAGAGCCGAGAGGCGACGGCGGTGGGTCAGACCCGACAGCGGGTTGACCTGGTCCATGAACTGCGACAGCTGGGAGGTTCCGAAGAACTCCTTGATGGCTGCCACCACCGGGCGGATGTTGATGAGGGTCACCGGGGTGATGGCCTCGACGTCCTGGGTGGTCATGCGCTCCCGGACAACACGCTCCATGCGTGAGAGACCGATGCGCACCTGGTTCTGGATGAGTTCGCCGACGGACCGGATGCGGCGGTTGGCGAAGTGGTCCTGGTCATCGAGGCGGTAGCCGTGTGTGCCGGCCGCCAGGTTGAGCAGGTAGGTGCACGACGCGAGGACCTCGGAACGGCTGAGCACCGGCTGGTCCTCGTCGGGACGGTCGAGCTTGCCGCGGAGCTGCGGGAAGGTCGCCTCCAGCACGTCCAGTTCGGGACCGAGCTTGCGGTTGAGCTTGTAGCGGCCCACCCGTGAGAGGTCGTAGCGACGGGGTTCGAAGAACGCATTCTGGAAGTAGGTGCGAGCGGAGTCGGGTGTGGCGGGCTCACCCGGACGGGCACGCTTGTAGATCTCGATGAGAGCTTCGGTCTGGGTGGGGACTTCGCCCTCATCCAGCTTGGCGACCTCTTTGTCGTACTGGTCGCGCAGGAAGTCGAAGTGATCGACGAAGGCCTCGATGAAGCCAGGGAAGTTCTCCTCGTCGTAGCCGAGGGCACGCAGCAGCAAGAAGATGCTGAGGCGACGCTTGCGCGCCACGCGGGTGCCGGCGGTGGGCTCCTTGCCGGGCTTCTGCTCGACGTCGAACTCGATCCACTCACCGCGGTACGGGTGGATGGTGCCCGTGACCAGCTGGTGCTTGGAGAGGTTACGCAGCCGGAACCGCTCACCCGGCTGGAAGATGACGCCCGGCGAACGCACGAGCTGGGACACAACGACACGCTCGGTGCCGTTGACGATGAAGGTTCCCTTGTCGGTCATCATCGGGAAGTCCCCCATGAAGACCGTCTGCTCCTTGATCTCGCCTGTGGCCGCGTTCATGAAACGGGCCCGGGCGAAGATCGGCGCGGAGAAGGTCATGTCCTTCTCCTTGCACTCCTCCACGGTGAACTTGGGTGGTGGACGAAGAAGATCGTCGAATGGGTCGAACTCCAGCTCGAGACTCAGGGTCTCGGTGAAGTCGGTGATCGGTGAGATGTCACGGAAGGCATCCGCAAGACCGTGTTCGACGAACCACTGGAACGACTTACGCTGGATGGCGATCAGGTCCGGCAGCTCGAGAACCTCGTCGAGGTTCGCGAACGAATAACGGTCCCGCTGATTGGAACGAGAGGACAACTGCTACTCCTGGGCGCTCAGAGGATGTGCAGCCGTGCGCGCCCGCGTGTGGTCCTGTTGGAATGCGGAGCAACTGTGAATTGCATCACAGCTGGCGACGCGGGAGAACGAACGAGAGGGCACGGCAACCAATTATGGTACGCGGGCCAGCGGGTCTGGTCAATCCGGGGCGCGAAGGGCCCCGACAGCGGTCGCCGACGGCTGACCGCTCGACCTGAGGCGAGTTTCGTTTCGGCGAATGGTAAGGAACCCGGCTCCGTTGGTCAATGGTTTCAGCTGTTTCGGTGGCCACGGGCGCGGAACGGGAGGCCGCCTGAGCGACCTCCCGTCCACACACCGTTCGGGCTGCGTCGTTCACGCGGCCCGGCAGATCACTTGATCTCGACGGAGCCTCCGGCACCTTCGATGGCTTCCTTGGCCTTCTCGGCCTCATCCTTGGGAACCCCTTCGAGCACGGCCTTCGGCGCGGACTCGACGAGCTCCTTGGCTTCCTTGAGCCCGAGGCTGGTGAGCCCACGGACTTCCTTGATCACGCCGATCTTCTTGTCGCCGGCCTCGGTGAGCACCACGTCGAAGGAGGTCTTCTCCTCTGCTTCTTCTCCACCGTCGCCAGCGGCGGGAGCAGCGGCAACGGCTGCCGCCGGGGCGGCTGCGGTCACGCCGAAGCGCTCCTCGAAGTCCGTGAGCAGCTCTGAGAGCTCCATCACCGACATGTTTGCAATCGCGTCGAGAATTTCTTCCTTGGTCATTGTCACTCCTGTCCTTCTGCCGACTCATCGGTCGACTGGTCTTCGTCCGATGAACCAGCATCGGTGCTGTCCTCGGTGGCTGCCTCGGCATCTGCCGATGGCGCCTCGGTTTCGGTTTCGGTTTCGGTTGGGGAATCGGCCACGGCCTCTGCCGGAGGATCTGAATCCGCCGGGGAAGCGTCCGCGGCGCCACCGTCCTCGATGAGGGCGGACAGCGCGTAGGCCATCTTCTGGGGTACGGCCTGGAGCAGCCGCGCCATGTTCGTCATCGGGGCAGCGATGCCACCCGCCAGACGTGCCAGCAGTTCCTCGCGGGGAGCCACGTCGGCAAGCGCCATGATGCCTTCGACATCGAGCATCTCCTCGCCCAGACGCCCACCCTTGATCACCAGGTTCGGGTTGGTCTTGGCGAACTTCTTGATGGTCTTGGCCACCAGAACCGCATCGCCGGGTGTCCCATCGGGACGTTCGGCGACCAGCGCCAGAGCGGTGGGTCCGGTCAGGGTCTCACCCAGATCGAGGTCCAGCTCAGCGGTTGCACGACGCACCAGGGTGTTCTTGTACACCTTGTACTCGCCGCCTGCTTCGGCCAGTTCGCCACGCAGGTCCTGCAGGTCGCGGACGGTCAGACCACGGTATTCGGTGAACACCACTGCGTCGGTCTGCGAGAGCTTCTCGCGGACCTCGTCCACAACGGCCACCTTTTCAGGTCTTGGGTTCTCCATTGACACCTCCTTCAATTGCTCGGGAGAAACGGGCGCCCACGTGTGGGGACGCCCTTTCTCGACCGAACGGTCGAATTGCAGGTGTCCACCTACCCAGGCGGCGCCACGGTCTTCGACCGGTTGCCTTTCAGGCCCTTGCGGGCACACCGTGGGGTCTTCGGCGAGCGAAGTTCCTCAGTTGTGAGCGACCCACAGTAGGGGCCGCCGGTTTCCCACGGCCAATCGGTTGGCCACAGGGGTTGTGCGATCCGGCGCTCAGCCGACGTCGATGCTCCCCGCATCCACTCGGACGCCGGGGCCCATCGTGGAGGACAGGGTCACCTTGCGGATGTAGCGACCCTTGGCGCCGGAGGGCTTGACGCGCACCAGTTCGTCGACCACAGCGTTGTAGTTGGCCGCGAGCGCATCGAAGTCGAAGCTGACCTTGCCGATGGGCACATGGACGTTGGCATGACGATCCGTGCGGTACTCGACCTTGCCACCCTTGAACTCGCCGACAGCCTTGGCGGCATCGGGGGTGACCGTTCCGGTCTTGGGGTTGGGCATCAGACCTCGGGGTCCGAGCACCCGACCGAGCTTGCCGACCAGGGGCATCATGTCGGGCGTTGCGATCGCCACGTCGAAGTCCATGGTGCCGCCTTCGATCTGCTCGGCGAGATCCTCGGCACCGACGATGTCGGCCCCGGCCTCCTCGGCAGCCGTGGCGGCCTCACCGCGGGCGAACACAGCGATCCGCACGTCGGTGCCGGTGCCGGAGGGCAGCGCAACGGTGCCACGCACCATCTGGTCCGCCTTGCGCGGGTCGACACCGAGACGCACCACGAGTTCGACGGTCTCGTCGAACGATGCCCTGGCGAGGCTCCGGACCAGCTCGAGCGCCTCAGCGGCGGTGTGGTCGTGTTCCCGGTCGAAACGCTTGGTCGCGTCGTTGTACTTCTTGCCATGTGCCATGTTCGAAACCCTGCTGTCATCCCGGCGGGCACCCGGGTGCTTCGCACCACGCCCGCCTCCTCCGCAATACGGGGCCCTGCCCCGTAGCGGCTGTATCGGTTGGTTCTCCCTCGCTTGTCCACGGAGCCCGGGGCGAGGTCCTCCCCGGGGGTGGTATTCGTATTGCGCCAACCGCTGGTTGGCCGTCGGGACTCAGTCGATGACCTTGATGCCCATCGAGCGGGCGGTGCCGGCGATCTGGAGCTTGGCTGCCTCCAGGTCGTTGGTGTTGAGATCGGGCATCTTCACCTGGGCGATGTCGGCGAGCTGTGCCTGGGTGATCGCGCCGGCCTCTTCACGGCCCGGGTTCTGGGAACCCTTGGTGACCTTGATCGCCTCGCGGATCATCACCGGGGCGGGAGGCGTCTTGGTGATGAACGAGAACGTGCGGTCCTCGTAGATCGTGATCTCGACGGGCACCACCGTGCCGCGCTGCGACTCGGTCTGCGCGTTGTAGGCCTTGCAGAAGTCCATGATGGCCACGCCGTGGGGCCCGAGAGCGGTACCCACCGGGGGAGCCGGTGAGGCCTGTCCCGCGGGGATCTGGATCTTCACTACTGCTGAGACGTTCTTTGCCATCTGGCTTCCTGGTTCTGATCTGGGGTTGGGCACCCGTTGCGCTCTGGTGCACCTGGTGCCCTGCCGCACCTGGCAGGTTGCGCATCCGGCCGGAAGGGCCGACTGAACATTGTGGTTGGCCGGGAGCCGCTCAGGCAAGCCCTGCGCGGACCCCGACGTTCGATTGCGTGCGCTTCGGCGGTATCCCTACAGCTTGGCGACCTGGGAGAACTCGAGCTCGACGGGGGTCTCGCGACCGAAGATGTCGACGAGCACCTTGAGCTTGAGCTGGTCCTCGTTGATCTCGACGATCTCGCCCGAGAAGTCTGCGAAGGGTCCTTCCTTGACCCGAACCGTCTCGTTGATCTCGTAGGCAAGGCGGGGACGCTGGCGCTTGGGTGCCTGGGCCTGCTCCTCCTCGGTCTTCACCGCGAGGAACGTCTCGACATCGCGCCGTGGCAACGGCGAGGGCTTGTTGCCCGCACCGACGAAGCCGGTCACACCCGGCGTGTTGCGGATCACGTACCAGCTGTCGTCGTCGAGGCGACAGCGCACGAGGAGGTAGCCCGGGAACATCTTCTTCTGGACCACCACCTTCTTGCCCGCCTTGAACTCCACGACGTCTTCCATCGGGATGACGACCTCGTAGATCCGGTGCTCCATGTTCATGGAGCTGGTGCGGGCCTCGAGGTTCTGGCGAACCTTGTTCTCGTAGCCCGACTGGGTGTGCAGGACGAACCACTTGCCCGGGCGGTTGTAGGGCGACTCGGGTTTGGGAGCCGGAGCCGGTTCCCCCTCGGCGCCCTCCTGATCGGCAGCGGCGTCCGCAGCAACACCCTCGGAATCTGCAGCCTCGGGCGCTGCAGCTTCGGGCACTGCAGCCCCAGGCTCTTCAGCTCCGGGCGCCGCGTCGTCGGAGAGGTCCTCGGTGGCGGCAGCTGTCTGCTCGGCGGGCGCCTCGGCCAGTGCATCGTCGGCATCGGCTCCCGGGACCTGTTCGGTTGGCGACGCCTCGATCCCCTCGACGGCGGCGGTGTCCTGATCACTCATCTCTGATCCAGTCTCATGTTTCACGTCCGGTGCTCAACAGCGACCGGAAGAACTCGGCGAAAACGGTGTCCAGCGCGAACACCAGGGCGGTGAAGATGACGAGGGTGACCAGCACCACGATCGAGAGCCTGATCACCTCGTCGCGGGTGGGCCAGGTCACCTTGCGGAGTTCTGCGCGCACCTCGCGCACGAACTGTGCGGGCTTGGCCCGGTCGGACTTGACGCTCTGTGCGGGAGCCGCCTTGCGCTCGCGGGTAGGGGCCTTCTGCGACCCGTCCTCATTGAGCTGGCCGGCCTTCTGCATGGCCCGCTTCTGCTCTCGGTTCATTGACACGAAGATCAAACCCCTACGTCTAGGTTTCGTTCACGAGCCCCGGTCCGCATCTGCGAACCCGGGTACGTGTCCCGATCCGAAGGCCGGTCGGGATATGCAGGGCAGGAGGGACTCGAACCCCCAACCGCCGGTTTTGGAGACCGGTGCTCTACCAATTGAGCCACTGCCCTCTGACCTCGCAGCTGCACGTGGGCGGGCCCGGAGGCCCGATCGCGAGCACGGCGGGGCAGGACGCCAACGGCGCCCGTGGGCGCAAGGTTAGACCGCTGAGACAGAATGATCGAACCGCTCACCGGGGACGGGCCCAGCGGTGGGTGCCGAGCCGCCGGAGCGACGACTCAGCGGGTCTCCTTGTGGAGCGTGTGGCGACGATCCCACTTGCAGTACTTCTTCATCTCGATGCGCTCGCGGTCGTTCACCTTGGACTTCTTGGTGATGTAGTTGCGTCGCTTGCACTCTGTGCACTCGAGGGTCACGTGGACCCGCTTGTCGGAAGCCATCAGGCTCTCTCCTGTCGTGGTCGCCTCTTGCGAGGTGGCCAATCTTCGTTCGACCGGCCCTCAGGACGATTCGGTTGGTCCGTCGGGGGGTGTGTCCTGCCCGACGGTGTCAGCTATTCGAGGATGTTGGTCACACGGCCAGCACCAACGGTACGGCCACCCTCACGAATCGCGAACCGCAGTCCCTCATCCATCGCGATCGGAGCAATCAACTCCACAGTCATCTCAGTGTTGTCACCAGGCATGCACATCTCAGTGCCCTCAGGCAACTCAACAGTCCCAGTCACATCCGTGGTACGGAAATAGAACTGAGGCCGATAATTCGCGAAGAACGGCTTGTGACGGCCACCCTCATCCTTGGTCAACACATACACATTCGCCTCGAAGCGGGTATGAGGCGTGATCGACCCAGGCTTCGCCAACACCTGACCCCGCTGCACATCTTCCTTGTCGATACCACGAAGAAGCGCACCGATGTTGTCCCCAGCCTGACCCTCATCAAGCAACTTGCGGAACATCTCAACACCAGTACAAGTCGTCGTCTGAGTATCACGCAACCCGACGATCTCAATCTCATCACCAGTGTGGATCACACCCTGTTCAACCTTGCCGGTCACAACCGTGCCACGACCCGTGATCGAAAACACATCCTCGATCGGCATCAAGAACGGCTTGTCCAGATCACGCTGCGGCTCAGGAACATAGGAATCCACAAACCCCATCAACTCCATCACCTGATCCTGCGCAGCCGAATCACCCTCCAAAGCCTTCAACGCAGAAACCGGCACCACCGGAGCATCATCACCATCGAACTCGTACTCGTTCAGAAGCTCCCGAACCTCGATCTCCACCAACTCCAACAACTCGTCATCATCAACCATGTCAACCTTGTTCAAGGCCACCACGATCGCAGGCACACCAACCTGACGAGCCAACACCACATGCTCACGCGTCTGAGGCATCGGACCATCAGTCGCAGCCACCACCAAAATCGCGCCGTCAACCTGCGCAGCACCCGTAATCATGTTCTTGATGTAATCCGCGTGCCCCGGCATATCCACATGCGCGTAATGCCGATTCTCGGTCTCATACTCCACATGGGAAACATTGATCGTGATCCCACGCTCACGCTCCTCAGGAGCCTTATCAATATTCGCGAACTCAGTAAACGTGTTCCCCTCAACACGATCAGCCAACGTCTTGGAAATCGCAGCCGTCAACGTCGTCTTCCCATGGTCAATATGACCCATCGTCCCCACATTCACATGCGGCTTCGTACGCTCGAACTTCTCCTTCGACATGGGATGTCGCCTTTCGTTTCAGATCTGTTTGGTGGGTTGTTTGTATTGCTACGGGTGAACTACTGCGGATGTTCTACTGACCGGTGACCCGGGCGATGATCTCATCCTGCACGGTCTTGGGGGTCTGCTGGTAGCTGTGGAACTGCATCGTGTACGTCGCACGGCCCTGGGTCTTGGATCGTAGATCAGTGGAGTAACCGAACATCTCCGAAAGCGGAACCTCGGCGTTCACCACCTGGTTGTTGCCACGCTGTTCCATCTGACCGACGCGGCCACGGCGGGAGTTGAGGTCGCCGATCACGTCACCCATGTAGTCCTCGGGCGTCACGACCTCGACGGCCATGATCGGCTCGAGCAGAACCGGCGCCGCCTTGCGGGCAGCTTCCTTGAAGCCCATCGTGCCAGCGATCTTGAACGCCATCTCCGAGGAGTCGACGTCGTGGTAGTCGCCATCGTCGAGGGTGACGTGCACGTCGACCATCGGGAAGCCGGCGAGGATGCCGGTGCTCATGGCGTCCTGGATGCCGGCATCGACCGAAGGGATGTATTCCTTGGGGATACGGCCGCCGCTGATGTTGTCCTCGAAGGCGTAGCCGCCACCGGGACCCGACGGGTTCAGGTGCAACACGATCTTCGCGTACTGGCCGGTACCGCCGGTCTGCTTCTTGTGCAGGTAGGTGTACTTCTCGATCGGGGCGGTGATCGTCTCGCGGTAGGCGACCTGGGGCTTGCCCACGTTGGCCTCGACCTTGAACTCGCGGAGCATCCGGTCGACGAGGACCTCGAGGTGCAACTCGCCCATGCCCGAGATGATCGTCTGGGCGGTCTCCTCGTCGGTGCGCACCTGGAACGTGGGGTCTTCCTCGCTCAGTGCGTAGAGCGCCTTGCCCATCTTGTCCTGGTCGACCTTGGTCTTTGGTTCCACCGCCACGTGGATCACCGGCTCGGGGAACTCGAGCGACTCGAGCACGATGATGTGGTCGGGATCGCACAACGAGTCACCGGTGCGGGTGTTCTTGAACCCGATGCCCGCGACGATGTCGCCGGCATAGCAGGCGTCCTTCTCGATCTGGTCGTTGGAGTGCATCTCCAACAGACGACCGATGCGCTCCTTGGTGGTGGAGCGGGCGTTGTACACCTGGCCACCCTTTTCGAGGGTGCCGGAGTAGACGCGGAAGTAGGTGAGCTTGCCCACGTGCGGCGCGGTCATGATCTTGAACGCAAGAGCTGCGAAGGGCTCACTCGGGTCGGGCTTGCGCTGGACCGGCTCGTCCTTGCGATCCAGACCGTCCACCGGAGGGAGGTCGAGCGGCGAGGGCATGTAGTAGCAGACCGCGTCGAGCAGTGGCTGAACGCCCTTGTTCTTGAACGCGGTGCCGTTGAGCACAGGCACTATCCCGTGGTGCAGGGTGGCCTCGCGGATTCCGCGGCGGAGGTCGGTCTCGGAGAGGTCGTCGTTCTCGAGGTAGGCGTCCATCAGCTCCTCGTCGACCGAGGCGATGGTCTCGAGCAGTTCGTGGCGGTATTCGGCAGCCTTCTCGGTGAGGTCGTCGGGGATGTCGACGATCTCCCACTTGGCACCCAGGTCCTCGGAGTTCCAGATCCAGGCCTTCATGGTGACCAGATCGACCACCCCGGCGTAGTCGGCCTCGTAGCCGATGGGCAGCTGCAGAACCGCGACGTTGGCGCCCAGGCGATCCTTGATGGAATCGAGCGCGGCGTAGAAGTCGGCGCCCATGCGGTCCATCTTGTTGATGAAGCACATGCGGGGCACGTGGTACTTGTCGGCCTGACGCCACACGGTCTCGGTCTGGGGTTCGACGCCGGCGACGCCGTCGAAGACAGCCACCGCTCCGTCGAGCACCCGCAACGAACGCTCGACCTCGACGGTGAAATCGACGTGCCCGGGGGTGTCGATGATCTGGATGCGGTGTTCGACATCGTTGACCGTGTCGGTCCAGTGACAGGTGGTCGCAGCAGAGGTGATCGTGATGCCACGCTCCTGTTCCTGCTCCATCCAGTCCATCGTCGCGGCGCCGTCGTGGACCTCACCGATCTTGTAGGACTTGCCGGTGTAGTAGAGGATGCGCTCGGTCGTGGTGGTCTTGCCCGCGTCGATGTGGGCCATGATGCCGATGTTGCGGGTTCTGTCGAGGGGGTACTGCGCCATTGGTCGTCTCGTGTTTGCCGTGGGTCGGGTCCAGCGGTCGGCTGGGGTTGGGAAGGTCGTTTGGCCGGAGCTGGGGGCGCCGACGGGTCGGTGACCCTGGGAGGGTTACCAGCGGTAGTGGGCGAAAGCGCGGTTGGACTCGGCCATCTTGTGGAGGTCCTCCTTGCGCTTGGCGGAGGCTCCGACGCCGTTGGAGGCGTCGAGGATCTCGTTCGCGAGACGCTCGGCCATCGACCGTTCACGACGGTCCCGGGAGAAGCTCACGATCCAGCGCACCGCGAGGGTGTTGGCGCGGCGGGGCTTGACCTCGACGGGCACCTGGTAGGTGGCACCACCGACGCGGCGGCTGCGGACCTCGAGCTGGGGCTTGATGTTGTCGATCGCCCGCTTGAGCGTCGCCAGGGGCTCGTCGCCGGTGCGGGTCTCGATCGTGCTCAACGCTTCGTAGACGATCTTCTCGGCGGTCGAGCGCTTGCCGCGCTGGAGCACCTTGTTGACGAGCTGGGTGACCAGGACCGACCCGTAGATCGGATCGGGTGCGAGCTCGCGTCGGGGGGCTGGACCCTTGCGGGACATCAGGACTCCTTTTTGGCGCCGTAGTGGGAACGGGCCTGGCGGCGGTCGCGGACACCGGAGGTGTCCAGCGTTCCGCGCACGATCTTGTAGCGGACACCGGGGAGGTCCTTCACACGACCACCGCGGACGAGCACCATCGAGTGCTCCTGGAGGTTGTGCCCCTCACCGGGGATGTAGGCAGAGACCTCGATCCCGCTGGTCAGCCGGACACGGGCCACCTTGCGAAGCGCGGAGTTGGGCTTCTTGGGCGAACTGGTGAATACGCGAGTGCACACACCGCGCCGCTGAGGCGCGCCCTTCAGCGCAGGGGTGGATTCCTTCTTGCGCTTGTTGGTGCGGCCCTTTCGGACCAACTGCTGAATCGTGGGCACGTTTGAAAACCTCAATGAACTCGGGAGCGAACTTGAAACCGGCGTATCCCGCTGGACTGCCGGGCCTAAAACCCCGACGCGACAGCGCGCGACCATGGGCGACCAACGATTCTAGGTACGCCCACGATGAACGGGCAAACCACCCCTCGGCGCAAGCCCCGGGGTTTCACCACACGCCGGTCACCGCCGGCTGCGGATTCTGTAACCTGGCTCCCCGCATCCTAGCTCCCCGCGGTCAGCCAGATCCGGGACGGGTCGGGCGATGCAGGCACGGAGGTGCAACGCGGCCGGTATCGTGGTCGGTCGATGGCCGAGCGCGCAGCGCGCCGGTCAAGACCCCCGATACCCCATGAGCGATGGCACACTGCACCCGACCGACCGAGCCGATGAATCGCCGCGCTCCTGGGATGTCCTGTTCGATCTCTGGCTGCTGAAGCAGGCCGTCTACCCGCTCATCGACCAGGCGATCTCCCGCACCAAGCTCTCGGCGGACGACTTCGGGCTCTACCTCATGGTCGGCGACTTCCAACCCGTCTCCCCGGGCGACATCGCCACCTATTCGGGCATGCGTGCCAACACGGTCTCGGCTGCGATACAACGCATGGACCGGCGTGGTCACGTGGTCCGCACACCGAACGAGCAGGACGGCCGCAGCATCCTGGTCGCGCTGAGTGACACCGGCCTGGCGGTGACCGCTGAAGCGATCGACGCAGCACGTTTGGTGATGGAGCGTCTCGATCCGCTCATGGACATCCGCTCCGGCCAGCAGGCGATCGAGCGTCTGAACGACGCGGTACGGGTGCTCGCGAACCTTCCTCCCCGCGTGAGGCTGACCGAGCAGCAGGACCCCAGTTGGAACATGCTCCTGTACGACCTGTGGCTCCTGAAGCAGGCCTCCTATCCCCTGATCGAACAAGCCATCGACTCGACGGGTCTGTCGGCCGAGGAACTGGGCCTCTACCTGCTGATCGGCGAGTTCCAACCCGTGAGTCCCCGTGGGATCTCGAGGAACTCGGGCATGAGACCGAACACGGTCTCGGCCACCCTGCAGCGACTCGAGTCCCGGGGGCACATCGCCCGCCAACCCAACGAGAACGATGGTCGGAGCATCCTGGTCACCCTCACCGAGGAGGGACTCCGGACCACCCACGCCGCTGCGGCCGGTAACCAGTTGCTGCTCGACCGGCTCGGCGATCTGATCGACGTGGGCGATGCACAGCTGGCCATCGACCAGGTCAACCAGGCGGTCCGGCGTGTCGCCAACCTGCCCCCGCGTCTCCCTTCGGCCGGATCAGCGGCTACCAGCGCCGCCCCGACAGGAGGCTGACTCCCCCTTGCCCACCGGGACCGCGCTCGCAGGGAGTGGCGCTCGGTGAGCCGCGATGGGGTGACCGCGCTGTGGATGACTGCGCTGTGGATGACTGCGCTGTGGATGACTGCGCTGTGGATGACTGTGATGTCGGTGAGCGGCGATGTCGGTGAGCGGCGATGAGTGAACGCGGCCCGCGCTCGCACATGGTCGAACACGACCTGGCCCCGCGGGGCATAACCGACGAACGGGTGCTCACAGCGATGGCCTCGGTGCCCCGGGAAGACTTCGTGCCACCCGAGCAGGTCGATTCCGCCTACGAGGACCACCCCCTCGCCATCGGGCAGGGCCAGACGATCTCGCAGCCCTACATGGTGGCGCTGATGGCCCAACTCGCCGATGTCCGCCCCGGCCACACCGTGCTCGAGCTGGGCACCGGTTCGGGCTACGGGGCGGCCGTGCTGTCACAGCTGGCGGGTCATGTGATCACGATCGAGCGTCTCCCGGAACTCGCCGAGCAGGCAGCTCGACGACTCGCCGGGTACCCCAACGTGGAGGTGAGGGTCGGTGACGGATCACTCGGGTGCGCCGACGAAGCACCCTTCGATGCGATCGTCGTGACAGCCGCCGCATCCGAGGTGCCAGCCCAGCTGACCGATCAACTGGCAGAGGGGGGCCACCTCGTGATCCCTGTGGGTCGCGATCGCAGCGTGCAGCAACTCCTCCGGATCGACAAGCGAGACGGCGAGCTGCACGAACACGCCATGGGTGCGGTCGCGTTCGTTCCTCTGGTGACCGATCAACCCTGAGCCCGGGATCCGGGTCAGACCTCGGTGTCGTCCGGGGCGTACCACTCGGGCTCGTCGGTGACCGGCCGGCGCATCAGGACCCAGATCCCGAGTACCGCACCGACCGAGGCGCCCAGGGCTCCGAGGATGAACAGCAGCCGCTGCCATCCGGGTGCATCGGTGGCACAGCGGAGGCTCGTGCGCGCATTGGATTCGAACTCTCCGATCGGCACCGGCGGATCGCCGGTCGATACGAACCCCGGGTCGAGTTCCTCAGGAGCGAATCGCACCAGGGTGGATGCGCAACCGAACGATGCATCCAGGACCCACAGGCCATCGGTGGGTTCACCGTCGAGTTCGGTGCGGGTGTCGAATCCGTCCGGCGCCTCGCCGAGGGCGATCCGTTCAGGTGCCGCGCTCTCATCGGTGCGGAAGATGATCCAACTCCCCGAGGTGCTGTTGGCCGACTCGTCATCGAGGCGGAACAGGCGCAGCGACTGGAGCTCTGTCGCCGCTCCCTCGGGAACGACCACCGCCAGTTCGGAACCACCGGGACGACCGACGGCGACCTCGGGGGTGACATCTGCACACGCAACCAACCCACAGACCCCGTCGCGGAGCAGTCCGGGCAGAACCATCGCCAGCACTCCGCCGACCAACAGCCCGACCGACCACCTGGCTGCGCCGGATCCGCGGCGCGGACGCGTCCCGGGCGCCTCTCGGTCGGCCTCGCCGCTCACCTCGCTCGTTCCCATCCCGTCCGATCGTAGAGGCAATCCGGCTAAACCGGGGTTGCCCGCGAACCTCGCAACAGCGAACCGGGGCGTTCACCGGTCAGTTCGCCGTCCTGAACGGTCACCTCGCCGGACTTGATCGTGAAGCGGTACCCCGACGAACTCTGCATCAGTCGACGGCCCCCCGCAGGCAGGTCGTGCACGATCCGCGGTGGGTGACAGGCCAACGCATCCAGATCGATCAGATTGAGATCGGCGACCATTCCCGGAGCCACCAGGCCACGGTCGAGCCACCCCAGGTGTTCGGCATTGCGACGGCTCTGCATGTGGACGATGCGCTCCAGGGGCACCGATCGCCCACCCTTGCGGTCCCGCGCCCACACGGTGATCGCGGAGGTCGGCATCGATGCATCGCAGATCGCGCCGCAGTGAGCGCCGGCGTCGGACAGTCCGAAGAGCACATTGGGTGACGTGATCATCGATCGGATGTCCTCGAAGTCGCCGTTGGCGAAATTGAACAGCGGGATGTAGACGAGCTGGTTGCCGTCGCCTCGCAGCAGCACGTCATAGAGGAACCCAGCGGGGTCCTCGCCGAGGCGTGACGCTTCCGATGCCAGTGAGATGTCGGTGCTCATCTCGTAGCGGACCGGGTCGTCGAGCACGAACATCGCATCGAATCCACCTGCGATCTGCGCCAGGATCCCCTCCCCGACCGAAGCCAGCATGGCGGCGTGCTCGGCGAGGATGCGGCTGCGGCGCTCCGGTTCGGCGAGCGCCCGGACCCGTTCGGACAACCCGAGTGCCGCAACCTGTGAGTACGACTCGCAGAACATGAACGGGTTGGCCGTGGCGCTGTGGCCGATGAGGACTCCGATCGGCCGCGATGCCACCTGGGCCTTCACGTCGTGACCGCGATCCACCATCGAGTCCACCCAGTCCATCTGGCTCCGCCAGCGGTCGGGCGCGTGGAACGCCTGTTGCATCGTGAAACTGAGGGGCCGCCCACTCAACTCGACGAAGCTCTCCAGCAGGGACAGTTCCGAGGCGAAGAAGTCCTCGTCGTTGGTCTGGTACAGGTCACTGATCAGCTGCACCACTCCAGATCCGGCCTCACCCATGGCGTCCGCGATGGCGAGGAGCTCCACCTCGGGAGCGGTGAGGGTCGGGATGAACTCGCCACCACTGGTCCGGTGGATCTCGGTGCGGCTGGTGGCGAAGCCGATCGCACCCGCGTCCAGCGCCTCGCGCACCATCTGCGCCATCCGCGCCAACTCGCCCTCGGTGGGAACCGACTCGTGGTCGGCGCCCCTCTCCCCCATCACGTAGGTGCGTAGGGCCGAATGCGGGATGTGAGTGCCCACGTCCATCGTCCAGCTGCGTCGATCGAGTGCATCCAGGTAGTCGGGGAAGGTCTCCCAGTCCCATGCCAGACCTTCCGCGAGGGCCGTGCCGGGAATGTCCTCCACCCCTTCGAGGAGTGAGATCAGCCAGTCGTGGCGATCGCTCGCCGCCGGGGCGAAACCCACTCCGCAGTTGCCCATCGCGATCGTGGTCACGCCGTGGAGCACCGACGGCGCGAGGTCGCCGTCCCAGGTGGCCTGGCCGTCGAAATGGGTGTGCAGGTCGACGAAACCCGGGGTCAGGACGAGCCCGTCTGCATCGATGTCGCGCCTCGCCCGGCCGACGAGCTTCTCGCCCACCTCCTCGATGACCCCACCGGTCACCGAGACGTCCGCCTGTCGCGCCGGAGCACCCGAGCCGTCCACGAGAGTTGCGTTGCGGATCAACAGGTCGCTCATGGTCACAGGCCCCCGGGTCGTTCACGGTGTCGGAACCCTGATGCCGCCGATCGGCATTCGGCTCCGACGCAGACCACGAGTCTGGCGCAACCGGCATCGGTGTGCACCCCGCCCACCGCACCGACCGGGTAGCGACCGGAGGGTCCCAGTGCCACACGACAGCGGCGCGGCACTACCGTTGCGCCCGCCATGGCCGACGACCCGCAGGAACAGTTCATCGGCGAACGGTTCGCTGCTCTCGGAGCGGTCATAGCGATACTCGCCTTCTCCAACGTGATGGCCAATGCCGTGCTGCCGGACTGGCTGTACGTCCCGTGGAACCTGGCGGTCGCGGCGATCCTGGTGACCATCGCGGTGCGTTTCGACGGTCAGCGGTTCGCCACCATGGGCCTGGCCCGCGACCGGATCCGCAGTGGACTCCGCCTGGGCGTGCCGATCTCCCTGGTAGTGGCAGCGCTCTACCTCATCGGGGTGTCGATACCCGCCACGCGCGAACTCTTCATGGACGAACGCTCGGACATCCCCTTCTGGCAGATGGCCTACAAGGTGCTCATCGAGATCCCGCTCGGAACCGTGCTGCTCGAGGAGGTGGCGTTCAGGGGCATCCTGCCCGCCATGCTGCGCAAGCGCCTGCGGCCAGCGCCGCGCACCGGGCTCCTCGCGGACGGCATCGCGGCCGCGCTGTTCGGACTCTGGCACATCCTGCCGTCGCTCTCCCTGGGTACCTCCAACGACAACATCGCCGAGAACGTGGACCCCGTGGTGATCCAGGTCTCCGGTGTGGTCGTGAGCGTCGTGGCCACCGCCACGGTGGCGATGGGGCTGTCGTGGATGCGCAACCGTTCCGACAGCGTCGTGGCGCCGGCCACCCTTCACGCCACGAACAACAGCGCCGCCTCTCTCGCAGCCTGGATCGCCCAACGCATTCTCTGAGGCACTGCTCCCCACCGCCTCTGATCCCCACCGCCTCTGCTTGCCACCGCCTCTGCTTTCCAGCGCCTCTGCTTCCCACGGCAGGCGTTCTCAGAGCAGACGGTCTCAGCGCACGCGTTCTCAGAGCAGACGGTGTCAGCGCAGGCGTTCTCAGAGCAGGTCGGTGAAGAAGTCGTTGCCCTTGTCGTCGGTGATGATGAAGGCGGGGAAGTTCTCGACCTCGATGCGCCAGATGGCCTCCATGCCGAGTTCGGGGTACTCCAGCACCTCGACCTTGCGGATCGAATCCTGGGCCAGGATCGCCGCGGGTCCGCCGATCGAACCCAGATAGAACCCGCCGTGGTTGGCACAGGCCTTGCGGACCTGCGCAGAGCGGTTGCCCTTCGCCAGGGTCACGAAGCTGCCTCCGTTGGCCATGAACTCCTCGACGTATCCGTCCATCCGACCGGCGGTGGTGGGACCGAAGCTGCCCGAGGCCATCCCCTCGGGGGTCTTTGCCGGCCCGGCGTAGTAGATCGGGTGGTCCTTGACGTACTGCGGCAGACCCTCGCCGCGCTCGAGGCGTTCCCTCAACTTGGCGTGGGCGATGTCACGGGCGACGACCATCGGACCGTTGAGCGAGAGCCGGGTGCGGATCGGGTAGCGCGACAGTTCGGCGCGGATCTCGTCCATCGGCCGGTTGAGGTCGATCTGCACCACGTCCGATGACAGGTCCTCCTCGGAGACCTCGGGCAGGTAGTGCGCCGGCTCGGTCTCCAGTTGTTCGAGGAACACGCCGTCGGAGCTGATCTTGCCGAGAGCCTGACGGTCTGCCGAGCAGCTCACCCCGATCCCGACCGGGCAGGATGCCCCGTGACGGGGCAGGCGGATCACCCGCACGTCGTGCACGAAGTACTTGCCGCCGAACTGGGCACCGATCCCCGACTTCTGGGCCAGTTCGACCACCTGGGCCTCCAGTTCGGTGTCGCGGATCGCGTGGCCCAACTCACTGCCCTTCTGGGGCAGGCCGTCGAGGTACCGGGTGCTCGCCAGCTTGACGGTCTTGAGGTTCATCTCCGCGCTGGTGCCGCCGATCACGATGGCCAGGTGGTAGGGCGGGCAGGCCGCGGTTCCGAGGGTCTTGATCTTCTCGCCGATGAACCCGAGCAGCGTCTCGGGGTTCAGCAGTGCCTTGGTCTCCTGGTAGAGGAACGTCTTGTTGGCGCTGCCTCCGCCCTTGGTGATCACCAGGAAGTCGTACTCGTCGCCGTCGGTGGCCAACAGGTCGATCTGCGCAGGCAGGTTGGTGCCGGTGTTGCGTTCCTCGTAGGTCGTGATCGGTGCGACCTGCGAGTAGCGGAGGTTGGTCTCGGCATAGGTGCGGAACACCCCGCGGGCGAGGGCTTCCTCGTCACCTCCCGGTGACCCGTCGGGACCGCCGTGGGTCCACACCTGTTGGCCCTTCTTGCCCATGATGATCGCGGTACCGGTGTCCTGGCATGACGGCAGCACCATGCCGGCGGAGACGTTCGCGTTCTCCAGCAGGGTGCGGGCCACGAAGCGGTCGTTGGCGGTGGCCTCGGGATCCTCGAGGATCTTCGCCAGCTGGGCCAGGTGCCCGGGCCTGAACAGGTGCGACACGTCATGGATGGCAGCCGAGGCGAGCAGGGTGAGCGCCTCGCGGTCCACCTCCAGCACCTTCGCCCCGCGGTAGGTGCCGACGGACACGAAATCGTCGGTCAGCTTCCTCCACGGAACCTCGGAATGGGCCTGGGGAAACATCGGTGAGAACTGGAACTCGGCCATGTCCCTCATGGTAGGGGTGGCCGCTACACACGCTGAATTGGACGACGACGGCTCAGGAGGCTCAGTCCCGTTGGTCGGAGTCGGGGGCCTCGAGCCGATCGACCCGACGCGATCTCTCGGTGGTCAGCACCGAGTGCTGTGGTCCGGTCCACTCGAAAGCACGATCGAGGAGCTTGGGACGATCCTTGCGACCCGGCGCTGCCTTCGGCGACTTGGGCTTCGCCGGTGGCGTGTCCTCGGCTCCAGCCGGCTGGTCCGACACAGCTGCCGGCTTGTCCAACACAGCTGCCGGCTGGTCCAACACAGCTGCCGGCTGGTCCACCTCAGCGGTCTCCGGGGCCTCGGCAGGTCCGGACCGGCTGCGCTCGGACGGTCGGGAACCGACCGGCGCGGGTTCCTCGGGAGCCCCCTCGGAAGGGGGCGCCTCGGACAGGGCCGGCTCGGCCGGTGATCCCAGGAGTCGGGCACCTGTGGCAGATCCGCGCTCCGACAACGACGGGTGTGCCGAGTCGCCAACAGGTCCCACCGCCATGAGGCGCCGGTCGGTGACGGTCCATCCGAGCGGAGCGGTGAGGGTGGCCGCGTGCACGCTGCAGACCTGCTGCGCCGGTTCGGAGTCCGGAACCGGGCGGTCCAGCCACACCGCGGCGGCCTCGGTGTCGTAGGTGAGCCTCGCCGCGGCGGGGCGATCGCACCCCGGGCGCATGCAGTGGCGAGCCATGGGATGAGGCTACCTTCGCCGGGACGTCACACGGTGATGCCGCGATGGGCGACAGTCGCCCACCACACGCCGAGCGACACCCGCCCGTGGACACCGGCGCCGCACTGGCGGAGAATGTGACAAAGGACGCTCCTCCTTCGCTCAACTTCATGCAGAAACGAGCCGATCCTTCTCCCATGCCGCAGTACGCACCCACACCGCCCGCGCCCGCAGCCCGACGCGGCACGACCACACCGCTGGCACGCCTGGCCGTGCTGGGCGCCGCGATCGCTCTCGCACTCACGGCGTTCGGCCACTCGGGCGCAGCGGCAGACACGTCGTTCACCTTCAACGGTGGGGGCTGGGGCCACGGAGTGGGCATGAGCCAGTACGGCGCCTGCGGGATGGCCTCCCAGGGCAAGAGCTACACCCAGATCCTCTCGCACTACTACACCGGCACCACGGTGAGCAGCCGGACCGAACCCTCGAACCTCCGCGTTCTGCTGACCGACTCCAGCACCATCACCCTCACCACGGCAGGTTCGACCACCATCAGCGGCGTCGGAACCGTGGGTTCGGGCAAGACGATCAACCTGCGCCGATCGGGCAACAACGTGGTCCTCTCCGGTGCCGTCAGCGCGACCGTGGCCGCACCACTCACGGTGAACCAGAGCGGCGCAATGCGCATCTCACCACCCAACAACCGCTTCGACCGCGGTCACCTGGTCGTGCGGACCACACCCGGTAGCTCCACCAAGCTCCGCGCCGTGATCGAGGGCCTGAGCACCCGTGACTACCTGCTCGGCCTGGGTGAGATGGCCTCCTCGTGGCCCGCCGAGGCTCTCAAGACCCAGGCGACCGCTGCACGAACGATCGCCCTGGTGCATGCGGGCAGTTCCGGCGACCACGACCTGAAGGGCTACCTCGACGGCGCCTACATCGGTTACGACATGGCCGCCATCTCGGGCACCACCTACTTCGCCAAGTGGACCGCAGCGGTGGACGCCACCGCGGGCAAGGTGATCACCCACAACGGGACGCCGATCTCGAGCGCGGTCTACTCCTCGTCGTCGGGTGGCAGGACCGAGAACTCCGAGAACGTCTGGTACGCCTCGGTGCCCTACCTCAAGTCGGTCGATGACGCCGCCGACAGCGGCTGCAACAACGGTCGCAACACCTGGTCCAGCACCTTCACCGGAAGCCAGCTGGGATCCAAGCTCGGTATCCCCGCGGTCACCTCGATCTCGGTGAGTGGGCCCAACACACCGTCGGGTCGCACCGACAAGAAGACCTTCACCTTCACCGTGGCCGGCGGCGCCAGGCACAACTTCACAGGTGCCCAGCTGCGATCGAAGCTCGGGCTCTACTCCACCAAGTTCAGCATCGGCGGCAGCATCGACTCGGGCCCGGTCCGGCCGCCGTCGGGATCACTCGGTGACATCCGTGCCCATCAGGGTCGCAACATCCTCGTGGCAGGCCGCGCTTCCGATCCGGACGGCACCCCGACGATGTTCGTCGCCGACGTGGTCAACGGCAAGACCGACTGGCACCTGTTCGACTCGTCCAACGGCTACTTCCTGTCGGCATTCCCCGCATCCCCGGGCAAGCACACCACCTGCGTGGCCGTGCTCGACAACCCGACCGGCGCGGCAACGATGCTCGGCTGTCGCGACACGGTCATCAAGTAACGCACACGGCCGCACCGCACGGATCGCACCGCACGCGACAGCCCGACCGCCCGACCGATGGTGGTCGGCCCCGTCGGAGCGGGTGTCAGCCTTCGCTGACGGTCGTGCAGTCCGCCGGGGCAGTCACCGGGTTGCAGCGGGCCACGACACCGCCGGGGAGTTGCACCACGTAGCCGGTCTCGGGATCGGCGACGTAGAAGTCCGTCGACAGGTACTGCGCGCCACTCGCGAACGCGCTGTCGCGCAACGTCACGTCGTTGGCCACCGCATGGATCCCCGGCTCGTCGGTGCGGGTACGGATCAGGTAGCCGGCCTCCGCGTCGGCCTGGAGTTCGGCACCGTTGGCGAGGGAGTCGTCCACCCTGATGAACGCCGCATCGGGTCGGCCCGGCTCGCTCGAGGTGAAGAAGATCCGGCCCTCGAGGTTCGGTGACTCCTCCACGTAGAGCTCGCGGTCGTCGCCGGTGTCGACCAGGGAGAACATCACCTTGCCCCGGCTCTCCCCGAGGGTGGGCCAACCCTCGGTCGTGACCGCCTCGTCGAGGGTCGGTGCGTCACCCCTGACGTCGTCGGGGGTGATGATCTCGGACTCATCGAACACCGAGAGGACCTCTGCCTCGAGGTCCTCGAAGAGCTCGGCGGTCATCTCGGGCGGTCGGGCGAACTCGACACCCAGCGTGTCGATGTCGATCCCGAAGTCACTGTCGCCGGAGCGGAGGTCGTCGCCCTTGGTCTCGACCATGATCATCACCGGCACGTGCTCGGGGTTGGCCGAGGACCACTCCTGCACCTCTTCGAGGCAGGCCACGAACGTGAGACACGTGGTGTTGTAGTCGATGTCCGCGATGTGGGCGACCTTGAACCCGGGCTCGGACAGCCCCTCGACCGTGGTGGTCTCGACCCCCAGCAGCTCGAGCGCGGCGGGAGTCGAGTAGAGCCCACCATCGGGATCCGCGTAGGTGTCCAGTTCGAACTGGCGGATCCCGTAGTCCTCCAGCTGCACCGGGAGCGGCTGGTGCTCATAGGAGATCGTGTCCCACAGAGCCGGAACCAGTGCCTCGATCCCCGCAGCCACCTCGGGCACCGCCGGGAGGTGGTAGCTGTTGTGCGACCCGAGCACCTGGATCTGGTTCAGAGCCAGATCGTCGCCGGGTAGCTCGGACGCGGACCCGTCGCCGGCCGGATCCTCGGTCGTGCTCGACGCCGAATCGGAGTCTCCATCGCTGCACGACGCTGCGAACAGGGCGAACGCGAGCAGCAGGGCGACACAGGCTGTGGACTTGGTGGCACGGGTGAACATCACTTCATGGTGGCACCGATCCCGGGTGCGTCGGCGGAATCAGGCCACCGATCCCTCGGGATGCTTGCGCTCGCCGGGGGTGAAGCGCACCGGCAGGTGCTTGACCCCGTTGATGAAGTTGGAGCGCAGCAGCTGGGGTGGGCCGGCCGGCGCTATGTCGGGCATGCGCCTGAGGATCTCACGGAAGATGATCCGCAGCTCCGCGCGGGCGAGGTTGGCGCCCAGGCAGAAGTGGGCTCCACCACCACCGAACGCGATGTGCTCGTTGGGTGAGCGCTGGATGTCGAAGCGGAACGGCTCGTCGAAGATCTCCTCGTCCCGGTTGGCCGAGACATGCCACATGACGACCTTGTCACCGGCCTTTATCTTCTTGCCCCGCAGTTCGGTGTCGCGGGTGGCGGTGCGACGGAAGTGGTGCACCGGGGTCGCCCAGCGCACCATCTCCTCGATCGCACTGGCGATGAGCTCGTCGTCATCGAGGCGATCCTGGAGGAGTTGCATCTGGTCGGGATGGTCGAACAGGGCCTGGATCCCGTGCGAGGTGGCGGTGCGGGTGGTCTCGCTGCCCGCCACCGAGAGCAGCAACATGAACATGTCGAACTCCTCCTCGGTCAGCGCCTCGCCGTCCACGTCCGCGTTGAGCAACTTGGTGACGATGTCGTCGCGTGGGTCGTCGCGACGCTCCGCTGCCAGCGCGTTGGAATACATGTAGAGCTGCATCGCGGCATTTCGGCCGGCATCCTCGTCGCCCTCCTCGGCAACGTACTCGGGGTCGGTCATGCCGATCATCGTGTTGGTCCACTCGAAGATGAGGTGCCGGTCCTTCTGGGGAACGCCCATCATCTCGACGATCGCCTGCAGTGGCAGCTCGGCGGCCAGGTCGTTCACGAAGTCGCACTCGCCTGCACCGATCACCTCGTCGACGATCAACTCGGCGCGGTAGAGCAGGTGGGTCTCGAGCAATCCGATCATGCGTGGCGTGAAGCCCTTGTTGACGATGCGGCGGTAGCGGGTGTGCTTGGGCGGATCGGTGTCGATGAGCATCAACCCGCGGGTGTCGAAGGTGGGGTCGATGCTGGCGATGTCGATGCGCTGGGTGCCGCCGGTCTCGGAGCTGAAGGTCTCGGTGTCGCGGTTCACCGTCTGCAGGTCCCGCAGCTTGGTGATGGACCAGAACGGCACCTCCCCCTCGGGTTCGGTCCAGTGCACCGGATCCTCGGCCCGAAGGAGCTTGAACATCTCGTGGTGTCGTCCACTCACGAAGTTGTCCGGGTCGACCAGGTCGATGTCTTCGATTTGCATTGGTTGTCCTCCGGTTGGACCCACTGACCGAAGGCCGTGGATCTGTTGGCTCCAGGACCCAGCCGGGCCACGACTGGCTGACGTCGGAAACACCCTACGTTCAATTGAACGAACGTTCAATCAATAGTATCTTGTCCGGATGGCCTTGACCTTCAACGAACCTCGTGCGGCCGGATCCACCTCGGATCTCGCCTCGACCGACTTCTGCGACCCCCACACCTACGACGACCCCTGGGAGCTCTTCGCCCGGCTCAGGGACCTCGAACACCTGCACTACGACGAGAAGAACGACCTCTACATCGCGCCGCGCCACGAGGACGTCTTCCACGTGTCGCGCGAGACCGAGTTCTACGTGTCGGGCGAGGGCGTCCGCCCGGCGGTGGCGGGGGACATGTCGATCATCACCCTCGACGGCCCCGAACACGTCGCCCAGCGTCGCCTCATCAATGAGGGCTTCACACCGCGGCGGGTCAGGCAGCTGGTACCCCACATGCGCGAGCTGGCGAACCAGATCATCGACGAGATCGCGGATCGCGGAGAGATCGACTTCGTGGAGGACTTCGCCATCCACGTCCCGCTGATCATCATCTGCGAGCTGATGGGGTTGGACCCCGAGAAGCGCAAGGCGATGTACCGCTGGAGTGACGACATGATGGCCGGCGACGGCCACGTCGAGGCGGACGACCCGGTGCTCCACGCGGCGGCCGAGGCCTTCGGTGAGTACGTGACGATGTGCGTCGAGCTGATCGCTGAACGCCGCGCTGCGGCCGAGGCCGCTGAGGCGAGCGGCGAGGACCGCGCCACCGACCTGATCTCGATACTCACCAAGGCGTTCGACGCAGGAGCGCTGGCCAAGGACCACGTCGCGGCAGCGGGGGTCGACGAGGAAACCTACGCCCGGCTCCAGGCAGAAGCCGCCCAACTCGACGACAACGACCTGTTGGCCTTCCTCACGATCCTGCTCGTCGCCGGCAACGAGACCACGCGCAACGCGATCTCGGGTGGACTGATCGCGCTGTCCCGCCACCCGGAGCAGAAGCAACTGCTGCTGGACAACCTCGGCAACGACGAGTTCATGAACACCGCGGTCGACGAGATCATCCGCTACGTGACCCCGGTCATCGGCTTCGTGCGAACCGTCACCAAGGACCACACCTACCGCAACACCGAGCTCAAGGCCGGTGACCGGATCCTGATGCTCTACGGCTCGGCCAATCGGGACGAGCGCGCGATCGAACGGCCCGACGAGTTGGACCTCACCCGACCCAGCGACCACATGGCGTTCGGAATCGGTCCGCACTTCTGTCTCGGGGCGAACCTCGCCCGCATGGAGGTGCGCACCACCTTCGAGGAGTTGCTGACCCGTCTACCCGACATCACCGTGCCCGAGGATGTCGTGGTGCCCCGCGGTGAGTCCTCACTCGTGCTGTCGATCCAGAAGGTTCCCGCCGAGTTCTCCAAGTGCCCCGTGGCGCACTGATGCGGCATCGTGCGGGTGCACCCGCGACCGGGCCCGGTCCGGTCCGATGACCACCACCGACACCCGCCCCAACCAGCGCGAGGTGATCCTCGACACGGCGCTGAGACTGATGTCCGCACACGGTGCTGCGGGGATGTCGATGCGCGCTCTGGCCTCGGAGTGCGGGGTGCAGGTCGCCGCCATCTACCACTACTTCGAGTCCAAGGACGCGCTGCTCTCCGCGGTGGTGGCCGAACGGCGCTACGGCTCCCGGATGGCGGACCCGCTCGAGATCGATCCCTCGGCACCCCCGGAGGAGCGGCTACGCCAGCTCTTCGGCGTGGTCTGGCATGGAGCCCTCGAGGAGGAAGAGGTGCTGCTGCTGCTCCTGGGGGAAGGGATCCGGGGTGAGCCCACGGTCATGCCGGTGGGCCAGGACCTGTTGGACCTGTTGGGTCAGGCGGCCCGCGACTGGGTGCGCGAGTTCGTTCCCGAGGCACCCGATCCGGCCAACACCGGCCAGATCCTCATGGGCCAGCTGCTCTCGGGTCTCATGCGCTACATCTTCGACCCCGACCGTTCGAACTCCGCCGAGGTCGAGAGCTCCTGCGCGGAGGTGTTGGTGCGGTCGGTGTTCCCGGGCGACCAGACTCGGGGTCGATGACCCCACCCACAACGCCCGCCGCGCCCACGAACCGACTCCCCCGGCGCCGATGATCGCGGGCGCGAGGCGCCGGTGGCACCGCATGCGCTCCGGACTGGAGCAGCGGGCGTGGTGGCAGGTGGCCTCCTCGGTGGCGAAGGGCACCTCGACCGACCAGGTGACGGGACTCGCCGCTGAGATGGCGTTCTTCGGCATGTTGAGCGTGTTCCCGCTCACGATCGCGGTCGCCGCCGGCGTGGGCTTCCTGGAGCCGATCGTCGGAGCCGGGGCGACAGACACCGTGCGGGAAGAAGTGGCCGCTGCGCTCCGCACCGGATTGCCGGCACAGGCGCAGAGCATCACGAGCGCGGTCGACGAGCTGTTCGCGGAGACGCGCCCCGGAGTGTTCACCATCGGACTGCTCGTTGCCATCTGGTCGGCCTCGCGCGGATTCCGCTCCACCATCCGCTCCGTTGACGCCGTCTACGGCCTCGAACAGCGTCGCACCTACCTCGAGGTGCGGATCCTGTCGTTGACGATGGCGCTGGTGGCCGTGCCCCTGGGTGCGATCGGACTGGTCGCGTTCGCGGTGGGCCCGCTGCTCGGAGGGGGATCTGCTGCTGCGGGCGCGGTCGGCGAGGAAGCGCTGTACGACTCGTTGTGGCAACTGGCCCGCTGGCCCGTCGCAGGGCTGGTGACCGCAGCTGCTGTCACCACGCTGCTGCACATCGCACCCGACGAGCACACGCCGTGGCGGCGGGACGTACCCGGTGCGGCACTGGCGGTGATCGCCTGGGTGCTGGCGACGGTGGGCCTGCGCATCTATGTCCGCTTCGGTGGATCCGAGAACCTGCTCATCGGCAGCCTGGGCGCCGTGCTGGTCGTGCTCATCTGGCTCTACCTGCTCGCGCTCGGCCTACTGGTCGGCGCCGAGCTCAACTCCGTGCTGGCCACCCGCTCCGGCGTCCCGCGCCGGGCGCGGACCTCACTCGAGTACGAGACGATCGCGGAGGGTGCCAGGCGCATCGCCCGGCGCAGTCGGCGCGGTACCGGTGCCGACGGGAGCGACTCGCGCCCCTGACGGGAATCCCACCGGTACCGGTCGATCGACGCCGGGATCGACCACACCTGCGCGGCGCTCGTCGGCAGCTCGGTGCGCTGCTGGGGTGAGGGAGCCGACGGCCGCCTGCGCAACGGCGGTACCTCCGCCGGCAACGTCCCGGTGACAGTCGGCTGAGCGCCGCCCGGGTCCGTCGAGGCTCAGCCCTCGAGGAACGGGGCCACCCGGTCCTTGGGGCGGCCGATGATCGCCCGGTCGCCCTTCACCAGGATCGGACGCTGGAGCAGCTCGCCGTGCTCCGCCAGCACGTCCGCAACCTGGTCCGCGGTGGCCACGTCGTCGTCGCTGAGGCCGTAGGACTTGAACTTGGCGTCGCGCCGCACGAGATCCGTGGGCGGGTCCTCGAGGATCTTGATGAGGTCCAGGATCTCGTCCCGGCTGGGCCGTTGGGCCACCAGCATGTACTTGCGCAGCTCGACGTCGACGTCGGCTTCGTCGGCGGCCTGCACCGCGAACTTCGAGGTGGAGCAATTGGGGTTGTGCCAGATCGTGATGTCAGCCATGACCGGACGATATATCGCCATGAGCCAGGCCCGCGACGGCTTGTAGCCTGCGCCGGTGAGTATCACGGCCTCCCCCGAACCGGTCGAACCGATGGCGCACCAGCCGTCGGCCGCGGGCACCGCGGGCGCCTTCGGAGCCGTGACCATGTGGGGACTCGGCAACGTGCTGGTCGCCTCGATCCCGCTCAACGGCCTGACCATCGGCGTGTACAGGCTGGGTCTGGGCTCCCTGTTGTACCTGGGAATCCTCTACGGGCAGGGCGCACGCCTGACGATGAACTCGTTCCGCTACGGCGTGCTGGGCGGCATTGCGTTCGGGGCGGACATCGCCACGTTCTTCCTCGCGGTCCGCAACACCACCGTGTCGGTAGCGGTGACGATCAGCGCCCTGCAGCCCGTTGTCATCGCAGGATTCGCCGCGATCACCTTCGGTGAGAAGATCCGCCCGCGCCACATCCTGGGTACCGCGGTGGCAGTCCCCGCAGTGGCGCTGGTCGCTTTCTCCGGACCCGATTCCGGTGGCCAGAGCCTGTTCGGCAATCTCATGGCCGTCGCCGCGCTGTTCGCCTGGTCGGCCTACTTCATCGCATCCAAGAAGGCCCGCGAGAAGCTGCCCACGATGGAGTACATGACCGTCATGAACATGGTCGCCTTCGTGACGGTGCTCGCCATCGCCATACCGGTCGGCGCACTGTGGGCGGACTCCGGTGAGATGTCCTGGAAGACCGCGGCCCTGATCGTTGGGGTGGTGGCGGTCCCCGGGACCGGACACATCCTCATGAACTGGTCGCATGCACACACGACGCTCATGCTCACCTCGCTGGCCACGCTCACGATGCCGGTGGTCTCCACCCTGGGTGCCTGGCTGTTCCTCGACCAGGCCGTGAGCGCAGCCCAGATGATCGGCATAGCTGTGGTGCTGGCAGTTCTCGCGTACGTGGTGGTCGGCGACAGCAGGGAGCTACGGAACCCCTGATCCCCTGCCAAGCTGTGGCATGGCCCGATCCACCAGGCGACAGACACAACCCGACGCGCCCCTGGCATCCGAACGCGTGGAGACGCTCATCGCGGAGATGACCCTGCCCGAGAAGCTGGCGCAACTCGGCTGTGTCTGGTCGACCCAGCTCGTCGAGGGCGAGGGAGACAAGGGCGACTTCTCCGAACGGAAGGCCGCTGAGTTGATGGCCGACGGAACCGGGCAGATCACCCGGATCGCAGCATCGACGAGCCTGCGGCCCAGGGAACTGGCACGCTTCGCGAACCAGATCCAGCGCTGGTTGATGGAGAACACGCGCCTCGGAATTCCCGCGGTGATCCACGAGGAGGCGGTAGCCGGATTCTGTGCCCGTGACGCGGTCCAGTTCCCCCAGGGCATCGGGCTGGGTGCCACCTTCGACACCGACCTGCTCGAACGGATCGGTGACCACATCCGCGCGGAGATGCTGGCCGTCGGAGCGCGCCAGGCCCTGTCCCCCGTGCTCGACGTCGCTCGGGATCCGCGCTGGGGCCGGGTGGAGGAGACCTACGGAGAGGACCCGGTGCTGGCCGGAATGCTCGGAGCCTCCTATGTGCGAGGCATCCAGAACGCCGGCCCGGAAGGCCTCACAGCAGGTGTCCTCGCCACCGCCAAGCACTTCCTGGGCTACGCGGCGAGCGACGGCGGATTGAACCACGGACCGGTCCACCTCGGTTCGAGGGAGCTGCGCGAGGTGCACGCCGAGCCGTTCTCGGCGGTGATCCGCGACGCCGAGTTGGCGAGCGTCATGAACTCCTACGCATCGGTCGACGGTCTACCCCCGGCGGGCAGCGAAGCCCTCCTGGGTGAACTCCTGCGGGACGAACTCGGCTTCGAGGGCACCGTCGTCGCCGACTACTTCGCGGTCGACCTGCTGCGGACCCACCACCGGGTGGCCCCCACCAAGGGGGTGGCCGCCGCCAAGGCACTCACCGCCGGCATGGACGTGGAGTTGCCGTCACTCGACTGCTACTCGATGGAGAACCTGGGCGTACTCGTGGAGGCAGGAGTGGTTCCCGTCGATGTGGTGGACCGGGCAGTCAGGCGGGTGCTGCAACAGAAGGAACAGCTGGGGCTCTTCGAGGAACCGTTCGTGGACGAGGAATCGGCGAGCGCCTGCTTCGGAACCGACATGGGTCGGGCCCTCGCGCTGAGGGCCGCTCTCGAATCGATCGTGCTGGTCGACAACGACGGTCTGCTGCCGCTGGCCGCGGACCAACTTTCGACGGTCGCGGTGCTGGGGCCCGCGGCCGACGACATGCGACTCCTCGAAGGTGACTACCACTACCCGGCGCACCTCGAGATCATCTACGGCGGGACCACGGGCGGAACCGAGTTGCTACCCGAGTCGGGTGGGGCGTTCGCCCCGGGCCCGTACTTCCCCGACATGGTGACGCCCCTGGCCGGACTCCGAGACGCTCTGGGTGCCGACACCGAGATCCGCCACGCCCCGGGCTGCGCGGTGACACCCGAACCGAACGACGAAGACGGCATCGCAGCGGCGGTGGAGATGGCCACCGGCGCGGACGTCGCAGTGGTCTGCCTGGGGGGGAAGTCGGGCCTCACACCGGACGCCACGGTCGGTGAAGCGAGGGATGCGACCGACCTCGGTCTCACCGGCCGACAGCTGGAACTGCTTCAGCGGGTGACCGCCACGGGCACACCGACGGTGGCAGTGATCTGTTCGGGCCGCGTCCACACACTCGGCACGGTCGAGTCGCTGGCCAAGGCGACACTCGTCGCATGGGTCCCGGGCGTGGAAGCGGGAACTGCGCTGGCGCGGATCCTGCTCGGTGAGACCGCGCCGTCCGGGCGCCTTCCGGTGAGCCTGCCGGCGTCGGTCGGCCAGGTACCCGTGCACCACGCACCCCGCGCCGGCGGTGGTCGCAGCCAGTTCTGGGGCGACTACACCGACGGCCCCTCCCAGCCGCTGCACCCGTTCGGGTTCGGACTCTCGACCACGACCTTCGAGTACTCGGACCTCAACGTCACCGCTGGCTCCACCACAGAGGTGACGATGGTGGCCGTCACGGTCACCAACACCGGTCCGATCGCCGGCACGGAGGTGGTGCAGCTCTATGCGCGCGACGAGGTGGCATCGGTGGCCCGCCCCGAACGCCAGTTGGTCGGCTTCTGTCGCGTACCGCTGCAGGTGGGTGAGTCGCGTACGGCCACCTTCGCCCTTCACCCTTCGCGCCTCGCGTTCTACGACGAGGACTTCCGCTTCGTGTGCGAACCCGGGGCGTTCGATCTGGAGGTTGGCGGGTGCGCCGGGGCACCCCGCAGGACCGAGACGATCGATCTCGGAGGCGACGTGCACCAGTACCGCCAGCGTGACGTGGTGGCGACCGCTGTGTCGGTCTCCTAGCGACCGCTGTGTCGGTCTCCTAGCAGGCCGATCTCCCAGAAGGTCGATCTCCAGGAAGGTCGGTCGTCCCGGCGGGAATCAGTCGGTGCCGCGCCGCACGACGACCACCGGACACGGTGCGTTGTTGGTCACGTGCGAGCTCACCGAGCCCAACAACGCCCGCTTGATCGCACCCTTGCCCTGCGAGCCGACGACCACCACGTCCACGCCGAGTTCCTCGGCCAACGCGCAGAGCGCCGGACCGGCATCGCCCTCGATCACGCGGGCCGACACCTCGGCACCGGGCGCGGCCTCAGAAACCGCCCGGGTGGTGTCCTCGAGGGCCGACTCGGCGTCGGCATCGACGGCGGAGCGGGCGTTCGAGGCCTCTGCAGCGGTCGGCATCCCCCCGGCGAACCCCGACTCGCGTCCCCGCATGTCGACCTCGGAGTGATCGACCACCGCCACGATCGTCACCGAGTCGACCGCACCCAGTAGCTCCACTCCGCTCACCGCGGCGGCCACGGCCTCGTCGGATCCGTCGGTACCGATCAATGCCCTCATTGGTGCTCCCCGATAGCGGACACCCCCGGTGGGATGGTCCCGGTCCGCGCACCCTAGTGCCGCCCCGGGCGTTCTAGATGCCGAGGACCCGTGCTGCGTTGTGCCTGAGGAACTTGGGCCAGACCTCGTCCCGGAGGGGCACATCGGGTAGCTCGGAGAAGATCCGCTCCAGGGTGAGGCCCATCGGGAAGTAGCCGCCGTACATCACCTTGTCGGCCCCACGGGTGTTGGCGTAGTCGATGATCGCCCTGGGGTAGTACTTGGGGGCAAAAGCGGAGGTCGAGTAGTAGAGGTTCGGCCACTTCAGCATGAGCTTCACCGCGAGCTCCTCCCACGGTTCTGCGCCGTGGCGCATGACGATGGTGAGCTCGGGGAAGAACCAGCAGACCTCGTCGAGGAGCTCCACCTTCTGGGAGGCCATTGGCACCCGGGGCCCGGGCACGCCGACGCACATGAAGATCGGCACTCCGAGCTCGGAGCACTTCGCGTACACCGGATACCAACGCTTGTCGTTGATCGGCACCTGCGGATTGCATCCCGCGGGGAACCCGGCCAGCGCTGCGAGCCCGGTGCTCTCGTGTGCCTCGACGATCTGTTCCACCGCGCGCATGCCCTCGTTGGGGTCGACACCGATCGAGGGCAGGAACCGGTCGGGATGCTGCTCGAGCGCCCTGCGCCCGTTCTCCGAGCCCGCTCCGATCAGTGCACGATCGATCCCGTGGTGGTCCATGAGCGCCACGGTGTGCGCCACCGGGTCCTCGGTGGCCGCCTTGGGCACATCCTTGAACATGTACTCCACCGGGAACTCGAAGTCCTCTGCGCTCTCGCGGTCCCGCAGATTGGGGCTGAGGAACTCGTAGGTGGATGCGACGTCGGTGAAGGGGAGATCCATCATCGTGTCGATGACGCCGATATCGGAGGGCATGGGCATCGGGCCAACATAACGTCGCTCCGGCCGCCACAGGAATGCGTGCGGCCCACTACCCTCGCCCGGTGGCCAAGGTCCTGATCGTCGGCGGTGGAATCGTCGGCATCACCCATGCCCTCGAGGCCATCGCCCGCGGCTTCGACGTGGAACACTTCGAAGCCTCCGCCGAGCCGCGCGACGCCACGCCGCGGAGCCCCGGCACGCTGCACTTCTCCAGAGCCGCTTCGGGAGTGGAGCTCCGAGCGGCGCGTGACGCAGCCGAGCGCTGGCAGGCGCTGGGGGTCGGATCCGCGGTGGCTTCACCGACGGGCTCGCTGGTCATAGCCCGCGACGACAACGAGCTCGCTCTGCTGGAGATGCTGGGTAGCCGGCCCGATGCCCCGGAGCGGGGCTGGTCGGTCCTCGACGTCGAGGGCACCCGAGCGGTGAACCCTGCGCTGGCGGGCCGGGTGACCGGTTCGCTGCACTCAGGTCTGGACATCGTGGTGCAACCCCGGCTCCTCCTGGAGCAGCTGCACCGGCGGCTCTCGGATCACTCCGGCTACCGGTTCCACGGAGGTACGAAGATCCGGGACGTGGGCGGTGACTCGATCGAGGATGCCAACGGCCGGGTGCACCGTGGCGATCTGGTGGTGCTGTGCACCGGTTCGGACTCGGACCTGACCATGTCTGCGATCGGGCGCCCCGCCCAGATCCGCACGGTCAGGCTGCAGCTGGCCCAGACCGAACGCTGCGGACTCGAGCTGCCGACACCGGTTTCTGAACCGGCTGCACTCCTGTATTGCGGTATCGCCGCCGACGGCTCACTCGACGGGTTTCTCCCACCGAGCCCAGCGGCGTCGTTGATCGGCGACCAGGAGATCGCGCTCACCTGCGTCCAGCGCGCAAACGGTTCGCTCACCTTCGGCGAGGTGCGACAACAGGAGGAGCCGTTCGATTTCGGGATCGACCGTCGCCCGCTGGAGCTGTTGACGGCGCGGATGACCGAGATCCTCGGATCCCCGATGCCACCGGTGGTTCGTCAGTGGGACGGCGAGGTTCGCCTGCCCACCGGTGGCCGGCTGTGGATCCGGGAGGATCTGGGCCCGACCGTGACACTCATCACCGGCACCGGACAGCGCGGAATCACTCTGGCGCCGAGCATCGCGGCGGAGACCTTCGACTGGCTCACCGAAGACATCGATTCAGGTGCCACACGACCCGGAGCGGACCAGCGTTCGGTCGATTGATCTCCTGCATCCGACTTCCGTTGCATCCGACTTCCCTGCATCCGACTTCCCTGCATCCGACTTCCGTTGCATCCGACTCCTCGATGGGGGAACATCAGTTCGATGGCCACGGCGTCCGAGCAGACCACGAGAGACAGCAGGTACCTGCACGCCGATCTCGACGCGTTCTACGCATCGGTTGAGCAACGCGACGACCCCGCGCTCGCGGACCGCCCCCTGATCGTGGGCGAGGGCGTGGTCCTGGCCGCCAGCTACGAGGCTCGGGCCAAGGGGGTACGCACCGCGATGAACGGTGGGGAGGCCCGCAGGCTCTGCCCCGAAGCGCTGGTCGTGCCACCACGGATGGCCGCCTACTCCCAGGCCAGCGCCGCGGTCTTCGCGGTCTTCCGCGACACGACTCCGCTGGTGGAGGGGCTCAGCATCGACGAGGCGTTCCTCGACGTGAGCGGACTTCACCGCAGCAGCGGCACGCCGGTGCAGATCGCTGCGGAGCTGCGCGAACGCGTCCGCGTTGAGGTCGGGCTGCCGTTGAGTGTGGGGGTGGCATCCACGAAGTTCCTGGCGAAGATCGCGAGCGCCAGGGGCAAACCCAACGGCCTGCTCGCGGTGCCTGCCGGAGAGGAACTCGACTTTCTGTGGCCGCTGCCGGTGCGTGCGATCTGGGGGGTCGGGCCGGCCACCGAGACCCGGCTCGAATCGCGGGGGGTGACCACTGTGGGAGAGCTGGCCGCGGTGCCCGAGGAGATGCTCCAGAGCTGGCTCGGACGCTCGCACGGCTCACACCTTCATGCCCTGGCACACAACCGTGATGCCCGATCGGTCACCGTCGGACGGCGACGCAAGTCCGTAGGCGCACAACAGGCGCTGGGGCGCCGCAGCGTCGGCCGACCGGAGGCCGACGTGCTGCTGGTCGAACTTGTGGAACGGGTGAGCAGACGTCTGCGCGACGGGGAACGCATCGCCCGCACCATCGAGATCCGCTGGCGCGACCAGGACATGGCATCCCACACGATGTCCCAGACGCTGGATCACCCGACCGACGACACTGCGGTGATGCTCCGCTCGGCACGCGAGCTGCTCTCGATCGCCTGGCCGAGGATCGAACCCGTCGGGCTGGGGCTGCTCGGGTTCACCGCCGCGAACCTCTCCGAACAGAACGCGGTACAGCTCGGGTTCGACTTCTCCGGACGGGATCGCAACGAGCTGGACTCGACACTCGACGCGGTGAGGGAACGCTTCGGCGGAGAGGCGCTGACCAGGGGAAGCCTGCTCGGCCGATCCCCGATCGAGATGCCGGTACTGCCCGACCCCGCCACCGAGGACCGGGAGAGCTGACCGGCTGCGAGGCACCCGGTCGACTCTGCACCCGAGCTCCACGGCGTCCACCGGGACCACGGGGGCGCTGGGTTACGCTCGATTGGCCGAGAGGCGCCGAGGGGCAGCCGAACGGACCACCTGAGTATCGGCTTTCGAGCGTCCGAGAGATCTGTGGCCCGACGCACAACGTTTTCGCATCTGGGGCCCCTCCAGTGGGGTCGACGACTGGTCGACCTTCTGGGTCCGACCGGCGAAGCGACGCGCCAGAGCCTCGTCGCACTCGCCATCAACTCGGTGACGAGCCTCGCGGCCGGAGCATTCCTGGGCGCGATCGTCGGCACGTTCGAGGAACTGCCCGGGCTCCTGGTCATGGTCCCGGCTGCGATCGGCCTCCGGGGCAACATCTTCAGCACCTTCGGGAACCGGATCTCCACCGCAGTGCACGCTGGCTCGTTCACACCGGTACTGCGCCGCGAGACCCTGTTCGGTCAGAACGTGCTGGCCACCATGTCGCTCACCGTGGTGATGTCGCTGGTGTTGGCCGTGGTGGCCCGCGTGGTGGCGCTGGCCTTCGGGGTGGAGAACGCGATCGGCGTCCTCGAGCTGGTGCTCATCAGCCTCGTGGCCGGGGTGCTCGCATCCCTGGTGGTCCTCGGCGCGTCGGTGCTGCTCGCCGTGGTGGCCGTGCGGAGGGACTGGGACCTCGACAACCTGGTGGCGCCGAGCGTTTCGACACTCGGCGACGTGGTCACGATCCCGTGCCTCTTCCTGGCTTCGCTACTGGTGGGCACGGGCACCTGGACGCTCTGGTTCGCCGGAGCTCTCGTGGTGTTCTCGCTGGTGGTCCTGGTGTTGAGCCTGCGATCCAAGCTCGAGGACTTCCGCCGCATCGTGATCGAGTCGATCCCCGTCCTCACGATGGCTCTGGTGCTCTCGACCCTCGCCGGTGTGGCCGTCGAGAAGCGCCTGGCGCTGTTCGCGGCGCTCCCGGCCCTGCTGGTGCTCCAACCCGCGTTCGTGAGCTCAGCGGGATCGCTCGGAGGAATACTGTCCAGCCGCATCAGCACCAATTTGCACCTCGGCCTGGTGGAACCCACATTCGTTCCCGGCCGCACGGTGCTCGAGGACGCGTCGCTGGTGTTGGGACTCGCCGTGCCCATCTACGTGGTGAACGCTCTCGGCGCCCAACTGGTGGCGATGCTGTTGTCACAGGACTCGCCGGGTGTGGGCTGGATGCTGGCGGTCTCGCTGACCGCGGGACTGGTGACAATGGCGTTCGTGGTGGCACTCGCCTACTACGGCACGATCGCCGCCTGGCGGGTGGACCTGGATCCCGACTCCGTCGGCATACCCGTGGTGACGGCATCGGTCGACTTCGTCGGCGCGGTCTGCCTCGTGGCAGCGGTGGTCACCTTCGGCCTGCTCTGAGGCCTGCTCAGTCGAGGTCGAGCAACTCGCTCACGGCAGCCGCGACGGCGCTGCGTTCTGAACGGGAGAGCGACACGTGGCCGAACAGCGGATTGCCGCACAACAGCGAGACCACCGAGGCGATGCCGTCGCGCCGCCCCACCCGCAGGTTGTCGCGCTGGGCCACGTCGTGGGTGAGGACCACGCGCGAGCCCTGACCGATCCGCGACAAGGCGGTGAGCAGCACCATCCGCTCCAGGTTCTGTGCCTCGTCGACGATCACGAAACTGTCGGTGAGGGTCCGACCGCGGATGTGGGTCAGCGGCAGGACCTCCAACAGATCCCTGGCCAGGACCTCCTCGATCACCTCTGGGCCCGCGATCGACTCGAGCGCATCGACCACCGCGGCCGCCCAGGGGTTCATCTTGTCGGACTCGTTGCCGGGCAGGTACCCGAGTTCCTGTCCGCCCACGGCGTAGAGAGGCCGGAACACGATGACCCGGCGGTGGCTGCGCTGTTCGAGAACCGCCTCCAGACCCGCCGCAAGAGCGAGCACCGACTTGCCCGTGCCGGCCGGGCCACCGAGCGAGACGATCCCGACCGTCGGATCCGACAGCAGGTCGAGGGCCACCCGTTGCTCAGCTGATCGACCCCGGAGATCGAACACCGGCCGGTCGCCATCCACCAGGTGGAGACGGCCATCGGCCCGCAACCGGGCGAGAGCGGAGCCGCCCGGGCTGCGCAGGGTGAGCCCGGTGTTGAGCGGAACGTCGAGCCCCTCGGGCAGCGGGCAGGTGCGGTCCCGGTAGAGCGACTCGGTGACCGTCGAGGCGACCTGCGCCTGCACGATCCCGGTCCACCCCTCGAGTTCGGACAACTCGTGGCGGTACTCATCTGCATCCAGATCCACCACGGCAGCCTTGAGCCGCAGGGGCAGGTCCTTGGACACGAGCACCACGTCGAGGCCCTTGTCGGCCAGGTTGCGGGCGACCGCGAGGATCCGATGGTCGTTGGTGTCGTTAGCGAAGGCCATCGGCAACGAGGACGTGTCCACGTTGTTGAGCTCCACACGAACCGTGCCACCCGCCTCGTTGACCGGGATCGGTTCCGTGAGGGTCGAGTGTTCGATCCTCAGGTCCTCGAGCCTGCGGAGTGACTCACGCGCCGACCATCCGAGTTCGGGATGGGCCCGCTTGTCCTCCAGTTCGGTCAGTACGACGAGGGGGACAACCACCTCGTGTTCGGCGAATTTCGACAGAGCTGCGGGGTCTGCCAGCAGCACCGACGTGTCGAGGACGAAGGTTCGCTTTTCGATGAACCCCGACCGTACAAGGCACTCGACCCCCGCCGGTGGAACCCCCTCCGCAGGGCTACGCTCCGACCCACGAAGCGAACCACACCCACACAGATGGACACGGAGCGATGAGCGACGAATCGGACGGAGTCGGCGAAGCAGACGACGAGCGGGGTGTGGATCCGGGTGCCGGGGAAACCGCACGCGGGGATGCCCGCTACGTGGTTCCCGACCCCGAGGGCCCACCCGATGGGGAACCAACCACCTTCGTCCCACCGGCTTCGGCTGCCACCCCACCGCCGGCACCCGTCCAGCCGGGTTGGCAGCCTCCGACGCAGGCGGTCGAGCCCTATGCCCAGCCGCCCGGGCAGAACCCGCAGTACCCGGCGCAGCCCTATCCGGGCCAGCCCAATCCGGGCCAGCCCTATCCGGGCCAGCCCTATCCGGGTCAGTCCTATCCGCCCAATCAGGCGCAGGCCCCTCAGGGGCAGACCGCTGGTGGTCTGCCGAGCGGACCGCCGACCGCGGTCGGACCAACCGTTCCGGTGGGAGGGTGGACCCAACAGCAGCCACCGGCGGGATGGCAGGGCCAGCCGGGTCCCGGTCCGTACGGCCAGGGCGCCGGACAGCCACCGGGCTACCAACAGGCACCGGGCTACCAATCGGCACCGGGCTACCAGCAGCCACAAACGGCGGCGTGGGGCACCCAGGCCCCCCCTCCATCCAAAACCAAGGGCGGCGGCGCCGGCATCAAGGTGGTCATCGGGGTGCTGATCGCGCTGCTGGTCGCGGCCGGTTCCTTCCTCGGAGTGAGCGCCCTGATCAACTCCGGTTCGGTGAGCGGAACCGTGGACGAATGCCGCATCGACCCCGACGGCACCCTGACCGCATCGGGGACTGTCAGCTCCGACGACGAGATCGACCAGACCCTGTCGATCCGCTTCGACGATGCCGACACCGGCGTCGAGGTCGACCGCGCGGCTGTGGACGTAGCTGGGGGACCGGGCGACGACGTCCTCTGGACCGCACGCGGCCAGGCGGGCGAGAACGTCAACCGCGTCACCTGCGTGCTCGGCCCACTCGACTGACCCACAGCGCTGGTGCCAACACACGGCTTCCGTAGGCCGAAAGGCCCAGAGCCCTTTGTTCCCAAGGGTTCTGAGACCCCCTTGTGCCATCTGGTGCTTGATGGAAGACTCGCCACGCGGCTGGCTACCGCAGTCAGCGATGCACACCTGAGGGGCGAAACACATGAGAAGAGCAGCATCCTTTGCTGCTGCCTGCGCGGCGCTAGCGCTCGGAGCAGCAGCATGTACTCCACCACCGACCGGGGGTACGAACACCGCACCCACCGCCGCGGCCACAGGGCCGTCGGCATCGGTGACCGGACAGCGGACAGTGTTCGGTTCCGCGGGGTCAACAGACTCCGACGGCACGATCGTGTCCTACGAATGGGACTTCGGTGACGGCAACACGTCCACCGATCCATCGGCCAGTCACATCTACGACGTGTCGGGCGTCTACGCCGTGACGCTCACCGTCACCGACGATGACGGTGCCAGCGCCGTCGACTCCACCATCGGGGTCACAGTCACCGACGACCCCGCCGGACGCTACGTGGCAACGACCGGTGCTGATGCCGGCGACTGCTCCGACAGCACCGCCAAGTGCGCCTCGATCGGCTACGCCGTGTCTCAGGCACTCGGGGGGGACTCCGTGTACGTCGAGGCAGGCGACTACCCGGAGATGGTCAATCCCGACAAGTCGCTGCAGTTCCACGGCGCCAACTCCGGCCTCACCGCTGGGGTCGACGCTCTGGCACGCGAGGCCGAGACGACCGTGCAGGGGTTCCGCAGTGGCACCACCAACACGAGCTACCAGGACCTCACCGTCGACGGTTTCGAGATCGACCCGACGAGCGACCCCGCGCTGCTCACGAACGCCACCGGAATAATCCAGGTGTTCGGCGGGCCCGAGGTGAGGATCGTGAACAACCTCTTCACCGGTGCCCACACCTACGTACCCACCTGTGGGTACACCTGCACCGACATGGGTGACTATGCGGTGTTCGTGAAGTCCGGCGCCGTTGAGATCGAGGACAACACGTTCGTCAACTGGCGTCGTCCCGTGAACGTGATCCAGTCCGACGCGGCCTTCCCGGTCCTGTCGGCGTCGATCTCACGAAACGACTTCAGCGGAATCACATCCCGCGCGATGTCGATCGGTCAGAACACCGGGCAGCACACCATGCCCGGCGTCGTGGTCGACGGGAACAACGTGGATGCGACAGGTCGTGACCTGATCGCCTCGACACCAGCCGGAATCACCATCACCAACGACTCCAACCAGGTGACCAACAACACGTTCTCCGGATTCAGCACCGGTGTCTACATGCAGCTCTGCAAGAAGTGGAGCCAGCAGGACAACGTGATCTCGGGCAACCTGTTCGCCAACAACAACGCTGGCGTGAACATCACGACCTACCTCGACACCTCGCAGTGCGTGCGCGGCGCCAGCGAAGGCACCGATGGTTGGTTCGTGGGCGGCGGCGTCGTCGACGGTCTGCAGATCAACAACAACGCGTTCGTCGGCTCCGGCAACTACGCCATCCGGTTCAACCCGAACTTCGGCACCTACACCCCAGCGGTGAGCACAGGGCCGTTGGACGCCACCTGCAACTGGTTCGACGACGCTGCGGGCCCCGGTGGGACCAACGACATCCTGCAGGGACCGATCACCAACGCCCAGGTGAACGCCACCCCGTGGCTCACCTCGGTCGGTGGAGCTTGCGACGGTTCCTGACCCACAGCACTGTTCGTCAGACAGCACTGTTGACGAGAGCACTACCTCGGTGAGCTGATTCCACAGTGAACCGAGTCCGCGACCTGTTCGTGCGGTATTCCGGCCCCGGCCATCGTCCACGCGATGGCCGGGGCCGTTGCCGTTTCCTGTATCTGACGACCCGTCAGGGCCCGCGATAGCTTCGGGCCCATGAATCTCGAACTCTCGGTGGAGGAACAGGCGTTCCGGGAGGAGGCCCGCACCTGGCTCAGGGAGCACCTGCCCAGCGAGGAGCGTCCTCCCGAGGGCGCCGAGATGCGCGAGTTCGACCTCGCCTGGCAGCACACGCTCTACGAAGGCGGTTGGGCCGGCATCAACTGGCCCACCGAGTACGGCGGACGGGGCCTCTCGGACATCCAGCAGATGATCTGGTACGAGGAGTTCGCATCTGCGGATCCCCCGTTCACGCTCAACAACTCGTGCACGTTCGTGGGCAACAACCACGGCGGCCCGACGCTGATCGTCAAGGGCTCCGAGGACCAGAAGGCCGAGCACCTCCCGCGCATCCTGCGGGGCGAGGTGGTCTGGTGCCAGGGTTTCTCCGAACCCGGAGCGGGAAGTGACCTCGCCGGACTGAGCACCAAGGCGGTCATCGACGGCGACGAACTGGTGGTCACCGGCCAGAAGACCTGGACCTCGTATGCCCACGTGGCCGACCTGCAGGAGCTCCTCGTGCGCACCGACCCCGATGCCCCCAAGCACAAGGGCATCTCATGGGTCATCTGCGACATGAACAGCCCCGGGATCGAGATCCGCGAGATCCGCACCATGAGCCACGTGACCGACTTCTGCGAGGTGTTCTACGACGAGGTGCGGATCCCCCTCAGCAATGTCGTGGGCGAGATCAACGAGGGTTGGCGCGTCGCCATGTCGACCCTGAGCTTCGAACGTGGCACCGCCTTCATGGCCGATCAGGTCGAGCTGGCCGCGACGGTCGAGGAGCTGATCGACGAGGCCCGGATCCGCTCGGATGCGTCGGGCAGGGCGATGATCCACGACGACGAGATCGCCCGACGTCTGGCCACCGCCCGGGCCGAGGTGGCAGCGCTGCGTGCCATGACCATCGCGGGGATCTCGCGCACCGCGCGCACAGGCATGCCCGGTCCCGAGGGTTCCATGATCAGGCTCTTCCACGGAGAGCTCCACCAGCGTGTGTACCGACTCGCACTCGACATCATCGGCGCCGAGGCCATGCGCCTCACCCCGGTCGACGGAGAGGGCACCTGGACGGGTCCGTACCTGCAGTCGTTCGCCTACACGATCGGCGGCGGCACCACCGACATCCAACGCAACATCGTCGGCGAGCGGGTGCTCGGTCTCCCCAGGGAACCGAAGGTTCCACAATGACGGACCGCTCACGAACCCGATGGTGAGGGCGGGGCCGAATCGCATCGCCCCGGTCGTCCTGCACCCGTAGAAGCCCACCGAGACTCCCAGCCGAGCAAAGAAACGGACCGAGATGGACCTGCTCCCCACAGACGAACAGAACGAGATCACCAACACGGTACGCACCCAGCTCGCGGCCGACTTCGAGCTGAACGACCTGGCGGAGCGCGACTGGTCGGCCTCCGTGCTCGACGGTGACATCTGGCAACGCTGCGCCGAGCTGGGCTGGTTCGCCCTCGGGCTCTCGGAAGCCGATGGTGGCGTCGGGTACGGACTGCCCGAAGAAGTGCTGCTGTTCGAGCAACTGGGTCGCCACGCCACACCGGGACCCTTCCTGGCGACCGTCCTGGCCGCCCATGTGGCTGCAGCGGCGGGCGAGTCCGACCTGGTGGCTGCGATCCTCGGAGGCACCGCGCGGGTCGCGCTGGCCGAGGTCGAGGCCACCCCGGTCAGCACCGCGGGGGCACTCTCGGGCGGTGCGGCACCCGGCGGCGAGAGCACGACGCGGCTGCGGGTCACCGATTTCGGTGGGGCCGACCTCCTGTTGGTACTCGACGGTGCGTCCGCCATCCTGGTCAACGCAGAGGGACTCGAGTTCAGCGCAGACACCTCGTTCGACCCCCTGGTGCCGCTGGCGGTGGCAGCGGTCGATCTCTCGGGCGAACGAGTGGTGTGTGACGTCAACGACGAGCTGGTCGCGCTCCGCGCCACCGTGCTGACCGCCGCCGAGCTCGCGGGTATGGCGGCCGCCACCACCGATCAGTCCGTCGAGTACGCGAAGGACCGCGAACAGTTCGGCCGCCCGGTCGGCTCCTTCCAGGCGGTCAAGCACCGCTGCGCCGACATGGCGGTCAGGGCCGATGCCGCACTCCAGCTCACGCGACTCGCCGCCCTCGCGGTGGCCGGCGGCCACGACGATGCGACCTTCCAGGCGGAGTCGGCCCGACTGGTCGCCACCGACGCGGCCGTCACGAACGCGGAGACCAACGTGCAGAACCACGGTGGGATCGGCTTCACCTACGAACACAGCGCGCACCGCTACGTGACCCGCGCACGCATGCGCGCCGCCACCGCCGGCAACCGGTCATCACACTGCGCGGACCTGCTCGCCGCGCCTTCACCGAGCTGAACACACCTCGGCCACCGATCAACACCGCCGACGGTCCCTAGGGTGTGGGCAATGACCGACATCGCGACCCTTCCGCCGTTGGAGATCCGGGGCCACACACCATCGGTCGGCGCGAATGCCGATCACCCGATGCGGATCATGACCCGCCGCGCAGCGGGGCTCCAGGGAGGAGCGTGGGACAAGGGCGCTGCTGAAACGGTCCGTGGCGTCTTCGACTCGCTGGCGGACGAATGGCACACCCGCGAATCACCCGAACGCCTGGCGGTGGTCAACGACGCCCTCGAACGCGGAGCGGACCCACTCATCGATCCGAGCGCAGCACGGTCGGGGGTTGCAGCAGAGATCGGCTCCGGCCTGGGCACCTACTCGGGGGCGATCAGCGCCCGCTTCGGATCGACTCTCGCGGTGGAGTTGTCAGAGGAGATGCAGCGCCTTGCACACCCCAGTGCTGCCACACGGATACTCGCCGACGGCAGCATGTTGCCGGTGACCGATGGATCCCTGCTGGGGGTGGTGCTCATCAACTGCTTCCTGTTCCCCCAGGAGATCGACCGGGTGTTGGCACCCGGAGGTGTCCTGCTGTGGGTGAACTCGAGTGGCGAGCGAACACCGATCCACCTCAGCACCGACGATGTGCTCGCTGCACTGCCCTTCGAGACGACCGGCACGCAGAGCCGTGCCGGTGTGGGTACTTGGTGTGCCCTGAAACGGCTCGCCTGAGCGGTGAGCTCAGAGGTCGCCCTGGCGGCGAAGCCATCCGGTTGCAGCTGCACCCCAGACGGGCGGCAGGTAGAAGGTGATCGCACGGAACGCCAGGGCAGCTCCCAATGCTGCGCCGGAGTCCATGCCGAGCGCGCTGAGCCCGGCGGTGAGCGCCGCTTCCATCACTCCGACTCCGCCCGGAACCGGCATGAAACCGCCGAACAGCGCAGCCGCGATGTACACCACCATCGCGCCGGCGAGACCCGAACTGGCACCACCGAACGCCAGCGCCGACGCGCCCAGGCAGAGCCCGAAGAGCAACTCGGTCACGAAGTTGCCACCGAAGAGCTGCAGCAACCTTCGGGGGGTCCTCACACCCTTGGCGATCGACCACATCTCCGAGACCGGTTCCCGCACCTTGGCGAGGACCCACTCACGGGTTCGACGCAGAAACGCTGCGATCAGCACGGCCAGCACCGCGACCACGGCCAGGACCACCAGCGCGGTCACCAGATTCGACGTGTTGACAGAGCTGCCGGTGCCACTGAGGTGCAACTGGACACCACCCACGCCGAACACGAGGGTGATCACGAGCACCGCCACCTGCACGAGGAAACCCGTGAAGCTGTCTAGCAACGAGATCGACACCGCGGCCGATGCCGGCACGCCCTGGCGCTGGAAGAAGCGCACCACCATGGCGATGCGAGCAGCCGACGACGGCACGGCGAGCATGATGAACGCGACCGCGAACTGCAACAGCACCAGCGGGCCATAGGCGACACGCTGGGGCGCAGCACCCTGGGTCACCACCGACTGGCTCGCGATCGCCATCTGGCCCAGCACGAGCGCCACCACGATCCAGGTCCAGTCGGCGCCCGCGAACTCCGAGACGATCTCCGAGAAGTCGACCTCGGCCAAGCGCGTCACCAGCAGGTAGGCCAGAGCCGCTATCACCACCAGCTTGACCACCGATGCGAGCGAGACCCGGCGGAGCTTCGCGATCTCGGGCTCCTCGACCCCCAGGTGGGTGGCCACCTCGGCGCGCAGATCGGCCACCTTCACCTTGCGGCCATGAAGGTCGCTGCGGAGCTGGGACCCCAGGGCTGCGGGCTGCAGATACCCGAGCAGGGATGTGAGCGCCTCGGTGCCCAGCTCGTCGTGCGCGAGCTCGATCACCCGGCGGAACCGGGCCGGGGCCGGAAGGTCGTTCTCGGGGTCCGCGCGTGGGGCATCGCCGGAGCCTCCGTCCCCAACGTCGTCAGCGCCATCGTCAGCCGAGATGTCGGTTCTGACGTCATCGTCGGCGTCGCTCTCGAGCAGGAGCGCCGACATGACGAGCAGGCGGGCCTCGTCGCTGCGCAGATCTGCGTCGCTGGGGGCACTCGTCGCTCCGACCAGCTGATCGAGCATGACGCGGCCCCCGGCGACCTGCTCCGCAGGCGGTTCCGAACTCCTCAACATGAACGTGGAGGGTCCCAGTTCACCTACCGCCAATCCGCAGTCGTGCACCGCGGACAGGAGCCGCCAGCAGTCCCGGATGTCTTGTTCGCCGACCGCCAGATCGTCAGGCGCCTCAGCGCCCGGCCGCGAAGCCACATCCTCGAAGAAGACACCGCGTCCGGACAGAACCACCGCGGCGTCGCCGGCGTCGAGTCCGCCCGCAGCCAGCACCGCCGGTGCAGGAACGCCGCAGTCCCGCAGTCGGAGGGTCACGAATGCCTCGTGCTCGGCCCGATGCGAACGACCCAGCGCTGGCGCAGAGCCGGCGCGGTACCAGAGCGCCCTCCAGATGGTCGAGAGCAGCTGGGTGTCGCGTGCATCCCGGCCGTAGAGGCGGACGCTGACGGCTTCACCGTCGCTGCTGGTGCCGTCGAACACATACACGCCTGCGTCCTGGCGGCGCGCCGGCTGCAGACCCACGACATCGGAGCCCAGAGCTGCCACGGTTGCAGCGGCTTCAGCACGGGAGGGGACGCCGTCCTGTGTGCCCAGGGCGAGATGGATGCAGGCAGCGCTGAGTGATCCGACCAGTAGACCGATCAGGGCCCCGATGGGAAGCGTCGAACCCATCAGCAACATCCCCAGGACCCCACCGGAGAGCGTCAGGGAGCCGAGGCGGCGGTACGGGCGCGTCAGGTGCGGTCGTGCCACCGCTATCACCGCGGCGGCCAGGCCGACGACCACCACCGGATAGGACCGAACGGGATCGGCTCCGAACAGAACCAGTCCCGAGTCCCAACTGCCGCTGACCACGCGGTTGCTGACCAGCCCGGCAGCCGATCCCAACAGAGCGGCCAGAACGACATCGCGCAGCTCCGCCCAACGGCGGGTGGCTGCGCAGGCCAACGCTATGACCGCTGGCCAGATCATCAGGCCGATGATCAGCAGTCGCCAGAGGAAGTCGAACCAGCCGGGCGGCAGCGAGAGCACCTCTGCCAGCGACTTCTCGGCTTGCGGGCTCGGGATCGACAGCAACCCCAGCACTGCGAGCCAGGCCAGCGACACCACCGCCACGACGGCGTCGCTGGCGCGGCGAACCCGGGGCTGCTCCGAGGCGACGAAGATCCGCCATGACTCACGGCGAGTCAACATCGCTTGGCAATTTAGCGCCTCGGCAACCCGTGGCTGCCGTAGCGTCGAACTCCGAAGCAAACACCTGGAGTTGAAATTGAATCGCGACCTGCTCGACATCTCCGACGGACTCCTCAGCGGCCGGCTCTCGGTCGATGACCACCACCCGGTCTCGATCGGGGCCCAGAGCCAGGGCCTGGACCTGGGCGACGGCCTGTTGTTCATCGAATCGTTCGCCAACGTCACGGCGCTGCACGAGGACGGGGAACTCGCACTGGTCGACGCGGGCGGGGTCATCCACGCCCGCCAGATCCACGAGATCGTGCGAACCCACACCAGTGCTCCCCTGCGACGCGCGGTCTACACCCATGGTCACATCGACCACTGCTTCGGCGTGCCGCTCTTCGAGGCCGAGGACGGGGCTCCTGGCGTCGAAGTGATCTCACACGAGGCGGTGGCCAAGCGATTCGATCGCTACCAGCTGACCAACGGCTACAACGGGACCATCAACCAGCGACAGTTCAGACTCGCTGCAGCGCTGTTCCCCAGCGACTTCCGCTATCCCGACACGACGTTCAGGGAGTCGACCGCCTTCTCCCTCGGGGCGACGGACCTGGAACTGAACCACGACAAGGGTGAGACGGACGACCACACCTGGGTGTGGATGCCACAGCGTCGCGTTCTGTGCACCGGCGACCTGATCATGTGGGTGGCGCCAAACTGTGGCAACCCGCAGAAGGTCCAGCGCTACCCACTCGAGTGGGCCGCGGCGTTGCGCAAGATGGCCGAGCTCGAACCCGAGATCCTCCTGCCGGGCCACGGGCTTCCCATCGTCGGCACCGAGTCGGTGGCGACCGTCCTCGGCGACACCGCCGAACTGCTGGAGTCGATCACCTCACAGACCCTCGAGATGATGAACGCCGGCGAGACGCTCGACTCGATCATCCACTCTGTCGAGGTGCCTGGCGGACTCCTCGATCGCCCCTGGATGCAGCCGATCTACGACGACCCCGAGTTCATCGTCCACAACGTCTGGCGGCTCTACGGAGGCTGGTTCGACGGCAACCCCGCCCGGCTCAAGCCGGCGCCGGAGTCCGCGCTCGCGGCCGAGCTCGCCTCGCTGTGCGGTGGGAGCCCGCGCCTTGCCGAACGGGCGTTGGAGCTGGCCGGCGACGGGGAGCTGCGACTCGCCGGCCACCTCGCGGAGCTCGCGGCGCAGGCCGACCCGGACGGACCCGAGGTGCACGCAGCGCGCGCCGAGGTGAACCGTGCCCGTGTGGCGGCCGAGACGTCCTTGATGGCCAAGGGGATCTTCGGTTGGGCCGAGCACGTCTCGACCGGGATCGCTTCACGCGACGACGGCCCGGACGGAGGGGACCGGCGATGATCATCGGACAGGGTGCCTACCGCGGCGGTCGGCTCGTCACCGACGAGGGTGGATTCGGGCAGCTCGCTGAGGCCTGCGGTGACGACGGGTTCGTGTGGGTGGGCCTCAAGGACCCGAGCCGCGAGGAGCTCGAGCGTGCCGCCGAGGCCTTCGGGCTCCACCCGCTCGCGATCGAGGATGCCGAGGCCACGCACGAGCGTCCCAAGGTGGACGTGTTCGGCGAGACCCTGACCCTCGTGCTCCGCTCCGCCCGCTACGACGAGGAGGAGGAGCGACTCGAGGTCGGCCAGATCACCGTGATGAGCTCTCCGGGCCATGTGTTGGTGGTGCGCCGGGGCGACGCTGTCCCCCTCAACGACCTGCGCGGACGCATGGAGTCGGACCCCGAGTGGCTCAGGCAGGGCCCCGGCGTGGTCCTCCACGCCATCCTCGACACCGTCGTCGAGGCCTACCTGCCGGTGCTCACCGGCATCGACAGCGACATCGCGGAGGTGGAGGCCGCTGTGTTCTCCGAGGACCGGCACATGCCCACCCAGCGGATCTACGAGCTCACCCGGGAGGTCCTCGAGTTCCGCAAGTCGGTGTATCCCCTGTCGCGGGTGATGGAGACCCTCACCCGACTGGCGCACCCCTTGGTGAACGACGACCTGCGCCGCTACTTCCGCGACACCGAGGACGACCTCAAGCGGGTGGTCGACCAGATCCACACCGAACGGGAGCTGCTCGACTCCGCCCTGGAGGCCAACCTCGCCCAGGTCGGCCTCCGTCAGAACGAGGACATGCGCAAGATGTCGGCCTGGGTCGCTATCGCGGCCGTTCCCACGATGGTGGCCGGCATCTACGGGATGAACTTCGACTACATGCCCGAACTCGACGCCCGCTACGGCTACTTCGTGGTGATGGCCGTGGTCACGCTGATCTGCCTGGCACTTCACCGCACCTTCAAACGCTCGGGATGGCTCTGACCTAGGGTTCGGTCATGGGCCTCCCCGATCCCGCACCCAACCGCACAGCGCTCGTCACCGGGGCCTCCTCGGGTATCGGCGCCGAGATCGCGCGCGAGCTCGCGAGGAGAGGCCACGGGCTGACGCTCGTCGCCCGACGCGCAGAACGTCTCGAGGAGTTGCGGGACGAACTCACCGACCGCGGCGTGCGCATAGAGGTGGTGCCGGCGGACCTCTCCGACCGCGCCGATCGACAGCGCCTGGTGAACGAGGTGGAGTCGAGTGGACTGGAGTTGCACATCCTCGTGAACAACGCCGGGTTGTCGACCACGGGGCCCGTTGCCGAGGCCGATCCGGATGCGGAGATGAACATGGTCGAGGTCGACGTGATGGCCGTGACCGATCTGTGCACCCGACTGCTGCCCGGAATGGTCGAGCGAGGACGCGGACGGATCCTCAACGTCGCATCGACCGCCGGCTTCCAGCCACTGCCGGGGCAGGCGGGCTACGGGGCCTGCAAGGCCTTCGTGTTGTCCTACACCCGTTCCCTTCACGGTGAGCTACACGGCACCGGGGTGAGTGCCACCGCGCTCTGTCCCGGTCCGGTGCGCACCGAGTTCGCGGACGTGGCGGGATTCGACGAAGGCGCAGCGGAGGGCTCGCTGCCCGACTTCGTCTGGGAGTCCGCCGAATCGGTCGCGAGGGCGGGCCTGGACGCCCTCGGCAAGGGCCATCCGGTGGTCATCCCCGGTATCGCCAACCGGGTCACCGCCGCGGTGGCCACCATCACGCCCAAGCAACTGTTGGTGCCGCTGCTGGCGAGGGTCCACCCGGCACTGAAGGACCGATGAGCACCACGTCCATGGGGATCCCGCGCTCGAGGAACCCCCTGTGTCGTGAGCGGTGCGTTCGGCAGGGGTGTGGTTGATGGGGATCCTCGACCTGTTCGCACTCGACGGACGCTGTGCCCTGGTGACCGGCGCCAGCCGTGGGATCGGACGGGCGTGCGCCCTGGCGCTGGCCGAGGCCGGAGCCGATGTGGCGATCGCATCGCGGTCCCCGCAGGACCTCGAACCGGTGGCAGAACGGATCCGCGAGCTGGGACGGGTAGCCGTGGCGATCCCGTTCGACGTGATGGATCTCGATGCGATGCCCGCACTCGTGCAGCAGACGACCGGGGCACTGGGAGGACTCGACATCCTGGTCAACAATGCGGGCGGGTCGTTCCCCAAGCCGCTGTTGGACACCTCGGCCAGGTCGTTCGAGAAGGCATTCACGTTCAATGTCACCACTGCGTTCGAACTGACCAAGGCATCGGTGCCGGCCATGCTGGAGCGCGGCGGCGGGTCGGTGGTCAACATCAGTTCGGCCGCGGGCCGCAAGGCCGACCGGGGGTTCTCGGCCTACGGGACGGCCAAGGCGGCCATGACCCACATGAGCCGCATCACCGCGATGGATCTCGCACCCCACATCCGCGTGAACGCGATAGCGGTGGGCTCGGTCGCCACCGACGCGCTCGCCACCGTGCTCACCGACGACCTCCGCTCGACCATGGAGGCCAACACTCCCCTGCGCCGCCTCGGCACCCCCGAGGACATCGCGGCAGCGGTGCTCTACCTGAGTTCACCAGCCGGGTCCTACGTGACCGGCAAGGTACTGGAGGTCGATGGCGGTATCGACCACCCCACACTGGCGCTCGGCCTACCCGACTACGAGCCCCGGGATGACGGCTGAGCCCTTGTGTCCGAAACTGCTCCAGCACTGGTAGACACAGGTGCATGACCAGCCACCAACCAGCTGACCAGGCCACACTCGAGAAGTGCCTCATCTTCGGGCACGGATTCCATGCCAAGGACCACAAGAAGGTGCTCGAGATCCTTCACCGGATCGATCATCGCCTCACCGGCCTCGAGGCCAACCAGGTCACCCTCGAGGTGATGGTCAAGGACCGGGACCACAACGACCAGAAGGTCACCTTCGAGGGCGACGTCGGTCGTGCGCACATCGTGGCGACCGACGGGTCCGAGGATCTGTGGGCCGCCGTTGCGGAGGTCCGTGATGAGTTCCTGCGCCAGTACAACGACTGGAGCGACAAGAACCGCCGCTAGTCCGGAAGGGGTCGGCGGTCGGACGCTGCTGGTTGGCGGCCCGTCCGCAGCGGTGACAGCTCCGCGTCGACCAACAGCCAGCGTTGACGGCTCTCGATCATCGTGGACCGGAAGCCGCCTCCGGATGCGTACGCCTCCTCGGTGTCGCGCCAGGACTGCCAGTCCGGATGGCCCCAGATCGCGACCACCTCGTCGTCGGCACGCATGGCTGTGCGCCACAAGCCGACCAGTTCAGCCCCTTCGCGGCCCAGGACGTCTGCCCCGGCGGAGCCGAGTGAGTCGGCCAGCGCCTTTGCACCGCCGGGAGCCGTCGAGATCAGCTCATGGGAGTAGCAGGTTGCCGAGGTCCCTCCACGTGACTCCCAGTCCTGTGTCCCGAGACCCGGTCCCTCGGCGACGAGGATCCGATCGATGCCACCTCTCCGGAAAGCCGCTGCCTCGGCCCACCAGCGCTGCAGCATCGGATCCCGGTGGTCGTTGCCGGTCAGCTCGACCGAGAAGTTGTGGGCCAGGTCATCCCAGGATCCGTACTCCCAGATGTTGATCACCCTCGGCCACGGACCGGTCGAACCGACGAGCGTGAACACTGCGAAGCAGCTCTGGCGACGCAGCTCGGCCGCCTCGGGAACCCAGTTGGCGGTCATGTGGTGCTGGTAGTCGGCGCGCCGGGTCCCGTCGACCTCGACCACCTCGTGGATGTAGACCCTGGACACAGCCCGAGGCTAACGGTGCCGACCAACGGGTCCGACGAACACCCGGCACTGGGGCCGGTCGCGGACGACGGCCTATGGTTCTGATTCGCACGGATCTCCGGGCCACCAACCGGCCCGGTTCGGACCTCGGGGGAAAATTGACCGAACCAGCAGTACTCACCGAACGCGACGGCCACCTGTTGGTGGTGACGCTCAACCGACCGGAGCGCCAGAACGCCATCAACGGAGAGATGCTGGTGCGCCTCTTCGACGCCTTCACCGAGGCCGACGAGAATCCGGACATCCGCGCACTGGTGCTCACCGGATCGGGCGGGAACTTCTGTTCCGGAGCCGACCTGAAGGAAATGGCCGGCGGTCACAAGGGTGATTCCGACAGCGAGATAGACGTTCAGGCACGCCTCGCCGAAGACGGCGACCTGCCGTGGAAGGCGCTGCTGCGCAGCTGGCGCCCGCACGTGCCGATCATCGCCGCGGTGGAGGGCACCGCCATCGCCGGTGGCACCGAACTGCTGGGCGCCACCGAGGTGCGCGTCGCCGGCCGTGCCGCGAAGTTCGGAATCTCCGAGGCCCGGTGGTCGCTCTACCCCATGGGTGGGTCAGCGGTCCGGATCCCGCGCCAGATCCCTTGGACCGTCGCCTGCGAACTGCTCCTCACCGGCGACCACGTGTCGGCCGAACGGGCACTGGAACTGGGGCTGATCGGCCACGTGGTCGACGACGGAGCTGCCCTCGGCAAGGCGATCGAGATCGGCCAGCGCATCTGCAGCAACGGTCCGCTCGCGGTGAGCGCCATCCTTCGGACGCTGCGCGAGACCAACGGCATGACCGAGACCGAGGCGCTCGAGCACGAGTTCACCTACGGCTGGGACGTGTTTGCTTCCGAGGACGCCAAGGAAGGCCCCCGTGCCTTCAAGGAGAAGCGCACACCGAACTTCCAGGGCAAGTAGCTCTCCGAAAAACCCACAACCAACACGGCCGCCGAGGGGCAGGGTCCCCACGTTGCGGAGGAGGCGGGGCGGTGCGAAGCACCCGGGTTCCCGCCGGGAAAGGGAACATGGCAAACGACCTGAAACTCGGGATCATCTGGGGCTACTGGGGGCAGTTGCCGCCAGCCGGACTGATCGAGACCACGAAGGCCGCGGAGGACCTGGGGTTCGATTCGGTCTGGACCGCGGAGGCGTGGGGATCCGACGTGTTCTCGCCGTTGGCCTACCTGGCCGGACACACCAGCCGGATCAAGCTGGGCACCTCGGTGGTGCAGCTCTCGGCGCGCACCCCGACCGCCACGGCGATGCACGCGATCACCCTCGACCACCTGAGCAACGGGCGCCTGGTGCTCGGCCTCGGGGCTTCGGGACCGCAGGTGGTGGAGGGTTGGTACGGCCAGCCGTACCGCAAGCCGCTGGCACGCACGCGCGAGTACGTGGAGATCATCCGGCGGGTGATGGCGCGCGAGGAGCCACTGGAGTTCGACGGCGAGTTCTACCAACACCCCTACCACGGTCCGGGTTCGATGGGCCTGGGCAAGCCGCTCAAGTCGATCACGCATCCCTTGCGCCGGGAGATCCCGATCTTCCTCGGGGCAGAGGGTCCCAAGAACGTGACCATGACCGCCGAGATCGCGGATGGTTGGATTCCGCTGTACTACTCACCGTTCCGCCAGGAGGTGTACGCCGAGCAGCTCTCGGGGGCCAAGGACGACTTCGAGGTGGTGGCGATGGCCAACATGACCGTCAGCGACGACATCGAGGCTGCGCTGGCTCCGGTGAAGGCGATGCTCGCCTTCTACATCGGGGGCATGGGCGCCAAGGGCAAGAACTTCCACACCGACCTGATGGCGCGCATGGGCTTCGAGGAGGAGGCCATGCGGATCCAGGACCTGTTCATGGAGGGCCGCAAGGACGAGGCTGTGGGCGTCGTGCCCACCGAGTTCGCGGACGAGATCTCCCTCGTCGGGCCCAAGGAGCGGATTGCGGAGCGCCTGGAGGTGTGGCGCGACAGCCCGGTCACCACCGTCACCATGTACCCAGGCACCCCGGAGCAGATGCGGACCCTGGCTGAACTGGTACTCGGCTGAACCGGTCCTCGGCTGAACCGGTACCCGGCTGCACCAGGGCTCGGCTGCACTAGGGCTCGGCTGAAGCGTCCCGACCGGCCGTTCGGGCCCCGACCGGCTCTTCTGGTCCGCGGGTCGAGGTGGGCAGACCGAAGCTCACCAACAGACCGAGGAACACGAAGGCCGCAGCCACCCAGGCCGTGGTCCGGGTGGCCTCGGTGAATGCCACCTTGGAGTCGTCGGCCTCCGGAGCGAGTTCCGGAACCTCGTCGAGCTTCGTGATGGCCTGACCGGCCGATTCGCGCACAGCGGTCGCGATCCTGTCGGCCTGAGCGCTCGGCAGATCCTGTTCGCTCTCCAGGGCGCTCGACAGATTCAGACCCAGGGATCCGAACAGCACCGCACCGAGGCAGGCCGCCCCGAGCGCTGACCCGACCTGACGGAACGTCGAGGTCATGGCGGAGGCCTGCCCCGAGCTCTCGTCGGGAACGTCCTCGAGCACCACATTGGTCAGCTGGGCCGTCGCGAACCCCACGCCGAGGCCGTAGACGATCAGGCCCACGACCAACCACCAGGGGCTGCGCGTCACCGAAACGGTTGCACCGATGACCACGATGCCCACGATCTCGAGCACCATGCCAAGGCGGACCACCCAGGTGGCTCCGATCGCGGCCGACACGTGCCGGGCCGCCCCACCCGAGCTGAGGGTGCCGATCGCGAGGGTCGCCAGGATGGCTCCGGTCACCAGCGGATCGAACCCGTGCACCGACTGGATCCACAACGGCAGGGCGAAGAGGATCCCGAACTCCCCGAGGCTCACCACCAGCGCGACCACGTTGCCGAAGCCGTAGCGGCGGATCCCGAACAGATCGAGCCGGAACAGCTGCGCCTTGCCGCGGGAACCCCGCATCTCCTCCCAACCCACCAGCGCGACGATCAGCACCACACCCAACCCAAGCGCCATCGGCACGATCGAGAGCCCACCGGTGTGGATGCTCAGCGGTCCGAGGTCGAAATCGCTGGTGGCGGTCCACCACCCGTAGTTCTGGGCCTCGATCAGACCGAACACGACCAGGGCGAGGCCCGTGGTCGACAGCACGATCCCGACCGGATCGAATCCGTTTCCACGCGGACCGCGGGTCTCGGGCACGAACGCCATCACGGCCACGGCGGCGGCGAGGCCCACCGGGATGTTGATCAGGAACGCCCAGCGCCAGGAGAACTCCTCGGCCAGGAACCCACCGAGCAGAGGGCCGAGGGCGGCGGCACCTCCGAACACAGCTCCCCAGAGCCCGAAGGCAGCTGCCCTGCGTTCGCCCGTGAAGAGCACGTTGATCACGGCTATCGATGACGGCAACATCATCGATGCCCCCATCGCCTGCACCGCCCGGAATCCGATCAGCACCGATGCATCGCCGGCAGACGCGCTTCCGAGCGAGGCGGCCATGAACACGACCGTGCCGATCAGGAACAGCTTGCGTCGGCCGTACCGGTCGGCGAAGGACCCGACCGTTATCAACAGCGCGGCGAAGATCAACGAGTAGATGCTGTTGACCCACTGCGCATCGGTCTGCGTGAGACCTATGTCGTTGACCATGTCGGGCAGCAGCACGTTCACGACGCTGCCGTCGATGATGATGATGCTCAGCCCGGCGAGCAGTGCTCCCAGGGCTGCCCAGGGCCTCTGTACGGTCGGATCAGCTTGTGTGCCGGCGCTCACCGTGGACATCGATCGAGACTAGGTCCCGTCGGCCGGTGGGAAACTCGATGGTCCCGAAACCGGATGGTCCCGAAACCCGTCGGCTCCTGAGACGGAGGAGACTCAGGCGGGCTGGTTCGAGTGCGCCCTCTCGGCGACCGGTGGGGCGACCATCGGCCAGGGCATGTTGCGCTCGGCTGCGAGTGCCACATCGAACAGCAGCCCGTCGCGGTGGTGCGGTGCCAGCACCTGCAGACCGACCGGGAGCCCGTCGACGGTGCCGGCAGGGATCGACACCGCCGGGTTCCCGTAGAGGTTGGAGATGATCGTGAGACCACCCATCGTCACGACATCGGGGGCCTTTTCGGTCACCAGGTCGAGGATGGCATTGGGCAGCTTGGGAGCCACCCCTGAGGCCACCCGGATTCCCATCAGGCCGGCGCGGGCGGCGAGATCTGCCGCGGCGCTCTCCTGGAGCGCGTCGAGCGGCGTGCGCGTCGGGCTGCTGTTGGTGCTCTCCGCCGGGAAGGCGGGCCCGGGGTTGGTGGCGCACATGATGAAGTCGACCTCGGAGAACGCCTGCGCCATCGCCTGGTAGGCCTTGACGCGCCGGTCCTCCGCCACACCCGCCACATGGATGTTGTAGAAGGTCTCGGCCAGCATCATCCCGACCTCCATCTCGTAGGTGAGCTCCTTGCGACGCCGCGGCCAGGAGCTGCCCAGTTCTGGTACCAGTGTCGACAGGTTCCCCATCGCCCACTGAGCGGCGAGGTTCGGGAGCTCGAGTGAGATCTCGACGACCTCCATGCCGGTGGCGGCGACCAGCTCGGCGGCCGCGGCACGGGTCCGCTCCTCGACTCCGGGCTCGAGGGCCACCCCGCCGATCGAGGGCAGGATCGCCACCTTGCGGCCCTTGAGATCATGGGTGCCGAGATCGCTCTCCCAGGTGCCCGATGAGGGCAGGGCGGTGGGGTCTGTGAGGTCGACCCCACAGACCACGTCGTAGTAGCGAGCGGCGTCCCTGACCGAGCGCGCCATGTTTCCGAGCACGACCGTGCCCGGGCGGGAGTACGCGGAAGGCCCGCGTGTCGTCCGGCCGAACGTGCCCTTGAATCCGATGAGACCGGTGTAGCCACCCGGGATCCGCAGCGACCCGCCCCCGTCGCCGCCGGAGGCCAGCGACACGAGGCCGCCCGCCACTGCGGAAGCGCTGCCACACGACGATCCGCCACAGGTCCGACCATGGCGCCAGGGGTTGTGGGTGACTCCGTTGAGCTTGGTGACGCTCACGTTGAGCCCACCGAACTCGCTGGCGGTGGTGAGGCCCACGGGTACCGCACCACCGATTCCTATGGCGCGGTCGATGATGCTGCTGGTGTGGGCGGCCTTGCGGTCCGCGAAGAGCAACGAGGCCTGTGTGTCGGGCCAGCCCTTGACCTGTTCGAGTTCCTTGATGCCGAACGGGACTCCTCCGAAGGGCTTGGAGACGTCGGCGGCTGCGGCCGCGGCCTCGGCCCGCTCCCGGTCGACGTGCGAGAAGCAGTTCAGGTCGCTGCGGTCGATCGCGTCGAGGGTCGCCTCGAGCTCCTCGAGGGGCGAACGGTCGCCCTTGCGGAATGCGTCAACCAACGAACATGCGTCGTCCAGCCATGGTGTCTCGGTCATGGCAGAACACTACATGACCACAGGTCAAGTCTGAACTTGATTCAGAAATGCTGTTTCGCACAATGGCAGGCCACCGGTGCGCCGACACGGAATACTGGGCGCACCGAATACTCAGGGCTGACCCCCGAGAGCCGAAAGGCAGCTGCTGCGGTGATCGACATCGCGGCCCGGAACACACACCAGAGCACACACCATGGCGACAACGACCGAACCCACCGACACCACCCCCGAAGCGAACGGCTCCCCGGCCGCTCCGAAGCTGATGTCCCGCGGGGCATCCGAGTTGGCCTCGGCCATCAACCCGCTGTTGAGCAGCCCCTCGTCACCGCTGCAGGTGCAGTCCCTGGTCGACGCCTACGGGCCGTCGCTGATGCCCCGCGCGACCATGCACCAGGGCATGGCCGCCGGACTCGCGGTGCTGGCAGCAGGCGCGGTCAACGCCCCCGTGCACTGGGTGGCGAGCCGCATCGCACCGGAGACCACACCCATCGGATGGCGACTGCTCGCCCGGGGCGGCATCGCTGCAGCCGGGTGGTCGCTCGCCAACATCACCGAAACCGAGGACGAACACACGCTGGTCTCGAGCGTGCGGAGCCTCGGTGACCTGACCGTCGCCGCCGCCATCGGCGGCATGGTCTACGAGGCCGCCAACGAAGGACGTCGCCGGTTCCCGGCAAAGGGCCCCTGGCGGCCCCTGACCATCGGCGCCGCCGGTGCCGGCTACGCCATGTACCGATCCGCCAAGTCGCTCAAGACACGCGCTTCGATCATCCAGCGGTGGACCGACGACGACAAGCCGGCCAACCTCGTCGGCACCGTCGGGATCGGCGTCGCCGTATCCACCGTCGGTCACCTGCTCGGCAAGGCCTTCCGCGGGTCGGCCAAGGGGACCGCTGACTTCTTCGGGCCCGACATACCGCACCAGGTGATCGGCCGTGCGGTCAACGCAGCGCTCTGGGGCGCAGGTGTGGCCGCCCTCTACAACACCGGCGTGGCGCGCATCGCCCGCGCCAACGAGAAGATCGAGCCCGGCTACGACGAACCGCCGACGTCCATGCACGTGTCGGGTGGGCCGGCCTCGGAATCACCTTTCGACGAACTGGGTCTTCAGGGCCGTCGCTTCGTGACCGACGTGGTCACCACAGAACTGATCGAGTCCACACTCGGCGAGCCTGCGGTGGCCGAACCGGTGCGGGCCTACGTGGGAGTCAACTCCGAACCGGTCTACCCGGCCGGACGCTCCGAGATGATGTGTGACGAGATGGAGCGCCTCGGCGCCTTCGACCGCTCGCACCTCCTGTTGTTCTCCCCCACCGGAACCGGCTGGGTCGACCAGGCCGTGGTGTCGGCCGCGGAACTGTTCACACGTGGTGACATGGCAACGGCCTGCGTGCAGTACGGGCGGTCTCCGTCGTTCCTCGCGGTACAGACAGTGGCGCTCGGGCGCTCGCAGTTCCGCTTGCTGATGTGGAGCGTGAAGCAGCGCCTGGCCGAGCGCCCACCGGAGAACCGGCCCAAGGTCTTCGTCTTCGGCGAGAGCCTCGGCGCCTGGGCCTCGTCGGACATCGTGATGCGAACCGGGATCGAGGGCCTCGACCACTACGGCGTGGACCGGGCTCTGTGGTTCGGCCTGCCGGGACTCGCCAAGTGGTCGCGCACGGGGATGCGCGAGGGGCGCGGACCCAATGTCGCACCGGGAACCGTGGGCGCCTTCGACCGCCCCGAGCAGTTCGCCGAGCTCACCGATGACCAGCGTGCAGCGATGCGGGCGGTCATCCTCGACCACGACAACGATCCGATAGCGCTCATGTCGCCGAGGCTCGCGGTGAAACGGCCGCCGTGGTTGGCCGACGGCAACCGGGGCCGCAACGTGCCAGAGGAGATGGACTGGATCCCCGTCCTCACACTGGTCCAGGTGATCGTGGACGCCATGAACGCCATGCGCACCGTGCCCGGCGAGTTCAAGTCGTTCGGCCATGACTACCGCGGTGACACCGCGGCGTTCGTCCACGGAGCATTCGAGCTCCCGGCGGTGACCCCGGAACAGTTCGCCGCCGTGCAGCACGCACTCGTCGAGATCGAGGTCGAGCGCGGGGAACGCCTCAAGGCGGCCAAGGAAGCCGGCGTCGGGGACGCCTCCACCGAGGTTCAGTAGCGAACGACCGATCCGCGAACCCGGGTGAACCACGACGTCGCAGCGGTCGGCGAGAATAGGCACGCCGTTTTACTCGTTCGTAGGAGATCGCCTTGCCGCGACAGGATTCGTTGTTCACCGATTTCGCCCGGGAGGTCATAGAGGTACCGGTCACCGAGGAGCTCGGTGAGTCGTTCCTCGCGTATTCGCTCTCGGTCATCACCAGCCGTGCCATCCCCGACGTACGGGACGGGCTGAAGCCGGTGCAGCGCAGGATCCTGCACGCCATGTCGTCGATGGGTCTGCGCCCCGACCGACCACACCGCAAGAGCGCTGGGGTGGTCGGTGAGACCATGGGCAAGTACCACCCCCACGGCGACGGTGCGATCTACGACGCCCTCACCAAGATGGGCCAGTCCTTCGGCCGCAACGTGCCCCTCGTCGATCCCCACGGGAACTTCGGCAGTCTCGATGACCCGCCTGCGGCCTACCGCTACACCGAGTGCCGACTCTCCGACGCGGCACTCGAGATGCTCGGCGAGATCGACGAGGACACCGTCGACTTCAGACCCACCTTCGACGGAGAGCGCAACGAACCGATACACCTGCCCGCAAAGCTCCCCAACCTGCTGGTCAACGGCTCCACCGGCATCGCGGTGGGCATGGCCACCAACATGGCGCCACACAACCTGCGCGAGGTCCACGAAGCGGTGAAGCTCGTGATGCGCAAGCGCCGGCCGAAACCCACCGTGGCCGAACTCATGGAGGTGCTGCCCGGACCCGACCTGCCCTCCGGCGGAATCATCGTGGACGAGAGCCTGGCGGAGGCCTACGAGCACGGCAAGGGCTCGTTCCGGATCCGGGCCCGCACCGAGATCGTGAAGCTCACCCGGGCCCGCGACGGCATAGTCGTCACCGAGCTGCCCTATCTGGTCGGGCCCGAGAGGGTGGTGTCGCGCATCCAGGAGTTGATGCGCGACGAGAAACTGCCCCAGGTCACCGACGTGAAGAACACCTCGGACCGCCGCACCGGTCTGCGCATCGAGATCGAGCTGCGCCCCGGCGCCAACGCCCCGGCCGTGCTCACCCAGCTCTTCAAGATGACTCCACTGGAGGACAGCTTCGGGATCAACAACGTGGTGTTGGTCGACGGGGTCCCCACCACGGTCGGGCTCTGGGAGCTGTGCAACCACTACGTCTCGCACCGCCTGGAGGTCGTCCGTCGCCGCACCGAGTACCGACTCGAGCGGGCCAACCGCAGACTCCACCTGGTCGAGGGGTTGCTGATCGCCCTCGACGCGATCGACCTCGTGGTGTCGATCATCAGATCGTCCCAGGACGCTGCGCAGGCCCGTGAACGGCTGATGGCGGAGCTGGAGCTCACCGAGGTGCAGGCCGTGCACATCCTCGACATGCAGCTCCGCCGACTGACCGCCCTGGCCAAGCTCGAGCTCGAGACCGAGGCCGAAGACCTCAGGGGCAGGATCGCTGATTTCGAGAAGATCCTCTCCTCCGAACAGCGTCGCCGCACGATCGTGCTGGGCGAACTCGAGGAGGTTGCCGAGGCGTACGGCCGGGACCGACGCAGCACGATCATCTCCTCCGATGACCTCAACGACGTGACCCTTGCAGAGGTGGCCGAGGCCGAGAAGGCCAACCGGGCCGACGAGCCATGCGTGCTGGCGTTGAGCCACAGCGGCGTGTTGGGGCGCGAGCCCACCGAGGGCCCCCGCAAGGCCACCTTCGGGCGCCACGACCTGCTCACCCACCGCGTGGCCACCACCACACACTCGAGGGTCGCCCTGCTGACCACGAAGGGGCGCGTGTTCGGAGTGGACGTCGACTCGATCGACGACGTCAGCGGTCGCCGACGCGGCACACCCGTCAAGGACCTCGTTCCCCTCGACAAGGGTGAGCAGGTGCTCACGGTCGTCACGCCAGCGGTGATCGACGACCCACCACCGCTGATGCTGGTCTCGGCAAAGGGACAGCTGAAGCGCATCGCGGTGCCCGAACTGGTCGACACGCCCGATGGTCGCAGCGCCATCAAACTCAAGCCCGGCGACACGGTGGTCGCAGCCTTCCCCGCCCCGGACGGCTCCGAGGTGATCACCGTGGCATCCAACGCACAGGCCATGAGGTGCCCCGCCGACTCGGTGTCGGTACAGGGTCGGGGCGCCGCGGGCGTCGCCGGCATGAAGCTCACCGACAACTCCTCGGTGGTCGGCGCCGGCCCGGCCGACGACTCGACCGTGGTGCTCACCGTCTCCGATGCACAGACGGCGAAGCTCACCGATGCCGGCGAGATCCCCTTGAAGGGACGCAACACCTCTGGACTGCGACTCACCAAGTTCCGCAAGGAGAAGCGGATCGAATGGGCCCATGTCGGCCACGAAGAGGGCATCCTGCTGGTGGTGGGCCAGAAGGACAACCCGACCAAGCCCGACCCATCGCCCGAGCCGCTCACGCTCGAGCACACCGGTCGCGATCTGGCATCCCGCAAGACCTCCCGCAGGCTGCTCGGAGTGGGCTTCGGCCGCTGGTGAACAGCGCCCGGCCCGCGCCGGATCACCAACTGGGTCAGGAGCCGGATCACACCGGCACGGGACACGACACGACACGTCCCGGTCGGCCCGGCCGCTGGCACAGCGGTGTCACCGGGGCATGGGAGACTCGACCCGATGTGTGCAGCAAAGAAACCCACCGGAACCAGGCCTGACAAGGGAACCAACCGCACCGCCGATTCCTACGACGAGAAGAGCATCCAGCTGCTCGAGGGCCTCGATGCGGTGCGCAAGCGTCCCGGCATGTACATCGGCGGCACCGGCCCGGAGGGGCTGCACCACCTCGTGTGGGAGCTCATCGACAACTCCGTCGACGAGGCCGCTGCGGGCCACGCCAATCTGGTCGAGGTGACCCTTCACCGTGACGGCTCGGTGGAGGTGGCCGACAACGGCCGCGGAATCCCGATCGGCCGCAAGGACGGCAAGCGAACCGCACTGGAGATCGTGTTCACCGAACTCCATGCCGGGGGCAAGTTCGGGGGTGGGGCCTACGGGTCCTCCGGCGGACTCCACGGAGTGGGAGCGTCGGTGGTCAACGCCCTGGCCGCGAAGCTCGTGGCCGAGGTCGACCGCGATGGCCACACGCACCGGCTCACCTTCGTCGACCGGATCCCGGGCAAGGTCAACGCCAACGGCCGCTTCACCCCCGGTTCGACCCTCGAGAAGGTCAAGAAGATCCCCGCCAAGCGCACGGGCACCCGGGTGCGGTTCTGGCCCGACCTCGACCTGTTCGATCCCGGACTGGCGATAGACCCCGAGTTGGTCGCGGAGCACGCCGCCCTGGTCTGTTTCCTGGTGCCGGGGTTGAAGGTGAAGGTGCTCGACAAACGCGCCGGGGGCGAATCGCGCGAGTTCGTCGCCAAGGGTGGCCTGGCAGACCTGGTTGCCATGCACCCCGGGAATCCGCTGACCGATGTGATCACACTGCACGGCACCGGCACCTTCGAGGAGAAGGTTCCGGTGGGCGGCAAGATGACCCTCGTGGAGCGCGAGGTGGTCGTCGACGCCGCGCTGCGGTGGACCTCGGGCTACGACAGCCGGATCGACAGCTTCGTCAACACGATCCCCACCCCCGACGGGGGCACCCACGTCTCGGGATTCGACCGGGCCCTCACCAAGGTCTGCAACGAACTCGTCGTGAAGGACAACCGCAAGCTGGCCAAGCTGGCCAAGAAGGGCCAGGACCGCGCCGAGAAGGGCGACGTGCAGGAGGGCCTCGTCGCAGCGGTGAAGGTCACCTTCCCGGAGCCGCAGTTCAAGGGGCAGACCAAACAGGAGCTGGGCACACCTCCCATCCAGTCGATCGTCTACGAGGTGGTCCGCAACGGATTCTCGAACTGGCTCTCCGGCGGTGGCCGCAAGACCCACATCAACGCCGTGCGCGACAAGGTGACCACGGCCATCCAGACCCGGGTCTCGGCCAAGGCTGCCCTGGAGGCACGCCGCAAGGCGGCGAACATCTCCTCGGCCGGCCGGCCCGACAAGCTCGCCGACTCGCGCAAACACGGCCCCGAGGCCGAACTGCTGATCGTGGAGGGCGACTCCGCGGCCGGGCCGGCCAAGGCCGGCCGCAACGCCGAGACCATGGCGGTGCTGCCCTTGCGGGGCAAGGTGGTCAACGCCTCGAAGTCCACCATGAGACAGGTGATCGACAACGCCGAGGCGCAGGCGCTCTTCGCCGCGATCGGAGCCGGATCTGGTCGTGATTTCGAACTCGACCAGGCGCGCTACGGCCGCATCATCATCCTCTGCGACGCGGATGTCGACGGGTCCCACATCCGCTGCCTGCTGCTCACCCTCATGTATCACTACATGCGCCCACTGCTGGAGTCCGGGCGGGTGTTCGCGGCGCAACCGCCGCTGTACACCGTGAAGGCGGGCGACGACACGATCCACGCCTTCAGCGATGCCGAGAAGGACGCGGTCACCGCCGAGTTGGTCAAGGGCGGACGCAAGGCGGAGAACCTCCAGTGGGTCCGCTTCAAGGGGCTGGGCGAGATGGACACCGAGGAGTTGGCGGTGACCTGTCTCGATCCCGAGACCCGCATCCTGCGGCGCATCACCATGGACGACGCCCACGAGGCGACCGCTGCAGCCGACCTCTTCGAGACCCTCATGGGCAACGACGTCGCGCGGCGACGGCAGTACCTGCTCGACAACTCAGAACTGGTCGACCGCGAGATACTCGACGTCTGACCGCAGATCCCGGCCCCTGGCCGATCGTCGAGAACCGGTGGTCCAGAGATGGCGGCATTGGAGCCGATCGCGGCCACGGGTACGATTGACGATGTCGTCAGTGGGGGGAGACAGCCAGACCCGCGGGCGCGGGCGAAAGAGGCGGGGCAATCCCATGGTCGTAGCGACATGACCGCAATGACACCGATCGGTCAATGCCCGTGAAGACCTCCTCGCGCCCGGCCGCACAGCGTCGGCTGATCAACGTCGATGGTCCCAAGTTGGGCTACGTGCCGAACTTCGACGGCATGCGCGGGATCTTCGTGCTCCAGGTGGTGCTCTTCCACGCCAAGGTGACGACGTTCCTGACCGGGTCGCCGATCCTCATCGATCTCTTCTTCGTGCTCAGCGGATTCCTGATCACCTACCTGTTGCTCGACGAGTGCAAGAAGTCCGGCGACATATCCCTGCGCCGCTTCTACATGCGCCGGGTGCTACGGCTCTTCCCCGCCATGTACCTGATGGTCGGCATCTTCACCGTGCTCATGGTGACCATCCAGTTGTTCGGACCGCCGGAGGTCCGTGACCTCCTGTCCAACTGGTGGCTCGAGGTGGTGGGCGCGGTCACCTACACCTACTTCATCCTGGCGGCCTTCTTCCCAACGAGCATGGGCCTGCTGGGGCTGCTGTGGACCCTGTCGGTGGAGGAGTTCTTCTACCTTCTGTGGCCGCCGTCGATCCGTCGGGTGCTCCGCAGGGGAACGCTGCGCAGCGACGTGATCGTGATCGGAATCTCGCTGGCGTTCATCGCGCTGATGTTCTTCCTGCGATCCCACTTCCAGTTCGTGGTCGGATCAGCCGCCGAGGGCGCCGCCAAGTACGCCGACGTGCTCGGGGGAACGGGCTCCACCATGGGGCGCGTCGCCGGGACGGAGATCGCCGGTGGCGCCCGGGAACTGCCGCAGTACGCGTCCTCCTGGCAGGGCGTGGTGTACCGGCTGGCGTCGATGCGCCCCGACATGATCGTGTGGGGTTCCCTGATGGCCTTCGTCGCCAAGTCGATTCCGCGACCGGTTCCCGACCGGATCCGCCGCTGGACCACCTTCCTGGGCGTGTGCGGTTGGGGTTTCCTGATCGCGACCTCGTTGTTCGCTGCGCCGGGCCCCCCTGGTCCACTGGCACTGTTCGGAGGCCTCCTCTACCAGTTCTCGCTGCTGATGCTCGGACCGGTGGTCATCGACGCCTACCTGCGACAGGACACCTTCTACACCTGGCCGTTCCGCCTCGCTCCCTCCAAGTGGCTCGGCGAGCGCAGCTACGGGATCTACCTGTGGCACGCCCTGGTGCTCCTGGTGGGAGCCCCCGTGATCCTTGCCGCCTCAGGTGCGATGCAGAAGGTGTTGGGAGTGGTGGTGACCGTGATCGCGGTCGGAGTGGGAGCCCTGTCGTTCCGGTACATCGAGCTGCGATTCCTGAAACTGAAGGACCGCAAGTTCGCGAGCCCCGCAGCGTCGAAATAGCTTGGCGAAAACTACAACGGAGGACCCGAAGGTCCTCCGTTGCGGGCCTGTCCGTCAGGGGGGACGACGGACGGCCTCAAGACCCGGTGTGGCCGACGGGGGGGTCGGCTCACCCGGGCGAGATTCGACCAGCTCAGGCGGCAGCCTTGCTGGTGCTCTTGGCAGCGGTCGTCTTGCGGACAGGCTTGCGGTCGAGCAGCTGGTCGGTGATCGGAGCAGCGGCCCGGGCGACGCTCAGGGCGACAGTCTTGTTGGTGCTGACGACCTTGGAGGCGAACTTCGCCTGGTTGTCGATGATCTCCTTGGGAGTGGGGATCTCGTTGGCGAAGGGAACTGCGGGGACGTCGGTCACGCGCTCGGTGACCAGTCCGACGACCGTGCCAACCGCCTGGGTGACAGGCTCCTTGATGGATGCGAGCAGCTCGATGACCTGCTCCTGAACTTCACTGACCTTGTCCATGACCTGGGTGCTCATTGCTGACTCCTCTTTCTGGGGGGTGTCCGTACTTCGTCTCTCGGATACCGTGGTGTCGGTAGTGCTAACTATAGCAAGCGTTGCTCGCGAGAGTCAACCACCCAGCGGGAAATCATTAGCGGCGACGAATCCTGCTCCCGGAGCAGGCCCCCAGCGGCCCGCGCCGCGCACCGCGTGGGCATGCCCGTCGATTCCCGACTAAGTTGGTCGGGTATTCGGAAACCCACCGAACCCGGCTCCCAAAGGGCGGGTAGAAGGTTCCAAGGAGGAACAGAAATGGCGATCAGACTCGGGGACACGGCTCCCAACTTCACCGCCGAGACAACGGACGGCACGATCGACTTCCACGAGTGGAAGAAGGACTCATGGGCGGTCCTGTTCTCACATCCCAAGGACTTCACCCCCGTGTGCACCACCGAACTCGGAACGGTCGCGAAGCTGAAGCCTGAGTTCGACAAGCGTGGCGTGAAGGTCATGGGCCTGTCGGTCGACCCCGTCGACTCCCATCACGAGTGGGAGAAGGACATCGAGGAGACCCAGGGAGAAGCGGTCAACTTCCCGATGATCGCGGACCCCGACCGCAAGGTCGCAGATCTCTACGACATGATCCACCCCAACGCCAACGACACCCTCACCGTCCGCTCGGTGTTCGTGATCGGGCCGGACGACAAGGTGAAGCTCACGCTCACCTACCCCGCCTCGACCGGACGCAACTTCGACGAGCTCCTGCGGGTCATCGATTCGCTCCAGCTCACCGCCAAGCACTCGGTCGCCACGCCCGCCGATTGGAACCAGGGCGAGGACGTGATCATCGCGCCGGCCATCAGCAACGATGATGCCAAGGAGAAGTTCCCCGCCGGCTGGAAAGAGCTGAAGCCCTACCTGCGGGTTACCCCCCAACCCCAGGACTGAGACAGCCCGAACCGAGACAGCCCGAACTGAACAGCCCGGACCGAGCAGCCCGAGCTGAACAACTCAGGTCCGGAACACCCGAAGGTCCGGTCGGTGGGTCCGCCCGCCGGCCGGACCTTCGTTCGCGCCGGCGGCGGATCAGGTGACGCGCGCACCTGCGATCGAGGTGAACACCTGTCGCCAGGTCGTCGCACCGAGACCAACCGACGCGAGGGACGCGTCCGCACCCGCCATCGTGGTCGTGGAGTCCGGGCCGCCGCGCACGGCGTCGGCCAGATCCACCAACACGGGAGCAACGCGGTCCTCGGTCCCCGAGATCACACTGCGCGCCTCGGCGATGAGTTCGCTTCCGCGGGGGCCGCGGTCGATCAGCGCGCCCACCACCAGCGCCTGGGCATGGTCGTTGTAGGTGCTCGCCGGATCGGACCTGACAGATTCCAGGACGCCGACCAGGTCGACGGCCACGCCCAGAGCTGCTGCGACGATCGCCGCGGCGATCCGATCACCCGGACCACCCGTGGCGGTGAGTTCGCCCTCGGGCCCCAACAGCGCCCGCGCTGGGTCCGGATCGCCCGCCTGGAGCCACCACAGCGCCCTGACCGCGTCCGATCCCTCCGCCGGTACCGCCCGCAGCACACGACCGGGGAGGCCCAGTTGCACCTCGGTCAGCAGCGCCACGGTTACCGACAACCCCATGGAGGTGCCCGCGCCCAGCTCGAGGGCCCGCTCGAGCGAAGCGAGGCCGGCATCCACACGGCCGGTGATCGCCAGCGCACGGCCGTGCAGGGACAGGGCCTGCTCCATGCCGACGACATCGGTGCGTTCGTCCAGGTTCTCCAGGGCCGATTCGGCGCTGGTCACCGCAGCAGCCGGATGACCCGACCAGAGCTCCACTCCGCCCTGGGCCATGTTCATCATCCCGATGCCGAAGCGGTCACCGCGCCGTTGCGCACCCTCGAGCACCTCACCGGCGATCACCGATGCCTCTTCGAAATCACCCTTCGCGAAACGCACGAATGCCTCCAGCCCCCGCGTCCACAGCAGGCCACCGCGGTCCGACACCTCCTCGAGTGCCGAGGCGGACCAGGCGATGTAGGTCTCGGCCTCGTCGAGCCGGGCATCGCCGAACGCGATCCAGGCCAGGCTCTGCAGGGCCCATCCCTCCCCGCGCCGGTCACCGACCTCACTGAACGCCTCCAGCGCGAGTGAGACCGGAGCCTCAGCGGCGCGATGATCCCCCCGCAGCAACGACGAGAGCGCCATCTGCCGGTAGATCTCGCCCACCGCTGCGGTCTCCGATCGGCGCTGCTGGACCTCCAGCGCAGCTTCCAACAGCTCGTCACAACGCTCCCACGCACCACGGCGCATCTCGGCAACAGCCAGAGCCAGAAGCGCCTCACCCTCGAGCGCATCGGAACCTGCCTCGCGGGCGATCGCCAGTCCCCGGGTTGCCGCGCGTGCCGCGCCGTCGGACTCCCACAGCTCGGCCAGACAGCGGGACAACCCCAACAGCGCAGGCACCCGGCCCATCTCGCTGTCGTGGACCAGTCCGAGGATGCGCCGGTTCATCCGCGCACCGAAGGAGAACGCACCTCCGCGCTCCGCCCGCAACGCCGACTCGCCCAGCCAGTGGATGGCCCGCTCCGACAACCGGGTGACCGCGTCGGGACTACCCACCTCGGTGGCGAGCTCGGCGGCCTCCGCGTAGTGCCGTGCCACGACCTCAACGGTCGGGTCGTCCGCCGTGGTCGAGGAGTTGAGGCGATCCATGTAGTCAGCGATGCCCGCGTGCCCGTGCAGCCGCGCCGACTTGGTGAGCCTTGCGTAGGTGACCTCGCGCACCAGATCCGACCGGAACGCCCACTGGCCACCATCGAGCACCAGCACGTCCTTGTCGGAGAGGCTCTGGATCTGCGGCATCACGCTGGGCACACCCCGGGACACCTGGGCGATTCGCTCCAGCACACCCACCGAACCCTCGGCTCCCCAGATCGCAGCCTCGCCCAGGACGTCCTGTTCCTCCGCGGTCAGCGCGTCGACCCGGGCCGCCACCACACCTCGCAGTGTCTCCGGAAGTGCCAGTGCCGTGTCGGACTCGCCGTTTGCAGAGGTGGCAACTGCCGCCTCCCCCGACTGCACGAGTGTGACGAGCTCCTCGAGGTAGAACGGATTGCCGCCGCTACGGTCGAGGAGTTGGTCTGCCTCGCCGGCATCGACCGGCGACTCGGCCAGGTGTTCGAGGAGCTGGCGGACCGCGCTCCGGTCGAGCGGGTCGACGTTCAGCAACAGGCTGTTGAAGCGTCCGGGGCTGGGGCTCCATCTGGAGAGCAACGATCGTCTGGCCGTGGCGACGAGGGTGATCGGAAGGCGCGCCAGGTTCTCCGCCAGGTCGTCGATCAGCGAGAGGATCGCATCATCGGCCCAGTGGAGATCCGAGATCCTCACCAGCAGCGGCCCCTGCGCCAGCAGTGCCTCGAGATAGGTCCGAAGGGCACGTGCTGCTTCGGCGCGCGCCGCGGCACCCTCCATGCCGTCGAAGGTCCCCTCGTGTCCGAGGATGTGCAGCAGGCCCTCGACCACGACCTCGACCTCTGCGGGCTCGCTCTCGAGCGCCGCGCTCACCGCCGCGCGCGTGGAACGCTCGACCTTCTGGGCGGACTCACCCGCGGAGACCTCGAGGGCTCCCCGCAGTATCTCCGCCACCGGCCACCAGGGGTTGGCCTCGCCGTAGGGCACACACCTTCCCGAGTAGCAGCGAACGCCGTGGGATGCCTTCAGGCTCTCGCCCAGTTCCGAGGCGAGGCGCGACTTGCCCACCCCGGCCTCCCCTATCAGCAGCACCACCTGACCACGCAGATGCCGGATCGACCCGGCGGTCGCATTGACGAGCAGGTCCATCTCGGTCTCGCGGCCGAACAGGGGTGCGTCGGCGCTGCTGTGTTCGGGTCCGGGAGCCCGCAGCGCACCGGTCGCCACCCACACGGTCTCGTCGCGACTGCGACCCTTCGCCGTCACCTCACCGCGCGGGTCGTACGAGATCGCGTCCCGGGTCGCCGCGTGGGTCGCAGCTCCCACCATCACCTCACCCGGATCAGCCATGGTCTGGATGCGCGATGCGAGGTTCACCACATCGCCCATGGCGGTGTAGTCGCCCCCGGCCCGGAGCGCCCCGACGAGCACCTCGCCGGTGTTGACCCCGACCCGCATCTGCATCGGGAGGTCGACCTCGGCGCCGTACTCCTCGAGCGTCGAGAGCATCGCGAGTCCGCTGCGGACCGCTCTTTCGGCGTCGTCCTCGTGGGCCAGCGGCGCGCCGAACAACGCCACGATCGCGTCGCCCACGATCTTGTCGACCCGCCCGCCATGGTTGCGCACGTCTGCGGCCAGCCGTTCGAATGCTCCGTCGACGATGCGCTTGACGGTCTCGGGGTCGCGCTCCTCGGACAGGGTGGTGTAGCCGACCAGGTCCGCGAACAGCACCGTGACGATCCTGCGTTCCTCGGTGGGCGCGGCCAGAGCCTGTCCGCAGCTGGCACAGAAGCGGGCGTGGGCATCGTTGGGCTCACCACAGGATCGGCAGTCCACCGGACAAATATACGGTCAAGCGGTCACGGCACCCGCCGGAGTCGAAACGCCGCTGCCATCAGCGGCTCACATCGCTGGCACACTGGGCCGATGAGTTCGCGCTCCACCAGCCCCTCAGATCTCGCGCGCCTGTCGCTGCTGGAGGGGTCCCGGCACGATCCGGACCCGGTCGGTGACGTGAAGACACGGTCCCTGCCGGGCTGGGTGTTCGCGGTGGCGCTCGCGTCGGCAGCACTGGTCCTGGTGGCCAACCTGTCGGGAATCGCGGCCGGTGACGACGGTGTCGGCTACCGGGCGATCGCGGATTCGATCCTCGCTGGTGAAGGCCTGCGCTACTTCCTGGAGGACCCGCTCACCGTCTGGCCACCGCTGTGGCCGGCGCTCATGGCCCTGGTGGCCCGGGTGACGCCGCTGGACACACTCGGTGCAGCGGTCCTGCTCAACGTGGCCACGGTCATCTCGGTGGTGCTGATCGGTCACGGTCTGCTGCGCAGGGTGGTTCCCGACCGCCGACTCGTGGTCATCGGGACCGTCGTGATGGGTCTGGGGGCCTCCACCATCGGGTTCGGCCACCTGTTGATGACCGATCTGGCTTTCGCAGTGGTGGTGCTGGTCTGGCTCCGAACGATGATCCGGTTCAGGGACAGCGACGACACCAGGTGGTTGCTGGCGGCCTCTGCGACGGTCTGGCTCGGCTTCGGACTCCGCTACGTGGCGATCTACCTGCTCGGACTGGGCGGGCTCTGGCTCCTGTTGGACCTCCGACGATCCTTCGGCCAACGGCTCCGCAACGGAATCACCTACGGGCTGGTCGGGATGGTCGTTCCGATCGGGTGGATGCTGCGCAACCGCTCGATCGACGGCACCTTCACCGGCGAACGGATGCCCTCGGCCCGTGGACCCGTCGACAACGCATTCGACATCCTCGGCGCGATGGGACGCTGGTTGCTGCCGGGCGTCGCCGACACCGCCAAGTACTTCTGGGCAGCGGTCGGCGGAATCGTCCTCGTCGTCGCGGCCTGTGCCGGATGGCGGATCCTCCGGTCCCGCACGCCGAGGACCAGTTTCGACTCCCCGGTTCGACGTTTCGTGGCCTGGTCGGGATCGGCCTCGGGCCTTCTGGCCGTGCAGGCGTTCGGCTACCTCGCCTACATGCTCTACGTGCGATCCACCACCGCACTCAACCAGTTGGAACTGCGCCTGTTGAATCCGGCCTACTTCTCACTGTTGGCACTCGCGCTGGTTCTGGTCGCAAACCTCCACCGGATCCCCGGCAGGGCCGGCCGGAATTGGGAACGTCTCGGGCGTGCGGTCGTGTGGGTGTGGGCCGTGGCGAACGTGGCGGTCGGGGTCTATGCGGCGTTCAACTTCGCGGCCGGTGATGCGTTCTTCGACGGCAACTACGAGTCGGACACGTTCGTGGACGTGCGCGCCGACCCGGTGCTGGATTCGATCCCGGTCGGTTGCGAGGTGCTGAGCAACCTTCCCAATGCCCTCTACCCGACGGTGCAGGCGCGTTGGAGCCCGCGCCGCACAGGCCTCGAGTCGAACCGGCCGGTCGACGACCTGGACGAACTCCGCGCACGGCTCCGCGAGGATGCGGGCACGCCGGGGAGCACCCCGGTGTGTCTGGTGTGGATCGATGAGGAACCCACCTACGGGCACCTCTTCGCCCTCGATGAGCTCTCCGAGGAGCTCGAACTCGAGCCGCTCGCGAGTTCGGACGTGGTCGAGCTGTACCGGGTCACGGCACCCTCCTGAACCACCCGACCCGCTGGACCCGCTCGGCCGAACGGGTCGGATCCGTGCCGGCCCGGGGAGAATCCCCGATCCTCCGGCCTCCGAGGATCACAATGGTCGTCAGTGGTTCCACGCTTCAGCGTCGTACTCCCGGTCAAGGATCGGGCTGACAGTGTCTGTCGGGCCGCGGTTGGCGTGCTGGCCCAGACCTTCGACGACCTCGAGCTGATCGTGGTCGACCTGCACTCCACCGACGGCACCATCGAAGCAGTCCGCACCGTCGCGGATGATCGGGTGAGGATCCTCCACTGCGACGAGCCGGTCGACCTCGACCGAGCGCGGGCTCTGGGTCTCGGTCATGCGAGAGGCCGTTGGAGTGCTGTGATCGACGCCGACACGGTCCCACGACCACGGTGGCTCGCCCGGATCGGGAGGTTGGGGGATCGCACCGATGCCGCCTCGGTCACATGTGGTGGCGTCCAGCACCATGGCGACGGTTCGATGGCAGAGGTGACACCCATGCCCAACTTCTGTCGACCGGGCGCGGTGGTGACCCGGCGGCTCCCACCGCCGAGCGATCCGTCCGCTCCCGACTCCGAGGGCGATGTGGCCCGGAGCGGACCCATCTCGACCCCGGAACCGCTGCTGGACTGGTTCGATGGCCCGGTGGATCCCGCGTTCCAGGATCCGGATGCCCCGACCGACGAGCGCCTCCTGCGCTGGGCGACCGACGCTCTCTTCACGCTGGGCAACTCGCCCATCCCATCGGCCGACCTGGTGGCGCACTACGCCACGGTCGCAGGTGTGGCCGCCGCCCGGTTGCACCGTCACCCCGAGGCCCAGCGGATGCTGTCGGTGGCGAGACGGATCCGACCGGGCGAGCTCCGACCCCTGCTGAGGTGGGCGGTGGCGACCGTTCCACCGCTGTCTGATCGGGTGTTCGCAGCCACTCCCAACTGAGACAGCCCGACGCCCGGAAACACCGTGTTGCAGACCCCCATCGTGACTACGCTTGCGAAGGCCCGCTGCGGTCGACGAGACGCGCGGTAGATCACTGGTCCAGCCCTGACCCGGGAGCCCCCTTGAGCAACCCCAACCCTGTTTCGACCGCTGCCGCCCCTGCGGTGGCCGCAGGCGCAACCGAAGCCTGCAAGACCTACGGCGACGGCGACTCGATCGTCCGCGCTCTCGACAACGTCACGGTCAACTTCGACCGCGCCAGGTTCACAGCCATCATGGGTCCATCTGGTTCGGGCAAGTCCACTCTCATGCACTGCCTCGCCGGACTCGACAGGCTGAGCTCCGGCCGGGTGTTCATCGGCGACACCTATCTCGACACTCTCGATGACGCCAAGCTGACCACGCTCCGACGGGACCTGGTCGGTTTCGTCTTCCAGGCCTTCAACCTCATCCCGACCCTCACCGCGGGCGAGAACATCACCCTCCCGATGGACCTCGCCGGGCGCAAGCCCGACCAGTCCTGGGTCGACCACGTGGTCACGACCGTCGGCCTGGCTGACCGGCTGAGCCACCGCCCCAGCGAACTATCGGGTGGCCAGCAGCAGCGGGTGGCCGTGGCGAGAGCGCTCGCCGGGCGTCCCGAGATCATCTTCGCCGACGAGCCCACCGGCAACCTCGACTCGCGCTCGGGCAGTGAGATCCTGCAGTTCATGCGCGCCGCGGTGGACGAGCTCGGCCAGACGATCGTGATGGTCACCCACGACCCCACCGCAGCAGCGTGGGCCGACCGCGTGGTGTTCCTCGCGGACGGCCAGATCGAGGACGAGATGCAGGATCCGACCGCAGAGGGCGTCCTCGACTACATGAAGAACATGGGCCACTAGGAACCGGGACCGACGACACCGTGCTACGCGTAGCTTTCAAAGACCTCATGGCGCGCAAGCGCCGACTCGTCACCACCGGTATCGCGGTGATCCTCGGCATCGCGTTCCTCACCGGAACCCAGATCCTCGGTTCGGTGCTCAACGACTCGATCGACGGGCTGTTCACCGACATCTACAAGGGCTACGACGCGGTCGTTCGTTCCCCGGACGTACAGGAGTCGGCCTTCGGAGAGTTCCGCCCGCCCGTCGACGGCGAACTCGTCGACCAGGTGCGCGGAGCAGATGGCGTGCGCGCGGCCTACGGGGTCATCGAATCGCCCACCGTGCAGATCGTGGGGGCGGACGGCAAGGTCGCCAGCAGCGGATTCGGTCCGCCCACCCTGGTCTTCAACTGGATCGACGATCCGATCAGGCCCGGAATCATCACCGAGGGCCGGGGTCCCGAGGCCGACGACGAGATCGCCATGGACTTCGGGACCGTGGCCGACAACGGTTGGTCCCTCGGCGACACCGTCGATGTGGTCGGCCAGGAGGAGAACCGCAGCTTCACCCTCGTCGGCACGCTGGGCCTGGGCGACGACGGCACCTCGGAATCCGCCGCCACTCCGCTGTACTTCACCGATCCCGTGGCCCAGGAACTGGCGGGAACCCCCGGCCAGTACAGCTACATCGCCGTGGGCGCGGTCGAGGGCGAGTCCCAGGAGGAGCTCGCAACGTCGGTCTCGCAAGCCGTGCCCGACCAACAGGTGATCACCGGCGAGCAGTGGACCGAGGAGAACACCGATCAGGTGGCCCAGTTCGTCGGGATCCTCACGACGGTCGTGACCGTGTTCGGCGTGATCGCTCTGATCGTGGCGTCGTTCATCATCTACAACACCTTCTCGATCATCGTGGCGCAGCGCACGCGCGAGACGGCCCTGCTCCGGGCGATCGGCGCCCGCCGACGCCAAGTGGTGCTCGCCACCCTGGTCGAGGCGGTGCTCATCGGTTTCGTCGCCTCGGTCGTGGGGCTGATCGGCGGATCCCTGTTGGCCACTGCGATCAAGGGGTTGATCGGGTCCGCCCTGACCGTCACCGGTGGGATCGCCCTTCCGAGCCCCGGCACCGTGGTGATGGCGTTCGCGGTGGGCCTGGTCGTCACATCGTTGTCGGCTGTGATCCCGGCCATCCGGGGTTCGAGGGTGCCACCGGTGGCGGCGATGACCGACGTGGCCATCGACCGCAGCGGCCTGTCCCGCGCCAGGGTGATCTGGGGCACGCTCTTCATCGTCGCCGGAGTCGTCCTGAGCGCGCTGGGCCTCACCAGCACAGTCAGCGACGAGTTGGTCTTCGTGGGTCTCGGCCTGCTGTGCATCCTGGTGTCGGTGGCGGTGGTGCTCGGACCGCTGTTGGCCGGCCCCGCCAGCCGCGCCCTGGCATGGCCGTTCACCGCACGCGGCAGCGTGACCGCCCGGCTGGCCTCGGAGAACGCTGCGCGCAACCCCCGCCGCACCGCCGCCACCGCCGCTGCGTTGACCATCGGGGTGACCCTGGTAGTCGTGATCGCGGTACTCGCGGTCTCCATCAAGAGCAGCATCACCGACGAGGTCGAGGGCGCCCTGGGCGACGTGGACCTGATCGTCAGCGCGGGCAACTTCTCGTTCCTCGGGGTTCCGCCGGAGATCGGTGACACAGCCGCCGAGATCGACGGTGTGCAGGAGGTCTCACCGGTCAAGTTCGGCTTCCTGCGCCTGCTCGACGACCAGGCCAAGCGCGACGCGGCAGAGGAGCCCGCCGATGATCCGCCGGCGGACGAGGTTGCAACGGTGTTCGGTGTGGGTGACGACGCACCCGTGGGCGAGGACGTGGTCGCGAACGGCTACGAGCCCTCCAACTTCTTCGAGATCGTGGATCTGGGGACCGTCGAGGGCAACCCGGAGGACTCACCCGGCAGCGCCATGGCGGCACGGGCGGAGTACGCCGAGGAGCGGGGATGGGAGGTGGGCGACACGATCCCTGTGTACTTCGCATCGACGGGTGAGCAGGACCTGACCCTGGTTGCCACCTACAGCGACGGCCTGGGCCCGGAGGACAACCTCTACCTGTCGAACGAGACGATCGCCACCAACGCCCCGCCCGGGTTCGACATCGACTTCGCGGTCTACATAGCCACCGATGACGATCCCGGCACCCGGGCATCGGTGCAGGCCGAGCTCGAGTCGATGACCGAGGCCCGGCCCGACGTGGTGGTGCAGGACCGCGCCGAGTTCGTGGAATCCCAGACGGGCTTCATAGACGTGTTCGTGTCCGTGGTCTACGGGCTTCTGGCCCTGGCGGTGATCATCGCCCTCATAGGCATCGCCAACACGCTGTCGTTGTCGGTGCTCGAGCGCACCCGGGAGTTCGGCCTGCTGCGGGCGGTGGGCATGTCCAAGCGCCAACTCCGGTGGGCCGTGCGGAGCGAGGCTGCGATCGTGGCGGTGTTCGGCACCCTCCTCGGCATGGTCGTCGGCATCGCCTTCGCGGTGGCGTTGGCCACGGCCCTCACGGCCGATGATCCTGGACTGCTCACACTCAAACTGCCCTACGCGCAGCTGATCGTGATCACCGTGCTCGCCGCCCTGGCGGGCGTCGTGGCGGCGATACTGCCCGCCCGTCGAGCCGCCCGCATGGACGTGCTCACGGCGATATCCACCGAGTAGCGGCTCACACCCCATGGGCCCACTTGGGCCATGATCGTGAGATGGCGACACTGCGGACCGAGGTGACCGAGATCGCCACGGGACTCGGGTGCCTGGGCGCTGGCTCGATCGACGAGGTGATGGCGGCAGGCGCTGCCCCGCCGGAACTGCTCAACGTGGACGCGCTCACCTGGGATCGTCTGGCACGGGCGCACCGCGATCGCACCTACGAAGGTGAGTTCCTCGCGGCGTTCAACAACGGCCGCTCGCTCCTGAGGGCAACCGACGGCCTCCGGGGAAGGCGCCCGATCCTGGTCGAGTGGAAGGGCTCACACCGCGATCCGGCCGACCACGCCGTTCCCGCTGACCTGCGTATCGACCACGTGTACCTGGTGAGCTGCAAGTACCTGTCCAAGGTGCTCCACAACGCGTCCCCGTGGGCGCTGTTCGAACGCTGTCTGGCCGGTTCGCCCAACCAGAAGGGCGGCGACTGGTTCGCCGAGGTGGCTCCGGTGCAGCACCAGGCCCACTACGAAGCGGTGCGGCGACTGATCGACGGAGGCGAACGCCTTCCACTTCGTGTGGGCGATCTGGATTCCGGCCAGCGTCGAGAGCTGGCGCTGGCGAGAGAGCTCTCGTCGCCCGAGTCGGCGACCGCCTACGCGGAGCTGGTCTCGGAGGTGGCCCGGGAGTCCGCGCAAAGATGGGCGATCCAACTGCGGACCCCCACCCAGCAGCGAACGATGCTGTGGCGGCTGCTGAGACTCTCGGCCACTCCGTACTTCGTCCTGGGAACGGGTTCGGGCGAGAGCCTGAGGATCCGCGTGGCCACGCCCTGGGACTGGAACCAGGCCTGGGATCTGGCGGCGTTCGACCTCAGCGCCCAACCGGCGGGCCAGCCGGTGGTGGGATGGACCGCGGTGATCAGGTCGCGCGGGGTACCGGGCACAGAGCGCGAGGTGAACGGCCACGTGGAGATCCGCTGGAGTCACGGGCGGCTCGGCGGGTCACCCGAGGCCAAGGTGTACCTCGACACACCTCACCGCGAGGTTCCCGGCTACATCCCCCTGCAGTGAGGGATCCGGACCTCCGGAGACAGACTTCCGGAGACAGACCTCCAGACACAGACCTTCGGAGACACAGACCTTCAGGTCGGTGCCTCTGGGTTGGATCAGAGGGTTTCGAGGGCGTTGTCGATCTGCACCGCTGACGCACCCCCGGGCCAACGCTGCACTTCCTCGCCGTTGGCATCGATGAGGATCATGTAGGGCTGAGCGGCGACGGCGTTGTCGACCCAGCTCTGACCGGTGGGCTCCCACAGGAGTGCGAAGTTGCTCACTCCGGTGTCGGAGAGGAAGTCCTCGGCGTACTCGATGTCGTTGCGCGTTCCGACACCCACGAGGTCGACGCGATCGGAGTTCTCCGAGATGTAGCTGTCGAGCTCAGGGGCCTCACCCCTGCAGGTAGGACAGAAGGGCGCCCAGAACCAAGCCAGCAATGGCTTGCCGTCGGGAGTGAGAGCCTCTTGCAGGTCCACCTTCTCACCGGTGGCCACATCGATCATCTCGACGCCCTCGGAGGTGCCCTCTGCTTCGCCGTCGGCGCTGTCGACCGACCCTTCCGAATCCGCTCCGTCGAGCGACGCCTGGGCATCGGTCGATTGTGTGTCCCCGGACGACGCCGTTGCATCGTCGGAACCACAGGCTCCGGCCACCAGAGCGAACGCACCGAGGATCAGCGCCAACACTCCGATCGCACTCGGGGCACCTCTTGCGCCGGTCGTGCTACGCGGGCTCACGGTCCTTGGCGAGGTCATGGCAAGACGGTACCCGCAGCAACCGTTGACGCCTTCGCGCCCCTCGAGGGGTTTCGCGATCCGTAATCACACCCGATCCGGGCCGCGATTCACTTCAGCAGCGCACCTGCATCGATGGGCATGGCCACACCGGTGACGTAGCGGGCCTCCTGGGAGCACAGCCACAACATGGCGTTGGTGATGTCCTCGGGCTCGATCCAGGGAACATCCAGCGGCTGTTGGGGCCGGAGGAAGTCCGCGGCGTCCTCGACGGTCGGATTCTCGAGGTCCATCCGCACGAGTTGGGGGAACACGTCGTTGACGATCATCGGCGTGTTGACCGATGTGGGATGGATCGAGTTGACCCTGATCCGGTTCGGCGCCAGCTCGAGTGCCAGGGATCGCATCAGACCGACCACTCCGTGCTTGGCCGCGTTGTAGGCGGGCGCACCGTAGAAGCCCTTCAGACCGGCAGTGGACGACGTCAACACGATCGCACCGCCCTCGTCCTGTTCGATCATCGTGCGCAGACCCGCTTTCACGGTGTGGAAGACACCCGTGAGGTTGACCGCCACCGTCTCGTCCCAGGAGTCGGTGGCCACGTACTGCACGGGCATCGGCGCGTAGGTGCCGGCGTTGGCGAGGATCACGTCCAGCCTGCCGTAGAGCTCCACACCTGCCAGCAGCGCGTTCTTGGTGGCGCGGTAGTCCCGCACATCGGCGACCTCAGCGTGCATGGCGCCACCCTCCTGCTCCACCAGTCGCACCGTCTCCGCCAGGTCTTCTTCGGTGGCACCCGGGTACGGCGCGTGTTCGAGGTCCGAGCAGATGTCGATCCCGATGATGCGCGCGCCCTCACGGGCGAAACCCACCGCGTGGCTCCTGCCCTGGCCGCGTGCGACCCCCGAGATGAACACGACCTTGTCCTCGAACCGCTTGTTCCGATCCTGTTGTTCCATGCCGGCACGCTAGATCCCTCGGGATGCTGAGTCGCCGAATGTCGGCCGAGAGTGCGCTCAGGCGCCGTCCATCACCTTGGAGACATCCGAAATCATGTGATCGAGGGTGTAGAAGCGCATCAGGTGGTCCCGGGCCATCGCCAACGGCGCAGCGTTGACGAACATGTACCGCGCGAGGTCCCGCGAGTTCTTCTGGGCCAGCTCCACCCGGTGCCGCTGGCGCTTCTCGTAGAGCTCCAGCGCGTAGCCGATGTGGGTGGCGTCCGAACGTGAGAGCTCATCCGCCAACGCGGCCGCCGAATCCATCGCAGCAGAAGCACCCACGCCGGCTGTCGGCAGGAACGCAGCTGCCGCATCACCGAGCAGCACGGTCCGCCCCCGCGACCAGGTCCTGGCCCGACAGTCCGCCATCCGCCAATAGAAGGCGGGCGCGTCCAGATCCAGGGCACCCAGAGCGGAGGCGAAGACCCCGTCGGGCACCCGCTCGACCAGTTCCCGCGCATAGCCCTGCACGTCGCGGTCGACGATCTCGTGGTGGCGCCCTGCGAGGAACACACCCAGGCGCCCGGGCACCGGATAGATGCCCACTCCCCAGCCAGCGGACCAGAGTTCGCTGTAGGTATCGGTATCGGTCTCCGGGGCCTGGGTCCAACAGACGAAGCCACCCCAGCCGGTGTCGAAGTCCTCGACCTCGTCGGTGTCGAGGATCAGCCGCCGGGTGGACGACTGGATCCCATCAGCACCGACGACGAGGTCGAAGGTGGCTCTCGATCCGTCGCCGAATGTGACCGCCGCGCGGTCCTCCCGGTCCTCGATGGAGGTGATGGTGGTCTCGAAGGAGATCGGCCCCGCTTCGCTCCGCAGCAGCTCCACCAGAGCTCCGCGTTCGATCCCGCGCCAGTCGCCGAATTGCTCCACGAATGAAGCCAGCGGATAGCTGTTGGCCAGTTGGCCACGCCGGTCGTAGAGGTCGTACTCCCTCATCGGGATACTGGTCCGGTGGTACGCCTCGACCAGCCCCAGTCCGTTCAGGACACGGCCACCCAGGGGCATCATGCCGAGCATGTAGCCCTCGTCGGCCAGCGGCCCGGCGCGTTCGATGAGTGCCACCGCCTCCCCACGTCTACGCAACAGTGCAGCAAGCGTCGCTCCGGCGATACCGGCACCCACGACGAGGATCCGTTGGCGGGACCCGTCGGTCGCTCGTTCGGCACGTTGCGCCATGGTCGGTTCGGATTCATTGCTCGTCATCGCACTGTCCTTCTCCTCGCCTCTCCGCGACTTGACCGGCTCACTGCCGTTCCATCTCTGTCACCACTTCTGCCAGCACCTGTCGTGACCCGGTGGCTCCTGTTGGTTCGTCAGCCCTCGGTTCGCACAGTGAGCGAACCATCTCGAGCGACTGGTCGGTGAGCCTCGATGCCTCGGCAGGTGTCAGCTCGTCCCAGTGCTCGCCGAACCAGTGGTCGATCTCACGACCGACGGCGAACACCACATCGACCAGCAGTGACATCGGGAGATCGTCCCGAACAGCCCCGACGGACTGACCCTCCCGGAGCAACTCCATGCCCGCTCGGCGAAGCTGACCAAGTGGAGTGGCGAGTGCCGCAGCGGGCCCCGGTCCGTGGTGGATGCCCCTTGCGAGCTGCGCCAACTGCGGATCGGAACCCAATGCTGCGGTCACCCGGGTGAAGAGCTCACCCAGTTGCGACCAGAAATCATCGGCGTCAGCAGGTTCCCCGAAGCTGAAGTCCATGGCTGCGCCCAACCGTCCGAGCGCGCGTTCCATCACTGCTGCGTAGAGATCCGCCTTGTCGGCGATGTAGTGATACGCCTGACCCTTGCTCATCTGGGCGCTGGCGAGAATCCGGTTCAGCGAGGCCGCCTCGAAGCCCTCTCGAGCGAACTCCTCCTCGGCAGGATCGAGGAGCCGGGCGCGGCGCTCGGGATCGAGCATCGCCCGCCGTTTCCGCTGTTCGCTGGCCGGGTTGGCGACTGGATCACCCGCCATCGGTCGTCTCCACCATCATCAGGGTTCCTTCCCATCCGGGTTCAGCGACAGGGATTTCCAAGCCGATGGACCAGTGGTATACACCACGAGGTTAGACCACTGGTCCAAAGCCCGGGTGCTGGCCGTGGGCGGGCCATATGCTCTTCGAGCGGCCAACCACGCAGCGGGGGAAGATGTGGGAAGATGGGGTTGTGGTCGGATCCAGAGCCAACGAGTACCACCCAGCCTTCGAGGAATACTGCGAGGCGATCTGGGAACTGCGCGAGGACGACATCGATGTCATCCAGGCGCGCATAGCCGAACGCCTCGAGGTCTCCCGGCCGGCGGTGTCCGAGATGATCCGCCGCATGGAGTCGGAAGAACTCATCACGGTCGACTCGAGTATCCAGCTGACGTCGACGGGACGGTCCCTGGCCGAACGGGTGGTACGACGCCACCGCCTGGCCGAGCGCTTCCTGACCGACATGCTGGGCCTCTCCTGGGCTGACGCCCACGAGGAGGCCGGCAAGTGGGAGCACGTGATCTCGGAGTCGGTCGAGCGCGCGCTCACGAGGGTCTTGGGCGACCCGACCACCTGCCCCCACGGCAACCCGATCCCCGGAGCCGACTACGTCACCCCGGACACCCACCCTTTGGCGAGCATCCCTGTGGGGGACAGCTTCGTGATCAACCGGATTCCAGAGGAGTTGGAGTTCACCCCCGGGTTGCTCGACTACCTCGAGGACAACTCACTGCTCCCGGGTCACCGGGGAGTGCTCAAGGCCATGTCGCCCGACGGCACTGCAACCGTCGAGGTCGACGGCCGCAGCGTGGGAATCGGCTCGTTCGCCACCGAGCGAATCCTCGTGGTCGGCTGACCCACTCCGGTCAGCCGGGCGCGGAACCGATCAGAGCACCCGGGAGTTCAGTCCGAACCTGCTCGGTCGGACACCCTCCCTGCGGGCGACTCCTCACCGGACGCCCGCTCACCAGCCACCTGCTCACCAGGCACCTTGAGGAGGTCGGGCAGGTCTCCCGTGTGCAGGATGCTCAACCGCTTGGTCGACCTGGTGACCGCCACATAAAGAGCTTGTGGGCCGCGTGCCTCCTCCGAGAGGATCCGACTGGGTTCCACGACGATCACCGAATCGAGTTCGAGGCCCTTCACCAGCTGGGGCGACACCACCGTCACCTGCCGGCCCAACCCCTCCCGGGTCGCTCGGCCGTGATCCACTCCGGCCGACGTGAGTGCCGCGTCGACATGGGCGAGCATCGAACCCGGTGCCACCACGGCAACGTTGCCCGACTCGACCGCCTCCAGCTCCGTGCGCACGAGATCTGCCAGGGAGCGGTCGAGGTCGGCAGCGGCGACCTCGAGGGTCACCGGAGGATCGCCGAGATGCCTGATCGAAGTGGGCGGGTCCAACTGTGGCGCAGCCACTCGGAGTACTCCGGCCGCCAGTTCCATGATCGGACCGGGAACCCGATATCCGATGGTGAGCTGCTCGCGTCGGGGTTCCCTCCGCACCGGCAGGTGGTCCAACACCGAGTCCCAGTCGTCGTGCGCCCAGGCGCCGGTCGACTGGGCGATGTCACCCACGATCGTCATCGATCCGTTCAGCGAGCGTCGATCGAGCATTCGCAGCTGCATCGGTGACAGGTCCTGGGCCTCGTCGACCACGATGTGGCCGTAGGTGCGTACGGCATCGGCTTCCTTGTGCTTGGGCCGAGGACCGAGCCGTTCCATCGCCTCGTCGAGCAGCGGGACGTCGTGGTGGGTGAACACCGCATCGGCGAGATTCGTCCGCCGTTCGCGGGCCAGTCGCTGCGAGTCCCGCGCCGAGAGGTGTCGGCGGGTCGCCGAACGCAGCAGAGCGGGCGAGCCCAGGAAGTCGTTCAACAACTCCGTCGGGGTGAGCACTGGCCACATCCACTCGAGCGCCGCGCGCACCTCTGTCTCGTGACGCGTGCGCTCCCGGACCGTCTCGGGCGGGTCGTCGTTGCGGTGGCTCGCAGCCAACCGCTCGAAGAAGGCCTGCTCGACGAACCGTCGAGCAGAGTTGTGGGTGCGGAAGCGGCGGCGCGCCTGGGTGACGATCTCGGCGGAGTCCTCGACCGACAGCACCAGGTTCTGCACCCCGTAGGGCAGGCGCAGGGTCTCGCGCAGCGGCCGCTCCCGATCCCGGATGGCGGCCCGCAGGACGTCGATCATCACCAGGTCGCCCTTGATGCGAGCTGTGTCCTCGTCGTCGTAGCCGGCGATCCGGGCGTGGGGCACCAGGTTGGAGAGTTGAGCTATCTCCACTCCCGCCTCCCCCAGCGAGGGCAGGACCTGCTCGATGTAGCTGAGGAACACGCGGTTCGGTCCGACCACCAGCACGCCCTGTCCCTCGAGTGGGAAGCGGTGGGTGTAGAGCAGGTAGGCCGCGCGGTGCAGCGCCACCACCGTCTTGCCGGTGCCCGGGCCGCCCTGGACCACCAGCACGCCGGGGAGCTCGGAGCGGATGATCCGGTCCTGTTCGGCCTGGATGGTGCCGACGATGTCTGACAGCCGCCCCGACCTCGATTCCTCCAGCGCGGAGATCAGTGCGCCGTGGCCCTGCAACTCACCGCGGTCCAGTGCATCAGCGGCCGAGCCGAAGAGTTCGTCATCGATCCCCAGCAACCGCTTACCGCGGGTTGCGAAGTGGCGCCGTCGGCGAAGGCCCATGGGATCCACCCCGGTCGCCCGGTAGAAGGTGGCCGCCACCGGCGCGCGCCAGTCGACCACCACCGGATCGCGGTTCTCGTCGGACACCGCCAACCGACCTATGTAGAACGCCTCCTGCGGTCGGGCCTCCGAGCCGTTGTGGGACTCCACGGCCTCGGTGTCTATCCGACCGAACACCAGCGACAGGTCACCGAGGTCGAGCTGCTCGAGTCGGGTACCGACCCTGTCCCACATGACATCCCGCTCGAAGCGGTTCTGGTAGGTGCCACCCCGCCCGCCTTCCACCGCGCCCCGCATCGCCGCCACCTCCTGACGGGTGGCCTCCAGACATTCATGTGCATGGTCTATGTAGGCCTGCTCGGATTCGAGATCGGGATGCTTCACGCAGTCTCCTGGACGCCTTCGCGGGTAGTGGAAGCGAAAATGGCGGTCCACCAGTGTACCCGTGGCACCCACGATCCAATCAGCGCCGACAACCGGTGGCTCCGGCCCGGAGCTCTCCGATGACCGAACCAGGTCCGCGAGAATGCTGTTGTGACGAGATCCCCCAAGATGGCAGTCGGCCCGACCGGGTCCCCCGAATGGCTCCGCGAGGCTGCTGAGGCGGGCGGAGCCGAGATCGTGCCCGAGCACCTGGCCTCTGCGCTGTTGTGGACCGCTCCCGATGACCCCGACGGACTCCGTGACGTGCTGGAGCGCGCCGGTGAACGCCTGGAGTGGGTTCAGTTGCCATGGGCGGGGATCGAGCCCTACGTGGAGGCTCTCGACCAGGACCGGATCTGGAGCTGCGGGAAGGGGGTCTACGCCGAGCCGGTGGCGGAACACGCCCTGACGTTGATGCTCGCCGCGATGCGGTGTCTGGACCGGTACGCCCGGTCATCGACCTGGCTCCAGTACGGACACCTGGGTGTGAACCTGAAGGGAGCGAAGGTCACGATCCTCGGTGGAGGCGGTATCACCGAGGTCCTCCTACGACTCCTGGGGCCCTTCGAGTGCGACGTGACCGTCGTGCGGAACCACCCGGTGGCGATGGACCGTTGCGCCAGGGTCGTCGGGTCGACGGACCGCGAGATCGACTCGGCGATCAGAGGGGCAGACGCACTGGTGGTGGCCCTGGCCCTGACACCGCGGACAACGGGGCTCGTCGATGCCCGGAGGCTCGCTCTGCTTCACGATCGATCCGTGGTGGTCAACGTGGCCCGGGGGTCCCACGTGGTCACCGACGACCTGGTCGACGCGCTGGAGTCGGGGCGGATCATGGGGGCCGGACTCGACGTGACCGACCCCGAGCCCCTGCCGCCCGGGCACAGTCTCTGGCGGCTGCCGAACTGCATCATCACCCCACACGTGGGCAACACGCCCGAGATGGCCCGACCCTTGCTGGCCGAGCGGATCACCGACAACGTCCGTCGCTGGATCTCGGGCACGGATCTGATCGGCACCGTCGACGTGGCGGCCGGCTACTAGGACACCCCTGGCCGGCACTTCCCGGTACGGTCGGCGGATGCTCCGTGATGAGATTCTGGGAAGATTCGACCTGACCGACCGCGTGGCCATCGTCACCGGGTCCAGCCGAGGAATCGGTCGGGCCGTCGCCGAGGGGTTCGCTGCCATGGGCGCTTCGGTGGTGATCGCCAGCCGCAAGGCCGATGCCTGCGAACAGGCGGCAGCAGAGATTCGTTCAGCGGGCGGGAGGGCTGTCGCCATACCCACCCACGTGGGTGACCCGAGCGACCTCGAAGCACTGGTGGCGGGCACCGTCGACGAGTTCGGGAGCCTCGACATCGTCGTCAACAACGCCGCCACTCCGCTGGCACAGGCGATCGGCTCGATGACTCCCGAGGCGATGGCGAAGTCCTGGGAGGTGAACCTGCGCGGTCCGGTGCTCCTGGTCCAGCACGCGCTGGAGCATCTGCGTCGCAGCCAACACGCAGCCATCGTGAACGTGACCACCGCAGGGGTCTACACACACGGGACCTATGTGGCGCTCTACGTGGCCGCCAAGACGGCGATGACCGCCATGACCAGGGCCATGGCCGGGGAACTGGCAGCGGACGGGATCCGGGCGAACGCGTTGGCTCCCGGCTCGGTGCGGACCGACATGATGACCACCAACCCGGTCGAGTTCCAGGAGCGCGCGGTCGATGCCCAGATGATCAAACGGATGGCCGACCCCACCGAGATGGTGCCGCCGGCATTGTTCCTCGCCAGCGATGCATCGTCGTTCATGACGGGCCACACGCTCGTGGTGGACGGAGGAATGACCGTCCACTGACCGCCGGGTCCACCGCACGGGCCAGGGGCGACCTGGACCGGCGTCGTGGTTCAGCGGCCCGAACTCTCCCCGAGTTCCGCGAGGGCATTGGCCAGAGCGAGCCTGAGGCGCCGGGCGCGGTCGGCATCGAGGTGAAGCGCCAGACCCGTTCCCGGGGAACCCACGGCCTCGATCACGAGCGACACCCGCGCAGTCGCGTCGTCGTAGTCGTCCACGATCGTGACAGCCCAGTTGGCCGATGTCTCGTCCTGTTCGAGACCGGGTGGCACCGGCACCTGGTCATCGTCGATCATGCGGCGCACCCGGGAGACGCTACGCCATTGCCGATGGGTGTCCGGGGCGGCTCCGATGCGAAACTGGACCCCGATGAGCCCCGAGCGCACAGACACCACGGTCACCCGACCTCACGCCGACTCGGCGTTCCTGCGCGCAGCGCGGAGCGAGCCCGTGGCGCACATCCCAGTGTGGTTCATGCGTCAGGCCGGCCGATCCCTGCCCGAGTACCGCAAGGTGCGCGGTGAGGGGACGATCCTCGATGCGATCGCGGACGTCGACCGGGCGACCGAGATCACCCTGCAACCGGTTCGCCGCTACGGGGTCGACGCGGCGATCCTCTATTCCGACATCATGACCCCCGCCCACGCGATCGGCTTCGGGGTCGACATCCAACCGGGCGTCGGTCCGGTCGTGGAGCGACCCTTCACCTCCGAGGCAGACCTCGAGCGCCTGCGGCCGCTGGAGGCCGATGTCGACACCCCCTATGTGCTCGAGACGGTGCGCAACCTCACCGCCGAGCTCGACGTTCCGCTGATCGGGTTCGCCGGCGCTCCCTTCACGGTTGCCAGCTACCTGATCGAAGGACGCCCCACCCGCACCTGGGTCCACACCAAGGCTCTCATGCACACGGACGAACCCCTGTGGCACAGGCTCATGGAGGCCCTCACCGATCTCGCCATCTCGTCCCTGCGCTCGCAGGTGGATGCCGGAGCCTCGGCGGTTCAGCTGTTCGACTCCTGGGTCGGCGCCCTGTCTCCGGCGGAGTACGACCGGTTCGTGGCCCCGTCGTCGTCGCGTGTGCTGGCAGCGATGGCCGAGCTGGATGTGCCCCGGATCCACTTCGGGGTGCACACCGGCGAACTGCTGGGCCGGATGGCCGCTGCCGGCGCCGAGGTGGTCGGAGTGGACTGGCGCACACCGTTGGATGTCGCCCGCGAACGGGTGCCCACCGGAACTGCCCTGCAGGGCAATCTCGACCCCGCGCTGGTGGCCGGTGGTCCGACAGCGCTCGAGGAGGCGGTGGCCGACGTGATCGAGCGGGGGTCGGACCCTCGGGGAGGGCACATCTTCAACCTCGGCCACGGGGTGCTGCCCGAGACAGATCCCGCGGTGCTCGAGAGGGTGGTGGAACTCGTTCATGCACACCCTGTGCGCGAGTACCCGCCTGCGTCGCGATGAACGACAACGGTGGTGCCGGCAGCGACGGGCCCACCCACGGATTGCTCGTGATGGCCTACGGCACGCCGCGCAGTACCGCCGACATCGAGTCCTTCTACACCCACATCCGGCGCGGCAGAGCCCCCGAGCCACAGCAGCTGGCTGAACTGACGGCGCGCTACGAGGCCCTCGGCGGCACATCGCAACTGGCAGCCAACACCGCTGCCCAGGTCGAGGCCCTGCGCAGCTCGATGGACTCGGACGAACCCGGAAGCTGGGTCGTCGCACTGGGCCAGAAGCACGCAGCCCCCTTCATAGAGGATGCAACCGCCGAGCTACTGGCCTCGGGGGTGAGCACAGTGGTCGGGGTGGTGCTCGCTCCGCACTACTCGGGAGCCAGCGTGGGCGAATACCACCGACGCGCCCGCTCCGTGCTGGACGAGGCCGCCGCCGGTGCGCCCGGTCACGGCAGTGCGCCCCGCTACGGCGCTGTGGACTCCTGGCACCTGCTGGAGCCGTGGTTGGCGTTCCAGGGCGCAACACTGCTCGACCGGTTGGCGACGATGCCGGAGCGGACCAAGGTCGTGTTCACTGCTCACTCCCTCCCCGAACGTTCCCTGGTCGGCGACCCGTACCCCGACCAGCTCTTCGAATCGGCCGCCGAGATCGCGCGGCGCGCCGACCTGGCTCGGTGGGCGGGCTGGGGCATCGGCTGGCAGTCCAAGGGCCGCACCGCCGACCCGTGGCGGGGGCCCGACGTGTTGGAGATCATCGAGGACCTCGCCGACACCGGTCGCAGCGACGGGCTGCTGGTGGTGCCCCAGGGTTTCACCTCCGATCACCTCGAGGTGGGCTACGACCTCGACATCGAGGCCCGGGCAGCGGCCGATCGCGTCGGACTGGCGTTCGCCCGGACCAAGGTTCCCAACGCGGACCCAGCGGTGATGGACGGTCTGGCCCGACTGGCACGCTCCCAGGCGCCATGACCGATCACGTCGTCATCGTCGGCGGCGGCATCACCGGTCTGGCCGCGGCATGGGAAGCGCTCGAGCAGGGCCACCGGGTGACCGTCCACGAAGCCGGACCCCGATTCGGTGGGCTCATCTCGACCGCACCGGTCGACGTGCCCGGCCCGGCGCGTCTGATGGTGGATGAGGGCGCCGATGCGTTCCTGGCCCGGGTCCCCGATGCGCTCGAGCTCTGCGAACAGCTCGGGCTCGGGGACCAACTGTGCGAACCGGCGGTGGGCCGCGCGATGGTCCACACCGCGGACGGTCTGCGGTGGTTTCCGGAGCGCTCGGTCCTCGGGGTTCCCACCGACGTGGATGCTCTCGCCTCCACAGGACTGCTCTCGGAGGCCGGACTCGACCGGGTGCGCGCCGAGGCCTCGATCTCCCAAGGCCCGCCGACGGCCGACGTGGCCGTGGGACCGTTCCTGCGGGAGCGCTTCGGCGACGAGTTGGTGGACCGGGTGGTCGGCCCGCTGGTCGGAGGTATCAGCGCCGGCGACATCGACCAGATGTCGCTGTTCGCGACCACGCCACAGATCGCAGCCGCAGCGCTCGAGGGCGGTCCGCTGTCGGAATCTCTCGCCCGACGAACCGCAGCCACCCCGCCGGGGCCGGTGTTCAACGGACTGCGCGGTGGTACCGGATCGCTGGTATCGGCACTGGTGGACCAACTCACGCGACGCGGCGGCGACCTGCGCCCGGGAAGCGCTCTGGGCCGAGAGGACATCGGAGGACTCCGAGCCGACCTGTTGGTGCTCACCACTCCGGCGGCGGTCACCTCGTCGCTCGTCGCGCAGGTGAGCCCCGCAGCGGCTGAGGCCCTGGCCTCGATCGAGACCGCCTCGGTCGCGCTCACCACCCTCGCCTACCCGCGGGCGGCCTTCGACTGGCCCTCCGACGCGAGCGGCTACCTGGTGCCGAGGAGCAGCGGTCTGTTCCTCACCGCCGTTTCGTGGGGATCGACGAAGTGGCCGCACTGGGGTGATGGGAGCCATGCGATCGTGCGGGCGTCGACCGGTCACCGCGGCGACGACCGCTTCGTGTCGATGGATGACGATGCGGTCGTGGACGCCATCCGGGCCGACCTGGAACTCACCTGCGGGCTCGTCGCAGAACCGGACGGGGCACGGGTCTCGCGGTGGATCGACGGCTTCCACCAGTACGACGTCGGCCACCTCGACCTCGTGCAGCGGATCCAACGCGACCTCGACGTCGACACAGCGGGGAGGATCCGCCTCGCCGGTGCGTCGCTGCACGGCGTGGGAATCCCCGCATGCATACGTTCGGGACGCTCAGCGGTCCTCGGAGGCCCGACCGTTCCGTGACCCGGCGCCGGGTGCACCGGCGCGCGCCGCGAAGGCGTGGGTGCCGATCAGGCCTCGGTGACGTTGATCGTGAAGGTGCCGCTCGGATGGACGTCGCATTCACCGGTGAGCGTTCCGGGAGTGGTGAACTCCATGGCCACGGTGCGCTCGGCAGGCACCCAGAAGATCCCGACCGCCGCACCCCGGACGTCCTCGTTCACGATCCGGATCCGCTCGCCCACCTCCACGTCGAGCACCGCCGGAACGATCTCCACGTCCTCCCCACCGTCCAGCCTCCTGCCGGTACCGAAGGGGATGGTGTAGTCGTAGTCGTAGCTGGCGGCATCCGAGTCGACCACCTGCAACTCGGGGACCGCCGTGGACTGGGAGCCATCTCCGCAGGCACTGAGCAAGAGCCCGGGCACCAGCATCAACAGCGCAGCAGTCCGCAACGGTCCCCGGGTCATCAGCTCTCCTTCACCTCGGCGTCGACCTTCTGCGTCTCGCCGCTGTCGAATGTGAGGGTGACCTCTACCGTGTCACCGGCCACGAGGTCGGCCGCGAGGTCGAGCACCATGATGTGATAGCCGCCGGGCTCGAGTTCGACGCTCTCGCCGGCCGGGATCTCGATGGAGTCGACGGGCTGCATCGACATCATTCCGCCGCCGTCGTGTCCGTCCATCTCACCACTGTCCATGTCGCCACTGTCCATGTCGCCACTGTCCATCTCGCCACTGTCCATGTCGCCCATGTCGGTGGTGTCGGTCTCGGCGTCACCCATCTCGCCATCCTCCATGGTGTCGCCCTCATCGCTGCTGGCGGCGACCGTCTCGTGGAGTTCGGCGGTGGCGGCCACGTCGGTCGGGACCGACACGCCGACCAGCGAGTCGGACTCGTCGCCACCGGTGAGCACCATGTAGATCGCCGTGTTACCCCCGGCGGTGCCGGTTCGTGCCCACGAATCGCTGACGGTCACGGCTGCGGAGCTGGACCCCGAGTCGGCTTCGGTGGTGTCCGAGGAACTCGAGTCGTCGCTGCCGCACGCGGCCAACGGTCCGGCGGCGGCGAGGACTATCGCGCCGGCGACGGCGAGGTTCCTCCTGATGTGGGGGGTTCGGTTCATCGCTTCTTCTCCTCCGGCAAGGCCGGCACTCAGGCCCCGGAAATCCTAGGGCGGTGGGAGCCCGCGGGGACCGCGGGCCGGTGAATCCTGGCGGCCCTTCAGGCCTGGGAACGTTCCGCCAGCAGCGACCTCAGGTCGCGGGTCAGCGACTCGTAGCTCGTTCCGAAGGGCCATTGCATTACGACAGTGCCGGTGTCGTCCACCGCGTACAACTCGCCGGTGTGTGACACCTCGATCTCACCTTCTTCGTTGGTCGTCACCTCGTAGTTCGCGCCGATCGCGTCCGCTGCGGCCCGCAGCTGCGCATCGTCAGCGGTGCGAAGTGCGGTGCCGTCGGGCACGAAGTTGTGGACGTAGTCGGTGATCACCTCTGGGCTGTCCCGGGCGGGATCGATGGTCACCATCGCCACCTCGATGCGCTCGGCCTCATCCGCGGGCAGGTCAGCCAGGGTGCGTCGCACGTCGGACATCGTCGTGGGGCACACATCGGGGCAGAACGTGTAGCCGTAGTAGATGAGCTGCAACCCGCCGGGTTCGGCGACCATCTGGAACTCGCCGCTGCCGTCGGCCACCGGCAGGGTCACGCCACTGACATCCACCGGAGGATCCACGACATAGCCGGAGTAGGTGTCGACGCCGTCGGATTCGTTGCTCGGGGTCGACCCCGCCTCATCCGAGCCCGACGGGTTCGAGGAACCACAACCGACGGCCAGTACCGAGGCGGTCCCCAGCGAGACCGCCAACAGCCGGACGGTTCTGCTCGAACGGTGCATGCAACCACGTTGCTACGCAGCACAACAAAGGTCAATTCACCTCCCTTGTGAGGTCAGGTTCATACCGCCCATCGGTCGGTCGAGGTGTGGGTGGTTCGCGGTCGGGCCGACCGGATGCGATGATCCTGCGATGGAAAGCGGAGCCGACCCGGACAGCTCTGCGCGGGCGCAGACCTCCGGAGAGCGGCGTCACCTCGGTTGGCCCGCGCTCCTGGCGCTCTCCCTGGCCGCCGGGCTGCTCATCTGCTTCGCCATGCCTCCGTGGGGCTGGTGGCCGTTGGCCCCGGCCGGGATCGCCCTGTGGTTGTGGCTGCTCGAGGGCCAGAGTCCCCGCAGGCGGGCCGCGGTGGGCTGGCTGGTCGGCATCGGGTGGTTCGGTCCGTCCACGCTGTGGATGTGGGGTCTCACCGCTCCCGGTTATCCCCTGGGGGTCGTCTTCGGTTGGGGGCCCATGGTGGCCGCCACCTCGGCTGTGGTCCCCGGTGACCGTCGCCGCCTGCTCGTCCTGCCCGCCGCTCTGGTCGCCTACGAGTGGTTGCACTCCCACGGACCGTTCGGCGGGGTCCCCCTCTCGATGCTGGGAATGACCCAGGTGAACCTGCCGACGCTCATGGTCGCCCGACTCGGTGGGGTGTTCCTGCTCGGCGCGGTGGTGAGTGCCCTCGGTGTGGCGCTGTACCTGGTCGTGGTCGAACGTCGCTGGAAGGAACCGGCGGCGATCGTCATGGCCGTGGTGCTGTTGTCGGTCGCCGGTGCGGCCTGGCCGTTGGGTGAACCGGTGGGCTCCATCACCGTGGCCGCGGTGCAGGGTGGCGGGCCACAGGGCACCCGCTACGAGTCCGGCCAGGAACCGGAGGTGTTCCGGCGACATCTCGAGGCGACCCGGGAGATACCCGACAACGCTGATGTCGATGTCGTGGTGTGGCCCGAGAACGCGATCAACGTGGACGGTGACTTCCTGGACCATCCCTGGTTCGACGAGGTCGCGGCGCAGGCCGCCCGGATCGGGGCACCGATCGTGGTCGGCGCGGTTGACGACGCCGGCGACGACCCCAGCCGGTTCGAGAACTACGTGCAGGTGATCGAGCCGGACGGCACCGCAGGCGATCGCTTCGACAAGGAGCGGCGGGTCCCCTTCGGTGAATACGTTCCGATCCGTTCCCTCTTCGAGCGGGTGGCAGCCGGCAACCTGCCCGCACGCGACCAGGTACCGGGATCGGGCACGGCGGTCGTCGAGGTCGCATCCACGCCGATGGCCGTGGTGGTGAGCTGGGAGGTGTTCTTCGCCCGGCGCGTGCGCGAGGGGGTCCGCGCCGGTGGCCAGGTGGTGCTGAACCCGACCAACGGTTCGAGCTACTCGCTCACGCAGGTCCAGACCCAACAGATCGCCTCCTCACAGCTGCGGGCGGTCGAAGCCGGCAGGTGGCTGGTCCAGGCCTCTCCCACGGGTTTCTCGGCATTCGTCGACCCCGACGGCGGAGTCCACGAACGCACCGGGGTCTCCGAGAGCGCCGTTCTCACCCGGACCGTCGAGCGGTACGACTCGACGACACCCGCCCAGGCGCTCGGTGCCACGCCTGCCCTTCTGTTGGCGATCCTGGCCGTGGCTGCGGCGCAGGTCTACCTCGCGGACCGACCGCGCGGGTGATCGCAGGCGGCGCTCACTTGACCCGGTGGTCAACTCGCGGCGACGCTTGGGGGTCATGTCTGCCGCCGTACCCAGCCCGGCAGCCTCCGGGCCAGTACCCCGAAGGCAGCCCCCAGGACCCGATGATCCCCTGCGGATCGCCTATCTGACGTACCGGGGCAAGCCTCACGTGGGCGGACAGGGTGTCTACACACGCCATCTCACGAAGGCCCTGGCCGACCTCGGTCACCACGTGGAGGTCCTCTCCGGACAGCCCTACCCCGTGCTCGACGAGCGAGTGCCCCTGGTCGAGCTTCCGAGCCTCGACATCTACAACGACTACTTCCCCATGCGCATGCCGGGCATCTGGGAGTTGAAGAACCGCTGGGACTGGCTGGAGGTCACCGCCTTCTCGAGCGGCACCTTCCCCGAACCACTGGCGTTCTCGATGCGCGCCTGGGACCACCTGCGCAACCGTGCAGGGGACTTCGACCTGGTGCAGGACAACCAGTGTCTGGGCTACGGACTGCTGGCCATGGAACGCTCCGGACTGCCGGTGCTCGGCACCATCCACCACCCGATCACGGTGGACCGTCGGCTCGAGATGGAGCATGCCGAGACGCGTCGGGCCCGCTGGGGCAAGGCCCGCTGGTACGCGTTCACCAAGATGCAGACACGGGTGGCCTCGCGCCTGCGCCGTGTCATCACGGTGTCGAAGAACTCCTACGAGGACATCGTCCGCGACCACGACGTGTCCCCCGAGCGACTGTTCGTGGTGCCCGTGGGCGTGGACCCGGAGCTGTTCAAACCGATGGACCACGTCCAGCGGCGTCCCAACCAGATCATCTCCACCGCATCATCGGATGTGGCGATGAAGGGCCAGCGCTACCTGTTGGAGGCACTGGCGAAGATCCGCGCCGACCGACCCGAACTGGCATTGCGACTTGTGATGGTGGGCAGGCTGAAGGACGGCTCGGCCGCGCAACGCACGATCGCGGAGTTGGGTCTGGAGGACAGTGTGGAGTTCGTCTCCGGAGTGTCCGACGAGCGCATCGTGGAGCTCTACAACGAGTCGGCCTGCGCGGTGGTCCCATCGCTCTACGAGGGCTTCTCGCTGCCTGCGATCGAAGCCATGAGCACCGGCTGCCCGCTGGTCGCCACCACCGGTGGTGCCCTGCCCGAGGTGGCCGGCCCCGATGGGGAGACCTGCTACGCCGTGGAGCCCGGGGACAGCTTCGATCTGGCCCGGGGCATCCTGGCGGTTCTCGACGACCCGGCCGCTGCAAGAGACATCGGACGTGCCGGGCGCGAGCGCGTCATCGCACGTTGGAGCTGGCGCCACACCGCCGAACAGACCGTCGAGCACTACCGGGCGACCCTGGAACTCCCGCCCGCATCGAAGTTGTCGGCGAGATGACCAACCGACAGACCACCGTTCCAACCACCGATTCGACTACCGAAATCGGTTCGGCCTACCCCCGGGACACCACATGCTGACAGTGGACTACGACCGTCTCGAACTCGGTGTGGGCGACCTCGTCCTCGACATGGGAGCGGGCGCAGGTCGGCACTCCTTCGAGTGCTTCCGACGGGGCGCCAACGTGGTCGCCCTCGACTACGGATTCGATGAGCTGCCCCCGGTACACGAACTCATGTGGGCGATGCAGGCCGAGGGGGAGGCACCGGAGTCGAGCCTGGGGGCGTGCCTCAACGGTGACGCCCTGAGACTGCCCTTCCCCGACGCCACCTTCGACCGCATCATCTGCTCGGAGGTGTTCGAACACATCGATGCCGACACCGGCGCCATGGCCGAGCTGTACCGGGTGCTGCGACCCGGAGGCGTTCTGGCCGCCACGGTGCCCGCCTGGTTCCCCGAGAAGATCTGCTGGGCCCTCTCCGCGGAGTACCACGCGCCGTTGTCACCCGGTGGACACGTTCGCATCTACACCGAGCAACAGCTCAAGGGGCGCCTCGACGACTCGGGATTCGAGGTGCGCGATTCGCACCGCGTCCACGCGTTGCACTCGCCCTACTGGTGGCTGCGCTGCCTGGTCGGTCCGACCAACGATACCAACCGGTTCGTCAAGGCCTACCACGACCTGCTCGTGTGGGACATGGTCGAACAACCCGTCGTGACCCAGGTCGCCGAGAAGGTGCTGAGTCCCGTGCTGGGCAAGAGCGTCGTGATCTACGCGCGCAAGCCCCGACCAGCGCAGTCCTCGACCGACGACCCGGCAGCGACCGCGCACCGGAGTGGCACCGGTGAGAGCGAGGACGTCCGATCCACGGCCACATCGGCGAGCCATGGCTGATTCACCCAACTTCCTCACCGATCTCGGCGATTCGGTCAGCGCCACCGAACTGCGCGCCACCGTCGACGCGATCGTCGAGTGGCAGCTCCCGTCCGGCATGGTTCCGTGGTTTCCCGGAGGTCACGCGGATGCCTGGAACCACACAGAGGCGCTGATGGCCATGATGCTCGGCGGTCGCCGGGCCGAGGCCGAAGCAGGCTTCGAGTGGTTGCAGAAGACCCAGCGCACCGATGGTTCCTGGCACCAGTACTACCTGGCCGATCGCGTGGAGCAGGACAAGCTGGATGCCAACTGCATCGCGTATGTCGCAGCGGGGGCCTGGTTCCACTGGCTCTGTTACCGGGACCGCGGCGCACTCGAGTCGATGTGGCCGATGATCGAGTCGGCCGTGGAGTTCGTCCGGGGCCTCCAGGAGCACCGCGGTGAGGTGCTCTGGGCCCGTCATGCGGACGGAACGCCGTGGACCTTCGCGCTGCTCACCGGATCCTCCTCGATCGGCCACAGCCTGCGCTGCGCGATCGCGATCGCGGAAGAACTGGGCCACGACCGTCCTGCCTGGCGCCGCTCCGCCGCGCGCCTGGTGCGCACGATCCGCGACGAACCGGATGCGTTCGCGCCCAAGCACCGGTGGGCCATGGACTGGTACTACCCGGTGCTCACCGGTGCCGTTCTGGGTGAAGCCGGGCGGGAACGGCTCGCCAACCGCCGAGAAGCGTTCGTGATCGAGAATTGGGGCGTGCGCTGCGTGTCGGACCGTCCGTGGATCACCGCTGCGGAGACCTGTGAGTGTGCCCTCGCACACCTCGCTGTCGGCGAAACCGAGTGGGCTCGTCGGCTCTTCGACTGGTCCCAGCGCCTTCGTGACGGGAACGACCGGTACTGGACCGGCATCGTGGTCCCCGAAGAGGTTCACTTCCCCGGCGGAGAACAGTCGACCTACACGGCATCGGCCATCGTCCTCACCGCTGACGCCCTCGCCGGTGGCTCACCCGCTTCCAGGCTGTTCACCCACCACGAGGACCTTCCCGCGGTCGTCGACACCGAGGCTGCGGTCGGCCCCGATGCCTCGGAGGGTTGACCCACAGATGACCCATCGGATCCCGACCCATAGCTCTGTTGCACTGGCGGGAGTCACCCTGGCGCTGGCCGCCCTGTTCACCTTCGGGGCCATGACCCCCGGACTACCCGGTGAGCGCGTGGCATCAGCCCAGGATGATCCTTCGCCGACCACCTCGGTGGTGCCGGAGACGACCTCGACACTCCCGCTCGGGAACGAGGACGTCGGCAACATCCTGCCCCGGCCCAACTCGGGTCGGGAACCGGAATCCCCCGGCGACCCGGGTGGATCCCAACAGGTGGCGCTGTTCTTCCTGGTCTGTTTCGTGATCGTCGCGATGACGGGGTTCGTGTGGGGGCGTTCGCGCGTGACCCGAGCACGGCGTGCAGCCGCGGGAAAGGACCCTGTGAAGGTCGTTTCCGAACACGGCGGGGATGTACGGGCGCCCCGCCCACCCGGAATAGTCGACTGACGATCCGGGGCCGACCGGAGGTCGGCCCTCAGGTCTCGGGCACGACGCGGCGCAGCACACGCAGGGAACCCACGGAATCCACCTCGGTGAACTCCCCCGATTCGAGTGCCGGAACGTAGATCTGCTCGAACGGCGGCCGGCCCCCCTCGGCGGGATCCGGAAACACATCGTGGATGGCGAGAAGGCCCCCCGGGGCGACCACCGGTGACCAACACCGGTAGTCGGTGGCGGCGGGCTCCTCGCCGTGGCCGCCGTCGATGAACACGAGGGCCGCCGGCGTGGACCACCACTGCGCCACCGTCGGCGAATCACCGACCACTGCGGTCACAACCCCTTCGAGGCCGGCTCGGAACATCGTGCGCCTGAAGGTGGGAAGGGTGTCCATCACATCGAGTTCGGGGTCCACCAGGTCCGGTTCGTGGTGCTCCCAACCGGCCTGGTTCTCCTCGGAGCCCCGATGGTGATCGATCGTGACCACAGTGGCTCCACGCGACCTGGCGGCAGCTCCGAGGTAGACCGTCGACTTGCCGCAGTAGGTGCCGATCTCCACCAGCGGCAACCCCGGCACCGCGTCGGCAGCGGCCAGCGCCGCCCGGTACAGCGCCTGGCCCTCGTCGGAGGGCATGAAACCGCGGGCGTTCTCCGCAAGTGTTCTGAGCTCGGGATCCATGGGGGCGGGCTCGTCAGACCGGCAGGTCGCCGTGCATCATCTCGAGGTCTTCCTCATCGGGAGCCTCACCGTGGTGTGTCACCTTGAAGAGCCACTTGTCGAGGATGAAGTAGCGGGCCAGCCACACGATGCCGAAACCGGTCAACTGGGCACAGAAGACAGCCACCTTCTCCCACAGGCCGTGACCGGCGATCATGCTGTCGACCAGGTAGGTGAGCAGCGTGGCGAGGCTCACACCGAGCATCGCGGCGACCCAGAAGACGATCACCTGGGTGCGCAGGTTGTCCTTCGAGGTGTTCTTCCACACCAGGTACTTGTTGGCGAAGAAGTTGGGCACGGTGAGCACGGCTGCGCTGGCGATCGACGCCGCTGTCCAGTTCACGTCACCACCGGGATGATCGAACACGAAGGCACCGAAGAGCTGAATCAGAACCTGGCCCAGGGGGACGAACACCAGCGACACGCCGGCGTAGCGGAGTTGTTTGCGACCCTCTTCCGAGCGCGCGTGGTTCCGCATCGCGGCGGCATTCACCTTCATTGCCGCGAGGCTACCGGAGTAGCGCCCGTCGACCCCGCTCGACGAACGGGGTCAGTTGCGAGAGGGCACAATGTCGGGGTGGACCAAGCCGCTGTGGACAGCCTGATCGCCCTGTTGGACCTCGAACGTATCGAGGTGAACATCTTCCGGGGCAACAGCCCCGACGAGGATCGCCAACGTGTCTACGGGGGTCAGGTGGCCGGCCAGGCCCTGGTGGCTGCCGCTCGGACGGTCGACTGCGAGAAGGACGACGAGGGGCAGTTCCATGTCCATTCGTTGCACGCCTACTTCCTGCGCGGTGGGGACCCGACGGTTCCGATCGTCTACGAGGTGGATCGGATCCGCGACGGCCGCTCGTATGCCACCCGGCGCGTCCAGGCGATCCAGCACGGAAGACCGATCTTCCACCTGTCCGCGAGCTTCGGACTCTACGAGGAGGGGTTCGACCACCAGTTCCCCATGCCCGAAGGACTCCCCGAACCCGAATCGCTCCCGGGGTTCAAGGAACGAATGGAGCCCTACCGCGACCTGGTCGGTGACTGGTTCGACCGTCCGCTCCCCCTCGACACCCGCTACTGCGGGCCGAGCCCCTGGGAACGCAAGGCCCACCTGCCGCCGTATCAGAACATCTGGTTGCGCGCGAACGGCAAGCTGCCGGACGACCCGGTGCTGCACATCTGCATCCTCACCTACGCATCGGACATGTCGCTGCTCGACACCACACTGCAACCGCACGGCGAGTCGTTCGCCATGGGTGATGTGTTCATGGCCTCGCTCGATCACGCGATGTGGTTCCACCGACGGTTCCGCAGCGATGAGTGGCTCCTCTACGCCCAGGACACTCCGAGCGCCTCTCACGGACGGGGGCTGGGCCGCGGACTCGTCTACGGCCGAGACGGCACCTTGGTGGCCTCGGTCATGCAGGAAGGCGTCATACGCAAGATGCGCCCGGGGGGCGGATCATGAAAACGACACAGAAGATGCTCGCTGTTCCGCTCGCGGTGGTGGCGACACTGTCGGGCGCGGTCGCATGCAGCAGCGATGACCCAGCTGAGCCCGGCGGGACAGGATCCACCTCGTCCGACCAGACGGTCAGCACCACCGAGGGCGCGGCACGACCGACGGAATCGGTGTCGATCGAGCTTTCCGACACCGGGGCAGAGGTATCTGCACCGATGGATGTGCATCCCCTCGGCGACTCCCTCCTCGTCGCCGAGCGGTCGGGCCGCGTCGTCGAGCTCACCGACGACGGCGACGGCGGCTACGAGACCGCCGGCACCGTGGTGGACCTCACCGACGCCGTCGGGAGCACCGATGCCGAGAAGGGGCTCCTCGGTGTGACCACCGACCCTGACGGTTCGCACCTGTACGTGAACCACACCCGTTCCGGCGACGGAGCAACGGTGATCCTGCAGATGCCGCTGGGCGGCGAACCCGGGAACCTGACAGCCGGCGACCAACGCGAGCTGCTCGTGATCGACCAGCCGTTCGCGAACCACAACGGCGGTGACATCGAGTGGGGACCCGACGACATGTTGTGGATCGGCACCGGCGACGGCGGTGCGGCCGACGATCCCGACGGTCGGGCGCAACGGCTGTCCGACCCACTGGGCAAGATCCTGCGGCTCGACCCGTCACTCGAGGGATCCGGAAGCGACCTCGCGCCTTCTGACAACCCCTATGCCGACGGCACCGACGGTGCCGGCGGCGACGCCGATCCCCTGGTGTGGGCCCGCGGCGTGCGCAACCCGTGGCGGATCAGCTTCGATCCGCCGACCGGGGATCTCTGGATCGCGGACGTGGGGCAGAACGAGGTCGAGGAGATCACCGTGCTCCGCGCGGACGAGGGTCTGGGCCGAGGAGCAGATCTGGGCTGGGACCTGCGTGAGGGCGACCGCGAGTTCGCAGACCCGGGGCCGAGCGACGGCTGGCCCACCGATGGCGCCCCGGTCCTGGAACCGCTGTTCACCTACACCCACGACGAAGGTTGTTCGATCTCGGGCGGGTTCGTCTACCACGGGACGGCTGTCCCCCAGCTGTCCGATACCTACCTGTTCACCGACTACTGCTTCAGCGACCTGCAGTCACTGAGCCAGAACGGTTCCGTCGAGCCGCTCGAGCTGGCCGGCGAGTCGGCGGTGTCGATCAACCCCGACCAGTTCGGTGAGCCGCTGGTGCTGGATGCCACCGGCATCAGCCGCATAGTCCCGACCTGACAGACGTTCAGCCAGGTGTCGCGCGGTACGGGTCACGGGCTTTCGGGTTAGCGTGCAGCGTGATCGTTCGTGCGCTCTGTCGGCTCTGGTGTCTGCTGTTTCGTTGGAGGGTCGAGCCCCTCGACCACCGTGTTCCCACCCCCTGTGTGGTCATAGCTGCGCCGCACACGAGCAATTGGGACTTCCTCGCCCTGATCGCCAGTGCTCGACTCAACGACGTCGACATCCGCTGGCTCGGCAAGCGTCAGATGTTCGAGGGCCCGTTGGGTCCGCTGTTCCGCCACCTCGGCGGTGTCTCCGTCGACCGGTCTGCTCCGGGAGGAATCGTGGGCGAGATGGTGTCCCTGCTCGCGGGGAATCCCGAGCTGATGGTGGTGGTGCCCGCAGAGGGGACCCGCAGTGCCACCGACTACTGGAAGTCCGGCTTCTACCGCATCGCCAGTGAGGCGGACGTACCCATCCAGCTGTCGTACGTGGACGGCAGGACCCGCTCGAGTGGGTTCGGACCGTCCTTCCGACCGAGCGGCGATGTGTCGGCGGACATGGATCTGATCCGCGACTTCTACGAGGACAAGACCGGGATCAAGTCCGGTCGCTTCGAAACGCCGAGGCTCCGCGAAGAAGACCTGGAACGCACTGCCTAGCTCCTACCCGGAGCGGTTCGTGCCCGCATCGAACAAGCGGGCCAGGTCGTGGCGGCTGTGGATGTCCATCTTCGCGTAGACCGCCTGGAGCTGGTTGGCGACGGTGCGCACGGACACGACCAACCGCCCGGCGATCTCCTTGTTGGTCAATCCGTCGGCCGCCAACCGGGCGACCAATCGCTCACGGGCGGTGAGTGGATCGAACACGTCGTCGACCTCCTCCAGCGCTGGCGTGCGCGCGGCTCCCACCTCGTCCAGCAACCTCTGCACCGAACCCGCGCACCGAGCGGACGCGATCGTGGATCCGGCCCCGCGATGGGCATTCGCGGCCTGGGCTGCGCTCTCAGCGGCCAACAGGTCGAGTCCACCTTCTTCGAACGCCGCGGAGACGGACTCCAGCGTCACTCCGTCACCGCTGCGTCGGGCTACGGCGTGCATGTGGCAGATCCGGTCCAGCCAGGTGGATCCACTCCGGGTGGCGAGCTCTTCCAGCTCCTGTGAATCTCGCTCGGTGGCACATCCGACACGAACCAGATCGTGCAACAGGGTCGTCTTTCCCCATGCTCCGCACTTCGGTGATGCTGCAACCGAACGCGCCAGCGCGATCGCTTCGGTGATACGACCCTCGGCCACCAGACCGAGGACCTCGGCACGTTCCACCATCCAGGCGAAACCGGCGACGGCGCCCGGAATCCTCCGCGTGCGATCCAGCCAGTTCCAACCCGCGTCGACCTCGCCCCGCAGGAAGGCCAGGGTGGCTCGATTGGTGTAGCTGAAGGTCCGCCGGTTGAGCGCCGTCATCTCGAGCATCTCGGCACCCTCGTCGAACAACTCCTGGGCTCGGTCGAGGTGGCCACGCCACAGAGCCACGAAGCCGGGGATCATCAAGGCATCGAGCGGATCGGTGGGCCTCAGGGCTCCGTACTCCTCCAGAACCCGATCGGGGCTCTGGTCCATTCGGCCGACCTGGACCCCGTACAGGTAGTGGCAGGTGACGAGTTGGTCCCGGGCGTGAGCCAGCTCGGACCCTCCGACCGAGTCCTCGAGGCTGTCGTACAGGTCGAGCCCCTGCTTCGCCCATTGCGCGCTCAGTTCCGGAAGACCTTCCACCAATGCTGCGCAGGCGCCGGCCGCCAGCACGGATATCGCCGAGAAGTCATCAACCTCCACCCCTTGGGAGATGTTCTCTCGTGCTGTGTCGAGGGCGGCGGCTGAGCCCTCGAAGAAGAACTGCATCGAGGCGTGCAGTCCGGCGAGGGACCTGTCGTTGGACAGGGACGGCTGTCTCCGTCGTCGGGCCAGCAGGTCCAATCCGTCGGTCGGTCGTTCGACCTCGAGAGCGAGCATGTACACGTGAGCCGCTGTCACGACGGCCATCTCGCCCGCGTCAGCGGCTTCCTCGAACAAGGTCACGAACCGCGACTCATCTCCGTCGAGAACGGTTTCACAACCTGCCAACAGACACGCGACGCCGAGATCACGGGTCTGCATACGCTCCAGTGCGGTCCGGGCGAGTCTCCGTGCCGCACGGAGGTCCATTCGGGCGCGGGCCATCGCTGCGGCACGAGCCAGGACCTCTGCGTCGCCATCCTCGGCGACCTGCGCGGAAGCAACCAGCTCTGCACACCTCAGGACGACGTCAGGGTCGTGGTTGTTCGCCAGTGCTGCCGCCATCGGCCGCAACAACCTGTGGCGACGCGCAGCGAATCCCGGAAGCAGATCGCTGCCCGCCAACTCCCCGTACAGCGGATGGGTGAAACGCACGGTCGTGTTCCCATGAGGGGGCGTTTCGGAGCGGAGCAGCGCCATCTCCTCCAGTTCCTCCACGGGCGCACCCGGAACGATGCTCAGAACCACCTCGAGGGGTATCGGCTCGCTCATCGCGACCGCGGCGCAGGTGTCCTTCGAGAGCGCGTCCAGGGTCAGCAGGCGCCGACCGACGGTGTCGAGGATTCGTTGCGAGTCGCTGAGCACCGACCTGGCCACCCAGTTGGATCGTCCGATGTCCTCCAGTGCCCCCGAGGCAACTCCTCCACGGATCAACTCGATGGCGAACAGCGGATTGCCGGCGGCCAACCGGCACAACTCCGCCGCGGTCTCGTCGGCCAGAGTGCCCTCCAGGAGCGATTCGGCGAGCTCGACGGTCTCGTCGTCCAGCAGCGGGGCGAGCTCGTGGCGTGCCACGCGGGGCTCTGTCAGGAACCGGGAGACATCGTCGGGTATCGGCTCCCCACTCCGCAGCGTGCCGACCACGAAGGTGTCCGGTCTGGCAGCGAGCAGACCGACGACCGATGCCGACAGGTCATCGAGCAACTGGAGGTCATCCACCGAGATCAGCGACCGTCCCACGCCGTGGGCCTCCGGTAGCGATCCGGTCACACCGGCCACCACCGATGCCGTGTCAGCCAAGTTGGCCGCCACCACATCGCCGAGGCTGTCGACGAACGCTCCGAGAGCGACCGTGCTCAGGCCTCTCGTGGCCGACACCCTGATGACCGGCGTGCCCGCAGCCTCTCGGAGGTCGATGAACTCCTCGACGAGTCTGGTCTTTCCGACGCCGGCGGGGCCTACGACGACCACACCATCGCCCCCGATGTCGTCGTAGGCAGCAGCGAGCAATCGCGTGTCGGCATCTCGACCCACGAGAGTCGGTGACGTTCGCATCGCGCGCATTCCCTCAACCCCTGGAATTCGTCAGCCACGTTCCGGTCTGCGACCGGGTTGCAGCCAATCCAGTTGCGAAGCGTACGGCACCCTTGCGGCACACAACCGAGATCGCGTCCGACGAGGCCCGGACCATGGGGCGATCCCCCGCCGATGTGCAGTCGTGTCTGCACAACCGGCGCGACGGCCGACCAGCACGACCAGCCAGAGGTCAGATCTCCCGTACCCAGACGCCCGCGGCGCACCGGGTGCGTGCAGCGATCTCAGCCGGGTTGATGCATCAGGCGGCT
>JAMLGK010000010.1 GCA_023957995.1 Microthrixaceae bacterium | reverse complement strand
CCGTGACGCCGAGAAGCTGGCAGGGGAGTTGGCAGGCGACCTGGGCAAGCCTGCGGTGAAGAAGTCGCACCTTTCCCATGTGCTCAGCGAAGCGGGTTCCAGCTACCTCAACTACCAGGTCGTGGCCCGCCGGGAGGCGGAGCAGCGCAGCGAGCTATCGAACTACGCGCAGCTGGTGGCCGCGGTGCCCTACATGACCGAGGACATCCACTCGTTGAGTGGCCTGCTCGGTCTCGGTGAGAGGATCTGGACGTGAACGATCCCGAGCAGGCAGATACCAGCGCCCCGACCAGCGGCGACCCCACGAGGTTCCTGCCCCCATTGCGCGGTGATCTCGCGGCGGCCAAGCAGGTGGAGGTCGACGAGGAGGAGGACTTCACCGCCGAGCACGTGGCTCTGGTCGTCCCTCCGGTCGACCACGATGCCTCGCGTCATCTCAAGCGGCTCGTCGTCAGCTGGGCCATGCTGGCCGACTTCTCCTTCTCCGACCTGCTGTTGTACGTACCCCTGCCCCAACAGGAGGGTCTGCGTCAACGGTTCCTGGTGGTCAACCAGATTCGCCCCAACACGGGCCAGACGTTGTTCGAGGAAGACGTCGTGGGCCGGACGGTGGACGATCAACAGCGCCCGCTCGTCGCTCGGGCCGCAGCGGACATGCGCATCCACGAGGACGTGGTGGACTCCGAATGGTTGGGCCAGCTCGTGAAGGTCACAGCGGTGCCGGTGACACACCGGGGCGACGTGGTCGCGGTCATGGCGAGGGAATCGCCGCTGGCTCTCGCCCGACCTCCCGGTGACCTGGCACGCACCTACCTCGAGATCTTCGACCGACTCGCCGCCATGGTCGCTGGCGGGGAGTTCCCGTTCTCCGACGAGGAGGTCCTCTCGGCAGGCGGTCCGCGCGTGGGAGATGGTGTGCTGCTGGTCGACTCGACCGGCCGGGTCACCTTCGCCTCGCCGAACGCTGTTTCGGCTCTGAGACGCCTGGGCGTGTCCGGGGCGATCCTCGGCGAGTTGGCCTCCAACTTCGGCGAGGCGGGCGACGGGGTGTTCAGGTCCTTCCTGTCGCGGCGGCCCGCGATCGAGGACGTCGAACACGGTGAGACGACCGTGGTGTCCCGGAGCATCCCGCTGTTGTCCGGTGGGCGCGTCGACGGCGCGGTGGTGCTGTTGCGTGACGTGACCGAACTGCGAAGTCGTGACCGGTTGCTGATCTCCAAGGACTCGACGATCCGCGAGATCCACCATCGCGTGAAGAACAACCTCCAGACGATCTCGTCGCTGCTCAGGTTGCAGGGCCGACGGCTCGAGGAGCCCTCGGCGAAGGCGGCCATCGACGAATCGGTGCGTCGGATCGGCTCGATCGCGCTCGTGCACGAGACCCTGTCGCGCGGCGCCGCGGCCGATGAGGTCGATCTGGACGAGATCGTCCGGCCGCTGGTGCGGATGGTGGAGGACGGCCTCACCTCCCCGGAGCGTCCGGTGCGCTTCGAGATCTCCGGCAGCGCCGGCGATGTCGGGTCTCCACAGGCGACGTCGCTCGCGGTGGTGCTCACCGAACTCCTGCAGAACGTGATGGACCACGCCTATCCGTCGGGAACCCTCGACACCGCCACGGCAGGTCAGGTGTCGATCGCGCTGTCGCACGACGAGTCGACCGTCGAGGTGCTGGTGCGCGACGACGGAGTGGGTGCTCCGGGTGGGTTCGACCCCAACGGGTCGAGCCTGGGGATGTCGATCGTGCGAGGCCTGGTCGACGACCTGGGTGGCGAGATCGAGTTCAGCTCAGCCGGCGGTCCGGGGGAGCGTCCGGGCACGCAGGTCAAGCTGCGTGTGCCCCGCAAGGCCGAGGAGTGAGTCCCCGGTCAGCTGGGTTCGGGAACTCCCGAGCTCAGGAAACGTGGCTGCGTGCGGCTGCGGCGCGTGCCTGGCGTCGGATCTGGCGGCGCTCCTCTTCGGAGAGCCCGCCCCAGACGCCTGAGTCCTGGTTGGTCTCGAGTGCAAATCGCAGGCAGGGCTCGGAGACCTCGCAGGCATCGCAAACGGCCTTGGCCGACGCGATCTGCTCGAGCGCCGGGCCGGTGGTGCCCACCGGGAAGAACAAGGACGGGTCGGTGTCCCGGCAAGCGGACATCGCCCGCCAGTCGTCGCTCGCGATGTCAAGGCTTCGGCTCGTGATGAGGGCCACTTGTTCCTCCATTGAATGTCGGGCGCGCAGCATGCGACTCCCGAATTGTGTCGGTCGGATCCCGGATTCACTGGTTTCCCGCTCCGGCCCGGTTGGTGGGTGGGCATTGGCTGGGAACTTGTGAATCCGTGAACAATCGTCAAACTACCGGCGGTCACTCACGGTGTAAAGGAAAAGTTGCGGAAACATGTCGGAGAGGGAACTAATGCTCATCATCGCTCATAGGGGGGCATCAGCCGATTGCCCCGAAAACACAAGGGAAGCCTTCCTCGAAGCGGCTCTACAGGGCGCCGACATGGTCGAACTTGACGTTCGTCACACTTCGGACGGGGATCTCATCGTCAACCACGATGCGTGGTATCGCGATGGGCGATCAGTCTGGTCCACGCCATCGCTCGAAAGACCATCGGATGTGCTGGATCTCCAGGGTGCGCTGGACGCCTGTCTCGAGGGAGCGGACCGCCGTGGTGTCGCCATGTCGGTCAACGTCGAAATCAAGAACTCACCGGGTGACCTCGGCGATGACGACTCCGCCTACTCCCTCGAGACGGCCGACAAGGTCGTGGCCGCACTCGAGGCCCGCGCCGGCCGGGGGGTCGAGGAACAGATCGTGATCTCCAGCTTCGATCCACCCACGGTCGACCGGGTCCGTGCGGTGGGAGGTCCGCCCACCGCGCAGCTGGTGCTGGATCCCGGCGCGTGGCCCGACGTCATCGCGTCGACCGCCGAGCGTGGTCACCTCTACATCCACCCATGGGCGCCGTTCGTCGACGCCGCGTTGGTGGCCGAGGCCCATCGGTTGGGAATCGGTGTCAACACCTGGACCGTGGATGAACCCGACCGCATCGCAGAGCTCGCCGCGATGGGAGTGGATGGGGTCGTCACCAACGCTCCCGCGGTCGCGAGGCGCGCCGCGCACTGATCCGGGCGGAATCGCACCCATTCCGATTTTGTTACCGGCGGGTAGCCTGCGGCAGACTCCGGGACATGAACGTCGTCGTATGCGTGAAGCAGATCCCGGACCCGGCGGACCCGGGTGCGTTGGATCCCAACACCAAGACCCTCAAGAGGGACGTCAAGCTCATCCTCGATGAGTCCGACTCCTATGGCGTCGAGATGGCCCTGCAGCTCGTGGACACCGCGGGCGGCGGTGAGGTCACTCTGGTCTCGATGGCCCCCAACAGCGAGGTGGGCGGACTCCGTACCGCTCTCGCCATGGGTGCCGCCAAGGCCGTGCTCGTCTCCGACGAGGCTCTCGCCGGCTCCGATGCCCTGGGCACCTCGAAGGTGCTCGCCAAGGCGATCGAGCGTGCGGGTGAGGCCGACCTGATCATCACTGCCACCGAGTCCTCCGATGGCTACACCGGAACGGTCCCCGAGCAGATCGCCGAACTCATGGGTCTGCCGTCGATCACCTTCGCCAAGTCGATCGCCGTCGAGGGCGGCACCGTGAAGGTGCAGCGCCAGACCGAGGCGGGCTACGACGATGTCGAGGCGCCCACACCTGCAGTGGTCTCGGTGACCGCCGGTGTGGTGGAGCCCCGCTATCCCTCGTTCAAGGGGATCATGGCCGCCAAGTCCAAGCCGGTCGACGAGGTGACCGTCGCCGATCTCGGCATCGACGCCTCGCAGGTCGGCTGGGCCGGAGCCGGCCAGGAGATCCTCGAGATCGCTGCGGCCGAGGAGCGCGAAGCCGGAACGATCGTCGAGGACGACGGCGAGGGCTTCCAGAAGATCGTCGACTACCTGGCCGAACTCAAGGTCATCTGAGCACCCGGAACGATTAGGAGATCATCATGACTGTTTCAAGGATCTGGGTGTACGCGGAGGCCACCGACGGAAACGTCGCCACTACCACCCTCGAACTACTCGCAAAGGCCAATGAGCTCGCCGACACGGTCGAGTGCGTGACCGCGGCCGGAGCCGATGTGGCCACCGAACTCGGCGCCCACGGCGCCACGAAGGTGTACACGGTCGGGGGAACCGACGGGAAGCTCGTCGGTCCGACCGTCGCCGGTGCCATCGCGGCGGCTGTCGAGGGCGGCAATGCGCCCGACGCCATCTTCATCGCGACCAGCTACGGCGGTCGTGATGTGGCAGGGCGCCTCTCGGTGAAACTCGATGCCCCGGTCATCACCAACGTGGTCGACATCGCGGAGCGCGACGGTGCGCTCGTCGGAACCGAGCCGGTCTTCGGTGGTACCACCGACGTCGTGACCGGTTTCACCGGCGACAAGGTCGGTATCTTCCTGGTTCGCCCGAAGTCGTTCGTGCCGGCGGAGGATCCCTCCGGCGCCGCTGCGGCCACCGAGGAGATTGCTCCCGGCGACCTGGGCAACACCAACGCAGCCACGGTGACGAACCGCTTCGTCGAGGAGAAGTCCGGCCCGTCGCTGGACGACGCGGCGATCGTCGTATCCGGTGGCCGTGGACTCGGCGAGCAGGACAAGTACCAGCTGATCGAGGATCTCGCCAAGGCCCTCGGTGCCGCCCCGGGCGCCTCTCGCGCCATAGTCGACGCCGGTTGGGTGCCCTATTCGTACCAGGTGGGCCAGACCGGCAAGGTCGTGAAGCCCACGGTCTACATCGCTGCGGGGATCTCCGGTGCCACCCAGCACCTGGTCGGGATGAAGGGTTCGAAGAACATCATCGCGATCAACAAGGACGATGCCGCTCCGATCTTCTCGGTGGCGGATCTCGGAATCGTGGGTGACGTGCACAAGGTTCTCCCAGCTCTGCTGGAGGCTCTCCAGAACCGGTGATCGCAACCCGGGCGTCAGCGCTCGTGAAGATCGATGATGGCCCCCCGCCCAGGTGGGGGGCCATCATCGTTTTCGGGTCGGTGCGCGGAGTTGCACCCCGGGCCCTCGGAGGGGAGCGGTGAGTGTGCTCTGGAAGAACTGGGCGGGCAACCAGCGTGCTCTGGTGGAGCTGTCGCGGCCGACCACCGAACACGAACTGTGTTCGATCGTGGCGCGGGCGGCGGAGACGGGAACCCGGGTGAAGGTGGTGGGCGCCGGTCGCTCGTTCAGTGACGTCGCCATCACCGACGGCCTGGCGGTCGAGCTGTGCGACTACGGGCGGATCCTCTCCCTGGACACCTCTGCGGGGCTGGTCTCGGTTCAGGCCGGCGCACCGGTCCGCGAGCTCTCGGAGTTCCTCTGGACCAGGGGGCTGGCGTTGGACAACCTCGGCGACTTCGATGACCAGACGATCGGCGGTACCGCCGCCACGGCATCGCACGGCACGGGAGCCAGGTTTCGTGGGATCTCGGCGGGAATCGTGGGCCTGCGCATCATCGATGGTGCCGGTGCGGTGCACGACTGCACGATGGACTCCGATCCCGAGCTGTTCCGTGCTGCGCGGGCGGGTCTGGGAGCGCTCGGAGTGGTCTCCGCGATCACCCTGCGGGTCGTGCCCGCGTTCAACCTGCGCCTGCTCGAGGAAGCACGGCTCTTCGGTGCCGTGGTGGAGTCCTTCGACGACCTGCTGGCAGCGCACGATCACTTCGAGTTCTCCTGGGTGCCCCACACCGAACGGGTGCTCACCAGGACCGGCCGACGGAACACCGAACCGATCGAGTCACGCGGCCGCTGGGACCACTGGCGCGCCGGAGGGTCTTCGGCCCGGAACCCTCAGGCACTCCCTGACGGACCTCTGCGCTACAACGAGCCGGCGCATCGGGTGTGGCGGAACCCTCGGGGGCCACGCTTCATCGAGTCGGAGCATGCAGTTCCGATCGAAGCGACGACGGCGGCCGCGGGAGAAGTGCGCCGCTGGATCGAATCCAACGGTGCAGAAGTACTTTCGATGGGGGTGCGCGTGGCAGCCGGCGACGACATCGCGCTGTCGCCTTCACAGGGACGTCCGACGGGCTACATCTCGGTGCGCTGCCGACGGAGGGCTCCCCACGAGGGGTACCTGCGTGCGGTCGACGCCATCATGTCCGCCCACGGCGGACGCCCCCACTGGGGCAAGGTGCACCACATGGGTGCGGCCGCCCTGGCTCCCCTGTATCCCGAGTGGGACCTGTTCCAGGCCGTTCGCTCACGCATCGACCCGGCCGGGGTGTTCGAGAACTCCTACACGCGCCGCTGTCTCGGCCCGGTCCACCCCGGCACCTGACCAGCGGTCCGCAGACCCGCGCGATCATCAATGTCGTTCTGTGTTTCCACACGCGCTCACAGGGCTAGTCAGGAATCACAGAACGCTGGGGGGCTCACACGAGGGGCCACGGATAGCGGCTTCCCGTGGGGTCGTGTGGGAAGTGGCCCGATCCGAGCACACCGGCGGCGCGACTGGCGACCGCATCCACCTCTGCGTCGTCGAGCCAGCGCGCCAACCGGTGTGGCACACCCTCATCCACGAGCGCCCGGAGCGGATCGAGCATGGCTCCGGGTATCGCCTCGCCGGCGAAGTCCCAGATCACGGTCCGGAGTTTGAACTCGCGGTGGAAGCTGAGACCGTTGTCGATCGCCCACACGCGGTGCTCGCTGTCGACGAGGCAGTGCCCACCCTTGCGGTCGGTGGCGTTCGCCACCAGGTCGAGGACACAGAGCTTGCGGAGCTGGTCGACGAGGTCCTCGTCGGAACGCTCCCGCAGCGTGAAGTAGTGCTCCTCGAACAGAGCCGGCACGAAGGCCTGGAGTGAACCAGGACCCATGGGGGCGCGGTCGTCGGTGCGGGCGACCGTCGGAGGCACGAGTCCGAAGCCGAGTTCGTCGGAGAGTTCCCAGGTGGCGACCTCACGCTTCCAGAGGCCACCGGGGAAGTCCCACAACGGCCGTTCACCGCTGTGGGGTTTGTAGATGGCCGGAGCGTGGTCGTCGCCCCGGGAGACGTTGGTGAGGAAGGTGCCGTTCGACGACCAGGGCATCAGACCGAGCACCTCGATGTCGCCCTCGATGAGCAGCTGAAGCATCGGGTCGGTCTCAGCAGGCGCGACGGTGGCGCGGTATACGAACTCCTCGGCCTCAGCCATGGATCACGACGCGGGCGCCTAGTTCCAGCGCGGACATGCGTGACCTTCGGGGTCCATCGGCGCGCCGCACAGGCGGCAGGCGGGCCGACCGGCGGACAACAGCTCCTCGGCACGCTCGCCGAAAGCCAGGGCCTGTCCGGGACTGAGCACGAACCTGGCCTCGGCCGGTTCGCCGAGGAGCTCGTCGGCAGCCTGCATCAGCGTGGCCAGCAACTCCGGATCCAGGTCCTCGGTGTCGTCACCCACCTCGAGCTCTTCGGCCACCAGCTCCTCGGCGGTCACGAGGATCCGACCGTTGGCCTCGTCCACTCCCACCGAGAGCTGGCCCACGGTCCAGTGTTCCTGAACCGGTTCCACGAGCCCGACGACGTCGCGTTCGACCTCGACAGGACCGATCGCCTCGGCCAGTTGGGTCAGGTAGCGGCCGAGCATCCCGACCTGTTGTTTCTCGCAGCGCAGGGATATCACCTGCTCACCGGCGCGTGCCTGGAGGTAGAAGGTGCGGTCTCCGGGCTCGCCGACAGCGCCGGGGACGAAGGCATCCACCCGGTCCAGCTCGAATGAGTCGCCCGTGCCCATCAGGACACCGCCAGCGTGGTGAGGTCGTCGCCGGTGTTGTTGACGCACAACACGATGGGGGTACCGGCCCCGATCAGGATCGCCGAGACCGAGCACGGGGAGATCACCGTGCGCTGGAAGTTGTCCAGATGGGTGCCGGACGCCGTGGCGACCGCGGCCTTGATCGGATCGGCGTGGCTGACTGCGACTATGCGCTCTCCGGGATGCCGGGAGGCCAGGTCCTGTAGCTGTTGCCAGATCCGTTGGTTCATCTCCGGGAAGGACTCGCCACCGGGGAACCGGAACACGCTGGGCGTGTTCTGCACCGCAGCCCACTCCTTGCGTCGCCGCAGGACCGAGAGTTTCTGGCCGGTCCAGTCCCCGAAGTCGCACTCGAGGAGCCCGTCGGCGGTGCGGGTACGCAGCTTGGTCGCGCGGGCGATCGGTGCAGCGGTCTCCCTGGTGCGTTCCATCGGTGAGGCATAGATCGCTGCGGGTTCGGTGGGTGCGATCCGAGCGGCGACCGCCTCTGCCTGGGCAACGCCCTGATCGGACAGGTGCAGCCCGGGAGCCCGTCCGGGCAGCACTGACCCCGTCGTGGATGTCTTGCCGTGACGAACCAGCATCACCAGGCAGGGTGCCCCGACGCGGCCGGCGCGCTTTCCAGGGGCTCTTCCCCCGGACCTTCTTCCCCTGGTGCTGCGCTGCGAAGCTGATCCCACACGCACGATCCTACGGAGGGAGGAGGACCTGCCCGAATCGGCACCGCCGATCAGATGGGGGAGGAGCTCGTCTGATCGCCTCCTGCGGGGTTGTGCGATGCTCGTGGTCGTGGCGCCTGATCCCGACCTGCCGACGGATGCCCGACCCGAGGTGCGCGCCGGGGATCTGGCAGCACTCGAGGCACGGATCACGAGCTGCCGCCGCTGTCCCCGCCTCGTGACCTGGCGGGAACAGGTGGCGGCAGAAAAGCGGGCCGCCTACAGCGACCAGGAGTACTGGGGCCGACCGGTGCCGGGTTTCGGTGACCCCGGAGCCCGCATCGCAGTGGTCGGGTTGGCGCCTGCGGCCCACGGAGCCAACCGAACCGGACGGATGTTCACCGGTGATCGCTCCGGTGATTGGCTCTACCGGGCCATGCACCGGGCAGGTCTGGCGAACCAGGCCGAGTCGGTCTCGGCCGACGATGGTCTGGCGCTGAACGGCGCCTGGGTCACTTCGCCGGTCAAGTGTGCGCCACCGGCCAACAAACCGACAGCGCAGGAACGCAACACCTGTGCACCGTTCCTGCGCGAGGAGCTCCAGCTCCTGGCCGACGTCGCAGTGGTTGTTGCGCTCGGCGGCTTCGGTCATGCCGAGATGGCGCGGATCATGGAGATCAGCCCTCGTCCACGGTTCGGGCACGGTTCGGAGGCCACCGCTCCCGACGGTCGGGTCCTGCTCGGCTGCTACCACGTGAGCCAGCAGAACACGTTCACCGGAAGGCTCACCGAGGACATGCTCGATGCCGTGTTCGCCCGTGCTGTGGAGCTGTCGCGTCCCGGCGCACGGGCTGGGTTGTCCGAGGCGTGACCGGTGGGCTCGTGATGATGCGCCCGATTTGCCGCGCGAGGCCGTAGCGTTGTCCGGGTGAGTTCGCCGGTAGCCACCTCCGAGGAGTCCACATCCGTGGCGCCTCCGGAGGCGAAGCTCGACAAACGCAAGCAGATCGTTGCGGGGCTGTTGACCGCAGCGGTGCTGGTCTTCGTGTTCTTCGGGGTGTTCCCGAAGTTCGCCAACTACAGCGATGCCTGGAACTCGATCCAGACCATGTCCCTGGCCGCGGTGGTGGCACTTCTGGCAGCGGCGATCCTCAACATCATTGTCTACGTCTTCCCGTACCAGGCAGCGCTTCCGGGCCTTCCCTACGGTCAGGGTTTCGTGGTCCGCCAGACCTCGTTCATGATCTCCAACGCCATCCCCGCCGGCGGCGCCTTCGGGCTGGGTGTCCAGTACACCATGCTCAGCGGCTACGGGTTCGGTCCCGCCGCGACGAGCTCGGCGATCGCCGCCACCAGTGTGTGGAACCTCCTGGTCACCCTCGCTCTACCGGCCGTGGGTGTGCTCGCGATCGTCTTCCAGGGAGGCGCCACCAGTTCCGAGGTGATCGGTGCCGTGGTCGGGATCATCGCCGTCGGGCTCCTGGTCGGGCTGCTGATGCTGGTCCTGCGGAGCGAGCAGACAGCCCGACGCGTCGGACGGGTCGGTGACCGTCTCGCCGCCCCGGTGATCAGGCGGGTCAACAAGCGCAAGGGCGGAGCACCGGGCACCCCATCCGACCCAGCCACCTCCTCCGACCCAGCCACCTCCTCCGGTCCGGGTACCTCCTCCGGTCCGGCTACCGCTTCTGACGATGCGATCGTGTCCTCCTCCGCCGGGGCCGGCAGCACCGGGACCGGGGCAGGGGACGAGGCCGGAGCGGTCACCCTCGCGGTGCTGAAGTTCCGCGACAACCTCAGGGGAGTCGTGGAGGAGCGCTGGGGTCGTCTGACCGTGACCAGCACCCTCCAACAGCTCTGCCAGTTCCTGATCCTCGCGGTGGCCTTCTACGGGCTCACCGGCACCGACGGCGGAATCAACATCGTGCAACTCTTCGCTGCGTTCGCCATCGCCCGTCTCGCAGGGTTCATACCGATCACCCCCGGTGGGCTCGGAACGGTCGATGCCGCAATGGTGGCGATGATGGCCTCCATGGGCGCCGACCGCGACACCGCACTGGCTGCCTCACTGCTGTGGAGGGCGGCGTCGTTCATCCCGCAGGTCGTGCTGGGGATCGTCACCTTCCTGATCTGGCGCAAGCAGGCCCACAGCCGGGGCCGCCGCAGCCGGGACGACTCGACGACTGCGGCGGTGGCCTGAACCTCGCCGTGCATCGACGCACCCGACGTGGTGGGTCCTGCAGCGGCCCGCTAGCGTTCTGGGTTCCCATGAATCCTCAGGAGCCCGCGAAGTGACCAGTTCCACCAGTACCAGCAGCTTCCGCCTCGGGATCGCCGGCATGGCCCTCGTCGTGGCCGGAATCGTCGTGTCGGGCTGTGGTGTCAACCCACAGCCGACCGGCTACGGCGATCAGTACGAGGAGAACTTCATGCTCGGCTGCACCGGGATCGACCCCGACACCGGGGAGGTGCCCAACGGCGGTGAGGTTCTGGCCCCCGAGGACGACTGCGTGTGCATCTACGACAACCTCGAGGAGAAGGTTCCCTTCGACGAGGCCAAGGAATTCGAGGAACAGCAGGCCGAGGCCGAGTCGGGCCAGGACATCGAGATTCCCGACAACATCGCCGCCATCATCGACGACTGCACGAGTTCTTCGGGCGACAGCTGAGCGTCCGGGGACCCGGGACGGCCCTTGGGCCCAACGGATCATTGAACCCGCAATGGGCCGTACGACTCTTCAGTAATCCACCTTCCTGGACGAACCTATGTCCATGGCATCGGCCCTGATATCGACCCTGGTGGTTCCCGAGCACGCGACGGTCCCGCGCCGGCCGATGGGGCTCATGCCGCTACTGGTGAGCCATATCTGCGACCCCGCCTCGCTTCCGACGGTGGAGCTCACCGAACTGACGCCCGTGCGCTCCATGTTCGACTACGACCCCGACACTGCCGTGGCCGTCACCGACGTTCCCCGCCCCTCCGTCTGAGGATCCCGGCCGGCGCAGAGCCAGCGGCCGCAGAGTCAGTGGGCCTTGACACCCTCGGGTACACCCAGCCTCACGCTGACCTCGGCGCTCGTGGGCCAACGACTGCGTGAACGTTCGGCCAGCTTCCTCATCAGCGCGATCGCCCCGGGGTCCGAATCACCGGGTCGCGACTCGATGACCCCCTGGTCGATCATCCGGCTGATGATCTCCCGGCCGAGGTCGGTGCGCACGATGGTGAGGGTCCAGTCAGCGTTCTCTCCGATCCCTCCGCAGGAGATGTCGGCGTGCTCGGCCGCGAAGTCGGGGCAGTGGTTGCAGCCGTCGCGGGTCCAGGCGTGGCATTCCTTTAGGTTCACCTCGCGGTAGCGACCGTCTGCGGTCCAGATCTGGAACACGCCCTTGATGTTCATCTTCACGATGTCGGAGCGCGCCAGTCCGTACTTGGTCCAGAACAGTTCCTCGAAGATGGCGTCGTCGAAGGTCTTGGAGCACAACAGACCGAGGTTGAACACGATCGGTTTGCTGACCTTTCCGATCTTGCGGCTCCACATGACCGGCGGCACCGAGGACTGGCAGCTCATGCCGACCAGCGCCAGGCGCTTGTGCCCGGCTTCGAGTGCCTCGTCGAGCGCGAGGGTGTTGGCCGAGTAGGTGTAGCGACTACCGGCAGCGTCGAGCACCTCCTCGCGGTTGGCGGCCACGCCGGGCTTGGCCTTCCATGAGTCCTTGTCGCCTTCGAGGTAGCTGACCAGCGAGGCGTCGATGTAGTCGTTCTCCATCGCCCAGATGAGGATCGCGGACACGAGTCCGCCGTCCTGGCCCAGCTCGAGCACGGTCTGCTCGGTGGCACGGGTGAGCAGGATGTCGTGGTAGATCCCGGCTACCTCGTCGTCCTCGCGGGTGCGCCCGAAGAGGTGGTCGTCGGCCTGGGCCTCCCAGATCCCGAAACGGGGGCATGCACGGGTGCAGCTGGTGCAGCCCTTCTGGCCGTGGGTGCAGTCGTCGGGACCCAACTCGTCCTCGAGGTGGAACGGCCGGTAGCCGCCCTGTTCGTGGTTGTATCCGATGACGTCATGGGGGCATGCGATCACACAACCGGCGCAGCCGGTGCACAGGTCGGTGTCGATCACCTGGCCCTTCAACTCCTTCCACTGGTTGCGCCAGCGGGTGGACTGAACTTCCTCGAGTCGTGCCGGGTCGACCGTCATGGCCCGCACCCTAGGCGAGCGGGCCGCCGAGCCAAACGTGGGTTGCACGAGCGGTGTGGTGGAGCCTCGTCGATGATCCGGAGAGAAATTGTCGGCATCGTGTCGTCCGGCAGCGGATGTGCCGCGTTGGTCCATGTGTGATGCCACGGACAACACTTGAACAGGTCCCTTCCGCGGCGCAGCTGTGCGCCGGCGGACGGGCGGGGGAGAGCAGCGAAGTGCAACAGCACCAACAATCTGGTGGTGTCGGGAAATCCTCCGGTGCCGCTGACTACGGCGAGTTCTTCGCCTCGGAACAGAACGCCCTGGTGCGATTCTGCTGGGGTCTGACAACCGATCGCGAGGATGCCCGCGATGTGGCGCAGGAGGCCATGGTGAGAGCCTGGCGCGACTGGGATCAGATCTCCGCTGAGGGTTCCAACCCGGTGGCCTGGACGCGGACGGTCGCCCTCAACCTGGTGCGGGGAGGTTGGAGGCGCTCCAAGGTGGCCGAGGCAGGCCTGGCCCGCATGCAGGCGGGGGAGCACCGGCGCAATGACCCCCGCGCCGAGGGGGTCGACGTCGACCTCGAGCGGGCCCTGGCGGGCCTGCCCCAACGTCAACGTGAAGCCGTGGTGCTGCACCACCTCGTCGATCTTGCGGTCACCGACTGTGCCGCAGCGATGGGAGTGTCCGAATCGACCGTCAAGGTCCACCTGAGCAGGGGACGTGCCGCTCTGGCGACGTCACTGCGAGTCCACCCTGAGTCCGGCGAACCCGCCGATGGAAACAGCACGGAGGTGCCGCGATGAACGATTGGCTCGATCAGAGACTTCAGGACGGCGCCGCGCGGGCGGTCGGCGATGTCTCCCTGGACGACCCGAGCTCTGTGTCCACCGAGGACGCACCGGGCACCGTCGGTGCGGACGTGTCGACCGAACCCGGTGGCACGGTGGTCCACCTCGACGACGTGCACAGGGCCCGGAGTGCTCCGCTCCTGGCTGTTGCTGCGGCGGTGGTCGTTCTCGTGGCCATCGGTGCGTGGATAGTGACGCGCGATGGCTCGACAGCGGTGGACAGCACTGATCCCGCGGGTTCCGGCACGGTCGTGGCTTCGGTCCCGGACGGCCCGCCGGCCGAAGTGGTGGGCAATGCGCTGCAACGCACGATGTCGACGTCGTGGGTTGCCGATGCCGAGGTTGGCAACGACGATGGCTCCGCTGAGTTGTCGATCGTCACCTACAACCCGGCCGATCCAACGCAGGGCCGACCGTACGCAACGGTACTCATGGCTACCCTCGGCAGCGCGCAGATGGCTCTGGGTTCCGGCCCCGGCCTGGTCGAGGCCTGCGCCGAGTCGGACGCGCCACCGTGCCGGCCGGGGGCCTGGGTCGAGGACGACGTCTGGAACGCCGAGGACTTCGGGGTGACCGAGGACGAGTACCGCCAGCTGATGGAGGCCTCGCTGACGCTCATTGCGAACATCGACCCTGCCAGTGCGACGGCGACGGAAACCGCGGGTGAGTTCGAGGTGACCCTCTCCGCCCTCGCCCCGTGTGACGTGAACTGCACGGCCACGGTCGAGGTGCGCGACGGGTACATCGTCTCGCTCAGCATTCCTGGCAACCCGGACGGGTCGAGGCGGTATTCCTATGCGGACTTCGGGAGCGCCCCCGAGGTCGACGAGCCCGCTCCGGCAGACATCGTCGAGGGCCCACTCCGACCGACGGTTCTGTGCGAGGTCACCCTCAGCGTCGGATCGGCTGCGGACACCGACTCGATCGAGGCCCGGGTCCGATCGCTCGAAGCGGATCTCGGCAACGAGGACGGAGCCGCACTCATGCGGGCGATCCGGGCCATTCCCGGGGTGCTCGACGTGAGCACCACCACCTCTGACGGCTGCACCTCCGACACTGTCAGCATCGGTTTCGTCACCGAGGGCTGATCCCGGACTGCGACATGCCGCTGCTCGACGGTCGGGCAGCGGCCCATCTCCCCTGGGTGCCCTGTGCCGCTGCTCGAGCCTTGAGCAGCGGCACAGCAGCGCTGCGAGCCGTTCTTGTCCTCACTTGACCGAACGGTCAAGATTGGGACATGGACCTGAGCTACCCCCCTGAAGCTGAAGAGTTTCGTACCGAGATCCGTGCATGGCTGGATCAGAACCTCCCGGATGGCTGGGGCGATGAGGATTTCGAGATGTCGCCCGAGGAGAAGAAGGCGTTCATCGAGGACTGGACGCACAAGCTCCACGAGGGTGGCTGGATCTGTGCCACCTGGCCCGAGGAATACGGGGGCAAGGGGCTCTCGACGATGCAGGGGGTGGTACTCGCAGAGGAGTTCGCGAAGGCGAAGGCGCCCATGCGGGCCGACTTCTTCGGCGACACCTTGGTGGGACCCACGATTCTCATGAACGGCACCGAGGAGCAGAAGAAGTTCTTCCTGCCCAAGATCCTCGACGGGTCGATGCGTTGGTGCCAGGGTTTCTCCGAACCCGACTCGGGATCCGATCTCGCCTCGCTCAAGACCACTGCCGTGCGCGATGGCGATGAGTGGGTCATCAACGGCCAGAAGGTCTGGACCACCCAGGCCCAGTTCGCCGACTACTGCTTCGTGCTCGCCCGCACCGATCCTGATGTGAAGAAGCAGGCCGGCATCTCCTACCTGCTGGTTCCGATGAAGCAGGACGGGATCGAGGTGCGCGGAATCACCCAGCCCGACGGCACGGCTGAGTTCAACGAGGTGTTCTTCTCCGATGCCCGTTGTCCGATCGACAACGTCGTGGGTGGGGTCAACAACGGCTGGAAGGTCGCGAACGACACGCTCGGTTTCGAGCGTGGGATGTCGGCCACCACCGGATACCGGCGCTTCGAGGAGGAGTACACCCAGATGGTGGCCAAGGCCACCGAGAACGGTGCCATCGAGGACCCGCTCGTGCGCCAGGGTCTGATGCGGTACTTCACGAAGGTGCAGATCCTGCGCATCAACGGCCTGCGTTCCCTGACGGCCACGGTCCAGAAGCGCAAGGACCCGGCTGTGACCGTGCTCGGTGTCACCAACAAGATGTTCTGGTCGGAGATGCACCGCGACGCAATGGAACTGGCGCTGCACATCTGGGGTACCGAGTCGTTCCTCTCCACCGCCGGTGAGGAGGTGTCCTGGCCGGCCACGATGCGCGCCGAGGGCCGTGACACCTATCCCGTGAGCCAGATGATGTCGGCGTTCTTCTTCTCGCGTTCCGAGACGATCTGGGGCGGCACCGCGGAGATCCAGCGGAACATCGTCGGAGAGAGGGTCCTCGGCCTACCCCGCGAGCCGAAGGTCGAGCAGAAGAAGTAGGCCGAGGTCGACCAGGAGGGTGGTCGGGTGGGGTCGGAGGACGTGGGTCCTCGGCCTACCCCGCGAGCCGAAGGTCGAGCAGAAGAAGTATGTCAGGCCCTCGCCAGAACCTCGCCGTTGGGCACCACCCAGATGCCAACCGGGCTCTCGGCCCACCTCAGGAACGCCTCGGCGATCTGTTCCTGTTCGGAGCGGTCGGTGAACCCGAGATCGCTGGTCTGGTGGGCGAAATCCGACTCCAGCACCCGTTGCGCCCAGAGGCCACCCCACCACGCACGGTCCTCGTCGGTGCACCAGGTCCAGTTGGACGTCGTGTACCTCGGCTCGAGGAACCCGGCCGCCGCCACCCACCCGAGCAGCTGCCTCCCGGCGTCGGCCTCGGCATCGTTGGCATCGGTGACCCGGTGGTAGATCTCCAGCCAGCGGTCCAGAAGTGGATCCGACGGTGACCACATGAACGCCTTGTAGTCGGCGTCGCGGACGGCCAGGAGCCCTCCCGGCCGGAGCACCCGTCGCATCTCGCGCAACGCACGCACGGGGTCGGTCAGGTGCTGCAGCACCTGGTGGGCGTGGACCACGTCGAAGGAGTCGTCGGGAAAGCCGAGCGAGTAGGTGTCTCCGGTCTCGAACGCGAGATTGGCCAACTCGGTCGGTGCGTCCGCCCGGGCGCGGTCGATCACGTCCGCGGATGCGTCGATCCCCAGCGCCCGGCCCGGGGCCACCAACCGTGCGAGGTCGACGGTGATGTTGCCGGGACCACAACCGATGTCGATGATGTCGTCACCCTCGCGTAGGTGTTCGAGCAGGTATGCAGCGGAGTTCTGCGCACTTCGGCGCAGGTGGCTCCGGAGCACGGACTGGTGGTGGCCGTGGGTGTAGCGGTCCGACATGTGTGAAGTACACAGCCTGTGGGAGGCGTCAGGGAAATGGGTTTCTGCCCAGGGGGGTGTCTGCAACCTCCCAGCGGTCCTCCGTTACGATTCGGTGTCAGTGTCCCCCGACGATCTTCCCCGAAGGCCCCCGCGCCCGGATTCAGCGCGCAACGGATCCGCTCGGCGCGCCCCCACAGGTCGGAATCAGCCATCCCCGAGCCCCGGTCGCTCGAACCCCGGCCGTTCTGCAGCGCACCGCCCGGATGACGCCGCGGACCGTGTCGTGCGTCGTCGACCGAGCGGACGGCGTCCGTCCGGTACCCGAGGGCGTCGGCTGGCCCTGGGGGGCCTCGCGTTCGTCGTGGTGGCGGCGCTGCTCGTGGCTGGATACGGGTGGTGGACCTACCAGAAGGTGGACCGCGTCGATGTGGACCTCGCCGACGTGGCACACGGCGAACCCCGCAACTACCTCATCGTGGGGTCGGACAGCCGCGAGTCGGTCGACGAGGATGATCCCAACGCGGCGTTGTTCCTCGGCGATGATGCACCGGGGGGCCAGCGCTCCGACAGCATCTCGATCCTGCGGGTGGATCCCGACGGGGAACGGATCGACGTCCTGTCGATCCCCCGGGACCTCTGGGTCGAGTTGCCCGACGGTTCCGAACAGCGGATCAACGCCGCCTACGCGCAGTCGACCCAGACGCTGATCGACACGATCGACAAGAACCTCGGAATACCGATTCACCACTTCGCCGAGGTCGACTTCGTCGGCTTCCAGAGGCTCATCGATGCGCTCGGTGGAGTCCCCATGTATTTCGACTCAGCGGTGCGCGACAAGAACTCGGGGTTGTCGATATCCGGTGCGGGTTGCGCGGTGTTGGACGGTCCGCAGGGCTTGGCCTTCGCCCGGTCACGTCACCTCGAGTACGAGGATTCCGACGGATGGCACACCGACGGCACCGGTGACCTCGGGCGCATGACCCGCCAGCAGCTCCTGATGCGCGCGGCGCTCGGCAAGGCACGGTCGCTCGGCCTCGACGACATCGGACGGCTCAAGGGCCTGATCGACGCAGGTCTCGAGTCGACCACGGTCGACTCGGGTCTGGGTTTCGGAGACATCCTGGGACTCGGTCGTCGATTCTCCGATTTCGATCCCCAGCGCCTCCAGACCCATTCGCTGGCGGTGGAGGGGGATCGGACCTCGGGTGGCGCTTCGGTCCTGACCCTGGACGAAGGGGCGTCATACCTCACCCTGGCGTTCTTCCAGGGTGTCGAACCTGCGGCGCCGGTCACCACCACGACGACACCTCCGGCCAGCCCGTCCGACGTGAACGTGAGCATCTACAACGGCGGCGGCGTGGCCGGAGAAGCACGGCGCGTCAGCTACGCGCTCACGGACGGTGGTTTCCGAATCGGGTTCGTGGACACCGCCCCCGAGAACCTGGAGCGCTCGGTCGTGCGCTATCCGAGCGGAGGTGAGTCGATGGGTGAACTCGTGGCCTCGTGGCTCGGCCCGTCGCCGAAGATGGAAGAGGACGACTCGCTCGATCCGGGTCAGGTCGTGGTCACCCTCGGAGCCGATTTCGAGCACGTGGCCGAGCCGTCGACCCCCGATGATTCGGACTCCGGTGACGCACCCGGTTCCGACGACAGCGACACAACCGGGGTGGACGGCACCGGAGGATCGGAACTCGCTGGTGGCAGCGGTGGCCAGACATCGTCCTCCAGCTCCACCACGACCACGACAACCACACCGGGATGGACCCCGGGTGTGGCCCCCGAAGGCGTCGACTGCACCTGAGTCCGACCTCGGTTCCCCGGTGCGCACCGGCCGTGGAGGGTCTCTGGTGACGGTGGCCGTCGCCGGTGGCGCGGTCGGCCAGACTGAGCACCTGTGAGTGACACACAGATAATCATCGGCCTCGCTGCGATCGTGTTCCTGGGCGTCGGTGCCCAGTGGATAGCGAAACGCCGCGACTTCCCTTCGCTGCTCCTGCTGTTGCCGGCAGGTCTGCTCGCAGGCAACGTCGGACCCCTGGTCGACCCCGAGAAGCTGTTCGGCGACACCCTGTTCCCCGGGGTCACGATGCTGGTCGGGCTCCTGTTGTTCCAGAGCGGACTCCAGTTGCGCGTGCGCGACCTGCCGTCGGAGGCGAGGCACCCGGTCGTACGGCTCAACACCGTGGCGGCCATGCTCACCCTCATCGGCGCTGGGGTCGCCGTGCGGTTCATCTTCGCCCCCGGCAATGACCTCGCGGCCCTGGCGGGTGCGATCCTCGTGGTGTCGGGGCCGACGGTGGTCGGACCTCTCCTCGACATCGTGCGGCCACGCGAACCCGTCGGGTCGATACTCCGATGGGAAGGCACGATGCTCGACCCGATCGGCGCCACCATGGGTGTGATAGCCCTCAACGTGGTCCTGGCGAACGAGCGCGGCGGGGTCCACCCGATGTTGCAGATGGCTGCCCGGTTGGGTCTCGGGGTGCTGGTCGGAGTGGTGGCCGGCGCTCTCCTGGTGTTCGTGATGTCGCGCTTCCTGGTGACCGATCAGATGGAAGCCGCTGTGGCACTCCTGTTCGCAGTGGCGGCGTTCAGCGCAGCAGAGGTGTTCCTGTCGGAGGCAGGCCTGTTCGCCACCGTGACCCTGGGCCTGGTGGTGGCCAACCAACGGATAGTTCCGGTGGCGCGGATATCGGGATTCGGGGAGACCCTCGAGGTGCTCATCATCGGATCGTTGTTCGTGGTGTTGGGTGCGTTGGTCGAGATCGACGAGATGATCGACCGCATCTGGGGGATCCTCGCGCTGGTGGCGGTGCTGGTGTTGGTGGTGCGGCCAGTGGCGGTCGGCCTGTCGCTGTTCGGTACGAAGGTTCCGACCAGGGGAAGGCTGATGATCGCCTGGTTGGATCCCCGTGGTGTGGTGGCCGCATCGACCGCGGCGGCCTTCACCGGCACTCTCGCCACGGCGGGGATCGAAGCCGACTTCCTGTTGCCGGTGGTGTTCGGTGTGATCCTCGGCACCGGTCTCATCTACGGGCTGAGCGGCTCCGCGGTGGGGTCGATGTTGGGAGTCCGCTCGGATCCGCCCGAGGGGGTCGCCCTCGTCGGGGAAGCCGAATGGTTCCACGGCTTCGCTTCGGAGCTGCGCCGGGCGGGTGCGAAGGTCGTGTTGGTGGGAGCGGACGAGGGTTCGGAACCGATCTCGGATGGTTCCGGACCGCTTCCGAGGGAGTCGATCCCCGCGGGCGAGTCGGAGCTCCGCGACAGGGTGGCGCAGCACGGCATCGGCAAGGCGGTGGTCGACATCAATGACGCCCTCACGGGCGAACTGCTGACCGCCGCGCTGGTCGAGGTGCTCGGCCGTCGCAACGTCTACCGGGTCGCCAGCGCTGCGGTCTCCGCTCTCGAACGCACAGTTGCCACCGCTTCCACAGAGGTCGCCTTCGGCGGTCGTCTCAGCACCGAGGAGATTGCGTCCATGGCATCGGAAGGGGCGAGGTTCACCGCGTTGGGTGAACCCCCTGTCGCCGCCGCGCACGAGGGCGGACCGGACTCTCCTGGCCGCGCGACAGCGGTTGCGGTCGTGGATTCAAAGGGTCGGGTGGACCTCTCTCCCAAACCTGGCACCCCCGAATCCGGTTCCGGATCGACCACGGTGTTCCTGGTGGAGGGCTCGGGCTGATCCGGTCGGTGGACCGGCGTATCTCAATCGGCGCTGCGGGCACCGCGCAGCAGGAACGGCGCTGCCGCCGCGGCTACCGCGAGGCCGAGCGCTCCGATCCTGAATGCCTCGCCGACGCCACTGGTGAAGACCTGTGCAGCCCTGGTTGCGTCGCTCGATCCGACCGCCTTGCGGACCGCCTCGAAGTCTCCCGCCACCACCTCCGGGCGGAGCTCGAGCAGATGGTGGCTCGATCCCGCCAGCGAATCCCAGGATGATCCGGTGCGCGACATGGCGATCGATCCGATGATGGCGATCCCGAGCACCGATGCGACCTGCGAGGCCAGGTTGAGCGCACCTGATGCGCTGCCGGCCGCTTCGGGGTCCACCGCCGACATCGTGGCCGCCGATACCGCAGGCATCGCGATCCCCAGTCCGGCACCGAGGACGGCCAGGTCGGCGGAGATCACCCAGGCCGCGGTGGAGTCGCCGACACGCGACAACAGGAACATCCCGACCGCTGCGAGCGCCAGGCCGGTGCAGGTGAGCGGGGCGAGTCCGAACCGTTTGGCCAGCTTGCCCGACAGGGGGGAGAGGATGATGAACGATGCGGTTGCTCCGAGGGTCACGAGCCCGCACTCGGCAGGTGAGAACCCGAGGGCGTTCTGCAACAGCAGTGTCAGCTGGAACAGTGATCCCGACAGTGCGAGGCCGAGCAGCACCGAGAGCACCAGGGCGGCGGGGACGGGTCGCCGGGACAACTGGGACCAGTCGAGCATCTGGACCTTCGCACGTCGTTGCTGGAGGGCCGCCACGGCCACGACCCCGAGTCCGATCGCTATCGGCAGGAGGGCACGTACCGATGCGAATCCGGTCTTCTCGGCTGCGTTCAGGCCCAACGAGAGCGAGATGAGGGCGATTGTGACCAGAGCCGAGCCGATCCACTCGAGTGGTGCGGCGTCGCGCACCGGCCTGCTCGGCAGCTTGGCCGCAGCGACGACCAGCACCGCCAGGGCGAGCGGGACATTGATTCCGAAGACCCAACGCCAACCGACGCTCTGCACCAGCAGTCCCCCGATGAGCGGACCCAGTGCCATGGCGGCTGTCGACACCGCGGTCCAGATGCCGACGACCGAACCGATGCGATCCTTGTCGACCGAGGTGGTGAGCATGGCCAGGGCGAGTGATCCCAGTGCGGCCGCCCCGACTCCCTGCAGCGCCCTGGCCCCGATGAGGACCGACATCGACGGAGCGAGGGCGCTCGCGAGTGAGCCCACGGCGAAGAGCCCGGCGCCGCCGAGGTAGAGCCGCTTGCGACCCAGCCGGTCGCCGAGGGCACCCACGGGTAGTGCGAGCGCTGCACCCGCGACCACGTAGGCCATGAGCACCCATTGCAGCTGCGGTGCCGATGCACCGAGCTCCCGCTGGATCCGGGGCAGGGCGACGGTGGCGACACTTGCGTCCAACCCGACGAGGAACTGGCCCGCTGCCAGTGCGGCGACGACCGCCAGGGAGAGCTTGCGCCCACTCGGAGCGCCGGACGCAGCGTCCGCGAGGTCGGGGCTCGGGTGGTCGCTCGAACGACGGCGGGTGGTCGATGGAGCACCGGTCTCTGGCTCGGTGAGCATCCCGAAAATGGTATCGGCGCCCTGACGCAAACCCCCTCGCCCGAGACCTGCTGGCCAACTCGCGAGAACGTGCCCCCGGCAGGATTCGAACCTGCGCACATGGCTCCGGAAGCCACTGCTCTATCCCCTGAGCTACGGGGGCTCGGGAAGGCGAATCGTAGCGGCTGGCGCGCCGGGTGGTGGAAGGCGCCCCGTGCCCATGACGGAGCTCGCAAGCGCGCCGGCAGCGATCGCGACCGGCTTTCGGCTTCGGGGCGATCTCCCAACGCCGGTAGCATCACCCGTCCATGCCCGTCGACAGCGTTGAGAACACAATCCGCACCGCCGTCGCCACAGCGTTGGGCGAGGTCGGCCTCGAGGGCCTTCCCTCTCGGCCCGCCGAGGTCCACCTGGAGCGTCCGGCCAACCCCGACCACGGTGACTTCTCCACCAACGTCGCTCTTGCACTCGCCAAACGCAACGGTCGCAACCCGCGCGAACTGGCCGCCGAGCTGGTCGGGTTGCTCGAGGCCGCTGATCTGGCCCATGTGGAGGGAATCGAGATCGCCGGGCCGGGATTCGTCAACTTCCGCCTCGCTCCCACCTGGCTGCACGAACGGATCGGTCTGGTGGTGGCCGAGGGGTCCGGCTATGGGCGCTCCGGGATGGGTGGGGGTCGCAGGGTGTTGGTGGAGTTCGTCTCCGCCAACCCGACCGGGCCGGTTCATGCCGGCCACGCTCGCGGTGCCACCTACGGGGATGCGCTGGCGAGGGTTCTGGAATTCGCAGGCTTCGAGGTGGGCCGTGAGTTCTACATCAACGATCGCGGCGTGCAGATGAAGACCTACGCCGACAGCCTCGCCGCCCGAGCGGCGGGTGAGGACCCTCCCGAGGGTGGCTACATGGGCGCCTACATCTCTGAGTGGGCCTCGGAGATGCCCGAAGGTGCCGATCCGCTCGAGTGGGGCTACGAGTTCGCGCTGGCCGAACAGCGCAGGGTCCTCGGTGCTCTCAACGTCGAGTTCGATCGATGGTTCTCCGAACGCGACATGGTCGCGACCGGAGCGATCGAGACCACCCTGGAGGACCTGCGAGACAGGGGGGTCGTGGAGGACCGGGACGGTGCGGTGTGGCTCCGATCGACCGACTACGGAGACGACAAGGACCGCGTACTGGTCAAGAGCGATGGTGAGTTCACCTACCTGTTGCCGGACATCGCGTACCACCGCGACAAGTTCTCGCGGGGCTGGCAGCTCCTGGTCAACGTGTGGGGTGCAGACCATCACGGCTATGTGCCGCGGATGAAGGCGGCGGTCCAGTCGCTGGGTCACGATCCCGACGATCTCGAGGTCGTGATCACACAGCTCGTACGTCTCGAGCGAGAGGGCTCGGAGGTGAAGATCTCCAAGCGCTCGGGCGACCTGGTGACCCTCGAGGAGTTGATCGATGAGGTGGGGGCGGACGCGGTACGGCTCACGTATCTGCTGCAGTCGGTGGACTCACCCCAGACCGTCGATCTCGATCTGATCGTTGCCCAGTCCAACGAGAACCCCGTGTTCTACGTGCAGATGGCCAACGCCCGGCTCAACTCGATTGACCGCGTGGCAACCGAGCGCGGATTCGAACGTCTACCGCTCGCCGGGGTCGATCTGTCGGTACTCACCCATGAGCGGGAGTTGGCGGTCATGCGTGTTCTCCACGAGTTGCCGGCCGTGGTCGAGCTGGCCGCCCGGGAACGCGCACCACACAAGGTGACCACCTGGGTCCGGGAGCTCGCCGGTGCGGTGCACGGCTTCTACCACGACTGCCCGATCCTCTCCCCGGACACGCCCGAAGAGCTGCGTCAGGCTCGCTGGTGGTTGGCGGAGTCGGCACGGATCGGGCTCCGGGTGGGTCTGGACCTGCTCGGTGTGAGCGCACCGGAGGCGATGTGATGCCACCGACGGATACGCCCCCGACGGTCCACGCGCCATGAGTGCGCTGCCGGTGGGACTGCTGCCGTCGACCTCTTCGGCCGACGATGCAGGACACCTCCGGATCGGTGGCGTGGACCTTCTCGACCTGGCCGCGGACTTCGGGACCCCCCTGTTCGTATATGACGAGGCGCACCTGCGCGCACGGGCCGGCGAAGCGGTCGAGGCGCTCGGGCCCGATGGAGCGATATACGCCACCAAGGCATTCCTGTGTCGGGCGATGGCCCGCCTCGCCCACGAGGAGGGGATGCGCCTCGACGTCGCCACGGGAGGCGAGTTGGCCGTTGCCCTGGCTGCGGGAGTGCCACCCGACCGGCTGGTCCTGCACGGCAACAACAAGGCCGTCTGGGAACTCAGGGCAGCGCTCGATGCCGGTGTGGGTCGAATCGTGGTGGATTCAGAGGTGGAACTGGACCGTCTCGAATCCCTGGTGGCGGACGGGTTGCCGCGACCGAAGATCCTGTTGAGGATCAATCCGGGTATCGAAGTGCACACCCACGAGCACGTGCGCACCGGGAACCTCGATTCGAAGTTCGGGTTTCCGCTGCCCACCGGTCAGGCCCACTCCGCCACGCAACGGGCAGCAGCCTCGAGCGCGTTCGACCTCGTAGGACTGCACATGCACATCGGGTCGCAGGTCTTCAGCGTGGAGAACTTCCTCGAGGGCCTCCGGACCGTGGCGCCCTTCGTGGTCGACGAGGGCCTGCCGGAACTGATCGTGGGCGGTGGGCTCGGTGTGGCCTACGTCGAGGGTGAGGAGGCCCCGACGCTCACCTCCTGGGCCGGAGCGATCATCAGGACCTGCCGGGAGGCCGGGATCACGGCTTCGATCGCGGCCGAACCGGGTCGGTCGATCGTCGCCCAGGCAGCTGTGACCCTTTACGAGGTGGGCACGATCAAGTTCATCCCCGGGGTCCGCACCTATGTGGCGGTGGACGGCGGAATGAGCGACAACCCCCGGCCGGTCCTCTACGGGTCGGGCTACGAGACTTTCCTGCCGCGAGCCGTCGCAGCGGAGCGTGAGTTGCCGGTCCGCCTGGTCGGGAAGCACTGCGAGTCGGGTGACCTGATCGTGAGAGAGGGGACCCTTCCCGGGGACCTGGCGGTCGGAGACATCGTCGCCACACCGGTGACGGGCGCCTACGGCCACTCGATGGGCAGCAACTACAACAAGGTGCTCCGCCCACCGGTGGTCTTCGTGTCGGAGGGCGAGGCCCGCGAGGTCGTACGTCGGGAGACCGTCGCCGATCTGCTGGCCACCGACATGGGCTGAGTCCGGAACCCGACCGATCCGATTCTCACCCCCTCTGCCGAGAGGGTCGTTCCGGGGGAGTGATCGTTCCTGGGGGAGAGGGTCGGCCGACCCGTTTCGCGGGGGCCCGTCATGACCGATCGTACGGGCATGACGATCACGGGAGCTGACGAGCAGATCGAGGCGATAGCAGCGCGCCAGATGCAACGGTTCACCCGGGCCCAGGTCCGGTCGCTGTGCGACGGGGGAGTTCGGATCCTCGGTTCACGGGTGCGCTCGGGGCGTTGGCATCGCCTGACCCCGAGGGTTCTCTGCCTTCCGGGGGCACCGACCGGGTGGCTCGCAGATGTGTGGACCGCCCATCTCCACGTCGGCGCCGACACCGTGGTGAGTCACCGCTCGGCTGCCCGGATCCACTCGCTGCCGGAGGTCGAGGAGGGCAGCCCGTGTCTGATCCTGCCCGCCCACGGCAACCGGCGGTATGGCGAGGGGCAGCTCTTCAGGGGAGGGGACCTGCCTCCGGGCCAGGTGGTGCGGATCGGTCTGCTTCCGACCACGTCGGTGGCCCGGACGATCGTCGATCTCGCCCCGGGGGCATCGCGTTCGCGGCTCGAGGCATGGCTCGATCACGCCACCGCGCAGCGGTTGGTGACTCCCGACGAGATGCTGCGCGTGGTGCAGGCGCGGTCTGCTCGCTCGAGACCCTCGATGCGCGCGCTCGAGGATGTCCTCGCCGGGTACCTTCCCGACGACGGGGTGCAGCAGGGTCACCTCGAGGGTGCCCTGGATCACGTGCTCCGGCTGGCGGGCCTGCCACGGGGCATCGCCCAGTTCGGCCCGCCGGGAGTCGACAGCCCGGCGGAGTTCTGTGATCGGGCCTGGCTGCAGCCCCGACTGATAGTCGAGTGCGACGGGCGCCACCGGCACGATCGCATCCGCACTGCCCGTGCGGACGAGCGGCGCGATGCGGCTGCCGCGGCAGAGGGCTGGCAGACGGTTCGCTATGGATGGGAGCAACTCGTGGAACACCCCCAGCAATGTGCGCAGCAGTTGCGGGCAGTCCACGAACAGCGACTGGTCAGCCAGATCGGGTACCTGGATGCGGCCGACGACCTTCCGTCCCGGGCGCGACAGCCACAACCGAACGACTGGAGCAGCGTGTCTGGGCCCGGGGAAGTCCAGGTGCACGTCGCCGACTGAGGCATCCGGCCCCACTCGGCGAATCACCACCGCCTTCCCGGCCGGACCCGATGGAACTGTTCGCTATCGGCTCGTGGGAACGCGGGGGCGACCGGTACCGTGGCTGGCGTGAAGCGATCGGTGAACATCGGAGTCCTCGGGTGCGGCAACGTGGGTGCAGCACTCATCAATCTGGTCGAGGATCGTGCGGATGACATCGAGTCGCGCACCGGGATCCGCCTCGAGGTGACCCGCGTGGCCGTCAGGTCGCTCTCCAAGGAACGCGATGTTGCGCTTCCGGCCAAGGTGTTCACCACCGACGCAGACGAAGTGGTGGACGACCCCGAGGTGGACCTCGTGGTCGAGGTGATCGGTGGGATCGAACCGGCCCGGGAACTGATCCTGCGGGCCCTGGGCGATGGCAAGGCCGTTGTCACCGCCAACAAGGAACTGTTGGCCAACCACGGCGTCGAGCTGTTCGGCGCGTCGGATGACGCCGGGGTGGACCTCCTCTTCGAGGCCGCGGTCGCCGGCGGGATCCCGATCGTGCGACCGCTGCGCGAGTCGCTGGTGGGCGAGGACGTCTCGCGGGTGATGGGGATCGTCAACGGCACCACCAACTACATCCTCACCAAGATGACCGAAGAGGGTTGGACCTACGCCGAGGCCCTGGCCGAGGCTCAGAGTCTCGGCTACGCAGAACGCGATCCGACTGCGGATGTGGAGGGCTTCGACGCGGGGGCCAAAGCAGCGATCATCGCCACCATCGCCTTCGGCCAGAAGGTCGTCGCCGGTGATGTGAGCCACGAGGGCATCTCGTCGATAACCGCGACCGACATCGACTTCGCCCGCCGGCTCGGCTACCAGATCAAGCTGCTCGCGCTCTGTGATCGCCTCGAGGACGGGTCGATTGCGGTGCGCGTGCATCCCACGATGGTTCCCGACCACCACCCGCTCGCTTCGGTCCGCGACAGCTTCAATGCCGTGTTCGTCGAAGGCGACGCCGTCGGTGACCTCATGTTCTTCGGGCGGGGCGCGGGCGGGTACCCGACCGCATCAGCGGTCCTGGGCGACGTTGTCGATGCCGCCGCGAACCTGGCCAAGGCCACCCATGGGTCGCTCGGGAGCTTCGCCAAGGCGAAGGTCCGCCCGATCGACGACCTGCACTACCGCTACTACCTGAACCTGGAAGTGGCCGATCGTCCCGGAGTCCTCGCCGCGGTCGCCGGACTGTTCGGCAAGCACGGTGTGTCGATCCGCTCGATGGAGCAGCAGTCGCTCGAGACCTCCGATGGCTCGACCCCCGTCGTCGCCGGTAGCGGCGGGCTGGCCAGGCTCATATTCATCACCCATGACGCCAAGGAGGCAGACGTGCGGGCGACCCTCCACGAATTCCGGGATCTGGACGCGGTCCTCGACGTCGGCTCGGTGCTGCGCGTGGTCGGTTCGGACTGAACGATGCGGTATGTGTCGACGCGGGGTGAGGCCGCCTCCCTCGGTTTCGCGGATGTGTTGTTGACCGGACTCGCCCCAGACGGGGGTCTGTTCGTACCCGAGACGTGGCCGGAGCTGGCCCCCCTCGATGAACTCCGCGGGCTCAGCTATCCGGAGCTCGCCGTCGAGGTGATGTGGCCCTTCGTGGAGGCTCCCGATGTCGGCTCAACGGGTGAGCCGGAGATCACCCGGGAGGACTTCTCCCGCATGGTCCACGACTCCTACACCGACTTCGATTCGCCCGCGATCTGCCCTGTGAGGCCACTGGGGGACCTGTGGCTGCTGGAGTTGTTCCACGGCCCGACGTTGGCGTTCAAGGACGTGGCACTGCAGCTGGTGGGGCGTCTTTTCGACCACGTGCTGACAGCGCGCGGTTCGAGCGTGACGATCCTCGGTGCCACCTCGGGTGACACCGGCTCCGCAGCGATGGACGCTTTCAGCGGGTTGTCGCGTGCGCAGTGCGTGATCCTGTTCCCCGACGGCCGCACCTCGGACATCCAACGACGACAGATGACCACCATCGCGGCGCCCAACTGCCACGCGGTCGCGGTGGACGGCACCTTCGACGACTGTCAGGACCTGGTGAAGGCGGCCTTCGGCGACGAGGAGTTCCGCACCGAGGTGGGTCTGAGCGCGGTCAACTCGATCAACTGGGGCCGGGTCATGGCCCAGGTCGTGTACTACGTGTCGGCTCACCTGGAGGTCTCGCCCGAGGGCACCGAGGTGGACTTCTGCGTGCCCACGGGCAACTTCGGCAACGTGCTGGCCGGATGGGTGGCCAAGCGGATGGGCCTGCCGATCCGTCGACTCGTGGTCGCGTCCAACCGCAACGACATCCTCACCCGGACCATCAACGACGGAGACATGTCCACCAACGAGGTGGTCCCCACAACCTCACCCTCGATGGACATACAGGTGTCGTCGAACTTCGAACGTCTGCTGTTCGAGGTCCTGGGGCGCGACGGTTCAGCGGTGAGCGCCATGCTGGGGGAGTTCCGCGGCGACGGAAGCGTCACGGTGCCCTCGGAGATACTCGACCGCATCCGCGCTGACTTCGATGCGGGGAGGCTCTCCGACGACGGCGCCGCAGATGTGATCGAGCGCATGCACGAGGATCACGGTGTGCTGCTCGATCCGCACTCGGCTGTGGGAGTGGGCGTGGCGGAACGAATCCTTGCCCGCACACCGGACGGAGCGACGCCGATGGTGTGCCTCGCGACCGCTCATCCGGCGAAGTTCCCCGACGCGGTGTTCGCCGCGAGCGGTGTCCGCCCGACCCTTCCGGCGAAGCTCGGTGATCTTCTCGAGTTGCCGGAGCACTTCGATCACGTGCCCGATGACCTGGACCGCGTGGAAGAGCTCGTGCGTCGGGTGCTTGCAGTTCGCGACTGAACGCCGGTACATTGGGGGCTGTCGTCACCGGCGGGGGCCATGGCGGCGGTCCAACCGTTTCCAGCCATTTCGGCTGGCGTAGCGGTCCATCTGTGCCATCCCATTCCTTTGTGTCTGGTCGGTGCTGCCGATGGTCCTCCTGCGAGGCGGGACTCGCTCCCGGCCCACCTGAGCCATGCGAACCGGTTCTCCGATCGCAACCGGCTCCACCACCACGAAAACCGTGATGGTGCCCACCGGGTCCCCCGACGACCCAGTCCGACGAGAAATCAAACCGGACCGGCAACTCCGAAGAAACGGAGCAACAATCGTGAGTGTTGACCTGCAGGGGCTCGAGCGCAAAGACCGCGCCGAGCTCGCCACAATTGCCCAGGCACTGGGTGGCAAGACCACCAGTCGGACCAAGAAGGCCGACATGGTGAAGATGATTCTCGAGCTGTCGGGGGTATCGGAAGGATCGGGCAGCGACGGTGGCGCCTCCGCCGGATCTTCATCCGGCTCCTCCAACGGCGAAGGCCAGGGTCGTGGCCGAAGTGCCCGGAACGGGTCCAACGGCGACCGCGACTCCGGGTCGGATCGCAGCGATTCCGGCGCCGGGACCGAGCAGGGCTCCGCCCCGGGCGACGGCGCGCAGAGCGGCGATGGCGAGACCGCCGGTGTTCGCGGAGCGCGCAGGCAGAGCGGCCGTGGCCGTGGCGGCGATCAATCCAACCGCGGGTCCCGCACCGACGGTGCCGGGAACGACACTGGCGACAGCGCGGATGACGACAACGGGCGTTCCGGCAGAGGCCGTGACGACAACCGGCGCAATGTCGATGGCAACCGGGCCGACGACAACGGAGCCGATGACAACGGAGCCGACGACAACGACTCGAACGGCGACGAAGACCGCGGTGAGGACGACGGAGGTCAGAACCGGTCCGGCCAGAATCGCGGTGGCCAGAACCAGGGCGGTCGCAACCAGAACCGCAACAAGAACCAGGGTGGCCAGAACCAGGGCGGTCGCAACCAGAACCGCAACAAGAACCAGGGTGGCCAGAACCAGGGCCAGAACCAGGGCGGCCAGAATCAGGGCGGTCAGAACCAGGGTGGGGGCAACGAACCCGAACCGGGCAACCGCCGTGGCCGCCGCCGCCGTGGCCGCAATCGTGGCCAGGGAGATGACGCTCCGGAGCAGCAGTGGGACGGCGAACCGGTGCCGGTCTCGGGCATGCTCGACCTGCGAGACGATGGCTACGGCTTCCTGCGGGTGAAGGGATACCTCCCCAGCAACGAGGACGCCTACGTGTCGGTCAAGCAGGTCCGTCAGTTGGGCCTCCGCAAGGGCGACATCCTCGAGGGAGCGGCGCGGCCGGCGAATCGCCAGGAGAAGAACCCCGCGATCCTGCGCATCGACAAGGTCAACGGTGAGGACCCGGAGAGCCAACGCAACCGTCCCCGTTTCGAGGACCTGACGCCGCTGTTCCCCGACGAGAGGCTTCCCCTCGAACGCGCCGACCAGCCGCTCGACATGACCTCTCGGATCATCGACCTGATCTCGCCCATCGGCAAGGGCCAGCGCGGCCTGATCGTGTCGCCTCCCAAGGCTGGCAAGACCACGGTGATGAAGACCATCGCCAAGTCGATCGAGGCCAACAGCCCCGAGGTGCACCTGATGGTGCTGCTGGTGGACGAGCGTCCCGAAGAGGTCACCGACATGCGGCGCTCGGTCAAGGGTGAGGTGATCGCATCGACGTTCGACCGTCCTTCCGATGAGCACACCCAGGTCGCCGAGCTGTCCATCGAACGAGCGAAGCGCCTCGTCGAGGCCGGCAAGGACGTGGTGGTCATCCTCGACGGAATCACCAGGCTCTCCCGTGCCTACAACCTCGCAGCACCGGCGACCGGGCGCATCATGTCCGGCGGCATCGACACCGGTGCGCTCTATCCACCGAAGCGGTTCTTCGGCGCGGCCAGAAACGTCGAAGAGGGCGGTTCGCTCACGATTCTCGCCACCGCACTGGTCGAGACCGGCTCGAAGATGGACGAAGTGATCTTCGAGGAGTTCAAGGGCACCGGCAACATGGAGCTCCGCCTCGACCGCAAGGCCGCTGAGAAGCGGATCTACCCCGCGATCGACGTAGATGCGTCCTCGACCCGTCACGAGGAACTCCTCTTCGAGCGCACCCAGCTGCAGCAGGTGTGGAAGCTCCGCAGGGTCCTGTCGGCTCTGGCTGCCGAGAGCGGTTCCGGCGCAGGCCTCGAGCTGCTGATCGACCGGATGAGGACCTTCCCCGACAACGACCAGTTCCTCGCCGAGATCGCCAAGGCTCCCGGCGCCGGCTGAGGTGGCACCGTCCCGGCTGGGTGCCGGGGTGCGGGAGCTGCCATAATCGTCTGTCCCATGGATCCCGTTCGGAAATCGGGGTCGCCAGATGGAAGAGAGATCCAATGCAGGCCGGAATCCACCCCGATTACAGGTACGTCGTGTTCCAGGACACGTCCTCGGGTGACAAGTTCATCACCCGATCGACCATCGAGACCGATGAGACGATCACCTGGGAAGATGGCACCGAGTACCCCCTCGCCAAGGTTGAGATCTCGGCGTTCACGCATCCGTTCTTCACCGGTCAGATGAAGATCGTCGATACCGCCGGCCGGGTGGAGCGCTTCGAGCGTCGTTACGGCTCACGCAAGAAGAAGGCCGCGGCCACCGACGAGGCCGACAGCTGACCTCCGACCGCCGGGCCGAGTTGCTCGGCGCCAAGTTGGCGGCTCTGGCCCGAGACCTCGACGATGTCGAGGTGCAACCGCGACCTCTCGGGGTCACCTCTACGGCCCTGGCCGATGACACCAACTACATGCTCCAGGAGCAGGTGTCTCCGGCGTCACTCGGCGCAGCGATGCTGCACACGCTGCGCTCGGGGTGCCGCAGACTCGTTCTGTTCGTCGATGAGGGTGGGCCCGTCGCGGCAAGGCTCGCAGGCTTCTTCTCGGCCGAGCCCGCGATCGAGATCCGCAGTGTCGTCGGCGCATCATCGGCACCGGCGCAGCGTGAACCCCCGCCGGTGGTCCTACCCGGTCCCGACGCAGCGGCTCCGCTGATCGGTGAACTCGCCGACAGGGGGCTCGAGGTGCTGCTCGAGGAGGGGGTCTGGCGAGCGGAACTACTGGGTCTCGAGGTGGCGCGCATCGTGCGTTGGCCCGAGGAGACCGGTGGAGACGGCGAACTCCACATCGAAGCCGGCGTGGGTCGGTTCGATCGTGACGCAACCGCCGCGATGCACGGTGGTGAATCGGCAGCCGAGGCGCTCGATCGGGTGCTCAGCGTCGTCTCGGCCCAGAGGTACGAGGGTGCGGCTGGGCATCCGTTGTGCAGGCTGGCGCGCTCCAGGTGGCTGCGCTCCAGTGCGATGGTCCATCCGGGATCGGTTGGGGCCGACTCCCTGTCGCCGATCGAATCGACCTTCGTCGCCGACAGCGTGCGCGAGGAGCGGCCTGCCGCGGCTCTCGGGACGACCACCGATGGAGAGGCCGTGGTCACGGTGTTCGGTGCCGGCGTGCCGCTCGAACTCGTTCCGATCGGACTCGACGTGCGTGAACTCCACGCACCGGGGGCGCTACTGCGTCTGGTGGTTCCCCCACGCGACCAACTGACGGTGACCGAGCAGCTGGCGCGGGCAGCAGAACCCGCGCTGGGCGAGGTCGAACTGGTGGATCTCGATCCACCGTGGGCCTCGTGAGGTCGTCGTGGTGACCGAACCAGGTGGAACAGCCGAAACGAGGCGATGGCCATGAGCGGCGCTGGCGGATCCGGCGATGTGATGCGCGAGAGGTTGGAACACCTGGCGCGGGAGTACGAGAACTGTGAGTCCCAACTGGTCGACCCTGCCGTGGTCGCCGATCGCGACCGGTTCGTGGCGGTCAGCCGCCGCTACAAGGAACTCGAACCCGTTGTGGAGACCTACCGCCGGCTTCGGGCGACAGCGGAAGACCTCGATGCCGCCACCGAGCTGCTCGAGGGCGCCGCAGGCGATGAGGGTGAGGAGCTGGTCGAGGAGGTGGAGCGGGCCCGTGAGTCCCTCGAGCGGCTCACCGAGGAACTGCGCCTGCTGTTGCTGCCCAAGGATCCGAATGATCAACGGGCCGTGATTCTGGAGATCAGGGGCGCCGAGGGTGGTGAGGAGGCGAACATCTGGGCGGGGGACCTCCTCGCCATGTACCTGGCGTTCGCCCAGCGGATGGGCTGGTCGGCCGAGGTCATGTCCAGCAGTGCATCGGATCTCGGCGGGGTCACCGAAGCGACGCTGCGCGTCGCCGGTGAAGGAGCGTGGTCCCGACTCAAGTTCGAGGCGGGCCCACATCGGGTGCAGCGCGTGCCTGTGACCGAGTCCCAGGGTCGCGTACACACATCGTCGGCGACCGTTGCGGTGCTGCCCGAGGCAGAGGAGGTCGACCTCGTGATCGACGATGGCGACCTGCAGATAGACGTGTACCGCTCCTCGGGCCCGGGAGGGCAGTCGGTCAACACCACCGATTCGGCGGTGCGCATAACCCACAGGCCAACCGGAGTGGTTGTTTCGATGCAGGACCAGAAATCCCAGTTGCAGAACAAGGCCAAGGCGATGGCCGTACTCCGTTCCCGACTCCTGGCGGCCGAACAGGAACGCACCGCAGCGGAGGCCGGGGAGGCCAAGCGGGCCCAGATCGGCGGTGGGGGCCGGGGTGAGAAGATCCGGACCTACAACTACAAGGACAGTCGCGTGACCGATCACCGGATCGGTTTCACCAGCCACAACCTGGACCGGGTCCTCGCAGGCGAACTCGATGACCTGAGCGATGCGCTGCTGACCGATGAACGCACGCGCCTGTTGGCCGACACCGACGGCACTTCCCGGGATTGAGCGTGTCTCCGGTCGACGAGTCCGACACCTCGGTCGGTGCCGAGCGTTCCGGGACGGTCACGTGGCGCGAACTGCTGTCGGAGGCCACCGATCGGCTGCGACGGATCGGCGCTGAGTCCGATTCCAGGCGCATCGTGGAAGAGGCGTGCGGGGTCGAGCCGGCTGAACTGGCCCTGGTGCTCGGAGAACCCGCCACCGAGGGGGGAGTGGCGCGGTTCGACTCGATGGTGACCCGTCGGTCGGCGGGTGAACCGCTCCAGTACGTGCTGGGCCACTGGGGATTCCGCCAGCTGGACCTGGCGGTCGACCCTCGGGTGTTGATCCCGAGACCCGAGACCGAGACTGTCGTGCAGCACGCCCTGGATGAGCTCGATCATCTCGGTGCACGAGAGGTCGACACCCGTGTGGTTGACCTGGGTACCGGATCGGGCGCGATTGCACTGTCGATCGCGACCGAGCGCGTGCGCACCCGGGTCTGGGCCACCGACGCCAGCAGCGACGCCCTGGCGTTGGCAGGCGCCAACCTCGCCGGCACCGGCCGTGCTGCGACGCGGGTGAGGTTGTTGGAGGGGGACTGGTTCGACGCCCTCCCCGATGAGTTGCGGGGCACACTGCAGATGGTCATCAGCAATCCGCCCTATGTCGCCACGGGTGCCGACCTGCCCGCCGAGGTCCTCGACTGGGAACCAACCGCTGCGTTGTTGGCCGGAGGCGACGGCCTCGATGACCTCCGTAGGATCGTCGCCGACGCACCGGACTGGCTCGAGCCCGGAGGCGTTCTGGTCTGTGAGATCTCACCCGAGCAGGCCGGAGCGGTGTCAGACCTCGCCGAAACGCGCTTCGCGGAGGTGCAGATCGCCGACGATCTCACCGGACGCGCAAGGGCTCTGATCGCCCGAGGCCCCAGAGCTGCGGGGTAGTCGGACCGTCGAGTCGTTCCGCGGCAGTGGGCGGGACCAGCCGATCGGCTCGAAACCGATCTTCGGGGCGCAACCTGAGGCTGCGCCCCGAAACCCCTACAGCGGTTGGTCAGGTCCGATCTTGCCCAGGCCCTCGTTGTCGGGAACCTCCACCAGCGAGTCGGGATAGCACTTGAACCCGTCACCATCGTCGTCGTCGCTGTCGATCTCGGGGTACAGACGCTCGAAGGCGCCCTCGTCGTTCACGGTGATGAGCATCTCGCACTCCGAGGGAACACCGCCGAGCTCTCCGGGATCGGTGGGTGCGTGCAGGCCGCCACCGGTCCAGCCGTCGATGTCGGCAGCCGCTTCGAGCACACATGCTCGCGTGAGCAGACCGTCATTGCTCTCCGCGCAGTTGTTGGAGGCGGTGGCGAACAGGAGCCAGGCCGAGAAGCTCTGCATGCCCAGCACGGCGAGCTTCGCATCGGGAACGTTCTCGGTGACGATGTCGACGTACTGCTGGGTAGCGGGCCATTGGTCGGCCTCTTCGAAGGGGTGGTAGACGGTGCGGATGACCGTCCCGGAGGCGTTCTCTGCTCCGGCGGAGTCGATGAAGATCTGGTCGTACATGTTGGTCTCGACCATCGGAGTGCCTTCCCAGCCCTGCTCGCGCAGGCTCTTCACGAAGGAGCCGAGGTTGGTGGGTTCGCCCACGAACGCCACCGCGGTGGCCCCGCTGTTGATCACGTTCTGCGCCATCGGGGTCCAGTCCGAGAGGCCCGTGACGGGATAGTCGAAGATCCCTGCGACCTCGGAGCCCTGGTCCTCGATGACCGCAGTGGTCTGGTTGCGGATCGTCAGCATCGACGGGAGGTCACCCCAGACGACGGCGAATGACTCGGCTGCGTCTGGTTCCGCGGTCTTGAAGTTCTGGAGCCAGCTGTTGCCGATCTCTGTCGAGGGGTGCGGAACCGGCTGCACCTGTCCGTTCGAGTCGGACTTCTCGGGTGACACCGTGAACCCGGGGATGTCTGCGAGTCCGCACTCGTGGAAGTCGGAGTCCGGCTTGCCGGAGAACTGAAGGTTGTCCTGAACCTGACCGCCGCCCACCAGCATGAACACGCTGTTGCAGGCCAGGGTCATCGCGGACTCGACCTCGAGCAGCTTGGCGTCGATGTCGACGATCTCGATCGGCAGGCCTCCGATGCCACCCTGGTCGTTGCACCAGGCGGCGAACGCGTTGGATGCGTCCCACATCTCCTTGTTGAGACCGTTGCGGATCTGTGAGGTGCGGTCGTTGGCCACTCCGATACGCAGGGTGTCGGGGCTGCCGCCGGCCTCGTCGGGGTCGACGGTGTAGTCACCCTCACCGCAGGGTGACTCGAGGTCACCGAAGCTGTCGCCGGCGACCTCGGCGGTCGTCTCTGTGCCCTCACCACCCTCGGTGGTCTCCGTGGCGGCGTTGTCATCGCCCTTGGCGGCGCAGGATGCTCCTATGAGGGCCAGGAGCATCACCAGCGCGGCGGTGAGGTGGAGCGTTCTGCTCCGGCCGGTCCGGATCTGGCGCGGCAATGGTCGAATCTCTGGCACGGCACTTTCCCCCTGGTCTGCCCGTTACGACTGTGGCAGGGGTCACCGTAGCCGAGCCCCGACGGGCAGGGGTTGCGCTCCGGCCGGTGGTCGAGGATCAGCGACCTCGAAGTGGCGCGCACGGTACCCTTCGCCACATGGCAGGTGATCGTGACGTTGGGTCACAGACGGCATGGTTGGCGACGATTCCTCTGTTCGAGGGAATGTCAGAGGCGGACCTGGGGCGGTTGGTCCGCCTCGGCTCACGCGTCGAGGTGCCGCCCGGAGAGGTGTTGGTCGACCAGGGCGATCCCGGGACGTACTGCTATGCGATCGCTTCGGGAACCGCCGGCGTGTTCGCCAACGGAGAACACCTGGCGACGGTGGGTCCGGGCTCGACCATCGGCGAGATGGCGTTGGTCGACCACCGACCCCGCACCGCGACGGTCGTGGCCAACGACGACATGGTGTTGTTGCGTTTCGACACCAGGTCGTTCAAGGAACTGCTGGAGGGAATGCCCAAGGCGGCCGAGCGAATCCACGCGATCCTCGCCTCGCGGCTGCGCTGAGCTGTCCTGCAGGTTGAACGGCTCTCCAGCTTGAACGGCTCTTCGGGCAGCATGCCCCCGACCACAGGGGTGGTGCTCAGATGTGCAGCGTGCCGTCGCGGTCCAACCGCACCTGCGCTCCGCCCAGATCGCTCGAGGTGGCCGCGGAGATCACATCAGGCTCGGTGCTGGTGGCCCAGACGCGCTCTCCGTTGGAGGTGAGGCAACTGCCGAGGTACTTCTCGGGCTGGTTGTCGCGGTCGTGCATCACGGTCCAGCTCTCGACCTCGGCGGGGCCCTCGAACTCGGTCAGGACATCCCGTCGCTGAGCTGAAGCACTGATCTCCGCCTGTGGGCGGTCGTAGCGGAACCCGTTGGGTGGTGGATCGCTACCGAGCACTCCGAAGGCGTGCTTGTCCACGTGCCCTCCGTTGGCGGTCACCAGACCCAACTCGCCGGAACCGCCCCGCAGGACGTGCACCATCGAGGCCAGTGCGTGGCCCACGGGGTTGTTCCACGGGCCGCCGGCGAACGCCAGACCTCCGTAGACGGTCAGCGGTCGGCTCAACGGATCGAGTTCGAACTCCCGGCAGAACAGCTCGACCGCGGACGGGAAGCACGAGTACACGTCGAGGTGGTCCACCTCGTCGAGGTCGGCCCCGGCCAGCTCCAGCGCTCGTCGGCCTCCCACTCCGATCGATGGTGAGCGGGTGAAGCTCTCCCGCTCGGACATCACGAGGTCGACCCCGTCGGTGCCGCTCCACAGGAACACCCACCGGTCGGTCGGGATCCCAGCTGCCCGTGCGGCCTCCGCACTGGTGACGATCAGGGCTGAACCCATGTCGACCGACGGATACGACACCATTCGCTTCGTATAGGGCCAACCCACGAAGCGGTTCCCGGGCGTGGCGGTCGTGATCTCCTCGGCAGTGAGGGCTTCGCGGTTCCATGCATAGGGGTTGTCCGCCGCCACCCGGGAGAATCCAGCCCACATCTCGCCGATCAGAGCGATCTGTTCGGCCAGGGTCCGGCCGGGGTTCTCGACGAGCGCACGGTGGATCAGAGCGGTCTCGAAGAGTGGGTAGGCCTGCACCGGAGCGACGATTCCCTTCGCATGTTCGGCAGGGTGTCCCATCGTGAAGGTGTCCTCGCTGCCCCAGTCGGCGACCACGGAATCCGGCTGTTCCTCCCACTCGGCACGGGTGCCGGCCCGTTTGGCGCTGGTTCGTGTGTTCCATGCCTCCGCACCGCTCAGCACCGCTGTGTCCAGCTCGCCCTCGCTGATCAGCCGAGCCATCCGGTTGAGTTGCATCTGGGGTGTGTTGCCGCCGTTGGAGGGATACCAGGTCTTCGCCCGGTCGGCCCCGACCGCGTCGGCCACGAGCCGGCCGGGGTCCCGGTAGCGCCACGAGAGCATGTGGGTCGTGCCGAACACCTCGGCGCTCGAGGCGAGCCCGGCTACACCGGCGTCTTTCTCGGCGGCCCGGAGCGCTTCGAGGATCAGTCCGACCGGCGACAGCGGGTCGGCTCCGCGGTCGACCCGGTTGAGGAATTGGCCGGCGCCGACGATGACGGGAGTCCTGGGATCGATATTCACCTCATCGACCGTAATTGACCAGGTGGTCAAGTCACACAGACGGCGCCGGAGTCCGGCGCACGGGCCGTGCACCATCACGAACAGGTGTTCGACTACGATCGTCGGGATGTCGCCAGCTGCTGAGGCACTGCAGGGGAACCTTCTGACCGCCGGTCCAGCCGAGGTTCGTTCCGTGGCCTTCGAGCGGATCGACATCGCTCCCGGCTCCTGGCTGGAGGTCGGTCGGGGCGTGCTGGGCGGTGCGGACGACCTGTTGGAGGAGTTGGTCTCACGCACCGACTGGAGGGTCGGCCGGCGCTGGATGTACGACCGTGAGGTCGACGATCCGCGACTGTCGCGTTGGTACGGGTTCGACCGGGGCGATCCACATCCGCTGTTGGCAGCGGTTCGGCAGAACCTCGATAGGCGCTACCGGGGTCGGCTGCGAGGGGGCGCACTAGGCGGCGTCGGGTTGAACTACTACCGGGACGGTCAGGATTCGGTTGCGTTCCACTCGGACCGCGAGCTCACCTCGGTGGAGGAATCGGTCGTGGCGATACTGGTGTTGGGTCAGCAGCGTCCGTTCCTCGTGCGTCCTCGCGGCGGGGGTACCTCCCTCGACCTCTCTCCCGCCTCCGGTGACGTGGTGGTCATGGGTGGCCGGTGCCAGGCCGATTTCGAACACGCGGTTCCCAAGAGCAGCCGTCCGATGGGCCCGAGGGTCTCCGCCTCCTGGCGCTGGAGCCCGGGGGCAACCGCCACGGTCCACCGACCCGGAGGGTTTTTCGAGGCGCGCCGCTGGCGTAGCCTGTCGGGGTGACCGACACCACCATTGCACTTGGAGCCGACCATGCGGGATTCAGGCTCAAGGATGTGATCGCGCAACACCTCGCAGACCGGGGTGTGCAGGTCCTCGACCTCGGGACCAACTCAGATGAGAGCGTCGACTACCCCGACTACGGCGCAGCGGTGGGTCGCGCCGTCGCCGGTGGTGATGCTGATCTCGGCGTGGCCGTGTGTGGGTCCGGCATCGGTATCTGTATGGCAGCCGACAAGGTGCACGGGGTGCGCGCCGGCACGGTGCACGACGAGACCTCGGCCCGACTCGCACGTCAGCACAACAACGCCAACGTGATCTGCCTGGGAGCGCGTCTTACCGGCGAGTCCGTGGCGCTGGCAGCGGTCGACGCATGGCTGGATGCGTCCTTCGAGGGCGGCCGCCACAGTCGACGCACCGACAAGCTCGACGAGATGCCCTGAGCGGCTCGAGCTCCCGGCTGGGTGGCGAACGAAATGGCGCTCCGGCTCCGGTTCCCCCCTCGCGCAGGTCCTAAGGTTGGCCGTCCGAACCCATGAGGAGCGAGTAGAGATGCCCTGGCCGACCGAGAGAGATTCAGAGTTGTTCGCGGTGATCGAGCGCGAACGCGAGCGCCAGAATACGGGCCTGCAACTCATCGCGTCGGAGAACTTCACCTCTCCGGCGGTGATGGAGGCCGTCGGTTCGGTCCTCACCAACAAGTACTCAGAGGGCTACCCGGGCAAGCGCTACTACGGCGGCAACGAGTTCATCGACGAGGCAGAGGACCTGGCGCGTCGCCGGGTCTGCTCGCTGTTCGGCGCGGAGCACGCCAACGTGCAACCACACTCCGGTGCCAACGCCAACGTGGCGGTGTACCTGGCCCTGCTGGATCAGGGAGACACCGTTCTGGGCCTGAGTCTCGACCACGGCGGCCACCTCACCCACGGTTCCCCCGTGAACCTCTCGGGCCGCTTCTACAACTTCGTCAGCTACGGGCTCACCGCTTCGGATGAACGGATGGATCTCGACCAGTTGCGCGACCTGGCTCTGGAGCACCGTCCGAAGATGATCGTGGCGGGTGCCACCGCGTACTCACGGGAGATCGACCCGGCCCCGATCCGTGAGATCTGTGACGAGGTGGGTGCGCTGTTCATGTTCGACGCGGCCCACATCGCCGGACTGATCGCGGGTGGGGCACACCCCAACCCGGTCGGTATTGCCGACGTGGTCACCTTCACGACCCACAAAACGCTCCGCGGCCCGCGCGGCGGCTGCATCCTCAGTACCTCCGAGCTCGGCCCGTCGATCGACAAGGCCATCTTCCCGGGTCTGCAGGGTGGCCCGTTGGAGCACGTCATCGCGGGCAAGGCGGTGGCTTTCCGCGAGGCGGCCCACCCCAGTTTCTCCGACTACGCACACCAGATCGTGGCCAATGCACGTGCGCTGGCCGACGCTCTCGGTCGACAGGGATTCAGGCTGGTCTCGGGCGGAACCGACAACCACCTGATGCTGATCGATCTGCGCTCGTTCGATTCGGAACTCACCGGCAAGGAAGCCCAGATCGCTCTCGACCGCGCGGGAATCACGCTCAACAAGAACACCGTTCCCGACGATCCGCGCAGTCCGTTCGTCACCTCGGGACTGCGGATCGGAACGCCGTCGGTGACCACCCAGGGGATGGGGGTCGACGACATGTCGACCATCGCCGACCTCATGGCGCGGGTGCTGCGGGCTCCAGAGGACGATTCGGTGATCGATTCGGTACGCGGCGAGGTGGGCGATCTCTGCGGCCGCTACCAGCCGTATCCCTGAGACGTGCCAGCGCACGGTGTGGCGCCCGCATCGCAGCCGGATCCCGACGGCGCCCCCGGGCGCCGATAGGTTGAGGGCGTGGGCAGCTACCTGGCGGTGATGTTGATCGCGTCGGTGGTGACCGCCCTGGCGGTTCCCCCACTGCGGGTGCTGTCGCGTCGGGCCGATGCGATGGCGCATCCGAGCGATCGCAGCGTGCATGCCGAACCGACGCCGCTTCTCGGTGGCACCGCACTGTTGATCGGGGTGCTGGCCGGGCTCGGTTCGGCGTGGTTCTTCGGCGACCTCTCAGAGGTGTTCGCCACCCCCGGGAACGTGATCGGGGTGATCGCTGCCGCGGTGGTCATGTGGCTGATCGGGCTGGTGGACGACCTGCGCGACATCTCACCCCCGGCCAAGGTGGCCGGGATGGTGCTGTCGGGGTCCCTACTGACCCTCGTGGGCCTCACGATCATCTACTTCCGTGTGCCGTTCCTGGGATTCACGGTGCTCCCACCCGATCTCTCGTCGCTGGTGACCGTGGTCTGGGTCGTGGGCATGGCCAACGTCGTGAACCTCATCGACGGCCTCGACGGGCTGGCCGCGGGCATCGTGGCGATCGCGTCGGGTGCGTTCTTCCTCTACGGGTGGGCGCTCCTGGACGAAGGGGTCCTCGATCCCGCCAACGTGGGACCGTTGGTCGCGATCGTCACCGCCGGCGCGTGCATCGGGTTCCTTCCGTTCAATTTCAACCCGGCCAGCATCTTCATGGGGGACAGCGGAGCGCTCATGCTCGGGGTACTCCTGGCGTCTTCCACGATCGCCGTGGGTGGGCAGTCCGACGACCCGTTCTCTGGCCAGGCATGGTTCTTCTTCGCCCCGCTGATCCTCCCGCTGGTGATCCTGGCGGTGCCCCTGATCGACACGGTGTTCGCCATCCTGCGGCGTGCCACCAAGCGTCAGGGCGTCGCCACTGCGGACAAGGCGCACCTGCACCACCGCCTGATGGACCTCGGGCACGGACACCGGCGTGCGGTGTTCATCATGTGGGCCTGGACGGCGGTGCTGTCGGGGTTCGTCCTGATTCCGGTCTACACCGGCCGTGGTGACGCGATCGTGCCGATCGGACTGGCAGCGCTGGCGCTGCTGCTGTTCACGTTGTTCGCACCCACGATCATCCGTCGGGCCACCGCCCGGAGCTGATCCCGGCCACAGCGCCGGCCCGGCCGGGTCAGATGGTCACCGTCGAGGTGTCGCGGCCGGATCGGATGACCGAGCCGGGCAGCTCGCCGGTGGGTTCGCCGTCGGTGACGGTTTCGGTGCCCGAGACGAAGACGTGCTTCACGCCGACGGATCCGGCGTGCAGCCGTTTGCATCCGCCGGGCAGGTCTTCCACCAGGGTGAGCATCTCGCTGTCGATCTGTTCGGGATCGAACAGCACCAGATCCGCATGGGCGCCCTCGGCGATCACACCACGGTCGGTCAACCCGAACAACTCCGCGGGCACCTGGGTCATCAGCTGCACGGCCCGTTCCATGGGAACCAGCTTGCGGCCCCGGATGCAGTCCCCGAGGAAGCGGGTGGGATACCCGGCGCCCTGCATGCGGTCCAGGTGCGCACCCGCGTCGGATCCGCCGAGCATCACCGATGGGTGGTCCCATGCCTGGCGGCGCAGTTCCCACGACTCGGAATCGTTGTCGGTGGCACCGGGCCACAGGATGGTTCGGAGCTCGTCGGCCAGCACGATGTCGACGAGCGTGTCGAAGGGGTTGGCGTCGCCGCGCTCGGCTGCGATGTCCTCCACCTTGCGACCGGATAGTCCTTCGTTCTCCGCAGAGAAGGTGTCGCCGATCACGTAGGTGGCCCACCCCGTGAGTCGGGCGAAGACACCGGCGTCGGGGCTCGCGGCGCGCTCCTGCATGAAGCGACGGGTCCCGGGGTCACGGAGTCGTTCCATCCGTTCGGGGAGCGGCAGGCTGAGGATGTCGCCCCAGTCGGGCATCAGGTTCAGTGCGCAGAAGTTGAGGAAGCTCATGTTCATGGGCACGATCACCGGCATCGTGAGCGCCACGACCCGGGCACCCTCCGCGCTGCAGCGGTCCATGGCGGCCAGCTGATTGCGGTAGCGCTCGGGTGCGTGGCTGTCGACGGTGAGCACGTTCCAGTTGAGCGGACGCTGGCCGGCCCGTGAGAAGCGGATCATGAAGTCGACCTCCGCGTCCTCGAAGCCATCGAGGCAGCCGTCCGATGCGAACTCGAGGGTGGTGCCCTCGTGCTGCGCGACCACCTCGGCCAGGGCGATCACCTCGTCCTCGGTGGCCCAGCGTGAAGCCACGGGCTCGTCGTCGCCGTCGCTGTGTGTCCGAGCCCTGGTTGTCGAGAATCCGAGGCCCCCAGCGGAGAGGCTCTCTGCGAGCAGCTCCTTCATGCGGGCCACCTGGTCGGGTGTGGCCTCCTGCCCGACCGCATCCGCACCCATCACGGTGCGTCTGATGGCGCAGTGACCCACCAGGAACCCCGCGTTGACCCCGAGGTTGCCGTCGAGGCGGTCGAGGTACTCGGCCATGCTGTTCCACTGCCAGTCGAGACCCAGTTCGAGTGCGGGCAGGGGCATGCCTTCCACCCTGGCGAGCATCGCCGCGGTGTAGGCGCCATCGCCGTCACACACCGGAGCCAGGGTGAAACCGCAGTTGCCGGCGATCACCGAGGTGACGCCGTGGACGTTCGACGGAGATGCGCTCGGGTCCCAGAACAGCTGCGCGTCGTAGTGGGTGTGAGGGTCGACGAACCCCGGGCAGACGACGAGTCCCTCGGCGTCGATGACACGCGTGGCGCCGGTCGCATCGAGTGAACCGGGACCGGCGACATCGGTGATCCGACCGTCGCTCACCCCGAGGTCCCCGGCGCGTGCCGCTGCGCCGGTCCCGTCGACGATCGTGGCATTTCGAATGATCAGGTCCACTGTTTCTCCCCGGTTGGTGGCCGTTTTGCGGAGAATCTGACGGTCTGTCAGATTTGTCGCCATCGTGTCAGACCCGAGGGCGACGGGCAACGTGCGGAGTCGGGGAGCGGACCGATCCGCACGGGTTGCGAGGTGTCAATCCGCTCCGGACAGGAGTCGATGCATGGCGGAGAGCAACGCAGGTACCCACCACCCGGAGCGCGGCTTGCTCCGCTGGGGAGCGCTCGTTGCCGCGGTTCTGCTGGTGGCGTGCTCCTGTGCAGCGCGCAACAAGGTGGAGGGAGCCGCCCAGGAGGAGACCCCCGGTGGTACGGCTGCACCCGAGGTGTCCCAGCCGTCGGCCGGAGAGGCCTTCGGCGAGATGGAGTCGCCATGTGGCGAGGGCGACCTGACAGTCGACCCGTCCGAGGCGGCAGGATCCTCCGATGTGCTGCGCATCGGAGTTCCCAACGACCGGACCTCACAGGTCCGCAACGGTCTCAACAAGGAGATGTGGGATGCGTCGGTGGCGTTCTCGGAGTGGTGCAACGCGCAGGGTGGCATCGGCGGACTGCAGATCGAGCTGGTCGACCTCGACGGAAAGCTGACCGACGTCGGCAATGCCATGACGACGGCCTGCAGCTCCACCTTCATGATGGTGGGTGGTGGCTGGGTTCAGGACGACCTCCAGTTCACCGGCAAGGACGGGTCCGACTTCCACCTGTGTGGTCTGGCCGAGATCCCTGCATTCACCACCTCACCCCAGAAGTCGGAGTCCAACGGCCAGATACAACCGGTGCCACACCCCGCATCGGAAGCGACGGCGGTGTGGATGCGGATGTTCGCAGATCTCTATCCCGAGCAGGCCGAGTCGATGGCGGAGGTCTGGGGGGATCTTCCCGCGATGGAGACGATCAGGAACCAGGACATCGCAGTGATCGAGGGCGAGGGCTCCGAGGTCGCCGGGGTGTTCGACTACCCGGTATTCGGCATGACCGACTGGACGCCCCTGGCACAGCAGGTGATCGGCAGCGGTGCCGGGTCGATGCACTACGTGGGTGAGCCGACGAACATGGGAACCCTGATCAAGACGCTGCGGGAACAGGGCTGGGAGGGGATCCCGATGCTCGAGACGAACATGTACGACCCGACCTATGTGGATTCTGCGCAGAACGCGTCGGACGGCACTCCCAACGCGGCCGGATCGGTGATCCGCACCTTCTTCCATCCGTTCGAGGAGGCAGCGGACTGGCCAGCGGTCCAGCAGTACCAGGAACTCGTGGACCAGTACGTTCCCGACGGCAAGATCGCGTTGCTCGGCATGCAGAGTTTCTCCGCCTGGTTGCTCTTCGCCACCGCGGCCAACGCATGTGGTGATGCCAACGACGGGGTTCTCACGCGTGCCTGCGTGCTCGAAGCAGCCGATGGGGTGGACGACTGGACCGCCGGGGGCCTTCATTCGCCGACCGATCCCGGCCCCGAAGGTGGGCCGTCGCCGACCTGCGACATGTTGCTGGAGGTGACCGACGAGGGCACCTTCGAACGGCTCTACCCCGAACTCGGCTCCGAGGAGGATTCCCTCGACGGCTTCGTGTGTGCCGAGGATGCAGTTGCCGAGGTACCCGCCAACGAAGGCAAGGGGGTCCTCGGCGAGGACCAACCGATCTGAAACGACGACCCGTGCTCGTCGTGACGAATATGCTGCGCTACCCCGGGGCCGCGGAATCCGGCTCCGGAGCGACCGGGGGAAGATGATCAGGGGGGCGACGATCAGGGGGGCAAAGTGGACAAGTTCCTGACATTCACCGTGCTCGGGTTGTCCCAGGCCGCGATCTTCGCGATCGCTTCGTCGGGGCTCGTGGTCACCTACACCACCTCAGGCATCTTCAACTTCGCCCACGGGGCGTTCGGGATGATGGCTGCGTTCACCTACTGGCAGTTGCACGTGGCATGGGGCGTTCCCACCTGGCCCGCGTTCTTCCTAGTGGTGCTGGTGATCGCCCCGCTCTTCGGCGCCGGCATCGAGCGGTTCATCATGCGCGGGATCGAGGGTGCGCAGGAGGTGGTGAAGATCGTCGTGACCGTCTCGCTGATGGTCGCGCTCATCTTCATCGCGCTCTGGATCTGGCCGGAGGACCGTGCGCGCCCACTCGGCTCTCTGGTCGACACCGGTGAGATCAAGGTCGCCGGCGTCACCCTCACCGGCCAGCGGCTTCTGACCATCGGTGTGGCGGTGATAGTGGCGATCGCGCTTCGGTTCATCCTGCGGGGCACCCGACTCGGCGTGGCGATGCGGGCCGTGGTGGACGATCGCTCCCTGTTGCAGCTCAACGGTGGTCGTCCCAGTCGCACCTCGATGCTCTCGTGGGCGTTGGGTGCAGCGCTCGCCGCAGTGTCGGGAGTGCTGCTCGCCTCCGAGCAGCCCCCGTCGGTGATTCCGCTGACCCTTCTGGTGGTGAACGCCTACGCGGCCGCCGTGGTGGGACGCCTGCGCAGCATCCCCGGGGCCTTTCTGGGATCGATCATCCTCGGACTCTCGATCTCCTACGTCGGTGCCTACATGCCCGCCGATGCCGCTTGGGGACCCATAGCGCTGGACAACCTGCAACGTGCCGTACCGGCGATCATGTTGTTCGTGGTGATCCTGGCCCAGCCCCAGGTGAGCCTGCGGGCACACAGCCTCCAACGCGTGCGTGCCCCGATGCCCCTGCCCACACAGCGCCTTGCGATCATCGGCGGGCTGGTCCTGGTGGCCACGGTGATCGCGGTCGGGTCGCTCATGTCGGGTCCGGATCAGAACACGCTGCTGAGGGGCTTCGGCTTCGCCATCGCCACCCTGTCGTTGGTGCCCCTCACGGGCTACTCCGGACAGATCTCGTTGTCGCAGCTCACCTTCACGGGTATCGGCGCGGTCGTGATGGCCAACTGGGGTGCCAGCGGCAACTTCATGTGGGTGCTCGTGGCGATCGTCGTCTGTGGAATCGTCGGAGCGCTGGTGGCGCTGCCTGCGATGAGGCTCCAGGGCATCTACCTGGCCCTCGCAACGGCCGCGTTCGGCATCTTCTGCTACTGGATGGTCTTCCAGCAGCAGGACCTCATGCCGGGCAGCACGGCCTCGGTGCCATACCTGCGGGTCGGTCCGATCGAGGTCGGTTCCGACTACGGCCAACTCGTGGTCCTGGCCCTGGCGTTCGCCGTGATCGGCAACATCCTGGTGGTGCTGCGGAGGAGCTCCTGGGGTCGCCGTCTCACCGCCATGCGCGATTCGCCGGTGGCCTGCGCCACGCTCGGTCTCAACCTGATGTCGACCAAGGTCGGAGTGTTCGCGCTCTCGGCGGCGATCGCCGGGGCCGGCGGAGCGCTCGCGGGTCGCACCTTCGTCGTGGACGACTTCAGCCTCGACCAGTCATTGCCCATCACCATGCTCGCCGTGGTCGGCGGTATCGGTTCTGTGGGTGGTGCGCTGCTCGGAGGGTTGCTGCTGGGAGTGCAGCCGATCGCCGTGACCGCCCTGGCCGCGAACGCCATCGGCGTGTTCGGGTTCTTCAGCGCTTCGGTGCCTCAGGTGATGTCGGTGATGCCCGGGTTCATGGGTGTGAGCCTCGGGCGCAGCCCTGACGGAGCCGCCGCGGAGATCGGCGAGGCCTACCGCGACTTCAGCCGGTCCGGTCCGGCGGTCGCCACCGCGATCGTGGCCGCGGGCGGGCTCTGGTTCGCAGCGCGCACCGAACTGATCGAGAACTGGGGTCTCTTCGCCGCCCTGGTGGTCCTGACCTTCGCCGTGATCCCCGTGCTCCCCGCCCTCCTGCCGCCCAGCGGCATGGCCCGGGTGGGCAGGAGCGCTCCGACGGCGTTGTGGCTGCTGGTGGTGCTGGTGCTGTCGGCCTTGATCCCGTGGGAGACCACCATCGGTTCCACCGGGTTCCGGCTGCTGGCGATCCTCGGATGGACCGGCCTGGCTGCGATCATGAGCATCGGGATCCTCGGGGTGAATCCGGCCGCCACCGATCGGGAACCGGAGCCGTCACCCGACGAACTCGGACTGGGGTCCGACCTGGGTAAGGCGGACGCTGTGGCGGCAGGAACCCTGCTGGGACTCGATGAGGACGTCATGTCACTGCCCACATCGGAGATGCTCGTCGGGCTCCGGGCGGGTGACCCGTCATGAGCGCGCTCGAGGTGAGTTCCATGACGGTCCGCTTCGGTGGGCACCAGGCCCTCAGCGAGGTCTCCCTCGCAGTGGACCAGGGCAAGGTGGTCGGGCTGATCGGTCCCAACGGTGCCGGCAAGACGACCCTGTTCAACGCGGTCTGTGGCGTGGTGACACCGACGAGCGGATCCGTGCGGCTCATGGGCAGGGACGTGAGTGGGATTCCCACCCACAAGCGGGCTCGGCTCGGCCTCGGGCGAACCTTCCAACGCCTTGAGGTATTCGCTTCGCTCTCGGTGGCCGACAACGTCCGCGCCGGGATCGAGATCCGGCGGACCTGGGAACGTAGGGGCTCCACGGCGCGCCAGTACCTCGCATCCGGTGAGGATCTGCCGACCGAGGCCGAGGTGCAGGTGATACTCGACCGGCTGGGGCTGTCGGAGTTGGCCGACGTCTCCGTCGGTGCGCTGCCCACCGGCCAGGCGCGGTTGGTCGAGCTCGGTCGCGCCCTCGGCGCCCGCCCCTCGGTGCTGTTGCTGGACGAGCCGGCATCCGGACTGGACGACAACGAGACCGCTGATTTCGGAAAGCTGCTGATCGAACTCGCCGGTGCCGGGCTCGGCATCCTGTTGGTCGAGCACGACGTGGGTCTGGTCATGAGCGTGTGCGAGCAGATCTACGTGCTCGACTTCGGCTCGGTGATCGCCTCGGGTGATCCCGACACCGTGCGTTCCAACGAAGCGGTCGTTGCCGCCTACCTGGGTGCGGGCACGTGACGTCGCCGCAGGGTGGTCCGGGCGCGGTGACCCGTCCTTTGCTGGAACTGCGCGGGGTCACCGCTGCATACGGCGGGATCGAGGTTCTCCACGGGGTGGACCTGGCGGTTCCCCAAGGTTCTGTGGTGGCACTGCTCGGGCCGAACGGGGCCGGCAAGACCACCACCCTTTCGGTGGCCTGTGGGTTGATGTCTCCGACCGCGGGCAAGGTGTTCATGGCCGACGCGGACGTGACCGGGGTCCGCGCCGAGGAGCTCGCCCGGCGAGGGGTCGTCACCATCCCCGAGGGCAAGGGGATCTTCCCCAACCTCACGGTCAAGGAGAACCTCCTGATGGCCACCTATGGCGGGGTCGACATGGCCCACGTCGAAGAGGTCGCCTACAGCCGCTTCACGCGACTCGGTGAGAGGCGTTCGCAGGTCGCCGGCACCCTCTCGGGTGGCGAGCAACAGATGTTGGCCATGGCGCGCGGGTTGGCTGTCGACCCCGCCGTGCTCCTACTCGACGAGTTGTCGATGGGCCTCGCCCCGTTGGTGGTCGAGGAGCTGTATGGCATCGTTGCCCAGATCGCGCGCACCGGAACCTCCATTCTCGTGGTCGAACAGTTCGCACGAACCGTTCTGGGCGTTGCCGACCTGGCCGCGGTGATGGTCAACGGTCGGATACGGGCCGTGGGACGGCCAGATGAAATCGAGAGTGACCTGTCAGCTGCCTATCTGGGAGTGTGAACACGTGAGTGACAACCAGCCAACAACTCAGCCGACGGCGGAGCCACCGCGAGTGGCGGAGTTCCGCGACGAGATCGGCCAGCTCCGACTGAAGGGAGCTGGTGCGTCCTCGGAGCGTTGGATGCTCGTGGTCGGGATCGTGCTGGTCGTGGGTGGTGTGGCACTGGGGATCATGGGCGCCATACAGACGATCAACGCCGGTGACTCACCTGCTGATCAACGGGCGTTCACGGCGTCAGGCGTGTTGCTGGGCATCGTCCTCACCGTCGCCGGTGCAGCGCTGTTCCTGCGCTACTCCTTGGCCCGGTACCTCCGCTTCTGGTTGATCCGCCTGGTCTACGAGAACCGGGTGGAGACCGATCGCATCGTCGACGCGATCGAGCGCGGCTCGGGCCTCAAGGACGATCCAGGTACCGGCTCCGCCGACGCCGCGGCGGGACGGGCGCAGAATCCACTCGGCTGAGTCGCTCCGCCGTCTCACGGATTTGCCCCGGCATGAGGGCCATCGTAGATTGCGAATAGTTTCACAAGCGGTTGGCAGGAGCTGGCCGCACCCCTACCCCCGACGGTTGGCATGACCACGGAAAACTCTCCGACAACGCTCACGGACGCGGCGCACCGCAGCAGCGGTTCGTTCGAGCTCGTGCTGGGTCCCGTGATGATGGCGTTGCTGGGGTTGCTGCTGGACGGGGTGTTCGGTACGAAGCCGGTGCTCACGATCGTGTTCACCGTCTGGGGCGCCCTGGGGGCGACAGTGGCGATCTACTACCGCTACCGCCACCAGGTGGCCACGGTGAGCACGGCGCGGGACGGCGGCTCTGCTCCGATGGGCCGGCGACCATGAGCGTCACGACCGATCCCGCAACCGTGCGGCTCGAAGGCCCGTCTCCGGCGATGGCAGTTGCGCTCGACATAGCGAAGCGCAGTGTCTGGCTCGCTCCGGTGGCGATCCTTCTCAGCGCAGCAGGCTGGGGTATCGACGGAGTTCTGTCGACGCTGTACGCGATCGGCATCGTGGTGGTGAACTTCCTTCTCGCAGGTTGGTTGTTGCAGGTGACCGGCCGGATCTCCGCTGCCGCCATGGGCGCAGGCGCGATGTTCGGATTCCTGCTGCGACTCGGTCTCATCTTCCTGGCGGTTCTTCTCGTGAAGGACGCCGGTTGGCTCGAGCTGGTCCCCTTCGGGATCACCCTCATCGCCACCCACCTGGTGCTGCTCTTCTGGGAGCTGCGCCACATCTCTTCATCGTTGGCGTTCCCGGGTCTCAAGCCCGGCGAGACTCCGAATCCCTATCTGCCCGAGAATCAGGAGCCCGCGTAGATGCTCTCAGTGCTCAGCAACCCAGCTCTTCTACTCGCCGCTGAAGGTGAGGGGGGAGGCGTCGAGTTCCCGCCGATCAACCTGATCGTGAAGTGGCCCGCCGCCTTCGGCGACGGCCAGTGGTACGCGTTCAACAAGATCGCCCTGATCTCGATGATCGGAATGCTCGTTCCGGTGATCCTGTTCTGGCTCGCCGGTCGCAAGGCCAGCCTGGTCCCCAAGGGAATCCAGAACGTGATGGAGACCTCCATCGACTTCGTGGAGGACCAGATCGTCCTGCCGGCGATCGGCCCCGACGGCATGCGCTACCTGCCGATGCTGGTCTCGATGTTCTTCTTCATCTGGATCGGCAACCTGTTCGAGGTGATCCCCACCTCGCACATGCCGGCGAACGCACGCATGGCGAACCCGTTGCTGCTCGCGCTGACCGCCTGGGTGATGTTCATCGGCGTCGGGCTGAAGCACCACAAGCTGGGGTATCTCAAGGAAGCGCTGTTCCCCCCGGGCGTGCCCAAGGCCCTCTACCTGCTCGTGACGCCGATCGAGTTCCTCTCGACCTTCCTCATCCGGCCCTTCTCGCTGGCGGTCCGACTCTTCGCCAACATGCTCGCCGGGCACATCCTCCTCGTGACCTTCAGCGTGCTCACCATCACCTTGATGGTTCTCGGCCCGCTGGTGATCGTGGGCGGGCTCTCGTTCGCAATGCTCGTGGCCTTCACCGGCTTCGAATTCATGGTGGCGTTCCTGCAGGCGTTCATCTTCAGCCTGCTGACCGCCGTGTACATCGGCGGTGCGCTGCACCCGGCGCACTGAGTTTCCAGAGACACTGATTGCCGAGCAGGGCAACAACCGAAACCGACAAACAACAGATCTGAACAAGAGGCCGGCACCTCCGGTCTCCGAACAGGAGAGACACAACCAATGAGCGCACTCACCAACGCTGCAGCTGAGATCCTCGCCCAGGTACCGGCAGAGGCCACGGCCGACGAGGCCAAGGCGATCGCCGGTGCATCCGGTGCAGGCATGGCCTATGGCCTTGCCGCCATCGGCCCGGGCATCGGCATCGGCTACCTCGTGGGACAGGCCGTGCAGGCCATGGCCCGCCAGCCCGAATCCGCCGGTCAGGTCCAGACCACAATGTTCCTGGGCATCGCCTTCACCGAGGCACTTGCCCTCATCGGCTTCGTGGTCTTCATCCTCCTCAAGTTCGTCTGATGCTCGCCGCAGTCCTCGTCCGTCTGGCCGAGGAGGATCCGACCGCCATCAACCCGGTGGTCCCCGACGAGATCGGGGAGATCTTCTGGGGCGCGGTCGCGTTCTTCTCGCTGTGGATCCTGATGCGCTACTGGCTGCTCCCGCCGCTGATGCGGATCCGTGAGCAGCGTCGCGCCAAGGAGATCGCAGACCTGGAAGCAGCTGAGGAGGCCCGAACGGCCGCGGTCCAGGTGCGTCGTGACTATGACGCCACCCTGGCCGAAGCCCGCCAGCGTGCCGCTGCAGTGCTCGAGGAGGCACGCTCTGCCGCCGAGGCCGAGCGGCAGGCCGCCGTGAGCGCAGCAGAGACCGAAGCCGCCGCACGGCGTCAAGAAGCCATGGCGGAACTGGAAGCAGCTCGCGCACGGGCTATAGCCGGAATGGGTGACGACGTCGCCGATCTGGCCACCACCGCGGCATCCAAGGTGGTCGAAGCACCGATCGACGCGAGCGCGCACCGCTCGACCGTGGACACCTACGTGGAGGGAAATCGATGATCCCGTTCATGTTCCTGGCCGCAGAAGAGGGCGAGCACATCGCCGAGAACGCCTTCTGGTTGCCACACGACATCAAAGAGGTCTTCTGGGGCACCCTGGCGTTCCTGATCGTCATGGGGCTGCTCTGGAAGTTCGCCAAGAAGCCCGGCAGCGACTTCTTCGCGAAGCGCACCGCGACGATCGCGGAGAGCCTCGACGCGGCCGCCGCTGCACGCGCCGAGGCCGAGGCCGAGCGCGACCGGATCAAGGCGGCGCTGGCCGACTCGGACTCCGAAGCGGCGAGGATCGTCGAGGAGGCTCGACGCTCCGCCGACGCTCTCCGTGGAGACATCGCCACGAGGGCCGAACGTGACGTCACCTCCGTGCGGGACCGCGCCGAGGTGGACATGATCGCGACCCGTTCGCAGACCGAGGCCGAACTCGCAGGCGAACTCTCCCGCCTGGCACTGGGCGCGGCCGAGCGAGTGGTCGACGAGGAACTCGACGATTCGGGCCAGCAGCGTCTGATCGACACCTACATCAACAACATCGGTGGGCGGAACTGACATGGCCGACACCCGTACAACCGCATACGCCGGATCACTCATCGCCATAGCGGCGGCCGAGGGCGCTCTGGACTCGGTGACCGAGGAGTTCTACGCCCTGGGCGCGGCCGTGGAGGCCGACGACCAGCTGCGTGCGACGCTCTCGGACCCCAAGTTGCCCGTGGAACGCCGCGCACAGGTGGTCGAGGACCTGCTCGAGGGCAAGGCCTCACCCACGACGGTGGCGCTCGCATCGATGGTCGTGCTCAACGGCCGGGGCGCGGCGATTCCCGAGATCTCGCGCGAGGTCGGCCGCATCGTGGCCGACGAACAGGATTCGGTCCTGGCCGAAGCCCGTTCCGCGGTGGCACTGACCGACGAACAGATCAACCGGTTGGCCGAGGCGCTGAGCACCAAGCTCGGCCGCACGGTCACCGTTCGCAATGTCGTTGACCCATCGGTTGTGGGCGGCGTGGTCACCCAGATCGGTGACGAGGTCATCGACGGCACCGTGCGCACACGACTCAACCAGCTTCGTGAAGCCTTCTGAGGAGAACTAGTGGCTGAACTGACGATCAACACCGGCGACATCACCGCCGCCATCAAGAAGAATCTCGAGGGCTACACCCCCGATGCGAGCCTCACCCAGGTCGGCCGCGTGGTCGAGGTGGGCGACGGCATCGCTCGTGTGTCGGGTCTGCCCGACGCGGCGGTGAACGAGCTGCTCGAGTTCGAATCCGGCGTCGTCGGACTCGCACTCAACCTCGACGAGGAGTCGATCGGTGCGGTGGTCCTCGGCGAGGTCGAGTCCATCGAGGAGGGCCAGAGCGTCCGCGCCACCGGCGACATCCTGTCGGTGCCCGTCGGCGACGGTGTGCTCGGGCGTGTCGTCAACACCCTCGGAGAGCCCATCGACGGCAAGGGTGCGCTCACCAACACCCAGCCGCGGCGCATGGAGATCCAGGCCCCCGGCATCATGGGTCGTCAACCCGTGGGCGAGCCGATGCAGACCGGCATCAAGGCGATCGACTCGCTGATCCCCGTCGGTCGTGGCCAGCGCGAGCTGATCATCGGTGACCGCAAGACCGGCAAGACCACGGTCGCGGTCGACACGATCCTGAACCAGCGCGGCCTGGGCGTGAAGTGCATCTACGTGGCGATCGGCCAGAAGGCCTCCACCGTCGCCCAGACGGTCGCGACGCTGGCCGACAAGGGTGCCCTCGAGTACACCGTGGTGGTAGCCGCTCCGGCATCCGACGCGGCGCCGTTCAAGTACCTGGCTCCGTACTCGGGCTGCGCAATGGGCCAGCACTGGATGGAGAACGGGGAGCACGCTCTCATCGTCTACGACGACCTCTCCAAGCAGGCCGAGGCCTACCGTCAGGTATCGCTGTTGCTGCGTCGCCCACCGGGCCGTGAGGCCTACCCCGGCGACGTGTTCTACCTGCACAGCCGCCTCCTCGAACGTGCCGCCAAGCTCTCCGACGAGAACGGTGCGGGTTCACTCACCGCACTGCCGATCATCGAGACCAAGGCCGGTGACGTCTCGGCTTTCATCCCGACCAACGTGATCTCGATCACCGACGGTCAGATCTTCCTCCAGGACGATCTGTTCAAGTCGGGTGTGCGCCCTGCGGTCGACGTGGGCATCTCGGTGTCCCGCGTGGGTTCCGCAGCGCAGATCAAGGCCATGAAGACCGCCGTGGGCACACTCAAGAGCGATCTTCAGCAGTTCCGTGAGCTCGAGGCCTTCGCAGCGTTCGGTTCTGATCTGGATGCCGTGTCCAAGGCCCAGCTCGAACGTGGCTACCGATTGACCGAGCTCCTCAAGCAGGGCATCAACTCGCCCATGCCGGTGGAGCAGCAGTGCGTGGTGATCTTCGCCGGAACACGCGGTCATCTCGACGACATCGCCACCGAGGACGTCGGTCGCTTCGCCGATGGCCTGCTCGAGTGGTTCACATCCCGTCACGGGGTGGTGCTCGATGCCATCAAGGACTCGGGCAAGATCGAAGACGAGGATGCCTTCGAGCAGATCATCAAGGACTACGCCGAGCAGTTCGTGTCCTCCACGCCGAGTGGTGACACGCCCGAGGCCGAGGCGCAGGCGGAAGCGGACAGCACCATCAAGAGCAGCGCCCGGCACCTCCCCGAGGAGGAGATCGAGCGCGGCGAATCCGACTCCGAGGCTTCGGGGTCCGGGGCTGGGGCCTGATCGATGGCCGGTGCACAGGAACGGGTACTGCGGCGCCGCATAGGCAGCACGCAGAACATGAAGAAGATCACCCGCGCGATGGAGCTGATCGCCGCCACACGTGTGGCCAAGGCCCAGGCTCGCGCGGCTGAGGCCCGTCCCTATGCCGAGCGCATCACCGGAGTGATCGCAGATCTCGCGGCCGGTGGGGCCGAGGTGAACCACCCGCTACTGGCCCAGGTAGACGACCCCGCCAAGATCGCTGTGGTCGTGATCGCGGCCGACCGCGGTCTCGCCGGTGCGTTCAACTCGGCGGTCATCAAGGCCGCCGAGCGCGAAGTGGCTGCGGCCCGCTCGGAGAACCGCGACTACGCCCTGGTCACCGTCGGACGCAAACCGGCGGACTACTTCAGGTTCCGCAACTATCCGATCGAGGCCGAGTTCTCCGGGTTCTCCGACAAGCCGACCTTCGAGGACGCGGCAGCGGTGGCGGCCCGGGTCAGCGACCTCTTCACCAACGGCGGTTGCGAACGGATCCTGCTGGTCTACACGCGCTTCATCTCGATGGGCTCCCAGGAGCCCGTGGTCAGGCGCTTCCTGCCGCTGGAGAGCGCCGAGACGATGGCCACCGCGGGTGAATCCGGGGCTACCGCCGGCTTCGAGTTCGAACCGGGTGCGGCCCAGGTGCTCGAAGCGCTCCTGCCCCGCTACGTCGAAGCACGACTGTTCGCAGCGATGCTCGATTCGGCAGCTTCGGAGCACGCTTCGCGCCAGCGGGCCATGAAATCTGCCACCGACAACGCCGAAGAGCTCATCACGACGCTCACACGGAAGATCAACCAGGTCCGCCAGGACGCCATCACCACCGAGATCATGGAGATCATCGGCGGAGCAGAAGCGTTGTCGGAGGATCGGGGTGATCCCGAGGACCTGTTGCTCGATCACTTGTTCTCAGATCCATTCCCCAAGCACACCGGCGCACATGTGCGCCACGTGCTCGGCCACGACAGCTACTGACCAGATGAACCGACCAGCTGATCGCATGAACCGACAGGCGACACGACCAATGTCAAGGAGACAACGATGACGGTCACCGAAACCGAACTCACAGAGGGGCGTATCGTCGCAATCGCCGGCCCCGTGGTTGACGTGGAGTTCCCCCCGAACACCCTGCCCGAGATCAACACCGCGCTGGAGTTCACCATCTCGGTGGACGGCACCGACACGGTGATCACCGCCGAGGTGGCACAGCAGATCGGCGACAGCCGTGTCCGTGCCATTGCCATGAAGCCCACCGACGGCCTGGTGCGTGGCACTCCGGTGCGCAACACCGGTGCCGGTATCTCGGTACCCGTGGGTGACGTCACCCTCGGTCACGTGTTCAACGTGCTGGGCCAGCCCCTCGACGTTGAATCCGTCGACGCCGAGGAGCGTTGGGAGATCCACCGCGAGGCCCCCGCGTTCGACACCCTCGAGCCCAAGGCGACCATGTTCCCCACGGGAATCAAGGTGATCGACCTGCTCACCCCCTACCTGCAGGGCGGCAAGATCGGACTCTTCGGTGGTGCCGGCGTGGGCAAGACCGTGCTCATCACCGAGATGATCAACCGCGTGGCCAGCCAGTTCGGTGGTGTGTCGGTGTTCGCCGGAGTGGGCGAACGCACCCGTGAGGGTACCGACCTGCTGATCGAGATGGGCGAGACCGCTCTGGGCGAGTCGGGTTCGGTGCTCGACAAGGCCGCACTCGTGTTCGGTCAGATGGACGAGCCACCCGGCGTACGCCTCAGGGTCGCACTGTCCGCGCTCACCATGGCCGAGTACTTCCGCGATGTGCAGGGCCAGGACGTGTTGTTGTTCGTCGACAACATCTTCCGCTTCACCCAGGCCGGTTCCGAGGTCTCCACCCTGTTGGGTCGTATGCCCGCAGCGGTGGGTTACCAGCCGACCCTCGCTGACGAGATGGGCGAGCTCCAGGAGCGCATCACCTCCACCGGTGGCCGGTCGATCACCTCGCTGCAGGCCGTGTACGTGCCGGCAGACGACTACACCGACCCGGCGCCCTTCACCGCGTTCACCCACTTCGACGGCACCACCGAGCTGAGCCGTGACATCGCATCGCTGGGCATCTACCCGGCGGTCGATCCGCTCGCCTCCAGCTCCTCGATCCTCACCCCCGAGGTCGTCGGCGACCGTCACTATGCAGTCGCCCGTCAGGTGCAGGAGATGCTCCAGCGCTACAAGGAGCTGCAGGACATCATCGCCATCCTCGGCATCGACGAGCTCTCCGAGGAGGACCGCATCACGGTGAACCGTGCACGACGGATCCAGAAGTTCCTCGCCCAGCCGATGTTCGTGGCGGAGGTCTTCACCGGCCTGCCCGGCATCTTCACCCCGGTCGAGGAAACGGTCGAGAGCTTCGAGATGCTCGTCAACGGCGACCTCGACCACCTGCCCGAGCAGGCCTTCTTCAACGTCGGCGGTGCCGAAGACGTCATGCGCAAGGCCAAGGATCTCGAGGCCGAAGCCTGATGTCACTGTCGGTCGAACTCGTCTCACCCGAGAGGGTGGCCTTCTCGGGCGGAGCCGAGATGGTGGTGTGCCGCACCACTGCGGGCGACATCGCGTTCCAGGCCGGCCACATCCCGTTCATCGGAGTGCTCCAGACCCACCCCGTGAAGGTCATCGGCGAAGACGGCGAGACGCTGATCGCGGTGCACCAGGGATTCGTGGAGGTCTCACCCCCGGATGCCGAGGGCGTCACCCACATCACCGTGCTCTCCGACGTGGCAGAGCTGGCCGACTCCATCGATGTGGACCGGGCGAGTGCAGCCAAGGAGCGCGCCGAAGAGGCCCTGCGGGCCGATTCGGAGGACCCTGAGGCGTTGTCCGCCCTGCAGCGTGCCGAGGTTCGCCTCAGCGTCGCCGAGGCAGCCTGAGCGATCCGTCGCTGACGGTTCAGGCGATGCGCCTGTAGACCCTCTGGGTCGTCACTTCCGGAACCTCCGCGTAGAGGCCACCGGCTTTCGAGTCGAGCAGTTCGAGCCAGTCCGCGTGCCCCGCGAGTGCAGCCCTCGCCTCCTCCAACTCCTCGATCGAGGAGTAGGTGGTGACCCATCCGACCCCGCCGTAGGTGCCGGCGACGGCGGTACCGAACACGGTCGGCCGTCCGGTGATCCGCTGCGCGGTCTGGGCGATCTCCACACCCATGGCGATTCCGCGAGCGGCCTCACCGCCTGCGAGCACGGCGCGAACACCCGATGCGTACTCGAACTCGCCGCCGGCATCCTCGGGTACGTGCAGCAGCTCGAGCACCGCGTCGTCGGTCGGCGGTCGCAGGAATCGAGCCCCTTCGTCCACGCCGGCGATGTACTCGTCGCTGGCCATGAGGGTCTCGTTGGCACGAGCGAGGTCGGCGAGCGACTCGGCGGTGGCCGACCACACGATCGTTCCGAGACCCGGTGAGAAGACCTGGGTGCTCAGGGACACCTCGAGGTCGCACAGGCGGTTGACCCGCCCGGTCTGTTCGATGGCCCAGGCCATCGAACCCCTTATGTCGCCCGTGTCCAGTTGGGCATGGCGTGAGAACAGGTACATGAGAACCCCCCGGTTCGGTCAGCACCCGACCCGGTGCCAGGCACCTGCTTCGAACATCGCGCCGCTCCTTGCTCCAAGCAAGGTGACGCGCGGCACATCGGTGGGTACCGTTGCTCGCACGCGGAAAGGGTGGCGCCGATCCGGTCGGATCAGACGCCACCCCTCCACCGAAGCGGGCGGATGCCGCTTCGCTCAGGTGCTGTGGCTCAGAGGTCCGCAGGTCGAAGCACGAAGGCGATCCCATGTGCGATCTGGGGATTGCCCTTGTTGATGTCGAGCTTCGAGGGAACGAGGAACGGATCCCAGTCGTTGGGGTCCTGGTCTCCCAGGATCACCCACTTCCATGCCGGCGCGAAGGGCTTGACCTGGATCTCGCCACCCTGTGCGGTCGTGAGCGGGGTGTTGAACGGTACGTTGGCGGCAGTGTCGGAGTCGATGGTGGCTCCGGGGACCACGTGGTAGAGCAGCACGGTCTCGACGGTGTCGATCCCGAGCGAGGCGACGGCGTTGAACACCTTCTCCTCCTTGACGTTGAAGAACCCGTGGTACTTGCCGGTCAGGTCCCCGGCGAGCGCCCAGAAGGCACGGTCGTTCGGCACGAAGGCTGTCAGCGCGGCGTTTCCGTCTGTCAGGAGCCCGACAGGGGAGTCGGGCTTCGCCTCGAGCACCGCGAGCACCGCCTGGGTGGCGATGTCGAAGTCATACGCGTTGCGGTCGAAGGTGTCACCGTCGGAGAGCAGCACCTCCGCCAGCGAGGTCGGAGCTTCGGTTGCGGTGGCCTCATCAGCTCCGGCGAGCGGAGCGGCAACTGCAGCTCCGGCCAGCAGGCCTGTTGCGGCCACCAGGCCGGTGAGTTTCTGTTTGAGTCCCACGTGGGGTACCTCCTGTTGGGCTGTGCGCGGTGCGCCTGTCGACAGGAGGTTCGGTGCGACCGGGACTTCGGATTGGAGGAATATGAGGGATTGGAGAAATCTGAGCACGGGCGTGCGGTCCGCCACCCCCACCACTCGGTGCCGCCGTTCAGCAGCGTTGCGCCAGCTCCGTTTCGAGAAGGTCGCGCAGGCCGACCAGGTCGCTGGCGGGCCCGCTGGAGGTGAGATCCCAGGTCGGCGCGAGGGAGGCCACCAGTGCCGCCATGGCGTCGGTGTACTGCCCGAGCTCGTCGCGGAGATCTGCAGGGGCGAGCTCGGTCAGTTCGGTCAGGCGGCTCAGGCTCCCGGTGAAGTAGGCCTGCACGGCCGCGGGATCGGCGGAGGCCGGACCCGGATTCTCGGCATACCAACCCCGGGCTTCGTCCACCACGTCACAGAAGCTCGGAGACGGATCGGCCGGTTCGGGCAGCGGTGGCACGTTGTCGGGCTCCGGCTCGGTCGAGTCCGGCGTCACATCCCTCGCGGCCGCTTGCCCAGCTCCGGCCGTCTCGGAGTCCTCGACACCGAGGCGGAACATGAACCAGCCGGCCACGACCAGTGCTGTCACCGCCGCCGCTCCGCCGAGAAGGGTCAGCGCCCGGGTCGATCCCGTTCCCACCGGAGCGGCACGGCTCGGATCCATCGGCGGAGTCTGCGCCGCGTCGCCGGGCGCGTCGTCTCCTGTCGGGGCAAATGCCGAGAGCAGCCTCCGGCGGAGCGCGATCGGTGGAACGAGCATCGGGAGGGTACCGAGCAGGCTCGCCGGGGTGGCCGTCTGCTCGGCGCTGCGGCTGCACGCCTCGCACCGCTCGATGTGACGCGAAACGCGTTTGCGTACCGTCGGGGAGAAGGTGCCCCCACCGCGCAGGCGAGCCAGTTCTTCGCAACCGTTGGCGTTGTGCGCTCCGACCGCGCAGGCCACCACCGAGCGTCGGAGTCGCTGGCGCGCCTCGTGGAGGCGACGGTCGACGGTTGCCCGGTCGGTTCCGAGCACGAAGGCCGCCTCGGAACCGTCGAGACCGTGACGATCCCTCAGGAGCACCACCTCTCGGTCCTGGGATTCGAGTCCGCCGAGCGCCGTCTCCAACACCTCGGCCTGCTCCTGTCGTACCAACCTCGAATCAGGTTCGGCGGTCTCGGTGGCCAGGTCGTCGAGGGAGTCGGAGGCCATCTCATGGGAACGTCCACGGCGGCGGACCCGGTTGCGCGCGATGCTGAACAACCACGGTCGGAGCTTGGAAGGCTCTCGGAGCTGGTCGATGGACGCCATGGCGCTCAGGAAGGTGTCCTGTACCGCGTCCTCGGCGTCGTCGCGGCCGCCGGTCCGCACGCAGAGGTCGAACAGCTCGGTGGCATAGCGGTCATATGCGGTGCCGAGCGCAGCCCGGTCGCCGGCCCGCATCCCCGCTACCAGCTCGACGTCGGTCGGCGCTGCCGGTAGCGGGGTGCCGCCTGTCCTCACCCGCCCGCCAACAGGTTCTGGTACTCGGTCTCCATCTCGTCCACCAGGGTGCAGATGATCTCTCCGGCCTCGTCGTACTGGCCGGCGTCGACAAGCGCAGCGGCCTGCTGTGCCCTCGGTGCCCACTGGGAGGCCTGCAGGGGATCGAGACCGAGGGGTGTCATCAACACCACCAGCTCTCCGTAGCGGGACAGACACGTCGTGGCGTCGCGCTCGGGAACCGGGCCCTCACCCGGGTCCTCACCGAGGTCGTCGGTCGGGATGGTGGGGTCGACGGGCTCTCCCGACGACCCCGGGGGAGTCCCGGGGGTTTCTGGGCTCGGGGGGCGAGTCGGGTTGCCGGCAGGGATCTCCTCGGTCTGGCCGGTGTGGATGTTCACGACCACGAACACCGTGATGGGATCGGCCGGGACCACCGTCACCACCGGCGTGGCGCCGTAGGAGCTCCACGGGGTTCCCACGGGTTCGCCGACCACGGATGTGTCGGGTTCGGCCAACGGGTTTCCACACGCACAGCGCACGCGCGGAACGCCCATCGGGTCCACCAGCACGGCCGTACCGGCCTGGAGCACGCTCTGGAACGGGTTGGCGACGCCGTCGCGGTATCCATGGTTGGTGACTCGGGTGTCGTGCAACAGCACCACCGGGGTGAGAGTGTCCAGGAACGGGTCGATTCCGTGCACGCCGATCCCCTGTGCATCAGCCCACGCCTGTGCCTTGTCGGGGTCGGCAGCCAGCTCCGCGCTGATGGCACCCACGTCGCAGGCGCTCTCGTCACCAGAACCGCCGTACAGTCCCGGACCGCCGCCCTCCACGGCGGCCAGTGCCTCGGCCGGATCGACTGCTCCATCGATCTCGACGGTTGGGTGGTCCACCGATTCGGCCGCGGACACATCGTCTGCGTCGAGATCCGAGCCGGATGCGGTGAACGGATCGTCGCCGGGGGACAGAGCGGCCTCGAGAACGAGCTCCGGCTGATCAGGTGAGCTGGCAACCGACTCTCCCAGCTCCCCGTCGGGATCCCCTGCGCACGCTGAGGCGAGGACCGAGAGCGCAGCAAGTGCGGCCAGCACCCCCCATGACCGGAGTCTGCGGCGGTGACCGGCTGGGGTGACGTTCGATCGTGCGAGCGTGGACATAGGTGGCTCCTCTTTCGTGGACATCACCTAGAGCCAGTCAATCGTCGGATCTCCGGAAAACGACAACGTGACAGATGTCACACAAACTGGGACCCGTGTGGACCTCGTGACCCGCCGTGACGGGTGAGGAACTCCACCGCTGGTCAGACGGTGCGGTAGCGACGCACCGCCATCGGCGCGAACACCACGGTGATTCCGACGATCCATGCCAGAACGGGCCACACCATCGCAGCTTGGACGTGACCCACCGCGAGGCCCCTCAGGAGGTTCGCCACCAGGGTGACCGGGTTGTTGCGGGCTATCGGCTGGAGCCAGCCGGGCATCGTCGCGACGGGCGTGAACACCGATGACACGAAGCTGAGCGGGAACAACCACACGAACCCGGCGGTCTGGGCCGTTTCGGGATCCTTCACGCGAAGCCCGATGTTGGCCAGTATCCAGCTCATGGCCCAGCCGAAGGACACCGCGGTCACGACCATCATCACGCCGGCGAGCAATCCGCCCTCGAACCGGAACCCGACGAGCACACCGACGACCAACATGACGAGGGCCACGAGGGTGAGGCGGACGGTGTCAGCCACGATGCGACCCACCAGCACCGCTGATCGGGTGATCGGCAGGCTCCGGAACCGGTCCACGATCCCCTTGGAGAGATCCTCGGCCAGTCCCACCGACGTAGCCGCGGATCCGAACACGATCGTCTGCACGAGGATGCCGGGGATCAGGAACTGTGCATAGGGAACGCCGGGTGGCAGCGACCCCTCGATTGCTCCGCCGAAGACGTAGTTGAACAGCACCACGAACATGACGGGCTGCACGAGGGTGAAGAACAGCAGCTCGGGGGTGCGGGGCAGCACCACGAGGTTGCGCCACGAGGTGATGGCTCCGTCGTAGAACAACGCAGCGAGTCCGCCGGGTCGTTTCATCCGCAGGTCGGGGATGGGGCCAGTCGTTGGAGCTGCGGTGGTGGTCTCGGTGCTCATCGGTCCTCCGTTGCGGTGCTGGTGTCGGACCCAGCGGGGAGCGTCCCGGAGCTGGTGAGAGACAGGAAAACATCGTCGAGACTCGGTCGTTCGAGGTGGAAGTCGGCGATGTCCACCTCACCTTCTGCGAGGATCGAGATCGCCCTCGCAGCGATCCCGGTGTCGTCCTCCACGGGGAGCGAGACCGTGTGCCGCTGGCGGTCCATGGTCGGCACCGCGCAGTCCTCGCAGCGGGTCAGCAGTTCCGTGGCCAACTCGAGCTGGTCCAGGTCGTGGACCTCCACCACCAGGCTGCGCCCGCCCATGTCGTTCTTGAGCTCCTCGGAGGTGCCCTCGGCGATGACAGCGCCGTGATCGATCACCACGATCCGGTCGGCCAGTTCGTCGGCCTCCTCGAGGTACTGGGTCGTGAGCAGGACGGTGGTCCCCTCGCCCACGAGCTCCCGTGTGATCTCCCAGAGGCTCAACCGGCTCGACGGATCGAGTCCGGTGGTCGGCTCGTCGAGGAAGAGCACCTTGGGTCGGCCGACGAGGCTCACCGCCAGGTCTGCCCTACGACGCATGCCTCCGGAATAGGTGCTGACGGGGCGGTCGGCGGCATCTGACAACTCGAATCGTTCGAGGAGTTCCTCGGCCCGGTAGCTGGCACCGTCCTTGGTCATACCCAGCAGGCGGGCGACCATCCAGAGGTTCTCCTTGCCGGTGAGCTTCTCGTCCACCGCCGCGTACTGCCCGGTCAGCCCGATGGTGGAACGCACGGCGTTGGACTCGCGCACCACGTCGTGGCCCGCCACCCGTGCTGTGCCCCCATCGGGGCTGAGCAGGGTGGCGAGCATCCTCACCGTGGTCGTCTTGCCGGCGCCGTTGGGCCCGAGCAGGCCGAGCACGGAGCCCTGTTCGACGGTGAAGGACACCCCGTCGACAGCATGGTTGTCGCCGAAGTGCTTGTGGAGGTCCTCGACCTCGATGATGGGGGGCATCTTGTTCCTAGCTGGCTCGGGGGCGGTTGGCTCGGGGGTAGTTGGCTCGGGGGTAGTTGGCTCGGGGCGGTTGGGCAGAGACAGTTGGCTCGGGGCGGTTGGGTGCCGGGGGTGCTGCCGGGACCTGTCTGTCGGACGGCCTTTGTGGGAAGGCCTGTAGCGGGGAGGCCTGTTGCGGAGGGTGCGCCGCGGGGAGATGTACCGCGGGAGCGCGCTCGGGGGAACGGCCGACGCAATTGCGCCACGCGACCGTATCGCAAAGTTGTGGTGGAGTCCGATCGCTTTGTTCGGGTGCGGCGCCTTGCCTCGGATATGAAGCACCCCTAACATCAAACTATAACCACACCGACCTTCAGGAGATGAGTGATGGCGAACGTGACAGTCGAGACCGACCACCTTCCCGGTCACTCGCTGGAGGCAGACCGGGTACCCGGCCATTGGCTCCTCGCCCGACTCGGCAAGACCGTGCTGCGTCCCGGAGGTCGCCAGCTCACCGAGAGCCTCCTCGCCGAGTTGGATGTGGCCGGGTCCGACGACGTGCTCGAACTGGCGCCGGGTCTGGGATCCACCACCGAGCTGCTGCTCGAGCGCGCTCCGGCGAGCTACACGGGAGTCGACCGCGATCCTGACGCCGCAGCGCGCGTCGGTGCACTCGCCAACACCGCCAATGCGCGTGTGATCCAGGGCACCGCTGCGGAGACCGGTCTCGGGGACGGCTCGGTGTCGGTGGCCTTGGGTGAGGCCTACCTGACGATGCAGCCGGATCGGATCAAGGCCAGGATCCTCGATGAGCTCTACCGGGTGCTGGAGCCGGGCGGAAGGGTCGGGTTGCACGAAGTGCTGCTGGTGCCCGACGACATCGATTCGGACACCGCGGAGGCGGTACGTGGTGACCTGCGTTCGTCGATAATGGTGCCGATCTGCCCCGCCACGCTCGCAGGTTGGACCGCGATGGTGCAGGCAGCCGGATTCCACGTGGACGCGGTGCACACGGCGCCGCTCCACCTGCTCGAGCCTCGCCGACTGGTCGCGGACGAAGGTGTTCGCGGTGCGGCCCGCTTCGTCGGCCGGGTGATGCGCGACCGGATGGCGCGTCGACGGGTCCTCGCCATGCGAAGCGCCATGAGAAGCCATTCCGGCTCGCTGAGCGCCTTCGTGCTGACCGCGACGAAGCCTCGGCCATCCGATCGGACCGAAGCAGATCCGGTCGGGGTGGGGAGTGGCTCGTGAGCAAACGGGTGACCGTCGGTGTCGCCCTCGCCGTGGCGTTGGTCCTGGCGGCGGGGGTGGCGCTGATCGCTCGCCCCCGAGGCGCAGATCCGATCTCGCAGAGCGAGGCCCTCGCCTCGTTCCGCGAGAAGCAGTCCACCTCGGTCCCGGATGCTGAAGCCGGTGCGGACCGCTTGGACACCGGCTCCCCGTCGGTCCCGGCGCCGGGCGTGTACTCCTACGACACCAGTGGCAACGAGGTGGTCAAGCTAGGGCCACTACCGGCGGAGGAACGTCCGTACCACGACCTGACCACTGCCGAGGTGACCACCATCCCTTCGGCCGACGGCGAACCGGAGTGCTTCTCGTTCGCCCTGAACCTTCTCGAACAGCACACCGAGGACTCCGTGTTCTGCCGCACGGCGGGCGGAGGACTTCGGCTCGAGTCCTACGCCAAGCACCAGAGCGTGGCCCAGTTCAACCCCACTGTGAACATCGCATGCGATCCCGGCACGTACTCGGAGCCCGAGGAGGTGTCCCTGCCGCTGGAGTGCACCCTGGTGCTCGATGGAGGCCCGATGGAGGTCAGCACAGACTTCTCCGGTACGGCACGGTCGTCGGGCCCCGAGACCCTGCTGGTGGGCGCCGAGGAGGTGGAGGTACTGCCGATCGACATCCACTTCGATTTCCAGGGCTCGGTCTCGGGCACCTGGGACGAACATCTGTGGATCCAGATCGACACCGCGTTGCCAGTGCGGCTCGAACGGGAGTTCCACCTCGACGGCTTCGCCAGCTTCGACGAGGTGAGCAGTCTCCGACTGAACTCGACCGCGCCCGAGCGCTGAGGACCGGACAGGTGGCCCTTCGGCCAGCCGGGATCCCTTCGGCCCGCTGAGCGCGGCCGCGTCTCAGCGGAGTTCGGCGAGACGGCCGTACATGCCGCGCTCCATGCGGTGCAGGCGCACGAACTCCCGGTGCATGGCCTCGTGAACCTTCTGCGCACGCGGGTCAGGGGTGAACAGCCGTTCCAGCGGCACCCGTTCGGCGACCTCGCTGCGATCCATGATCCCCAGCGAGAGTCCGGCGAAGAAGGCCGCGCCGCGCACGTTGGCGAGCAGTGGTTCCGCGACACGTTGCACCGGCCGGCCCAGAACGTCCGCGTGGATCTGGCACCAGAGGTCCGATTGGGCGCCGCCGCCGATGACCCGCAGCTCGCCCGCCGGGTTCCGTGGTCGGGATCCGATGGTCGGTCGTGACGACCGGGCACCGGCGGAGAGGGGCCGCTTGAGCACCGATTCGCTCGCTTCGAGCAGCCAACGGTTGTTGTGCGCGACACCCTCGAGGACCGAACGGAGCAGATCGGCGCGCGTGGTGGCCAATGAGAGATTGTGGAACCCACCGCGGAGGTCGGCGTTGGCCACCGGTGAGCGTTCGCCGTTGAGCCAGGGGGCGAACAGCACGCCGCCGCTGCCACTCGCCGCGGTCGCTGCCACACGGTCGATCTCCGGAAGCGAACTCCGGACCGGTTCGGTCAGCTCATCGGCCGGATCGACCAGCAGGTTGCGAGCCCACTCCATGCAGACCCCGGCGGTCTCGTGGTTGTTGGCGAGGACGTAACAGTCCCCGAGCGCCGAGGGCACCGTGGCCATCTGCTTGGCTATCGAGGTTCGCTTGGTCGGTGTGTGGCAGCCGACCCAGGCGGAGGTGCTGATCGAGAGGTGGGTCTGGTACATGCCTATCCCGCCGGTACCCAGCGTGGCCGAGAGAAGGTCGGGCAGCGCGGTCAGCACCGGCAGGTCCGGCGGAAGCCCGAGCTCGTCCGCCACCTGCTGGGTGACCGTGCCGACGGTCGAGCCGGTCGGCACCAAGGTAGGGAGCCGTCGGGGATCGGCTGCGGCGAGCCGCACCAGCACCGGGTCATAGTCCGACTGGCCCAGCCGACGGTTGTCGGTCAGCCAGGACAACAACATCGATGTCTGGGAAGCCGCGACGCGGCCGGTGAACCGGGCGTTGAGGTAGTCGAGGGGCTCGAGGAACTTGGCCGTGCGGGCGTAGAGCTGTGGTTCTTCGTGTTGGATCCAGAGACGATGGCCGAGCGGGTCGTTGCCCTCGGTGGACGGTGCACCACCTGCCCTGCGGATCCACTCCAGGATCGACCGGGGTCTGAAGCCCTCGACCGACACGCGGCCTCCGAGCACGCCTCTGGCGAGTGGTCCGCCGCGGGTGTCCATCCAGAGCATGCACTCGCCGGTGGCCTCGCCGGCCGCGTCCACCGGCACGGTGGAACCCCATTGGCCCGTGACCGCTACCGCCACCAGTTCGGCGACGGTGCCGGGATGCTGCGCAACCAGCTCGCGGGTCCCCTCGACGACGGCGCGCCACCAATCGGCGGGGTCCTGGAGAGCCGCGCCCGAGGCGCTCACCCGCGGCTCCACCCGATGATGGACCGCTTCGATCGCCTGGCTCCTCAACGACACCAGCGCGATCTTCGGTCCGCCGGTGCCGAGGTCCACCGCCAGCACGGCGGGGTCGTTCGTGGTTGCCATCGAGGTTCCTCTCCCGTCCGGATCAGCCGAAGGTCATGGGGATGTTCTCCCGGGATCCGTCCGGACCGGTGTGTTCCACGGTCAGGGGTATCCCACTGCTTCCAGCGCCGCCCAGATCCATCGCTCCCACGACGACTCCGGCGAGGTCGAGCACCTCACCCACCGGCACCAGCGCCTCCGGGGGGTGGACGCCCGGGTGCTCACCGAGCGATCCGCGCAGGTGGAGTGCTGCTCCGAGCGCTGCAGGGATACCGGTGCCCTCCCCGGCACCCGAACCCGCCGAGGTGAGCGAACAGATGTAGTTGTGCTGCTCGCCATCCTTGATCCCACCCACATCGACCCGCAGGCAGCCACCCGGTCCCACGACCCGGTCCTCCTCGAGCAGACGGGGACGTTCGTGTTGGAGCAACGCCACCATCACATCTATGGGTGCCACCTCGACACCACCCACATCGATGGGTTCCTCGAGCGACATTCCTGCGCGCACGAGGTCCCGGGTCATGTCGAAATACGACAGCGGATACACCACGCCGAGGTTGGTGGCCCGTTCGAGGGTGGGGAACGTGGCGGGAAGGGTGATCGTCTCGGGGTGCGGGTACGGGTATGCCGGGTACGTGCCGACGCCGGCGAAGTCGATCTCGCGAACGTGCTCGGCCCCGCTCGGGTCGAGTTGTCGTACCGAGATGAACTCTCCGTCGATGAAGAGGGGGATGTCGTTGACCATGGCGTGTATCCGGTGTTTCAACACGGCGGCGCCCTCGCTGGGTTCCCCGCCGTGGATGTGGCAGATGTCGGCCGTCCTGACCTCGTCGAGGAGTTCATCGGCGCAGAGCCTGACGAAGATGTTGGCCAGCCCGGGCGAGTTGCCCATCCCGATCAGTGCGGTGACCCCGGCCTCGCGTGCGGCATCGTCCATGCCCAGCAACGCCTGTGTGGCATCGAGGTCATCGCAGATGTCCACGTAGCCCACACCCGCCCGGAGGGCAGCCTCCAGCGTCGGAGGGCCGAACCGGTAGAAGGGTCCGACGCAGTTCAACACCACCTGCGCTCCCTCGAGTACGGCGGCGAGCGACGCTGGATCGCTCACATCCACAGCGGCTGGCTCCAGCTTCTCGCTTCCCAGGTCTGCGACCACCTCGGCAGCGGCTCGGCGGCTCAGGTCTGCCACCACCACGTGTGCGACGTCGTCGATGTGGGTCAGTGCCTCCACCGCCACGCGGCCCACACCTCCGGCACCGCCCAGCACCACGATCGTGCCTTCCGCTGTTCCACCCACGTCGTCTCTCCAGCCATCGACAGCAGATCGGCCAGTTCCGTCCGCCGGTGTTGCCACGGTAGGTCACAGTCGTGGACCGCCGGGACCCGACGGCGGTCGAACTCGGATCCGGTTAGCGTCGGGGCCGTGACGGCAAGGGCCAACTCCGGAAAGCTCAGCACCGTGGGCTTCTCGACGACGCCGGGTCACTGAGCCATGGGCGGATCCCTGGAGGGCATCACCGTCGGAGTCACAGCCGACCGACGCTCCGCTGAACAGATCCGGTTGTTGGAGGGGCGCGGGGCGACGTGTGTCCACGGCCCGGTGATCCGCACCGACCTACTCGATCGGGCGGACCAACTCGCAGCGGTAACCGGTTCGCTCGCCCGGTCCGAGCCCGCGCTGCTCGTGCTGACCACCGGGCTGGGGGTCAGGAGCTGGTTCACCGCCGCACGGGAGCACGGCTTCATCGAAGATCTCGTCGAGCTCTTCGCTCGATCCGAGCTGTGGGCCCGCGGACCCAAGGCCGCCCGCGCCATTCGCTCCGAAGGATTCGAACCGACCTGGCAGGCTCCCGGCGCTCGCTACGACGACGTCGTGGAGCGCTTCGGTGAACGCCTCGACGGCGAGATCGCCATCGGCCCGGTGGGCGTTCAGGTCGATGGCGCCGGGGCAGCATCGCTGTGTGATCGACTCGAAGAGCTCGGCGGTGTCGTGACCACGGTTCCGTTGTACAAGTGGTCGCTGCCGTCGGACCCCTCGGCTGCAGAGGCCCTCATCGGAGGGGTCCTCGACGGCGAGATCCAGGCCGTGACCTTCACGGCGAAACCGGCGGTGGAGAACCTGCTCGAGATCGCGGAACGGATGGGATCGGAGCGCGAGTTGGTCGAAGCGCTGACCAACAGCGCCGTGGCAGCCTGTGTCGGTCCGGTCTGCGCGAGCGCCTTCGACGAGTTCGACTCGATCGTTCCGCTGGTCCCCGAGCAACACCGACTCGGTGCCATGGTCAAGCGGTTGGGTGACCATTTCGGTTCCGGCTGAGCCGAGAGAGGCCGAGCTGTGTCGTGGTGGTGAGTTCTTCGCACATCGAGGATCGGCAAACGAGTACCGGCAGAACGAACACGGGGGCTGCTCGAGCGGCCATTCCCTGCCAGAACATCTGGAGCATCAGGGTGGTCCGCAGGACAGTCGAAAGACCTCGAGTTCGGAACGACCGTAGCGGTCGGCGCCGTCGCCCCGAATGGTGGTCACGCGGTCCAGGTTCAGTCGCGGCTCGTCACCGCCGAGGAACGGTCGGTACTCCTCCAACACGACAGGGTCGAAGTCGACGTACCACTTCGCCCCGGAATCACAGATGTACCGGGCCAGCTGACGTTCCTCGAGAGCAGCGAGTGAGGCGTTGTTGACGACACCGTCGAGGTTGATCACCGGGCGCTGGGAGAAGTAGCCGATGAGGCCGGAGTTGAACGACACGATCCGCTCGTTCGGGTCTGTGTGCTCCTCGAGCCATCGTCCGGCCTCGACCATGCTCATCTGCCAGCCGAAGGGCGGATCTCTGAGGTACTGGACCGTTGCCGCAGAAGCCAGGAGCGTTGTGGCGCCAGTGAGCAGGCACAGACACAGATTGGCGCGGTGCAGCCTCGCGGTCCGCGATTCCGGCGTCGCGGTGCTGGCCATCGCGGAGACGAGACCGGCGACTGCAGCGGCGACCAGAATGCCCACCGCCATCCGTACCCATTCGAAGTAGTACTCCCGGGCCAGCAGTCGCACCCCGGAGTGGAATGCTGCGAGCAGGGTTCCACTTCCGAGCAACAGGACCGCGAGCAGCAGGAGTCGGCGAGTCTGACCCTTCTGGAACCCGAACCGCCTCCATGCCCACAATGCGACGATCATCGCGCCGAGAGCCAGTAGGGGTGACCATCCGAGATCGCCCAGCCAGTCGTCGACCAGGTACGACAGGGCGGCGTTGCTCGCTTCGGCGAAACGGGGTGTGGCGTCACCGGTCTGCAGCTGCCAGAGAACCATCGGCCGGGCGCGGGTACTCGCCTGCTCGATGGTGCCGAAGGTAGCCAGGTTCCAGACGAGCCACGGCAGCACCACGACCAGACCCGCAAGTGCCGCCGAAGCAGCTTGTGCCGCCAACGTTCGGAGGATGGGATCGGAGCGCCAGTTGGTCGAAGCGCTGAGCAAACGCGCGGTGGCAGCGTGCGTCGGTCCGGTCTGCGCGAGCGCGTTCGACGAGTTCGAGTCGATCGTTCCGTTGGTCCCGGAGCAGCACCGACTGGGTGCGATGGTGAAGCGGTTGAGCGACTACTTCCACGAGGCGTGAGGCAATGACCCAGATACTGCGAGTGCAGAACTTCTTCGTATCGGCCGACGGGTTCGGTGCCGGTGAAGGACAGAGTCTCGAACAGCCTTTCGGGCACGCGACGAACGCTGACCTCCCGGCCGATCTCGCTTCGTGGGCCTTCGCCACCGCGAGCTGGCCGGGCCGCACAGATTCCAGTGGATCCCGAGGGCTGGACGACTACTTCGTTCGTGACTTCGCCAGGAACATCGGCGCCGAGATCATGGGTCGCAACAAGTTCGGCCCTCAGCGCGGCCCGTGGGAGGACCTCGACTGGAAGGGCTGGTGGGGAGACAGCCCGCCCTTCCACACCCCCGTGTTCGTCCTCACCCACCATCACCGATCCAGCTTCACCCTGGCCGACACCACGTTTCACTTCCTCGATGCGTCACCGGCGGAGGCGTTGCAGCGAGCCACCGAAGCTGCTGATGGCAAGGACGTGCGGCTCGGGGGTGGCGTCGCCACCGTTCGGCAGTTCCTGGAGGCCGACCTCGTCGACACCATGCACGTTGCCGTCGCTCCGGTCGAGATCGGCCGCGGCGAGCGACTCTGGAACTCCCCGGAGGACCTGCTCGACCGGTTCCACCTCGAGACCGTGCCGAGCCCGAGCGGCGTGACACACCTCCTGTTCTGGCGCCGGTAGCCAGGGTTGCCCATCGGTCAACCTCGTGAAGTGGCGGGTGGGGATCGTCGACCGGGTTAGGAGGTCGCGTGCGTGGATGGTTCGGTACCGTCGGGGTGGTGACGCCACCTGCATCCGATCGAATCGTCGCGGATCCGCCAACTGCCGGGACGGCCCGGGAGCGATTGGTGCGGGCCACCTCGCCGCGTGATCGACTCAATCCGGTTCCCTCGGGTCGATATGACGTGGTCGTCCTGGGTGCGGGCGCTGCGGGGCTGGTGGCCTCGGGAATCCTGGGAGCCACCCAGGCTCGTGTCGCGCTGATCGAGGCGAACGCTCTCGGTGGGGACTGCACCCATGTGGGTTGCGTCCCGTCCAAGGCCCTTCTGCACGTCTCCTCTCAGGTAGCGGCCGCTCAGCGAGCGATCGAATCCGGCTGGCTCGATGGCAGGGTCGAGGCAGACGGGGCCGCAGCGCTCCGGCACCTGCGGGAGGTTCGTGCCGACGTCGCGGCGAGCGACGGAGTGGAGCGCTTCGAGGAGTTGGGCGCCGAGGTGTTCTTCGGGCGAGCATCGTTCCCGGATGCCAATCGCGTGCGCGTGTCGCCGGGGGAGCAGAGCCCCTCACCCGTGGTGGAGCTCGAGTTCGACAAGCTGATCCTGGCGAACGGATCAACGCCACTGCTGCCACCCATCGAGGGGCTGGACGGAGTTGATGCCCTCACCAACGAGACGGTGTTCGAACTCGATGAACCACCACGCTCGATGGTGATCATCGGAGCTGGACCGATCGGTTGCGAGCTCGGCCAGGCGTTCTGTCGCCTCGGCGTGGAGATCACGATCGTGGAGGCGTCCGAGCGCATCCTTCCCCGGGACGACCCTCGGGCGGGCGAGGTGGTGGCGGAGGTCCTGACACGTGAGGGTGTCAACCTGCTGACCGGACGCTCCGTCGATCGGATCGAGCAGACCACATCCGGAGTCGAGGTGCGCGCTGGTGACGCGACGGTGCGGGCGGAGCGGGTCCTGTTGGCGGTGGGTCGGGCGGCTCCCGGCGATCCGGGGTACGCCGCACTGGGCGTCGAGGTGGACCGTGGCGGATTCCCCATCGTGGATGCACATCTGCGGACGACCGCGCCTCACGTCCACGCGGTTGGCGACGTGGCGTTGCGGAGCCGCTTCACCCACATGGCCGCGCAGAGTGCCATGAACGCTGTCACCGACCAGTTGGTCCCCTTCATGTCTCCGACCATCGACCAGGACGAGGCCCCGTGGTGCACCTTCACCGAGCCGGCGGTGGGTCACGTAGGGCTCACGCCAGCAGTCGCCGAAGCACGCGGCCTCGAGTTGAGGTGTCACGAGGTGGAGCTGTCCGAGGTCGACCGCTCTGTGATCAACGGCGACACCGAGGGCTTCGTGCGTCTCTACACACGGCGCGGGAGTTCCCGGATCGTCGGCGCAACCGTGGTGAGCAGAGATGCGGGCGAGATGATCTCCCAACTCGCCCTGGCCCGCAGCGCGGGGGTCGGACTCCTGAGGTTGGCTGGAGTGACCTATCCGTACCCGAGCATGTCGCAGGCGTACCAGAACATCGGCCAGGAGGACCTACTGCGACATCGGGACCGGGCAGCCCCGATCCTGCGGGCGATGTGGTCTGTTCGCCGGGCCGCAGCGGGGCTGCGTCGTCGCTACCGCGACGGTTCCTGAGCGAGCGGGCGTCCTCTGGTCATCCGGACGCGTCCGCCGGGAGATCTCGGGCGCCGATGACGGTCAGCGGATTGGCGTCTCGGGTTTCCAGGGGAGCTTGTCGGCGCGGTGCTGGGCATCGATGAGGCGCACCGTTCCCGAGCTGGACCGCATCACCAGTGACTGGGTCGTGGCGCCACCGCGAACGAAGTGCACGCCCTTGAGCAGGTTGCCGTCGGTGATTCCCGTGGCGGCAAAGAAGCAGTTGTCGCTTGCGACCATGTCATCGGTGTCGAGCACCTTGTCGAGGTCGTAGCCCGCCGCTTCGGCGACGCCGCGTTCGGCCTCGTCGCGCGGCCAGAGCCTGCCCAACTGCTGGCCACCCATGCACTTGAGAGCCGCTGCTGCGATGACTCCCTCGGGCGTGCCGCCGATTCCGAACAACACGTCCACCCCGGAGTTGGGCCATGCCGTTGCGATGGCACCTGCCACGTCGCCGTCACCGATCAGGCGGATCCTCGCGCCGGCTTCACGGATCTCGGCGACGATGTCGTCGTGTCGGGGACGGTCGAGCACAGTGGCGGTGACCTCCGTGACGGCGATGCCCTTGGCGTCGGCGATCGCCCGCAGGTTGTCGCCCACCGATGCGTTGAGGTCTATGGCGCCCTTGGCCTCGGGGCCAACGGCGATCTTGTCCATGTAGACGCACGGACCCGGATCGAACATCGTTCCCTGCTCGGACACCGCGATCACAGCGACCGCTCCACCGCGGCCCTTGGACGTGAGGGTCGTACCGTCGATCGGATCCACGGCTATGTCGACCGCGGGGCCGGTTCCGTCGCCCACCACCTCGCCGTTGAACAACATGGGGGCCTCGTCCTTCTCCCCCTCGCCGATGATCACCGTTCCGGACATCGACACGGTCCCGAGGATGAGGCGCATCGCGTCGACCGCTGCACCGTCGGCACCTTCCTTGTCGCCCCTACCGACCCAACGCGAGGCCGCCAGAGCGGCTGCTTCGGTGGTTCGTGTGAGCTCGAGTGCGAGGTTGCGGTCCGGGACGCTTGGCATGGTCCCGAAAGTTACCGCTCGCCCGTAGCGGGTGGCGAACCGGTGACGTGCCACGATTGGGACACCGGAGGTGAGTGTGCGCGATCAGGTGGAGTACGACTGCAGCCCATGGGCCCAGGAGACGAGGCGCGTGTTGCGCAGCGTGCTCGACGACCGAGGCATCCCCCACGCATGGGAAGGCACAGTCGTGGTCGTTCCGGCCGAGTTCGAGGAGACCCTCGACGAGATCGTCGAGGAGGTGGCCTCCACCGCCCGCCGTGCCCTGGGGACCGTGCGCGAGACCCTGGCCTACGACGTCTCGCCGTGGTCGGCGGGGGCACAGAACTCCCTGGTGGACCAACTCGTGGAGGCACACATCCCCCACGAGTGGGATTCCGAGGGCCACCTCGTGGTTCACGAGGAGGACTCCGAGGCGGTGGGTGAGCTGCTCGACGCACTCGGTGAACCTGACGGAGGCGATGAGATCAGTGGTCTGGAACTCAACGAGCGCCTGAGCGCCCTGTTCGTGTTCGTGGACCGCCTGTCGAACGACCCCGCAGACCGAAAGGCGCGCAAGCGTCTTCCCAAGGCGTCCGCGGCCATACGCAGGGTGGCGACACCCTTCGGAGTCGAACCCGCCTCATGGTTGGAGCTCCACGATTCGATCTCGCGACTGCAGGACCTCATCAATGCCTCGGACTCCGGTGAGGCGGGCAACTACTCCTCGGATGAGGATCCCGATGGCGACTCCTCGGATCAGGCTGCACCGACCAACGTCGAGGATGCTGCCCGGGTCGTGCGCGACCTACTGAGGCGCTTCGTCTGACCTAGTTTGATCCGATGGTCCGGACGACCGTCGTGGCCGACTTCGAGGCCTTCTTCTCAAGGCCAGTGGCGCCCACCCGGCGTATCGCGGTCGGCGAACTGCGGTTCCCGCGAGCCGCGACCGGACGCGACGAATCAGCACGCGTGGCCGCCGCATCGATGCTCCTGGGCGGCGTGGTCGCCTCGTTCGCCCCCGGTCTCGATGAGGACGACACCTCGGAGTTGCACCGCCTGATCGACAACGTCGACAGCGATTGGCGCGTGCCCCAGCCACGCCTTCGCCACCGGCTCCAGAAGGACCGGGTGGGACTGAAGCGGAGCATCAACCGCCTCGTGGAGCTGCAACCCCAGACCCAGGGGTCAGCGGTATCCCTGCGCGTCCAGGTGGATCGGACCAACGGCACCGCGACCCAGCACTGCCTGGCCGCGGTCTACTGCGCAATGGCTCTCGATGAGCACCTGCGGTCGCGTGTGTGTTCCGCACTCCGGCTCGGCCTCGCATGGGCCGGGACCCCCGGCGAGGACCTGTTGGCGGTGCTGCGGGTTGCATCGGCGAGCGGCGACTGGCTGGGCGGTGGCAACAGCGCCGGTTGGGGGCGAGGTGCCAACGGTTCAGCGGTTCCGATGAGCGTCTCGGCAGATCCGATCAACTGGGCACTCGAGCTGCTGGGTCTGGGCGGCGAGCCTGAGGCAGAGGGCCCCCGGGTCCACAAGCGGATGGTTCAGCGCGCCTTTCGGACCGCGCTGCGTGACGCGCACCCCGACCATGGAGCACCCATCGACGGGGCGGCCCAACGCATCGCGGAGCTCGACACCGCGCGGCGGATCCTGCTGGGCTGAGGCGCAGGTCGTCCGCGGCGCTCGGGCATGGCACGCTGAGGCAATGGCACGTCGACGACCCAAGGACCCAGCTGCGCTCCTGTTGTGGCCCGGCGCCGGCACCGGTGCCGACCATCCCTCGTTGGTGGCGCTCAGCGAGGGAATCACCGAGATGCCGGTGTTCCGGCTCGACTTCCCCTACCGGCGCGAGGGCCGTCGAGCACCCGATCGTGCCCCCAAGTTGATTGCCTCGATCGTTGCCGACGTGCAACGGATCTCCGAGGAACTGGATGTGGACCCGGCGCGGTTGGTGATCGGCGGACGTTCGATGGGCGGCAGGATGTGTTCGATGGCTGTGGCCGAGGGCCTGCGCGCGGCGGGGGTCGTGCTCATCGCCTACCCGCTGCACCCACCCGCCAAGCCGGACAAGCTCCGTACCGAGCACCTGCCCGAGATCCGTGTGCCCACACTCTGGTTGTGCGGCGATCGGGATCCGTTCGGCACCCCTGAGGAGCTGGAGGCCGCCAGGGGACTGGTTCGAGGGCCCGTCACGTCGGTGACCCTCCAAGGTCGCCACGACCTGAAGGGTTGTGACCCGGTGGTACTGGCCGAGCTCCGCGATTGGCTGGGTCTGGCCCGGGTCTGAGTCCATCGCCGGGGTGGGAGGTTTCGTTCAAGGCCTCGAGTTCCACCCCCGATGTCTCCGGAGCCCAGAACGCCATCACCGCCGCGGTCAACGGGGCGATGGCCAGCCAGACGAAGGCCGTTCCGTAGCCCAGGTTGTCGACCAGCACGCCGGCCGCGAGGAGTCCTGCAGCGCTGCCGGCAGTGGCGATGGCGCTCAGGCCACCTCGGGCGGTACCCCTGCGCGCGGTCGGGAACATCTCCGGGGCCAGCACGCCGAGGGCCGGCACCGCGAGGGTGCCGAGGCCCGCTCCCAGGGTGGCTATCAGCCACATCGGGGCACCTCCCACCACGAAGAACCCGGCGCCGAACACAGCGATCGAGATCAGTCCCGGGATCAGCGCGAGGCGGCGGCTGCGACGGTCAGCCAGTCGGCCACCGATCAGGATCCCGAACAGACCGGGCAGCGCCGTGACCAGGATGAACAAGCTGATTCGACCGCCCGCGAACCCCCGGTCGGTGCGCAGGTAGTCGTTCTGCAGTTGGGATGAGGGGGCGACGAAGAAGTTGAGCAGCACCAGGAGGATCGCCAGGTAGACGAACCGACCCGGGCTGACCTTGCGTGCGGAGGGGGCGAAGCGGTCCCGTTCGATGAAGCGTCGGCTCTCCGGAAGGTGCCGCGCCGCAACGAAGATGGCGGGCACTCCCAGCAACGCCACCAGGAACACGAGCCGCCAGCCGTTCTCGCCGAGATCGGCGAGCGGCAGCGCCACCACGACCGCGCCGGCACCGAGTCCGTAGCTCAGGGCGCCGAGCCCCTGTGCAGCGGCACGCGAGCCGGGCGGGATCTCCTCGATGCTGAGCGTGTCGGCCGCCAACATCGCGGCGATGGCGAGGTTGCGGCTGAGCGTCTGCAGGACCGCCAGTACGGCGAGGTTGGGTGCTGCGGCAGAGGCGACCGTGAGCACCACCGCAGCCGAGGCCGCCCAGATCGTTGCTCGGCGCCGACCCACGCGGTCCGCGAATGCCATCGTGGCGATCGTCAGCACGGCACCCACTCGGGCCACCGCCAGCACGACCGACTGTTCTCCCGCACTGCCGTTGCCGAGGTCGGCGGCTGCGAAGGTGAGCACGTTGGTCAGGAACGCGTAGAGCATGCCGCCGATCACGTGGAACAGGCACATGACCGCCACCACGGTCGACTGCTGGGCACTCAGTCGGTCGGGCAGGGCCCAGATCGGGCTCCGTCCATCTGGCAGGCCGTCGCGCAACGTTCGTCGCATGAGCCCGAAGAACATGGGACCGAACACCGGAATGGCGGGCCTGAAACGCACGTACTGCTCGTAGCGGTAGCGGTCGGGACCCGCGTCCTGCCACCGTGCGACCCGCTCGTAGATCGTGAACGGACCCTGCACGCACCCGAAGCGCCGTTCGCCGGGTTCGTCGAGATCGGTCCGCTCGAGGACGAGGGCGTCGTCGCGCGGTTCGAGGCGTCTGGAGAGTTCCTCCCCGTCGATCTCGATGAGCAGCGGTCTCCCCACCGGGGGGATCCTAGGGAGCTGGTGGGAGCCCACGGCGAAGTGCGCGCTCGGGCGCGTGGAGCCCCAGGCGGATGTGCGCCCGGAACTTCACGCCGAAGTTCTCGCGGAACTTCACGCGGAGCTGCAGGGTGCCCGCCCGGTCGATCTGCCAGCCATACTTGATCCGGATGAGCCGCTACCTGGTGCAGAAGTCGGGTCCACTCGATGGAGAGGTCCACATCAGTGGGGCCAAGAACAGCGCGCTCAAGCTGATGGCGGCATGCCTGCTCGCCGAGGGCACCCACACCCTGCGCAACGTCCCCGACATCGCTGATGTCACCCTGATGAGCGGGGTGTTGGAGGCGATCGGGCTGAGCATCACCCGCAAACAGGAGGACCACACCACCACGCTGGTGATCGAACGCGGCCCCGACGTGCAACCCGAGGCTCCCTATGAGCTGGTCGAGAAGATGCGTGCCTCCACCGCGGTGCTGGGCCCGCTGCTCGCGACGGTCGGCGAGGCGCGGGTGGCGATGCCGGGCGGGGACGACTTCGGGGCCCGTCCCATAGACATGCACCTCGCCGGACTCGAAGCGCTGGGTGCCAGTTTCGAGCTCTCACACGGCGACATCTTCGGCACCACCGACGGGCTCGTGGGTGCCGAGATCGCCCTGGACTACCCCAGCGTCGGAGCGACCGAGAACCTCTTGATGGCCGCCGTGCTGGCCAGCGGGTCCACGACGATCATCAACGCTGCCCGCGAACCCGAGATCGCCGACCTGGCCTCGTTCCTGAACCGGATGGGGGCGACCGTGGTGGGGGCGGGGACCTCCAGGATCGACATAGTCGGAGTGCCGGAACTGCGCGCGGTCGAACACACCGTCGTGCCCGACCGACTCGAGGTGGGTACGTTCCTGGCTGCACTCGGAATCGCCGGCGGTGAGCTGACCCTTCACAACACCCGGCCGGACCATCTCGAGATGCTGGTGGATCGGCTGGGGGCCATGGGTCTGCGGATCTCCCCGGAGGGCGACAGCCTCTGGGCCATGAGCAGGTCACGTCCGCGGGCCACCGATGTGGCGACGCTGCCGTATCCCGGGTTGGCGACGGACTTCCTGCCGCTGTTGGTGGCGGTGTTGTGCTTCGCGGACGGCACGAGCTACGCCACCGAGAACGTCTTCGCAGGCCGGTTCGGCTATGTGGGCGAGTTCGCCCGCATGGGGGCGGGAATCCGGGTGGAGGACCACCACCTCGTGATCGACGGCGTCGAATCACTCTCGGGGGCACCGGTGAGGGCACCCGACATCCGTGCCGGCGCAGCTCTCGTGGTCGCCGGTCTCGGAGCCGAGGGGATCACCGAGGTCCGCGACGGCTATCACATCGACCGCGGCTATGAGCGCCTCGAGGAGAAGCTCCGTGCAATCGGCGCGCCTGTGGAACGGGTCGATGACTGATCTAGCCTGAACCCCCAGATGGAAGATTCACCGACAGCCCACGAACCTGCAGCGGAGGCACCCGTCATCGAGCGCGCCGCGGTGGAGAAGGTCGTGGAGATAATCAGGCCCGCCATCCAGGCCGATGGTGGCGACATCGAGCTGATCGAGATCGATGACGCCTCGGGTGTGGTCACCGTTCAGTTGCAGGGTGCATGCGTGAGCTGTCCGGCCTCGACGGTGACCATGAAGGCGGGTATCGAACGCATCATGAAGGATCGGGTACCCGGCGTCACCTCGGTGGTGCAGCCCGACGAGGGTGAGGTCGAGCTCGGCACGGCGGTGTCGCTCTGAGCCCAACCCGGACCGGGAAGGGGTCGGTCGAGGATCTCCTCGATGCGGCAATCGGAGGCGACCGCAGTGCCCTGGCGCGCCTCGTGTCGATGGTCGAGCGCGGCGGTGACGAAGCTGCTTCGGTGTCTGCACTCACGTGGCCCCGGGGTGGAACAGCAGAGCTGATCGGTCTCACCGGGGCCCCGGGTGCGGGCAAGTCCTCCCTCACCAACGTGCTCTGCTCGGAATTGCGTTCACGCGGGCGTTCCGTCGGTGTGCTGGCGGTGGACCCGAGCTCGCCGTTCAGCGGCGGAGCGATCCTCGGGGACCGGATCAGGATGACCGATCACGACGCTGATGACGCCGTGTTCGTGAGGTCGATGGCGACCCGCGGACATCTGGGCGGCCTGGCTGTGTCCACCCCGGAAGCGGCCCGGGTGCTCGATGCCGCGGGGTTCGACACCGTCGTGGTGGAGACGGTGGGCGTGGGGCAGGTCGAGGTCGAGGTGGCCGGCGCCGCCGACACGACCGTGGTGGTGGTCAATCCCGGTTGGGGCGATGCGGTTCAGGCTGCCAAGGCCGGACTGATGGAGATTGCCGACATCTTCGTGATCAACAAGGCCGACCGCGAGGGAGCGGGGGAGACCCGCCGGGACCTCGAGTCGATGCTCGCCATGTCGGAATCCGAGGGTTCGTGGCGGCCACCTGTGGTGTCCACCGTCGCGACCAAGGGCGATGGGGTGGCCGAACTGGCCGACGCCCTGGCTGCGCACCGGGGCCACCTAGAGGGTTCCGGTGAGTTGGAGCGCCGGCGCAGGCAGCGGGTGCGCGACGAGTTGCTGGGGGTGGTGACCACCGAGCTGAGGCGAAGAGCTGTGGCCCTCGCTACGGGTCCTCGGTGGGAGGCGGCACTGGCTGACGTGTTGAGCCTGCGTACCGACCCCTGGAGTGCGGCGGCGCGCCTTCTGGAATCCGAATGAGCATCCGACCTCGCATCCGAATGAGCATCCGAGATGGCATCGCCGGGGAACGAACCTGATGAGCTGACCGGAGTCCTGCCGGTCAGTATCGAGGTGGTGTCGCTGCTCGACGTGGGCGGTACCTCGAGGGTCTATCGAGGTCGTGACACCAGGCGCGGCGTGGATGTGACCGTGAAGGTGGTGGACCACGACCGTCGGGACCTGCTCGAGACCGAGGGTCGGGCACTGGCCCGGCTGCAGGGCCATCGGGGGATCCTGCCCGTGGTCGCGCTCGGATCGGTCGAGGATGGGATCTCATGGATCGTCACCGATCTGGCCCCGTCCGGTTCGCTGCTGGAGCACCGTGGTGCCTCCGCTGTCGAGGTCTCCGCGTGGAGCGCCCAGCTGGCGGATGCCCTGGCACATGCGCACGAGCACGGAGTGATCCACGGTGACCTGAAGCCCGGCAACGTCCTGTTGGACGAGAACCGTCGGGTGCTGCTGGCCGACTTCGGCTCAGCCGTGCTGTCCGCCGACTCGGTCATCCGGCACCCGGTCGGATTCACCCCCCGGTTCGCGGCACCCGAGAGGGTCTCGGCTCCGCTGCCCACCGAGCAGGACGACGTCTATGCCCTGGCGAGCACCATGTACTTCGTGCTGGCTCCCGGGGAACGTCTCGATCGGCGCACCCGGAGACTGCTCACCAGATGTCTCGGCGCTGCCCGCGCGCGCCCCAGCTCGCGCCGGTTGGCACGGGGGCTGGCACGGAGACTCGCCTATGGTTCTGAGCCGTGAGTTCCACCACAGAGCCGATGATCCGAACCGAGCTGACCGACGACGGGGTCCACGTGATCACCCTGGAGCGCCCCAAGGTGAACGCACTGTGCGTGGATCTGCTGGACCAGCTCGCACAGGCTGCGGGGAGGATCGCATCGGAGAACCCGCGGGCGGTCGTGGTGACCGGCGGCCCGAAGGTGTTCGCCGCCGGTGCCGACATCACCGAGTTCGCGGCCGACCCCGACCCGGACAGCTTCGAGCTGGCGGCACCCGGCCGGGTGAGCGAGATCGGTCGGGCCTTTCTCTACGGGCTCGGAGCCGTTGCCGGCCTTCCCTGTCCCACGGTCGCCGCCGTGAACGGTTTCGCGCTCGGAGGTGGTTGTGAGCTGGCCCTCGCCTGCGACTTCAGGGTCGCATCAGAGGGCGCACGGTTCGGGCAGCCCGAGATACTGCTGGGCATCATTCCCGGCGGTGGGGGAACCCAGCGGCTGGCCCGGCTCGTGGGGACCGCCCGCGCCAAGGACCTGGTGTTCAGCGGGCGGATGGTCGAAGCAGACGAGGCCAGCACGATGGGGCTCGTCGACAGGGTGGTGACCGGTGACGCCACCGAGGCGGCGCTCGAGTGGGCCGGGACCTTCGTAGCCGGCCCGCGTGCCGCGACCGCTCTTGCGAAGCGGGCCATCGACGAGGGTTTCGACGCCAGCATCTCCGACGGCCTCGCCCTGGAGCAGCGTCTGTTCGTCGAGAGCTTCTCCACCCCGGACGCGGAGATCGGGGTCGGCTCGTTCCTCAGGTCCGGTCCGGGCCACGCCCGCTTCGATCACTGACCGGGAGCAGCACTCACGCCCACTCGACCAGGCCCAGGTCGACCGCCGAGTGCAACATCGGGTGCCGGGGGAGGATCCGAACGGTCGCTCCCATACGGCCCGGCGTCCCCAGTTCCGCCGTCGCCTCGTACACCAGGCCTGCCGGCGGCGAACTGCCCCGGCGTGTTTCCTGTCCGGTCGACCCCTCTTGTCGCTGCGCGCCCTGTTGTTGCAGGCCCTGTTGTTGCGCGCCCTGTTGCTGGACGGTGTGGGCCCCGGCCGGGGCCGGTTCCATCGTGATGACCTCGGGCTCGATGATCTCGCCGCCCGGACCCATGTGACCCACCAGGAGCTGAACCTCGACGTCGCTGGTCGACAGTCCACCGAGGAGCACCTCGGCCTGTACCGACCGCTCCGAGCCGAGATCGCCGACGGTTTCGTCCATGTGGATGCCGAGCACCCGCACACCCGCCCAGAGCTCGCTGACGCGGGTGTTGAAGGCGGCCAACTCCTTGGCTCCCCGGTGCGCATCGGCTGCGAGCGCAGATCCCATCCGTGCGGCGGGGGCGTAGAGCTCGTCGATGTACTCGGCCATCATCCTGTGGGCGTCCACCTGTGGCCCGAGGGTCTCGAGGCTGCGGCGGACCATGGCGCTCCAGGAGTGTCCGAGGTCCTCGGTGCCGTTGAACAGCGGAAGCACCTGGTGTTCGAGGAGCTCGAACAGGGAGTCGCTGTCGAGCTCGGAGCGCCGTTCGTCGTCGGAGGTGTCGGCGCCGGAGATGGCCCAGCCATTGGGTACGCCCACGCCGTCGGTGCCGGGGTCGAAGCACTCCTCCCACCATCCATCGAGGACCGACAGGTTGAGAGCGCCGTTGAGTGCGGCCTTCATCCCGCTGGTGCCTGAGGCCTCCAGGGGAGGTAGCGGGGTGTTGAGCCACACGTCCACGCCCTGCACCAGGGTTCTGGCGAGTGCGATGTCGTAGTCCTCGAGGAACACGAACCTGGACCGGTTGGCGGGTTCGTTGCCGAATGCCACCAGGCGTCGGATCATCTCCTTGCCCTTGTCGTCGCCGGGGTGTGCCTTGCCGGCGAACACGAACTGCACGGGACGGTCCGGATCGTGGATGAGCGCACGCAGACGGTCGGGCTGTTCGAGCAGCAGCGCAGCGCGTTTGTGGGTCGCCATCCTTCGGGCGAAGCCGACGGTGGGCACCGACGGATCGAGAGTGGACCGCGTCCAGGTGAGCTCCGACGAGGAGCGGCCGGCGGCCAGCCCCTGAGCCAGCAGCCGGGTTCTCACAGAGTCGACCAACCGGGATCGGGCTGCGTCGGCGGCCTTTCTCAGTTGTGAGTCGCCGATGCGTGACACCGCGGACCAACTGGCACCGTTCCAGGTCTCCACCGGGCCCAGCTCGGCCGCGAGCAGCTCCATCATCTCGGGACCGGTCCAGGTCGCGGGGTGGACCCCGTTGGTCACATGGGTGATGGGTACCTCATGGATGGGCAGGTCCGGCCAGAGCTCGGCGAACATCCGCCGGCTCGTCCGGCCATGACCGCGCGAGACGCCGTTGCGGAAACGCGACAACCGCATTCCCATGACCGCCATGTTGAAGGGTCGGTCGGCCGCTTCGGCGGGCTCGTGGCCCAGGGCCATGAGATCGTCGAAACCCACTCCGCACTGTTCGGCCCAGGAACCCAGGTAGCTCTCCATCAGCGGCCTGGGGAAGCGGTCGATTCCGGCGGGCACAGGTGTGTGGGTCGTGAACACCGAGTTGGCACGCACCGACTGCACGGCCTCTGCGAAGCGCAGGCCGTGCTGCACTACGAGCGACCGGATTCGCTCGAGTCCCATGAACCCTGCATGGCCTTCGTTGGTGTGGAACACATCGGTTGTCGCTCCCACCGCCTGGAGAGCCCGAACCCCGCCGATTCCGAGCACCAGCTCCTGGCGGAGTCTGTGCTCCACGTCCCCGCCGTAGAGGCGGTCGGTCACCAGGCGCAGGTCCTCGGGGTTCTCCGGGAGATCCGCGTCCAGCAGGTAGAGCGGGACCCTGCCCAGGTCCACTCGCCAGATCCTGAGCAGCACCTCGCGGCCGGCCAGCTCCACCGCCACCGGGTCCACGCGCATCTCGGTCATGGGCATGGCGTGCGGGTCGGCGTCGACGAAGCTCTCGTGCTGCCAGCCGTCCACGGTGAGGTTCTGGTGGAAGTAGCCGTGGCGGTAGAACAGCCCCACTGCGACCAGCGGCACGCCCATGTCGCTGGCGGCCTTCACGTGATCGGCGGCGAGCACCCCGAGCCCTCCTGAGTACTGGGCCATCGACTCGGTGATGCCGTACTCGGGGGAGAAGTAGGCGATCCGGTGATCGAAGTTCCTGGGGGACGAGAGATGGTCGGTCAGCTCCGCTGCTGCCAGCTCGACCTTGCGGGCATATTCGGGATCGGCCGCGAGTTCGGCGAGACGTGCTGAACCCACCCGGGCGAGAGCCGACCGGGGATCTTCGATCGACTCATCGCCCCTGTGGGGATCGAGCGCGGCGAAGAGCTCGAGTGTGGCGGCGTCGTAGGTCCACCGGAGGTTGTCCGACAGCAGCCGCAACTGTTCGAGCGACTCCGGTAGGCGCGGCCGGACCGTCAGGCTCCGTTGCGCTGTGATCAGGCGGGGGTTCATCTCTCGCGAGGGTATCGGCGGATCCAGCTCCCCTGAGCGAAACCACATCGACGGGTGAACCTGCCCAGTGCCTGCGATCCACCGCAACGCCGGTCCACGGGTACCCTCGTGCCTCGTGAGGAACTTTGGGCGCGTGCCCGCCGTGGTGGCTGTGATGTTGCTCGTTGCCGCCGTTGTCCCGACTGCGGGTTCGGCGGCCTCCGAGGGTGGACGAGCACAGTCCGACACGGATCCCCAGGCCGATGGGGATCCGCAACTCCCGGCCGATGCCCAGGAGTCCGACGGCGAGGGCTCCCGACGCACCGAGGCGCTCCAACCCGGTGGTCTGGTGGCCTACGTGACCAGCGATGCCCGGGTGTGGCTCGGCTCGGGCAACCAGGCTCCAGTGGTCGTGGGTTCGAACGCAGCGATCGGTGCCAATGGCCAGTCCGCAGTTGCGGTGTCCCCTACGGGCGATGGCGTCGCGTACGTGCGCGCCGACGGTGCGCTGGTTCTGAGCGAGCCGGACGGCTCCGCCGAGCGGGTTCTGAGGACCGACGCCGCACTCGATGTGGTGGGCATGGCTCCGGTGCTGAGTTGGGACGGCACCGGCAAGACCCTGGCCTATGTCGCTGTGGGAACGGATGCAGATGTGGAGGAGAAGGCGACCCAGCCGCGCAGCGGGACCAGCGGTTCGTTCCTCGCTCCGTTACCAGCGGGGCCGCTCGGCAACGTCGTTCGGATCGTCGACGTGCAGGGGGACCTGATGTCGACCTCGGGGGACCCCTCGCTGCGCGACGCCTTCGGCGTGGCCACCTCGCTCACCGACCCGGTGCTGGTGGTACAGACCCGGATCCCGGGTACCGAGGACCGCTACACGCTGGCACTTGCCGGCGGAGGCGCGGAGCTGGCACCGACGCCCTTCTCCGCGGATGATCCGGACTTCTCCCCCGATGGCGCCTTCCTGGTGACCACGGGGCCGGCCAAGGGCCAGCGGGAACTCCAGCGGGTGGACCTGTCGGACCTGTCGACCGTTGCCATCGCCCGCGACGACACCATCTGTGCACCGGTGGTGTCTCCTGACTCGACCCGTATCGCCTATGGGTCCGGGCCCGACTGCAGTCACCTGTCGGTCGTGTCGTCCCTGGGCGGTCCGGCGTTCGACATCACCCCGGCGGAGAGTCCCGACACAGCGAGCTTCGGCGTGGCCGCCCTCGGTTGGAGTTCCGACGGCCGGTTCGTGACCTTCCCGAGGTGTACCGGTACCGGCGCGGAGCTGTCGTGTGATGGAACCTCCTGGTTCCTCGAGCCCGACACCGGTCGCCTGTTGGAAGGGCCCGAGGCGGTCACCGTCTCGCCTATCCGCAGAGCCCTCATCCAGGACATCTTCCTGGACTTCCAGATGCGGGGCCCCATAGAGGCGAGCGCGTCGTTCCCGATCAGTGCGGAGACCGAAGGGGCTCTGACCGACGTCGCCGACACCGATCTGTTGGAGGCCGACATCACCAACGGCACCGCAGCGCTGTCGGTTCAGCTCACAGCTGCACCCAACGGATTCGTGACGGGAACACTCACCCTCGATGACCCCGAAGCGGGTGTGGACCGGACCTTCTCCGTGGTCGCCCGGATCTCGCTGCTCGGTCTGCGCATCGTCTCCCTGTCGGGAATATGGATGAGTACCAGCGACATGCCCTTCGCCACCGGCGAGTTCAACATGGCGATTCGTCGACGCTGAGTCGCTCGGCAGCTGATCGACGGCTCGGTCACCCGGGTCCTCGCGCGCCACAATGGAGATCCCGCTGCGGCGAGTCCGCTGGATCCCCTGCGCCGGGACCGATCCCATCCGTTACCTCGAGGAGTTGTCGTAGACAACGTCGCGTTCACCAACGAACTGAGTGTGCTGTTGGCGCCTTTCCTCGCGGCGCAGCGGTGGTACATGCCGGTTCCCGACCCCGTGTTGAAGGTACGCCGGATCGACACCCTGCGCGACGAATGGCCGTCGCTGATGTGGGTGGTCGCAGAGGTGCGCGGCAACGGTGGAGCTGCTCGCCCGATCTGGTACCAGCTGGTGTTGGGAGCTACAGCGGAGGAGCCGGTCGAGTTGCCACCGGTGTGTCGTCTGGGATCCATGCCCACACCGCGTGGTGAGGCCTGGCTGTTCGACGCGCTCAGCGACGAGGAACTGGCCCTCGAGTTCGTCCGCGTGGTCGACCCCGACAACAACTACGCGTCGGTGCGGGCCATGACGGGATCGCACTCCAACACGTCCCTGGTGATCGATGAGTCCTGGGTGCTGAAGCTCTACCGTCGCATCGCCGATGGCCCGAACCCCGACGTGGAGGTCACCGAGGGGCTGGGGGCCGTGGGCTACGGCAACGTGTCGGTGCCCGTCACGGTGTGGCGCAAGGGCAGGGCCGACCTGGCCGCTCTACGGCGCCTGGAACGATCACGCGGCGTGGGTTCCGAACTGGCGCTGGACTCGCTGCGCGAGGTGTTCAATCTGAGGCGGCCTCCTCGGGAGTGCCGGTTGGACTTCTCCGACGAGGCCGAGTCGCTCGGCACCGAGGTGGCACTGATGCACGTGGCCCTCGGTGAGGCGTTCGGGGTGGAGGACGCCGACGGTAGGGACTGGGCGGCCGACATGGTTGCCCAACTGCACCGTGTCACCGACGGACACATCGATACTGCCCGTGTGGAGTCGGTGTACCAACGGCTGGCTTCTGCGGACGACCTGGGGATGGCGATCCGGGTGCACGGAGACCTCAAACTCGAAAAGGCACTGCGGGTACGCCGGTCGTGGATGCTCTTCGACTTCGAGGGCGAACCGGCACGACTGGTGGCCGAGCGGAGACGTCCGAGCTCGCCCCTGCGTGACGTGGCCGGGATGACCCGCTCGTTCCACCAGATGGCCACCGGCGCGTTGGCCGACGTGGAACACCCCGACGAGGAACTGCGCCTGCTCGCAGATGCCTGGGCCGAACGGAACCTCAACGCGTTCCTGTCCGGGTACGCATCGGTGGACGATGTGCACAGGCTTCTTCCCCAGGCGCGTCCCAGCAGGGACGCGTTGCTGAGCGTGTTCGAACTGGATGCCGCTGTCCACGAGGTCGCCTACGAACTGACCCACCGCCCGGAGGTCGCCGACCGCCCGCGCAAGGCGGTGCAGCGACTGCTCGACGAAGACGGTGGCGGAGGCCCGAAACCAGCTTGAGGGGTGGAGCCGGTAGCTTCTGAGCAAGTGGAACCCACAGTCACCCCCATGTGCTCGGTGCACCCGGACCGTGTGGCCGGGGTGCGCTGCCAACGATGCGAGAAGCCGATCTGTCCCTCGTGCATGGTCCAGGCGTCGGTGGGGTTCCACTGCCCGCAGTGCGCAGGTGCGAGAACCACCAAGGTGGTCAGCGGTCGCGCGGCCTTCGGTGCGGCCGCCGATCCGATCGCCACCAAGGTGCTCATAGGCGCCAACGTGGCTGTGTACGTGTTGATGGTCGCCCTCGGGGGGTCGATGTCGGCCGGCGGGCCGCTGTTCCAGAACGGCGCCATATTCGGTCCCTACATCGCCAACGGCGAGTGGTACCGCCTGGTGAGTGGAGCATTCCTGCACTCCAGCGTGCTGCACCTCGGCATGAACATGCTCCTGTTGTGGCTGTTGGGCAAGGTGCTGGAACCTGCTCTCGGACGGGCCCAGTTCGTCGGGATCTACTTCGTGTCACTGCTCGGCGGCTCACTGGGCGTGATGCTGCTCGATCCGACCGCTCCCACCGTCGGGGCATCGGGCGCCATCTTCGGCCTCATGGGTGCGCTGGTCGTACTGCAGCTGAGGGCAGGCCAGAGCCCTTGGCAATCGGGCATCGGAACCCTGATCGCCCTCAACCTGGTGATCACCTTCATGTTGCCCAACATCTCGATCGGGGGGCACCTCGGTGGGTTGGTGGCGGGCGCGGCCGCCACCTACGGACTGGCCCTGGCGATGCCGGACCGGGCGAACGGCCGGGCGGGGCTGCCACCGCCGGCACGCCTGGTTGCCCTCGGGGCACTGGGGGTGGCCCTGGCAGTGGTCGCGGTTGTCGTGGTGGGAACGAACAACTACGCGTGATCGTCCCCGGCTGACCTCTCAGCGGAGTGCGCCTGATTCGATCAGGTCGCGGAGTCTGGTCACGTTGCCACGCCAGATCGTCCACATGATCGGGATCGCCAGCACCGACCCGACACGGCCTCCCAGCCACCACGGGAACCGCAGGCGCTCCGACCAGATGAACCTGGTGCGGCGGCGGCGCAGCCCTCTGGAGCGGAGCCGGAACTCCCCGACACCGCTGACGACCCCGCTGTGGATCACCCCCATGGTGCGGTTCGGCTCCCAGCGGGTCACCTCCATCGAGTCGACCACCGCGAACGGTCCGATCCTGGTCAGGCAGTCGAAGGTGGTTCCCCGCCCGCTGGTCTGGTCCGACGTGAAGGTGATCGAGGCCGCATCTGCCATCCAACGGGTGTGACTCTGGATGTCCTCGAGGGCTTCCCAGACGCGTTGCCTCGGCGCCGAGATGGTCACTGCGACTCTGATGCGCGACATGACGGCACGCTACCGCCGTGGTCGTCGGGTTCCGCGGCCTCCTGCGCTCGGCTTGGAAGCACCCGGGCCGGCTCAGCGGGCATGATGGTCCGGTGATGCAGCGGGAGACCACCTGGGTTGCACCCGATGCCGTCGCACCGTCGGGGGAGCCGGGCGGGCGACCGGGACACGACCCGGGCGCGATCGCCCCCGGCGTGAGCGACCCCGGCGCGGTCGGCCTGGCCGACCCCACGGCCAGTGGCGCCCACTTCGCGGCGGCGGGGGTAGCGGTGGCGCGTGGAGATGATCCCTGGCCCGATACCTCCGGGTCGGATTCGGCTGCAGCCGGATTCGAGATGCTGGAGCCCGTGGGTGCGACCGGCGTGCTCGATGGCGGATTCGAACTCCTGCGGGGCAATTTTCGTCTCCTGTTCGGGCTCACCGCTGCGATGTTCCTACCGCTGCAGATCCTGGATCTGTTCGTCATGATCGGTTCCGGAACCACACCCGAGGTCGATGGTCCGGTGCTGTTCGCCGCCTTCGGCACGTTGGGCACCACCTCTGCGATCTCCTGGCTGGTCCTTGCCCTGCGGGTCATGGCGCTGTCGTTGCTGGGGCTGACCGCAGGCCTCATCGTCGGAGACCGACTCGAGAGTCGCTCGCGTTCGCACGGGCAGGTGCTCAGAGCCGCTGGTCGACGGTGGTGGGTGGCGGCGCTGATTCCCCTCATGGTGGTTCCCGTCAAGGTCGCGGCCGGCTGCCTGTTGTACGTCGGGTTCTTCTTCGCCGATGCCCTGCTCATGTGCGCATCGGTGGTCGCGGGTGCAGAGGGAGCCGGTCCGTTCAGGTCGGTGGGCCGCAGCTGGCGACTGGGGTGGAGGTCGCTCGGCACCGCGGCGGGGGTGGCCTTCGGGGCGTTCGTGATCTCCGGAATCCTCCAGTTGTCGATATTCGTCGGCCCGACACTCCTGGCTGCGAGCTTCGTCACCAACGAGTCGGTTCTCCTGGTGATACAGCAGATCTCGTTGCTGGCCCTTCTGGTGACACAGCCCCTCACCGCGTGCATCGCCGCGAAGGCGTACGTGGAGCTGCGCTGCCGGACCGAGGGCCTCGACCTCGCGCTCAGGCGCCGCCAACTGGGACTCGTTGCTTGATCCTCCAGGACATCGCCTCCGATTCGGACCGCGCGGATGTGCGCGAGGTGATGTCGCGGCCTGAATTCCAGTACCCCAAGTCGATCATGGAGCGCGTGGGGGACTGGATAGCCGAGCAGCTCAACAGGATCTTCGACCGTGGACCCGGCGAAGTGTCCACCGGATCGACGTTCTCGGGCGGAGTGGGAACGCTCATCGGTTGGGTGATACTCGCTCTCGCTGTCGCTGCGGTCATCGTGATCGTGGTTCTCGTGGTCAGAAGGTGGGTGCCGAAACAACGTGAGGACGGCGAAGAGACCAGCGAGGTCGAGATCGAACACCGTCGCGCCGCGTCCGAATGGTCCCGGCAGGCGCAGGACCACGAATCCAGGGGCGAGTGGAAGCTCGCCATGCGGGCGCGATATCGCGAACTCGTGCGGAGGTTGGTCGATCGCGGTCAGGTAGCGGACCTGGCCGGGCGCACCACCGGTGAACTACTCACCGACATCGAGTTCACCACCCCGGCGGCGGTCGAGGACTTCCACACGGCATGTCTGCTGTTCGAGCTGCCCTGGTACGCCGACGTGGCCACCTCCGAGGTGGAGAACGCCCGTTTCAGGGAATGCTCCGAGGCCGTACTGGGTGCCCCTGTCGAGCAGTCGGTGGCGGGTCGGCCGACCGTAGCGGTGGGCCGTTCTCCGGGGGCTCGCGAGCAGGGGGGCGGCGATGGGTAGCCGCGCCACATCCGTTGCGGCCGCCGTCGCGCTGGTCGCCGGTGTCGTGCTGGTGGTCGTGTTGTCGAGCGGATCCCCGCCTCCACCCTTCGATGCCGACTCCGCCGCTCCCTCTGGCTACCGGGCGCTGTCGCTGCTGCTCCAGCAACAGGGGGTCGAATCGCGCACGCTCGGCGCGTCCGAGGTGGCGGCGGCCGACCTGGGGCCCGGTGATGCCCTCGTCGTACCCGTGGCTGCCTGGTCGAGCGCAGGGGAACTGGAGGACTTCCGGAGCGCAGCAGAGCGGGGCGCGACGGTCGTCCTCGCCGCCGAGGAGGACTTCTATGCCATCGAGGACCGCCAGCTCGTGCGCACTCCGGCGCAGCCGGTTCCACGTGGTGTCTGCACCATCGCGGAACTCGAGGATCTCGAGGCGGTGGACGACATCGGTTTCGCACTGCTGCGGACCGACCGCTCGGCCGCAGCGGTCAGCACCTGCTTCGCGGATGGTCTGGGAGCCCTCGTGACCGTCGAGGAGGTCACCGCGGACCAGACAGCGGGTGGATCGCTGGTGCACCTCGCTTCGCCCTACCTGTGGGCCAATGCCCGCCTGCAACCCGACAAGGAAGCAGGCGGTGAGCCGCTCGACAACGGCCCGATGGCGGTCGCCCTGCTGGAGGGCGCCGATCGGGTGACCTTCGTGGAGGCCGAGCCCCCGGCGGGCACCTCACCGGACGGCACCCGTAGTCCGCTCGAGCTCCTGCCCTTCACGGTCAAGGTGGCTCTGGTGCAGTGCGGTTTCGCCTTCGTGATCTTCGCCTGGTGGCGCGGCCGGCGGCTCGGTGCCCCGGTGCGCGAACAGATGCCGGTGGAGGTCGCTGGATCCGAGCTCGTCGAGGCGGTGGGAGGTCTGTTGCGCCGCCACGGGAGTGTGGGGCGGGCCGCCACGGTGCTGCGCGAGCGCGAATGCCGCGAACTCGCTGCGCGGCTCGGAGTGCCCCGCGAAGCAGGCCCGGAGGCGCTCGCTGCCGCGGTGGCGGCGCGCTCGGGGCTGGAACCCGCACAGGTGCATGCGGTCCTGTTCGGGCCGTCGCCGGACGGCCCGAACGGACTAATCGCTCTGACCCATCAGCTGGACTCACTGCACTCGGAGGTGCTCGATGTCGAACCTGCCCCCTGAACCACCGGCCTATTCGCCCGACCCGGTCCCCGGAGGAGGCCGGTCACCCTCGGCCGAGTCCGACGCCGCGCTGCAGGCGATGCTGGCGTTGCGATCCGAGATCGCCAAGGTGGTGGTCGGACAGGAGGGCACGGTCTCGGGGATCATCACCGCACTCCTGGTGCGTGGTCACGTGCTGCTCGAAGGGGTTCCCGGTGTGGCCAAGACGCTGGTGGTCAAGACACTCGCACAGGCGTTGGATCTCGGGTTCGGACGAGTGCAGTTCACTCCGGACCTGATGCCGTCCGACGTCACCGGCCAGTTGGTTCTCGCGCCCGAGGAACACGGGGGGTTCAGGTTCCGCGAGGGCCCCGTGTTCACGAATCTGTTCCTTGCCGACGAGATCAACCGCACTCCACCCAAGACCCAGGCGGCGCTTCTCGAGGCCATGGAGGAGCGCCAGGTCACCGCCGAGGGGCGCTCGAGGGAGCTACCGGATCCCTTCATCGTGATCGCCACCGAGAACCCCGTCGAACAGGAGGGCACCTATCCGCTGCCCGAGGCACAGCTCGACCGGTTCCTGTTCAAGTTGTTGGTCGGCTATCCGGGTGCCGACCAGGAGGTCGACATCCTCGAACGGCACAACGCCGGGCTCGACCCCCACGACATCGCAGCTGCCGGGGTGCGCCCGGTGGCCTCGGCCGCGGATCTGGCTGCTGCTCGTCGCAATGTCGCCGGGGTGACCGTGGAGCGTCCGGTGCTGGAGTACGTGGTGGCGCTGTGCAGGGCCACCCGTGAATCACCTTCGACCGAACTGGGTGTGTCACCCCGCGGCGCCACCGCACTGCTGCACGCCGCCAAGGCCTGGGCCTGGCTGTCGGGTCGTTGGTACGTGAGCCCGGACGAGGTGAAGGCCGTAGCCAAGCCCGCCCTGCGCCACCGACTGATGGTCCGTCCCGAGCTGGAACTCGAGGGAATCACCGCCGACGGACTTCTGGACTCGGTGCTGTCCACCGTTCCGGCACCGCGCTGACATGCCACTGGTCCCGACGCGGCGGGCGGCTCTCGTGGCCCTCGTCGCGGCCGTGGGACTGCTCGCCTACCCGGGTGAGCCCCTCAATCCCTTCGTTGTCGCGGGGGTGGTGACCGGCGTCGTGCTCGTGGTCGCACTGATCGACTCGTTGATCGGTACCTCGCCGCGGCACATCGTGCTGCAGCGCCGTCACCCGCCCGTCGTGACCGCCGGCAGGAAGGCAGACCTGGAGTGGTCGGTCCGCTCGGACGCACGTCGCACCCTCACGGTCGAGTTGGCCGACCAACTGGCACCATCGCTGCGGGCGACCTCCCGACGGGCACGGATCCGGGTCGCACCCGGCCGTACCGTCAAGGTCACCACGACCATCGAACCGCTGCGCAGGGGCCATTTCGAGCTGGACCGCCTGAGCCTCAGGACGACCGGACCACTGGGCCTGGGTGCGCGCCAACGAGATGTGCCGCTGCGGACCGAGCTGCGGGTGCATCCGCCGTTCCGTTCTGCCCAGGAGGCCGAGCTCCGGATCCGCAGGGCACGGATCCTCGATGTCGGAATGCGTTCGGCGCGCGGTCTGGGTGGAGGTACCGACTTCGAACAGCTGCGCGAGTACGGACCGGACGACGAGTTCCGTCGCATCGACTGGACCGCCAGTGCCCGCGTGGGCAAGCCGATCGTGCGGACCTACCGGGCGGAGCGGAACCAACGCGTGCTGGTGTTGCTCGACAACGGGCGGGTCATGGCTGGTCGCGTGGGCGGGGTGCCCCGGGTGGAACACGCGATGGATGCCGCGATGATGCTCACCGCCGTCGCCACGCGACTGGGCGACCGTGCCGGGTTGGTCGCATTCGATCGGTCGGTCCGCACGACCGTGCCGCCCGCCCGCCATGTGGACCAACTGGCCCGCGTGACCGAGGCGATGTACTCGCTGGAGCCCGTGCTCTCGGAGTCGGACTATGCAGGAGCATTCTCCGAGGTGATCGCCCGCTTCCGCCGCCGGGCGATGCTGGTGGTGCTGAGCGACCTGCTCGAACAGGCTGTGACCGATTCACTGATCCCGGCGTTGCCCTTGATCACCCGAACCCATCTCGTGGTGGTCGCCGGGGTGACCGATCCCGAGGTGAAGTCCTGGTCGACCGCCCGCGTCGAGGATGACGACGAGGTCTTCCGTCGCGTCGCAGCCGCCCGAGCGCTCGAGACCCGGAGGCGCACCGCGGCCCGGTTGAGTTCCCTCGGAGCCATCGTGATCGATGCCGAACCGGGTCGTCTGGCCGTGGACCTCGCCGATGCCTACCTGAAGGTCAAGACCACCGGCCGCCTCTGACGGCGCCGCGGTCGCACTAGCCGTGGATCACGGTGCCGCTCCTGGCGTTCGTCTCGGCCTCGGCCATGGGATCGCGGCCCAGTTCGTTGAGCAGTCCGCTCAGCCCCATCCGTTCGGCGCGTTGGCCGAACAGCACCACATAGGACACGAACGTGGTCAGCACCGCCACGCCGATCGCCACCCTCAGGAACGTGGGCATGCCCGAAGGGGTCACGAATCCCTCGATGAATCCCGCCACCACGAAGCAGGCCGTCAGACCCAGCACGATCACGACCGACCGGAGCCCCTCCTCGGCCAGCGCCTGCCCGCGGGTGCGGTCGCCGGGCGCGACGATGGCCCAGCTGATGCGCAGTCCAGCCGCACCCGCGATGAGGATCGCTGATATCTCGAGCAGTCCGTGGGGCGTGATGAGTCCCCAGAACTGGGGTCCCTCACCTGCCTGGTGCATCACGGCCGCCATCACGCCGATGTTGAGTCCGTTGACCCCGAGGATGAACACCGGACCGATCACGGGGATCAGTCCGAGCGCGAATGCCATGAACGAAACGAAGATGTTGTTCACCGTCACCGTGCCCGCGAAGTTCTGGGCCGCCTCCGAGGAGTAGTAGTCGCGGAACTCCGACTCGGCGATCGACTGTTGGAGTTCCGGTGGAACCGACGCGTCGAGCACCGCTGGATCGTTGGCGAGCCAGAAGCCCATGGCGACAGCGGGGACCATCAGACACAGGAACGCGACCGCGATGTAGCGGCGCGAGACCCACACCGCTGCGGGGAACGCCTCGGTGAAGAACCGCGCCACCGCCCTCGCCGGGTTGCCCCTGCGCTGGTAGATGCTCACCCGAGCATCGCCGAGCAGGCGTGACAGACGCAGGATCAGATCCGGATCCTCATAGGTGGTGCGCACGTGCGAGAGCTGGGCCGATGTGCGTTGGTAGGCGGCGATCAGCTCCTCCAGTTCGTCCTCGCTGATCGTGCGGCCCATCCCGGGCGCACGCCTGCGGGAGGCGAGGGCGCCCAGCTCACCGAAGCGCCGCCACTCGGGGTCGTGAACCTGGATGTAGCGGTCGATGTCCATGACGCCACTACCGTACGGTGGCGTGCGCACCGGTGTGGTCACACCTGAGGCTGTTCTCCTGGACCTCCCGACGGCGGGTATCGCCACGAGGGCGTTTGCACGGGTGATCGACCTCGTCGTGCAGGTGGTGGTGGCCTTCGCCCTCGGGATGCTCGTGGTTCTGGTGGGAGGGGCCTCGCTCTCGCCCACGCTTGTGTACCTGCTGCTGATCGTGTTCACCCTGTTGATCTGGCCGATCGGCATGGAGATCCTCTGGCGGGGTCGTAGCGTCGGCAAGCGGATCTTCTCGCTGCGCGTCATCTCCGCCGACGGTTCGCCGGTCCAGGCCCGCCAATCGGTTGTGCGGGGTCTGCTGGCACTCATCGACATCTACTTCTCGTTCGGGTTCGTGGCCCTGCTCAGCGCCATGTTCTCCCCGGCGACACAGCGCCTCGGTGATCTGGCCGCGTCGACCGTCGTTGTTCGACAGCGGCGCTCGGGAGCGGGTGAGACGCCGGTGGTCTTCTTCGCCCCTGCCGGATTCGAGAGCTATGTGTCGGAGCTCGATGTGAGTGCTCTGAGCGAGGAGCAGTTCTCCTTGATCCGCGAGTTCCTCCTGCGGGTGGGTGATCTCGACCCACGGGTTCGTTCACATGAGGCGATGGAACTCGCCGAGGCGGTGAGACAACGCATCCACCACGAGCTGCCGGCGTCGGTGGATCCCGAGCTCTGGCTGGTGTGTGTCGCCGCAGCGTTCCAGTGGCAGGTCGGCGGACTCCTACGGGAGGTGTCGCTGGGAAATGCGCCGGTCGCTCCCGTCGTGGCCGGGGCGCCACCGAGGTCAGCGCATCGCTGAGGGGGGATCACCCGCAGCTGCGGCCCGGGCCGGTGGATCGAGCTGATCGGTCCATGCTGATCCGTCCCACCAGCGTTGCGCCGTCGATCCGCCGGGGTCGGGATACCAGCCGGCGTCGGGAGAGTCGTCCGCGGCCGGTCGCAGAGGAGGGATCGTCGGTGCTGGAGATCCATCGACGGCCGGAGCTCCGACCACCAGTGGCGCTGCCGGGGGGACCGAACCGCCGGGGAACTGTCGCGAGTTGGGCGGCACGTACCGGGAGTGGCTCCGCTCGTAGCCGCCCCAGTTGCCGTAGCTGCTCCGGTCGAAAGCCAGGATCGGCAGGAAGACGAACGGCAGGAACATCAGTCCCACCCGGAACCCGGGACTCTTGGCGAAGGCGTCACCGAGGTCGTACATGCCGATGAAGTACATGGGGATGAACATCAGCCCTGCGAGGATGAGCCCGGCCACCAGAGCAAATGCGAGGGCCTCGGGCGGGTCCTCGAACGCGGAGGCCCCGGCTCCCCATATCTGAAGTGCGATCGCGGGCACCGATGCGAGTAGGTAGGGCAGGACCCACCAACCCGGCCGTCCGATGATCGAGATGATCGTGGTGACGATCCCGAGTCCGATCAGCCAGCTCACCGAAGCGACGATCACCCAGATCCAGGGGCTCGGGTCCGCCTCGAGTATCCAGGGTGCCGAGGCTCCGAGGAGGAAGTTGAGCAGCAGAAGGGCGCCCGAACGCCGGGCCTTGTTGAAGATCCGCCAATTGACGACCAGATAGAAGAGCCCGATGGCCGTCGAGATCACCACGGGTACCAGGGCAAGCCGGTAGTCGCTCTCCACCACCCGAATCGTATCCTCGGCGTGTTCGAAACCGGTGCGACCGGTGCTAGCAAGAACGAGGTGTTTGTTCGCTGGTTGTTCGTATCGATCGTGTTCGCAGCGTTCGGTGTCCTCGGTGTAGGTGCCCCGCGTGCTTCTACGGAGCCGGTGCCCCGAGGGGTGCTCGAAGATGCCGTGGGGTCGGTCGGACTCGTGCGCAGCGCCGGTGGAAATGGCACGGGCTGGGTCGCTCGGGATGCGACCGTGATCACGAATCTGCATGTGGCCAAGGGCGGAACCGGCGATATCTACATGGACTTCTCCGACGGAGAGCGGGTCGAGTGCTACACCGCCATCGCAGAGCGCGATGTGGATCTGGCAGTACTGCGCTGCTCCACCGCAGGACGCGATGCACTCGAAATCGACCCCGCTATCCCCGTGGCCGGGGAACCCGTAGCGGTTGTCGGGTATCCCGGTGGTGAAGGCCCCACGGCTACCGACGGTGTGATCACAGGTGACCGTCGGGAGGTGCGTGGAATAGACACCGTCGGATTCACCGCTGCCATCGCCCCCGGGAGTTCCGGCAGCCCGGTGTTCGACTCTGGTGGTGCGGTTCGTGCCGTGGCGACGTTCGGAGGTGGCCTCGGAGTACCCATAGAGGAACTGGTTCCTCTGCTCGATGCGGCGGAGGGCTATCCGGTCACCAAGGAGGGCGCCGAATGGCGATTGCGGATGCGTCGTTCAGTACTCGCTGTGGCCGTCGTCCTGCCGGTGGCCTGGTTCTTCTCCCGACGCAGGTCGCACAACCATCCGGTTCGTCAGGCCCTCAGGTGGTCTGTTGCCGGTGTGGTAGTGACACTCGCGTTGACCCAGGCTCAGTTCGCCCTCTCAGGCCCGGCGCACTTCCTCTGAGGCGGACCAGCGCCGCACCGATGAGTCGCACCGTGTGCTGTCCGCAGGAGCCACCCGGTCGCCGGAGGCATCAGCACAGTCCGGCCGCACTGGATCCGTACTGTCGGCAGAGCCGTTCCAGCTCGGTGCCGGCATCGGTCAGCCTCTTCGCTGCCGCGTCTGCGTCGGTGCTCGAGCCGGAGTCGACCGCAGCAACCATCTGGTTGATGCCGTCCACCTCGACCAGGAGGATGCTCACGAAATCGTTGCGGATCGCTGATTCGGGAGCGGTGTTGAGCAACCCGACCAACTCGAGGGTCGAACCCTTCAGTGCGAGCAGCGCGGTTCGGTACGCGGTGGGATCCACAGCACCGGTGTTGGCAGCCGACTCGCCGAGATCGACCATCTCGGCCGCGGAATCCCGTGCTGTTTCGCCCAAGCGATCGAGCTCGGCGGCGTTGTCGGCCTTCCACTGCGCGAACGAGTCAGCTTCGGCTTCAGCGGCCGACTCGAACGAACCGGGCTCCGACGCTGGGGGCGTGCTGGTTCCAGCCGCACCCTGGTCCGAGTCGGCACTGTCGGACACCAAGTCATCAGCCTGGCGGTAGACCCAGTCCCAGGCGTCGCCGATCGGTTCCCTGAACAGCCAGCCGAGTGCAGCGAGCAGGGCGAGCAACACGATCGCGATGCCCCAGCGCGAAGCGCGGGACATCTTCTTCCTGGGTTGGACCAGGGTGGCGCTCTGGGCACGGATCGGTGGAGCCGGTTGGGGTTGGGTGCCCCAGGTGTCGTTCAGCGGATTGCCGAACTGCGCGTAGGGGTCCGGTCTCGGTGCAGGCACTGTCGGGTCGCGGTCGGGCTCGGGTGGCGCTCCCGACGGCGGAGCCCAGTTCGGCTGGTCCCCGGACTCCGGGGGGTTCTGCTCGGTCACTGCGCGATCCTCCTGTTCGAACCGGATCGCACCGGCATCCTCTCGCCCGGCACAGACCCCACCGGGCGACAGTATTGCCCTCCGGGGCGACCCCAACAGCCGGGACCGCTGGTCGCAGCCGCTGAACGGCGTTTATCCTGCGGGCTGTCCGATCGTTTCTGCAGTCGAGCGCCGGGGGGCGGAGTTGAGCGACGAAGTTGGTCCGGGTGCGACGCTGACCGGCAATCTGTTCCACGGGGCGGGCGAGGGTGACTGGGACCTAGAGGTGATCGAGGGGCGTTGGCCCGATGATGCGCTCGGGGAGGTGTTCATCATCGGTCCCGACAAGCGCGAGCCGGGAGGGCACTGGTTCAACCAGTTCGGTCTGCTGCACCGCTTCTCCATGGAACCCACACCGGGAGGCACGATTTCGGCCCGGGCAAGGGCCATGGGCACCCGCGTGGCCCGGATCCAGCGGCGCTACCCGAAGCTGTTCAGGACGGTGGAGTTCGCGCAGTTCTCGCCCTTCGGCGTGTCGAACATGGCAAACACCAATGTGCAGGCCATGGACGGCCGACTGTTCGTCGGGTACGACGCGGGCCGACCCATAGAGGTGGATCCGGTCACCCTCGAGGTGATCACACCGGTTGGATCGAACGGCGAATGGGCGCAGATGGCACCCGGGCTGCTCGAACCGATGTGCCCCGTCGCCGCACACCCGGCGCCATCTTGGGAGGAGCGGGCGCTCTACTTCGTCAACTACTTCCCGATGCCGGGTGCCCCGACGTATCTGGCCCGCTGGGGCCTGTCGGGGCCCGTGGAACGGTGGCCCCTCGAGGGGATGGGTCCGTTCGACTCGATCCATGACATCAAGGCCACCAGCAACCACCTCGTGTTCTGCGACCTGCCGTTCAAGCTCGAACCGGATGTGATGAGGGGCAGGGGTCCGCGGCAGCTGTCGAACCAGGACTTCACCCAGCTCTGGATCGTCGCCAAGGAGGACCTGCGGCGCACGCCGCCGGGCGAGTCGGTGCCCGTGACCGAGGTTCGGATCCCGATGCCGACCGGTCACCTGATGGTCGACGTGGACGACAGCGACGGAATCCTGCGGGTACACACGGAGCACATCACCCTCGCAGATCTGATGATCACGCTCTCCGAGGGTGAGGTCACCCATTCGGGAGCTGTCGTGTCGCGGGATCACGAGGGATTGATCTCCCTCGCACAGCAACCCGGCTGCATGGGTACCTATGAGATCGTGGCGGCAACCGGTGAGGTCCGCTCCGCGGACACGATCTGGGATGATCGGTTCTGGGGTGGGGTGCTCTCCACCTACGACCACACCGACGGCGCCGCACGGAATCAGGTCACCCAGGCGTGGTTCGCTGGGACCGGGTTCGACCCGGCATTGGTGTCACAGGACTGGTGGGACATGTACGCCCACAGCGACCACCAGAGGATGGTTCCCACCGATGAGCTGCCGCCGGAGGGCCGTCCGGGAGCACTGGCCTCGTTCGATCTGGCCAGCCGGAAGGTGTCGGGAGTGTTCGAGTACGAGCCCGGCTCGTTCCCGTCACCGCCCACCTTCGTGCCGCGTCGTGACCGCAGCGGACCCAACGACGGCTACGTCATGGTGTTGGTGCACACCGATGGGGTTGCCAGCGGCAGGCGTTCCAAGGAGATCCAGATCTTCGATGCCCAGGACATCGAGGGCGGACCTCTGGCGCGTGCGACCGCCGAGGGTTTCAATCCACCGCTGTTGCTCCACTCCTACTGGATGGCCGGCCGTCGAGGCCCGCGACCCAGCAGCTACAGGGTGTCGGGAGTCCGTGATCTCCTCGGTGCGGTGGCGAGCTTCGGGCGAGTGGCGCGCACGTTCACCGCGGTGGGCAGGGAGATCAGCTCCCAGAAGAAGGCCGGAACGCTTCCGCTCAGCGGGCCGGGAGCGATGCCTCTCTGAGCTGTCTGCGACGTGTCCCGAACCGCGCGGATCGCGGTGCTGTGAGCCAACGCCGAGGAAATTGGCAGTGTCGTGGGCGATATCGGTGTCCGGTCCGCCGCACAGAACCCGGTCGGTGCTCCGGTTCGCGCTGTTCGGGGGAGCGGCCCGACCCGTAGCATTCTGGGGTGAGCCCGACCGACTGCAGCGAACTCGTCGACATGGACCACGCGGCGACGACCGCGTTGTGCGACGAATCGATCGCGGCCATGGAGCCGTTCCTGATGGGCACCGACCTCACCGGGAGGGGCCGGGGGAGGTACGGCAACCCCTCGGGGTCCCATGCCCTCGCTAGGGACGCGGTGCGCGCACTCGATGAGGCGCGCGAGCAGGTGGCGACAGTGCTCGGGTGTGAACCGGGCGAGGTGGTGTTCACCTCCGGGGGCACCGAGGCCGACAACCATGCGGTCACCGGTGGCATGCCTCCGCGGCGTGGGACACCGGTGTGCTCGGCGGTCGAACACCCGGCTGTGCTTCGTCCCACCCAGGCCCTGGGCGGCGCCACCGTGGCGGTCGACAGGTTCGGTCGGGTCGATCTGACCGCCCTCGCAGAGACGGTCCGCACGATCGGTGACGGCCACACCGGAGGCAGCTACACCGGAGGCAGCTACACCGGAGGCAGCTACACAGAGAACAGCCGCGCACCCGGGGTGTCGGTGGTGTCTGTCATGACGGCCAACAACGAGCTCGGAACGATCAACGACATCAGCGCGGTGGCAGAGGTGGTGCGCCGACATGCGCCCGGCGTGCCGCTGCACACCGATGCCGTTCAGGCCGCGCCATGGCTCGACCTGCGGTCGGTCGCCTGTGAGGCCGACCTGGTGAGTGTTTCGGCCCACAAACTCGGCGGGCCGAAGGGCACCGGGGCGCTCGTGGTGCGCCGCCCCCACACCCTGGCCCCATTGCTGCACGGCGGCGGCCAGGAACGAGACCGCCGGGGTGGCACCCACAACGTCGCCGGGATCGTGGGTTTCGCAGCAGCTCTGATCGCAGCCGCACGACGGCGCCCCGTTTCGGTCGAGCGCATCGGTGCGTTGCGGGACTCGTTGGCGCAACGTCTGGTCGCACTCGACGGTGTGACCGAGACGATCGACCGACGGAAGGCCCCAACCCTGCCCGGTCACTGCCACCTGTTGGTGCGCGGGGTAGTGGGCGAGGAGCTCCTGTTGTTGCTCGAACAGCGTGGGGTCTGCGCCTCGGCGGCCTCGTCGTGCGCATCGGGGGCCATAGGGGCCTCCCATGTGCTCGAGGCGATCGGCGTCGTCGACCCCGACGTGGCTCCGGTCCGGCTGACGCTGGGCGCCGACAGCACCCCTGCGGAAGTGGATCGCGCGGTTGAGACCTTCACGGTCTCGCTCGACCGAGTGCGCTCGCTCTCCCGTCGCGGCGCGGTCGGGGGTGCACGGTGAGGGTGCTGGCCGCACTCTCGGGCGGGGTCGACTCCTCCGTGGCCGCCGCCATCCTGCTCGACGAGGGCCATGAAGTGGTCGGTGCCACGATGAAGCTCTGGGGTGGCGAATCCGACACCGGCTGCTGTTCGGTGAGCGACGTGGAGGACGCCCGTCGCAGTGCTGCGCAACTCGGGATGGACCACCACGTGTTCAACTACACCGACGAGTTCGAACACCATGTCGTGGCGCCCTACGTGGCAGACCACGCGGCCGGACGCACCCCGAATCCGTGTGTCGAGTGCAACCGGCACCTCAAGTTCGACGTGCTCCTGCAGCGAGCGGATCTCCTCGGGTTCGACGCGGTTGCCACGGGCCATCACGCTCGGGTCGTGCGGGTGGAGGACGGCTCGTTGCGGATCGGGCGCGGTGCGGACACCACCAAGGACCAGTCGTACGTGCTGCACCCCCTGATAGGGGAGTCGCTGGCTCGCGTCATGTTCCCGATCGGGCACCTGACCAAGGGGCGGGTCCGCGAGATTGCAGCCGAGCGCGGGCTGCGCACGGCTGCGAAGCCCGACAGCCAGGACGTCTGTTTCATCACGCGAGCCGATGGCAGAGAGTCCTTTCTGGCCGAACGCATCGAGTTGCACCCGGGCACGGTTGTGGACTCCGAGGGTTCGCGTGTCGGATCGGTCACCGCGGTCGAGTTGGTCACGGTGGGGCAACGACGCGGACTCAACCTCGCGGGCGGTGACGACCGCAGGTTCGCGACCCGGGTCGACGTGGCCAACCGGACCGTGACGGTCGGACCGCGGGAGGACCTGAATACCGAGGTGCTCGAGCTGGAGGCGGTGGCGACAGCGGTGAGCCTCGGGGCCGGCGCGGAGGTGATGGTGCAGACGTCGGCCCATGGGAGCGCCCGGCCGGCATCGGTCACGCATTGGGACCCCTCGCGCTCGCAACTCGGGCTGCGCTGGGCGGAGCCCACCACAAGGGTCGCCGAGGGTCAGAGCGTGGTTCTCTACGGAGCCCACGGCGACGATGTCGACCTGGTGCTCGCCGGGGGACTGGCGACGGGCGGATCGGTCTGACAACCGACCGTCAGTCGCGAACCACCACCAGCCCGCGCGTCTCGGCGTGGGCCAGCAACGTACCTGGCCTGCTGGGGACGATGAGCACCGAGTCCACCGCCACCGCCTCGGTCGGCTCCCCCCTGCGCGGAGCCGGTGCCAGGTCGATGGGTCCGGACAGGTCCACCTCCAGCACCAGGCCGGGAGCCCCGACGGTGAGGTCGGTGGCTTCGGTCGCCACGTGCGCCGGTCCGATCCGGGTCACCGCCCGCCGGGGGAAGAGCACCGGCTCTGCGATGGCCATGTCGTCGACGAGGGTGATGCCCGCAGGTACGAACACGACCCATCGTCGCGCCAGACGCCAGAGGGCGAACGGACCCCACCAGGCGGTGGCGATCCCCAACAGGATCAGCGGCACCGCGGCCAGGTAGATCTGTTCGGTGAACAACAGGATTCCCGTTGGGAGCGGCACAACGGCGAGCAACCAGGCGAGCTCGATCGGCCCGAGCAGGAGCGCCACCGGCGCACGTAGGCAGAACCTCCGCTCGTCACCGTAGGACGCACCGTCCACGAACCAGTCCCCGGTGGCTGCTGACATGGCGAGGATGGCGGCAAGCGCACCGGCCAGCATCCCGAGCCAGCCGAGCGTTCCGGCCGGTCCGACGACCAGAGCGCAGAGCGCGGCGGCCGGTGCCATGGGCAGCAGCATCCGCAGCGCCGTCAGGGTGGAGGGCAACGGCGTCAACGAAACCACGAGCGCCGAGGCCCACAGCGCCCAGAAGAGGCACTGCACCGCGACGCGGGTTGATCCCTGTGCGCCGTCGGTGGCCACCAGAAGGGCGTCGAGGAGAGTGAAGGGCAGGGCGAGCCACAGGGCTCGCAGGATCCACAGTTGCAGGGGAGCTGACACCCCATCAGTTTGCGCCCTGAGCGCGGGTACCGCTAACAACTGACCATGGGGGGAATACCTGAGCTGCCGATCGGTCTGGCGACGCTTCCGTCCGAGCAGCCTGCCGGTCTGCCCGCGACGGGTCCGGGTTCGTTGTTCGACGACCGGTTGCTGCCGACCATCGCCGCTCCCGATTCCACCGACTGTTCGCTGAGGGCCCGGGCAGCTGCAGCCTTCGAGGGTGTGAGCGTGCTCCGTTCTGGTCAACTGTGTGTCGACCACGACAGCTTCGGTGTCCGACCCGACGCTGCAGCTCGTTGTGCGGCTCCCGCTTTCGACACCCTGAACTCCACCCTCGCCGAACTGACCGACGACGGCGGATCGGCCCCGGGTGCGGCACTGCGGATCGACATGTTCGGCCCGGTCACGCTCGCGGTCGAGCTGCTTCGTGCCGGCGTCGAGCGACCCCGCGCCATCGAGGCGGCACGAATGGCCTGCGTCTATCAGAGCGAGGCGGTGTTCAACGCGGCCCGTTCGGCCCATCCCACGATCGCGATCGCAGTGGTGATGGTGGAACCCGGACTGGTCGGATCCATGCACCCGACCTTCGCCCTCGGCGCACGCGAGGTGCGATCGCTGCTCGACCCGGTGGTCGATGCACTCGATCGTGTAGCCGGCGCCACGGAGGTGCTGATCGGCATACATGTGCCCGGACGCGCCGACTGGCGCACGATCATCTCCTCGGGGGTGTCGCTGCTGTCGATGCCTCCCGACGCCGCCCTGATCGGGTGGGCACCGTGGATACAGGCCCTGCTCGACAACGGAGGCCACATCGCCTGGGGGGCGGTCCCCGTCGATCGACCGCTGGGTACCAGTGCCGAGCTGCTCTGGAGACACCTCGCGGCAACCTGGCGTGACCTGGCATCGGCCGGGGTCGACAGGGACCAACTGCTGCGCCGGAGTCTGGTGGCGCCGTCGGACGGCCTGGGTGCGTTCGCGCCGGAACAGGTCGCCGGGGTGGTGTCGGTCGTGGATGCTCTCGCGCAGCGCATCCACGAGCACGTCGCTTCGACGCTCACTCCGGTGCTGGCCTGACCATGGGCGACCTGGTCTGAGCATGGACGAGATGTCGAATCCGGCATCGCGGATAGACGAGCTCCGCAGCGCGATCAGGGCTCATGACGATGCCTATTACGGTGCGGACGCCCCGACCATCCCCGACGCCGACTACGACGATCTGGTGCGCGAGCTGAGGGTGCTCGAGGCCGAGCATCCCGACCTGGTCACCCCAGACAGTCCCACCCGCCGGCCGGGCGCCGCGCAGGGACCCACCCCGTTCGCTCCCGTGAAGCACAGCGTGCCCATGATGAGCCTCGACAACGCGATGGACTTCGACGAGCTCAAGGCCTGGGGCGAGCGCACATCGAAGAGACTCGAAGCCGCGGGAAGGACCTCGGGGGTCCGCTACACGTGCGAACTCAAGATCGACGGACTCGCGGTGTCGATACGCTGGGAGAACGGTGTGTACGTGCAGGCGGCCACCCGCGGCGACGGTCGAACCGGCGAGGACGTGACCGCGAACGTGGGTGTGATCGCCACGGTGCCCCACCAGCTGTCGGGCGAACCTCCAGAGGTGCTCGAGGCCCGCGGCGAGGTCTATCTGCCGCTGGAGGCATTCAGGGAGCTGGTGGCGCGCACCGAGGCCGACAACGACGAAGCCGAGCGCGCGGGTCGCAAGCCCAAGCCGGTACCGGTGAACCCGCGCAATGCCGGCGCCGGGAGCCTCCGCCAGAAGGACTCCTCGGTGACCGCCGGCAGGGGGTTGTCATGGTGGTGCTACCAGCTCGGCGAACTCGTGGGTGCACCGCATCCACCGAGCCACTCCGAGGCGCTGTCGTGGATGGGGTCCCTCGGCTTGCCCATCAACCCGGAGACCACCACCTTCGACACCCTGGAGGAGGTCTACGACTTCTGTGAGCGCTGGGAGGCGAACCGGCACGATCTGCCGTACGAGATCGACGGGATCGTGGTGAAGGTGGACGACCTGGAATCCCGTGAGGTGCTCGGTGCGACCGCCAAGGCGCCGCGTTGGGCGATCGCATACAAGTTGCCCCCCGAAGAGCGAACCACCACCCTGGTCGACATCCAGGTCTCGGTCGGACGGACGGGGCGGGCGACCCCCTTCGCGGTGCTCGAGCCCGTGTTCGTGGGTGGTTCCACCGTGTCGATGGCGACGCTGCACAACGAGGACCAGGTGGCACTCAAGGACGTCAGGCCCGGCGACACCGTGGTGGTGCGCAAGGCCGGCGATGTGATCCCCGAAGTGGTGGGTCCGGTGCTGGATGTGAGACCCGACGGTCTGGAGCCCTGGCGATTCCCCCGTACGTGTCCGGCCTGCGGCGAACCGCTGGTGCGTGCGGAGGGCGAGGTGGACCACCGATGTGTCAACGCCGAGTGCCCCGCACGACGCCTCGCGAGGATCAGCCACTTCGCGTCGCGGGGTGCGATGGACATCGAGGGCCTGGGTGAACGCCAGATCGAGCTGTTCCTGGATCTCGGCCTCCTCGAGGATGTAGCCGACATCTATGCGCTCGACCTGGCTGCTGTGCGCGACCTCGACGGCTACGGCGACCGGGCGGTGGCCAACCTGTCGGCCGCCATCGAGGCATCCAAGCAGCGCCCCCTGGCCAACCTGCTCTTCGGGCTCAACATCGTGCATCTCGGACCCACCGGAGCCCAGCTGCTCGTGGAGCACCTCAGAACGCTCGACGCGATCATGGCGGCCGACCCCGAGGAGATCGCAGGCATCGACGGGATCGGTCCGGTCATCGCGCGATCGGTACACGACTTCTTCGCCGATCCGGCCAACCGGGAGCTGGTGGCGCGACTGGTCGAGGCGGGGGTCACCACCGCGGCTCCCGAACGAGATGACTCCCAACAGCTCGAACAGGTGCTCTCGGGGCGATCGGTGGTGGTCAGCGGGACCCTGGACGGCTACACACGTGACGCGGCTTCTGAGGCGATCACCGCTCGTGGGGGCAAGGCGCCCGGCGGTGTGTCCAAGTCGACCCTTGCCCTGGTGGTGGGGGACTCACCGGGCGCATCCAAGGTGACCAAGGCGGAGAAGCTCGGCGTGCCAATCATCGACGAGGAGGGCTTCGAGCACCTTCTCAGAACCGGCGAACTGCCAGACGGGACCAACCAGGCATGAGTGAACAGGTGAAAGCGGTCATCTTCGACTTCGGAGGGGTGTTCATCGACTCGCCGTTCGCGGCCCTGGCCGCGGCGGCAACCGAGCGCGGCCTCTCGCCCGAGGACCTCGCCCTGGCCGTGTTCGGTGCGTACGACACCGACACCGATCACCCGTGGCATCGCCTCGAGCGGGGAGAGGTGACCCTCGAGGACGCGCGCAACGCGATCATGGCGGACGCCGAGCTACCCGATGGGACGGTGTTGGATCCGTTCGAACTGCTCGGATCGCTCGCCGGCGGTGGTGTGCGCGACGAGATGGTGCACTTCTGCACCGAACTGCGGGCGAGGGGGCTTGTCACCGGCCTGTTGACCAACAACGCCAAGGAATTCGAGGAGTTCTGGAAGCCGCTGCTCCCGCTCGACGATCTGTTCCACGATGTGGTGGATTCCTCCGAGGTGGGACTGCGCAAGCCCGATCCCCGCATCTACCACCTGGCACTGGAGCGTCTGTGCGTGACGCCCGGTCAGACGGTGTTCGTCGACGATGCGCCCGGCAATGTCGCCGCAGCCGAGACAGTAGGGATCCGCTCGGTGTTGATCGGTCACGAGCGTTCGGCCGTGGGGCCGGCGATCGAGGGCATCAGGGCCCTCGTGGAGGGCGTCACGCCGCGTTGAAGCACCAGGAGACCGGCTCGGCGGAGTCCTCGCCCTCGGTCTGGGGCCACACCATCGCTATCACGCAGTTCTTCTCCGGTAGAAGCGTGTCCACGGGCTTTCCGTTGCCCGGTTGGAAGGTCACCAGACCCAGTCCCAGATCCTTGGTGAGCCCGTCAGCCTCGGTTCGGATCTCGGTTCCGTTCACGATCAGGTAGGCATCGAAGCCCACCGCAAGGTCCACTCCCACCGACGACTGGGCGAGCACCTCGTCCCCGGAGTCGGGAATCAGTCGGTCGACGGAGTCGGGCAGCGCGTCGGATGTGTTGGCGTCGCCGGTGACGGCAAGTCGCACGGTGAATACAAGCCCGACGATGGCGACCAGAACCAGCACGGCTGCGATGGCGTTGCGGGCTGCGGGCTGCATCGGTGGGCGACCGGTGCCGGTCGCTGCGGGCGGGTTTCGTGGGGGTGCCTGATCGTCGGCCATCGGCCAAGTATCACCCGAGACAGGACCCCGGCGACAGCGCGCCGGGGTGACTTCTGGCGACTGAACAGTCCCCGAGCACGCGCCCGAGCACAGTTAGCCTTGACCCCATGGCGGCGGTTGGGACCACCTTCGATTCGGGATCGGTGCTCGGTGACCGGTTCGTGCTGTCCAGTCGCCTGGGCACCGGCGCCTCTGCCCGCGTGTTCCTCGCAACGGATCTTCGTCGGCAGTGCCCGGTGGCCGTCAAGGTCCTGCACGAGAGCCTGGCCTCCGACGCGCGCTTCGTGCAGCAGTTCGAACGCGAGTCCCGACTCGTGGCTTCTCTGCACCACGACCACATAGTCACCGTGATCGATGCCGGCACCGTCGATGTCGACGAAATGGCAGTGCCCTTCATCGTGACCGAGTACTACGCGGGGGGCAGCCTCGCATCTCTGCTGGACTCCGGGGCCCTCCTCGACGCGGCCCAGGTGGCCAGCGTGGGCGCCCAGGCGGCCGGAGCGCTTGCCCATGCTCACCGTCAGGGCCTGGTGCACCGCGACGTGAAGCCGTCGAACCTCTTGTTCGACGCCGCCGGCCGTCTGGCGTTGGCCGACTTCGGCATCGCCCGTGCGATCGCTTCCGCGTCGGCCACCGAGCCCACCGATGCGGGTGCCGGTGCGACACGGTACGCCTCACCCGAACAGGTGATGGGTCGGAGCGCCGAACCGCGTACCGACGTCTACTCGCTCGCTCTGGTGCTCGTTGAAGCTGCCACCGGAACCGTCCCCCTGCTGGGTGATTCACCAGTGGCAACGATGGGGCGCAGGGTCCGCGAGGACGTGGAGATACCCGATGCACTGGCCCCGCTGAGAGCTGCGTTGATCGCCGCGACCGACCGGGAACCGGATAAGCGTTGCGACGCTGCGGATCTGGGTGAGGCGCTCGAGGCGGCTGCATCGGAGCTCCCGGCTCCGGAGCCCTTGCCGCTGGCGCCCGTCATCTCCACCGGCGACGACACCGCAGAACTGCTGGTGGACCGTTCCGGCGGGTCGGTGCGCATCCTGGGCGCGGCTCCGCTGGGCAGCTCCGGGGAGGGGTCCGGCCATGGCTCCGGAGAGGGGCCCGGCCATGGCTCCGGAGAGGGGCCCGGCCATGAGGTGGGAGCTGGATCGGGAGTCGGCCCAGTGGATGGCGCATCCGGAGCAGACCAGATCGACCTCCGATCCTCGGAGCAGTCCTCGCACGGTTCGGTCAGCGGTGCCGGTGTGTCCGCCGGTGGTGCAGGTAGTGGGGATTCCGAATCGGATGAGTTCGGGCGCGACTCCATCGCTGTGGCCGAGGAATACCGGGCGCTGGACTCGGCCCGACCGGTGTCGTTGGGTGTGGTGGACCCGCTCGACGCGGCACCGGTGGGCGCAACGATCGACCCCGACAAGGGCGTCGGCTCGCGCCGGGGCCGCAGGCGTCGGTGGTTCGCTGCAGTAGCGGTGTTGTTGCTTCTCGCGTTGTCGGGCGGTGCCGCCTGGTGGTTCTTCGTGCGCGTTCCGACCCACACGGTTCCCGACTGGGTGGGTTCCCAACTCGAGGAGGCCACATCCCAGGCGGAGTCCAACGGGTGGGTCGTCGGGGATCCTGAGCGCGTGCGCCGCGACGGCACCACCACGGGCCAGGTGTTGGCGCAGAACCCCAGCCCGGGCACCGACCTCTCCGAGGGTGAGCCGGTCAGCTTCACGGTCTCCGATGGTCCTACCCTCACGGCGGTCCCATCGCTCGCCGGAATGCCCGAGCCCGAGGCCCGGGCCCAGATCGAGTCGGCCGGGCTGGCGCTCGGTTCGCGAACGACCACCTTCGACGAGGACGTCCCCGCTGGGTCGGTCGTGGCGGCCTCGCCGGCTCCGGGATCACCCGCCCCCGACGATGAAGGCAGGGTGCCCAAGCAGACCGCGATCGACCTGGTGGTCTCCGACGGTCCTGCTCCACGAGTGGTTCCCGACGGGATCGTCGGAGTCACCCTCGAAGAAGCCCAAGCGGCGCTGGGGGCGGTGCAGCTCGTGGCCGAGCCGACCGAGGAGTACAGCTCGTCGATCGACAAGGGAGTGGTGATCCGCTCCGACACCGCTCCCGGGAGTGAGTTGCCCCGGGGCTCCGCAGTGGTCCTCGTGGTCTCTGCGGGCCCAGAACCGATCGTCGTTCCCGACGTGACCGGCAGCACCGGCACCGCGGCGGCGGCCGAGTTGGAGTCGCGCGGATTCACCGTCTCGGGAATCGAGGGGTCGCCCTCGGGGACGGTCCTCGCCACCGACCCACCGGCGGGGGAGTCGCGCCTGCCCGGCGCACAGGTTCGGATCTTCACGAGATCTGGTTGATGCTCTCCACGGCAGGTCGTGGGGTCCGCGTACGCGCTGTCGCCCACCTCTAGCGTGGCGCTCGACCGTCCACTGCGTTGGGGTGGTCTGCTGTCCGTGGTGTTCCCCAGCCGCCGCAGGTGGCGGCCGCCCCAACGCGGTGGACGGTCCTGTCACGCAAGGTCCTCTCGCTCGGGGTCCTGACCTCTCCGGGTCGTAACCTCTCGGGGTGATGGGTCCCGACCGGCCAACCGAACCCGAGGTTCCCGAGGGGTCGGATCCAGATGTCGATCCCGCCACAGCGGTGGCGATCGAGGCACCGGGGGTCGACGAGGAAACGGTGCTCCCGTGGTCTCTGCTGATCCGACGCGCCCGCCGGTTCCGTGAACAGGTGCCCAGCGCCGCGGATCCTGCGGACGACCTCGAGGGTCGACCGGGTTGGTTCCGCTGGCTGATCACGTGGACGGTGCTGCTCGGCGCCCTGGGGATTGCCAGCTCCATCACGATCCTTGCGGTGAGCCGTCCTTCGATAGCGGACGACCTGGGCACCAGTGCCAGCACGCTCGTGTGGTTGATCTCCGGCCCGACCATCGCGGTCGGACTCACCGGAACCACCGCGGGAAAACTGGGCGACCTGCACGGTCACCGGCGGGTGTACCTGGTGGGCATCTTCGGCGCAGCGGTGTTCTCGGTGCTGGCAGCTCTGGCCTGGTCGGGCGGATCGCTGATCGCTTTCAGGGTCATCGGTGCCACGATCGGTGCCGCCACGGGTCCGAGCTCGCTGGCGATCATCAACCAGCTCTTCGCACGGCGCGACCGTTCCAAGGCACTGGGGTTCTGGTCACTGGTGATGGCCGGTGGGCCGGTGCTCGGACTGGTCATCGGTGGACCGTTGGTCGAAGCCGTGGGTTGGCGTGCGATCTTCTGGTTCCAGACGCCCTTGTTGCTGGGCGCTGCCCTGGTCGCGCTGGTGGTCCTGCCCGAGACACGACGCCATCACGATGTGCACTTCGACGTGCTCGGCCAGGTGGCGTTGGTCGTCTCGCTGGCCGGACTGCTCCTGGCGATAGACCGGGCATCGGTCTGGGGATTCACGAACCGATGGGTGCTCCTGGGGATCGTGGTGTGTCCACTGGGAGCGTGGTGGTTCGTGAGGGTGGAACGGCGCGTGGAGTTCCCCCTGATCCCGTTGCACTGGTTCAAGCGTCGCGGTTTCTCGGTGCCGGTCGCCGTGTCGTTCTTCATCCAGTTCGGCTACATGGGTGGGTTCATCCTCACCCCGAAGCTGCTCGCCGAGGTCAGGGGGCTGGGCGCGGAGACGATCGCGTTGATGATGGTCCCCCGTCCGCTCACCTTCGCCATAGCCGGACCGATCGCCGGCTACATGGCACACAGGATCTCGGCGCGGGCGACGGTGGTGGGCGGTCTGTTGTCGCTGGTCGCCTCGTTGTCGACGTTCGCGTTCGTGTCGTCGGACCCGAAGACAGTCGTGGTGGTGGTGGCCCTCACGTTGTCGGGCTTCGGTATCGGCGCGGCGCAACCCCGGATCGCATCAGCGGTGGCCAACTCGGTGCAGGACCAGGATCTGGGGATAGCCGGTGCCACCCAGCAGTTGGTGGCCCAGGTGGGAACCACCGTTGGGATGAACGGGCTCGAGGCCATGCAGGTGGCCACCGTCGGTTCGGCCGGCCTCGCCGGTTCCTACCGGAACGCCTATGTGTTGGGTGCGGTCGTAGCCCTGATGGGCGCGGTGCTGGCCACGCGTCTGGTGGACCTGGGAGATTCGTCAGCGCCTGGATAGGGCCGGCGCCGAATCGGGGCGACCAGGAGCTGCGCGGTGACCGGGAACGGACCACCGGAGGACTTCCACCGGAGCCCGTCCACAGTCACTGGTCGCGCGGGTGGCTCAGTCCGCGGTGATCTCCTTGATCGCGGTGGCGATCTTCTCAGCGTTGGCGGCTGCTTCGGGATCGGCGGGGGCCTGCTGCATGGCCATGAGCTTGGTCATGTCGCCCTCGACCTTGATCTTGCCTGCCATGAACGCCTGCATGCCTGCCTGTGGATTTCCGTCCACGAGGATGGCCTTGGCCGTCGCGTAGTCGAGTGTGACGGTGAGTTCGGGATCCTCGAGGTGGCCCAGGTCCATGTCCATCTCACCGGAGGAGGTGTCCATGTGGGCGTTGATGGTCCCGTCGCCGAACGGCACCTCGGTCACGATCTGGTTCATCTTGACCTTGTGAGGAGTGCCGGACTCGTCGGCACTCAGATCCTCTCGGATCTTCTTGGCTTCTTCGAGCCACTCATCGGTCAGGAACTGGTACTTGGGCATCGGCCCCCCTTGTCTGGCGTCGTGCGACGTGTCTCCGAGCGCCAGCAGGTTAGTCGTCTTGACCGGTCGGTCAAGGGTGAGGTGGAGCAGGCGGCCGCCAAGTGGCAATACCATCGTGCCAACCCCACGATCGAGGTGACCGATGTCCGACCAGAAACCAGTCGAGGTGTTGCCCGGAGCAGAGCCCTGGAGCGCGGACGGCGGGTCGGTGGGTGTGCTCGTGCTCCACGGGTTCACCGGCAACCCGTCGTCGATGCGGGGGTTGGCCGAGAGCTTCGCGGCGGCGGGCTACTCGGTCGAGATGCCCCGGCTGCCCGGCCACGGCACAACCATCGAGGACATGTTGGGTACCGGATGGCCCGACTGGTCCGAGGCGGCGGAGGCAGCTCTGCAGCGGTTGTCCGAGCGCACCGAGGTCCAGTTCGTGGCGGGGTTGTCGATGGGGGGATCGCTCACGTGCTGGCTGGCGTCGAACCATCCCGAACTGGCCGGGCTGATCTGCATCAATCCAGCGGTCTCGCCGCAGGAGGACATGCGCGCGCTGGTTCAGCAGCTGGTGGAATCCGGCGAGGTCGCAATGGATGGGATCGGCTCGGACATCGCGGATCCCGAAGTGGTCGAGTCGGCCTACTCACAGACGCCGTTGGCTCCGTTGCTGACCCTGTTCGATGCGGCCGGCGAGTTCGCGGCGGACCTACCCCGGGTCACCCAACCGCTGCTGCTCATGAACAGCCCGCAGGACCACGTGGTCCCCCCGACCGATTCCGACCTGCTCGCGGAATCCGTGTCGGGTCCGGTCGAGCGGGTGTCGCTCGAGCGCAGCTACCACGTGGCCACCCAGGACTACGACAAGGACCTGATCATCGAACGGGCCCTCGATTTCGTCGCCCGTCACAGCGGCTGACCGGTCACGACCCCCGGTCGTGACTCGGTGTGTCGAGCACCAACCGGTGGTCTGCACTGAACGCCCGGCGACGAACCCCGAGAGCGACCACCGCGGTTGTCGTCGCCACCGACCCGAGGATCAGGTACATCACCGCCAGCTGGACCTTCACCGCCACGGCGGGTTCGACCCCTGCCAACAGGAGCCCGACCATCGCTCCGGGCAGGAGCACGATCCCGACCGCCTTGGTCGTTTCCACCTGGGGTATCAGAGCGGTCCGAACCGAACTGCGCACCATCGGCGCCGAGGCCTCGGCGGCGGTGTTTCCGAGGGCGAGCCGGGCCTCCACCTCGTCGCGGCGTTCCTGGAGGCTCTCCACCAGGCGCCGCCCGACCAGAACCGTTGCAGCCAACGAGTTGCCGACCACCATGCCCGACAACGTCACGAGTGTGCGGGCCTCCAGTTCGAAAACCCCGAAACCGAAGAGCACCGCCAGCGTGACCACGCCTGATGCGGTGTACGCCGACAGCGACAGGGTGAACATCCCGGGCACTTCCGGGGCACGCCTGGCGGTGGTCCATGCGGCGAACAGCACCATCACCGCCACCCAGGCCCAGCTCCAGAGGATCGAGGTGCTCTCTGCCAGGAGGAATCCGAGCACCACCCCCACTGCGGCCAGCTGCACCAGGGCCCGCACGGCCGACCAGAGGATCGAGCGCCCGAGTCCGAGTTGCTGGGCGGCCGAGAGTGCCAGGGCAACCGCTATCAGCGTTCCCGCTGCGACCAGGCCCAGCCAGCTCGGATCCGCTACCGGTGATGCCGTGAGCACAGCGCTCACGAGGGATTCCCCAGGCTCCTGCGATGATCCGCGATGCGGGCCGCCTGGTCGAGGTCATGGGTGACCCAGAGCACGGGGGTGCCGCGGCGGGCGAGGTCGACGACGAGCTCCTCGAGGACCCTCGTCGCTTTCCGGTCCAGTGCTGAGGTCCCCTCGTCCACCAGCAGTGCCACCGGCGAGGTGGCGAGGGTGCGGGCGAGGCAGAGCCGTTGTTGTTCCCCACCCGACAGGTCGCGGGCCCTCCGGTCCAGGAACGAGGCGTCGAGCGCCACGTCGCCGAGAAGGTCGGCTGCGGCGGTGCTGTCCAACTCCTCCGCGGCACGCAGATTGTCCAGGACCGATCCCTCGAACACGGTGGGCTGCTGGAAGACCATCCCCACCGACCGGCGAAGCACACAGGGGTCGCCTTGGGACACGTCCACGCCCCTGAATCGCACGGTGCCCGAGTCGGGTACGAGAAGGCGGTTGCAGAGCCGCAGGATCGTCGACTTGCCCGACCCCGACGGCCCCGTGAGCACCGTGACTCCGTCATCGGGCACCTCGAGGTCGAATGCCTCGAGCACTGGTTCGCCGCTGCGGCTCAGGTGCACCTCGAGCAACTCGAACAACGGCGGCACCCTGTGAAACTACCTGCAAGCGGGGCCCTGCACCTCCGCCCGGCCAACGTATCGGCGGCTCGCTGCGGGGACGTTCACCGGCTGGCGGTACGATCGACGACGCCATGACCGAACAGAGTTCTCCCATCACCGCCGCCGAGGTGACCAAGGTCGCCAAGCTGGCTCGCCTGACCCTCACCGATGCCGAGCTGGAGCGTTTCACGCATCAACTCGGCGACATCCTCGGGCATGCTGCCGACATCGAGGCTCTCGATCTGACAGACGTGGAACCGATGGCACGCCCCATCCCGCTGACCAACGTGTTTCGCCCCGACGAACCGGGGGAGCCACTCGACCGAGACGACGTCCTGTCGGTTGCCCCTGCGGTTGAGGACAACCAGTTCCGGGTGCCGCCATCACTTGGGGAGGACTCGTGAGCGACGAGCAGCATTCCCCGAACGCGGTCGACCCCAGTGCGATCGAAACCGCTGCGGCGGTGCGATCGGGCGACCTCAGTGCCGTGGAGGTGCTGGAGACGTCGCTGACACGCATCGAAGAGCGTGAGGGCGAGATCCACGCCTTCAACCTGGTGCTGGCCGAGGAGGCCAGAGAGACCGCCCGGCGGGTCGACGACGCCGTGGCAGGGGGAGCGGACCCCGGGGCCCTGGCCGGGGTTCCCGTGGCGCTCAAGGACAACTTGTGCACCAAGGGCGTCGAGACCACCTGCTCTTCGCGGATCCTCGAGGGTTGGAAGCCTCCATATGACGCCACGGTCGTGCAGCGTCTGGCAGCTGCGGGCGCGGTCATGGTGGGCAAGACCAACCTCGACGAGTTCGCGATGGGTTCCTCCACCGAGAACTCCGCATTCGGTCCCACCCACAACCCCCATGATCTCTCGAAGGTGCCCGGCGGGTCCTCCGGCGGGTCCGCTGCGGCGGTCGCAGCGGGTTTCGCCACACTCGCCCTGGGTTCTGACACCGGCGGATCGATCCGCCAACCAGCAGCCCTCTGTGGGGTGGTGGGGATGAAGCCGACCTACGGACTCGTCTCACGCCTCGGCCTGATCGCGTTCGGGAGCTCACTGGATCAGATCGGGCCCTTCTCCAACAGCGTCGCCGATGCGGCACTGCTGCTGGAGGTGATGGGCGGCCACGACCCGGGCGACTCGACCTCGCTCGACACCGAGGTCCCAGCGGTGTCGACGCATCTCGATGATGGCGTGTCGGGCATGCGTGTCGGGTTGATCTCCGAGATGATGGGGGAGGGAATCGCCCCCGACGTCGCCGCTCGGACGCGTGCTGCCGCAGAGTGCCTCGCCGCGGCCGGAGCAATCGTCGAGGAGGTCTCGGTCCCCGCTGTCGTCTACGGCCTGTCGGCGTACTACCTGGTCGCACCTGCCGAGGCTTCGTCGAATCTCGCGCGTTACGACGGGGTGCGGTACGGGATGAGGGTCGAGGCCCCGACCGTGGGTGAGATGATCGAGGCCACCCGCACCGCCGGTTTCGGTGACGAGGTGAAGCGTCGCATCATGCTCGGCACCTACGCCCTGTCCGCCGGTTACTACGACGCGTTCTACGGCAAGGCGCTGAAGGTGCGCACACTCATAAGAGGTGACTTCGACGCGGCCTACGGGAACTTCGACGTGCTGCTCTCACCCACCTCGCCCAGCACGGCGTTCGATATGGGTTCGAAGACGGCGGATCCGCTGTCGATGTACCTGAACGACCTGTGCACGATCCCGTCCAACCTGGCTGGTCATCCGGCCATGTCGGTTCCGTTCGGCCGAGGCGGGGACGGGCTCCCGGTCGGGGTCCAGGTGCTGGCTCCAGCGCTCGGTGAGGTGCCGATGTTCAGAACCGCAGCGGTGCTGGAAGCAGCTGCACGCGAGGAGGCACGGTCATGAGCGTCGACCTGGACACCTGGGAGATCGTGGTCGGGTTGGAGGTCCACGCCGAGCTGGCGACGAGGACCAAACTCTTCTGTTCCGCGGTGAACGAGTTCGGCGGGGAGCCGAACACCAACATCGACCCGCTCACACTCGGTCTGCCCGGGTCGCTACCCGTGCTCAACGAACACGCGGTCGAGCTGGCGATCAGGGTCGGCCTGGCGCTCGGCAGCGAGGTGTCGCCCAGCTCCTTCGCACGCAAGAACTACTTCTATCCCGACCTGCCCAAGGACTACCAGATCTCCCAGTTCGACCGTCCAATAAACGTGGGTGGTTCGCTCGAGCTGCCCTCGGGCAAGGTGATCGGCATCGAGCGGGCCCACTTGGAGGAGGACACCGGCAAGTCCACCCATGTGGGCGGCGGTGGCCGGATCCACGACGCCGGCTATTCCACCATCGACTACAACCGTGCCGGTGTGCCTCTGCTCGAGATCGTCGGTCGGCCCGACATCCGCAACGCCGACGAGGCCCGCGCGTATGTCACCGAGCTGCGGTCGATCCTCGTGGCGGTCGGGGCGTCCGACGGCAAGATGGAAGAGGGATCGATGCGCGTCGACTGCAACGTGTCGGTCCGCCGCCGGGGTGATGACGAGCTCGGTACACGCTGTGAGATCAAGAACGTCAACTCGCTGCGCAGCCTCGGCCGTGCCATCGAATACGAAGCAGCGCGTCAGGTCGATCTGATCGAAGCAGGCGAGCGGGTGCAGCAACAGACCCGTCACTGGAACGAAGACGATGGCCGCACCCACAAGCTCCGCTCCAAGGAAGAGGCCGACGACTACCGGTACTTCCCCGAGCCCGACCTGGTGGAGCTCGACCCGGGCGCGGAGTGGATCGAGCGGGTGCGGGCCGCCATGCCCGTACTTCCGGCGGCGCGCCGCCACCGGCTGGCGGAGACGACCGGTTCCGAACTCGAACAGACAGCCCTGGTGGTCGAACGCGGCCTCGACGAGTTGTGTCTCGCAGCGATCGAGGCCGGGGCGGATCCGGTTCGGGTGCTCACCCACGCGGAGCACAATCTCTCCGACGAGCGTTCACTGAAGTTGGATCCGGAGCAGTTCGCCGAACTGGTGAAGATGGAGACCGGAGGCCAGCTGACCGCTACCCAGGCCAAGACCGTTCTCTCGGAGATGGTCGAGGGAGCGGGTTCACCAGCTGACATCGCGGCGGCCCACGGTTTCGAGGCGATGGACAACTCTGAGCTGGAGAGCCTGGTGGACGGCCTCATCGAGTCCAATCCGACGGAGTGGCAGCGGTTCTGCGAGGGTGACGCGAAGATCACCGGGTTCTTCGTCGGCCAGGTGATGAAGGCGACCAAGGGCCAGGCGGACGGCAAAGCGGTCACCGCCCTGCTCAACACGCGCAAGGGCTGACACCGACCTCCGACAGCGTGGCCTATCCCGCAGCGTTGGTCCTGGTCGGCGTCGCGGTCTTCGCCGGCGCGCTCCTGAACTCCCTGTCGGGGTTCGGGTTCGCTCTGATCACCGTTCCACTGATGACGATCGCGGTGGGGCCCAAGGACGCGGTGGTGCTCTCTGCGGCAGTCGGTCTGGTTTCGAACTCCGCGGTGGCTCTCAGAAACCACTCCGAGATCGTCCGACCGGTGGCAGCAAGACTGCTTCTGGGATCATTGGTCGGGATGCCGATCGGGGTGCTGGTGCTCTCGCGGGTGGCCGACCGCACGCTCGAGGTGATGATCGCGCTCGCAGTGTTGCTCGCCGCAGCTCTGCTGGCCTCCGGAGCGAAGCTGTCGAACCCACGCCCCGCCACCGATGTCGGTTCGGGACTGCTGAGCGGGATGTTCAACACATCGATCGGGATCTCGGGTCCGCCGGTGGTCATGCTCCTGGCCGGTCGGGGCATGCCCAAGGCAGCATTCCGCGCCACCTCGGTGGCGGTGTTCTGCTCCGCTGGCGTGGTCGCGGTCGCGTTGTTCGCTCTGGCCGGTCGCTACGACCGCTCGGTGCTGGAGGCCGCGACCGTTGCACTCCCGGCACTGCCGCTGGGATTCCTGATCGGGGACCGGGTGCACCGCCGGGTGCCCGAGGAGCGGTTCCGGTCCCTGGTGCTGATCCTGATGGCGGCCACCGCCGTGGTGACCATCGGCAACGCATTCGCGGGGTGAACGCGTCCGCCCCGATCGGGTGCAGCGGGGAGTTCCACCCAGGGTCGCGACCGCGAACCGGACCCCGATGGCCCGTACAGTTGGGGGCGTGGGACCACTGTTGGGACGAGCGAGTGCTGCCACCGCGCAGGCGGGGAACCGCCTGCGGGGGTTGCTGTGCTGTCTGGCCGTGGGCGCCGTGTTCGTAGCTGCCGGTTGCGGCGATGGGGGCACGCGCCAGCTGGCTGCCGACGGCGACGGCGTGGATGGCCCGCTGCCGACCGCGCCCGAGGGCTCCTCACGGAATGTGGGCGACGGCGACCCGTTCTCCGGCTCGGTGGATGCCAACGACCTGATCCGCCGCATCGATGCCCTCAACTCCGAAACCGACCTGTGCACGCTTCTGACCGGGTCCGCCATGAGAGACATCGCGGCGGCCGACATCAATCTTGCCGGCCTCGCATCCAACCCGTCCGGGATGAGCCAGTTGTTCGCGGCCCTCGACAAGCTCTTCGGGCACATGGTCACCATCGGTCCACCAGAGCTGACCGGCCCCTTGGGCACCCTCCAGGGGGTGTGGGGCGGCATGGCCGACATCGACATCAGGGCTGCTGATGCGGAATCCCGTGCGGCCGAGCTGCTGGCCGGCGACGCCACCCAGAACGCCAACAACGCTCTTGCCGATTGGGTCACCTCCAACTGTGTAGCCGGGTGAACTGTGTAGCTGGGTGAGAGGCGCGGTTCAGGTGCCGGGAATCCCCATGTGCTGCCAACGTCCGGACCGGTAGCGAACCCCGAGCACGCCCACGCGGGAACCCATGAAGACCGCCAGCACGGCCCACAGTCCCCACAACCCGACCGACGGGCGGGCCACGAGAACTGCCGCGGCGGCCACGACCGCCAGGGAGATCGACATCGCCACGGCCAGGAACCTCTGGTCGCCGGCCCCCACGAGGATGCCGTCGAGCGCGAAGGCGACCCCGTTGAGTGGTTGGGTGGCACCTACCCACACCAGGCTCATCACCAGGAGTGTCCTGACCGCCGGATCATCGGTGAAAACGGACGCGATCAACGGTGACGTGACGGCACAGGCAGCACCGAGGAGAACGCCCGACCCGACCGCCCAGCCGATGATGCGCCTGGCCGTCGACTCGGCGAGCAACCTGTCGCGTGCTCCGAGGGCCTTGGCTACCAACGACTGTGCCGCGGCCTCGAGCGCGTCGAGCACGTAGGCGAGCGCCGCCCAGATCTGGAATGCCACCTGGTAGGCCGCGAGCGCTGCGACCCCCTTGCGCGCGGCCAGGACCACGGTGATCGTGAGCGATGCCCTCAGAGCCACGGTGCGGATGAAGAGGTCACGACCGACGATGGCCAGGGACTTGATCCGGCGGAGATGCGGCCGTATCGACGCCTCGCGGACCCGGGCCATCCGGAGCACGATCACCGTGTAGGAGGCTGCGGCGACGAACTTCGCCATATCGGTGCCTGCTGCTGCGCCGCCGATTCCGAGGTCGAACCCGAAGACCAACAGAGCCGTCAGCACCACGTTCAAGGTGTTGGTGGCGATGGCCACCACCAGTGGCGTGCGGGTGTCGAGGTGTCCGCGCAGTGCTCCGGTTCCGGCCATGGCAACCGTTACCGCCGGAAGCCCCCAGAGGCTCACGTACAGGTAGGTGCGGGCATCGTTGGTCACCGCGGCATCGGCACCGAACCGTTCGAGCAGCCAGGGGGCGCTCACAGCCAGTGCTCCTGCGACGAGGATCCCCAGTCCCAACCCGAGCCAGAGACCCTGGACTGATTGCTCGGCGGCCTCTTCGGGCTCGTCCGCGCCCAACAGGCGGGCGACTGTGGCGGCTGTTCCGAAGGTCAGGAACACCAGCATCCCGGTGGCGAAGAGCAGCACGGCGCTGCCGACGGCCAGAGCGCCCAGGGCCTCGGGACCTAGACGACCGACTATCGCGGTGTCGGCGAGCAGGTAGAGGGGTTCTGAAGCGAGTGTCAGCACCGCTGGTCCGGCAAGCGCCCATATCTGGCGGTCGAGTGATCGCGCCGGTGTTCGGGGCGCTCGAGCCCGGGTGTCGGGGTTCGTCTCCGGTTCGGCCACGCCAGAGACTTGCATCCTCGCCGGTGGGCCAACGAGTGCGTTGATCTGTGCTGGAGTGTTGACATGTCGCCGGGCTCCAGGAACCGCAGATCAGACCGCAGGTTCTCCCCGACGCTGATCGCGGTCGTGGTGATTGCCCTCCTGCTCGTGGTGGCAGGGGTGGCCGCCAAGTTGGCGGCGGACTCAGCGGCTCAGTCACAGATAGATCAACGGTCGACCGAGGTGGACGAGCTGCTTGCCGGTGCCACGCCGAGGGACTTCCTCGCGTTCAACTCCGGGCGATCGGTGCCCGACAGCGTCGCCAAGCAGGTCGCCGACGCGTCCGATTTCGTCAGCGTGGATGCCCGCGCGGACCGGGCGATGATCCGCTTCCAACCCAAGGGGTGGTGGGCCGGGTTCACCGAGCGGTGCATCGTCGCCGTCGTGACCGATGACGGAACAGTTGTCGAAGCGACCAAAACCGCCTGTGTGAGGACAGATCCCGAGGATTTCTGACGAATTATCCGAGATTTCCGCCGTTTGTTGGCCTCGGCGCCCCGTTCTGTTGGCGAATTGTTGGAGGTCATTTCGTACCATGCCGGTACGCGAGTGGCGGAGGTGCGTGATGGACGAGGCAATCCTCGGCGCAGGTGGTGCCCGAGGGGGCACGAGGACCAGGGTCGTATCGGAGGTTGACGAGCGCAGCTCGCGCGCGTCCGCCGGTGGCCGGCACCGGCTGACCCCGGCCGTGGTCGTGGTGCTGCTCCTGGCAGCGTTGTGCCCGTTGATCCCCGCGTCGCCCGCCGCAGCAGAGGGCAACACCATCGTCGAGCTTCCGGTGGAGTTCGCCCCGACGTTGCTCAACAACGCAGGCCAGATCGCAGGTAGCTACTACGACGGACCTGGTTCGCAGGGTCTCGCGATCTGGAGCGATGGCAACCTGCAGCGTTTCCCGATGAGCGGGTACCCCCGCATCGTCGACTTCGATGATGCGGGCGAGATCCTCGTCGCGGTCGACAACGGTCTCTCCATCGTTAGCGAAGCAGGTGTGCGAGCGCTTCCCCGGCCTGTGGTCGGCGGTGAGGAACAGTACATGTGGACGGGGTTCGGGCCCGATGACGACGGTCGGGTCGTGGGTGTGCACGGGTGGGAAAGCACGACCGAGACCAATGCAGTCGCCTACCAGGGTGCTTCGCCGGCGTCGCCGATCACCGAGCTCTCGACGGTGCTCGCGGTGAACCACTCCGGGCTCATGTTCGGCCAGCTTCCCGGCGACACCACTGAGTTCGGCTTCGTCGACGGCTCCAGCACGGTTCCCGCGACCGGCTTCGTCGGCCAGTACCGGGCCCCAGTGCATCTGGGCGACGGAGGGCACCTGCTGTTCCGCAACTACTCCGAGGGGGTCGGCTACAACTACTTCCTTTTGCACAACGGGTCTTCGACCCCGATCAACGGAACCGCGTACCGTGTGAACGGTAACGGCGTGGTGGCGCTGGGGCTTCCGTACGTCGAGGGGGGCGACGCTTCCTCGCTGGGTGCGCTGCGTTTCGAGGACGGATCGGTCAACACGATCCGAGACCTGGTGGGTGGAGCGCCCCAGTGGCCGACCCTGAACCAGGTCACCGATGTCAACGACAACTGTGACGTCCTGGGCGGCGGTCAGATCAGGATGCCGAACGGAAGCGCCCAGGGTCGGTCGTATTTCGCGAGCGTCGATGGGTGCGAGCCGGTTGACATCGAAGGCGAGTTCTTCCGCGTCGACGGAGGCTCGCCGTACGTGAAGATCGACGACGACGCCGATGTGCGCCTGAGGATCGAGAATTCATCGAGCAGGCAGCTGACCAATGTGCAGATCGCCTCCACCGAGGTCGTCTTCGACGAGGAGGACGAGGATGCTGGCAGGGCCGTTCTGACCGCTGAAGGTGCGGGTCCACCCTCGACCCTCGATGCAACCGGGCCCGGTTCGGTCGGTTTCGCCGACTTCAAACTCCAGGGCGAGAAGGCCGGCACGGTGACCCTGAAGGCCGAGATAACCGCTACCAAGGAGGGCGAGGCGGTCTCCGGGACGATCGAGCGCGAGTTCGAGGTGCGCCAGGAGGACCTACAGGTCAACCTCACCCTCGATCCGCCGGACTACGAAGAAGCTGAGGACGGCACCTTCGAGCCTGTCCAGATCACTGCGGCTGTGACCTTCACCAACAACACCGCGGACGACATGACCAACGTCAAGCTGCACGAACTCGAGGTGGACCGGGTCTTCACAGGACAGGGCCTGCACGTGAAGTACGTGTCCGGAACGCGGCCCGACCCGGCCGATCCCAAGGTGCTCGTCGAGTCGCTGAAGGCGGGCGAGACGTCCAAGGAGTTCACGGCGGTGTTCGAAGCCACCGACGACGGCACCGTGGAGTTCAGCGCCTTCGCCACCGCTGCCGCGGGGAACAGGACCGTGGCTGGAATCGCGAAGCAGCGATGGAAGGCCAAGGCGAAGAAGTTCGTCGAGATCACCTCCACCGTCACCAATCCCGAGGACAACAAGCTCCTCAATGCTGGCGGACAGATCATCATCGACGGAACGGTCGAGAACCTGACGACCAACTTCGACGTCACCCTCGGACCTCTGTATCCGACGCTCGTCGGCAACACCGGCACGATGAACCTGGCCTACGACGGCAACGCGCCCAACCCCAATGTGCCGGTGCCTGTCGCGCCCCTGGAACTCGAGCCCGGACAGAAGCGCACGTTCCAGGTGCGCATCACGACCAACTACAGCGATCCGCGCATGTACGAAGCCGCGCCATCCGGTGGCACGCGCGCGTACGCCACCTTCGAGCCCTGGGGTGAGGCGATCGAACGCCAGGACCCCGACCTAGAAGGTCAGGACCCACCTGAGAAGGTCGACATCCGCACCTACGACGAAGCTGAGCCCGGCGACGGCTCCCAACCGGGTGACGAACCGGACGCGCAGGTCAAGGCTGATCCGACGGATCTGTTCAAGAGGATCTCGATCGACGACTCGATCGAATTCGAAGCCGACAAGGATCCGGCAGCGGTAGCCGCAGGGATCATGCTCGGTGCTGTCCAGGGCCTGGGCAACGCCGCCATTGCGGCGGTCTACTCGATCCCGGACCTCATCAAGATGCCATACACGATCCTGGTCGCGGCATACGACTACCAGACCAAGGTGTGGGAGAGCTTCACCGAGGAGGAGAAGGAGCTCTTCCTCACCGAGACCTCGTTCCTGATCGTGTCGGTGCTGCAGCGCAACGTGGAGTTCGGACTCAAGGACGGAAAGCAGCTCTACGACGACGTCTACAAGCTGGCCGGTGACCACCTCATCGAGACCCAGAACAACTGGCAGATCGGCGATTACACCAAGACCACCCAGAGCTATTCCGCCTTCATGTCCGAGACGGTTGGCTCGGTCGCAGGTCCGGTGATCCTGTCGAAGATGGCTCAGAGCCCCAAGGCGATCGCGGCGCTCGAGCGTCTCCAGGTCGCGATCAACACCCGCATGGCGGCGGCGTTCGCGTCGGCCAAGAGCCTCAAGTACGTCGACAACGTCCTACCTGTCCTCCAGGCCATCGAGAACGGCGCGGAGCCGACTCTCACGGCCATCGCGAAGCTCTGGGGTGTCACACCCGAGGAGATCGCCGAGTACAAGCGGATCTGCGGGATCATCGGCTGTCTGGCGACGATCCGCTCCAGGCACGTCTCCTCCGCTGAGTGGATAAAGAAGTGGGGGGCGCTGCTGAAGCCAGAGAACCTCAAGATCAAGACCGTCAACGAGCTCGACGTGCTGCTCGGCTACGACCTCAAGGATCTGGGCTCGGTGATCTTCAGAAAGCCCGAGCTCGTGAAGAACCACTTCCCCAAGTCGGTGACCGACGACATCGCGGCTGCGGCCAAGGCTGCGGGCGAGGCGACCGGGCGTCCGCAGGGCAGCGAGGCCTACAGGGATGCCTACAACAAGGTGCTCAAGGCCCGGCGCAAGGCGATCGTGGGACCCGAGGCACGCAACTTCGCCCTCTCCAAGGGGTTCAAGGAGGGCACCAAGGAATACGCCGAGGCTGTCAAGCGGATCGAGGACCGCACCGACGAGTGGTTCAAGTACTCGACCGAGTACAAGCAGTGGAACGAGCGCGGGTGGATCGACACCAGCTTCAACTACGAGGGCAATGCCATCCCCGAGTACAAATTCGATGCCGACGGCAACATCATCGGCAAGCTCACCGGTGCGGACAAGGGCAACTACCAGGGCTTCCGACTGGTGGAGAAGTCCCCGGGCTCCGAGGAGTACGTGGTGCAGATGAAGGATGCGGCGACCGGCAAGTGGCGTCGGATCACCGGTGACATCGACCCGGTCGACTTCACCTACACCGACGGCTCACCGCTCAGTCCCGAGGACCATGCGCGGCTGATCCACCTGCTCCAGAACAGTCCGTTGGATGCCAAGCACGGATACACCGCAACCTTCAAGGGGTTCATGGACCCCAAGACCGGCAAACTCGTCGTCGAGCCGGGTCCGGAACTGGTCAAGAAGCAGTTCAAGCCCAATGAACCTGCGCTGCAGATCGCCCCCGGTGAGGCACCTCCCAGGGCGACACGCATCGACATCGAGAACAGTCGCTGGAACGACCCGTACGACTACAACATGCGTTGGGTCAACGGTTTCGTGGACGCTGGAACCAAGCGCGCACGGGGCACCCCGCAGTCTGTGGACGCCGACTTCGATCTGATCCCCAACACCTCGCCATCGAAGATCGCATTGCCGGTGAAGTCGAAGCCTCCGGAAGCCACGGTGGGGCGTTTCATCATCAAGTACGCGAACGAAGGTGAGACCGCTGCGTTGATCATGGGCGCCGACGGCCGCCTGCAGACAGTGCTTCCGGACGGGACCACCCGCGACTCTCCGTTGAATGAACAGGCCTTCAGCGATGGCCCGATCGAGACCATCACCGTTGCTCCCGAGAGTGTTCTCGAGAACGACCCCGCACCGAACCCGGGGCCGTTCGAGCTGTTCGGCTTCGGAGGGGGTAGCGCTCCGGCCCGAGCTGCCTCGGAGTCGAGCGTGGCATCGTCGGTGAGCAAGGTCGCCGCTGACACGGTGCGGCTCTCCGCGGCCGCCCTCGATTCCGGATCCGACACGATTAGCGTCTCGACGTCACCGGGCTTCGCGTCGGGGGACACCGGGTTCCAAGCTGGCCAGGTTCTTGCCATCGGCACTGGGTCCGAACGTATGGAGCTCCGAGAGGTCGACTCGGTAGACCCGGATGGTCTACTCACGCTCGGCGAGGCGCTTGAATTCGACCACGAGCCGGGTGACGTCGTGGTGATGGTCGTCTCGGCTGCCGGCGTGCCTGTCGACCCGGACAAGGGCGTGGACCCTGCACCTGATCCCGATCCCGATC
>JAMLGK010000001.1:350000-457689 GCA_023957995.1 Microthrixaceae bacterium | reverse complement strand
CACAGCGACCTCTGAGCATCCTGTCGGTTCGCAGGGTCGCCCGACCGCGTCGGAACTCCTGGAGGCCGTTTCGGAGCACCTCGACGATCACCGGGGCACGCTCGAGGGATCGGACGCCTTCCACATGCGTGTGGCCCGCAACGTGGTGCTGATGGTTCAGCGTGAGGTCGAACTCGGCGATGAACTGGCGCTGCGGCATCGCCAGCGCCTGGAGTCGTTGGGCATGGCCGACGAGGCGGCGCTCGCCTCGGCCATCCGCGACCGTCGGGTCGACCCGAGCGAGCCGGCTCTGGTCGAAGCGGTCCGAGCAGGAGTGCGGGACAGGCTCGCTGTGTCACACCCCGGCTACTGGCTGGGCGACGAGCCGCGCTCGGGGTCCTCCGGCGCATCATGAGTCTCGACCTGGTCTCCAAGCGCGTGATGGTGGTCTCGCCCCACTACGACGACGCTCCGCTCTCGTTGGGCCAGAGTCTCGTCGACGGTGATCTCTCGAGGGCCCGCTCGGTGCAGGTGCGCGTCGTGTTCGGGCGCACCAACTGGTCCACCCTGTTGCACCCGACGCGTTCGAGGGCTCGTCTGATCACCGCCTGGCGGCGCGGCGAGGAGATCGCTGCCGCCCTGCGGTTCGGATACTCCATGAAGGCCCTTCCGCTCGAGGAGGTGATCCTGCGCACGGGATCCATGGACCCCGACTCGTTCCGGGGAGAGTCGTCGTTGGCCGAGGACCCGCTCGTGTCGAGGGTGACCGCGATGCTGCGCTCGTGGCGTCGATCCTGCGACGTGCTCCTGGTGCCGGCCGGACTGGGTCGCCATGTCGACCACAGGATCGTCGCCCACGCCGGTGTACGGGCACTCCGGGCCGGTCTCGGTCCAGTCGGCTTCTACGAGGACCGTCCCTACACCGCATACCTCGATTCCGCCGACATCGCGGCCGAGCTCGCGGAGCTGGGCCTGTCGCTCGAGCCGCAGGATGTCTCCGGTCCCATAACCGAGCGGGTTCAGCGCGATGTCCGGCGCATCTACCGCAGCCAGATGGATGACTACTTCCTGGATGCACAGCAGCGGGACCGCGAGGGCGGGACCTCCGAGCGGCTCTGGGTCCCGACCTGACGAGCGCCCCGGGGCCCCGGGCGAGGTTGCGGTTCGAGGTGTCGCCGACCACAGTGGTGCCCATGAAGATCGGCGTGTTGGGTGCGACAGGACCGGCGGGCAGTGGTTTGGCTGCGCGTCTGGCATCGGTGGGATTCGAGGTCATCCTCGGGTCGCGCTCGAAATATCGGGCCATGGAGGTGCGCGACAAGATCGTGCAGCGTTGGCCCGACAAGGAGCTCCTGCTCGAGGCAGGCGACAACCACGAGGCGTCGGGGCGGGCCGACGTGGTCGTGATCGCCACACCGTGGGATGCCGCAGCCTCCACCGCGGCCGACTGTGCGAACGAGATGGAGGGCAAGGTCGTGATCTCGATGGCCAACGCGCTCGCCAAGGTGGGCCACGAGTTCCAGCCGCTGGTTCCGCCGCGGGGATCCGTCGCCGCATCTGTGCAGGCAGCGGTTCCGAAGTCGTTGGTCTCGGCAACGTTCCACCACGTACCTGCGAAGGAACTCGGTGACCTGGCCCACCCCGTCGAGTCCGACGTGCTGGTGTGCTCCGATCACCCGGCGGCGACACAGGCAACCCTCGAGATCGTGTCGAAGGTGCCGGACCTACGAGGTGTCGACGCCGGGGAACTCTCCAACGCAGCGCCCATCGAGGCATTCGCCGCGGTGCTGCTGCAGGTGAACGTGAAGTACAAGACCCGGGTGGCCATCCGCTTCACCGGTCTTCCGCAGTAGGAGGGCGGCGTTAGCCTGCCCACGTGATGCACCTCTATGACACACGGCGGCGCGAGGTCGTGCCCTTCGAGCCGCCCGACCGTGTGGTGACGATGTACACCTGCGGGATAACGCCGTACGACTCGACACACCTGGGCCATGCGGCCACCTATCTCACCTACGACGTCCTCCAACGACGTCTCCGCGACATGGGTCACGAAACCCGCTGCGTGCGCAACATCACCGATGTGGACGACTCGATCCTTCCCAAGGCACGTGAACTCGGGGTCCACTACCTCGATCTGGCTGCTGCGGAGCTGGCCCGCTTCGATGCCGACATGGAACGCCTCGAGATGTTGCCGTCGTTCTCCGAGCCCCGCGCGACGTCTGCCATAGCCGACATCAGGGGCTTCATCGGCATGGTGCTCGACCGGGGCTATGCCTATGAGTCCGGTGGAGCGGTCTACTTCGAGGTGTCCAAGTTCGACCGCTTCGGCGAACTCAGCGGCTACACCCGTGCAGAGATGTTGGAGCTGGCTGCAGAGCGCGGCGGCAACGTCGATGATCCGAACAAGCGCGATCCCCTGGACTTCGTGCTGTGGCAGCCCTCGCTGCCCGACGAGCCGTCCTGGGAGTCCCTCTGGGGGCCGGGGCGGCCCGGTTGGCACATCGAGTGTTCGGCGCTGGCTCTGCGCGAACTGGGCACCACCATCGATCTCCACGGCGGCGGGACCGATCTGATCTTCCCCCATCACGAGTGCGAGGCGGCTCAGTCCGAGGCGGCCACCGGTGAACCGCTCGTGCGGCACTGGATGCACCAGGCGATGGTGCGGATGGACGGCGTGAAGATGTCCAAGTCGCTGGGCAACCTCGTGTTCGTGTCCGACCTGTCGATGCTGTGGGATCCACGGGCGATACGCCTCGCCTGCATCTCACACCACTACCGGGACTCGTGGGACTGGAACGGCGCGCTGATGGAGATGGCCACATCGCGCCTGGAGCAATGGGTGGCAGCCGGTGAGGGCAACGGAGCGCTCGAGGAGACCCGCCGAGCGCTCGACGACGATCTCGACACCCCGGGCGCCATCGCTGCCATCGACGAAGCCGCCGCCTCGGGGTTCGGGGTGTCCGCCGCAGCCATGTTGCTCGGTGTTCGGGTGGACCGGCCGGTGGTCCGGCACCCCGAGCCGAACCCGGGCCAGCAGCAGAACTGAGCGACCCACCACCCGGAGGTCATGGCTGCTCACGCAAGGTCGTTGATGACGGCGGGCGTCGGCGCGAGGATGAAGACGCGTTGCGGACGAGGGTCTGACACAGCGGGAGGTTTCTCATGGCAGTCACCTCGGCGACCGCGCCCCCTGCGGGGTCGCCCGAAGTTGTCGGTGAATCGGACGGGGCAGAAGCCTCTTCGGGGGCTTCGTCGCCTCCGAAGGACCCGCTGCACCGGAGGCGAACAGGGGGTGGCTCCACCGATCGGGTCGACTCGCCGCTGACCGCGATCGCAGAGTCTCTGCTCGGAAGCGATCTGCCCGTTGGCATCCGTACCTATGACGGCGGCTACCTCGGACCGGCCGATCCTCCGGCAGTGCTGGAGGTCCGTTCGGTCGACGCGCTGAGGCGACTCGTGACGGCTCCGGGCGAGCTCGGCTTCGCCCGGGCGTACGTGGCCGGAGACATCGAGATCACCGGCGACATCTTCGCACTGCTGGGTCTGCGGACCTCTCTGCCGAGGCCGAAGCTCAGCCCCGGTGCGTGGGCTCGCGCCCTGCGGATCGTCGGCCCCTCGGCCTTCCGGCCCCTCGAGGTACCCCCCGAGGAACTCAAGCCTGCCGGTCGACTGCATTCGCTTCGGCGCGACCGACAGAGCGTCTCGCACCACTACGACGTGTCCAACGACTTCTACGAGACGGTCCTCGGCCCTGCGATGACCTACTCGTGTGCGCTCTTCACCGAGCCCGACTGCTCCCTCGACCGGGCGCAGTGGTCGAAGTTGGAGCTGGTCTGTTCGAAGCTGGCGCTCCGTCCGGGAATGCGCCTGCTGGACGTGGGTTGCGGCTGGGGGTCGATGGTCCGACATGCGGCTCGCCATCATGGTGTCGAGGCGCTGGGTGTGACCATCTCCGAGGAGCAGGCCCGCTGGGCTCGCCAACGCGTCGCCGACGAAGGTCTGTCGGACCTCGTGGAGATCCGGTTGGCCGACTACCGGGAGCTGGGCGGGGAGACCTTCGATGCGATCAGCTCGATCGGGATGTCCGAGCACGTCGGCGACGTCGACGTGCTCGAGCAGTACTACCGGTCGCTGGCGAACCTGCTCGAGCCAGGGGGGCGTCTGCTCAACCACGCCATCAGCCGTCCTCCCGGCGCACGTGCCGGGATCGGACCGCGGAGTTTCGTCGGTCGGTACGTGTTCCCCGATGGCGCACTGGTGGAGGTCGGCCAGGCCATCTCCGCGATGCAGTCAGCGGGTCTCGAGGCCAGGCACATGGAGAACCTGCGGGAGCACTATGCGAGGACCCTCAGAGCATGGGTCGACAACCTGGAGGCGAATTGGGAGCTGTGCGTCTCCCAGGCCGGGGAGGCCCGGGCGCGGATCTGGCGTCTCTACATGGCCGGTTCGGCGCTCGGATTCGAGGATGCCCGGATCGCGGTCAATCAGGTGCTCGCGGTTCACCGGGGTGCCGGGAGCAATTTCCCTGCGCGACCCGACTGGTCGCCTGCTCCGACCGCTCCCGAGGACCCCTTCGGTCGCTCGCGATGAATCTCGGCTGCTCGCGATGACAAGCAGGTCAGCCAGTGCCCGTCGTCACTGGGACGGCGGGGGATAGGATCAGCTGGAGTTGCACCGGCGGGGGGCATCGCCGTTTGTGGAGGAAGGACACCCATGGAACGAACGGCAGGAAAGGCACAGGGAATCGCCCGGGCCGTGCTCACCCCTCCTTTCCGCTGTCTGTGGAAGGTCACCACCGAGGGTCTCGAGAACGTTCCGTCGCAGGGCCCCGCGATCCTCGCTCCCAATCACATCTCGGTGCTCGACTCGTTCTTCGTCCCGCTGTGCCTGCCGCGCCGCATCACCTATGTCGGCAAGGCGGAGTACATGGACGACTGGAAGACCAGGTTCCTGTTCCCGGCGATGGGAATGATCCCGATCGACCGATCCGGTGGAGACGGGGCCAAACGAGCGCTCGACGCGGCAGCGGAGGTGCTCGAGGCCGACGAGCTGTTCGGTATCTATCCCGAGGGCACCCGTTCACGCAACGGCAAGCTCCACAAGGGCCACACCGGCATCGCGCGACTCGCCCTGCGCACGGGAGCGTGCATCGTCCCGGTGGGGATCATCGGCTCCGACGACGTCCAGCCTCCCGACGCCAAGATGCCCGCCCCGTTCCGCCGGGTACACATCCGCTTCGGGCGCCCGATCGATGTGGGTCGTTACGCGGACCGGGCGGACGACCGCATCGTGTTGCGCCAGATCACCGACGAGGTGATGTACGAGATCCGCAACCTGTCGGGCCAGGAATATGTCGACACCTATGCCACCAAGAAGGCAGAGCCCGTCGAGTCCCCCGCATCGGCCGAACCCGCCACCCCGAGCGCCGCACCTGCCGCCACCGGGGGCGAGCTCGGTGACAACGTGATCGAGTTCCCCGATCGTCGCGGCCGGATCGACCAGCCGGCGGTCGCCTTCGCGCCCTCCGCCGCACCGCCCACTCCCGAACGTGCCGCTGCGATGGCAGGAGTCGGATCCGAGCTGGCAGATGCCGATGGAGTCGAACGTCGCTCCTCGGCAGCGGTGCTCCAGCCGCGCCCCCTCGTGGGCGCCTGAGCCGCCGGGAACCCGAATTGTGTAGGGCTGCATCCGCGGCTGCCGGTAGCCTCCCCTGCGATGTCCGATATCAGAATCCTCCTTCCCGATGGCTCCGAACGCATGCTGGCCGAGGGGTCCACAGGGGCCGATCTGGCCGCGTCGATCGGCAAGCGTCTGGCCAAGGACGCCCTCGTCGTCGTGGTCGACGGTGAACCGGTCGACCTGAGCGCGCCGCTGCCCGACAACGCACAGGTGCGCATCGTCACCCGCAAGGACGACGACGCACTCGAACACGTACGTCACTCCACCGCCCATGTGCTGGCCCAGGCGGTGCTGGATCTGTGGCCCGGGGCCACCTTTGCCGGCGGACCACCGATAGAGAACGGCTTCTACTACGACTTCGAGCTTCCCGAGGGGGGCTCGTTCTCAGAGGACGACCTGGAGCGCATCGACAAGCGGATGCGCAAGATCATCGAGGCCAACCAGCCCTTCGAGCGCTTCGAGTTGCCCCTCGACGAGGCCCGCGACCTGATGGCCGACCACCCCTACAAGCGGGTGTTCATGGACCTGGCGGCCGGGCAGGGAGACGAGGAGGCGGCCGCGGAGGCGGACGCATCCGACGGCATGATCAGCTTCTACCGCAACAGCGGCGACTTCGTGGACATGTGCCGAGGGCCGCACGTGCCGAGCACCGGCAAGCTCGGTCACTTCGCTCTGCAGCGGGTGGCCGGCGCCTATTTCCGCGGTAGCGAGGACAACCAGATGCTGCAGCGCATCTACGGCACCGCCTGGCTCAACAAGGCAGACCTCGACGCCCACCTCGCACGGCTGGAAGAGGCAGAGAAGCGCGACCACCGCCGATTGGGTGCCGAACTCGACCTGTTCAGCTTTCCCGAGGAGATCGGCTCCGGACTCGCGGTGTTCCACCCCAAGGGTGGCACCGTGCGCAAGCTGATGGAGGACTACTCGCGGCGCCGCCACGAGGAGGCGGGCTACGAGTTCGTCTACTCACCTCACATCACCAAGGCGAACCTGTTCGAGACCTCCGGTCACCTCGACTGGTTCGCGGATGGCATGTTCCCCCCGATGGTCCTGCACGACCACGACCATTCACCGGGCCACGATCCCGAACACCCCGAGGGCGAGGGCACGAAGTACTACCTCAAGCCCATGAACTGCCCGTTCCACATCCTGATATTCAAGAGTCAGCAGCGCTCCTACCGCGAACTGCCGCTGCGGATGTTCGAGTTCGGATCGGTCTACCGCTACGAGCGCTCGGGGGTCGTCCACGGGCTCACGCGGGTGCGCGGCATGACCCAGGACGATGCGCACATATTCACCACCAAGGAGAACATGGGCGACGAACTCGCCTCGTTGTTGTCCTTCGTGCTCGACCTGTTGCGCGACTACGGCCTGGACGACTTCTACCTCGAGTTGTCCACGAGGCCCGAAGAGAAGGCGGTCGGTACCGACCAGGAGTGGACCGAGGCAACCGAGGCGCTGCGCGTGGTCGCCGAGTCGATGGATCTTGAGCTCGTCCTGGATGAAGGAGGCGGCGCCTTCTACGGGCCGAAGATCTCTGTTCAGGCGCGTGATGCGATCGGTCGCACCTGGCAGATGTCCACGATCCAGGTCGACTTCCAGCTGCCCCAGCGCTTCGGGCTCGAGTACATCGGCTCGGACGGGGCGCGACACCGTCCGATCATGATCCATCGAGCTCTGTTCGGTTCGGTGGAACGCTTCTTCGGGGTGCTGGTGGAGCACTACGCGGGGGCCTTTCCTGCCTGGCTGGCGCCGGTGCAGGTTGAGGTGCTCCCCGTGGCCGACGCCCACTCGGACTATGCCCACACGGTCGCGGCCGAGCTGCGGGGCCATGGCTTCCGGGTGGACGTGACCACCGCGGACGACACCCTCGGCAAGCGGATCAGGCGCGCCAAGGGCCAGAAGCTTCCCTACGTACTGGTCGTGGGTGACGACGACGTGGCACACCGCACCGTGGGGGTCAATCCTCGTGGGGGAGAGGTGGAACGCAACGTCCCGATCGGCGGCTTCGTCGACATGCTGTCGGCCGACGTGGCCGGCCGGAACTGAGTGGTTCCGCATGCCGTTGGAACAACTCTGGGCCACCTGGCGCTCGAGCTACGTGCGCTCCGACGCTGCCAGCCGTGATCAGGTGCCGGGCGGCGGGCCAGATGACGACAGATCGCTGTTCGAACGCATCCTGACATCGGGTGCCCCGGACTCCGAGACCTTCATCCTCCACCGGGGCCGCGAGTGCTTCGCCATCCTCAATCGATTCCCCTACACCTCGGGCCACCTGATGGTGCTGCCGAACCGGGCGATCCCCGACCTGGAGGACCTGACCGAGTCCGAGGAACACGAGCTCTGGTCGATGGTGCGTGAGTCCGTGGTGGCGCTGAAGGCATCGATGAGGTGCCACGCGGTCAATCTCGGGGTGAACCTGGGCGCTGCCGCAGGGGGTTCCCAGGCCGATCACCTACACGTGCACGCGGTTCCCCGGTGGGTGGGAGACGCCAACTTCATGACGGTGGCCGCAGAGACGCGCCTGCACTCGGTCGGCCTGCCGGAGGCATGGACCGCGATCCGGGACGCCTGGCCAGCGGGCTGAGCACCTTTCGGTGCCAGCCCCACCGGTGGCTGGCGGTTCGGGTCTAGATCTGAGAGGTACGGCAGGTGTCGCCGGTGGGCAACAGCGTCCAGAACCATTCACCGAACCCCAGCAGGTTCGTGAGGTCGACCTCGAGGGTCTCGATGTTTCCGAAACACGATTCGACTGCGGTGGTCCCGTCGGCGTACTGCAACACCGACATGCTCAGGTCACCTCTGACAAGGATCTCACCCTCGGCATCGCGCCGCAACGCTCGCTCGACCAGCACGCGCTGGCGTATCAGGGTGTCCTGGCAGTTGGTGTCGCTGAGACCGTCGGACTGAACGACCAGGTTGAGGATCTCAAGGATGTGGATGGTCTTCAAGGGCCGGTGGATCGTGGTTCCGGCCATCCGGGAGTTGATGATCTGACGTCCCGCTGGAGTGGACCAGAGCGCCTGAAGGGCGATGCACGGGATGCCGGTCTGTGCCACGACGGCGCCATGGTTCACACCGGAGTTCGAGGTCGTGCCGCTGTAGCCTCCCCCGGCGTCATCCGGTTGGGTCGGAACCGGGGTCGGGGTGTCGCCCCAGGCGCCGGCCGGCCCGCTCGGCACTGCTATGGCCACGAGCAGAACAGCGGCCGTCAATACCAGCAGCATCCCTGTAGACGTGCGTTTTCTGGACATTGGCGTCATTCCGAGTCTCCAATCCTGCACCACCTCGGTGCTGGGAGAACCCTTGACTCGAACGACGTTCATGTCCATGGGGACGATTCCCCTGCGGCGCACCTCGCTGCTACAACACCGACTCAGGTGCCCAGTGGGCGTGGGTGCCACTCGAGATGCGTTCGGGCATGGCGACCCGGGCGATCGGTCCCGCTGCTGGGTCGGCTGCATCGAGGATCAGGCAGAACGAACTGTCGGCGTTCATGTCGGAGACGAAGGTGAGCAGGTATCCGTCGTCCTCCGCTGTGGCACCGTCGCGAGGGGCCATGACGGTCTCCGAGGCGAACTGGCCCTCCTCCAGGGCCACCGCGGTCTCGGCCCCGGTGACCACATCCTGTTTGACGATTCCGTTGAAGCCGAACCAACCCTGGGTCGGTAGGGCGTTGTAGCTGTAGCGGTAGGGGCGTCCAGCATGTCCGCTGTTGATCATCCCGAACTCCATCACCCGGTCGCTCAGGGTTTCCTCGGTGGTTGCCCCGGTGGTCAGGTTGAACCTCCACCGGCGCACCTCCGCCTGCAGGGAGTGGAGATCGAGGTGGCTGTAGATGACCTGTTCGAAGCTGGCGTCCTTGGGGGGTCTGGGCATGGGATCGCGTTGGAAGAAGCCGTCGAGCACGATCTCATCGCCTTCCTCGTAGGCGTTGATCCAGTGAAGGACGTAGGTGGGGTCTGCTTCGAACCATCGGATGTCCGAGGTCTGGCCACGGCGGGGGATGACCGCGAAGCGGGTCGGTAGATCGGGGAAGTAGCGCGGCAGGTACAGCCCCGCTTCCATTGCCGAAGGATCCCAGAACAGCGGGCAGTCGCTGAGGATCGCGAAGTTCTCGGTGAACGCCATGTCGTGGGTCAGTCGCGGGCCCGGAAGGGGCACATCGATGTAGTGCTCGAGTTCACCTGCGGGGGAGACCACGCCGTAGTGCATGAAGGGAGCTTCGGTGGAGTAGTTGAAGAACAGCATCTCACCGGTGTTCTCGTCGACCTTGGTGTGGGCCGACACGCCTTCGGCGGGGAAACCACCGGCGAACGTCTCGGTGCCGAGCGTCTCCAGGCTCAGTGGATCCAGGCGATAGAGGTCGCCGCACTGCCAGAAGCTCGTGAGCGCCGATCCGCGGAACACCGTCACGTCGGTGCTCGAGGCATCCTTCATGCGCGTGCGCGCGCCCCAACCGTCCTCGCGGAGCGCGTCGGCGGGAGATTCCACGAACCCGGCCCAGAGAGCGCCCCCGTTCTCGATCTCCGCCTGCAGGCCCGCCGTGCGGATGAACCGGTTCACATAGGTTGCATCGCCGTCGGCGAAGTGCATGGAGTGCAGCATCCCGTCGCCGTCGAAGGGGTGGTAGGTGGAGATCGGCAGATGGAGGGGGTTCTCGGTGTTGCGCAGGTACACGCCGTTCAGATCGCGCGGGATCTCACCCTGAACCTCGAGGTCCCAGGCCCGCCGTTCGGTGTGTTGGGGTCGCCAGGGGCCCGAGCGGTAGGGATGGGCATCGTCCTCGGGGAGGTTCGACTCGAACTCGGCCAGCACTTCTGTCTTCATGCGGTCGTCCTCACCTGATCGCGCTCCTGTGTGGTGGTGGCTGCCTCGATCACGAACGAGACAGTCGTGGCGGTGCTGCCACCGATGTTGAGGGTCTGGGCTCTCCGAGCGCCGGGCACCTGGTGGTCGCCTGCACTTTCGCTGACCTGTGCGGTGGCGTCGAGCAGCATTCGTGCTCCGGTGGCCCCGACGGGGTGGCCGCCACCGATCAACCCGCCACCGGGGTTCACGGGAATGGCACCGTCGCGCAGGATCGTTCCCTGCTCGACCGCCTTCCAACTCTCACCGGGTGCGGTGATTCCGAGGTGGTCGATGGCCATGTACTCCGAGGGCGTCATGCAGTCATGGGTCTCGACTACGTCGATACCCGTGATCGCCTCGCTCATCCCGGCCCGTGCCCGTGCGTCGAGGATCGCTCGCCGTACGTGTGGCATCACGTAGGGATCACCCTCGGAATGCTCCAGTTTCTGCGCGAGTCCCAACCCGACGGTGCTGTGTCCCCAACCGGCGACGAACGCCCGCGCCGTGCGGCTGTTGCGTTCGAGCCAGCCGCTCGAGACGAGCACGAGGCCGACTCCTCCGTCGGTGATCTGGCAGCAGTCGTTTCGGCGCAGATGCCCGGCGACCACCGGGTTCGCACGGTCGTCCTCCGTGAAGCTCTCGGGTCCGAGTTCCCAGGTGCGGGTCTGGGCCCGTGGGTTGTCCTTCGCGTTGCGCAGGTTCACCTCACCGATCGCACGCAGGTGGGAGTCATCGAGGCCGAACCGCCTGTCGTACTCCGAGGCGAGCGCATCGAAGGTCGCCGGCCAGATGAACTCCACACCGTCGGTCTCGCGTCCGACCCAGGCGGCAGCCTGTTGGGTGCGTGCGGCGTCGGGGCCGGGCATGGTCTTCTCCTGTTCCACCCCGAGCACCAGAACGCAGTCGTAGCGACCGGCCTCGATCTCGGCCATCGCCGAGAGCACCGCCACCGAACTCGAGGCGCAGGCAGCTTCGTGGCGCATGGCCGGCACGCCCCAGAGCTCGTCGATCACCGAGGCCGGCATCGCACCGAGGTGGCCCTGTCCGTTGTAGAGCTGTCCGAATGCGTTTCCGACGTGGATGCTCTCGATCTGCGCGGGATCCACTGACGCATCGGCGAGCGTGCCGCGGACCACCTCCGCGGTCAGGTCGGCGATGTCGGCGCCCTCCTTTGCGAGGGTGCGTGCGAAGTCGCTCTGGTAGCCACCCAGTATCCATGTGTCGTCCACGACGCGAGCGTACGCGCCGCCCTACTGCGGGCTGACACCGCGTCGGTATTGGCAGGGACCGGTTCCCTGCCGGAGAGGTAGCGGCTGTAGCGTTCCCGGGGTGAGCGAGGATCAGGACCCGGGCCCGTCCGACGACGAGGTCGTCGATGAACTACCCGAAGACCTCAACCTCGCGGAGTTCGTGGGGCCGTACACGTTCCCCAACAACAATCGTCGCCGAATCCCCGCTGCCATCTACATCGTGATCGGCCTCGGTTGTCTCGGCCTCTACTTCGCCATCGGAGATTCCTCGGCGCTGGTCAATGCGGGCCTGGCGGTCGGTGGCGCAGGTCTTGCCCTGTTCGGCGTGTACGGCCTGATCGCGGGCTGGACCCTGCGCATCGATGAGGCAGACGCGTTGGTGACAGCATCCACACAGGTCGGCTTCGCGGTCGGGCACGCCTCCGCCCAGCAGGTGTGGCACGGATGGCTCTCGCGGCCCACGTGGCGGATCCTGGTGTACTCGGCCGACAACCCTCCGCGCCGTCGGGGGATCGTTCTGATCGACGGTGTGAGCGGTGAGGTCATCGAGTGGTTCAGCGAGGAGAACCCCGAGGACTGGGAGAAACTGGACCCGGCGCGCACCGCACTGACCGAGGACTGAACCGGTAGCAACCCGCTCGCTCGCAACGGTCCGGTGACGTCCGGGCCGCGGCGCCCTCTGACGGGCACCGCCCCGGACTGCATGTCGCACCCTTTCGGTAGGTTGTGTTCATGGGTAGGGAACATACGTTCGACGCCGGGTCTGGTATGGGGTTGGGGTCTGACCCGTTCGGTCTGAGGGGGCTGTTGGAGGGCGCCGCCAAGGCGGTGGGGGTGGATCCGACCCTGGAGTCCGGTGAGACGCTGATGGGCGCTGCGGTGGCTCTGGAGGAGTTGCGGGGTCTGGTGGAGGCGGCATCCGCCCGGGTGCTCGGTCAGCTTGCAGCTGCTGGGGTGACCGACGCTTCCGTCGGCATGCGTACCGGCGGGTGGCTGGCGTGGGCCGCCGATGGCTTCCGGGTGAAGTGCCGTCAGCGGGTGAACCTGGCGAAGCGTCTGGGGTGGTTCGCCCTGTTCGGCGACGCGCTGGTCGAGCGTCGTGTGTCCTATGCCCACGTCGAGGTGTTGTGCTCGGTGGCGAACCCGCGCAACCGCGATGGACTCATCGAGGCCCAGGCATCGCTGATCGACTGCGCCGCGGAGTTCCCGTTGGAACAGTGGGCGCGTCTTGTGCGCCGGTTGGCGACCGATCTGGATTCCGATGGTTCGTACGACCCCAATGACGACCTGGATGCCAACCGGCTACGAGTGACCCCGAGCGGGGATGGCACGGCCGACATCTCGGGTCGCCTGACCGGTGACACCGCAGTGACGGTCAATCAGACCCTCGAGTCGTTGGCCGATGAACTCTTCAACCGGTTCCGGCGCGACGCCCAGGTTGATCCGTCGCAACCGATGCCTTCGCGGGCCACTCTCATGGCCCTCGCCCTGGCGGAGGCCTGTCGGCGCGCACGTGCTGTCGACCTGGATTCGTCACGTCAACCGGGCGTGGAAGCAACGGTGGTCATCGACATCGACAGCGAACAGGATCCGGTAGTCGCAGATCTGGCGGGCAACTCGATCTCCGCCGTGGCGGCCGATGCGTTGCTGGTGGATCCGACGATCAGGGCGATGATCTTCGATGCCGACGGGGTTCCACTACGGCTGGGTCGCAGAGCCCGGCTCGCCACAGCCGATCAGAAACACGCGTTGGCTCTCCGCGATGGCGGCTGTGTGTTCCCCGGCTGTGACCTTGCCCCCGGCTGGTGCGACGCGCACCACCAGCCGGCCTGGGCCCTCGGTGGCCAGACCGACATCGAAGCAATGTTCCTGCTCTGCAGGCACCACCACCGGGTCACCCACCGCAAGGGTTGGTCATGCGAACCCGACACCGACCCCGACCGTCCGCAGATGTGGACCTGGACAACGCCGGAGGGTCGACAGTTGCACAGCCAGCGGAAGCACCGCCGACGAGATCAGCCCGGATGACCCCGGGCGCCGACCAGATCGCAGACCACGTGTTGGCGCACCGTGCCGCGCGTCCAGTTCAGGTGCCGGCGGTGTCGGATGCTGGCCTTTCGCCGGAGAATGCCTTACACTGCTAACTGTTGCAAGCACTCAGCCGGCACAGCTGTCCGGTTGCCGAACCCCCGATGAGGAGCAACGACCGCACCATGTTCGATGGACAGTTCCGCAAGCAGGTGGATGCGACGGTGAAGCCGATCGGAAGGGGTCTGGCCCGCGCAGGAGTCACCCCGGACGTGATCACCGGCGTGGGTCTCGTGATGTCGCTCGGCGCCGCGGTGGCGATCGGCGCGGGTGCCCTGAGCCTCGGCCTGCTCCTGCTCGTGCTCACCGCAGTGCCTGACCTTCTCGACGGAGCTGTGGCCAAGGCGTCCGGCCGTTCGAGTGTGCGTGGCGCCTTCTTCGACTCGGTGGCCGATCGGGTCACCGACGCAATGTTGTTCGCCGGTCTGGCCTACTACTTCGCATCCACCAGCGAGCCGGCGTGGGTCGTCCTGTTGCCGGTCGCTGGCTATGCAACGGCGTCATGGGTCTCCTACGTGCGGGCGAAGGCCGATGCACTCGGGTTCGACGCCCACGTCGGACTGGTCGAGCGGGCCGAACGACTGATCCTGCTCGGTGTCGGGCTGCTCTTCGGTGGATCGGTTCTGGTGGGCATGCTCATCGCGATCGTGGTGCTCAACCTCGTCACCGCGATGCAGCGCTTCGTCGCCGTCTGGAAACAGGCGACCGACGCCACGCCGACGTTGTCGGCCAGGCGCGACGAACGCGCCGAGCGTCGGCGTAGGCGCAACCCGAGGGCCAGTCGTTCAGCGTCCGACCGAAGGGCTGAACGTCGATTGCGGCAGGCCGAGTCGCGCCGCCGGCGCTGAGACGCAGCCAACGCATTGGATATTCCGGTAGGAGCCATCCGAGCTGCTGGCGCGGCGATGGCCGTGACTCCGGCGCCGATCGCACACATTGCAGCGCGCGGGATCTCGACTGCCGTTGCAGGGCTCTCGCGAGACGAGCGACGGATCGTGATCCGCAACCTGAGGCGCGCCGGGGTGGAGGTACGCGGTCCGTTGGCCGAGGCGCGAGCGGTGCAGAGGGTCTTCGAGTTCTACGGCCGCTACTGGGTGGACACCCTGCGGTTGGAGCACCTCGACACCCGCGCAGTTCGGGACGGGTTCAGCATCGACGGTTTCGAGCACGTCGAAGCCGCACTCGAAACCGGCGTGCCGCCGATCCTGGCCCTGCCACACCTCGGCGGCTGGGAATGGGCAGCGCGCTGGCTCGCCGAGGTCAAGGGCATGAAGGTCGCCGCGGTCGTCGAGGAACTGGAGCCCGCGGAGTTGTACGAGTGGTTCCTCGACGTACGCACCAAGCTCGGGCTGCACGTCATCCCGCTCTCCGACGGGGCGTCGGCCGTGGCCGCCGCTCTGGCGGACGGCGAGATCATGTGTCTGCTCTGCGACCGCGACATCTCGGGTTCCGGCGTCGAGGTGGAGTTCTTCGGGGAGCGGACGACGCTGCCGGGTGGGCCTGCATTGGTGGCCCTCCGATCGGGCGCTCCGCTGTTGCCCGCAGCGGTGTACTTCGAGGGACGAAAGTGCCGGGGGGTCGTCTCGGCACCGCTCGACACCGAGCGCCGCGGGCGGCTGCGCGAGGACGTCACGCGAGTGACCCAGGATCTCGCCCGTGCACTGGAGACCCAGATCCGTCGGGCGCCACACCAGTGGCATCTCCTCCAACCCAATTGGCCCAGCGACTACGTCGCGCTCGGTCTGACGCCACCGGAGGCCAGTTCCGATCGCTAGGGTCCGACCGGTGCGAATCGGACTCATCTGTCCCTACAGCCTGACTGTGCCGGGCGGGGTGCAGAACCAGGTGATGGCCATGGCCAGATCGCTGCGGCGGCGCGGGCACGAGGCGAGGGTGCTGGCACCCTGCGACGGAGCACCACCAGAACCGTTCGTGATGCCTCTGGGCGCCAGCGTGCCCAATCCGGCCAACGGGTCGATCGCCCCCATCGCTCCCGACCCGGCTGCCCAGTTCCGACTTCTCGCCGCACTTCGTGCCGAGGACTTCGATCTGCTCCACCTCCACGAGCCCGCGGTGCCGGGTCCCTGCATGACCACGGTGTTCCTCAAACCGGCGCCGCTGGTGGGGACCTTCCACGCGGCAGGTGAGGCACCCGCTTATGGCGTCCTGGCACCCCTCGCACGCTGGGGAGGCGCACAGCTCGATGCACGTGTGGTGGTCAGCGAGGACGCGCTCTCGCTGGTCGAACCGGTGATCGACGGTCCGTGGATCACGCTGTTCAACGGCATCGAGATAGAGCCCTGGCGAGACGCCGAACCCTGGGAGTGCAAGACCGCCGATTCACCACCGGTGGTGCTGTTCCTCGGTCGCCACGAGCCACGCAAGGGGCTCGAGGTGCTTCTCGCTGCGTTGGGCCACATCGACACGGAGGTCAGGATCTGGGTGGCCGGCGAGGGCGACTCGACCGATGCTCTGAAGGCCTCACATCCCGATCCGCGCATCGAGTGGCTGGGCCGGATCGACGACACCGAACGCGAGCGCCGCATGGCCGCTGCAGACGTGTTCTGCGCTCCATCACTCGGAGGTGAGTCGTTCGGGATCATCCTGCTCGAGGCGATGGCGGCGGGCACGCCCGTGGTCGCCAGCGCGATTCCGGGCTACGAAAAGGTTGCCACGGCGCCCGGTCCGGACGGAACCGTGCCTTCGGAGCCGACGGCGCGCCTGTTCGCTCCGGGGGATCCGGTTGCCCTTGCCGGCGCACTGGTCGAGGTGCTCGGCTCGGCCTCCGAACGCGACCGCCTGCGCGTCGCCGGCGAGCTGCGCGCCGCTGCTTTCGACATGGAGGCACTCGTGGATCGCTACGAGGACATCTATGCCGACGTGCTGCGCAACGCCGCTGGTGGCAGCGTTCGGGCGGGCGGTCCACGGCTGCGGCGGGCCGGCGGAAGTGGAGAGCGTGCAGCCGGCTAGTACCGTCTCGCGGATGAAGTCCAACAGTCGTTTCGAGGTGGCAACCGAGGCGGCCCTTCGCCGCGCCCTCGTCTCGGGCGTGATCGCGTCGGTGGTGCTCGCAGGGATCATCGGTTTGATCCTGATCTTCACGGTCGGCGTGTTGTTGGGGCTCGTGGTCGGGGTGGTGCTCTTCGTGGGTGCCTCTGCCGGATGGATGCTCTATGTGCAGTCGGCGTTCGGTGACGCCGCCTCGTCGGTGCTGGAGGGCGGCGGAGCAGCCGCTGGCGAGGACGAGTATCCGTCGTTCCGCAATGCCCTGGAGGGAGTCGCGATACTCACCGGGGTGAGGGTCCCCGCCCTGCGGGTGCTCGACCATGGATCGGCCAACGCGATGGTCGCCCAGGGCCTGGAGGAGGACGCCACGGTGGTCGTCACCACAGGGCTTCTGGAGAACTGCCGGATCGTGGAAGCGGAGGTGCTCGCTGCCGAACTTCTCTGCCGGGTGCGTGATGGTTCGGCCCGCTACTGCACCCTGGCGGCCGGTCTCCCCGGACCGGTCAGGGCGGCGGCAGGTCTCGATGGTGGAGCTGTCGCGGCGCTGATCGGCGACCAGCGCGCCGTTCTCGGCGATGCCGATGCGGTTTCGGTCACCAAGTACCCACCCGGGTTGATCGCTGCACTCGAACGGATGGCCCAGCAGGGCACCGAGGTCCCTACCGCGGTCCCGGATCAGGCGCCGTTGTGGATCGCCCCGGCTGTCGGTGTGCAGCGCGGCGTGTCCGAGCCAGTCGACCGCAGTGTCAACCAACCTCTCGACTACCGGATCGCGGTGCTCAGGGAGCTCTAGGGTTTCGCACTTCTGGCCGAGCCGGGGCGGTCGGTACACTCGGCCAATGGCCGAATCGCCCTCTTCCGCATCCGAAGCCTCAGCAGGCGGCCCCACCGCTGGTCGCGAGACAGGTACCCAGCTCGTGAAGCGTGGCCTCGCCGAGATGCTCAAGGGTGGGGTGATCATGGATGTCGTGACACCCGAACAGGCCCGTGTCGCCGAGGACGCGGGCGCCGTGGCTGTCATGGCGCTGGAGCGGGTTCCCGCCGACATCCGCACCGACGGTGGGGTGGCCCGTATGAGCGATCCCATCATGATCGAGGGGATCCAGGAAGCGGTCACGATTCCCGTGATGGCCAAGGCCCGGATCGGCCACTTCGTCGAGGCACAGATCCTCGAAGCACTGGGTGTGGACTACGTCGACGAATCCGAGGTGTTGAGTCCGGCCGATGAGGCCCACCACATCGACAAGTGGGCCTTCACCGTGCCGTTCGTCTGCGGTGCAACCAACCTGGGTGAGGCGCTGAGGCGGATCTCCGAGGGCGCCTGCATGATCCGTTCCAAGGGCGAAGCAGGCACAGGCAATGTGATCGAGGCGGTGCGTCACCTCCGCTCGATCACCGGTGACATCCGACGGATCACCCAGGCAGACTCCGCAGAGCTGTTCGAGTGGGCCAAGCGTCTCCAGGCCCCGTTGCCGCTGGTGCAGGAGATCGCCGAGACCGGCTCCCTACCGGTTCCGCTGTTCTGCGCAGGTGGCCTGGCCACACCAGCGGACGCCGCCCTGGCCATGCAGCTGGGCGCCGAGGCCGTGTTCGTGGGTTCGGGCATCTTCAAGTCAGCCGACCCCTCGCCGCGGGCCAAGGCAATCGTCGAGGCCACGACGCACTTCCGCGACGCCGACATGCTGGCCAAGGTGAGTCGGGGACTCGGAGCACCCATGACCGGGATCGGCATGGACGACCTCGACCAGACCTTCGCGGATCGCGGCTGGTGAGCCGCGCTCTCGTTCCTCTCGGCTGCTCCCGGTCGGGTCCCGTGCCGTCGGTAGCTGCGCGGTGAATTCGTGAAGGTCGGTGTACTTGCGCTCCAGGGTGCCTTCGCAGCACATCTGGGTGCGCTCGAGCAGGTCGGTGCCAGCGCGGTCGAGGTCCGCACGGAATCCCAGCTCGCGGATGTGGATCGATTGATCGTGCCGGGTGGGGAGTCCACGACGATCTCGATGATGCTCGAGCGCTCGGCGCTGGTGGAGCCGCTCAGGGCGTTCGTGCGCTCGGGCAGGCCGGTGTTCGGCACCTGCGCCGGAGCGATCCTGTTGTCGTCACGGATAGTCGGAGGCCGGTCGGACCAGTTGTGCTTCGGGGCACTCCCGCTGAGCGCGTCCCGGAATGCCTTCGGACGTCAACGCGAGTCGTTCGAGGCCGATCTCGCCGTGCGGGGCCTCGACGACGGTGATTTCCACGCGGTTTTCATCAGGGCACCGCGCCTCGAGGTCATCGAACCCGACCCGCCCGGGGTCGACCGGCCCACGGTGGAGGTGCTGGCTGAGATCGACGGATCACCTGCGCTGGTACGGTCCGGAGCGGTCATGTGCGCCACGTTCCACCCTGAACTGGGCGGGGACACCCGGGTGCACTCCATGTTCTGCGAGATGTAGATGTTCTGCGATTGCTAGGAGGCCCCATGTCGGGACATTCGAAGTGGGCGACGATCAAACACAAGAAGGGTGCTGCTGACGCCAAGCGCGGCAAGCTCTTCGCGAAGCTGATCCGTCAGGTCGAGGTGGCCGCGCGCAACGGCGGCGGCGACCCGGACATGAATCCGACGCTGCGCACGATGTTCCAGAAGGCGCGTGATGCCTCGGTGCCTCTCGACACGATCGAGCGGGCCATCAAGCGCGGCACCGGCGAGCTCGAGGGCGTGTCCTACGAGGAGATCACCTACGAGGGCTATGCCCCCGGTGGCGTGGCGATAATCGTCGAGGCGCTCACGGACAACCGGAACCGCACCGGGTCTGATGTGCGTTCCACCTTCACCAAGCTCGGTGGGTCGATGGCGGAACCCGGAGCGGTGGCCTGGCAGTTCGAACGCAAGGGGATCGTTCTGGTGCCCGCCACCGCCGATGAGGACGAGGTGATGATGGCGGCACTCGAAGCGGGGGCGGAGGACCTCTCCGACGGTGGTGAGTTCTGGACCATCACCTGTGACCCCTCCGACACCGACGATGTGCGGACCGCTCTGGAGGAGGCCGGTTTCGCCGTTGAGTCCTCCGACCTCACGATGGTGCCCACCTCGAGTGTGGAGGTGACCACGGCCGAGGACGCCAAGCCGGTGATGCGCCTGATCGATGGTCTGGACGATCTGGACGACGTGCAGAACGTGCACACCAATGCCGACGTGGCCGATGAGGCCATGGCCGGTCTGGCCGACTAGTCGGTTCGAGTCCTCTGGTCAGTTCGTAGCCGGCTACTGGGCGACGCCGAGGAGGCGATTGCGGGTGACCGACCGCACCCCGCGGTGCAGGCTGACCAGGGCGATGGCCCAGGCCACCGCTCCGACGATCCAGCCGGCGCTGTCGCCGTTGCCGAGCAGCGAACCCGTGGCCTGGCTGTAGGCGATTCCGATCAGCGGCAGAGTGATCAATCCCGATGCCTGTTGGGCCGCAGCGGTCGACTTCACCCGCGCTGACAATCTCAACACCAGCGACAGTGCCAGCAGCAGGAACGGGGGGATGATCCAGAGCATCATCACCCACCACTGGGAGGTCGGGAAGAACCAGCCGCCCACATCGGGACCGACGACGAGGTTCACCATCAACGAGTAGAGGCCGAACCCGACGATCGTGGTGGCGTACCCGGGTATGACGCTGGCGAACAGCTTGCCCATGTAGATCTCGCGCACCGAGGCGGGGGAGTGGGCGAGGAACTCGCCGGTTCCCCTCTCGCGTTCCCCCACGATGGTCGCAGCCCCCACGGCGGTTGAGATCGTCAGGGGCACCACGACCGCAACTGGAGCGAACAGGAACACGGCCAGTGCGTAGGCGGTCCTTCCACCGGGCGTGCTGCCCAGGATCTGTGCCTGAGCGGCCTCGGGCAGGATCGCCAGGGAGTCGCTGACGCGGGCTGCCATCGTCGAGCTGTCCACCCGCGTGAGCGTGAGCAGCAGTGCTGTGGGCACGACCACGAAGAACACGAGTCCCAGCCCGACCATGGGCAGCAGGTAGTCCTTGGACTTCAACAGCTGTCGGAGGTCGGTGCGCGCCACCACCCACATGCGGTGCCAGTCGAATGAGCCGTTCGGTTCGATGGCGCTCATCGGGTCTCCCTCAGGTCTGTCTCGTGCAGGTCCGTCTCGTGCGGGCGCTCTGTCATGGGCGGCAGTCCGTCGGGCACCTCGATGACGGGCATGTGATCCGCCGAGCGGGACCCCGGTCCCATTCCGTGGCTCGGGGCGAGGGTCGTGTTGCTCACGGGGTCGAGCGGATCGGCCACCTCGAGCCCGTCTGCGCGCGCCCGCTCACCCAGCTTCCGGCGGATGAGGAAGTACAGGTCCTCGAGGGTGGGAGTGTGGGGCTCCACCCGCGTTATGGGAATCCCGTCGGCCACGAGCGCGGCCACCAGGTCGGGCACCCGATCAATGTCGTCGAGTTCGATTCGCGCCCCGCTGGGATCGTTGCGCATCCCGACGACGCCGTTCCATCCGCGCATGCGTTCCAACAGGCGTTGGTCCGAGGAGTTGAGGGTCACCACCGGGTGCGGCCAGAAGCGTTTGGTGAGCACTTCCGGCGAGCCCGAGATCAGGTCGGTGCCGCCCTCCATGATCACGATGTGATCGGCCAGGCCCTCTGCTTCGCTGAGCAGGTGCGTACACATCACGACCGTTCGACCCTCGGTGGTCATGTCGCGGATGTAGCTGAGTACCGCGGACGACGACTCGGGGTCCAGGCCCGAGGTCGGTTCGTCGAACAGCAGCAGGCGCGGATCGTGCAGGATCGACCGCGCCAGGGCCAGGCGGGTCTTCATCCCGGTGGAGTAGCCCCCCACCAGGTCGTCGAGCGCCGCATCGATACCGAAACGCCCTGCGGCGTCTCGTATCCGTCGCTCCTTGTCGGTCTTCACTCCGTAGAGCTCGGCCGAGTAGTCGAGGTTGTCGCGTCCACTCAGCCGGTCGTACAGCGCCGGCTTGGCCGAGACCACACCGCAGTGCGGACGCACGAGATGACCCTCGGTGACCGGATCCCGGCCGAAGGTCCGCACCCGACCGCTGTCGGCCGTCAACGCACCCGTCACGACCCTGGCGGTCGTGGTCTTTCCTGCACCGTTGGGTCCCAACAGCACGGTGATGCGTCCCTCGGGAACAGACATGTCCAGGTTCTTGAGGGCCTCGGTGGCCCCGAAGGAATGGCCGATCCCACTGAGTTCCACTATGGCGTTGGTGTGCGGGGGGTTCGTGTCCATCAGCACTGTGCATCGGCGGGAGTGCGATCCGACTCCAGAATTTCCGCGGATCGGCCGGGGTGGGGGACTAGCGTCGAACTTGTGTTCGTTCTCGGAGTCGACCCCGGCCTGTCGCGTTGTGGCTACTGCGTGCTGCGCACGGACGGTCGGCGCAGCGTCCCGGTGGCGTTGGGCGTGCTGCGCACCGCCCCCTCCGACCCGACGCCCAACCGACTGGCCGAACTCGTCGGCGACATCCGCCAGTTGCTGTCGGAGTTCTCGCCGCAGTCCCTCGCCATCGAGCGGGTGCTGTTCCAGGTGAACGTGAGAACCGCGATGTCGGTGGGCCAGGCCGCCGGCGTCGTGATGGCCGAGGCTGCAGGCCGCGGAATGGATGTGGTGGAGTACTCGCCCAACGAGGTCAAGGGTGCCGTGGCGGGTTACGGGGGCGCTGACAAGGAGCAGGTGCAGAAGATGGTGCAGTTGTTGTTGGACCTACCCGAGCCACCGCGCCCCGCCGATGCGGCCGATGCCGCAGCGGTGGCCCTTGCACACGTGGCGATCGCTGGTGCGTACACGTCCCGGGTGGCGGCACGATGATCGGTTCGGTACGTGGCGAGCTGCTCTCGCGCGACGGCACCGAGCTCCTGGTGGAGGTGGCCGGCCTCGGGTACCGACTGCAGGTCACCCCGGCAACCGCAGCGGGCACGACGGTGGGCGAGGAGGTCTTCCTGCAGGTGCACCACCACATCCGCGAGGACGCAGCGGTGCTCTACGGGTTCTCCTCCGCGGATGAGCGCAAGGTGTTCGAGACCTTGATCGCAACGCACGGGGTGGGTCCCTCGATGGCGCTCGCGATCCTGTCGGTCCACGGGCCGACCGCGCTGGCCGAGGCCGTTGCAGCGGAAGACGTCGGTGCGCTCTGCCTGGTGCCCGGGGTGGGCAAGAAGACCGCTGCGAGGCTCCTGGTGGAGCTGCGGTCGAAGCTCACCGTCGCCGACATAGATGTGAGCGACGCGACGCGGTCGACCGCAACAGGAGCCGACCGGCCCGATTCGGTGCGCAGCGACGTTCGCGAAGCCCTGGTCGGTCTCGGTTACGGCAGTGAGGAGATAGCCGGCGTACTGGCCGACCTCCCGGCCGACGACTCCGGTGAGGCCCTCCGCGAAGCTCTTCGCCGACTGGCGGTCGCCTGATGGCACGCGACGAACTGTTGGATCCGGCCCCGCTCGGTGACGACGAGGACACCGCTGCGATCGAACCGGACCCGGACGGTTCCGCCGATGCTGATCCCTTGTTGTCGCTCCGGCCCGGTCGTCTGTCGGAGTTCGTGGGCCAGCCGGAGCTGAAGGCGCGCCTGTCGGTCATCCTCGAGGCGGCGCGCAGACGCCAGCAGGCAGCCGACCACTTCCTGTTCGCGGGGCCGCCCGGTCTGGGCAAGACCTCCCTGGCGGGGATCGTTGCCGCCGAGATGGAGGTCGAACTGCAGATCACCTCGGGTCCGGCACTGGAGCGCCCCGGTGACCTGGCGGCGATCCTCACCAAGCTGTCCGCCGGAGACGTGTTGTTCATCGACGAGATCCACCGTCTGTCGCGCTCGGTGGAAGAGGTGCTCTACCCCGCGATGGAGGACTACCAACTCGACATCGTGTTGGGCAAGGGCCCAGCAGCGCGCTCGATCCGCCTCGAGTTGCCACGGTTCTGCCTGGTGGGAGCCACGACCAGGACCGGACTGGTCACCGGACCGCTGCGGGACCGGTTCGGGCTGGTGGCGCGGCTCGACTACTACGAACCCGAGGACCTCCAGACCATCGTGTTGCGCGCCGCGGGCATCCTCGGCGCCGACATCTCCTCGCAGGGAGCGGCCGAGATCGCGGGCCGCAGCCGCGGGACCCCGCGTATCGCCAACCGACTGCTGCGGAGGGTGCGCGACGTCGCCGAGGTCAATGGGGACGGCTCCATCGACCACGACATGGCGTGTGTGGGCCTGGAGCTCTTCGGTATCGACGAGAAGGGCCTCGACAAGGTGGACCGGTCGATCCTGGGAGCGATCTGTGAAGGGTTCGGAGGAGGACCCGTCGGGCTCTCCACCCTGGCCATCGCCGTGTCGGAACCGACCGAGACGGTCGAGGATGTCTACGAGCCCTACCTGATCCAGCAGGGTCTCCTGCAGCGCACTCCGCGTGGTCGTGTCGCCACCCCGGCCGCCTGGAGGCACCTGGGGCTCATCCCGCCCGCCTCGGCGTTCCCGGCCGGTGACCCGTCGCTGTTCGAATAGCACGCCCAACTCCAACCGGCGGGGCCGGCGAAAGTAGCCTTGCCGGCATGGAGCGTGACATCTACACCGAGGAACACGAACTGTTCCGCGAGGCCTACCGCACTTTCATCGAGCGCGAGATGGTGCCCCACCGCGAGAAGTGGGAGCTCGACGGAATCGTGGATCCCGCGGTGTTCCGCGCGGCTGGCGAAGCAGGCTTCCTCGGGATGGGAATACCCGAGGAGTACGGCGGGTCGGGCGTGAAGGACTTCCGCTACAACAACGTCGTCATCCAGGAGCTCTGCCGGGCCGACATGAACGCCGCCGGGCTCGGAATCACTCTTCACACCGACGTCTGCATGCCCTATTTCGTAGAGAACTGCAACGAGGAGCAGAAGCGACGTTGGCTGCCGGGCATCGCCAGCGGCGAGAAGATCACCGCTGTGGCGATGACCGAACCCGGCATGGGATCCGACCTCGCATCCATGGCCACCACAGCGATCCGCGACGGCGACGAATACGTCCTCAACGGTTCGAAGACCTTCATCACCAACGGAATCAACTCCGAACTCATCGTCGTGGCCGCCAAGACCGATCCCCAGGAACGGCACAAGGGGATGTCGCTGCTGGTCCTCGAAGCCCCGGCCGAGGGGTTCGAGCGCGGACGAAACCTCGAGAAGGTCGGCCTGCACTCCCAGGACACCGCCGAACTGTTCTTCAACGACGTCCGTGTCCCGGCGGAGAACCTGGTCGGCAACGAGGGCGAGGGCTTCCTGCTGCTGGTGAAGAACCTGCCCCAGGAGCGACTCTCGATAGCGATGGCCGGAGTGGCGCACGCCCGGGCGATGCTGAGCTGGACCATCGAATACGCCTCGGAACGCAAGGCGTTCGGCCAGCCCATCGGCACCTTCCAGAACAGCCGGTTCAAGCTGGCCGAGATGCAGACCGAGATCACGATCGCCGAGACCTTCATCGATCGCTGCATCATGGCCCTCAACGACTCCACGCTCACCGCTGACGAGGCGTCTATGGCCAAGTGGTGGTGCACCGAGCTGCAGAAGCGCGTCGCTGACACCTGTCTGCAGCTGCACGGCGGCTACGGCTACATGAGCGAGTACCCGATCGCTCGCGCCTACACCGACTCGAGGATCACCACGATCTACGGCGGAACGACCGAGATCATGAAGGAGATCATCGGTCGGAACATGGGCTTCTGAGACCCGACGGAAGGTGGTCGGAGTGAAGGCAGCGGATCTCGACTACGTCCTTCCGGAGGAACGGATCGCCCAGGTCCCGGTCGAACCCCGCGATTCGGCCAGGCTCCTCGTCGCCGGAGCCGCGGCCGTCGAGCACCGGGTCGTCAGGGATCTCGTCGAGTTCCTGCGTCCCGGCGACCTCCTCGTCATCAACACCACAAAGGTGCTGCCGGCGAGGGTTCCGGTGGTCCGAGAGGGCGGGGCCAACGGTGAGGTGCTGCTGCTGGAGGATCGCGGCGACGGTACCTGGGAGGCACTCTGTCGACCGTCTCGCAAGCTCGCCCCCGGAACGGTCGCCGAATCCACAGGGGGGAGGCTCACCTTCGAGTTCGGTGAGGACCTCGGTGCGGGTCGACGGATCGTGCGCCCCAGCCGTACCGGAGCGGCATCGCTGGGTCATGACGAGGCGGACCTGCTGGGCGCCCTGGCCTCCGATGGCCAGATGCCACTGCCGCCGTACATACACAGCGAACTGGAGGACCCCGAGCGCTACCAGACCACCTACGCGCAGCGACCGGGTTCCGCGGCCGCTCCGACCGCCGGACTGCACCTCACCGAGTCCCTGCTGGAGCGCATCGCCGGCGAAGGGGTCCGAGTCGCTCCCGTCGAGTTGGTGGTCGGACTCGACACGTTCCGCCCGGTGAGCGTGGAGCACCTCGAGGATCATCCGATCCACACCGAGCACTACCGGGTGCCCGAGCAGACCTGGCACGACGTGGGCACCACCCACATGGCGGGTGGGCGGGTGGTGGCGGTGGGAACGACCACCACGAGAGCCCTCGAATCGGTGGCGCACTCCGGTGATCTCGCAGGGCGCACCTCATTGTTCATCACGCCCGGGTTCGAGTTCCGCGTGGTGGACCGGCTGCTCACCAACTTCCACCTTCCCCGCTCGTCGCTCCTCGCCATGATCGAGGCCTTTGCGGGCACCGGTTGGCGCGACCTCTACAGCCTCGCGATCGATGAGGGCTACCGGTTCCTCAGCTTCGGCGATGCGATGCTCCTGGATCGCAACCCGGACGCCGCGCACGGAAGCCCGACCGGATGAAGCTCACACTCGAGGAGTCCGCGGTTGACGGGGACGCGCGCTGCGGCACGGTGAGGACCTCCCGGGGGCTGATCGAGGTACCCACGTTCATGCCGGTGGGCACTCGGGGGACCATCCGCGCCCTCAGCACCCATGAATTCAGCAGTCTGCGCTCGAGTGACGCGACCGTCGCTGCCGATGTGATGCTGGCCAACACCTACCACCTGATGCTCCGCCCCGGAGCAGAGACCGTGGCGGCCCTGGGAGGCCTCCACCGGTTCAGCGGGTTCGAGCGTCACATGCTGACCGATTCGGGTGGCTACCAGGTGTTCTCGCTGGATCCCGATGTGACCGATGAAGGGGTGGAGTTCCGGTCGACCTACGACGGTTCGACACACCTGCTGACACCGGAATCCGCGGTGCGGACCCAGGAGCTCCTGGGGGCCGACATCCAGATGGTGCTCGACGTCTGCGCCCCGCTCCCATCGACCCGCAGAGTCCTTTCCGATGCGGTGAGGAGGACCGCGCTCTGGGCCGAGCGCGCCCGTGGTGTGCATTCGCGCACCGAGGACCAGGCGCTCTTCGGGATCGTCCAGGGTGGTACCGACCCGGAGCTCCGCTCGGAATCTGCGTCGGTGACCGTGGCGCTCGACTTCGACGGCTACGCGATCGGCGGGCTGTCGGTGGGTGAGAGCCGCGATGAGATGTTGCCCTCGCTGGAAGCCGCTCTGGCGGGGCTACCGAGGGACCAACCCCGCTACCTGATGGGAGTGGGGGATCCCGTGTCGATCGTGGAAGCCGTTGCGAGGGGCGTCGACATGTTCGACTGCGTGTTGCCGACGCGGCTCGCGAGGCACGGCACGCTGCTCACCGACGAGGGTCGCCTCAACATCAAGCGGGCTGAGTTCGCCTCCGACGAGCGTCCGATCAGCGCGTCGTGTCGCTGTGCAACCTGCCAGCGCTACCCCCGCGGCTACCTGCGACACCTGGCGGCGGTGGGTGAACCCAGTGCCGCGACGTTGTGCACGATCCACAACCTCACCTGGATGATGGATCTGGTGGCACAGATCCGCGCTGCTATCCGCAGCGGCAGCCTCGGCGAGCTGCGACTCCGACTGGCCGCCAACCACGCGGGCATGGCTCCCGGGCAGTCGACGACCGGCTCCGGGGAGCTCGCGACGCAATGATTCCAACTGGACCACTGTCGCGTCGTAGCATCGGTGAACTGTGAATCCACTAGTGATACTCGCCCAAGAGAGTTCTGGCAGCCCGCTCGGAATTCTGATCCTCGTCGTTCCCATGGCAGCGATCGTGCTGCTGATGATCGTTCCCCAGCGCAGGCAACGGAAGAAGCAGGCCGAGCTGATGAGCGCCATCGGTGTTGGTGACGAGGTGGTGACCATCGGAGGCATGCACGGTGTGGTCAACCACATCGAAGGTGACGACGTCCACCTCGAGGTGGACGACGACGTGGTCGTGAAGTTCTCCCTCGGCGCTGTGAGCAGGCTCGCCGCCGAACCGGATCCGAAGGCCGCCGGATCCAAGTCATCGGGGGGAATCCTCGGTGCGCTGACCGGGGCGGGTGCCTCGTCGAGTCCCGACGCCGACGCCGACGAGTCGGCGGACGACGACGGCGACGGAAACGACTGATCCAGTGCGCAACCATCCACTACGCAACATGTTGATCGTGATGGGGCTGGCAGTGCTTCTGCTCGTCGTCACGATCGTCATGGGAAAGTCGCCGACGCTCGGCCTCGACCTGCAGGGCGGGGTGTCGGTCAACCTGCAGCCGGTCGATGAGTCCGGCGCAGTCCTGGATGACGTCGACACCGAGAACCTCGACGAGGCGATCGAGATCATCCGCAAGCGTGTGGACGCGGTCGGCGTCACCGAACCCGAGGTGTCGCGTCAGGGCAACACCATCACCGTGCAGTTGCCGGGTGCGACCGACCAGCAGGACGTCATCGACCTGGTCGGGACCACCGCCAGGCTGCGGTTCCGCCCCGTCCTGGCGATCCTGCCTCCCGAGCCGACCGACGAGCAGCGCGCCGAACTGGAGGCCACTGCCGAGGAGATGCGCACCCAGCTCGGCCTTCCCGCGGATGTGACCGCACAGGACGTGATCGACGAGGAGGTCGCCGCCGCGCAGGCCCAGCTCGAGGCGGACCCTGAGAACACCACGCCCGCAGAAGGGCCCCAGAACTCCTATGGGGTCGATGTCCAGAGCGACGAGTTCCAACAGTTGGCAGCTGCCGAGACGCAGCTGGCTACGCAGTTGACCGCCCGGGAGGACATCAAGGCCGACCAGGAGGTGGTGCTCGCCGACAGCAGCGGAACCATCTACCAGCTGGGTCCCACCTTCACCTCCGGCGACCGAACGCTCGAGGGTGAGGCCGTGGAGGATGCCACCGCCGGGCTCAACCAGCAGGGTGAGTGGGTGGTCAACCCGGTGTTCCGGGGTGGCGAAGAGGGTATCGACCTCTTCAACGAGGCAGCCACTGCGTGCTACAACGGCGACCCCACCTGTCCGGCCCAGCAGGGAAGCCGCGGTCAGTTGGCGATCGTCCTCGACGGTGAGGTGCTGACAGCTCCGAGCATCAACGAGGCCACGTTCTCACGGGACCAGATCCAGATCTCGGGTGCCTTCGACCAGGAGAGTGCACAGTCGGTCGCAGTGGCTCTTCGCTACGGCTCGTTGCCTCTGAACCTGCAACCGCAGCAGGCCGAGACCGTTTCCGCGACCCTCGGTGAGGGAGCGCTCCAGGCGGGCCTCATAGCCGGTGCGGTCGGACTGGCCGCCGTGTTCATGTACATGGCCCTGTACTACCGCATGCTCGCGTTGTTCACCTTCGCCAGCCTCTCGACTTCGGCGATGTTGCTGTGGGTCGCGATGTCGTGGCTCGGCGCAGCGGTCACCCTCGCCGGTCTGGTCGGTCTGGTGGTTTCGATCGGTATCGCCGTCGACTCATCCGTCGTCGCGTTCGAGGGCCTCAAGGAAGATGTCCGCAAGGGGTCGACGGTGAGGTCCGTGACCCACAAGTCGCTGACCCGGTCCTACTCCACGGTGGTCAAGGCCGACACCTCCTCGCTGATCGGCGCGGCCGTGCTCTACTGGCTGTCGGTCGGTCCGGTGCGAGGATTCGCGTTCTATCTCGGGACCGCAACGCTGCTCGACCTGTTCTCGCACTACTTCGTGCTGAAACCCGGTGTGATGTCCCTGGCGCGGTCGCGATTCGCATCCAACCCCAAGCTGCTCGGCATAGCGATCGACGACCTGGAGCCGGAAATGCAGGCGAAACTGACCCTGGCGCCTTCGCCGGGTTCGACCCCAACCGCCTCGATGGCGATGTCGAAGGAGGCCTGAGATGTCTTCGACTGATACCGATACCGGAGGTTCTGATGTTCCGGGGCCCATCGGCGGCAAGAAGATGGGCCTGCTGAAGCAGCTCTACCGGGACTCGAGCGACATCAACTTCCCGAGGTTGTTCCGTTTCACGGGTGTGGCCTCGTTGCTTCTCGTGGTTGCGTCGGTCGTGCTCCTGTTCACGATGGGACTCAAGCTGTCGATCGACTTCGAAGGCGGGTCGGTGTGGGAGATTCCGTCGCAGGACTTCACCGCCGAGCAGGCGCTCGAAGTGCTCGCGGACAAGGGCATCGAGGGTGGGGAGGTCCAAGAGGCCACGACGGTCGACGGAGACAGGATCGTCCGTGTCACCGGTGGCGCCCAGAGTGTGCAGGAGGGTGCCGACGCAGCGGTGGCCTTCGCGGACGCGGCCGGCCTCGAATCCGGAGAGGTGACCGTCAACACCGTGGGTCCGTCGTGGGGTGACGACATCTCCAGGCAGGCCGGGAAGTCGCTCATCGTGTTCATGGCGCTCGTGGCGGTGTACATCACGTGGAGCATGGAGGCCCGCATGGCCTTCGCAGCTCTGGTGGCCGTGGTTCACGACATCGTCATCACCCTCGGGGTCTTCGCGCTGTTCCAGCTCACCATCACCCCGGCGACGGTCATCTCGTTCCTGACGATCCTCGGGTTCTCCCTGTACGACACCATCGTGGTGTACGACCGCGTGCAGGAGAACGGGGACAGACTCCTGCGCACCGGGCGCTACACCTACACCGCGGTCATGCGGCGTTCGCTCAACCAGGTGGCCATGCGTTCGGTCAACACGAGCATCACGACCGTGCTGCCCATCATCTCGATGCTGATCGTGGGCAAGCTGATCTTCGGTCAGCAGGCCCTGGCCGATTTCTCGCTGGCCCTGCTGATCGGCCTGGTTCTGGGTACCTACTCGTCGATGTTCGTGGCATCGCCGTTGACGACGGCGCTCAAGGAACGCGAAGGCCGTTGGCGCGAGGTCCGATCCCGCATGGCGGCCAAGGGGGTGGACGTGTCCGACACCGCTTGGTACGGCGTCGGATCGGAGTCCAAGCCGGCGACGCCCGCGACCATCGCGAATTCTGTGGCGGACACGGGATCGCCGGGAGGCGACAAGGCAGCGCCCAGGACCGGCCAGCCCCTGACGCACCGGGGCCATCCACCGCGGCCGCGCAAGAAGAAGAGGCGCTGACTCGCTGTAGCTTGGGTACATGCCCACGATGACCCGAGTTCTTCCCTGGAGGCGCCACACGCTTCCCGAGGCGATGGAACTGCAGGGCATCGTCGAGGAATACCGCAGACGCCACCCCAAAAGACCCACCGAGCACATCTCGGGCGCCTACGAACTGGCTGCCAAGTGCCACGAGGGCCAGCTGAGGCGTTCCGGGGAGCCCTACATAACCCATCCACTGGCGGTCGCCTCGATCGTGGCCAGCTACGGGATGGACGACACGACCATCTCGGCCGCGCTGCTGCACGATGCGGTGGAGGACACCGGACTCACCCTCGCAGAGGTGGAGGACCGCTTCGGTGGTGAGGTCGCGGCCATCGTCGACGGGGTGACCAAGCTCGAGCGCATCGCCTTCGATTCCAAGGAGGACCAACAGGCCGCGACCATGCGCAAGATGCTCGTGGCCATGGCCAAGGACATCCGGGTACTGGTCATCAAGCTCGCGGATCGCCTGCACAACATGCGGACCCTCGCCGCACTGCCCACCGTGAAGCAGAACCGCACCGCGCAGGAGACCCTCGACATCTATGCCCCCCTGGCCCACCGCCTGGGGATGCAGGAGATGAAGCAGCAGCTGGAGGACCTGTGCTTCGCGGCCCTCAACCCTGCGATGTTCGCCGAGGTCGACCAGATGGTCGCGGAGCGGACTCCCAGCCGTGAGGTGTACACCCAGGACGTACTGGTGGAGGTCACCTCCCGCCTCCGGGAGATGGGTATCAAGGCCGAGGTGACCGGACGGTCGAAGAACCTCTGGTCGATCTACGAGAAGATGGTGCTCAAGGGGCGGGAGTTCGAGGAGATCTTCGACCTCATAGGCGTTCGCGTCGTGGTGGAGTCGACCAAGGACTGCTACGCCGCGCTGGGCACGATCCATTCGCTGTGGGCACCCGTGGCCGGTCGCTTCAAGGACTACGTGGCGATGCCCAAGTTCAACCTCTACCAGTCGCTGCACACCACGGTGGTCGGCCCCAAGGGTCGCGTGGTGGAGGTGCAGATTCGCACCCGCGAGATGCACAACCGTGCGGAGTGGGGGGTGGCTGCGCACTTCAACTACAAGGAGGGGCAGTCCGAGGACGTTTCCTGGCTCTCGCGGATGGTCGACTGGCAGGAGGAGATGACCGATCCGGGTGAGTTCATGGCGAACCTGAAGATCGACCTCGAACAGGACGAGGTCTTCGTGTTCACTCCCAACGGAGACGTGGTCACGCTGCCCGCCGACGCGACGCCGGTCGACTTCGCGTATTCGATCCACACCGAGGTTGGACACAGGTGCATCGGGGCCCGCGTTGGTGGTCGTCTGGTGCCCCTCGACCACAAGTTGGCCGTGGGCGACACCGTGGAGATCTTCACCTCCAAGGTGGAGGGTGCCGGTCCGAGCCAGGACTGGTTGAAGTTCGTCGCCAGCCGCTCCTCGGCCTCCAAGATCCGCCAGTGGTTCTCACGTGAACGGCGTGAGGATGCGCTCGAATCCGGCACCGAGGCCCTCCAGAAGGAGCTGCGCAAGGCGGGGCTGCCCTCCAACAAGGTGATGGCCGGCAACGCCATCGAGGAGGTGGCCCAGCAGCTCAAGTACACCGACAACGACGCCCTGCTCACCGCGGTGGGCGAGGGGCACGTGTCTGCCGAGTCGGTGGCCCAGCGCGTGGCCAACCTCCTGCGCAGCGCCGGAGACGAACGCGAGGACGTGGTCGCCAGCCCCATCATCTCGCCGGGGCGCCGTCGCGGCACCTCTGTTGGAGTCCACGTCGAGGGGTTCGACGACATGCTCGTGCGCATGGCGCGCTGCTGCACGCCGGTTCCGGGCGACGAGATCGTCGGGTTCATCACCCGGGGCCGCGGCGTGTCGGTGCACCGTTCGGATTGCTCCAACGCCGTGTCGCTCTCGGAGGGACAGGGCGAACGGATCGTGAAGGTCGACTGGGACACCGACCAGACCGGCGACTTCGTGGCTCTGGTCGAGGTGAGGGCACTCGACCGCCCCAAGCTGCTGCAGGAGGCGATCGCAGTGCTCTCGGAGCACCGAGTCAACATCGTGCACTGCACGAGCCATGCCGGTCCCGATCGCGTCGCCACGATGCGCTTCGAGTTCGAGTTGGGCGATGCCTCGCACCTGGAGACGCTCCTCAACAGACTGCGGACCATCGACAGCGTCTACGACGCATATCGGGTGCTTCCGGGGTCGGCTCAATAGGTGAATCGCCCTGCAATCGCGCCGATGTAGCCGTGTGGCTACGGCAACGACCGGACCGGGCAGCACTCGAAGTCCTGGTACATCGAAGCAGTTGACCCACGGGAGGGACCCCCTGCCCCGGGTCCCGCGTGGGCCAGTGGGTTCTGCGAACTTCTGTCCCCGCAATGCGCCTCATGAGGTTCTCACCCGGGCCGGTTGCCAGCACAGTGCGGCACCGCCGGCTTGATAGCTGTGGAACGACTGGCCGGGGTAATCGACCTCGAGGACCACCAGCTACCGATCCTTGCCGCTGTCTGTGTACTCGCGGGAACGGATGCTCTGGCTGCCGGTCAACGTCACCTCCGAGCGAAGTACGGTGTGCTCGCAATCGGTGAGAGGGAGTTTGGAGAGCGTGTTCTCAGGCAACGAGTGGCTGATCGTTGTGGTGTTTGCCGCCGTGGCGGTGTTTGTTGTCTGGGCTGTCGTGAGGTCGGTCCAGGGTGGCGCCGGCGCCCGCATTTTGGCACCTCAGACAGCGCTGGTTCGGGGTGAACCCGGTGAGGTGCTCGCCGACCTGCAACTAGCTCTGGCGGGTCTGAAGGCGACCTCCCTGCGCGGGGGCGGTGGCGGGGTGGTCACCCTGGAACGTCAAACAGTGCCCGTCTGGGCGGTTCTTGTTGCCATCCTGTTCTTTCCCCTCGGTCTGGTGGCTCTGGTCGCCCGGTCGGCGGAAACGGCGACGATCGCCGCGACCAACGCCGAACCAGGAACAACAGAGCTACGCATGGCGGGGGTGTTCCGTTCTGACTCGGTGGCTGCGATCAACGGTGTGATCGCGACAAGGTCGGAGTGACGGTCCACCTCGCACAACCTGCGCCGAGCGCATGGTCCGGCCACCAAGGGTTGCCAGTCGAGCCAACAATCATCTGGTCGTCCTTGAACATCACCTGAGCGCTGGGGGCCCCCTCGTCTGGGCGGATTGCTTGCCCCGCGTATCCGGAGCCACTAGACATTTGTCACAGCCCCAAGGCGAAGGGGCGTGAATCAGGGAGATACGCGATGCGTGCTAGGTCCTTTGCTCTGCTGTGCATTTTTGGCGCTGCTGTGTTGGTAGCGGGTGCTTGCACCCCTCCGACCACGCCGACGAACTGGCCTCCGGTGGCGGTGATAGACGCCTCCGTCACCACTGGGACTCCCGGCCTCGAGGTCGAGTTCTCGGCGCTCTCGAGCACCGACAACGGCTCGATCGTCTCCTATGAGTGGGACCTCGGCGACGGTGACACCTCGACCCTCGACGAGTTCAGCCACGTGTACGTGGCCGAAGGCGTCTACACGGTGGTGCTGACCGTCACAGATGACCAGGGGCTGACCGACACCGAGACCGTCGACATCACGGTGACTCCGGGGAACCAGCCCCCGACGGTCGCGCCCGCGGCTGACGTCACCAGCGGCCTCGCTCCTCTCACGGTGAACTTCACATCCAACGCCGCTGATTCCGACGGCACGATCGCCAGTGTCGAATGGGACTTCGGAGACGGAAACACCTCGACCGACGCAGATCCGACCCACGTCTACGCCGCTGTGGGTACCTACGCCGCGACCGTCACGGCGACCGACGATCTCGGCGCTGTCACGTCCGACTCGATCAACATCACGGTCAATGCCAATCAGGCGCCGACCGCGGTCGCGCAGGCCGATGCCACGTCCGGCAAGACCCCGCTGACCGTGAACTTCGACGGCTCGACCTCCTCGGATGTCGACGGCACCGTGGTCTCGCACGAGTGGGACTTCGGAGACGGCAACACCGCCAGCGGCGCTACGGCCCAGAACACCTTCACCATCGAGGGTTCCTACACCGTCACCCTCACGGTCACCGATGACCTCGGAGCCACGGACTCGACAACCCTCGCGATCTCGGTGGCCGACAACGTCGCCCCGCTCGCGGACGTGCAGGCGACGCCCACCTCCGGACACGCGCCGCTCGAGGTGTTCTTCGGTGGAAACGCCTCTTCGGACTCCGATGGCACGATCGTCTCCTATTCGTGGGACTTCGGTGACGGTGACAGCTCCGCCGACGTTGCGCCGGCACACACCTACGCGACTGCGGGGGTCTACACCGCCGAGCTGACCGTGACCGACGATGACGGTGCGACCGGCACCGACCTCGTGACGATCAACGTCGGTGTGCCCAACGTGGCACCGACCGCGGTAGCAGATGCGACCCCGACATCGGGTCCCGAGGACCTCGTGGTGAGCTTCGACTCCAGTGGTTCGAGCGATCCTGACGGCTCGGTCACATCTGTGGTGTGGGACTACGGCGACGGAGATACCTCGGCTTCGCCAGCGCCAACGCACACCTACACCGATCCGGGTACCTACACGGTCAGCCTCACCGTCACCGATGACGACGGTGCGACCGATACCGACTCGTTGACCATCACCGTCACCCCGAACCAGGCCCCAACGGCATCGGCCACGGCCACTCCGCTGACCGCCAAGGTGGGGACCTCGGTGGCGTTCGACGGAAGCGGTTCGAGTGATGCCGACGGCACGATCGTCAGCTACGACTGGGACTTCGCTGACGGCGCGACCAGCTCGGCGGTCAGTCCCGACCACGTGTTCAACTCGACCGGCACCTTCGGGGTGTCGCTCACCGTGACCGACGATGACGGCGATTCGGACACCACATCGGTCACCGTCTCGGTGGTGCCCAACCAGGCCCCGACAGCGGCGATCTCGGCCAACCCCCAGACCGGTGCCTATCCGCTGGATGTGGACTTCGACTCGTCGGGTTCGAACGACCCCGACGGATCGATCGCCTCGGTGATGTGGAACTTCGGTGACGGCACCACGTCGACCGCAGCGGCTCCCACGCACACCTACACCACCGATGGGACCTTCACCGCGACCCTGACCGTCACCGATGACGACGGCGCATCCGACACCGCCTCGGTCAGCATCAACGTGGTGCAGGACAACGACGGCGACGGGTTCTCCCCGCCGACCGACTGTGACGACAGCGAACAGGACACCTACCCCGGCGCCCCCGATCCGCTCGATGACGACGGCACCGACAGTGACTGTGACGGAGTCGATGGCATCGCCGGCGACACGGTGTTCGTGGATTCCTCCGGCGGGGCCGACAGCGGAGCCTGTGGATTGCTCGGCTCGCCCTGCGCCACGATCGGCCAGGGCGTGGCGAACGCCAACGCTGCAGGCAAGGGCGTCGTCCAGGTGTCGAGTGGCTCCTACGGCGGTTTCACCCTCAACGGTGACGTGACCGTGCGCGGTGGCTACGAGAACGACTTCGACGGCCGAACCGGAACGACGACCGTGACCGGCAACGGTACCGGCGTGCTCGCCGACGGGGCGTCGGCAGGAGCGACCCTGGCAGACCTCACGATCAACAGTGGTTCCCCGGTCGGGGCGGGTGCCAGCGCCTATGGCGTGCGCGCCACCGGCTCGACCCTAGAGATAGAGAATTCGAATATCGCGGCTGCCGCAGGCAACTCCGGTGTTGCAGGCACCACTCCCAGTGGTGCCCTCACTCCCGGATCGAATGGCGCCAACGGCGGCAATGGTGGCCAGCACAGCGTCCCCTCCGGAGCGACCGGTGGTGGCACCGGCGCCAACGCCGGAGGCAACGGCGGTAGTGGCGAAGGCAACGCCGGCGCCAACGGCGCCAACGGCGGTGCCGGCGGAGGCGGGGGCTGCAACAACTGCACCTCCAACAGCAACTACAGCGGTGGCGGTGCGGCCGGCGGTGCCAAGGGTCCCAACGGATCCTCGGGCAACACCGGCAGCCCCGGAACAGCGAACTTCGCTGACGTCTACTCACCCACCAACGGCAGCAGTGGCACCGGTGGTGGCAACGGCGGCGGCGGCGGTGGTGGCGGCGGCGGCGGCCGTGCCTGTGACGGCTTCTGGTGTGCAGGTCAATGGACCGGCGGCGGCGCAGGTGGCAAGGGCGGCGGCGGTGGCCAGGGCGGCGGCGGCGGTACCGGCGGCACCAGCGGCGGCGGTTCGTTCGCCATCTACAGCAACAACTCCACGGTCTCGATCGACGCCGACACCACCCTGAGCACAGCGGACGGCGGCAATGGTGGCAACGGCGGCAACGGCCAGGCAGGTGCACCCGGTGGGTCCGGGGGCAAGGGCGGCAACGGTGCCAAGGCAGACAACGTGACCGGGTCCCCGGGTTCCGGCGGATCCGGTGGTGCCCCCAATGCCAACGGCGCCAGCGGCGGTAACGGTGCTGCCGGCACCTGCTGCAACGCTTCGTCGGGCGGCGGCGGTGGCGGCGGCGGCGGTGGCAACGGCGGCACCGGTGGTAACGGTGGCGGCGGTGCGGGTGGCCCGAGCATCGCGATGCTCAGCACCGGCACTGGCTCGATCACCTTCGCCGGCGATCTCGGCACCCAGGTGACGATCGGATCCGGTGGGTCCGGGGGCAACAACGCGAGCTCGGGTCAAGCCACGAAGTTGCTCGACGTAGCCTGAGGCTGGGCGTGGACCGGGTTGCCCGGTTCACGCCGAGCGCCTCGGGTGAGGGCACCGGGGGTAGCCTCTACTACCAACCATGACCCAGAGCGAACTCCCCCCAGATACCGACGACGAGCGCCCCAACCTGAGGGTGGTGGGCGATGACGAAGCCACAGATGGCGACGGCGTGAAGGACGAACCCGAGTCCGAGCCCGAGAGCGGCCCTCGTTCCAAGCGTTCTTCGCGCAAGTCGCGCGGTGAGCGCGGCGACAAGGAAAAGCCCAAGGGTGAGCGTCGCAAACCCGAACGCGACGCCGCGCCCGAGACCGTGCAGGACCCGCTCGTGGCAGCGCGGGCAGTGCTGGCCGGCCTCGACCCCGAGAGCGCCTACAAGGCGCTGCTCTCGCTCGTGCGGCCCGGACACCACGACCTGCTCCAGACCCTGGACTACACACCGGCGCTCGAGTTCCACGATCCCACCTGCGTGAAGGTCGATCCCGACCCGAGTGGACTCGAGACCGTGGACCTGTACGCACACGCGGCGTTCCCGGAGTTCGACCGGATACTGGCGGAACCGTTCGCCGATCCGCGCAACGACCACCTGTTCAACAGCGTGCGCAACCTCCTGTTCAGCGAGAACCAGAACGTTGCACTCGTCACCAACCATGGTGAGATCATCGACATCGCCCTCGTACTTGGGGCTTTCCTGCTCGCCATGTGTGACCCGGACCGCACCTTCGGGGTGCTGGGCGACCGCGTGGAACTCGATGACCTGGCCGACCGGATCAACGTGCTGGTTTCCCGCATGGTCGTCACCCAGGCCGCTCTGGGGGTGCCCGCGATGCAGGTACTGCAGATCGGGGCGCGCACCTTCCTGTCGATCCCGCAGACCGCCAGCCGCAAGCGGGCGAAGCTCGATGCCGATACCTCCCGCGCCAACAACATCGTCATGCGCCATGAACTGGGCGAACAGCTCGCCAAGGGTGGCCAGGTGCTGGCGATGGCCGCCAGCGGCTCCCAGGACCTCTCCCTCGCCGCAGGCCTCATGACCAAGGCGCGCAACAGCTGGCTCAAGCGGCGGGGCGACGAGCCACCCGAGGAGTCCACGCTGCACCTGCAGCCCCTCTACGACGGAACCATCAAGTTGATGCGTTCGTGCGACTACGTCCTGCCGGTTGCCATCTCGCTGGATCCTGCCCGTCCGTGTTGCGTTCTCGGGGAACTCACCAAGATGACCGAGGCCGACGACTGCCACCGGGTGATGGACTGGATCGCCCACGCCCACCAGGAGGCGACGGAGGTCCCGACGATCTACCACTGGCACGAGGACGATCTGCTCACACAGGTGCGTTCACTGGCCGAGTCGTTCCGCCGGTAGCGTTGCACGCCGTGAGCGGCGACCGACCACAGAAGTTCCAGAGCCTCACGGGCATGCGCGATGTCCTCTGGCCCGACTCGGCGCGCCGACGTGACCTGGTGGATCGCTTCGTGGCCACATCCAGGGCCGCCGGCTACCGCGAAGTGGTGCCACCGTTGCTCGAGGACCTGGGCGTGTTCGAACGCGTCGGCGAGGCCACCGACGTGGTCACCAAGGAGATGTACGAGTTCACCGACCGCGACGGCACGCGTGTGGCGTTGCGCCCGGAGATGACAGCAGGGGTGGTCCGGGCCTTCGTCCAGCACAAGCCGCTGACCCCCTGGAAGGTGTTCTACGCCGGAACCAACTTCCGCCACGAGCGGCCCCAGAAGGGCCGCTACCGCAGCTTCGACCAGGTGGGGGTCGAGGTGCTGGGAGCAGACGATCCAGACCTCGACGTCGAGGTCATCGCCCTGGCCTGGTACTTCTTCGAGGCGATCGGCCTACGGCAGGTGACCCTGCTGCTGAACACCCTGGGCGAACACGATGACCGGGTGCGGTACTCCGAGGCGGTCGCCTCACACTTCGACGCACACCGAGCCGAGTTGTCCGAAGCATCGTTGGCCACGCTCGAGCGGAACCCGCTACGTCTTCTCGACTCGAAGCGTCGCGAGGAACGCTCCGTGATCGAGACCGCCCCCAAGATCGCCGAGTTCCTCTCCCCGTCGGCAGCGGAGCACTTTGCCCGGGTGAAGGCCGGCCTGGACGCACTCGGTGTGCCCTACAGGATCGACGAGAGGCTCGTGCGCGGACTCGACTACTACCGACGCACGACCTTCGAGTTCACCGCCGACGCCCTCGACGCTGCACAGAACGCCATCGGCGGAGGTGGTCGCTACGACGGGCTGGCCGAGGACCTCGGTGGCAAGCCCACCGACGGCATCGGATTCGCCCTGGGCGTCGACCGGATCCTCCTGGCTGCCGAGGCCGAAGGGGTGCTGGGCGAGCCCGAGTCGAACCTGGACGTGTTCGTGGTGGACCTCACCGACGGCTCCCAGGCCCGCGACATCACCCACGAACTGCGGGCGGCAGGTCTGTCTGCGGACCGTCGCTTCGGGGGCGGCTCCATGAAGGCCCAGATGCGATCGGCTGATCGCAGCGGGGCGCTCTACGCCGTGATCGTCGGTGAGGACGAGGTGGCAGCCGCTGCGGTGACCCTCAGGAGGCTCCGCGATCACAGCGACACCGCGGGTGACTCAGCACAGCAGAGCGTTCCGAGATCAGAACTGGTCGCCAGGTTGGCGGCCCGGTCCAGCGAGACCAGTCAAGTGAGACCAGACGAGTGAGGCCATAAACGTGAGTGGATCCAGTACCGAGATGCGAACGCACATGTGCGGCGAGCCCCGGGCCTCGGAGATCGGCAGCACGATCACCGTGTGCGGCTGGGTCGGGCGTCGCCGGGAGCACGGCGAGCACCTGGCCTTCGTCGACCTGCGCGACCACACGGGTCTTCTCCAGTGCGTGGTCGACGGATCGGTGGACGTGCGCAGCGAGTACGTCCTCTCGGTCACCGGGACGGTGTCCGCTCGCCCCGATGGGACCGTGAACGACAAACTCCCCACCGGTGAGGTCGAGCTGACCGACTGCACGGTGGAGGTGCTGTCGGTGGCAGAGCCACCTCCGTTCCCCCTCGACGAACGCGCCGAGGAGGTCGATGAGACGATCCGGCTCCGTCACCGCTACCTGGATCTGCGCCGCGAGACCATGCAGGACAACCTGCGCAAGCGTGCCCGGATCTCCTCCGCGATCCGTTCCTCGATGGACGGCCAGGGTTTCGTGGAGGTGGAGACACCGATGCTCATCGCGTCGACCCCCGAAGGGGCGCGCGACTTCGTCGTTCCGAGTCGGCTGCATCCGGGGAACTTCTACGCCCTGCCCCAGAGCCCGCAGCTCTTCAAGCAGCTCTGCATGGTGGGTGGGTTGGACCGCTACTACCAGATCGCCCGCTGCATGCGCGACGAGGACCTGCGGGCGGACCGCCAGTTCGAGTTCTCCCAGCTCGATCTCGAGATGAGCTTCGCGGGTCAACAGGACGTGCTGGATTCGGTGACCACGGCGGTCGGCGCCGCAGTGGCAGCCGTCGGGGGGGAACCGATCGGTGACATTCCGAGGATCACCTGGCGAGAGGCCATGGACCGCTACGGCTCGGACAAGCCGGACATCCGCTTCGACATGGAGCTGGTCGACCTCACAGAGGTGTTCGTCGACACGGGTTTCAACGCGTTCAAGGCCGCGTCGATCAAGGGGATCGTGCACCGGGGTGGGTCGGAGTCGACGAGCCGCAACCGCCTCGACGACCTCACCGAGTCGGCCAAGCGCTGGGGGGCCAAGGGGCTCGTCTGGATGCGGGTCGAGGAAGCCGACGGTGGGGGAGTGTCGCTGTCGTCTCCGATCGCCAAGTTCCTCTCGGAGGAGGAACTCGCCGCGATTGCGGACCGACTGGGCGCCGAGGCCGGTGATCTCTGCTACCTGGTGGCCGACGACTGGCACAGAACCTGCCACGTGCTCGGCCTGCTCCGGCTCGAGCTCGGACGTCCTGCGGTCAACGAGGGTGGTCTCCGCTTTCTCTGGGTCGTGGACTTCCCGTTGTTCGAGGACGTCGATGAGACCTCGGGGCGACCCGTGCCCGCACACCATCCCTTCACGATGCCCCACGACGAAGACGTTGCATTGCTCGACGGTGGACCCGAGGAGCTGTTGGCGGTCCGCTCACAGGCCTACGACCTGGTGCTCAACGGCTGGGAACTCGGGTCGGGCAGCGTGCGTATCCATCGCGCAGAGGTGCAGAGCCGGATCTTCGACCTGCTGGGAATCGCTCCCGAGGAGGCGAATGCCAAGTTCGGGTTCCTCCTCGAGGCCTTCAGGTACGGCGCGCCGCCACACGCGGGATTCGCCTTCGGGCTCGACCGCCTGGTCGCGCTGCTCCTGGGCGCGGACAACATCCGCGAGGTCATCGCCTACCCCAAGACCCAGTCGGGAGGCGACCCGCTCACCTCTGCGCCGGGTCCGATCGACCGGGCCCACCTGGAGGAGCTCGGTCTGAGGTTGCTGCCCCAGGGAACCTGAGGCATCTCCCCATGGACGACCTGTTCACCGCCGCGGCTTCCGAGCGCCTGGCGGCACGCGGGCCGTTGGCTGACCGACTCCGGCCCCTGAGCCTCGACGACGTGGTGGGCCAGGACCATCTCCTGGGCGCAGACAAGCCCCTTCGCGCGCTGGTGGCCACGGACCGCCTGAGTTCGGTGATCCTCTGGGGTCCGCCCGGCACGGGAAAGACGACTCTGGCCAGGTTGCTGGCCCACGCGTCATCGAAGGCCTTCGAGGCCCTCTCGGCGGTCACCGCGTCGGTGAAGGACATCCGCTCGGTCACCGCTGCGGCACAGGAGCGGCTCGGCACCGAGGACCGCGGCACGATCCTGTTCCTGGACGAGATCCACAGGTTCAACAAGGCCCAGCAGGACGCCCTGCTGCCCGCGGTCGAGACCGGCCTGGTGGTACTCATCGGGGCCACCACCGAGAACCCGACCTTCGAGGTCAACCCTCCGCTGATGAGCCGTTCGACGTTGTTCAGGCTCCGCCCGCTGGACGCCGAGGCCCTGGAGAAGCTCCTGAGACGGGGGCTGGAGGCCGAATCGGTGACCGCTGATGATGAGGCCGTGGAGCACCTCGTCGGTGCCGCCGGTGGCGATGGCCGACACCTCCTGACGAGCCTGGAGGTATCGGTGGCCCTGGCTCGCTCACGCTCCGAACGAGCCGGTGAGGCTCCGGGTGCGGTGGCGAACGTGACCCTGGGCGATGCCGAGGCGGCGCTCGGTGTGGCCGCGGTCCGCTACGGACGCGACGATCACTACGACGTCGTCTCGGCCTTCATCAAGTCGATCCGTGGGTCGGATCCCGACGCCGCGCTTCACTGGTTGGCCAGGATGCTCGAAGCGGGTGAGGATGCTCGCTTCGTGGCCCGCCGTCTGGTCATAGCGGCCTCGGAGGACGTGGGACTGGCCGACCCCTCGGGCCTGTTGGTGGCGGAGGCCGCTGCGCGCGCGGTGGAGTACGTAGGGCTACCGGAGGCCCGGATCAACCTCGCGCACGCAACCGTGCACCTGGCACTGGCTCCCAAGTCGAACAGCGCCTATGCCGGGTTGGGCCGTGCGGTGGAGCAGGTCCGGTCGGGGCCCGTGGGTGAGGTGCCACCGCACCTGCGCGACGGTTCGTACCGCTCTGCGGCCGGACTGGGGCACGGCGTCGGCTACGAATACCCCCACGACGACCCGCGCGGCTGGGTCCCCCAGCGCTACCTGCCCGCTGAGCTGGAAGGCGCCACCTACTACCGGCCCGGCAGGCACGGACGCGAGGGCGCGTTGGTCGCCGCCTGGATGGACCGCACCTCGGAGCTCGGATCCGCCAAGATGGGGTACGGCACGCACGCCGGTGAACCAGAGCACGAGGGAGAACGGGACCAATGACCGCGATCGAGGTAGTGGCGGTGGCAGCAGCTGTGCTGGGCGCGATCGCGCTCGCCGGCGGTTGCGTGGCCTTCTTCGCAGCCGCGACCCGACTGCGAGATGCCGCGGTGGAGCTCGAGGCTGCATCTGAGTCCTTCCGGGCTGCTGCGGAGCCGCTGGTCGCAGAATTGGCCGATTCCGCGGTGCGGGCCGCCGGTGAGGTGGACCGGGTGGAGCACCTCCTGGACCTGTCCACCGGAATAGCGGAGCGCGTCGACGGCACCACCGGGGCGACCTATCGCGCCATCACCACGCCGGTGATCAAGGGTGCCGCGCTGGCCGAGGGCACCCGACGTGCCGCGCGGCGCCTCGGCGGCCGCAGCACACGTCGCGGCTGAGCGTCCTCAGTCGGTGTTGGCGCGTTCCAGAGCTGCCCGAAGGGCTGCCCAGGCCTCGATTCCGGCCTCCCGGCGCCAGAGATCGAGCAGCGCCGCCCTGAAGCGTGCACCGTGACCGTCGCCGACCCCGGCGGCCACGTGCGCCAGTTCGTGCAGCACGGTCTCGAGCCCCCATCCGCTTCCGTCGACCAGGTGGATCACGCCCACGTCGTGGCTCGGGAGGTGCGCCGCTGAGTAGGTGGCGCCGGAGCTCCGACGCTCCAGGTGGACCTCCAGTGGGGCGGTCGGGAACTGCTCTGACCACCATTGGCCCAGCACCAGCGTCTGTACGTAGGTCTCGATCTGGGCGAAGCGGCTGAAGCGGCGAATGGGAACGATCCGGAGCGCCTCGGCCTCCGCCTCGTAGACCTGACGGGAGGCGAGGTCGTAACCGCTGCTCACCGGGGGAGTGCCCGCCGGCCACCCACCTCGGGGGAACCCAGGCTGGCACGGTCTCCGGCGCGTCGTCCTGCGGCATGACCGCCTGCGGAAGAACCTGCGTCCATGCGTCTCGAGCGAAGATGTGGGTAGCGTCGCCGCACCTCGGTGTCGACCTCCTGGTCGCGCCGCGCGAGGACCAGCGCCACCGACGAGCCGCTGGGGGAGGGCCGGCCTGCGGCTCCGGCGTGGTCCCGCTGTTTCTCGAGATCCATCGCAGCTGCCAACCGCTGGTTCACCCGGGTGGTGAACCCGGTGATGAAGCTCCGCCGCCAGGCAGCGGTTGCACCCGGGGACCTTCCTCCCTTGCGCCGGTTGGGGGCGCGGGTGTCAGGCGGGGAGGGATCAACGAGCATCTCACGGGTCATCTGCACCAGCAGCGAGGTGATCAGCACCTCGGCGCGCTCGAGATCGCCGGGGAAGCCGACCATTGCGACGCGGCGTTGGCCGTCGTCATCGTTGCCGACGTCGATCACCGTGCAGCCACAGTTCTGGCCGACCGCGCCGAACAGGGAGACCTTGCGCGCCGCATACGGCGCCGGTACCACCAGGAGTCGCTCGGTGGGTCGTCGGGCAGCGGCATCACCCTCGTCCGCGGCCGCCAGCACCGCGTCCTCGATCGAGTATCGGGCCATCAACTCCGCCACCTTGGCCAGACAGGAGTCGCGTTCGGACTCGAACTCGGTTGCCTCGGCACGACTCAGCAGCTTCTGGATCACCCTCAGCGTGGATTCACTCATCGGACGAACCTAGGAGTCGGGTGTGACAGGGTCGTCGTCACTGCGCACCCACACCGTTCGCTGGGGGAACGGGATCTCTATACCGGCCTCGTCGAGCACCCGCTTGAAGCGTCGGTTGAGTTCTCGCTGCACCCGGAACTGTTCGGCCGGCCGCGTGCGAACCGAGATCCGAATGGTGACCGCGTCCGGTGCCAGCGTCTCGACACCGAGGAGTTCGGGATCGTCGAGGAAGGCGTCAGCCCATTCGGGGTCGGTCGAGAGTTCGGTGGCACATGCCATCAGAACCTCCGAAGCCACGTCGGTGTCGGTGCCGTAGGCGACGCCTACGTCGAGCAGGGCCTTGGACCACTCCTGGCTCATGTTGCCCACGCGTTGGACCTCGCCGTTGGGCACGTGCCACACCGTTCCGTAGATGTCCCTCAGGACCGTCGTGCGCAGCGTGATCCGTTCCACGGTCCCGGTGGCCTCGCCGAGGTCGATGATGTCTCCGACGCCGAACTGGTCCTCCGCGATCATGAACATTCCCGACAGGAAGTCTCCGACCACCTTCTGGGCGCCGAATCCGAGCGCCACGCCGGCCACGCCGGCCCCAGCGACGAGCGGGGCGAGGTTTATGCCCAGCTCCCCGAGGATGAGGATGAACGCGACTCCCCAGACGAACACCCGCGAGATGGCGACCAGCACACCGCCAAGCGTCTGGGTCCGCTTCTCGACCCTCAGCTCGCGTTGGTGCCGTTCTGCCTTCTCGCGCTCTGTGAGGTCGACCGCCCGCTGATCGGGTCGTAGCACCTGCGCGCCCTGGGCCAGCCTCGTCATTCCATGGCGAATGACGCGCTTGATCAACCAGAGGCCGACGAGCGCGACGAGCACGATCACGACCATGGACGCGACGTTCTCCATGAAGAACGAGGTCACATCCGCTGCGGTCTCGTTGCCCGTGACCGAGCGCACCCAGGCACAGACGCTGTCGTCGTTGCCACAGCCGTCCAGGCCGGTGACCACATCGGAGGGCGACACGGACGACCCGCCGTCGCTGTCCTGGAGGATGAGTAGCTGCATCGGGGTCCAACGCTAACCGGGATGGCCGGTGCCACCCTCCGACCTGAGCCATCATGGGGGGATGCGACGACTGTTCTGGATGGGACTCGGTGCTGCAGCAGGTGCTTCGGGCACCGTGTGGGCGCAGCGACGGGTTCGGGGTGCGATCGAGGACCTGGGTGCCGAACAGGTGGTGGCAGTGGCGGGCAGAGGTGCCCGTGCCGCTGCGCGGGCCGTGGTCTCCGCCGTGGGGGAGGGCCGCGAAGCGATGTCGGAACGGGAGTTGGAGCTCCGGAGCCGGCTCCACGGCACCGATGCATCGGTCGATCTGCGCCATCGCCACCTGCGCCCTGTTCCGCAACGGGTACGCGGTCGGTAACCTTGCGGGACCATGTCGGCCCCAACCGCGAGTCCCCTGACCGAGAGACCAGAAACCGTGAGAGTCAAGTGACCTCGGAGGTGTCGACCGCAAACGGGCTGCGCGCGGCCTGGAACGAGTTCTTTGCCGAACGCGCCCACACGGTGGTGCCGTCGGCCAGCCTCATCCCCACCCATCCCTCTGCGCCGATGTTCACCAACTCGGGGATGATGCCGTTCGTGTCGTACTTCCTGGGAGAGGAACCGGTTCCGTACGACCCACCGCGGGCAGTCTCGGTGCAGAAGTGCGTGCGGGCGGGCGGCAAGCACAACGATCTCGATGCGATCGGTCGTTCTCCGCGCCACCTGTCGTTCTTCGAGATGCTCGGGAACTTCTCCTTCGGTGACTACTTCAAGCCAGAGGCGATCCCCTGGGCGTGGGAGTTCCTGACCGAACGTCTCGGCCTGGACGGCGACCGGATGTGGGTCACCGTGCACACGACCGACGACGAGGCCGAACAGATCTGGGCCGACTCGGTGGGCGTACCCCACGAGCGGATCCAGCGCCTGGACGCGGACAACTTCTGGGAGATGGGCGAGACCGGTCCGTGCGGACCCAGCTCCGAGGTGTTCTGGGACTACGGGCCCGAACTCGGCCCCGGCGGCGGGCCCGCCAACCCCGAGGCCGAGAACCGTTTCGTGGAGATCTGGAACCTCGTGTTCACCCAGTACTTCCGAGGTCCGGACGGACGGCTCGATGATCTGCCCGCTCGCAACGTCGACACCGGTGCCGGTCTCGAGCGCACGCTCGCCGTGCTGGCAGGAAGCCCATCGCTGTACTCGGCCGACGTGCTGACCGCGCTCCTCGACACAGCGCAGTCCGTCACTGGCCAGAAACTGGGATCCAGCGACCTCTCCGACATCGGACTGCGCCTGCTCGCCGATCACACCAGAACGGCCACCTTCCTGGTCGCCGACGGCGTGATCCCCTCCAACGAGGAGCGCGGCTACGTGCTGCGACGGATCATCCGGCGCGCGGTGCGATTCGCCTACATGCTCGATGTCCACGACCAGGTCATGCCGACGATGGTCCGGTCCTGTGTGCAGGAGATGGGCGCTGCCTATCCGGGTCTGGTGAGCTCGCAGGATCAGATCATCGAGATGATCGACCGCGAGGAGGGGCGCTTCCGCCAGACCCTTGAGCGGGGTTCGGTGCTCCTCGATGCAGAGATCGACAAGCTCGACGACGGGGAGCAGCTCGACGGCGAGGTCGCGTTCGTGTTGCACGACACCTATGGGTTCCCCCTCGAGGTCACCAGCGAGATGGCCGAACTGCGCGGCGCCTCGGTCGACCGCCCGGGCTTCGAGGAGGCCATGGCAGCCCAGCGCGAACGATCGAAGGCCGGCGGGCGTTCCACCGGAGTGGACGCCGGCGAGGAAGCCGAACAGGCCCGCTCGGTATTGGCCGCCCACGGCCCCACCGCGTTCGTGGGACGGGAGACCGATTCCTGTGAGGCCACCGTGGTCCACGCATCGGGCGACGCCATCTATCTCGACACGACACCGTTCTACGCCGAATCAGGCGGGCAGGTGGGGGACGAGGGGACGATCAGCTCGCCGGAGTCCTCACTGCGCGTCCTCGACACCCAGATGGTCCTTCCGGGGCTACACCTCCACCGCGTGGATCCGCACAGCGGGGTGATCCCCGAGGAGGGGACCCGGGTCACCGCCACGATCGACTCCGGGCGGCGCGCTGCCATCCGGCGCAACCACACCGCCACACACCTGTTGCACTGGGCGCTTCGCAGCGAACTGGGAGACCACGTGCAACAGCAGGGCTCACTGGTCTCCGCGGAGCGCCTGAGGTTCGACTTCTCGCACCATGAAGGGGTCACGCCAGACCAGCTGGCGAGGATCGAGGACCTCGTCAACGCCGAGGTTCTCTCCAACGCCCCGGTGGAACACTTCGAGACCTCCATGGACGATGCGCGCGAGCTCGGGGCCATAGCGTTCTTCGGCGAGAAGTACGGCGAGGTGGTCCGGGTGCTGCGCGCCGGCAACCACAGCATCGAACTCTGCGGTGGCACCCACGTGTCGGCCCTCGGAGACATCGGCCTCGTCAAGATCGTGTCCGAAGGTTCGATCGGCTCCAACGTCCGGCGTATCGAAGCGGTCACCGGCACCGGGTCGCTGCAACTGCTGCGTGAGAGCGAGGCCCGGCTGGCGGCAGTGGCGGATTCCCTCGGGGTCCCCCCCGAGGATCTCGAGGGCGGTCTCCGCAAGCGGCTGGGCGAACTCGACTCGCTCCGTTCAGAGGTGAAGCAGCTGCGGCGGGAGCTGACCGGCAACCAGTCCGAGGAGTTGGCCGCGGCCGCGGTCGACGGCACGATCGTCGCTCGCGTCGAAGCGGACCGTCGGGAGGACGTGCGCGAGCTGGCGGTGGCACTGCGGGACCGCCCGGGTATCGAGACCGTTGTGCTCGGCGCCTCTCCGGGTGGCAAGGGAGTCGCGCTCGTCGCAGCGGTCACCGCCGACGCCGGCCGCAACGCGTCGGAGCTGATCGCGGGCGCTGCGAAGCTCGTGGGCGGCGGAGGTGGCAAGGCTGCCGATCTGGCCGTCGCCGGTGGCAAGCTTCCGGAGCGCCTCGACGATGCGCTCGCCCTCGTGCGTGACGAGCTCGGTGTGAGCTGAGCCGTGCGCTCGATCGGTCTCGATCTCGGCTCGGTTCGGATCGGGGTCGCCGTGTCGGATTCCGAGGGCACGCTCGCACTCCCGAGCGCCACCCTCGAGCGTGGGGCCGACTGGGGCGCGGACCATGCCGCGATAGCCGAACTGGTCGATGAGGCAGAGGCCGAGATCGTCGTGGTGGGCCTTCCGCTGTCGCTGGACGGCTCAGAGGGTCCGGCGGCACGCCGCACCCGCAAGGAGGTCGCACGCCTGGGCCGAGCACTCGCGGTTCCCGTGCGGACCTACGATGAGCGGCTGAGTACGGTCCATGCCCAGCGGATGCTGCACGATGCAGGCTTCGACACCGCCGGGAGCCGTCGACACGTGGATTCATCCGCGGCGGCGGTCATCCTCCAGGGGTGGCTGGACCAGACCCGCACCGAAGATCACGAGGACCCCCACCCAGATGTCTGCCCCGACTGAACCCAGCCGACCGAGCGACAGCGAGCGACGTGTCAGGCGCCAACGAACGGTGACCGAGGACTGGGTGGAACTGCCCGCGGAGACCAACGGCGGCCGCAAGGTGCTCACCATCGGTCTCGTCGTGGTTCTGCTGCTCGCATTCACGATCGGTGGCCTGCTGTTCTGGGTGTCCCGCAAGATCGACCCCTCCGGTGACCCCGGAGAACTGGTCCAGAGCATCGAGATACCCACGGGATCCTCGACGGACTCGATCGCCGGGATCCTCGCGAAGGCCGACGTGATCAGCGACGCCGGGCTCTTTGCCCGCTATGTGGGACTCAAGGGTGCGGGGCCCTGGGAAGCGGGGAACTACACCGACTTCCGTGTGAACTCGAGCTTCGACCAGGCGATCGATGTCCTCGACGAGGGTCCGCTGCCCGTGGGAGCCACACAGGTCCGCGTCACAGAGGGGGTGCGACTGAGCGAAGCCCTGGCCCAGATCGCCGAACAGCATCCGGGCGTGACCGAGGACGACCTGCTGCTCGCTCTCGGGTCCGGGCAGGTCACCTCGGACTACCTGCCCGAGGGCACCTCGAACTGGGAGGGCTTGCTCTTCCCCGACACCTACGAGTTCTCCGACGACGCGACAGCGACCGAGATCCTCCAGACACTGTCCGACGAGATGTCATCCAACCTCGACGAGCTCGGTTACGAGCGGGCCGAGACGTTGCGCGGGTTCAGCGCCTACGACGTACTCAAGGTGGCGTCACTGGCCGAACGCGAGACGGGCCAGCCCGAAGAGGAGCGGGGTCAGATCGCCAGGGTGATCTACAACCGACTCGACGAGGGCGAGCCGCTCGGCATCGATGCGTCGATCCTCTACGGGTTGGGCAGGGATTCCGGCGAGCTCACCAAGTCGGACCTCGAGGCAGACACTCCCTACAACACCAGGGTGAACGCCGGGCTGCCCCCCACGCCGATCGGACTGCCCTCGATGGCGGCCCTGAGCGCTGCCATCGATCCGCCCGAGGGCGACTGGCGCTACTACGTGTTGGTGTCGAACGAACCGCCGTCACACCTGTTCACCGACTCGTACTCCGAGTTCCAGCGGGCCAAGGCGCAGGCCCAGGCCGACGGAGTGTTCTAGTAGTGCCCGGGGTCACCGCGACCACGCGTGTGGCGGCAGTCATCGGGGATCCGGTGGAACACAGTCGCTCTCCGTCGATATTCAACGCGGCCTTCGGAGCGGCCGGGATCGACTGGGTCTACGCCGCCTTCACGGTGCCTGCCGGCGGGGGCGCCGATGCTGTGAAGGCGATGCGCACCCTCGGCATCGCCGGGCTGTCGGTCACGATGCCCCACAAGGCGGAGGTGATTCCCGCTCTGGACCACCTCAGCGACGAGGCCGATCGCCTCGGTGCGGTGAACTGCATCACCAACTCCGACGGTGTGCTCACCGGCCACAACACCGATGGAGCCGGCTATGTGGCTTCGCTGAGGGCGCAGGGTGTGGATCCTTCGGGAATGCGCTGCGTCGTGGTCGGCGCAGGCGGCGCCGCACGTGCGGTGATCCATGCGCTCGGCCGGTCCGGCGCCACCGAGGTGGTGGTGTGCAACCGCAATGCCGAGCGGGGGTCGGTCGCAGCGGGACTGGCCGCAACCGGGCGTTCGATCGGTCATGACGAGCTCGGAGACGCCCTCGCCTCCGCTGATCTTCTGGTGAACGCCACACCGTTGGGCATGGGTCCCGACGATCCGCCGGTGGTGCCCGCAGAGAAGCTGTTCCCGGCCCTGGTGGTCAGCGATCTGGTCTACGAGCCGCTGCGCACTCCGCTGCTGGAGGCCGCGGAGACCGCGGGATGCCGCACCGTGGGCGGTCTCGGAATGCTCGTGCACCAGGCTGCAGTTGCGTTCGAGCTCATGACGGAACTGGCCGCTCCGGTCGATGTCATGGCAGCTGCTGCGGGATTTGCAGCCGAAAACTGAACCCGGGCACCTGAGCTGCCGATGAGTTCTCCATACCCGTCAGGAGAACGCGCCGTGGCACTGCAAGGAACAATCGACTCGTTTCCGATAGCGGATGTGCTCCAGTTGTTGGGGGCATCCTCCAAGACCGGTCGGCTCGACATCGAGGGCGACCGAGGTCGTGGCTCGTTGTGGGTGGACGAGGGTCGGATCATCTCGGGCGACATGGAGGGGGCGCCGCCCACCTCTGCCGCGGACGTGGTGTTCGAGTTCTTCCTGTTCGAACAGGGGTCCTTCGAGTTCCTGGCCGATGACGCTCCCGTCGAGCGGCCCTTCTCCGCAGGCACCACGGAAGCGGTCGAAGCCGCCACCTCGATGCTCGCCGACTGGGAACGGATCCGTGAGGTCGTCCCCGGTGAGCGCCACGTCGTTTCCCTAGCACCTTCGTTGGACACCGCCGAGGTGACGATCGCCGCCGAGGAATGGTCCCTGTTGGTCGCCTGTGGACCCGACCCGGAGGTGGAGTCACTGTTGGAGACGCTCCAACTCGGCGAGTTCGAGGGCTGCCGCCGCATAGCGGACCTGGTGGAGCGGTCGCTGGTCGTGATCGGCGAACCATGCCCCGAGACGGAGCCTCGCGCCGCGCTGCGACCAGATGACGTGGTCACCTCTGAGGAGGCGGCGACCGAGACGTCCGGTACCGACCCCCACGAGATGCCCCCGACCTTCGACGGGGCTGCGGCGGATGCCACGGCGAGCGACACCACCGGGTTCGACACCCCTCGCTTCGAGACCGCCGGGTTCGCCTCTGCAGGCTTCGAGACCGCCGCGTCCGAGGGTGCTGCCTTCGAGGGTGCTGCCTTCGAGGGTGCTGCCTTCGAGGGTGCTGCCTTCGAGGGAGTGAATGGCGACAACCCGAGGTTCGAGAGCAGGGCGTTCGAGAGCACCGGTGCCGACACCGTGGCGCCGGACAGCACGAACTACGAGAGCGCGGGTGTCGACGGGTCCGGATTCGGCGGGCAACCCGACACGTCCTTCACCGATGACGACGGGTCCGGCGGGGTCGATGCCTTTCCCGACCATTTCCCGATCGACGACCTCGTGGGGCCGGATCAATCGGTGCACTTCGACAACGTCGCCGGCTCGGCGCCCGCCGCGGATGCCTTCACCGACCTTCCTGCGGGTTCGGCCGGAGCGTTCGGTCCACCCGAGGATCCCTCCGGTGCCGCAGAGCCCTCCGGTGGGAGTGGAGCCGACAACGTGCTGGCACAGATCGGTCGGCTGAGCCCGAAGGCGGCAGAAGCCATTGCAGCCGCTCTCGGTGACGGCGAAGAAGGCTGAACCGGAACGCCCCGACCTGCGCGTCCGAGCAGGGGTAGCTGTCGGTAAGCTGGGCTTCGGTCGTGGACCGGGCACCCTGTGGTCCGCGCATCCACCAGAGTTTCGAGTTCCAGAGAGGACACTGTGGTCCAGTCAAGCCAAGGCGATCCCACCAGCGGCGATGTCTCTGCCCCGGATGCGGTCGGTCGCGGTGTGCTCGGTCATGAGCCCGATGGCCAGGCCGTCCTGTTCGTGCTGGCCGGACACTCGCTCGGCTCCACGCCGGTGGGCGGCGAAGGGTCGCCGCGCTGGTTGGACCTCCGCCGTCTGTTGAACCTCGACGCGGTGGGAGATCCAGCGGATTCGAAGATCCCGATCGAGGCTTCCTTCGACGGTGAGCCGTTGTTCCGGGCCCTGTGGCCCGAGCCGTTCTGCGACCAGGTGGTCGACCGTCTACGGGAGCTGCTCGACAGCGGTCAGATGATTCCCGAGGGCGCAGAGGCCAGCGGTACCGAGCAAGCCACTTCGGCCCCGGCCGACTCCGTCCCTTCGCCTTCACCTTTCTCCGCCGACTCGGCGACCCCACCCGAAGCCGCCGCTGCGGCCGCTGCCGGCGAGGCAGCCTCGGCCCCGGGCGTGGATGCGCCCCTGTGGGCCGCGCCGGATGACAGGCCGCTTCCCGGGGACGGCCCACCGCTTCCCGGAGTCGTCTCGGGGGGAACCCGCGGCGAACTCACCCTCGAGGATGTCGTGTACCACGGCGGATATCCGGGCCAGACGAAGCGTCGCAAGAAGTGCGTGGCGGTTCTCGACGCCCAGGGACTCGCGGTGTCGGGCCCCAACGGGCCGGAGTTCCGCCTTCCGTGGGAGTCGATCCGGAGCGTGGAGGCGCAGAACTCCGACGAGGCCAAGTTCCGCTTGGGAGTCAAGGCCAAGCGCAATTCCACCGTTGTGGTGTTCGAGTGTGACCAGGGCGTCTCGATAGTTCTGGAGGCCCACGACGTTCCGACGATGCCGCTGAAGGGTGCTCTGCACGAGTTGCTCGGCGAGGGTCCGGTTTCGGTGGCGTGAGCCTCGACGCATCGGTGGTGCTGGTTGGGCTCTCCGGCACCGGCAAGTCGACGGTCGCCGAGTGGGTGGCATCACGGGCGGGCCTTCCGGCCCGCGACCTGGACTCCCTGGTCGAGGATGACGCCGGTGCGTCGGTGGCGCGCCTGTTCGCCGATCGGGGCGAGGCAGGATTCCGTCGACTCGAGCTCGAGGCCCTGCGTCGGGTTCTGGCCGGACCCCCGGCGGTGATCGCGACGGGTGGGGGAGTGGTGACCACTCCCGGCGCCCGGGATCTCCTGTCGGGTCGCACCGTGCTCTGGTTGCGGGCCCGCACCGACACCCTCGTGGAGCGACTGGCCGGTGACGGGGCGACCCGCCCGCTGCTGTGGTCCACATCAGCAGGGTCGGACGCATCAGCAGGGTCGGACCTGGCTGAACGGCTCGAGGCGATGGTGACCGAACGGACGCCGCTGTATGCCGAGGTGGCCACCGACGTGGTCGATGTGGATGGTCTGACCGTGGACCAGGTGGGCGACCGGGTGCTGGAGCTGGTCGCCGCCGACGCGTCGGCCGGCGGTCGACGATGAGCTCGACGGATCGGGCGGAGCCGTTCCGGCGGATATCGGTGGACCTGCCCGACGGTAGGACCATCCCGGTGGTGATAGGTCCGGAGGCGACCGGGGAACTGGCGGGACTCCTGCCCCGAAGCGCCACTCGGGTGGCGGTCGTGACCCAGAGCGGCATCGGGGTGGAGGTGGATCCGGGGGTTCCACACGAGGTGTTCCACATCGGTGACGGAGAAGCGCACAAGCGGCTGTCCACCGTGGAGCACCTCTGCTCGGAGTTCGCCCGGTTCGGGCTCACCCGGGCCGACTGCGTGGTGGGCGTGGGTGGCGGCCTCGTGACCGACGTCTCGGGGCTGGCGGCGTCGCTGTACCACCGCGGCATCCCGGTCATCCATGTCGCCACCACGTTGTTGGCCCAGATCGATGCGGCCATCGGTGGCAAGACGGGTGTGAACCTCCCGGAGGGCAAGAACCTCGTCGGCACGTTCTGGCAACCCACCGCAGTGCTCTGCGACACCGACACGCTGTCGAGCCTTCCTCCCAGGGAATGGCGCTGTGGTCTGGGTGAGCTGGCCAAGTACCACTGGCTCGGTGGTGGCAGGCTCGATGAGTTGGGGCTGGTCGACCGGATTGCCCGGTGCGTGGAGATCAAGGCCGCATTCGTGGCGGCGGATGAACGCGAATCGGGGCGTCGGGCCCTGCTGAACTACGGACACACCCTCGCCCACGCGCTCGAGACCGCAGGTGCGCACGAGCTGCGCCACGGCGAGGCCGTCGGCATCGGACTCATCTACGCGGCGGAGCTGGCCCACCGCATGGGCCGGATCGACGATGCAGCGGTGGCCGAGCACCGCAGGGTGGTGGGTGGGTACGACCTGCCGATGCGGATACCGGATGGATCTGACGCCGCCGAACTGGTTCGCTTGATGGGCCGCGACAAGAAGTCGTTGGGGGACGGCCTCACGTTCGTGCTCGACGGACCATCTGGCGTCGAAGTGGTACGGGATGTGCCCCCGTCACTGGTGGAATCGACCCTGGAGGCCCTTCGATGACCGGCGAGAAACCCGAGATCCTGCTCCTGTCGGGACCCAACCTGAACCTCCTGGGGGAGCGTGAGCCCGACATCTACGGATCGGCGAAGCTCGAGGACCTCGTTGCCGCCGCCGATGCGGAGGCAATCCGGTTCGGGCTGGCTGTTCGGCATCTCCAGTCCAACCACGAGGGTGACCTGGTCGAGGCCATTCACGCAGCCCGGCAGTCCGCGGCGGGTGTGATCATCAACGCAGGCGCCTTCACCCACTACAGCTGGGCCATCCACGATGCGCTCGCGAGCTTCGACGCTCCGGTCGTCGAGCTCCACATATCCAATCCCGCGGCACGCGACGACTTCAGGCATCTCTCGGTGGTGGCACCGGTGGCGACCGCGGTGATCGCCGGCCTGGGCGCAGCCGGTTATCCCATGGCCGTTCGGGCCATGGCAGAGCTGTTGGGCAGGGATCCAGCACATTGAGGCCCGGGTAGTCTCGGGCCATGGCAATCACCGAGAACGTGACCCCGACCCTCGCACCGGGTGAGCTGCCCCCGATGGACGTCGGGTCGCGGATGGACGCTCTGCGCTCGCGCTTCGGCGAGCTCGGAGTTGATGCACTCGTGGTCACCGAACTGACCAACATCAGGTATCTCAGCGGCTTCACCGGATCCTCCGCCGTCCTGCTGGTGCGCGAAGCCGACGCGGTGTTCGTCACCGATGGCCGCTACACGACCCAGAGCGAACAGGAGCTGTCCGACGCGGGTGTCAGCGCCCACATCGAGATCTCCTCCGAAGGCCCCGAAGCAGCGGCCGCGGCCGCTGCCAGCGGTGTGGACAGGCTCGGTCTGGAGGCCGATTCGGTGTCGTGGTCCTCCCAGCGACGTTGGGCATCGGAGCTGTTCAGCGGCGAACTCGTGCCTACGACGCTGGCCGTGGAAGCACTGCGCCTGGTCAAGGACGCCGGAGAGGTTGCCAGGATCCGCTCCGCTTGTGCGATAGCGGACACGGCGTTGGCCCAGGTGCAGTCCAGGCTGTCGGAGGGTCCCACCGAGAAGGAGTTCGCACTCGAGCTGGAAGCAGCGATGATGCGCCTCGGTGCAGCCGAGTTGTCGTTCGACACGATCGTTGCGTCGGGTCCCAACGGAGCACGACCCCACCACCAACCCTCGGGTCGCAGGATCAGCGATGGAGATCTCGTGGTGGTCGACTTCGGCGCTCTCGTGGACGGCTACCACTCCGACATGACCCGCACCTTCGCCGTCGGAGACGTCGGAGCGGATCGCACGCGAATGGTCGATGTGGTCACCGAGGCCCAGGCCGGAGGTGTCGAGGTCGTCGCAGCGGGGGTGCAGGCCGCCGAGGTGGACGCACGCTGTAGGAGCATCATCGAAGAGGCCGGTTGGGGCGAGGCGTTCCTCCACGGCACGGGTCACGGCGTGGGCCTCGACATACACGAGGAGCCTCGGGTGTCGGGGCGCTCCGCTGCTACGCTCGCGAGCGGCCAGGTGGTGACCGTCGAGCCCGGGGTGTACCTGCCCGACCTCGGTGGTGTCCGGGTCGAGGACACCGTCGTGGTGACAGACAACGGATGCGAGCGCCTCACCCTGGCCTCGAAGACCCCTCAGCCCATCCACTAGCCAGCACAACAGCAGCCCCCGAACGGCCGCGCCGTGCGGACCCGCACAGAACGAAACGAGGCTCGACCATGCCCCAGATCTCCACCTCGGACTTCAAGACAGGAATGACCGTCGATCTCGACGACGGACTCTTCACGGTCAGCGATTTCCAGCACGTCAAACCCGGAAAGGGCGGCGCCTTCGTGCGCACCACGCTCAAGAACGTGCGCACCGGTGCCGTGGTCGACCGGACCTTCCGGGCCGGCGAGAAGATGGAGCGGGCGATCGTGGATCGCAAGGAGATGCAGCTCCTGTACCGCGACGGGTCCGACTTCGTGTTCATGGACAGCGATACCTACGACCAGTTGACCGTCCCCGGGTCGACGCTCGAGGCAGTTGCGCCGTTCCTCGCTGATTCGGCCAGCGCGGAACTGGTCTTCTACGGCGACGAGATCATCGGCGTCGATCTGCCCGCATCGGTGGTGCTGCCGGTGGCGGAGACCGAGCCCGGCGTGCAGGGCGACCGGGTCTCGGGCGCCAAGAAGCCCGCCACGCTGAGCACCGGGCACGTCGTCGCCGTTCCTCTGTTCATAGAGACCGGCGAAGAGGTGAAGGTGGACACCCGCAGCGGTGAGTTCATCTCGCGGGCATGAACGACTCGGGATCCGCTCCGAGGATCCGACCGGTCGTCGGTGGGCGTGGCCCGGCGCGCGAGCGGGCTCTGCACCTGTTGTACGAGGCGGACCTCACCAGCAGCGACGGACCCTCGGTGCTCGCCGGTCAGGTGGTCGCGGCAGATCGCTACGCCGAGCAGCTCGTCAACGGTGTGCACGACAACCTCGCCGAGATCGACGGCACGATCGCGGCGCTGCTCCCAGACGGCTGGGCGATGGGAAGGCTCGCGACGCTCGACCGCACGATTCTGCGCGTGGCCGTCTACGAACTGGCCCACTGCGACGATGTGCCGACCGGAGTGGTTCTGTCCGAAGCGGTGTCCCTGGCCGAGACCTACGGCACCGACGACTCGCCGCGTTTCGTGAACGGGCTGCTCGCAGCTGCTGCAGCTCGGGTGCGTTCCGATCCGGAGCCGGAGGTTCCGGTGGTGTAGCGTGAGGACTCGACCGTCAAGGGAGTCCCGTGAGGCTCCTACGGCCGGAAAGGACTGCTGATGGCAGAACGTGAACGACGGATGACGCGCCCCTACGGGGGCGTTTTCGTTGCCAGGGCAGAGGTGATGAACGCCGAGGAGGTGGGCCGGGCGCTCCGGCGCATGGCCCACGAGATCCTCGAACACAACGGCGGTATCCACAACCTCGTGCTCATCGGTCTGCAGACCGGTGGCGTGACCGTCGCAGGAGCCCTGGCGGGCGTCCTGGCCGAGATAGAGGGACTCGAGGACCACGCGGGTGAGGCTCCGGACGAAGCCGGGTCCGGCGAGGAACAGCACGACGACGCCGACGACGGCGCTCCCGGCCATGTGATCCCTGTGGGGACCCTCGACGTGGCGCTGTACCGCGACGACATCGGGATCCGTCCGGTTCTGCCCGAAGAGGTGACCGACATTCCGGTAGACCTCGACGGTGCCGACGTGGTGCTGGTGGACGACGTGTTGTTCACGGGCCGCACGATCCGGGCCGCGCTCGACGCCCTGGTCGACTTCGGGCGCCCTCGCACCATCCAGCTGGCGGTGATGGTCGACCGCGGTCACCGCGAACTCCCGATCCGGCCGGACTACACCGGCAAGAACCTCCCGACCCGCCGGGACGAGCTGGTCAACGTGACGCTCGACTCGGTGCAGATCGGGGAGATGGCCAAGCAGTGAACGGCAACCTGCTGAGCACTTCGGATCTGGACCGCGAGGGGATCGACGAGATCCTCGAGGTCGCCGACCGGATGGCCGAGATCAATTCACGGCGCATCCCGCGCGTACCCGCTCTTCGGGGCCGCACCGTGGTGTCGTTGTTCTTCGAGGACTCCACCCGCACGAGGATCAGCTTCGAGACGGCCGCCAAGCGGCTCTCGGCCGACGTCATGGGATTCTCGGTCGGCACGTCGTCGGTGAAGAAGGGCGAATCGGTCCGCGACACGATCGAGACGATCGAGGCCATGGGCGTGGACGCCATCGTGGTCCGACACGGATCCTCGGGAGTGCCCGAGATGGTCGCACGCTGGGCTCGCTCCGCGGTGGTGAACGCCGGTGACGGTTGGCACTCGCACCCCACGCAGGCACTGTTGGATGCGTACACGATCCGGGCCCGCTTCGGTTCCCTGGAAGGTCTGCGGATCGGCATCGTCGGGGACGTGCTGCACTCGCGTGTGGCGCGCTCGGACATCGAGGTCTTCACCGAGCTGGGAGCACGGGTCACGCTCGTGGCCCCACCCACGCTGCTTCCTCCGTCCCTCGAGCCGTGGGAGGTGTCGGTGAGCCATGACCTCGATGAGGTTCTGCCGGATCTCGACGTGTGCTACCTGCTGCGCATGCAGCGTGAACGGATGACCGAGGCGTTGATCCCGAGCCTGCGTGAGTACACGGCGTTGTACGGCCTGACCGCCAGGAGGCTGGCAAACATGGAGCCCACGGCGGTCGTCATGCACCCGGGCCCGATGAACCGAGGCGTGGAGATCGCCGACGAGGTGGCAGAGTCTCCCCGGGCGCTGGTCACCGACCAGGTGGCCAACGGGGTGGCTGTCCGGATGGCCGTGCTCTACCTGTTGTTGGGACCCGGACGTGACGCGCTCGGTCCCGTGGTCGAGCTCGCCGAGGAGGCAACATGAGTTCCACATCAGCGCACCCCGGCGACGCCGCACCTTCCCTGGTGATCAGGGGCGGACGAATCGTCGACGCCACCGGCGAGCGCTCGGGAGACGTACTCGTGGTCGATGGCCGGATCGCAGAGGTGGGCCCCGACCTCTCCGGGGACGTGGTGGTCGATGCCGACGGCGCGATCGTGGCTCCCGGGCTGGTCGACCTCCACACCCACCTCCGCCAACCCGGTCGGGAGGAAGCCGAGACGGTGGAGACCGGCGGCCGTGCCGCCGCGCTCGGTGGCTACACCGCGGTGCTGGCCATGCCCAACACGACCCCCACGATCGACTCCGCAGGGGTGGTCCGCGAGGTGCTCGCCCTCGGGCGGAGCGCGCCGGTGGACGTCCACACCACAGGGGCGATCACCGTCGGGCGCGAAGGTGAGCAACTGGCTCCCATGGCGGAGATGGCCGAACTCGGCGTGCGGATCTTCACCGACGACGGCACCGGGGTCCAGGACGACCGCCTGATGCGCAGGGCCCTGGAGTACGCGTCCGGCCTCGGCGCCACGCTGGCGCAGCACTGTGAGGTGACCTCTCTGAGCGAGGGCACCTGCATGCACGAGGGCGAGTGGTCCTCGCGCCTGGGCCTGCCGGGCCAACCGGCGGAGGCCGAGGAGTTGATGGTCATGCGCGACATCGCCCTGGCCCGCATGACCGGGGCGAAGGTCCACTTCCAGCACCTTTCCACGGCGGGCTCGGTGGCGATGGTGGCCGGCGCACGCTCGGCCGGTCTGGCGGTGACCGCCGAGGCCGCCCCGCACCACTTCACCCTCACCGATGCCAGCTGTGCCGGCTATGACGCCACGTTCAAGGTGCATCCGCCCCTGCGCAGCGACGGCGATGTGGCAGCCATTGCCGCCGGGTTGGGCGACGGGACGATCGATGCGATCGCCACCGATCACGCACCGCACACACCCGAGACCAAGGAGCTTCCCTTCGACCAGGCACCTCCGGGCATGCTCGGCCTCGAGTACGCGCTGGCGCTGGCCTTCACCGAGCTGGTGGATCGAACGGCGGTGATGAGGGAGTCCGATGTCCTGGCGGCCATGTCGTGGCGTCCTGCGGCGATAGCGGGCCTGGGGGACCACGGCGGTCCGGTCGCGGTCGGCCGGGCGGCGAACCTGGTGGTGATCGATGCGGCTGCTCGCTGGAGCATCGATTCCTCAGGGGGTGCCTCGAGGTCGCGCAACGTGCCCTATGTGGGTCGCGAGGTGCGGGGCCGGGTCCTGCACACGGTGTGCGGTGGTGAGCTGGTGGTTTCCGACGGAGAGGCAACGCGATGAGTTCGAGTTCTGTGCAGCCGGCAGCGATCGTGCTGGCCGACGGTTCGCTGTTCGAGGGCGAGGCGATCGGCGCCCACCCCGACGGTGGGGTGACCACCGGTGAGTTCGTGTTCAACACCGTCCTGTCGGGCTACCAGGAAGTGATCTCGGACCCCTCCTACGCGGGCCAGGTGGTCACCTTCACCTACCCGCACATCGGCAACTACGGAGTGAACCGGGCCGACAACGAGGCGCTGCGGCCCCACTGTCGGGGAGTGGTGGTCAGGGACCTGTCGAGACGCGCCTCCAACCACCGCAGCGAGGGCTCGCTCGAGGACTGGTTGACACGCCACGGCGTGCCGGGCATCGCGGGCGTCGACACCCGCCGACTGACCAAGCACCTGCGGGACCACGGAGCGATGCCGGGTGCGTTCGGAACAGCCGATGAGAGCGAGTTGACCTCCGCCGCCGGTGGCGCGGGCGGAACCGATGGCCATGACTACGTCATCGACGTGACCGACCCGGCGGGCCGCACGGTGCCGTCGGTCAACGGCGCGCCGCGCAGGATCGTTGCGTTGGACCTCGGTGTGAAGGACACCATCGTCGAGCAGTTGGTCCAGCTCGGTTCGGTGGACGTGGTCGGTTCGGGCACCTCGGCCGCCGATGTCCTGGCCCGCGAGCCCGATGGGGTGTTCATATCGAACGGTCCCGGTGATCCAGCTGCAGTGGCGGGGGTCGCGGCCACCGTCGATGCCCTGCTCGGAGAGGTCCCCATCTTCGGGATCTGCATGGGACAGCAGATGTTGGCCAGTGCGCTGGGTGCCGATACCTACAAGTTGCCCTTCGGCCACCACGGCGGGAACCACCCGGTGCAGGACCTCGACACGGGCCGTGTCGAGATCACGAGCCAGAACCACAACTACTGCGTCGATCCCGACCAGCTCACCGGTGCCCGCGTCACCCACCGGAACCTCAACGACGGCACTCTCGAAGGGTTCGCCTGCACGGAGGTAGCGGCCTTCGCGGTGCAGTACCACCCCGAGGCCGGCCCCGGGCCCCACGACAGTCGCTACCTGTTCGGGCGTTTCGCCGAGCTGATGGACCGGAAGGGTCGGCCGTGAACGTCCGCCTACAGCGCCGGTCCGGGAGCCTTCAGGCCTCGAGTCGTTCGGCTACGACGTCGGCTTCCTCGCCGAGGTGCTCGCCGATGCCGTCGACGATGGCGTTCTCCACCTTGTGCCCGATCAACGGTATCCGGACCTTCAGGTCACCCGTGATGCGCCGGACCGCCTCGTCCTCGGCAGCCACTACCGCCACCGATGCCGAGGCGCGCAACAGCGCCGCGCCCTGTGCCGCCTCGAAGGCGACCTCGGCGGTGGCCGCGGACAGATCCCAGGTGGTGTCCTCCACCCAGGCGACGTTGTCGGGATCGATGAAGCGTGATGCCTCCTTCGGGAGTTCCACCTCCAGCTTCCAGCGAAGCCTCGTGCGGGCGGTGTCACCGGATCGGGTCACCTCGAGCACCTCTGGCGGACTGGTTCGGCCGAAGCCGCTCACCTCGCGCCAGAACGTCTCGTTGATGTACAGGTCGACCACGTCCTCCACGGAGGCGGTCCAACGTTGTTCGAAACCGAAGCGCATCGACAAAGAGTGTCACATCGCCCCCGCCGTAGCGGCCGGGCAGATCTCCAGGGAGCAAAACGCTGATGCCACGTCGTGACGACCTCGAGTCCATCCTGATCCTCGGGTCCGGACCGATCGTGATCGGACAGGCCTGCGAGTTCGACTATTCGGGCACCCAGGCCTGCCGTGTGCTGCGGGAAGAGGGCTACCGGGTGATCCTCGCGAACTCCAATCCCGCGACGATCATGACCGATCCCGACTTCGCCGACGCCACCTACATCGAGCCCCTGGTGCCCGAGGTGATCGAGCGCATCCTGGAGGTGGAGAAGCCGGACGCTGTGCTGCCGACCCTCGGTGGTCAGACCGCACTCAACCTGGCGATGGACCTCCACAACTCGGGCGCCCTCGAACGCCACGGTGTGGAGCTGATCGGGGCGCGGGCCGAACCCATTGCAACCGCCGAGGACCGGGCACTGTTCTCCAGGGCCATGGCCGAGATCGGTCTGGCGACGCCCCGTTCCGTCATCGCTCACGATCTGGACGAGGCCAAGCGACTGGTGGGCGAGATCGGCCTACCCGTGGTGATCCGTCCCGCGTACATTCTCGGTGGCAAGGGCACCGGCATCGCCGCCACCCCCGGCGAGTTCGAACAGATGGTTGCCGCCGGGCTGGACGCCAGCCCGATCACCGAGGTCCTGATCGAGGAGTCGATCGCGGGCTGGAAGGAATACGAGCTCGAGGTCATGCGCGACCACGCGGACAACTGCGTGGTCATCTGCTCGATCGAGAACATCGACCCGATGGGCGTGCACACGGGCGACTCGATCACCGTTGCGCCGGCACAGACCCTCAGCGACGTGGAGTACCAGGCGATGCGCGATGCCGCGTTCGCTGTCCTGCGACGGGTGGGGGTCGAGACGGGCGGCTCCAACGTGCAGTTCGCCGTGGACCCCGCAGATGGCCGCCAGGTGGTCATCGAGATGAACCCACGCGTCAGTCGCTCATCCGCTCTCGCCTCCAAGGCCACCGGGTTCCCGATCGCCAAGATCGCGGCCAAGTTGGCGGTCGGCTACACGCTGCCGGAGATCCCCAACGACATCACCCGCAAGACGCCTGCCAGTTTCGAACCCGTGATCGACTACGTCGTGACCAAGGTGCCCCGCTGGGCATTCGAGAAGCTCCCGGGGTCGTCGCCCCGCCTCGGTACCCAGATGCAGTCGGTCGGCGAGGCCATGGCCATAGGCAGGACCTTCCCCGAGTCTCTCCAGAAGGCGCTTCGCTCCCTAGAACAGGGACGCTTCGGACTCAACTGTGATCCAGGTGAGGTGGCCCTCGATGCGCTGGACACCGCGGAGTTGCTGGACGCCGCGTCCGTGGCCACCCCCGACCGCTTGTTCCAGGTGGAGTCGTTGCTGCGCAGGGGAGTCGATCCCGATCTGGTCCACGACCGCACCAAGATCGACCCCTGGTTCCTCTCAGAGATGCTCGGGATCATCTCCGAACGAGAGGCCCTCGCTGAGTTCGGGCAGGGCGCGGCGGCGCTCGAGGCGCTGGACCGCCGTAGCTGGCGCCGGGCCAAGCGCTTCGGCTTCAGCGACGCACAGATCGGGTATCTGTTCGGTGTCGCCGAGGACGAGGTGCGCAGCGCTCGCCTGGCCGCTGGTGTGGAGCCCACCTACAAGACCGTCGACACCTGCGCGGCGGAGTTCGAGGCCGAGACCCCGTACCACTACGGCACCTATGAGGACACGACCGAGGTCGCACCCTCATCCCGTGAGAAGGTGCTGATCCTGGGCTCGGGTCCCAACCGAATCGGACAGGGAATCGAGTTCGACTACTGCTGCGTACATGCCTGTTTCGCCCTCGGCGATGCGGGCTACGAGACCGTGATGGTGAACTGCAACCCCGAGACCGTCTCGACCGATTACGACACCTCCGACCGCCTCTACTTCGAGCCCCTCACCGAGGAGGACGTGCTCAACGTGATCGATGCCGAGCGGCGCTCGGCTGAACAGGGCGGTGGTTCCCTGGCTGGCGTGATCGTGTCGCTCGGTGGGCAGACGCCGCTCAAGCTGGCGGACAGGCTCGACCCCGAACTGGTGCTCGGAACGCCGGCCGCCAGCATCGACGCCGCCGAGGACCGTGACATCTGGGCATCGGTCTGTGCCCGACTCGAGATCCCCCAACCCGCCGGTGGGACAGCGACGACCCTGGCAGAGGCATCGGGGGTGGTCGAACGGATCGGCTATCCGGCACTCGTACGTCCGTCCTACGTACTGGGCGGTCGTGCAATGGAGATCGTCTACAGCGACGATGACCTGGAACGGGCCTGGAAGGCGATCGCGACCGACGGCACACTCGGACGCGAGGGTGGTCTCTCGGCACTCCGTCCGGTCCTGATCGACAGGTTCCTCGAGGACGCCACAGAAGTCGATGTGGACGCGATCAGGGACCACGCCGGCGACGTGGTCATAGGTGGTGTGATGGAGCACGTCGAGGAGGCCGGTGTGCACTCCGGCGACTCGGCGTGTGCGATCCCTCCGGTGGGCCTCTCGGACGCGACCGTGTCTGTGCTGGAGGACTACACCCGACGGATCGCCTCGGAGCTGGGTGTGCAGGGACTCATCAACGTCCAGTTCGCGGTGAAGCGTCCCGCGGTCGGTGAACCGACCGACGCCGGGGCCCAGGTGTTCGTGATCGAGGCGAACCCGAGGGCGAGCCGCACCGTTCCCTTCGTGGCGAAGGCGACCGGGGTGCCGTTGGTGAAGGTCGCCGCCCGGGTCATGTGCGGCGCCACCCTGGAAGAACTCCGCGAGGAGGGACTCCTCACCGAGCCCGTCAAGGGTGGTCACGTGGCGGTCAAGGAGGCCGTCCTGCCCTGGACCAGGTTCCCCGAGGTCGACTCGGTCTTGGGACCCGAGATGCGGTCCACCGGTGAGGTGATGGGCATAGGCATGTCGATGCCGCTGGCCTTCGCCAAGTCCCAGCTGGCAGCCGGAGATGTGTTGCCCGACGAGGGCACCGTCTTCTTCTCCTTGGCGGATCGCGACAAGGCCGTGGGGGAGGAGGCGGCCAGGGTGCTCAGCTCGTTGGGATTCACGATCGTCGCAACCTCGGGCACCGCCGAGCACCTGCGCGATGCGGGGATACCCGTGGGCGATGTGGTGGCGAAGCTCCACTCCGACGAGGCGGGATCCGACGGCGTGGATCTCATCAGCTCGGGGCAGGTCCAGTTGGTGGTCAACAGTCCCCGGGGCCGGGGACCGCGCGCGGATGGAGCCCACCTCCGCCGGGCTGCGGGTGCGGCAAAGGTGCCCCTGCTCACCACGGCGGCGGCCGCCCTGGCGGCGGCGAGGGGGATCGCTGATCGCCGGGACCGTGAGCTGGAGGTGCGGTCGCTGCAGTCGTACCACGCTGCAGGACCGTCGGACGGACCGGGCTGACGAGCGTGCGCCGCCCAGCCGGGAACGGTCCGTCGACAGGTGCTGACCCACCGGTGGACCCGCAGGTGCGGGTGGGTTCGGTCGAGTTGAGCTGTGCGGTGATGACCGCTTCGGGCACCTCGGGCCATGGAACCGAGCTCGGTGCCTACTTCGACCTCTCGAGCATCGGGGCGGTCGTGGTCAAGTCGATGAAGGTCGATCCCTGGGCCGGCAACCCCGCACCACGGGTTCATCCGGTGACAGGCGGGATGATCAACAGCGTGGGGCTCCAGGGCGAGGGCATCGCGCACTGGCGTCGTTCCGAGCTCCCCGCGCTGGAATCCGCTGGTGCGACGGTGGTGGCGAGCATCTGGGGCCGCAACGTGGCCGAATATGCAGCAGCGGCTCGGGCGCTGGGCGACCTCGGAGCCGATGTCGTGGCCGTGGAGGTGAACCTCTCCTGCCCGAACCTCGACGGCGGGGCGCACCTCTTCGCCCACGACCCGGTGGCGGCAGCAGAGGTGATAGCGGCCACCGAGTCCTGCGGTAGGCCCCGCTGGGCGAAGCTCTCGGCCAACACCGATCGGGTCGTCGAGGTGGCGGCTGCGGTCGCCGAGGCCGGTGCCGAGGCCGTCACGTTGGTGAACACGCTGATGGGCATGGTCATAGACGTCGAGAACTCGACCCCCGTGCTCGGATCGGGTGCCGCTGGTGGTGGACTCTCGGGCGCGGCGATCCATCCGGTGGCGGTGCGCACCGTGTTCGATGTGCACGCCGCGTTGCCCGGGCTGCCCATCGTCGGTGTCGGCGGAATCGGCGACACGCGCGGTGCGGTGGAGATGATGATGGCCGGGGCCGATGCGGTGCAGATCGGTACCGCCAGCTTCGCCGAACCGCGCAGTGTCCACATGGTGCGCGTCGGTCTGGAACACTGGTGCGGACACCGCGGCATCGCAGCGGTGCGAGATCTGAAGGGACGAGCACATGGGTGAGATCGAACACGCAACGGTTGCCGACCCGGTGCCCGACGCTGTTCGGGGCCGCCTGGCGCTGGCGCTGGACCTGGATGACCTGGTCGAGGCCCACCGGATCGCAGCGGAGCTGCGGCCCTGGTTCGGTGTGACCAAGATCGGCCTCGAGCTGTTCTGTGCAGCCGGCCCCGACGCCGTGGGAGCCATGCGGGACCTCGGCTATCAGGTGTTCCTCGACCTCAAACTGTTCGACATACCCACCCAGGTGAACCGCTCGGCGCGTGTGTTGGGTGCGCTCGGGGTGGAGTACCTGACACTCCACGCACGGGGTGGCATCGACATGCTCCGGGCAGGCGTGGATGGCCTGGTCGAAGGTGCTGCGGGCGCCGGCCTGCCCGAGCCGACCGCGCTGGCGGTGACGGTGCTCACCAGCGATGACGACGCACCGGCGCACATCGTTCCCAACCGTGTGCGCGTGGCGGTAGAAGGCGGATGCAGTGGGTTGGTACTGGCCGCCGGCGATCTCCAGACGGCGCGTGAGTTGGCTCCCCGTCTCAAACGGGTGGTACCCGGGATCCGGCTCCCCGGGTCGGATCACCACGACCAGTCCCGCGCCTCGACCCCACAGGAGGCTGCCGCCAACGGAGCAGATCTGCTGGTGATCGGGCGTACCGTGACAGCCGCCGAGGACCCGCGGGCAGCAGCAGCAGCCGTGGTATCGGCTGTCTGAGTCTTGCCGAGTCCCATTCCACCGGAGTCCGCAGCCACCGGATCGTCCGGAGACGAGCCCTCCGGGGAGGACCGCTCCACCGACGAGGCGCTCCGCTGGGCGCAGTCACTGCGCGAGGCGCGTGCGGAGGTCTGCTCCTCGATCTCCGACGGACGCGTCTCGTTGGACCGGGTGCTCCAGCGCCGATCCGACCCGCTGCTCGGGCCGGTCCACCTGCTCTGTGTCCTGGAGGCGGTGCCCGGTGCCCGCAAGGTCGATACGCGCCGGGCGCTCGCATCCCTGGGGCTTCCCGAGCGGGTTCCGATCTCGTCGCTGTCGGACGACCAGGTGGCCCTGATCAGCACCGAGTTCACAGGAGTGGGCGATCGTGGATGAACCCGTCGGCGAGGACGATCTCGGAGCGGCCCGCCGGGCCCTCATGGACGCCCTCTCACCCGGATCCCTGGTGGTGGTGGTGTCAGGACCCGGTGGAGTGGGCAAGGGCACGGTGGTGCAGCGGCTGTTGGCCGAGGATGACCGGCTCCACGTCAATCGGTCCTGGACCACGAGGGATCCCCGTCCGGGCGAGGATCCCGAGGCCTACCGCTTCTCGACCAGGGAGGAGTTCGAGGACCATGCCCGCAGCGGGGGATTCCTCGAGTGGGTCGAGTTCCTCGACTACCTCCAGGGGAGCCCGGTTCCGAAGGTTCCGGAGGGCCACGACGTGATCTTCGAGATCGACGTGGCGGGCGGGGAACGGATCGCGAAGATCCACCCCGACCCCCTGTTGGTGTTCGTCGATGCGCCTGACCGGGCGACGCAGGCCGAGCGGATGCGGCTGCGTGGCGACCCCGAGGAGAAGATCAGGCGACGTCTCGAACATGCCGAGTCGGAGGTGTCCGCCGCAGCCGATCTTCCCTACGTGCATCTCGTCAACGATGACCTGGAGGCCACGGTCGAGGAGCTCCGGGCGTTGATCGAGGATGCGAGGGCGGATCGCCGTTCCTGAGGCCGGGACGGGCCCCGGGTGGATGCGGTGGGAGGGGCCCGGGCACCGGTATACTGCTATGTCCCGTGTGTGAGTCCTGCACGCGGTTCCGAGATGTGCTCCGGTGCCCCCGGATGCCCGAGAGGTGAGACCCACGATGCTGGAAACTACCGACACGATGATGAACCCGGGCGTGGAGGAACTCCTCGAGCGCGCCGGTTCGAAGTTCTCCCTGGTGGCCATCGCATCGCGCCGGGCGCGTGGCATCAACACGTACTACTCCCAGCTGGGTGCCGCCATGTCGCACGGGGTGGTCCCGCCACAGGTCACCTCCCGTGCCCACAAGCCCCTTTCGATCGCCTTCGAGGAGATCGCTGCGGACAAGATCGAAGGAGTCGGCGGTGCCACGGGCAAGCCGATCCCCGAGGAACTCCTGCCAGAGCCCGAAGCTGATTCGTCCGAGGTGTTCGGGGCGCAGGGCGATGAGGCGGAGTCCGAGAAGGACTGAGAACCCGTGTCGGCGTTGGTCGGCCGCAGGGTCGTTCTGGGGGTCTGTGGCGGCATAGCCGCCTACAAGGCCGTCCATCTCTGCAGATTGCTGGTCGACGCCGGCGCCTTCGTCTCGGTGGTCATGACCGACGAGGCCACACATTTCGTGGGCGAGACCACGTTCTCGGCGCTGTCGTCGGAGCCGGTCAGGCGCTCGTTGTTCGATGACACCGGCGCCGCAGGCGCGGGCTCGTCGATTCCCCACACCCAGTTGGGCCAGAACGCAGACCTGGTGGTGGTCGCACCCGCGACCGCCAAGCTGATCTCTGCCTACGCCCAGGGCTTCTCCCACGACCTGCTCACAAACGTGCTGATAGCGACGCGCGCACCCGTGGTGTTGTGCCCCGCCATGCACACCGAGATGTGGGAGCACCCGTCGGTGCAGGACAACGTGGCCCTGTTGCAGGGCCGCGGTGTGGGCATGGTCGGTCCGACGGTGGGACACCTCGCCGGCGGCGACGAGGGTCCCGGCAGGATGGCCGAACCGGCCGACGCGCTCGCCTGGATCGAGGCGAACGTGTTCACCGCGGAGTCCGACCTGGCCGGTCTGGAGGTCCTCGTGACCGCCGGCGGTACCCGCGAACCCATCGATCCGGTCCGGTTCATCGGCAATCGCTCCTCGGGCAAACAGGGTCACGCGCTGGTCGAGGCCGCGCATCGCAGAGGTGCCAGGGTGACAGTCATCACCACCGTCGACCGTCCGGTTCCTCCGGGTGTGGAACGGATCTCGGTGGAGACCGCTGCGGAGATGCACGCGGAGGTGACCCGCCGCGCGCCCGCCATGGACGTCGTGGTCATGGCTGCTGCCGTTGCCGATTTCACCGTCTCGACCGTTGCCCCGCAAAAGATCAAGAAGCGCGACGGGCTGCCGGCCATCGATCTGCAGCCGACGCTCGACATCCTCGCCGAACTCGGTTCCTCCAAGCCCGAAGGACAGACCCTCGTCGGGTTCGCCGCCGAGACCGATAACGTGGCCGACAACGCCCAGGCCAAGCTGGAGGCCAAGGGCGCGGACCTGCTGGTTGCCAACGACGTGTCGTCAGATCGTGCCGGGTTTGAACATGACACCAACGAGGTGCTCATCTTGTCCGGGCGGGGTCAGACGCATGTGGGGGTTCGCAGCAAGCTCGAAGTGGCTGATGCTGTGCTCGACCAGGTGTTGCTGTGCCGTGGCGTCGAGGCAACATGACACCCGATTCCCCAGCTCTTCCGAATTTCACCGAACCGTCATGAACGGAGTCAATCAATGAGCAACTGGACCTTCACCTCGGAGTCCGTGACAGAGGGCCACCCCGACAAGATGGCCGACCGGATCTCGGATTCGATCCTGGACGCCCTGTTGACGGTCGACCCCCGATCCAGAGTGGCGTGCGAGACGTTGGTCACCACCGGAATGGCCGTGATCGCCGGTGAGATCACCACCTCCGGCTACGTCGAGATCCCCAAGATCGTCCGTGAGGCCATCTGCGACATCGGTTACGACCGGGAGGCATTCGGCTACGACGGCAACACCTGCGGTGTCATGGTGTCGCTCGATGAGCAGTCGGTGGACATCGCCCAGGGCGTCGACGACTCCGAAGAGGTGCGCTCGGGAACCGCGGGTGAGGACGACGCGATCGACAAGCAGGGCGCCGGCGACCAGGGAATGATGTTCGGCTACGCCTGCACCGAGACCGAGGAGCTGATGCCGGCTCCGATCCATCTCGCGCACCGCATGGCGGAACGGCTCACCGAGGTTCGCAAGGCCGGCACGGTTCCCTACCTGCGTCCCGACGGAAAGACCCAGGTCACCTTCGAGTACAAGGACGGCAAGCCCGTTGCGCTCAAGGCGGTGCTGATCTCCACCCAGCACAACGACGGGGTCGACCGCGACACCGAGATCCGTCCGGATCTGATCGAATCGGTGATCAGGCCGGTCATCCCCGAGCAGTTCGCCAACGACGAACCGGAGATCTTCATCAACCCGACCGGGCGCTTCGTGATCGGTGGACCGGTCGGCGACGCCGGCCTCACGGGTCGCAAGATCATCGTCGACACCTACGGCGGCGCCGCCCGCCACGGCGGCGGTGCGTTCTCGGGCAAGGACCCGTCCAAGGTCGACCGCTCGGCCGCATACGCCACTCGCTGGGTGGCCAAGAACGTCGTTGCATCCGGTGCCGCCGACCGCTGTGAGGTGCAAGTGGCGTACGCCATCGGCATGGCACACCCGGTGTCGATCCTGGTGGAGACCTTCGGAACCGAGACCGTCGATCCAGCGAAGCTCGATGCGGCTGTCAGGGAGGTCTTCGACCTCCGTCCGGGCGCCATCGTCCGCGACCTGGAGCTCCTGCAGCCGATGTACCGACAGACCTCGGCCTACGGCCACTTCGGTCGTAGCCCCGACAACGGCGGGTTCACCTGGGAGCGCACCGACCGCGTGGACGCACTCCGCTCGGCCCTGGGTCTCTGATCCGCACCGGGTCCTCCCGGTGCGCGATATTCGATAGGTGAGCCTCTTCGGTGATGACGTCGGTCGGGTATCCCGGCCGTCGTCGTCCGCGGGCGCCTCCAGCCGCCGTGCCGGCGGGACTGCTCGACGCGTGGTGGAGGTGCTTCCAGATGTGGCGGCTCTCAACCGAGCGCTGCACTATGTCGAATCCGACAACCTGCCGCGCGAGCTGTGCGTCGGCGACGTGGTTCGCGTACCGCTCAACGGCCGCCGTGTTCGCGGTTGGGTCACCGCTGTTGGCGTCGAAGCCGAACCGGGACGTCCGCTCGAGTCGGTTGCGAAGCTGACCGGCCACGGCACCGACCGGGAGGTGATGGACCTGTGTCGCTGGGCTGCCTGGCGCTGGGTCGGACGGCTCCCGACGATCCTGTCCGCGGTCACCCCTGATCGAGCTGTTCGCACACCCTCACAGCGGGTCCCGCGCCATGCGGATACCGAGCGATCGCCGGGCCTGGATGCGGCGCTGGTGCGCGAATCGGCTGTGCTGGCCGACCGTGGTCCGGGCACCCACCTCCTCACCGTGTCGCCGACCTCGGACCTGGCGTCGGTGGCCTGCGGCGTCGCCTCGGTGGGTCAGACCATCGTGGTCGTACCGAACCCGTCGACCGCGAGGCACATCGAGTCGGCCCTGCGCGGTGCCGGTGCAACGGTTGCACGGTGGCCCGGGGGCGCTGCGGAGACCATGTCGGGCCACACCGTGGTGGGCGGGCGCGGGGCTGTCTGGGCGCCGGCTCCTCACCTGGCGGCGATCGTGGTGCTCGATGAGCACGATGAGGCGCTCCAGAACGAGTCCTCGCCGACATGGCACGCACGGGAGTTGGCGATCGAACGCGCCCGTCGGTGCGGAGTTCCGTGCATCCTCGTGTCCCCCATGCCCTCGCTGGAGGCCCGCAGGGCAGCCGAGACGCGTGGGTCCCGGTCGGTTGTGTCCACGGCGCGGAGACGGGCCGGGTGGGCGAGGCTGGTGGTCGTGGACAGGCGCGAGGACGACCCGCGCACCGGGATGTTCTCCCCCCGTTTCGTGGCCGATGCCCGTAGGGCGCGGGAGTCGGGTGAGACGGTGCTCTGCATCCTCAACAGGGTCGGCCGCGCTCGCTTGCTGGCATGCGCCAGGTGTGGAACCGTCGCCGAGTGCGAGGCCTGCGGTGCATCCGTGCGCAGCGACGGCGACGTGCTCGAGTGTCCCCGCTGCGGCACCGTGCGTCCCAAGGTCTGCCTCGAGTGCGGTGGGTTCTCGATGAAGGTCCTGCGCATGGGGGTGACCAAGGCACGTGATGACCTGCAGACGTTGCTGAGGGAACCGGTGGTGGAGGTGACCTCGGCGACCGATCCGGGCGCCCAGCGCGGGGCGGGAGTGGTGATCGGGACCGTCGCAGCGCTGCATCGGGCACTGGAGCGCTCCGCCGGAGACCCGGAGGTCGGACTCCTCTGCTTCCTCGATTTCGACCAGGAGCTGTTGGCCACCCGCTACCGGGCTTCGGAGGAGGCCCTGGCTCTGGTCGTGGCTGCTTCGCGGGTCGTCGGCGGTCGCTCCGGCGGTCGGGTGTTGCTGCAGACACGGCGGCCCGCCCATCCGGTGACAGAGGCCGCTCAACGGGCTGATCCGGACCTCCTCGCAGCCCTGGAGTGGCCCCGGCGCGAGATGTTGGGACTGCCCCCGGCGGCATCGGTCGCTGCTGTGGGAGGTGAGGCGGCGGCTGCATGGATCGCGGGCCTGCGGGACTCGACCCGGGTCGACGAGGTGGAGGTGCTCGGACCGAAAGACGGCTGGTGGCTGGTGCGCGCCGAGGACCCGTCCACCCTCGCTGAGGTCGCAGGAGCCGTGGAACGCCCGCGCGGTCGACTGAGGCTCCGGGTCGATCCGATGAACCTGCCGGTGTAGCCGATGCCCGCGGCGGAGGTGGACATCGACATCGCTCTGGTGCAGCGCCTGCTCGAGGATCAGCATCGCGACCTGCTGGGCCTTCCACTGTCGTTGGTGGCCAACGGCTGGGACAACGTACTGGTGCGGCTCGGGAAGGACCTGGCGGTGCGCCTGCCGCGTCATTCGGCTGCGGCGGTCCTGGTCGCCAACGAGATCGAGTGGCTGCCGCTCATCACTCCAGGCCTGCCGCTGCCGGTGCCGGAGCCGGTCAGGGTCGGTGGGCCGACCGACTACTACCCGTTCGGCTGGACCGTGGTTCCCTGGTTCGAGGGTCATCCGGCCGGCGCGGGTGACCCGATCGACACCACCGTGGCAGCCGAGACCCTCGGTGGGTTCGTGGCGGCGCTGCATCGGCTGGCTCCGATGGACGCGCCGCTCAACCCCTGGCGCGGCGGACCGTTGGAGGACCGCGACGACCTGACCATGCAACGGCTCCGTGCGGTGCAACCCCTCCTGGTCGACGGAGGGGTGTCGCCGCCCGCGCTCGCCGACGCCTGGCGGCGCGCAGTCGAAACGCCTCGGTGGGATGGCGCCGCACTGTGGCTGCACGGCGACCTGCACCCCATGAACATCGTGGCGAGCGGCGGGTATCTCGCGGCGGTCATCGACTTCGGTGACATCACCTCCGGTGATCCCGCGACAGACCTGCTGGGGGCGTGGTCGCTGTTCGGCAGCGCCGATCGAGCGGTCTTCAGGTCAGCCGCAGCATCCCTGAACGACCCGATCGATGATGACACCTGGCAGCGGGGGAGAGGCTGGGCGGTGACCCATTCGCTCGCGATCCTCTCCGACGCCGACTCTCCGGCGCCGCTTCGGACCTGTGCCCTGAGGGCCCTCCGGGAGGTTTCGACCGCCTAGTGGGGCGAACGGACCGACAGGATCCGGTAGCCCTTGCGCGATGCCACCCGCTCGACCACGTAGCCGTTCGATGCGATCCAGCGAGCCAGGGAGTCGGATCCGAGGTGGCGCTGCACGACCAGCCATGCCGTGCCCTCCGGCGCGAGCATTCCGAGCCATTGCAGGAGCATCGAATGCAGCGCCGGCTTACCGATCCGTATGGGGGGATTGGAGAACATGGCCGCAGCGATGAGGTCGGGCGGTACCTCCTCGGGTGCAACGATGCTGACCCGTGCATCCGGGCAGTTGGCGTCCACGTTGGCCCGGCAGAGCTCCCTCGCCCGCTCATTCGGCTCTACCGCCCAGATGCGGCGCGAGGGGTGGCGATGGGCGAGGGCCACGGTGATCGGTCCGTAGCCTGCCCCCAGGTCCACCAGATCACCGTCCGGCAAAGGGGTGGGGCCCCGGAGAACCGGGCTGGTCTCCACCAGCAGTGACTTGGTTCCGGTGTCCACCCGATCGGCGGAGAAGACGCCGCGGTCGGTGTGCAGTCGGAACTCTCCGTCGGGCAACTGCAGCCGCACGATGCCCGGGCGGCTCGGAGTCGCAGGGTTGTCGTCGAAGTAGTGGCTGGTTCCGTCGAACCCACGATCCGATCCCGATTCCGGTGCCACCGCCGCAACGGTAGCCTTGGGTCCATGTCAAGCCCTCAGGCCATCAGAATCGCCGGTGACCCCGTGCTGCGCCAGCGCGCCGATGAGGTCACCGACATCGACTCCGCACTGGTGAAGCTCAGCGAGCAGATGTTCATCACGATGTACGACGCCCCGGGCCTGGGCCTGGCAGCTCCCCAGGTCGGTGTGGGCCAACGCTTCTTCGTCTACGACCTCGGCGACGACGACGGTGCGAGGGTGTTGCTGAACCCCGAGATAACGGGGTCCGACGGTGAGTGGACCTTCGAGGAGGGCTGTTTGTCGGTCCCGGGCCAGCACTTCGAGGTGGTGCGTCCGAAACAGATCGGGGTCAAGGGGATCGATCTCGATGGCAACGAGGTGGAGTTCGAGGCCGACGAGTTGCTCAGTCGGCTGATCCAGCACGAACTCGACCATCTGGACGGGATTCTGGTGCTCGACCACCTCGATGACGAGACCCGTCGGGACGCCAAGCGACGCCTCCGCGAGATGCAGATGGGCGAGGTGGTTCCCGACCCCGCCAACAGCCCCGAGCCGACCCGGCGCAAGCGCTTCCTGTTCGGTCAGGAGCGTCGTTGAGCGGCGCCGGCGCGTGAGGCTGGTCTATCTGGGTAGCCCCGCGATGGCCGTTGGGCCACTCGAGGCCCTTCATGGCGCTGGTCACGACATCGCACTCGTGGTGACCAACCCGCCGCGCCGGCGCTCCAGGCGCGGTGCCCCGGTGCCGACCCCGGTCGGGGAGCGAGCCGCGGAACTCGGGCTCGAGGTGAGCCACGACCTTGCCGATACCACGGGGGTGGGTGCCGAACTGGGTGTGGTGGTGGCCTTCGGCCGGTTGATCCCGGTGGAGGTGCTCAACGCCGTGCCGATGGTGAACCTGCACTTCTCGCTGCTTCCGCGTTGGCGCGGTGCGGCACCGGTGGAGCGGGCGATCCTGGCGGGGGACGAGACCACCGGGGTGTGCGTGATGCAGGTCGAGGAAGGCCTGGACACCGGTGCGGTCTACGCACGTGCAGAGGTGTCGATCGGTGACCGGACCACCGCGGCAGAGCTGCGTGAGCAGCTCACGGTCGTGGGATCCGAGCTGCTCGTGAAGACCCTCGCCGACGGCCTGGGGGAAGCCACGGCGCAGTCGGGTGACGGGGTCACCTATGCATCCAAGCTCACGAATGCCGACCGCCAGCTCCACTGGGAGGAATCGGCGGTGGAGCTGGACCGGATCGTGCGGATCGGTGGGGCCTGGAGCACCCTGGAGGGTCGCCGGCTGAAGATCCTGGAGGCTGAACCCGTTTCCGCGGCTGATGAGGTGGACGCAGCGCCGGGCACCATCGACGGTGTGGCGGTGCACTGCGGTTCCGGTGCGCTGCGGCTCTCCCGGGTGCAGCCCGAAGGGCGCGCCGCGATGGATGCGGCCGACTTCCTGAACGGTGCGAGGCTCTCCGAGGGAGCGAGGCTCGGCACATGAGCGGTGGCCCGCGGTCCTCGACCCCTCACAGCACCGACGAGGGAGTCGCCACCCGCAAGGTGGCACTGGGCGCTCTTGCCCGCGTGCAGGACCAGGGTGCGTTCGCCAACATCGCCCTGCCCGCAGCGCTGGGCCGGTCGGGGCTCGATGAGCGGGACCGCGCGCTGGTCACCGATCTCGTCTACGGCTCACTTCGCTACCAGAGGTCCTGTGAGTACCTGGTCGGCAGGTTCCTCTCCGAGGACCCACCCCCCGCAGCGGCCCGCTCGCTGGTGCTCGGTGCCTACCAGCTCGTCCACCGCAGTGATATCCCGTCCTACGCCGCTGTTTCGGCAACGGTGGGCGCCACGCCCAAGCGCTACCGGGGCTTGGTCAACGCGGTGCTCAGGCGCGTGAGCAAGGCCCCGGTCGAGTATCCCGACGATGCCACTGAGCTGTCCTATCCCGACTGGATCCTCGATCGGCTCACGGGAGACCTCGGAGCCGATCGGGCGAGGGACGCGCTCCGTTCGATGAACGAACCGGCCACCACCCATGTGCGTGCCGACGGATATGTCCAGGATCCGGCTTCGCAACAGGTGGCCGAACACCTGGGTGCCCTGCTCGGATCGGCCGAACCCGACCGGGTCGACCCTCCGCTCGTGCTCGATCTGTGTGCTGCCCCGGGAGGCAAGGCCACTGCTCTCGCCGCAGGCGGGGCGACGGTTGTGGCGGGGGACAGCCGCAGCAGCAGGATCGGGTTGATCGTTGCCAACAAGCAGCGGCTGAGTGCCGGCGGTGTCCTACCGCTGGTCATGGATGCGACGCACCCACCCCTGCGAACCGCCACCGCGGACGCGGTGCTGATCGATGCACCGTGTTCTGGACTGGGCGTGCTCAGGCGACGTCCGGATGCGCGTTGGCGCGTCGAGGCGTCCGCGCCGGAGCGGCTCGCCGCACTGCAGCGTTCGATGTTGGATGCGGCGGTGCCCCTGCTGCGTCCCGGTGGTGTGCTCCTCTACAGCGTCTGCACGCTCACCGCAGTCGAGTCGATCGAGGTGGACCAGCACCTGGCGGTCACCTGGCCCGACCTCGAGCCACTCGAATTGCCGGGCCCTCCGTGGGAACCTCACGGTAGAGGTGTGCTGTTGTTGCCACAGACAGCCGAGACCGACGGGATGGCCATGTTCGCCTACCGCCTGGGAGGGGTACCATCGGCGGATACGGAAGCGACCGCCTGAGGCGGTTGCCGACCACAGGAGATCAGCAGTTGCCGGATTCCCCAGTCGAGCTCGTGGCGAAGGTGCTGACCGTGTCCGACGGCGTGGCCGCGGGCACCCGCGACGACACCGGTGGACCCGCGGTGGTGGAGTACCTCCGGGGTGCCGGTTTCGAGGTCGTCGAACACCGGGTGATGGCCGACGGCGTCAACGAGGTCGCCAACACGTTGACCTACATGGCCTACGGCTTCAATGGCGTGATCGTCACCACCGGTGGAACCGGGTTCGGGCCGCGTGACGTCACGCCCGAGGCCACCAAGCGCGTTCTCGACCGCGGCGCCCCCGGCCTGGCCGAGGCCATGAGGGCGGTCAATCCACTGGGCCGCCTCTCCCGGAACATCGCGGGTATCCGGGGTCGTGCGCTGATACTCAACACTCCGGGTTCCCCCAAGGGGGCCGTGGAGATGCTCGAGGCCGTCATGGACGTGCTCCCCCACATCGTGGAGCTGATGGCTGACGCGACGAGTCGGCACCCGACCGGCTCTGACGCACAGGACTGAGTCCACACCGGGCGGTCGAAATTCCTACGGACGGATCGCATTCGACCGGACGCCTCCGGGGTTGGTACGATGGATCCAATGGAGCTTCACCGGTGAACCTCGAGACGGCCGCAGAGAATGCGGGTGATCGTGAGGCCATGGTGCGCGCCATCTCCGCTGCGGCAACCGTGCGCTGCACCACGAGTCCGAACCCTTGGGTCGGTGCTGTGGTGAGAACTGCTGACGGCCGCTTCCACGAAGGTGCCACCGCCCCGCCCGGAGGACCGCATGCGGAGGTCACAGCCATCGCCAAGGCCGGCGAGATGGCCCGGGGGGCCACCCTCTATGTGACCCTCGAACCGTGCGGTCACACCGGCCGGACCCCGCCCTGCACGGAAGCGATCCTCGAGGCGGGGATCGCACGCGTCGTGGTCGGCATCCAGGATCCCGACCCGCAGGTGAGCGGGCGCGGGATCGAGGCCCTGCGCGAAGCCGGGGTCGAGGTGACCGTGGGAGTGCAGTCCGACCAGGTCCGCGCCCAACTCACGCCTTATGTGAGGCACCGCGAGACCGGTCGCCCCTGGGTGGTTCTGAAACTGGCGGCGACGCTCGACGGCGGGACCGCTGCGCCCAACGGGAGTTCCCAGTGGATCACCTCTCCGGAGGCGCGCGCCGACGGACACCGGCTGCGCGCGGAGTCCGACGCCCTGGTGGTCGGAGCGGGCACGGTTCGTCGGGACGACCCCTCGCTGACGGTGCGCGACTACCACGTGGCCTCGCCCTATGCCGAGGGCGTCGACCGCGCCAAGGTCGACCCCCGCCGGATCGTCCTCGGGGCGGTCTCACCCGAGGCGCGCGTGAACCCCTGCACCGAGTACAGCGGTGACCTGGGCGACCTGCTCGACCAGCTGGGCGGCGAGGGTGTGATGCAGCTGTTGGTGGAGGGCGGCTCCGGGGTGGCAGGTGAGTTCCACCGGGCCGGACTGGTCGACCGCTACGTGGTGTACCTGGCGCCAGCGCTCTTCGGTGGTGAGGATGCAAAGGGGCTCTTCGGTGGACAGGGAGTGTTCGACATCTCCGAACTCTGGCGCGGCGGTTTCAGCTCGGTCGAGCGGGTCGGGGCAGACCTCAGGATCGAGCTCGTGCCCTGCGGATCACAGTCGAACGGGGAGTAGCTGATGTTCACCGGAATCGTCGAAGAACTGGGTCGGGTCAACTCCCTGCGTGGTTCCAGGCTCCGGATCGACGCCGAGGTGGTGCTTCACGACGTGGTCATGGGTGCCTCGATCGCCGTCAACGGCTGCTGCCTCACCGTCGTCGCGACCGGAAGTGACGACGGCTCGGGTTCCTGGTGGGAAGCCGATGTGAGCGACGAGACCTTCCGGCGGACGTCGTTGGGAACCCTCGCGGCAGGTGATCCGGTGAACCTGGAGCGCCCGGTCCGGCTGGCAGACCGTCTCGGGGGTCACCTCGTACAGGGTCACGTGGATGCGGTGGCGAAGGTGTTGCAGCCCGCCCCCGACCTGCGGGTCGAGCTACCGGATGGACTGGCCCGCTATGTGGTCGAGAAGGGTTCTGTCACCGTCGACGGGGTCAGCCTGACCGTTGTCGATGCTGCCGCGGATTCCTTCTCGGTGGCGGTGATACCCCACACTTCCGAGGTGACAACTCTCGGACACAGACCCAGCGGTTCGGTCGTGAACCTCGAGGTGGACGTTATGGCCAAGTACGCGGAGTCACTGCTCGGTGGCTACCTAGCCGGAGGGGCCCCGGCCCCGGAGGAGCATGACGATGACACGTGAACCACTCCAGGACCAGGGTGCCCAGGGGTCGGCGTTCGCATCGATACCCGACGCGGTCGCTGCCATCTCGCGCGGTGAGATCGTCGTGGTCGTCGATGACGAGGACCGGGAGAACGAGGGTGACCTGATCATGGCCGCAGAGGCCGCCACTCCGGAGAACATCGCGTTCTTCGTGCGTCACACCTCCGGTGTCATCTGCGCCCCGCTGACCGGTGAGCGTCTCGACGAACTCGAGATCCCGTTGATGGTGCGGGACAACACCGAGTCGCACCGCACCGCCTTCACCTACACGGTGGACTACGTGCACGGCACCTCGACGGGCATCTCGGCAGCCGACCGGGCGGCGACCCTGCGGGCCCTGACCGATCCCGCCACCAAACCCGCCGACCTGGCGAGGCCGGGACACATCTTTCCCCTGCGCTACTCCGACGGCGGCGTGCTGAAGCGGGCAGGCCACACCGAGGCCGCGGTCGACCTGGCCCGGATGGCCGGCATGTACCCCGCGGGCGTGCTCTGCGAGATCGTGAACGACGACGGCACGATGGCCCGCGTGCCCGACCTGCAGGAGTTCTGCGCCGAGCACGGCCTGTTGATGATCTCGATCGCGCAGCTGATCAAGCACCGGCGACAGCACGAGAAGCTGATCCGTCGGGTGGCAGAGGCGCGCATTCCCACGCCCTGGGGCGACTTCACCTGCTACGTGTACGAGTCGATCCTCGACGGTGAACAGCACGTGGCGTTCGTGCGCGGAGCGGTGCAGGGTGAGAGCGACGTGCTGGTGCGGGTGCACTCGGAGTGCCTCACGGGCGACATCTTCCACTCACTGCGCTGCGACTGCGGCATCCAACTGCACGCGGCGATGGAACGGATCGCGGCCGAGGACCTCGGAGCCCTGGTCTACCTGCGCGGGCATGAGGGCCGGGGAATCGGTCTGGGCCACAAGATCCGTGCGTACGACCTGCAGGAACAGGGCCGTGACACCGTCGATGCCAACGTGGAACTCGGCCTGCCCATCGATTCGCGCGAGTACGGCATCGGTGCACAGATCCTCAACGACCTCGGGATCACCACCATGCGGCTGATGACCAACAACCCTTCCAAGTACGGCGGACTGGAGGGGTTCGGTCTCGAGATCACCGAGCGGGTGGGACTGCACTCGATACCCAATCCGGAGAACATCGAGTACCTGAGAACGAAGCAGCAACGGATGGGTCACCTCATCGAGGGTCTCGATGGCTGAGAACGTACGTGCCGAGGGCGCACCACAACCGGAGAGGGACGGATCGGGTCTGCGACTGGCGGTCGTGTGCGGTCGGTTCAACGACCACGTGACACTGCGCCTCCTCGACGGGGTGAGGAGAGGTGCTGCGACCTGCGGGGTGGATCCCGGGTCGTTGGTGGAGGAATGGGTACCGGGTGCGTTCGAGGTGCCCTTCGCCGCCAAGGCCATTGCGGTGTCCGGTCGGGTGGACGCAGTCATCTGTCTCGGCTCGGTCATCCGGGGTGAGACAAGCCACTACGACTTCGTGGCCGGGGAATGTGCCCGCGGAATCCAGGACGTGCAGCTCGAGACGGGTGTTCCGGTGCTCTTCGGTGTGCTCACCACCGAGGATCTGCCACAGGCCGAGGCTCGCTCGGCGGGGCCCGGCGAACACAACGTCGGCGAGGAATGCGCGTACACGGCGGTCGAGATGGTGTCGCTGGCGAGGCGCTGGAGCTGAGTCAGCTCCATCCGCGGCGAGAAGCAGCGAACGCCGCTACCACCGCCAGCGAGGTGGCGGCGTTGAGCGAATCGACTCCGCTCGACATCGGAATCGACACCGCCGCGTCCGCAGCCGCGATGGTCTCCGCCTCGAGACCGGGTCCCTCCGAGCCGACGAGCAGCCCCACCGGTTCATCCAGCAAGCCGTCGTCGGCCGCCCGGTCCACCGCAACTGCCCGTGGTGACGGCGTCAGTGCGACTGCGGTGAACCCCGCCTCGTGAAGGGTCGTGACGAGGTCATCGTGGTGCCTCACCCGGGCGTGGGGCAGCACCGTCGACCATCCGAGGGAAACCCGCACGCAGCGCCGGTAGAGCGGATCGGCACAGCGGTCGTCCAACAGCACACCTCCGATCCCGAGCGCGGCAGCAACACGGAACACCGCACCGACGTTCTCGAGGTCGGTGAGCCCTTCCAGCACCGCCACCCTCCGGTTCGCGCCGAGCAGTTGGTTCGGCTCGATGACGGTCGGACGCACGGCACTGGCCAGGACCCCTCGGTGCACATCGAAGCCGGTGAGTTCGGCCAGCACGTCGCGATCGGCCACCAGCACCGGGACCCCGGGGTCCAACAGCGCCCGCAGGTCCCCCAGCGACTCCGCCCTGGCGGGGGTCATGAGCACCGAATTGAGCTCCAGAGGCCCCTTGAGCGCCCTTCGCAGGGCGAGGTGCCCCTCGATGATGACCGGCGGGGGTGAACCACCTCCGCGCCCGAATGGGTCGGGCCGTCTCCGGTCGGCGCCCTTGAGGTGCAGGTAGTCGGAGACCCTCGGATCCGCCGGGGAATGGATCTGCACGATGGGGGAGGGTGGACCGTTCACGGCGCCAGTCTGTTCCGGATGGACCCGGTGGGCACGAACGGCAGTAGCGTCGGGTCGAACAGACACGTTGGAGGGCACATGCAGCGGGCAACGATCACGGTGCACGGCCACGAGATCTCGTACCGCACCGGCGGCAGCGGGCCCCTGGTGCTGCTGGTTCACGGCATGGCAGGTAGCTCCTCGACCTGGGTACCGGTGTTGGAGGACCTCGGTCGCCGTGTGACCTTCCTGGCCCCGGACCTGCCCGGTCACGGAAGATCGGACAAGCCTCGGGGCGACTACTCGCTCGGTGCACAGGCTGCGTTCCTGCGAGATCTGCTCGACGCCCTCGGCCACGAGAGCGCCACCGTGGTGGGTACTTCGTTGGGTGGTGGGATAGCCATGCAGTTCGCCTACCAGCATCCCGAACGTACCGAGCGATTGGTCCTGGTCGGATCGGGCGGTCTGGGCGAGGAGGTGGCCACCGTGCTTCGGATGTTGGCCCTCCCCGGTGTGGACCTGGTGCTGCCACTGGCCATGCAGCCCCTGCTGCGCGACACCGTCGAGACCGTGACCGGGTGGTTCTCCCGGATCGGACTCCGGCCCGCACCGGCGGCAACCGAGATGTGGCGGGCCTACGCCTCGCTCATCGACCCCGAGACACGTGGCGCGTTCATCCAGACGTTGCGTGCGGTGGTGGACCACAGGGGCCAGCGAGTGAGCGCCCTCGACAAGGTGTACCTGGCCAGCGATGTGCCGACCCTGATCATCTGGGGTGACGAGGACCCCATAATCCCGGTCTCCCACGCCCATACGGCACAGGAGGCGATGCCGGGTAGCCAGCTCGCGATCATGGAGGGGTGTGGCCACTTCCCCCATGCCGAACAACCGCGGGAGTTCGCCTCGAAACTGCTGGACTTCATTGCCGAGACCCCGCTGCCCAGGGAACCCGTGACCCTCGATCACTGAGGAATCCGGTTCTCCCGGGTGGAGGATGCTCCGTTAGCCTCACCTGTCGTGCTGAAACTCGTACTCCCCAAGGGATCCCTCGAAAAGGCCACCATGGCCCTCTTCGAATCGGCAGACCTCCACGTCAATCGATCGTCGTCGGTGAACTACTCCGCATCCATCGATGATCCGCGCATCGACAGCGTTCGGATCCTGCGTCCACAGGAGATCCCCTCGTACGTGGCGGACGGACTGTTCGATCTGGGCATCACCGGACGCGACTGGGTCGAGGAGACCGGTTCCGACGTGGTCAGCCTCGGGGAACTCAGGTACTCCAAGGCGACGTCCAAACCGATCAGGGTGGTGCTGGCAGTACCCCAGGACTCGCCCTGGAAGGCCCCCGAGGATCTGCCTGCCGGCGTGCGGGTCTCCACCGAGTACATGGAGCTGACGAAGCGCTACTTCGAGTCGCGCGGGGTCGAAGCAGACCTGCGCCTCTCCTACGGCGCCACCGAGGCGAAGGTTCCGGACATCGTCGACTGTGTGGTCGACATCACCGAGACCGGCAGCGCCCTACGCGCCGCCGGTCTGCGGATCCTCGACGAGATCCTCGTCAGCTACACCGAGTTGGTGGCCAACCGCGAGGCGTTCGAGGACCCGACCAGGCGTCACGCCATGGAGCAGGTGCTGACCCTGCTGTCGGGCGTGCTGGAGGCCCGGGGCAAGGTGTTGGTGAAGCTCAATGTGGGAACCGACAAGCTGGATGCCGTGATCGGTGTGCTCCCCGCCATGAAGACCCCGACCGTGAACGAGCTCTACGGCGGTGCCGGATACGCGGTGGAGACCGTGGTGCCGAAGAACGAGATCAACATCCTGATCCCGGCTCTGTCCGATGCCGGGGCCACCGACATCATCGAGCTGCCGCTCTCCAAGATCGTCCACTGACCCTCACCTGCGCTGCCACGGAGGCCCACGATGTCGATCCAACCCTCCACGACCCGGATCGGGACGGTGAAGGAATTCGACGAGCCGGTCGGACTCGGGATCGTCGTCGAGGATGACGGGACCGAGTGGCCCTTCCACTGCACTGCGGTCGCGGACGGCTCGCGCCAGATCGAACCGGCCACGGCGGTCACGTTCCGCCTTGGCGCGGCCCGGGCCGGGCGGTTCGAGGCCGTCGACCTCGTCGCCCGCTGAAACCGGCGCCACGGAGCTGGGTCGGGCTCAGGTGCCCGTCGAGCCGGCCTTGGCGTCCTTGACCTGCACGAAGAGCATCTGCAGCTGACCGAGGGCCTCGGTCAGTGGTTGCTCGGAGTCACCCAGGCGGTCCCCGAGCCGCTCCAGCACCGCCCGGAAGGCCTCGATGACCGTGGAGGCATCGGAGAACGAAGGTGGATCCCCCTCGAGGTAGATCGTCGTGAGGTCGAACAGGCGCATCATGTGGTTCGCGAGCATCTCAGCGGCAGGAGTGGCCGCCACCTCCCGCCTGACCCGCATCATCTCGGCCAGTTCTGCCCGGAGCTGGTCCTTCTCGGCATCGTCGAGAGCGTCGAGGTCAACCCCGATCGAGGCGGCTGCCGCCCGCAGGGTGTCGGCGGAGATGTCCGTCTCGGCGTCGGCACCCGCTGGCGTTTCACCGGTGGCAGTGCCGCTCGGGGCACCGCCCTGATCGGGTTGAGCCGTGGGTGGAACCTCGTGTTCGCCTTCGGGGGTCCAGAGAGTGCCCATGGGTTTCCTTCCGGGGTGGGGGTTTGGATGACCTGGGTCGGATCGGCACCACGGTTGTGTGGCCGGTGACCGCAGGCTGGTACGGTAGTGGCTACAACAGATCAAGCGGGCTCCCGCCCCTCCCGGCCACGGGTTTCGCTCCCTGAGCGGCACCGTCGGTGCGTCGGCGAACCAGAGACTTCCCGGGTAGGCACCATGTGTCCACCCAGGTGCTCGGCGGGTGCGATTCGCACCCGCCCGTTTCGTTTTCGGGCAATGCGGCTCAGGTGGCCACACCATGGCCTGCGAAATCGAACTACCACCTACATCTGACCACCACGGACACAGGGTCCGGGAAAGGAAGCGCTGGTGAGCACACTGGCAACGAGGAGTGATCGGTCATAGCTGCCCGAGCCGACGAGACCAGGATCAACGACCGGATCAGGGCGCGCGAGGTCCGACTGATCGCCGAGGACGGCGAGCAGTTGGGCATCAGGGCGCTGCCGGAGGCACTCTCCATGGCGAGAGCGGCCGATCTGGATCTGGTGGAGGTGGCCGCAGGGGCCAATCCTCCGGTCTGCAAGATCATGGACTTCGCGAAGTTCCGCTATGAGGAGCAGCAGCGGGCCAAGGAATCTCGCAAGAAGGCCACCAACATCACGGTCAAGGAGATGAAGTACCGCCCCAAGATCTCGGGCGGCGACTTCGACACCAAGACCCGCAAGGTGGCCCAATTCCTCGGAGAGGGACACAAGGTCAAGGTGACGATCATGTTCAGGGGCCGCGAGATGCAGCACCCCGAGCTCGGTCGCAAGATCCTCGACCGGGTAGCCGAAGACGTCTCGCACCTGGGCAAGGTCGAGGTCATCCCCAAACAGGACGGCCGCAACATGATCATGGTCCTGGGTCCCGACAAGAAGGCCCAGGCCGAACACCGCAAGGCCCAGGAGGCCGAGCAAGACGGCGGCGAACCAGCCGCTGAGGACTAGCACCGAGGGGTGAACCAATGCCGAAGATGAAGACGCACTCCGGTGCGAAGAAGCGATACAAGGTGACCGGGTCGGGAAAGATCCTGCGCCGCAGTGGCAACCGCAACCACATCTTGGAGAAGAAGTCATCCAAGCGTAAGCGCCGCCTCGCCGGTGACACCGAGATAACCGGCGGTCAGCGCGACACTGCGCGCCGCCAACTCGGAATCTGACCCACCGGTCGGAATTCCGAGCACGCACATTACGAAAGGAACGACGAAATGGCACGCGTAAAGCGCAGCGTCCACGCCCGCAAGAAGCGCAAGGAAGTACTGAACAAGGCCTCCGGCTACTACGGCAACCGCAGCCGGAGCTTCCGCTCCGCCAACGAGGCCGTGATGCACGCGGGGCAGTACGCCTTTCGCGACCGTCGAGCCCGCAAGGGGGAGATGCGCAAGCTCTGGATCCAGCGGATCAATGCAGCGGCGCGACTCCACGGCATGAGCTACAGCCGCTTCATCAGCGGGCTCAAGGCCGCGGAGGTCGACATCGACCGCAAGATGTTGGCCGACCTGGCCGTTCGCGACGATGCGGCGTTCTCCAAGCTCGTCGACATCGCCCGTGACGCATCCACCGCGGATGTCGAGAAGGCGGCGAGCTGAGCGAGCTGCTCCGCCCCGCGGCACCGGCCCTGAAACGACTACGGCGCCTCGCGAGGCGCCGTAGTGCGCGTTCGGAGGAGAACAGATTTCTCCTCGATGGCCCGCTGCTGCTGGGCGAGGCGCTCGACTGCTCCGCAGAACTGGAGGCGGTCTTCTGCGAACCCGACGCGGACGCGGCTGTTCTGGCGCGCACCCGCGCAGCCGGGGTCGAGCTGATCCCTGTCGCGGCCGGGGCGCTGGCCAAGGTTCTCGATCTCGCCAATCCGCAGTCCGTGGTCGCGGTTGCACATCAACGATCTGCGGTCACATCAGAGCTGCTGGACCTTGCCGTCGCCGAAGGCAGGCCGCTCCTGGCGCTGGTCGGCATCCAGGACCCCGGAAACGCGGGGACCCTGCTGCGGGTCGCAGAGGCTGCGGGGTGTGCGGGAGCACTGCTGACCAGCGGTTCGGTGGATATCTGGAACCCCAAGGCCGTGCGAGCCAGCGCAGGATCGCTGTTGCGACTGCCTGTCGCAGCCGGGCTCGACGCGGATGACCTGGTGGGTGCGGTGAGGTCACACGAGGACCGGGCGATCCAACTGGTGGCGACGGTCCGCGAGGGTGGGATGGCGCCGGAGGCGACCGATCTCACGGGAGCCCGGGTGATCCTGGTCGGGTCGGAGTCCCAGGGCCTGCCCACCGGGTTGGTGGCCGCGGCGGCGCTGCGGGTGACCGTACCGATGGACGGCTCGGTGGAGTCGCTCAACGCAGCGGTGTCGGGGGCGATCCTGGCGTTCGAAGCGGCGCGCCAGCGGCGTCTCCGAGCTGAGCAGGACCATTCCTGAGGGCTTCGATCATCGTTCGGGTGGCACGGATCGTGGCACGTGGTTCAGGCGGCGATCCGCTCCAGAACGATTCGAGGGGCACTGATCTTCGTCGCCGGTGCGCGGTGGTCAACACCGTGAACTGGACCAGTCTGTGGCTGGGGAGCGCGTTTCCCGGGTCCACCGGGAACAGCGCCAGATCCCGCTGGGCGCAGCCGAGCACCGATCTCGCCAGCTCGGCCAGCGGTCCGGGGGAGACCGATGTGAACGGTGGGTCGCCGTCGCTGGCACTGAGTGTGGTGCTTCCATCAGGGCGTACGACCAGAGTCGTGTACCGGGCCTCGACCGGGAGGTCGACCACCAGTGCGAGGACATCGATCTGCTCCGTCGAGGTGCGCACCGGTGCACCGACCGGATCCAGAGCGTCGGCGCGCTGTGCTGTGTAGATCGAGAACGGGTCCTGACCCAGTTCGGCCCGTTCAGCCGACATCGGCTCTGTCCGGCATCTCGCGAAGAGTACTGCCGCTCGGAGTCGCCGCGCCGAGATGGGTGCCGGACCCCGACCCGATACCGGTTGGCCGCACGGGTGGCACCGTGGGCCACAATGGGAGTCCCATGCGAGCACACGAGAGATCCGAGCGAGTAGACGAGCCCTGCCGAGGTTCCCATGAGTGACCCCACGCAGGAGGCCATGCAGGCCGCTGAGCTCGGAGTCGAACGCGCAGCGCTGGCGGAAACACTCGACGAACTGGCGGAACTCGACACCCAGTTGTTGGGCAAGAAGGGCCGCCTGGGTCTGTTGAAGTCGACCCTGAGAGACGCCGAGCCCGACCAGCGCAAGGAGATCGGCCGGGCGATCAACGAGTCCCGGGTCGCCATCGAGTCCGCGATCGAGCAGCGGCGGACGGTCCTCGAGGCCGAAGCGCGCCGGGTCGTGTTGCTCGAGGAGGCACAGGACCTCACCGAAGCGCTGGGCCGCGCCCGTACCGGACACGTGCATCCGATCACGCTCACCTGGGAGCGTCTGGAGGATGTCTTCGTGGGGATGGGGTTCACCGTCGAGGACGGCCCCGAGATCGAGACCGACTGGTTCAACTTCGAGGCACTCAACCTGCCCGAAGCACACCCTGCCCGTTCGCTCTGGGACACCCTGTATGTCGACACCAGCGAGATCGACGGGGTCGGCGATGGTCAGGTGCTCCTGCGCACCCACACCAGTCCGGTTCAGATCCGAACGATGCTGCGCGCTGCCGAGCAGGGCTCCGGTCCACCGATCTACGCCGTGTGCCCGGGCCGGGTCTATCGGCGTGACACAGCCGATGCCACCCACCTGCCGGTCTTCCACCAGATCGAGGGCCTGGTCATCGACCGCGGCATCTCGATGGCCGACCTCGCTGGCACGATCGAGGAGTTCACCAAGGCCTACTTCGGTGAGTCGATGACCAGTCGGTTGCGACCGTCGTACTTCCCGTTCACCGAACCGTCGGCCGAGATGGACATCTCCCAGCCCGACGGGTCGTGGTTGGAGATAGGTGGCTGCGGGATGGTCCACCCCAATGTCCTGCGCCACTGTGGTCTGGATCCCGAGGAGTGGACGGGATTCGCTTTCGGGTTCGGAATCGACCGGCTGGCAAAGATCCGACACGACGTCGCCGATCTGCGCGACTTCGTGACCAACGACATGCGATTCCTGGAGCAGTTCTGATGCGCGCGCCACTGTCATGGATCCGCGAGTTCACCCCGGTGGAGTCGACCGTGGAGGAGCTGGTCGAGACATTCGCCGACCTTGGTTTCGAGGTCGACGGTGTGGAGACCGTGGGGGAGGGACTCGAGGGGATCGTGGCTGCTCGTGTGATCGAGACGGCCCCACACCCCGATGCCGACCGCATCCAGCTGGTCCAGGTCGACCCGGGCGACGGCCAGGGCCTCCAGGTCTGTTGTGGGGCTTTCAACATGTCCGAGGGCGACCTCGTGCCGCTCGCCACGGTCGGCACCACCATGCCCGACGGGATGGAGATCGCAGCGCGCAAGATGCGGGGTGAGGTCAGCAACGGAATGCTCTGTTCCGCTGCTGAACTCGGGTTGGGAGAGGACCATTCGGGGATACACATCCTCGCCGGGGACCCGGCGCCCGGCACACCGGTGGCCGAGGTTCTCGGAATCCTGCCCGACACCGTGTTCGACCTGGACGTGCTTCCCAACCGGCCGGACGGACTCAGCATGCTGGGAGTCGCCCGTGACCTGTCGGCGAAACTCGGACTGCCCCTGCAGCTGCCGAACCCTGTCGTTTCAGAACACGGTGCGGACACCGGAGCCATGGTTTCGGTGGAGATCCTCGACGACGACCTCTGTGGGAGGTTCGTCGCACGGGTGATCACCGGGCTGAACGAAGCGCAGACACCGCCGTGGATGGCTGCCAGGTTGCTGGCCGCCGGGATGCGCCCGATCAGCGTGGCGGTGGATGTGTCCAACTACGTGATGCTGGAGCTGGGCCAACCGAGCCATGCCTACGATCTCGCCAAGGTGGATGGAGCCACACTTCGGGTCAGACGGGCGCGCGAGGGCGAGCAGGTCGAAACCCTCGACGGCGTTCTCCGCACCCTGACCGAGCGCGACGGCGTGATCGCAGATGGTGGCGACACGGCCATCGGGGTCGCCGGGGTGATGGGTGGTGCATCCACCGAGATCTCGGAGTCGACCACCGACGTGTTGTTCGAAGCGGCGTGGTGGGACCCGATGTCGATCGCCGTGTCGAGTGCGGGGTTGAACCTGCACTCCGAGGCCTCCCTGCGCTTCAAACGTGGTGTCGATCCCGAGATCGCCCCGCTGGCAGCGCTGCGGTTCGCCGAACTCCTGGGCGGGATCACCGGCGCACGGCTGCACCCGGGAGTGGTCGACGAGCAGGGCAACCTTCCGGCGCCGCAATCGATCGCGCTACGCACGGACCGCGTGAACCTCCTGCTGGGCACCGACCTCGACACCGCGCAGGTCCGTTCGCTGATCGACTCCATCGGGTTCAGCTCATCGGACAACGGGAACGGATCCAGCTCGCTGGTCGACGTACCGAGTTGGCGCCTCGACTGCACCTCCGAGGTCGACCTGGTCGAGGAGGTCGGGCGGATGCACGGGTTCTCCTCGATACCCAAGACGGTTCCCACATCACCCAAGGCTGGATCGCTGACACCCGCACAGCGTCGACGGCGCCGGATCAGGGCCGCACTCGTGGGAGCAGGACTGTCCGAAGCGATGCCCATGCCATTCCTGGCACCCGGTGACCTGCAGCGGTGCGGACTGAGCGCAGATGGCCTGAGAGTGGCCAACCCGCTGGCGGCCGAGGAGTCGGTCCTGCGCACCTCGCTGTTGCCCGGCCTACTGGCTGCGGTTTCCTACAACGCTGCCCGGCGGACCAGGGGTGTGCGGTTCTTCGAGGTGGCCAGGGTCTTCGGGCCGGGAGAGCTCTTGGTGGAGCGATCGGCGAGCACCGCTGCGGATCGTGTCCTCAGCGGCGAGCGCGAGAGCGTTGCCGCAGTGCTGGCAGGAGCCGAGGCCGCCGAGGCCGTTCAACTCCTCGAAGTGCTCCTGTCCGCGGCCGGAGTGGGCCCACTGGCGCTCCGTTCTGCCGAGGTGCCCGGACTGCATCCCGGCCGCAGCGCGGTGGTCGAGGTTGCCGGAGTTGACCTGGGCTCGGTGGGCGAGGTCGATCCCGGAGTGGCTGAGGCACACGACATCGACGAGCGCCTGGCCTGGCTGGAGCTCGACATGGACTCCCTGCTCGCACTGCCCGAGACCGTCGTGCAGGTTCGTCCGGTCAGCCGGTTTCCCTCCACCGACGTGGACCTGGCGTTCGTCGTCGACGAGCGGGTTCCCGCAGCGGTGGTGGCGGCCACGATCCATGGCGCCGGTGAGGGCCTGGTCACAGCGGTGGACCTGTTCGACGTGTTCCGTTCCGATGCGCTCGGGGTCGATCAGAAGTCTCTCGCGTTCCGGCTCCGGTTCTGTGCCATGGACCGTACGCTCACCGATTCCGAGGTGGGCGAGTTGCGCCAGGCGATCATCGCCGCGGTGCAGGACACGCATTCGGCCACCCTTCGGGGGTGACGAACCCGGTCAACTCCGCACGGGGCCTGACAGTCGTCGATCGAATCTAGCGGGAAGATCGCTCTGCTGGTCGACCCACACGGCGGCCAGCGATATGGCGAAGGGCCAGATCAGCCAGCCGGTTCTGGCGGTCAGGTCGGTCGATGCGATCGAGTAGATGTTCAAGAGGATGACCATCGCGAATCCGACCAGGTCGGGACCCGATGAACCCAGCATCGACCCGCGGGGGCCCATGGTGCGCCACAGGTGCGCTGTTCCGAGGAGCGCGGGGATGACGACCGTCGAGACGCTCAGCGCGAAGAACACCGCGGAGACCGGACTGGTGAGATTGAAGCGCAGGAAACCCCACGTGGGCAGGACGGTGAAGGAGAACACCGCTTCAGGCGCCGTTGCCGATACCCACCATGCCGTTGCAACCACCCCGGCTGCGCTGATCGCGGCACCCGAGAGGAATCGGGGGTCCTTCAGGCTGTGTCCGCTCGTCTTCCATGCCCAGACCGCTGTCGGGGCGAGGATCAGCAGCGCTTCCTTGACCATGAAGGACACTGGGAAGAACACCACCACCGCAGCCCAGTAGCGCCTGACCACCAGCCAGTAGCCGATGACGAGCACCCCGACCACACCACCATCGATGAAGAGCGACGAGGCGTAGACGACGACCGGCAACGCGAATGTGTAGAGCGCGGCACCGATCGCCTGGGCGGTGGGCGAGCGGCCGCTCACCGCCAGCGCATCGACCAGGAACCACAACCCCATCACCACGAGCACCAGGTTCACGAGGGCGAATGCGTAGGAGCTGTCCAGGGGGATCAATGAAGCGAGCCACGGCAGAGCCACGCGCTGGGTGAAGGGCTCGACCGGGCCCTTGTAGGTGTCGTAGTCGGCTGCGAACTCCGGATAGGGCTCCTGCTTCTCGAAGGCCCCATCGACACCCCTGTAGTCCTCGACCATCGCGAGGTACTGGGAGATGTCGATGTTCAGGTGTTCGATGTGGCGGCCGTCCTCGGTGTTCCACGTGTAGTAGTTGTCCGTGGCGAAGAAGCTCGTGCCGGCGAGATCGATCCTTGCGAACCTGAGTCCTCCCAGCACCACCAGCGCCAGGGTGAACACGAGCATCACCCGCAGGGGCAGCCGAGCGCGCAGAGATTCGTCGATTGACCGGTCGTTCCCCATCGGATGGACAATACAGCCGGTACCGGTTCGCACCCCCGGTACGGGTCAGCGGATCTCGTAACTGTGATCGGAGACCTTCATCGCCTCTGGATCGACCACCTCGAAATCCGCCAGCGAGATTCCGGACATTCCGCTCAGATCGAGATCGTCCCAACCCGAGTGGTTCTCGACCGCGAGGTTGATCCAATCGGGGCCGGTGTCACCGACGACCAGTCCGTGTGTCTGCATCGCTTCTGCGATGACCCTGGAATGCTGCCCGAGGCCGCTCAGGTCGACCGTCGGCTTCAGGCGGAGGATGGTTCCCATCCTGGGGGTGTGGGGGTCGGCCGACCGACCGTCGGTCCTGCTCGCGGGCCAGACCGGGCCCAGCTCGGAGATGTCCGGAAGTGAGATGCCGATCATGTGGTTGACCTGACCGCTCGCCACCTCGTCGTAGCGGAGCATCCCCGCCAGGAGCGACATCCCCGCGGCGTTGGCGGAGCCGCGGGCGCGGATCGCGTTGCCGCGCAGGTCCATCTTGACCGCTCCAGAGGCTGTCCAGCGGTCGAACCACGGGTTCGGTGGGGTCACGAAGAAGAACTCCGAAGTGACACAGGTCGCTGTGTCCAGGACCAGCATGTGTCGGTCCCAGGCCATTCCGGGGTAGCCCTCGATCCGTGGGGAGTCCGGGATCGGGTGGTCCTCGAGGTCGGACAGGTACGAGTAGGTTCCCCCGACCACGTCGACGCCGGGTGTGGTCCGCGAGTCGACCAGGTTCACGGGGAGGCCCGGCCTGGATCCCTCCCAGACGAACGACGTCGGTGCCCGGAGAGTCAGTTCCGCCCCGGCCGCGGAGATGGTGTCGTCGGAGGATTCCCTGACCGGTAGGTCGGTGATGTCGGAGTGGAAGACGTTGTTGTCGGGAAAGACTGGACACCCTGCCAGGCCCAGCCGGCTTGCCTCGGCCACGTAGGTGCTCCTGGTGGGGCTCGGTGGGTCGACCTCGGGGATGGTCGTGGTCTCCTGGACGGACCAGGCGGCAGCTCGATTTCCGACCGCTCCCGGGCCACTGTCGCGACCGGACTGCGATGGTGTGCAGGCGCCTGCCAGAGCGACCACGGCGGCCATGGCCAGCAGTTGCAGGGCAGATCGGTCTGGTCCCGTGAGCATTCGAACCCTTCGGAGGAGATCGGTCCCAGCTGCATCGGTCGGTCTCAGCGGCGTGGGAGCGTGTCACGGTGATATCGACGCGGAGTGATCGTGCCTTGAGCGAACAGGCCCGCGGGCTGCCAGATGGCCCCGCCGGCCGAATGGGGCCTGTGCTAGCTTGCCGCGAATGACGAGCGGGGCCCGCCGACCGACGCGCGCCCTCGGCGGCCTCGCATCCAGGGCGAACTGGTGGCTGACCGCCACCGTCGGGTCGATCGGCGTGGTGATCCTGTCGCTTCCCCAGTTCCTCGCCACCGGGACCCAGGGGCCGGTGAACTATCCGTGGTACGTGACCGCCGACGGCGATGTCCTCAGGGGTCTGATCATCGACCAGACCCAGTACCTGCGCCTGGTCGAGCACTTCACCAATGAGGCCCCGGATCTGGTGGTGCGGCCGTTCTCCCAACGGGCGCTGGCTCCGTGGGTCGCCGGATGGGTGCCCGCCGATGCCGCCGTGTCGTTGTTCGTGGTCAACGTGCTGGCGCTCGTGGGCGCGACGTTCCTGCTCGCCTCGCTGGTGCGATACCTCACCCACAACCGGACCTCGGTGGTCGCCGCCGTGGCGGTCTGGGTGATCTCCTTTCCTGTGTTCTGGTACACGGGAAAGGCACTTGTGGACGCCGCAGCGGTGGGGATGTCGGTGGGGGTGTTGTGGTCGCTGTACCGCTCCCAGCGCCTCCTGGGTGCTGTGGCACTCCTCGCCGCGGTGTGGACCAAGGAGGCGACGGTCCTGTTGGTGGTGCCGGCGGTGGTCTTCGAGCTGCTCGCGGGGGAACGGCATTCTCGGGCGCGTCTGGTTCGCAGCGGCGTCTGGGTGGCCGTCGCCGTGTGTGCGTATCTCTCCAGAGGGCTTCTGGTGGACGGGCTCGACGTCACCTTCGCCACCTGGATCCCGCCTTCGGTGGAGTCGGCCCGCGGATTCCTGCTCAACAACCTCGGCGGCTTCGGTGGCCTGGGTCAGTTCGTCCTCACGGTCGTTCCGGTGGTGGTGGCGCTCGGGCTCTGGGTGCCACAGCTACGAAGGGAGGGATTCGGGTCGGCCAACGCGGATGCCTGGTCGCTCGTGTTCGGGATGCTCAGTGCGGTGGCGCTGGGGCTCTGGTCGCTGTGGAGTGCCCTGTTCGACGGCAGGACCGCATGGTTGGCGGTGCCCCAGGCAGCACTGCTGATAGCGCTGGCGGTGGACCGTCAGGAGCATCCGTTCCGGGCCCTTCGACGTCGGTTCACCATCCCGCGGGTCGTCGCAGGCGGAGCGATGTGCCTGCTGGCCTGGGTGCTGGCACTCGTTCTGGTGAGCGCCGGAGGCGTGTTTGCACCCGGGAGTGATCCGGGTCCTGCGGGTTTTGCCCACCCGCCCGACACCACCTCGGATCACAGCTGGGAGGTGGTGGAGGGGGTGGGCGACACGGTTCTGCCCACACCGGAGACGACACCGTTCCTGGTGAGGTACCGCAGCGAGGAACCGGCCCGGATAGAAGGCCCGGGTGAGCTCCTGCCCAGGGCTGCGACCACCCAGGGACTGGTGCTTGCCGACACCGGCGGAGAATCCGGAGGTCTCGAGATCGTGACCCCGGGATCCTGGGTCGTCGACATCGTGCAGTTGGACGGCGCCATGCCGTGGGAAGGCCTGTCGCCGGTCGCCGGAAACGGTCCCACGGTCCTGCTGATGCCGGGCGGACTCCGTCGGCCCGTCCGGGTGGCGGGATCCTTCGACGACGAGAGCGCACGGGTGGTACCCGTCGGCAACTGTGAGCCCGTGAGCTGTGAAGGGATCGGGGCGGATTCCTTCGTCATGGAAGTGGGTACCGAGGCGCTGGTGGTCGACGCCGAGGGTCCCTGGGAGTTGTCACCCGAGGTCGACTCCGACACGGGGTAGTCACGTTCGGTGATCGGGACCGGCGGTCCACATGGATGCATAGGATTGCAAACAAATGCATGACCGTCTAGGGTTGGCCGAATGAAGCTGATCGGGATCATCGGAGCCTCGGGCTACACGGGCGCAGAGCTCCTGCGTCTGGTCGCCGGGCATCCGGAGATGGAGCTCGCCTTCGCCACCGGTGACACCCAGGCGGGGGAGTTGATCGGTGATCTCTACCCCAGCCTCGCTGCGGCCCATCCACGGACCCGCTTCGAGAAGTACTCACCAGGGCTCCTCGCGGGGGTCGACGGTGTGTTCGTGGCACTGCCCCACGGTCACTCGCAGTCGCTCATGGGGGAGATCCTCGGTTCCGGCGTCGCAGTGGTCGACCTGGGAGCCGACTTCCGTCTGCCCGATCCCGACAGCTACGAACGGTGGTACGGCGAACCGCACAGCTCCCCCGAGCTGCTGGACACCTTCGCGTACGGTCTCACCGAGCTGTACCGCGACGAGATCACCTCCTCCCGGGCCGTGGCGAATCCGGGCTGCTACCCCAGCGCAGCGAATCTCGCACTGGCCCCGCTGGTCCGCGCCGGTGTGATCGACCCGGCGTCCATCATCGTCAACGCTCTGTCCGGAGTGTCCGGCGCCGGCCGGCCGCCGAAGGCCAACACCACGTTCTGCGCTGCCGATGAGAACGTAGGTGCCTACGGGCTGATCTCGCACCGACACACCGCGGAGATCGATCTGGTGTTGGGCGCAACCGCGTTGTTCACGCCGCACCTGGTACCGATGAACCGGGGGATCCTCGCCACCTGCACGGCGAGACCCACTGTGAGTGCCCGAGACGCCGGCATCCTGACCGACCAGGCCCTCCTCGACGTCGCGACCGACTTCTACGAGGCAGAGCCCTTCGTGGTGGTGTCGCAACGGTCCCCGTCCACCAAGGCCACCCTCGGTTCCAACGCGGTGCACATCACAGTTCGCCACGACCCGCGCACCGACAACGTGCTCGCCATCGCGGCCCTGGACAACCTCACCAAGGGGGCCTCGGGTTCAGCGCTGCAGAACATGAACCTGGTGCTCGGCCTGCCCGAGACCACGGGCCTGAGCTCGATCGGGGTGTACCCGTGAACGAATCGGGTCAGGGCCATGTGGACCCGCGGCGCGACCCCGCCGTTGCGGTCGACGTACTTCTCCAGGCGCTGCCGTACATCGAGGCCTTCCGCGGGTCGGTAGTGGTGGTGAAGTTCGGCGGCAACGCCATGGTCGATCCCGAGCTGTTCGCCAGCTTCGCGTCCGACATCGTCTGGATGCACCGGGTCGGAATAAAGCCCGTGGTCGTCCATGGCGGCGGTCCACAGATCGGCGCCTGGATGGAACGCCTGGGCAGGAAGTCGACCTTCGTCGACGGTCGCCGCGTGACCGATGCGGAGACCCTCGAGGTGGCGCAGATGGTGCTGATGGGCAAGGTCAACTCCGACATCGTGACCGCGCTCAACGCCAATGGCCCGGTGGCGGTCGGACTCTCCGGTACCGACGCGTCCATGCTCGCGGCCGAGCCCCATGACCCGGAGCTCGGTTTCGTGGGTGCGGTGACCGAGGTGCACCCGGAGTTGATCGAACGCACACTCGACATGGACCTCGTCCCGGTCCTGGCCACGATCGGAGTGGACGCCTCCGGCCAGCGCTACAACATCAACGCCGACGATGCCGCCACCGCGGTCGCGCGGCGGCTCGGCGCCGAGAAACTGGTGTTCCTCACCGACGTGGCCGGCCTGCTGGCCGACCAGCACGATCCGGGCACGCTGATCGCACGGACCACCCCCGCGGAGATCGAGTCGCTCATCTCCGACGGCTCGATCAACGGAGGCATGGTGCCGAAGATGTCGGGCTGTGCCGAAGCGGTCTCCGGCGGTGTGGGATCGGTGCACCTGATCGACGGTCGCCTGCCGCACGTGCTGCTGCTGGAGCTGTTCACCCACGCCGGTGTCGGCACGATGGTGACGCCATGAGCGCGCATTCCGAGGCGATGGGCGCCGCCATCGCTCCCGAGGACGCCTATTGCCCGTTGATGCCCACCTACGGTCCACCGGAGGTGTTGTTCGTCAGGGGTTCGGGAAGCTGGCTCTGGGATGCCGAGGGCAACGAGTACCTGGACCTGTTGTCGGGGTTGGCGGTCACCTCACTGGGCCATGCCCACCCGACCGTGGCCGATGCGATCTCCGAACAGTCGCGGAAGCTGCTGCACGTCTCCAACCTGTTCGCCACCGAACACAACCCGGTGGTCGCACGCACCCTCGACGGCCTGCTGGGCGGTGGCGGCCAGGTGTTCTTCGCCAACTCGGGGGCGGAGGCCAACGAAGCCGCGATCAAGCTCGCCCGGCGCTTCGGTGGCCGTGGTCGCCACGTTGTGCTGAGTTCGTTCGGCAGCTTCCACGGTCGCACACTGAGCACCCTGCACGCCACCGGCCAACCGGCCAAGCACGAAGCGTTCCAACCACTACCCGAGGGGTTTCGCCACGCTGCCTTCGGCGACCTGGAGGACTTCGCACGCAACATCGACCCGACCGTCGCAGCAGTGCTGATCGAGGTCGTCCAGGGCGAAGGGGGAGTCAACCCGCTTCCGGACCAGTTCATGGTCGATCTACGTCAACTCTGCGATGAGCGCGGCGTGCTGTTGATGATCGACGAGGTGCAGACCGGCCTCGGGCGCTGCGGTCATTGGTTCGCCCACCAGCGCAGCGGGATCCGACCCGACGTGGTCACCATGGCCAAGGCCCTCGGCAACGGCATGCCGATCGGCGCCTGCTGGGCGCGGCGCGAGGTCGCTGCGGTGTTCCAACCGGGTGACCACGCCACGACGTTCGGGGGCCAGCCGCTCGCCACGGCGGCTGCCCGTGCGACCCTCGATGTGATGCAGGCGGAGGATGCCCCCGAACGCGCCGCCAGGGCTGGTGCCTACCTGACCCAGGCCCTCGCCTCGGTACCGGGTGTGTCATCGGTGCGGGGCATGGGGCTGTTGTTGGCCCTGGAGCTGGACCTCGCCGGTTCACGAACCGCTGGGGATGTGGTCTCGGAGCTGCTTCACGGCGATCACGGGATGAGAGTCGTTGCGAACGCCGTCACACCCACAGCCCTGCGACTGGCGCCGAGCCTGCTGATCACCGACGACGAGATCCACAGGGCGGTCGAGGTGCTGGCCGCGGCGGTGGGTCCAACCACAGGGGGAGGGCTCTGATGGCATCCAAGGCCCAACGGCAGCACCGCATCGGCGAGTTGCTCGCCAGCCAACGTGTTTCGAGCCAGTCACAGCTGGTGGAGCTGCTCGAGGAGGCCGGCACCTCGGTCAACCAGGCGACGGTGTCGCGTGATCTCGATGAACTCGGCGCCATCAAGGTGAGGGTTCCCGGGGGCGAGACGGTGTATGCCATACCGGAGCTCCCGCGTGCGCAGTTCGCGCCGGAGGACCACCTGCGCAGGGTGCTCTCCGACTGGGTCGTGGAGACCGACCGCGCCGGAGATCTGGTCGTGGTGCGCACCCCGCCGGGATCAGCTCACGTCGTCGCTTCAGCCATCGACCGCAACGGTCTCGCTGACGTGCTGGGCACCGTCGCCGGGGACGACACGATCCTGGTGATCGGGAGAACCCGCCGCGGCGCTGCGGTCCAGCGGCGGCTCATCGAGCTGGCAGGACTCACATGAGAACCAACCACGGGGCACGCGCATGCAGCAGCGGCCCCTCTGACACACCCCGTACAAGGAGCTGAAGTAGATGGCCAACAGAGTCGTACTCGCATACTCGGGAGGACTCGACACCTCGGTGGCGGTTCGCTGGATGATCGAGAACATGGGTGTGGAGGTCGTGTGTCTTTCCGCGGACGTCGGTCAGGAGGGCACGCTCGAGGGCAATCGTGAGAAGGCTCTCGGCGCCGGAGCCATCGCGTACGAGGAGCTCGATCTGCGCGAGGAGTTCGCTTCGGACTACCTGGCACCGGTGATCAAGGCGAACGCCCTCTATGAAGGCCAGTACCCGCTGGTGTCCGCACTCAGCCGACCACTCATCGTGAAGCACCAGGTGGCGCTGGCCCGCAAGTACTCGGCGGACGGAATCGCGCACGGCTGCACCGGCAAGGGAAACGATCAGGTGCGCTTCGAGGTCTCCTCCATGGCGCTGGCCCCCGATCTCGAGCTGCTGGCCCCGGTGCGCAATTGGGGGTTCACCCGCGAGGACTCGATCCGCTACGCCGCCGAGCACGACATCGCGGTCGGAGCGACCAAGGAGAAGCTGTACTCCATCGACGACAACCTCTGGGGTCGAGCGATCGAGTGTGGCGAGATGGAGGATCCCTGGGCGGCTCCGCCCGAGGGTGTCTGGAAGATGACCGTGCCCACCGAGACCGAGGGCCGCGACCTGGTCCTGTCCTTCGAGCGCGGAGTGCCGGTGGCGATCGACGGCACGCCGATGCCCCTGCACGAGCTCATCACCTCACTCAACCACACCGTCGGCGCCTACGGATGGGGCCGCCTCGACATGGTGGAGAACCGTCGGGTGGGCATCAAGAGCCGCGAGACCTACGAGGCTCCGGGTGCCCTGGCGCTGATGATGGCCCACGCCGATCTCGAATCGATCACGCTGGAACGGGACCTCCAGCGGGAGAAGCTGCGCATGGAGCATCGCTACGCCGAGCTCATCTATGACGGACTCTGGTTCTCCCCGCTCAAGGAGGCATTCGACGCCTTCGTCGACACCTCGCAGGAGCCTGTCACCGGGGAGGTGCGCCTCCGGCTGGAGCCGGGTCGCTGCTACGTGACGGGGCGCCGGGCACCGAGGTCGTTGTACGACTACGGGCTGGCGACCTACGACGCAGCGGATCGGTTCCGCCACGCCGACTCCGAGGGGTTCGTTCGCCTCTGGGGCCTCGGCGTGCAGACCTGGTCCGCCATCCAGGGGCCGGGTTCGAGGTGAGTTCTCCATCCGATCCGGCCGTGGGCGGTGACGCCCCTCGCGGTCAGCTCTGGCACGGGCGTTTCGCCAGTGGCCCGGCCGCGGAGTTGGTGGAGTTCACCGAGAGCCTGAGCTACGACCAGCGCCTCCTCTTCAGCGACATCGCCTGCTCCAAGGCCCACGTGAGGGGTCTGCACCGGGCCGCCCTGCTGAGCGAGGATGAACTCGGCCAGATCCTGGGCGCCCTGGACACCGTCGAAATGGAGTACCGGGACGGATCGCTCGGGTTCGTCGCCTCCGACGAGGACGTCCATACGGCGATCGAACGTCGGGTCACCGAACTCGTGGGCGCCGTCGGTGGCAAGTTGCACACCGGCCGCTCCCGCAACGACCAGGTCGCCACGGCGTTCCGCCACTACCTGCTGACCGCCATCGACGTGACAGCTGCCCGGGTGATCGAACTGGCCGAGGTGCTCGCTGCGCGTGCGGACGAGGCCGGCACCGGTCCCGGGGCCACATACCTGCCCGGGTACACACACCTGCAACAGGCCCAACCGGTGTTGTTGGCGCATCACCTGCTGGCCCACGGTTGGGCCCTCCTGCGCGATCTGGACCGATTGGCCGACTGCCGCCGACGCGTAGACGTCTCGCCGCTCGGTGCGGGTGCACTCGCAGGTAGCTCGCTTCCGCTCGATCCGGCCGAAACGGCCGCGGCCGCCGGTTTCTCGGCCACGTTCGAGAACTCGCTCGATGCCACATCGGATCGGGATTTCGTGGCCGAGAGCCTGTTCGTGCTCACGATGATCGGTCTGCACCTGTCGCGCATGGGCGAGGAGGTGGTGCTCTGGACCAGCAGCGAGTTCGGGTTCGCTGTGCTCGACGACGCGTACGCCACCGGTTCATCGATGCTCCCCCAGAAGAAGAACCCCGACATCGCCGAACTGGCTCGGGGCAAGAGTGGCCGGCTCATCGGGGATCTGACCGGATTCCTGGCGACCATGAAGTCGCTGCCCCTGGCATACAACCGTGACCTGCAGGAGGACAAGGAACCGCTCTTCGACGCTCTCGACACCGTGCGCCTCGGATTGGGTGCGATGGCGGGGATGTACCGGAGCATCCGCTTCGACGCGGAGCGCATGGCTGCATCGGCGGACAGTCCCTACGGCAGCGCAACCGATCTCGCCGAGCTGCTGGTTGCCGATGGCCTGCCCTTCCGCGACGCACACGCGGTGGTGGGTGAGCTGGTGCGCCGGAGCATCGAGTCCACGATTCCGTTGGCGGAGCTCGTCGCCGCAGAACCCCGCCTGGGTGAGCGAGGTGTGGCGCTCCTGGCTCCCGGCGCATCTGTGAGGAACCGTGCGACTCCGGGTTCCGCCGGCCCCGAGGCCGTCGAACGCCAGCGGGAGCGTTTCGAGGACCGGTTGTCGGCGTTGCGGTCCGAATGGTCGGGCTGAGGCCTGTGGGCGGCAACCCGTGCCTGTTGGCCGCCGATGACCCGCGCCTGGTCCGCTCGCGGGACCCGTTGCGCTCCGCCGCGCGCATCCGGGAGGCCGAACTGAGCGGTGACCGGGAGCTCGAGGTGCGCGACAGGGTCCTGGCGCTGCTGGCCGATCACGGTGAGACCCTCGCCGACCGCACCACGTCAGTGGGCCATCTCACCGGTTCTGCGCTGGTGCTGGACTCCACGGCTCAGAGGACCCTGCTGATGCTCCACACCAAGCTGGACCGCTGGCTCCAACCGGGTGGGCACGCGGATGGGGACCACGAGTTGGCCGGAGTCGCCCTGAAGGAGGCGACCGAGGAGACCGGGATAGTCGGGTTACGGGTCCGTGTCCCGGCGATCGACATCGACATCCATTCGGTGGACCACGGAGACGACCTCGGGGAGCACCTGCACCTCGACCTGCGTTTCGTGGTCGTTGCTCCAGACGATGCGGTGGAGCAGGGAAATCACGAGTCCCAGGAACTCCGTTGGGTCACGCCCGAAGAACTCGACGACCTGGCCGACGAACCGAGCCTCGTGCGTCTCGCTCGCCGCGGGTTCGCCCTGGGAGCGGGCTGGACAGCTGTCAGCCCACGTCGCCGGGGGTGGAACAACTCGCCATCCGATTGACCTCCGCGAAGCTGTCTATCGCACGCGAGATCTGTTTGGAACCCTTGGTCGTCTCGGTGAACCGCGCCTCTGGATCGCTCCTCAGCGCCGCTGCGTAGTCGGTGCGGTCCTTCAGGTGGGTGGCCCAGTCGTCGAGCCATTCCTGGACCGCCTCGGCGGCCTCGGGGGGCTCGGTCGGCGCCAGAGGGCCGAGCTGGGCCAGCATGATCGTCAGGGACTCGTTCGCCTGGTCGATCACGTCGGCGCGTTCGAGCGGATCGTCCGCGGTCTGCGCTGGTGGGAGCAGCGAGATCCTCGCCTCCGCCTGGGAGCAGACCTGTTCCGCTTCGGTGGGAAAGGTCTTGTCCGCGAGTTCGTCGACCAGCAGGCCTGCGTCGTACACGAACAACAACCAGATCCAGAACCCGAAGGTTCCGACGGCGAACAGGGCCGCGGCCACCAGGGCGATCCGCCGCCGTCGTTGCGATGAGTCGTCGACCATTGGTTCTCGGGCTGCGGGCGTCGATGGTGAGTCCACCCGCAGAGCTTGTCACCCACGCGCATCGGGTTGCCCATCGGGTACCACAGCCGGTTCAGGGTGTGGTCGTGGTGGTCGCGCCGGGGAACTCTGCTGCGTAGTCGAACACGACCGTTCCATCCGGTGAGAGCTCACCAGCAGCCGGAGTGGTGCGCCAGACCTGTCCACCGGCGTAGGGCTCTCCGTTGGGGCCCAGAGTGCCGGATGGAGGCTCAGCCACCCGCGCCGAGACGTCGAAGCCGAGGGCCTGGAGCTCCTCGATCGCCTGGCCGCGGCCGAACCCCCGCACATCCGGTACCGGCGTTCTCGAGGCCGGGTGGCCCTTGTTCACCTCGACCCAGACCTTGGTGCCGTCGGGCATGGTCGTCCCGGCCAGTGGCGACTGGGCAACCGTCCGCCCGGGATCCGCTCGGTCGCCCACGTCCACCGTGGCGACGCCGATACCGAATCCGGCGCGCTTGAGTGCTGAGCGGGCCTCGGCCTCGGTCATGTTGCGCACGTCGGGAACCGTCGAGCGCTCGATCTCGTCGGGCGCCCGAACGGGGTCCAGCACGTCGGGCGGTGCCGGGGGAGCGGTGGTGGTGGTGGGTGGTGGTACGGGCGGGTTGAGCGGTAGGGCCGGCAGGCCCTCGAGAGCCGAGGTCATGAACTCCGCCCAGATCTGTGCAGGGTACGTGCCCCCGTAGACCGTGATCGGGGTGTTGCCCGGAACCATCGACACCAGCGAGGACCTCCCGCTGCTGTCCTGACGGGTCTCGCTGAAGCCCACCCAGACCGCTGTTGCCAACTGCGGAGTGAAGCCGCAGAACCAGGCGTCGGTGTTTCGCTGTGCCGATCCGGTCTTGCCGCCGGCGGGGCGATCGATGGCAGCACGCTTGCCGGTCCCGTTGGCGGCGTAGATGACTCCGGGAAGTATGTCGTTGACCTGTCGGGCCACCTCGGGCTCGAGCACCTTTGACTGGGTGTGCTGGTGCTCATAGAGCACGGTGCCGTCGTTGCGCTCCACCTTCGTCACGTACACCGGAGGCACATGGATACCTCCGTTCGCGAAGGTTGCGTAGACCGAGGCCATGTCGCGCACGGTGGCGTTGTTGGCTCCGAGCACTGCGGCCGGAACCGCGTCCAACTCGGAGCTGGTGATCCCGAGTTGCCTCGCCATCTCGACGGAGTCCTCCGGACCCACCTGTTCGTCGAGCACGATGTTGGCGTAGCAGGTGTTGGACGACACGACGGTGCACTGGGCCATGGTGCCTCCGCCGATACCGCCTCCCTTGACGTTCCAGACCCCACCGGGGATCTGGAACGATGCAGCCGAGGGAGCGTCGAAGACCTTGTCGGGCGACACACCGTTGGCCAGGGCGGTGGCCAGCACGATCGGCTTGAAGGCCGAACCGGTGGAACGACCGAGTCCCTCGGCCAGGTTGAGCTTCGCGTAGGAGTGTTCACCCCAGAAGTCACGCCCACCCACCATCGCCTTGATGTATCCCGTGCTGGGTTCGATGCTGGTCAGTGCGGCGTCGGGCATCCTCGGGTCCGCTCCCTGCCCGGGCAGGATCTCGGCGATGGACGCCTCGGCCTTGGCCTGCACATCGAGGTCGATGGTGGTGGTGATGGTCAGGCCACCTCGGAGCAGGTTGTTGTAGCGCTCCGCCTGGTTGTCGCCGAGCGCGTCGGACTCCGTCAGCAGCCACTGCTTGACCTCCTCGACGAAGTGTGGAGCCGGGTAACGGTCGGGGCTGGTGGCGGGATCGTCCGCTGGTAGCACGCCGATCGTCTGCGCCGATGCATCGAAGCGCTGTTCGGGGGATATGTATCCCTCCTCCTGCATTCGTCGGAGGACCACGTTGCGTCGCTGTACCGCCTCCTCGGGGTACTTGCGCGGGTCCCACCGGGCCGGTGACTGGACCACGCCGGCGAGCGTTGCAGCCTGGGACAGGGTGAGTTCTGCAGTGGAGGTGCCGAAGTACTCCCTCGCCGCAGCCTCGATTCCGTACGCCCCGGCCCCGAAGTAGATCGTGTTGAGGTACTTCTCGAGTATCACCCGCTTGGAATAGGCCCGTTCGAGGGCCATGGCGAGGGTCGCCTCCTCGATCTTGCGTGCGATCGTCCGATCGTCGCTGAGGAGGGCGTTCTTCACGTACTGCTGGGTGATGGTCGAACCACCCTGGGTCACCGAGCCGGATTCGGCATTCGCATCTGCGGCCCGGGCGATGGCCTTGGGGTTGATCCCGTTGTGTTCCCAGAACTCGGCGTCCTCGATGGCGACTATCGCCTGCTGCATGCGCACCGGGATGTCGTCGATGGAGACGCTCTCGCGGTTCTCGTCGGCGATGGTCGTGATCAGACGGCCCTGGGCGTCGAGGATGCGCGAGGGGGCGGCATTGGGTGGGAACTGCAGCGGGGGTCGTTCATGGGTGTTCGCGCAGGCACCAGAGAACACGGCCAGCGTGAGCACCGCGGCCACGGCGCGCCAAGGGTTGTGCGCGTGCGGTCGGGGCATCGGAGCATTTTGGCAGTGGATGGGCCGCGGTTGGTGTCAGCAGGGGGAACTACCCGCCGCCTGCGGACGGTATCGTCAGATCCGTGATCCATCAGGTGAGGCCATGACCGGAACCCGAACCACCCAGGGTGGGGATCCGAGGGGTCCCGGAGCCTCGCTGCTCGAGGAGTTGGCCGAGCGCGGCCTGGTGGCGGATCACACCGACCGTTCGGCGCTCGAGTCACGGCTCGACAGCCCCACCCCGCTCTACTGCGGGTTCGACCCGACCGCGGATTCCCTGCACATCGGGAACCTCCAGTCGATCATGTTGTTGCGCCGCTTCCAGCTGGCCGGCCATCCGCCCGTGGCCCTCGTGGGAGGTGCGACAGGGATGATCGGCGACCCCTCCGGGCGTTCCAGCGAACGGCAGTTCCTGGATTCGGAGGTCCTCGACGCAAACCGGGCCGCCATCGGTGCCCAGCTCGGTACCTTGTTGGACTTCGAGGGGGAGGCGGCGGCCACCCTGGTGGACAATCGTGACTGGACCGGGTCCGTCGGGGTGCTCGAGTTCCTGCGCGACGTGGGCAAGTACGTCACGGTGTCCACGATGTTGGCGAAGGAGTCGGTCAAGGGCCGGATGGACCGGGAGTCGGGGATTTCCTTCACCGAGTTCTCCTACATGCTGCTCCAGGCCAACGATTTCTACGTGCTGCACACGGATCGCGGCGTCGATCTCCAGGTTGCGGGTTCTGACCAGTGGGGGAACATCACTGCTGGGGTCGACCTGATCCGACGGCGCACCGGTGATGTGGCACACGGCCTGACCGCGCCGCTGATCGTGCGTTCCGACGGTTCGAAGTTCGGCAAGTCCGAGGGCGAGAACATCTGGCTCTCGGCCGATCGCACGAGCCCGTACCAGATGTACCAGTACCTGCTGAACGTCCCGGACGACGACGTGGAGGACCTCCTGGCCCGGCTC
>JAMLGK010000001.1:0-345000 GCA_023957995.1 Microthrixaceae bacterium | reverse complement strand
GTTGGGTTTTGTTATGCGTTGTGTAGGATAGGTGGGAGACGAGGAAGCATTGGCGCCAGCCAGTGTGGAGTCATCCTTGAAATACCACCCTGCGTATGGCGAGGCTCTAACCCAGACCCGTTATCCGGGTCGGGAACAGCGTCAGGTGGGTAGTTTGACTGGGGCGGTCGCCTCCTAAAGAGTAACGGAGGCGCCCAAAGGTTCCCTCAGCCTGGTTGGCAATCAGGCGACGAGTGCAATGGCAAAAGGGAGCTTGACTGCGAGACTGACACGTCGAGCAGGAGCGAAAGCTGGGCATAGTGATCCGGCGGTAGCGTGTGGAAGCGCCGTCGCTCAACGGATAAAAGGTACCCCGGGGATAACAGGCTTATCTTCCCCAAGAGTCCATATCGACGGGAAGGTTTGGCACCTCGATGTCGGCTCATCGCATCCTGGGGCGGTAGCACGTCCCAAGGGTTGGGCTGTTCGCCCATTAAAGCGGTACGCGAGCTGGGTTTAGAACGTCGTGAGACAGTTCGGTCCCTATCCTCTACAGCCGAAGGTGGATTGAGAAAAGCTGTCCCTAGTACGAGAGGACCGGGACGGACGTAGCTCTCGTGTGCCAGTTGTCCTGCCAAGGGCATGGCTGGTTGGCGACCTACGGAAGGGATAACCGCTGAAAGCATCTAAGCGGGAAGCCTTTTTCAAGATGAGTCCACCCACAGGGTTAACCTGGTAAGGCCCGTGGTAGACGACCACGTTGATAGGCCGGATGTGTAAGCACAGCAATGTGTTCAGCTGACCGGTACTAATCGGCCGAGGGCTTGGGTTTCGTCTTTCAGAGACGTTCGTGTTCGCTATGAAGTACTTGAGCAATCGCGCACTGTTGCGCTTGCGTCTTGACAACAGATCTTTCGGTGGCCATAGCGGAGGGGTCACACCCGTTCCCATTCCGAACACGGAAGTTAAGCCCTCCAGCGCCGATGGTACTTGGGACGAGCGTCCCTGGGAGAGTAGGACGCCGCCGGATTTCTTTCGACAAGGGAGGAGCACCTCAGGGTGCTCCTCCCTTGTCGGTTTTCAGCCTTGTGGTTTTCGGCCTTGTGGGGTTTCACCCCGGAAGGTCCGATTCCGGGACACCCAACGCAGCCGGCTCGTCCGGAACCCGGACGTCCGGTAGCGTGGTCAGACTGCCGAGAGGGCCCTGATGCCGAATGAGAAGCGCGGGAGCAAGCCCAACGGGGGCAAGCGTCCGCAGAGACCGAATCAACGATCGCGTGACGAACGTGCGCGCAAGCCCGAACGTCGCGCCGGCGGGCCGCGTCCGGCGGGTCGCGGCGGCCCGGGCCGCTCCGACAGCGGACCAGAGCGTCCCGAGCGCCCGGAACCCGCCCCTCCCACCCCCATGGACGAGTGGATCGACGAGGGCGTCATCCCGGCGACCAAGGCGGCGGTGCGGCGATCAGGTGGTGGCAGCGGTGCCTCCGAGGGCCGCTCGGGCAAGCGATCCCGTGGACCCAGGGTCGACGTACCGGATCTGAGCGGTTCGGTGGGCAAGACCCGCGGGCAACGCCTCGAGGGCCGCGTGGAGGAAGCGGCACGAGCGTTCGCAGCGCAGCGCTACCTGGACGCCCAACGGCTTCTGCGGCCGATAGCCCAGGAGGTACCGAGGTCTCCCGAGGTGCGGGAGCTGTACGGGTTGACGCTCTATCGGCTGGGCAAGTGGAAGGCTGCAGCGGCTCAGCTCGAGGCCTTCGTCGATCTCACCGGAGGCTCGGTCGAACAGCACCCGGTTCTGGCGGACTGCTACCGGGCGATGGGCCAACATCCGAAGGTGGATGCCCTCTGGCGCGAGTTGCGCGATGCGTCGCCGTCAGCGGATCTGGTCACCGAAGGGCGCATCGTGGCCGCTGGTTCCCTGGCCGATCGCGGCGAACTGAGCGCGGCGGTCCAGATGTTGTCGAAGGGCTTCAAGCTCCCCGCCAGGCACTCGGACTACCACCTCGCTCGCGCATATGCGCTCGCCGACCTCTACGAACGAAGCGGCGACGTTCCACAGGCGCGCCAACTCTTCAGCCGGCTGGAGTCGTTGTCGCCAGGCTATTCCGACGTGCCACAACGACTCTCAGCCCTCGGCTGACCGTGTTGCCGCCTCAGGTGGCCGATGCGGCAGCGATCGAACCGATCGACTCGTCCAACACACGGTTGAACTCCTCGTCGGACTGCTTGGCCGAGAGGCCCTCGGTGAGCGCACGCGAGAAGCTGGCGATCATTCCGTGGTTGCTGCTCAGCCGGGAATTGGACTCCTCACGGCTGTAGCCGCCTGACAGAGCCACGACCCTTGCCACCCTGGGATGCTCGATCAGCGAGGTGTAGAAGTCGGCCTGTTCGGGGAGCGTCAGCTTGAGCATCACGTCCTGGCCGTCGTCGAGCGAGTCGAGCTGGCGCTCGATCGCATCGCGCAACAGCGCCTCCGCCTCGGCCTTGGAGGGGCTGTGGATGTCGATCTCGGGCTCGATGATCGGCACCAGGCCGGCACCGAGGATCTGGCGTCCGACCTCGAACTGCTGGTCGACCACGGCGTTGACACCGGTCTCGTTGGCCACCTTGATGACCGAGCGCATCTTGGTGCCGAAGATCCCCTTGGCGTTGGCTCTTCCGAGCAGTTCGTCGAGTCCCGGCATCGGCTTCATCACCTGGGCGCCGTCGGCTTCATCAGCAAGGCCCTTGTCGACCTTCAGGAACGGGACGACCTGCTTTACGTCCCAGAGGTACTCCGCCGTGTCGCGGCCCTCGACCTGGCGGTCCATGGTCATCTCGAAGAGGATCGCTGCGAGGACACGGTCGCCACCGAAGGCAGGGCTGGTGATGATCCGGCTGCGCATGGCGTGGATGAGGTCGAACATCTCCTCCTCGGAGGAGTACTCGCTCTCCTGCACTCCGTAGAGCCCCAACGCCTTGGGGGTGCTGCCGCCACTCTGGTCGAGTGCAGCGACGAATCCGGCCCCGTTGCGTACTTTGTCGAGCTGATCCTGGTTCATCTTGGGTTGACCCTCCCGAGGTCTGCTCCGCACCCGGTGTGGGGTGCGGTCGGTCGATTTCTGACCGGTCGGCGGCTGGTTGCCGCCGGGTGCTGATGACCGGGCAATGTTCGCACAGCGGCCGTGGCCCGGACCATTTCGCAGGCCCTGTGGTGACCGGACAACGGCTGGCGCGACGGTGTGTGGGATCGTTTGGAGCGTGACCAACTGGGTGATCGACCTCGACGGCGTGATGTGGCGAGGGCCAGAGCCGGTGGATGGGTCTGTCGAATCGGTCGGGGAGCTTCTCTCGGCTGGCGACAGGGTGCTGTTCTGCACCAACAACTCCGTGGCGTCGGGTCAGGAGCGTGCCGTTCAGCTGGCCGACCGCGGAGTACCCGCAGGGGCCGACGTGGTCACCTCGGCCGACGCCGTGTGCACCTTGCTCACCCCGGGGGAGCGGGTTCTGGTGCTCGGTTCGAGAGGTCTGGTGGACGTGCTGCGTTCCGACGGTGCCGAAGCTGTCTCGACCATGGATCGGCCTTCGAGCGCGGGATTCGGAGCAGTCGTGGTGGGCCTCACGCGCGATTTCGACTACCACCAGATCGACCTGGCGATGGCCGCAGTGCGCAGCGGCGCCCGCCTGCTGGGTACCAACGCTGATGCCACGTTCCCCGGATCCGACGGGATCCATGTCGGCACCGGTGCACTGCTGGCAGCCGTGGAGACCGCCACCGGCACCGAAGCGACGGTGGCGGGCAAACCGAACGAACCGATTGCCGCGCTGATCCGGAAGCACTTCGAGGGGGCGCTCGGTGAGACGGTCGTGGTGGGAGACCGCCCAGGCACCGATGGGCGCCTCGCCCAACGCCTCGGGGTTCCGTTCCTGCTGGTTCTCTCGGGTGTCACCGGGCCGGAGGATCCCACAACCGAGGTGCCCACCGCCGAGGTGGCAGCAGATCTCGCCACCCTCGTCCGCTCCGGTGCGGGCGAGAGGCATCGGTAGGGTGACCCGGTGCGAAGACGCCTGGATGCCGAGCTGGTGAGGCGGGGCCTCGCTTCGGGGCGTAGCAGTGCCCGCGAGCTGGTCGAGTCCGGCCGGGTTCTCGTGTCGGGTTCGGTTGCCGAGAAGCCTGCCCGACTGGTGGACCCCGCCGATCCCGTCGTCCTGCGGGGGGATCCGCCTCGGTACGTCGGGCGCGGCGCGACCAAGCTCGAGGCGGCCCTGGAGCACTTCGACCTCGACCCATCCGGGGCCAGGGTCCTCGATGCAGGCGCCTCCACAGGTGGATTCACAGACTGCCTCCTGCAGCACGGTGCGTCAGAGGTCGTCGCTCTCGATGTCGGTCACGGGCAACTGCACGAGAAACTGCGCGGAGATCCCCGGGTGGTCGTCATGGAGCGGACGAACCTCAGGCACGTGGACCCCGTCGACATCGGGCCCTTCGATGCGGCGGTCGCCGACCTGTCGTTCATCTCACTCACGGTGGTCATGGAGGTGCTGGTCGGCGCGCTGCAGGGAGGCGCGGCACCGGAGAGCGGTTGGTTGGTGGTACTCGTGAAACCGCAGTTCGAGTGTGGAAGGGCCGAGGTGGCCCGTGGCCGTGGAGTGGTGAAGGAGCCTTCGCAATGGCGCTACGCGCTGGAGCGGGTATCCATCGCAGCGCAGGCCAGTTCAGCGGCCATCATGGATGTCATGGTCTCACCACTCAGGGGCGCCGAGGGCAACACCGAGTTCCTCATGTTGCTACGTCCGCAAACCACTGGGGCGACGGTGCCGGCCGATCCCGAGGTGCTCATCGACCGCGTGCTCTCGGGGCTCGAACGCACGGAGTTCGAGGATGCGGAGTCGGAGCAGTGAGCTCGTTCGGGTTCGTGCTCCACGAGAAACTCGTTCCCGAGGACGTGGCAGGGCCGATCGAGTGGCTGATCGACCGCGGCCACCAGGTGTCGCTGCCCGAACCGGATGCCACCAGGGTGGAGCGTCCGGACCTCGGAGTGGACGACGACGACTTCGCGGTCGGACTCGACCTGGTGGTGGCGATGGGCGGAGACGGCACCATGCTCCGTGCGGCCGACCTGGCGGTGCGCGAGCAACTACCGGTGCTGGGGGCGAACCTGGGGACACTCGGATACCTCACCGAGGTCGACAGCGATGGCATCTCGATGGCGCTCAAGCGCTTCCTGTCCGGCGCCTATCGGATCGAGGAGCGCATGCGCCTCGACGTGGTGGTGAAACGCCTCGACGGCAGGACCGAGCACTCGAGTGCCCTCAACGAGGTCGTGGTCGAGAAGTCCGCTCCGGGCCACACCGTGCGACTCGATGTGGAACTCGACGGAAACCATTTCACCTCCTGGGTGGCCGACGGGCTGATCCTGGGCACACCGACGGGATCGACCGCCTATTCGTTCTCGGTGGGTGGCCCGATCGTGGACCCCGTACACCGTGCGGTGATCATGGCCCCGGTGGCGCCACACATGCTCTTCGACCGCACGATGGTGTTGAGACCCGACTGCGAGGTGAAGGTGGTCGTGGCCGGCCCGCGCGACGGGGGACTCTCCCTCGACGGGCGGCCGAAGGAGCCCCTGCGGCCCGGTGAGATCGTCCTCTGCACGGCCGCTGAACGGTCGTCGTTGTTCGTCACCTTCGGCGACCGCGACTTCCACAAGGTGCTTCGCGACAAGCTGGGTCTCTGGAACCGCTGACCGGTACCGACCGTCGGGGTCCGGAGGTCATCTACGCTCGCGACGCGATGTTGGTCGAGCTGGTGGTCGAGAACCTTGGCGTCATCGAATCGGCGCGCATTCCACTCTCGGGAGGAATGAGCGCGCTCACAGGTGAGACAGGGGCGGGCAAGACCATGTTGGTCGATGCCCTCCGCCTGTTGGTCGGCGAGCGCGCAGACCCCTCCAAGGTGCGCCCCGGTGCGTCCGAAGCCGTGGTCGAGGGGTTGTTCGTCGTCGCTGGCGATGCGGGTCCCGATGTCGCCTACCCGGACGATCACGACCCCCGCGACAACGAGCCCCGCGACAACGAGCCTGTGGCGGAGCGGGAATGGGTCCTGCGCAGGGTCGTTCCGGCCGAGGGCCGCAGCAGGTCCTATGTGAACGGGGCGCTGGCGACCGCCGCCAGCGTCGGCGAGATGGCACGGGGACTGCTCGAGATCCACGGCCAGCACGCACAACAGGCCCTGCTCGAACCGGCCGCGCAACGTGATGCGTTGGACCGCTTCGCGGGTATCGACCCGGCGCCCACCAGGGATGCACGCCGGAACCTCCGGGAACTCACCGACGAACTCGCAGGTCTCGGCGGGGACGAGCGGGAGCTCGCCAGGCACATGGAGCTGTTGGAGTACCAACTCGAGGAGATCGCCGCAGTCGCTCCGATCGAGGGCGAGGATGCCGAGTTGGAGGCAGAGGAGGACACTCTCGCCAGCGCGGTGGAGTACCGGTCCGACGCTGCGCGGGCCCTCGACCTGTTGACCGGGGGTGGGGGCGAGTCCGCGGACGTGGCCGCGGAACAGATCGCCAGGGCCCGATCGATTCTCGGTTCGGCCAAGGTGTTCGAGGAGATCAGCTCCCGGTTGGCGGCCCTGGGCGAGGAGTTGGCGGACTGCGCAGCAGACCTGCGCAATGCGGCGGAGAACATCGAACCCGACCATGAACGGCTCGCCGAGGTGCGCTCCAGGCGCCAGGCGTTGGTGGAGTTGCGCCGCAAGTACGGCGCAACCGTCACCGAGATCCTCGAGTTCGAGAGCGAACGCAAGGAGGAGCTCGCCGGGTTGCGCGGGTTGACCGAGCGGCGAGAACGGCTCGGAGAGCAGATCGCCGAGGCGCAGGCCACCCTCGCACGGCGCGCTGGCGAGTTGGGAGACGCACGCCGCAAGGCTGCTCCGGAGCTGGCTCTGGCGGTCCAATCCCATCTGGCCGACCTGGCGATGCCCGATGCCGAGGTGGAGATCGCCGTGGGCGACGGCACGGGTACGCCCGGCGCGGGCGACGCGGTGGAGATCCGGCTGGCAGCCAACAGGGGCGCGCCCGGTGGCCCCCTGGCGCGGGTGGCGTCCGGAGGTGAACTCTCACGGGTCATGTTGGCCCTGCGGCTGGTGCTGAGCGGAGGACCGCCGACGATGGTCTTCGACGAGGTCGACGCGGGGATCGGTGGTCGGGCCGCACTCGCGGTCGGCGAGGCCCTGGCCCGTCTCGGTTCCGAACACCAGGTACTGGTGGTGACCCACCTGCCGCAGGTAGCCGCTTTCGCCGATGCCCAGGTGAGCGTCCGCAAGGACGGGGGAGCGTCGGGTGCAATCACCACGACGACGGTTCTCGACGAACAGGATCGCATCGTGGAGGTCTCCAGGATGCTCTCGGGTCAGCCCGACAGCTCCTCTGCTCGCCAACACGCCGCCGAGCTGCTGTCGGAGGCCCGCAGGATCCTCCACGGCGCTGGATCCGATGGAAAGCCGGGAACGATCGATCTGAGCGGTGACACCGTCGGAGCTCAGCGGTGACCCTCCTGGTCTGTGGCATCCTCGCAGGGGTCGTCTACGCGTTCGTGATCCACCGGGCGACCGCTCCTCTGTTCTCGAGGAGCCTGTTCACCAGGACCAACTACCGCGGTGCCGAGCTGCCCACGGCGGTCGGCCTGGTCATTCCCGCCACGGTCGTCGGGGTACTGGCCCTCTACCAGTTGCTCGACACCCTGCGTTGGAGCGTCGACAGCGCCGCGCTTCGCTCGCTGACCCTGACCACCACGGCCGCGTTCGGCTTCTCATTGCTCGGCCTGATGGACGACGTCTCGGTGGATGAGGGCACCTCGGGCTATCTGGGCCACATCCGGGCGATGCTCCGGGGTGACCTGAGCGCGGGGGCTCTCAAGCTGGTCGTGCTGCCCACGGTGGCGATCGTCGTGGTGTACCCCCGCTCGGGTGACTCAGCGGTGCGGTTGCTGCTCGACGGGGCCCTGGTTGCGCTGGCGGCCAACCTCGCCAACCTGTTCGACCGCGCGCCGGGCAGGGTCATCAAGGTGACCCTCCTCGGATCTGTCGCGGTGTTCGTCGGTTCGGCCGCAGCGGCCGGCACCTTCGGGTTGGCGGTCATCTGCGGTGCTGCACTGGTGTTGTTGGTGCCGGACCTGCGGGAACGGATGATGCTGGGCGACACCGGGGCCAATCCGCTCGGTGCATCGGTCGGCCTGGCCGCTGTGCTCGTGTTCCAGCCCGTGACCCGCAACTGGGTGCTCGGAGGTCTGTTGTTGATGAACCTGGCGAGCGAGTTCGTCTCGTTCAGCGCGGTGATCGACCGGGTGGCCCCGCTCCGGGGCCTGGACCGGCTGGGGCGCCGTCACCGGGGTTGACCCGTGGGTGCGCTCCCGCGGATGTCGTCTGCGGGACCCATCAAGTACGTTTTCGTTCGGTCAGGGCCAACCCATGGGAGGTTGACCTGCCCCTCTGAACCATGCTGAGACCGCCTTCCACGCCTTCCGGTGCCCCGACGTCCGCCGTAGATCGTCGGCGCGCCCGATGACCGACGTGGAAACCACCTCGGGGACCCTCTCGGGTACCGCTCGGGTCGGTCGTCGCACCAAGGACCTCACCAAGCGTCTCACCGCCGGCGAGGTCGCCTTCATCGACCATCGTGACCTCGACCGCGTGGCGGGCGAATCGCTGGTGTCCACCGGTGTGGCAGCCGTGGTCAACGCGTCGGAGTTCATCTCCGGGCGCTACCCCAACAGCGGGCCCGCGCGGCTCGACGAAGCCGGGATCCTGCTGGTGGATGCCGCCGGGCCCGAGGTGATGGACCTGGTCCCCGATGGGGCCGAGGTGACGATCGATGACGGGCGCATCCTGCTGGAGGGCCAGGAGGTGGCCCGCGGCCAGATCATCGACTCGGCAGCCATCAGCGACCGCATGGAGAGCGCCCGGGACTCCATCGGTTCGGAGCTGCGGACCTTTGCGGTGAACACCCTGGAGTACATCGACAAGGAGGCCGACCTGGCCTTCGAACCCCTGGTGCTGCCCGAGTTGCGAACCGACTTCGCGGGCCGTCACGTTCTGGTCGTGGTGCGGGGCCACGACTACAAGGAGGACCTGCGGGCACTGCGTCCCTACATCATGGAGTACCACCCGGTGCTGGTGGCGGTCGACGGCGGGGCGGATGCGCTGCTCGACGTCAAGCTCGTGCCCGACATGATCATCGGCGACTTCGATTCCCTGTCGGCCAAGGCATGGGAGTGCGGCGCCGAGCTCGTGCACCATGTGCATCCCGACGGGCGGGCCCCGGGCCGCGAGGAACTCCAGGAACAGGGCAAGCCCTACGTGGAGTTCATCGTCGAGGGCACCAGCGAGGACGCGGCGATGCTGCTCGCCTACGAGTCCCGGGCAGAGCTCATCGTGGCCGTGGGAACCCACGCCACGATGGTGGAGTTCCTGGACAAGGGACGAGCCGGCATGTCGAGTACGTTCCTGACGCGCCTGCGGCTCGGACCGATGCTGATCGACGCCAAGGGCGTGAGCCAGCTCTACAAGGGTCGGGTCCGTCGGCGCGACATCCTGCTGCTGGTGATCGCCGCGATCGTGGTGATCTTCACCGTGGCGCTCGTGTCGGACTCCCTCCAGCTGTTCCTGCGGACGTTCTGGCTCTACATCCGCGACCTCTGGTACTCGATAACAGGACGGCTCTCCTGACATGGTGACATTCCGCTTCTACGTCGTGTCGACGGTGGCATTCTTCCTGGCCCTGGCAGTTGGTGTGGTCGTCGGGTCGGTGCTCGACGGCCGGATAGCCGACTCCCTGCAGGACCGCCTCGACGGAGTCGAGCAGTCGCTCGACGAGACAGTCGCCGTCATCGATGCCCGCAAGGCCGATCTCGAACGCGATCAGAGATACATCGAGGCATCCGCTCCGTTCGCGGTTCAGGACCGGCTCTCGGGCACCGCCACGCTGGTGGTGGCGGAGAACGGAATCGATCCGCTGCCCGTCGAGGACCTGGTGCGCCGCCTTCGGGAGTCGGGTTCCAGGGTCGAGGGCATCGTGTGGCTCGACCGTCGCTGGACCCTCGACGACGAGACCGACCTCGCCGCCGCGGCCGAGATCGCCGGTCTGTCGAACGCCGATGGGGCCGAGCAGGTCAGGGTCGCCCTCTGGGACTCGGTTCTCGGGGTCGACCCCGCCACGGGGGTGTCGATCCACGCCGGCGCGTCCACCGGGGACGCTGGCTCCGGGACCACCTCGACCACCTCGACCACCTCGACCACAGCCCTGGCCGGCGCAACCACCACGACGCTCCTGTCAGAGGCCGCCGGCGAGGTACCCCCGGTGTTCACCGGCGAGACCCTCGCGGCGCTCGCAGATGAAGGGCTGCTCCGTCTCCAGGTGATGGACGGTGGCACGGAACTGGTTGCCGGTGAACTGCTGGTCGCAACCGCCACGGGCACCGAGTCGACCATGGCAGAACCCGGTTCTGCGGTCGGAGAGCTGCTCGCAACGGCGTCGGGCGCATCGGTGCCCTCGGTGGTCGGAGAGTCGGTGGTCCCCCCGGGTGACGACTCGGCAGGTGAGCCACCCCGCGGTCGCATCGTGGGGCCCCTGGTCGAGTCCGGTGCCGGAGGGTTCTCCAGCGTGGACGACCTCGATCTGGTGGCCGGACGGGTGGCGATGGTGCTGGCGCTCGCCGATGGCCGCGAAGGCCGCACCGGTAGGTACGGCTACGGCCCCGATGTCGACGGAGTGTTGCCCCCTTGGCAGGGGCCATGACCGGCCCGAGCTGCCGATCGTCGGCGAGGTGAACGCACCGGAGGGCCCCAAGTCGGTCGTCCGTTCCGCCACCGGGATGGGAGCCGCTGCCGCGGTGTCCCGCACCTTCGGTGGAGTGCGGGTCCTGGTCATCGCGGCGGTCCTCGGCACCACCTACCTGGGCAACGCGTTCCAGAGCGCCAACACGGTTTCCAACATCCTCTTCGAGCTGCTCGCAGCGGGAGCGTTGTCCGCGGTACTGGTGCCCACCTTCGTGGGCCACCTGGACGGCGACGACCAGGCGGGAGCCGAACACCTGGCCGGCGAACTCCTGGGGGTGACCCTGGCGGTGCTCGGCGTGGTCTCGGTCGTCGGCGTGATCATCGCGCCCTGGCTGGCCGACGTTCTCACCGTCGCGGTGTCCGATCCGGAGGTGGCCGACGCCCAGCAGGACCTCACCACGTTCCTACTGTGGTTCTTCATCCCACAGGTGGTGCTCTACGGCCTGGGAGCGATCGCCACCGCGGTGTTGCACGCCCGGCGGAGCTTCATCGTCCCGGCGGTCGCCCCGATCGGCAACACGATCGTGCTCGTGGGATTCCTGGTGGCGTTCAGGATCATGGCGGGTGCAGACCCCGGCCTGTCGTTGAGCACCACCGAGAAGGTGCTGTTGGGACTCGGCGGCACGCTGGGCGTGGTGGCCTTCGTGGCGGTGCCGGCCATCGCGGTCTGGCGATCCGGGTTCCGCCTGGTGCCGAGACTGTCGAGAACACACGAAGGCCTCGGGGCCCTGTTGCGTCTGTCGGGCTGGGCAAGCGTGCAGCACGGTTCGGCAGCGGTGCTCTTCGGCGCGGCCATCGTGGCGGGCTCAGCGGTCGAGGGCGGCGTGGTGGCCTACCAGGTGGGTTGGTTCTTCTTCCTGGCTCCCTACGGGATCATCGCCCAGCCGATCCACACCACGATCCTCCCCGAGCTGACGGCGGAACACCGGGCGGGCGACATGGCGGCGTTCGGCCGCTCGATGCGCTGGGCGCTGGATTCGATGGTGGTCTGGTTGGTCCCGCTGAGTGCTCTCTGCGTCGCACTGGCGGTTCCGGCGATGACCGTGCTGGCCTTCGGTGAGTCCAAGGGTTCGGGCTCGATCGAGCTCCTGGCAGCGGCGCTGGCATCGCTGGGCGTCGGCCTGCTGCCCTACGGAGCGTTCTTCCTGTTGGCTCGGGCCTTCTACGTGCTGGGGGAGTCGAGGGTGCCCGCGGTGGTCGGGATACTGGCGGCCCTGGTGGGAGTCGCGATCATGGGGATTGCCGCAGCCACCTCCTCGAGCACGACGACGGTGGTGGCCCTGGGACTCGCCTACAGCGTTTCGTTCCTGGTCGGGTCGATCGGCCTGACGGTGATCCTGCACCGGCGCCTCGACGCCTGGGTGCTCCCGTCGCTCCTCGGTCGAACCCTGGCCGTGGCGGCCTTCGCCGGTACGGTTGCCTGGATGTTGCAACAGTGGTGGGACCCCTCCGGCCGGCTCGGTTCGTTGCTGGCGTTGGCGGTGCTCGTTCCGCTGGCGGGTGGCATCTACCTGGGTGGCGTGCAGTTGCTCGGGGTTTCGGTCACCAAACGCCTGCCGAACGCTTCGACCCCCGGGACAGCGCCATGATGAACGCGACGCGGCGGCGGGTCCTCGCCACCTCGTTGGCATCGCTCTGCCTGCTGGTCACCTTCGCCAGCGGTGGTGCAGCTGCGCAGGACGGGGAGTCGACGCCGGCGACAGCCAGCCGCGTGCTGGTGTACTCGGTGCCGACCCTGCAGTGGGAGGATCTCGCCGAGTACGACACTCCCAACCTCGACCGACTCCTGGCAGCTTCCGCGGTGGGTGATCTGTCGGTGCGGTCCGTCACGCGTCGAACCTCGGCGGTGGACGGCTATGCGACGCTCAACGCCGGGACGCGCACCGAGGGCACTCCCCAGGGAAGCCTCGCCTTCGTGGCCGGGGCCACCTCGGGATCGGTGGATCAGTTCGGTGACCCGACGGAGGTGCCATCGGGAGCATTCGAGACCCCTGACCCGGATGCCGAGCTCCCGGCCCAACCGATCCCGCCACCAGAGCCAGATCTGGAACAGGAGAACCCCGATGGGACAGCTCCGCCGGCGGAGTCACCGGTTCCCGAGGCTGGCGAGACCTATGACGGATCACCCGCTGCGGAGGAGTTCGCCAGGCGGACCGGGGTGCTCCCCGGGCTCGGAGAGGTGTTCAACTTCGGGATCGTCTCAATGCGTCAACTCAACGACTCGTTGCTGTTCGACTCCGAGGTGGGTGCGCTCGGTGACGCACTCGTCGAGGGTGGGATGCGCCCCGTCGTGATCGCCAACGGCGACCACGGGCTCGGCGAGGACGAGGTCGACTACAGGCGCGAGGCGAGCATCGGGTTGATGAACCACGATGGCCTGGTCGAACGGGGACGGGTGGGCAGGACCCTCCTCGAGGTGGATCCGAGTGCGCCGTTCGGTACCCGCTACGACAACCCGGTGGTGTCACGGGCCTTTGTGAGCCTCTGGCGCGACGACTCGGTGGTGCTGGTGGAGGCCTCGGACCTCGTGCGCTACGAGGACGCCGCGCCGCTCGTGCTGGAGAGCCAGCGGGAGCGATTCAGGCGTCAGGCGGTGGAGAGCTCCGACGAACTGCTGGGGATGCTGCTCGACGAGGTCGATCCCGAGCGCGATGCGGTCGTTGTGGTGGCTCCCTACGCGAGCAACGAGAGCACCTCGCTGACCGTTGTCGGTGTGAGCGCCCCTGGCCTCGAACCCGGCCTGTTGTCCTCGGGCACCACCCGCCGGGCGGGTTTCGCCCAGACCGTGGACATTGCGCCGACAATCCTGGATCTGGTCGGTCTCGAGAAGCCCTCCTCCATGGAGGGGACCGTCATCCAGACCAACCCGGGTGGCGCCGACGCCGAGGAGCGGGCCGAGTTCCTTGCAGCAGCGGACGACGCGGCGCGGTTCAGGGACCGCACGCTCGGTGGAGCGTCGGTGGTGTTCGTGCTCGCCCAGCTGGGCCTGTGGGTGCTGGCGGTGTGGACGCTCGCCCGTCCGGGGCGCCGGCTCCGGACCGCGACCGAGGTGGGCACCCTGGCGGTCATAGGGTTCCTCCCGGTGACCTACTTCGCGGGCGCCTTCCCCTTCCACGACTGGGGCAGCGCCGCCTGGTGGGGGTTCGTCCTGGGCATGTCCGCGGTTCTGGGCGCCACGATGCAGGCCCTGGGTCGGCGCTACCTCGTCGATCCACTGATGCTCGCCCTGGGGTTCGTGGTTGCGCTGTTGAGCGTCGACATCCTCTTCGGGGGGCCACTGCAGTTCAACACCGTGTTCGGCTACAGCCCGACGGTGGCCGGACGGTTCAACGGTCTGGGCAACCCCGCGTTCTCGATGCTGACCGCTGCGGGGATAATCCTCGCGGCGCTGGTCGCACACCGGGTCAGGGGATCCGTCGGAACCTGGTGCGCGGTCGCCCTGCTGGGTTGGTGCGTGATCCTCGACGGGGCCCCGATGCTCGGAGCAGATGTGGGTGGTGCGTTGAGCCTGGTGCCCGCAGCGGGCGTGACGGCGTTCATGTTGCTCGGGTGGCGTATCCGGCTGAGGACCGTGGTCCTCGGCGCGGCGGCCACGGTTCTGGTGGTGATCGGATTCGGTGCGCTCGACCTGCTGCGTCCCGAGTCACAACAGACCCACCTCGGACGGTTGCTGTCAGATATCGGAGCCAACGGCGCTGGTGCATTCGAGACCGTGGTCCTCCGGAAGCTGAACGCCAACCTCTCAGTGCTCAACACCTCGATCTGGACGCTCATGTTGCCGTTGGTGTTCGCCGCGGTGGCGTTCGTGTTCTGGTGGGCGCCGTGGAGGCTCCGCACGATCGCCGAGCGCATCCCCGAGGAACGTGCAGCGGTGGCGGGACTGATCGTGGCGATGGTCCTGGGCTTCGCCCTCAACGATTCGGGAATATCGGTTCCCGGCATCATGCTCGGGGTGGTGAGCGCCTCGTTGATGAACCTGCTGTTGCGCGTGGACGACGGGCTGCCCAGCACGCCGGGCGAAGCACCCACTCCCGGGTCTCCGGTTCAGGAACCGCCCGGGGAACCCTCACAGTCGGAACGCACGAAGAGCACCGAGCCATCGCCCGAGGTGTCGACGGGGTCGTAGCCGATCGCCGCCAGGCCGGCAGGAAGTTCGTCGAAGGCTCCGAAGCGCTGGTCGGAGATCGCGACGAACGCGCAGACCCTCGGATCCTGAGCTGCCTGCAGGAGGCTCTCCGCGGTGTAGCGACCCTGTTCACGCCGCAGCATGGAGGGGTCCACCAGATCGTCCGTGGTGCGCCTTCCCGCACGCCAGACGACTCCGGGTTCATCGGAGATCACCCAGGCTCCGGGGGGAAGGTCCTCGAGCTCCGAAACGAGTTCGGCGCGGACCCCGTCGTAACCCGAAGGGACCAACAGCCCGTCGAGCTGGATGAACACCAGCGGGAGGGCGAGCACTGCCCCGACGGCGCACACGCGTGCCGGGGGCCGGTAGACGGCCACCACCAGTGCCAACGGGACGGTGACCGCGGCGACGTGTGGCCTCCACAGCGGGCTCACGACCAGCACCAGCCAGATGAGTGTGCAGGCCAGCCAGGAGACCGCCAGCAGCGCGTTGGAGGGTTCCCAGTCCTGCCCGGTGTCGCTCCAGGTGGACTGTGACCACCACCGCGGTGAGGGTTGCTCCGCCGAATCCGCACCGGTCCGGCCGGCGCGGCCCCTTTGGGCGAGTACTCCGCAGACGAGGGCCAGCACGGCGAAGAACAACAGAGCCAGATCCCGGTCCCAGAGCGTCGTGATGAGCTTGCCCGCCGTAGCGGGGATGTCACGGTTCGCTGCTGCTTCGGTCCGGTAACGCACCGACTGGTCCCACACATCGGCCATTCCGAAGGGCAACGACACGGCCAGGAACAGCACCACCGAGCTGCCGACCGCGGTCGCGAGCCGTCCGATGGCGGCGCGGTCGAGCTCCCTGCGTCGGGCTGCGGACGCGATGGGCGCCAGCAGCACCAGGCCCACGATCACCAGGACCGGAGCTTCCAGGGACTTGGTCGACAGCACCGCGCCGGTGGCCAGACCCACCAACACGGCATTGCGCACGTTCGGGTCGTCCCGCAGCCAGAGCGAGAACAGCACCGCGGCGACGGCGAAGGCGATGGCGGGGCCGTCGGCTGCCAGCGGGCCTGTCACCCACGCCAGAGCGCCGCTGGTGGCCACCAGGGCACCGGCGAGGAGTGCCGCAGTGCGGTCCCGGAGTCGTAGGGCCACCAGGTAGGTGAGTGCAACGGCGCCGACGCCGGCGAGCAGGCCGAGAATCCGTGGGGAGTTGATGCTGCGCAGACCCAGCAGGTCGCCCAGCCACACCAACGGCAGGAACAACGGGCCCTGACTCGAGAAGACGTCGGCGAAGGGGATCCCGCCGTCGCGCATGGCGAGCGCGGACAACGAGAAGACACCGTCGTCGAAGGTGAGGGCCTTGGAGGACAGGAACGCAGGGATACGCACCAGCAGTGCCAGCAGGCCCAGACCGATCAGGTCGATCGCCCGTGCTCGGTCATGGCGCAGGGTCAGGGGGTCGTTCACGGTCACACGGGTGTTCGGAGGCACGGTCGGAGGGGCACGGGGCACGGACCGGCGCAGTTGGATTCGTCTGGTGCGTCGGGCGTGGTCACGGAACAGGTGAGGATACCGGCTCCGCACGGCCACGGTTCGGCGAGCGTCGGCGCGATCGATGTGATCGGGCGTTCGGCCGAGCGTTCGCGGAGCACCGCCGGTGGCGCGCTACTGTCGAGCGAGCCGACGACAGGAGTGGCAGTGGCCAAGCACATCTTCGTCACCGGAGGCGTGGCCTCGAGTCTCGGGAAGGGGCTCACCGCCTCGTCCCTCGGAAGACTCCTCAAGGCCCGGGGTCTCCAGGTGACGATGCAGAAGCTCGACCCCTACATCAACGTCGACCCCGGGACCATGAACCCCTTCGAGCACGGAGAGGTCTATGTCACCGAGGACGGTGGTGAGACCGACCTCGACCTCGGTCACTACGAGCGGTTCATCGACGAGAACCTCACGCGCGACTCCAACGCCACCACCGGCAGTATCTACTCGGCGGTGCTCGCAGCGGAACGCCGCGGGGAATACCTCGGGCGCACCGTTCAGGTGATCCCCCACATCACCGACGAGATCAAGCGGCGGATCTCACGCCTGGCCGTCGACGGCACCGATGTGGTCATCACGGAGATCGGCGGCACGGTCGGCGACATCGAGATCCTGCCGTTCCTCGAGGCCATCAGGCAGTTCCGTCTCGACATCGGTCGTACCAACGTCTGCTACGTGCACGTGACGCTGGTGCCCTACATCGCTCCCTCGGGTGAGCAGAAGACCAAGCCGACCCAGCACTCGGTGACGGAGCTGCGGAGCAGGGGTATCCAGCCCGACGCCATCGTGTGTCGATCCGAGGCTGCGATCTCGGGTGACCTGAAGCGCAAGATCTCGTCCCTCTGCGACGTCGAACCAGAGGCGGTGGTGAACGCCGCCGATGCCGACAGCCTCTACGACATCCCGATCGTCATGCACGACGAGGGCCTCGACGCCGTGGTGTGCCGGATCCTGGGCCTGCCCGACACCGCTCCCGACCTGACCGAATGGCGCCAGCTGTTGGAGCGGGTCAACTCCGCCGATTTCCCGACGCGCATCGGCATCGTCGGCAAGTACGTGGCGCTGCCCGACGCGTACCTCTCGGTGGTCGAAGCGCTCAACCACGCCGCCTTCGCCCACGGTTGCGACGTGGACCTCGAGTGGATCCAGGCCGAGGATGTCGAAGGTCTCCTGGCCGAGGGTCGACTGGGTGACCTCGACGGCATCGTGATTCCGGGTGGTTTCGGCGAGAGGGGAGTGGAGGGCAAGGTCGCCGCCGCGACCTATGCGCGCGAGCGCGACGTTCCCTGTCTGGGACTGTGTCTCGGCATGCAGGTCATGACGATCGAGTGGGCCCGCAACGGATTGGGCCTGGAGCACGCCAACTCCACCGAGTTCGATCCCCAGACGCCGCACCCGGTGATCGACCTCATGGACTCCCAGGTGGATGTGGTCGACAAGGGCGGCACCATGCGTCTCGGCGCCCAGATCGCCCAGCTCGAAGAGGGTTCCCGGGTCGCCACTGCCTACGGCAACACGGTGGTGTCGGAGCGCCACCGTCACCGCTACGAGTTCAATCCCATGTACCGGAAGCGCTTCGAGGGATCCGGCCTTCGGTTCTCCGGCACCTCACCCGATGGCCGACTGGTGGAGTTCATCGAACTCGACGACCACCCGTTCTGGGTGGGTACCCAGGCGCACCCCGAGTTCAAGAGCAGGCCCACGCGGCCGGCACCGCTGTTCGATGCGTTCATGTCCGCGGCCAAGCAGCGCAGCGAAGGTCGCAACCCTCACCTCCTGCCCGCTACGGAGTCGGCCGGCGACCGGGGTGTGACCGGGAGCGGCAACGGCGTTGCTCGGCGCGAAGATGCCAGGAACTGACCCCTCTCCGACCCCGGATCCAGGCTTCCGTCTGCTCGGATCGAAGGTGCTTCACGAGGGTCATGTGATCGATCTGCACGAGGTGCGCTTCGAAGCACCTGATGGTTCCGAGATGACCCGCGATGTCGTCAGGCATCCGGGGGCGGTCTCGGTCGTGCCGCTGTTCGAATCGGGAGACGTGGTGCTGGTTCGGCAGTTCCGAGCGCCGTTGGGTCGAGAGATGCTCGAGATCCCGGCCGGCAAACTGGATGTCGAAGGTGAGGATCTGGCGGCGGCGGCCCGACGCGAACTGGCCGAAGAGGTCGGCCTCGCGGCCGGGAACCTGGACCACCTCATCACCTTCCACAATTCGGTGGGGTTCTCCGACGAGGAGTCCCACGTGTTCCTGGCGACCGAGCTCACCGAGGTTCCGAGAGATCGACAGGGACCCGAGGAGTTGGCGATGGTCGAGGTGCGGATGCCTCTCGACCTGGCGGTTCGGGCAATCGCTGACGGAGTGATCACCGACGGAAAGACTGTGATCGGATTGTTGGCCGCGCAGGCTCGCCGAGCGGCGGCGTGAGCGCTGGCCCCGACCTCGAGATCCAGCCGCTCGACGAGGTCCCGCTGGCCTGCGAGGAGTTCCTGACACATCTGACCGTCGAGCGGGGTCGCTCGCCACGCACCATCTCGGCCTACGACCGCGACCTGCGGATGTTCGCGGGGTTCCTCGCCGACCGTGGCACCGATGTGCTCAGGGCCACTGCCGACGACGTGGTCGCCTATGCAGGGTTCCTCGCCGACGGACCCCTGGCGGTGTCGTCGCGCACGCGGATGCTGGTCTCGGTGCGTGGGATGTACCGCTACCTGGTCTCGGAGGGTCTCCTGGAGGTCGACCCCACCGCCCGACTCGAGACCCCGAGACGGCCCGACGCGTTGCCCAAGGCCCTCGCCCAGTCCGAGGTGCTGGCCATCCTCGACACGCTGGAGGCGGACAGCGCTGATGGCGACCCAGTAGCCATCCGGGACCGTGCCCTGCTGGAGTTCCTCTACGGCACCGGTGCCCGGGTGTCGGAGGCCTGTGGGCTGGGTTTCGGCGACGTCGACCTGGACGCGGCGCTGGTGCGGGTGTTGGGCAAACGAGACAAGGAGCGCATAGTGCCGCTGGGTGCTCCTGCGCGGCGCGCCATGGCTGACTACCTGGACCGCGGGCGACCGGCGATCCTCGAGGGCTCCAACGCCCCGGCGCGTCGGCGCGACGACTCCTACGCGATCTTCCTGGGCGTGCGAGGTGGACGGATCTCGCGCCAGGCGGTCTGGGAGGTGATCCGTCGTCGTGCGGCCAGGGCGGGGGTCACCTCCGGGATAAGCCCACACGTCATGCGCCACTCATGTGCCACCCACCTGCTCGAAGGTGGTGCAGACATCCGCATCGTCGCCGAGCTGCTCGGCCATGTGTCGGTGAGCACCACACAGATCTACACGCGGGTTGCCAACGACATGCTCTTCGACGCCTACCGGTCGGCCCACCCGCGGGCGGCTCGCGCTCGCGAACCCCGACCCGTCGCCGACGGCGCGGGCGATCGACCGGGGAACTGACCGTTGGCGAGGCTGCAGCCGCTCCACAGGGCGCGTCGGTTCTTCCGGACACTTCTCACCGGAGCACCGGAGCCCTCCGAGGCCGAATGGGCCGAGGGTTGGCTGACCGAGCGCGAATGGGTGCTGTTCTCACGCATGCGGCCGGCCGACCGGTCCCACTCGATCGCCGTGGCCCGCGCGGTCGAGGCGCACCTGGCTCCGGAGGGGACGCCGCAGCGTTGGGTGATCGCGGCAGCGCTGCTGCACGACGTGGGCAAGACGGTTCCCGACCTGGGCACCTACGGGCGGGTGGTGGCCACCATCTCGGGTTCGGTCGGCGGGGCCGACATGGCCGATGTCTGGGCCGACACGACCGGGTTCACCCGCAAGGTCGGTCTGTACCTGAAGTATCCCGAACTCGGTGCCGATCTCCTCGCCGTGGCGGGAAGCGATGACCGGGTGGTCGCCTGGGCGCGCGAGCACCACCTGCCAGAGGAGGACTGGACCGTGCCCGCCGAGGAGGGCCGCCTGTTGGCCGCGGCAGACGACGGCAGGCTCTGACTCAGGCGCGGGGTTGGAGCCCGATGCTGGTGAGGGTCCGCTCGAGCACGGGGGCGGCGACCGAGCGGGCCTTGTCGGCGCCCTGCGCCAGGAGCCGGTTCGTCTCTCCGGGGTCGGAGCGCAGCTCCTCCAGGCGGGCCTGGATCGGCTCCAACATCGAAACGACAGCATCAGCGGTGTCGGACTTGAGCGGCCCGTACTGCTGGTAGTCATCGGCCAGAGATTCGGGGTCGCGGCCCGTGCAGGCGCCGAGGATCCCCAACAGGTTCGACACCCCGGGCTTGCCGGTGGGGTCCCAGCGCACCTCGTTGTCGGAGTCGGTGACCGCCCGTTTGATCTTCTTGGCGGTGCGTGAGAGTTCCTCTCCGAGCAGGATCGTGCCGGCGTCGCTCTCGGCCGACTTCGACATCTTGTCGGTGGGGATCTGCAGGTCCATGACCCGCGCCCCGGCGGTGGGCACCACCGCCCGGGGGAGCACGAAGGTCTCGCCGTAGCGGGAGTTGAATCGCTCAGCCACGTCCCTGGTCAGTTCGATGTGCTGCACCTGGTCCTCACCCACGGGCACCTGATCGGTGTCATAGAGGAGGATGTCGGCCGCCTGCAACGCCGGATAGGTGAACAGACCGGCCGAGACGAACTCCTTCTGGCGGCCGGACTTGTCCTTCCACTGGGTCATCCGGTTCAACTCCCCGAAGCTGGCGTTGCACTGGAGGATCCAGCCGAGCTCCGCGTGTTGGTGCACATGGGACTGAACGAACAGGGTGCAGAGCTCCGGGTCGAGACCACACGCGATGAGGGTCTGCGCCAACTCGAGTGTCTTGGCTCCCACCTCGCCGGGGGACTTGGGCACCGTCAGGGCGTGCAGGTCGACGATGCAGAACACGCTGTCGTTGTGGTGTTGGTCGGTGACCCAGTTGCGGACAGCTCCGAGGAGGTTTCCGAGGTGTAGATCGCCGGTGGGTTGGATTCCCGAGAAGACACGTGTCACGGCGATGGATGGTACAGAGCCACGAGGTCCATCCCGGCATGGCTTTCCGAAATGACATGGGTGTAACTCGCCGCTGAGGTCGCGCTAGAGTCGGGGGGTGCACTACGACGTACACACGCCTGTTTTCGAGGGACCGTTCGATCTGCTGCTGCACCTGATCCTGCGGGAGCAGGTCGACCTCTACGAGGTGTCCCTGGTGACCATCGTGGACGGCTACCTGACCCACCTCGAGAGCATGGACACGCTCGACCTCGAGATGGCCACGGAGTTCCTGCTCATAGCGGCCACCCTCGTGGAGCTGAAGACCAAGCGGCTCCTGCCTGAGGACCCGGACGTGGACCTCGACGACGAGCTGGCCCTGTGGGAGGAGCGCGACCTCCTGCTGGCCCGGCTGTTGGAGTGCAAGACCTTCAAGGACGCAGCCAAGATGTTCTCGGCGCTGCACAACACGGCGGCCCGATCGGTAGCGCGGCGCTGTGGCCCCGACGAGCGCTTCGTCGAGCTGACTCCCGACCTGCTCGAGGGGGTCACACCCGACGACCTGCGCCGGGCTTTCCTGCGGGCGAGCACGCCCAAGCCCCAGCCCCGGATCGACCTGTTCCACGTGGCGCCCATCAAGGTGTCGGTGATGGACACGGTGGCCGACCTGTGCCGGGAACTGCCCCGTACCCGTCGGGCATCGTTCCGGGAGCTGACCTCCCAGCTGGTGGAGCGGATGGACGTGATCGTTCACTTCCTGGCCGTGTTGGAGCTGTTCAAGCAGGGTCTGGTGGACCTGCGCCAGCCGGACACCTTCGGCGACATCGAGGTCCTCTGGTGCGGCCCCGAGGCCGTTTCTGCCGGAGAGCTGGAACTGGTGGACGTCTATGACGGCTGAGGGCGGAATCACCAGTGGCGGGGCCACCAACGATTCCGAGACCCAGACCGAGGCCGAGACCGAGACCGGGACGGGATCTGGAGGGGCTCCGGCCACCGGAGATCTGCGTCGCATCCTCGAGGGTGTGCTCATGGTCGCCGAGGATCCGGTGGAGGCCCGGCTGCTGGGAGAGCTGACCGAGGTGGCTCCGAAGATCGTCGCCGAGGTCCTCACCGACATGGCCCAGCAGTACGAGGCCGAGGGGCGTGGATTCGCCCTGGTGGAAGTGGCGGGCGGCTGGCGGTTCCAGAGCCACGAGTGGGCCTCCCCCTACGTGGAGCGGTTCGTGCTGACCGGCCAGTCGGCCAGGTTGTCCGCGGCAGCTCTCGAGACACTCGCGATCGTGGCCTACAAGCAACCGATCAGCCGAGCCCAGATCGCGGCGATCCGAGGGGTCAACGTCGACGGGGTGATCCGGACGCTCACCCAACGCGGCTACATCGGCGAGGTGGGCCAGGATCCCGGACCGGGCCAGGCGATGCTCTTCGGCACCACCACGCAGTTCCTCGAACGGCTCGGGCTCAACACCCTCGATGAGCTGCCGTCCCTGGGGGACTTCATTCCCGACGCGGACGTGGTCGAACTGCTCGAGCACGGTCTGCGGATAGACCCCGACAGCGACGAGTCCGGTTCAGCCGAGTCCGGTGCCGGCGAGGCTGCTTCCGAAGAGGCTGGGCCTGAAGAGGCTGGGCCTGAAGAGGCTGCGTCCGGGGCGCCAGAAGCCGATTCCTCGAGGTGAACGGCGATTCGCCCATCGAACACGAGGGCGAACGACTGCAGAAGGTTCTCGCCCGCGGCGGCATCGGAAGCAGGCGTACCTGCGAGGACCTGATAGCGGCCGGGCGGGTGACGGTGAACGGCGAGGTGGCGGTGCTGGGCCGCCGGGTGGACGTCGACCACGACGAGGTGGCGCTCGACGGCACGGTGGTGTCGGTCAATCCCACGTTCGTGTACCGACTGCTCAACAAGCCCGCCGGCGTCGTGACGACCGCAGCCGACACACACGGCCGACCGATCGTCACCGAACTGGTCCCGGGCGATCCACTCGTGCACCCGGTGGGCCGGCTCGACATGGAGACCGAGGGGCTCCTGTTGTTGACCAACGACGGGACGCTCACACACCGGTTGACACATCCCAGCTTCGGTGTGCCCAAGGAATACCTGGCCGAGGTGCAGGGGAGTCCTTCGCGCTCGGCGCTGCGCACCCTGCGCGAGGGAGTGGAACTCGACGACGGCCGCACGGCTCCGGCCAAGGTGGCGTTGCGGTCCGAGAACCTGCTCCGGATCACGATCCACGAGGGTCGGAACCGCCAGGTGCGCAGGATGTGCGAGGCGGTCGGCCACCCCGTTGTGAGGCTGGTGCGGACCAGGATCGGCACCCTGCGGGATCCCGAGCTGTCCCCTGGTGAGTGGCGCGACCTCACTCTCGATGAGCTGAGGGCACTCGAACGCGAGGCGTCGGGCGCAACCGGAACCGGCAAGGGCAGGGCCGGGCGGTAGCCTCGCTGAAATGCCTACCGAGACCCCCCGGACGGTACGTGCCCTGCGGGGCGCTACCACGCTCGATGTGGACGACGAACCGCACATGGTCGAGCGCGTCTCGACGCTGCTGACCGAGATGCTGGACCGAAACCAGGTCGACCACGATGATCTGGTCTCGATCGTGTTCACCGCCACCGACGACATCCACAGCGCCTTCCCTGCCCTGGCCGCACGCCGCATGGGCCTCGGGGACGTGCCGCTGCTGTGCGCCCGCGAACTGGAGATCGACGGGGCCACGCCCCGCTGCGTGCGCGTGCTGATGCACCTGATGACCTCCAGGAGCCGTTCCGAGATGCGCCATGTGTACCTCGAGAGCGCGCGGGGCCTGCGCGACGACCTGCCGGAATGACGATGGTCGATCCGGGCAACGCCAACTCCTCGCCCGGGCGCGCAGCGGTCGTGGGTACGGGGCTAATCGGTGGATCTCTGGCAGCCGCGCTGCGGAGCCTCGGGTGGCACGTGACCGGTACCGACGAGGATGCAGCCACGCTCGCGCGGGCCCTGGAACTGGGCCTGCTCGATGCCACCGGCGTGGATCCGCAGGCCGAACTGACCTTCATCGCCACCCCCGTCCGCACCGTCCCCCAACTGGCGCGCCAGGCGCTCGAACGTGGTGGCGTGGTCACCGATGTGGGGAGCGTCAAGGCCCCCTTGGTCGAGGCGATCGACAACCCTCGGTTCGTGGGTGGTCACCCGATGGCCGGCTCCGAGGCGCTCGGGGTCGACGGAGCCACCGCCGACCTCTTCGCCGGAGCCGTGTGGGCCCTCACACCCACCGACTCGACCGCCCCCGATGCCCTCGCAAAGGTCCACGGCGTGGTTCGCTCACTGGGCGCAGAAGTGCTCACGATGGATCCCCGTCAACACGACCGGGTGGTGGCGACGGTGTCACACGTGCCCCACCTCACCGCTGCGACGCTGATGGCCGTTGCCGATGACCGCGCCGTCGAACACGTAGCGTTGAAGCGGTTGGCCGCCGGAGGCTTTCGGGACATGACCCGGATAGCTGCCGGGGATCCCGGGATCTGGATCGACATCTGCGCGGACAACCGCGAAGCGATACTCGAGGTGTTCGACGGGCTGCTGGTCTCGCTCGCCGAGATGCGCTCGATCGTCGACGAGGGACGCGCCGATGAGCTGCACACACGGCTCCGGCGGGCGCAACAGGCGCGTCGGAACCTGCCCTCGGGAGCACCTGACGTGGCCGAGCTGATCGAGTTGCACGTGCGGGTGACCGATCGCCCGGGCGAACTGGCTTCGGTGACCAACCTGGCGACCGAGATGGACGTCAACGTCTATGACATCGAGGTCGTCCACGCCGCTGGATCCAATCCGGCGACGCTCATCCTCGTCGTGGCCGAAGAGGTGTCCGACTCGTTCATCTCAGCTCTGTCGGACACCGGTCGCCGGGTCACGACGCATCCGCTCGGTGACGGAACGTGAGTCGGAGCAATCCGCCGGTCGACCCGATGCCCGTGCATCGCCTGGACACACCGCCGCACGCTTCGGTCGCCATCCCGGGGTCGAAGTCGATCACCAACCGTGCCCTGGTGTGCGCAGCCCTGGCCGATGGCCGCTCCACCATCTCGGGCGCTCTGGTGTCCGACGACACCGAGGCCATGATCGATTGCCTGGGCGTGCTCGGCATCCCGGTCACCAGGAAGGTCTCGAGTGCGAGGAAGGAAGACGCCGCCGCCGGTGGCACCGACGGCAACGCAACCTTCGAGGTCCTGGGCTGCGCCGGACGCCCGACCGCTGCTGGGGGAGCGGGACCGGAACCGGACCGTCCGCCGGCGGTGCTCGATGCCCGACTCTCGGGCACCACCTCCCGCTTCATAGCCCCCATCGGGGTGCTGGGTCCCGGATCGGTCCTGCTCGACGGATCGGTCCCCCTCAGGCAACGGCCCATGGCAGATCTCTTCGATGCCCTGAAGGGACTGGGCGCCGCGGTGGAACCGTTGGGGGAGCCCGGCCGCCTGCCCGTGCACCTGGACGGTGGCCCCACGGGTCTGGGCGGTGGTCGGTTGCGTATGCGGGCCGACGTCTCGAGCCAGTTCCTGAGTGCGCTGTTGCTGGCGGCACCCGCCATGGGCTCGGGACTCGAGGTGGAGCTCGAGGGGCCACTGGTGTCGCGCCCGTATGTGGCGATGACGATCGCCGTCATGGAGTCCTTCGGTGCGGTGGTGGACTCCAACGACGACCTCTCACGCATCACCGTGGCAGGCACCGGCTACGTGGCCTGCGAGGACTTCGAGGTGGAACCCGATGCGTCCGCAGCGTCGTACTTCTTCGCCCTGGCCGCGGTGACCGGAGGTCGTGTCCGGGTCGAGGGACTGGGATCCGACAGCCTGCAGGGAGATCTGGCCTTCACCGATGTGCTCGCAGCGATGGGTGCGGAGGTCGAGTGCTCGAGTGCCTTCACCGAGGTTCGTGGCACCGGAGCGCTGCACGGGGTCGAGCTCGACATGGTCGACATCTCCGATACCTCGCCGACGCTGGCAGCCATCGCGCCGCTGGCCGATTCGCCCACCACGGTCACCGGCATCGGTTTCGTGCGCGGCAAGGAGACCGACCGGATCTCATCGGTGGTCACGGAGCTGCGTCGAATCGGGATCGACGCCGAGGAGCTCTCCGACGGCTTCGTGGTGCATCCGGGAGCACCCAACGGTGCGGTGGTGCAGACCTATGACGACCATCGGATGGCGATGAGCTTCGCGATCCTGGGGCTTGCCGCCGGAAACCTGTCGATAGCGGATCCGGGCTGCGTGGCCAAGACCTTCCCGGGGTTCTGGGACACGGTTGCCCGGCTCGGTCCGACGGCTTCCTAGGATGACCCGATGCGCGTGATCGCCATCGACGGACCTGCAGGGTCCGGCAAGTCAACAGTGGGCCGACGACTGGCCGAACGCCTCGGACTCACCTATCTCGACACCGGAGCCATGTACAGGGCGGTGGCCTTTGCCGCCATCCGTCAGGGGGTGGACCCCGACGAAGCGGATTCGGTCGCTGCGCTGGCCCGCGCCATCGACATCGTCGTCGACGACGACGGGGTGCGCGTGGACGACATCGACGCGACCGTGGAGATACGCGGTCCCGAGGTCACCAGGGCGGTGTCGATGGTGGCCGCGAACCCGGCCGTTCGCGAGGAGCTTCGCGCCCGCCAGCGAGCCTGGGCCCTGGAGCGGGGCGGTGGTGTGATCGAAGGTCGCGACATCGGCACCGTCGTGTTCCCCGATGCGACCCTCAAGGTCTACCTGACCGCCTCGGTCGAGGTGCGGGCGCGTCGTCGGGCCAAGGAGATGACCGATCTCGAGTACGACGAGGTCGCGGCCGACATAGCGAGGCGTGACGCTGCTGATTCGGGCCGCACCGACAGCCCGCTGGCGACCGCGGGCGACGCCGTCGTGGTCGACACCTCCGAACTCGGGATCGACCAGGCGGTGGAACTGATCGCGGAGATGGTTCGGGAACGTGAAGCGGCCGCTGGATCCGCAGACGGGGAGACGCGGTGACCGGCGCCGCTGACGGGTCGAGCGGCGATTCCTACCGCCTGAGGGCGGTCGGCAGGGTGGGCGACCTCACCTACAGATTCCTGTGCAACCTGGGGCGCCTGTTGGCGAAGGTCATCTGGCGTTTCGAGGTGAGCGGACGCGAACGGCTCCCGACGGTCGGTCCGTACATCCTCTGTCCTGTCCACCGTTCCTATGTCGACTTCCTGGTGGCGGGCATGGCGGTGCCGCGCCGGATGCGCTTCATGGCCAAGGACTCACTGTGGAAGGCACCCCGATTCGGGCGCTTCCTGGAGTTCATCGGGGCCTTTCCGGTGGATCGCGAGCACGCGGACCGCACGGCCCTGCGCCGGGCAGAGGAAGCTGTCGCCGGGGGTGAACCCCTGGTGATGTTCCCCGAGGGTCGGCGTCAGGAAGGCGCTGAGGTCACCGAGATGCAGCAGGGTCCGGCGTTCGTGGCCTGCCGCAACAGGGTGCCGCTCGTTCCGGTCGCCATCGGAGGTTCGGACCGCGCCATGCCCATCGGGTCGAAGATGGTGCACTTCGCCAAGGTGAAGGTGGTCATCGGCGAACCCATCTACCCCGACGTGCCCCTCGAGGGGCGAGTGCCCCGCCGGGTGGTGGCCGAGACCACCGAGCAGCTGAGGATCGCGATTCAGGGGCTCTACGACTCGGTCCGCTGAGGACAACCCCGGTCGGTGGGTGCTCAGACGAACTGGGCCATCACCACGCCGACCCAGATCGCAGCGGCACCGAAGAGCGCACTCATCGCCCCACCGACCGCCAGGAGGACCTTGTTGCCCCTGGCGTTCTGGTGGAGGGCCGCTCCGATGCCCGACAGCGCCACAACCAGGATCTTGATCTCGATCTCGGGGTGCGGGATCGCGTCAAGTGGCACCGCGAGGATGTTCCACAGTCCCGTGATCACCAGCACCCCGTAGGCCGGCCAAGCCATGCGGTTGAAGGCCCTGGCCGCGAGCCTGGGCCCCTCGGGGTCGAGTTCGCGCACCGTACCCACCAGCCCGGCGAGTGCGAACTGACCGCCCACCCATATCGATGCGGCGGTCACGTGGATGAACAGTCTCAGGGCGTCGAGGGTGAACAGTGTCGACATGGGTCGATCCTGCCTGCTCGGCGGTCCCGGCCCCGAATTCCGGGCGCGACGCAGTTCAGGTGAGTTCGGCCAGAACTTCCGATGCAGGGCGATCCCGGTCGTTCACCGACGCCTGTTTCGAGGGGTCTGCACCAAGGCCCACCGTGCCGACCAGCTCGATCGCTGCAAGTAGGTCCCGCAGCGACCTGGGCGGCGGGAAGTACTCCTCCTCGTCGGTGACCCGGACCTCCTCGACGCCCTCGGAGGGGTCGAGCGCCTCGATGACCGAGCGCACGAGTTCCTCCGGAGCGGACGCGCCGGCGGTGACCCCGACTGTTCCCGACAGGCCGGTCGGTAGCTCCTCGGCCGAGTTGATCCTCAACACCGTCTCGCAGCCGGCATCCACGGCCAACTTCTCGAGCGCACGTGTGTTGGAGGAGTTGGCAGAGCCGATCACCAGTACCGCGTCGCAACGCGAGGCGATCTCCAGAAGCGCGGTCTGGCGGTTGGTGGTGGCGAAGCACAGGTCCGAGCGCCCCGGCATCCACGTCTCGGGGAACCGCTCCCGGGTTGCGTCGGCCACCGCTGCCCAGTCCCGGTGCGACAACGTCGTCTGGGCCAACAGCGCCACCGGGGTCTCCAGCTGGGGGAGCGCGCGGACCTCCTCCACGCTCTCGACGCGGTGGATCGACCCGGGCGCCACAGCCATCGTTCCGACGGCTTCCTCGTGACCCTCGTGGCCGACGTAGACGATGTCGTAGCCCTTCCCGGCTCGCACCTTCACCTCGTGGTGAACCTTGGTGACGAGGGGACACACGGCATCGACCACGAAACCGCCGGTGGCGATCGCGGCCTGGACCACCTCGGGTGCGGAGCCGTGTGCCGACAGCATGACCGGCTTGCCCGCCGGGACCTCTGCGATGTCGTCCACGAACACGACGCCCAGGTCCTCGAAGCGCCGCACCACGATCTGGTTGTGGACGATCTCGTGGTAGCAGTACACCGGCGGTTCGAAGGCCCGCACCATCCAGGCCAGTGCCTTGATGGCCATCTCCACTCCCGCACAGAAGCCCCGCGGAGCGGCCAGGAGCACTCGTTGCACTTCCGGATGCCCGGAGGCGGAAGGTTGGTCGCTCACCGTCCCGAGACTACAAGCGGGCCCCGGTTACCGGCGATCACGGGTCGTGGCGGTAGACCAGGACGTCGTCGAAGTTCTCGGTGACCGCGTCGCCGAGTCCGACCGGCTCGAGGTCGAGCCCCGACCGGAAGCGCAGCTCGGCGGTGAGGAAGTGGCGAACCTCGTCCCAGACCTCGGGTCCCGGCGCATTGGGCGGCCGACGGCAGCCGTCATCGCCGAGCGCCAGCAGCTGTTCGGGAATCGGCAGTCCGGTTGCGCGAGCGAGCGCGGCGATTCCGCCGTCGCCGATCTCACACAGATCGGTGAAGGCGTTGTTGTGTCCGGAGCGATCGAGTTCGATCAGTCGGCGTGGTCCAGGTGTGTAGTCGAATCCGGTGCGGGCGTCGGCCACCGCCGCGATGCCGTCGCCGCGCGCCGCCAGCCAGGTGATCGCCTTGTCAGCGGGCAGCACCGGTGCGTTGCCGAGGATCAGGCTCAGTTCGGAGATGCCCGCTGCCATCGGGATCACGGAGTGGACGTCGTCGCGCTGCAGCAGGCGCAGCGAGGTGCCGCCCCCGGCCGAATGGCCGATCGGGAACACCTCTGATCCGTCGATCACACCCTCCAACGGTCCTCCGGGGGTGGCCGAGGCCTCGACCGCGGTGCTGATTGCGTCGTCGGCCACGTCGAGGTCGGAGCGCGGTGCCGCCACGGTTTCGCCCAGCACCGAGGCCAGGCCCCGTTCGAGGTACTCCGGTGCGATCACGACGAAGCCCCACGAGGCGAGATGGGTCGTGAGTGCGGTGCTGGTGAGGCGGAACCCGGCGAATCCGTGGGAGAACAGCACCAATGGGAACGGGCCGTCGGTCGCCGCGGGTACGTCACGCACGGCATCGGTCACGTACGGCGGATTCACTTCGGGGTCCAGGAGTTCTTCCACCCAGGCCGGGACGAAGTCCCGAACGAAGTAGGTGTCCCTGTCCTGGCCCTCGACATCTGCGGGGTCTGCGGGGTACCACAGCTCCATGTCCCGGTCGCCGAGGCTCAGCGTGACCACACCCACCCCGTAGGGGCCCGGCTGGGCATAGGCGGCTTCGGCTGCTCTCGGAGCGTCGTTGGGCGACGTGCCGGTGGCTGGTTCCGGGGGCGGCGGAACACACGCTGCGGCCAACAGTGCGACCACACCGATCAGTGCGGCCACAGGTCCTTTGATGCGTGACATGGGCAGGATTCTTGCACCCCGGTAGCATCGGTGCTCGTGCGTGCAGCGGTGATCGCCTCCGTCGCGCCCGGTTCAGCGGCCGACGTGGCAGGGCTGTGCGCGGGTGACGAACTCCTCTCGGTGTCGGGCCGACCCGTTCGCGACGTCATCGAGTACCGCTGGTTGACCGATGAACCCGATGTGGATCTCGAGGTGCGTCGAGGCGGCCTCGAACTCCGCTTCGAGGTGACCAAGCCCTTCGGGGAGCCGCTCGGGGTCGAGGTCGACTCGCCTGTGTTCGACGAGGTGCGCACCTGTGACAACCACTGCGAGTTCTGTTTCATCTACCAGCTTCCGCCGGGGATGCGCAGGAGTCTGTACCTCAAGGACGACGACTACAGGCTGTCGTTCCTGTACGGGAACTTCACCACGCTCACCCGGTTCACCGAGGCCGACCTCGAACGGGTGGTGACCGAGGGCCTCTCCCCGCTGTACGTGTCGATCCACTGCACCGATCCGGACCTGCGCGCCGACATGTTGCGCAACAGGCGCGGAGCGATGAGCCTGCGCTGGCTGCGCGCCCTGCTCGACCACGGAGTGGAGGTGCACGGCCAGATCGTGGTCTGCCCCGGCCGCAACGACGGCGAGGTGCTGGAAGGGACCCTCACCGGGATCCTCGATGAGTTCCCCGAGCTGGCCAACGTTGCGGTGGTGCCCCTCGGGGTGAGTCGGTTCAGCACCGAGGAGCAGATGCGGCCCCACACGCGCGCCGAGGCGGTGGCTGTCGTCGACGCGGTCGAGTCTGCCCAGGAGGTGTTCAGGGCTGCGCTGGGTCACCCGATGGTGCACGCGGCGGACGAGTACTACCTGCTCGCCGGAAGGGACTTCCCGGCCGCGGAGGTCTACCAGGGCTTCGGGATGCACGAGGACGGCATCGGCATGGCCCGAGCGTTCGAGATGGAGTTCAACGGAACCGTCGAGCAGGGCATCGGGGTGCAACCCGGGTTCTTCAACTGGGTCGACGGAGCACCGGCGGAGGGTTACCGGGCACCTCGGACCGATGGCGGCAGCGGGTGCGCGGCACCTCAGGCGGCGCCGGCCACGGGTGGAACCCCGGTGAGCCTCGGGGCCCGACCGGGTGCGGCAGTGGGGGTCCTCAGCGGTGAGTTGGGTGCCGCGGTGCTGGATCCTCTGGTGTCGAGTTGTGGCCGCGACGACGTGCGTGTGATCCCTGTGCCCAACCGGTACTTCGGGGGGAACACGGCGGTGACCGGATTGATGGTGGGCGAGGACCTGGCCCGCGTGCTGGCCGAGCAGCCCATCGGTCACCGCTACCTGCTGCCCGACGTGTGCCTGTCCCGAGGCGTGTTCCTCGACGGGATGTCACCGCAGGACCTACCCCGACCGGTCGAGATCGTGCCGACCGACGGTGTTTCGTTGCGCCGCGCACTCGATGGCCGCGCACTCGATGGCCAGGGACTGAATGGAGGTTCTCATGGGTGAACAACCCGATTCGAACGAGGAGATCCTCGAAGGATTGCCGACGGTTGCGATCGTGGGGCGGCCGAACGTGGGCAAGTCCACGCTCGTGAACCGCATCATCGGGCGTCGTCTGGCGATCGTGGAGGAGCGCCCCGGCGTCACGCGGGACCGTCTCAGGGTGGCAGCGAACTGGCGGGGTCGGGACTTCACGGTCGTGGACACCGGTGGCTGGTTGGCAGGAGGCTCCGAACTCGACCGCAAGGTCACCCACCAGTCGGAGGAGGCTCTCTCGGATGCCGACGCGGTGCTGTTCGTGGTCGACTCGAGCGTCGGAGTGACCGAGGACGATGCGAGCGTTGCGCAGATGCTGCGACGCCTGGACGTGCCGGTGTTCGTGGTGGCCAACAAGGTCGACGACCAACGACACGAGTCCGCCACCTGGGACCTCCTGGCACTCGGACTCGGTGAGCCGCACGCGGTATCGGCGCTGCACGGACGCGGAACCGGTGACCTGCTCGACGCGCTGGTCGACGGGCTTCCGCCCGAGAAGCCGAGGGTCGAGCCCGAACCCGCCGCAGAACCCGCCGTGGAGGAAGGGCCACGCTCGGTCTCGGTTGCTCTCGTGGGACGACCGAACGTGGGCAAGTCCACGTTGTTCAACCGGCTGATCGGTGAGGACCGGGCGGTGGTGCACGACATGCCGGGGACGACACGGGACTCGATCGACACGGTGGTCGACACCGAGGCGGGCAGGATCCGGTTCGTGGACACCGCAGGCATGCGCCGACGGTCCCGCATCGACGAGGACACCGAGTTCTACTCGATGCTCCGGGCGCTTCGTTCGGTGGACGAGGCCGACGTGGCCCTGTTGGTGATCGACAGCACCGAGGGTGTCACCCATCAGGACCAGCGCCTGGCCGAGCGCGTCGACGGCGCCGGTTGCCCGATTGCGATCGTGCTCAACAAGTGGGAGCTCCTCGACGCCGACCAGCGCGAGGCGGTCGACATCCAGATCGAGCGCAAACTGCGCTTTCTGGGTGAACCCTCAGTGCTCAAGATCTCGGCGCTGACCGGCAAGGGAGTGCAGCGTCTGCTGCCGGCCCTGGCAGGTTCGATAACGGCCTACCAGACCCGTATCCCCACACGACAGGTCAACGATGTGATCCGCCGCGCACAGCAGGCCCAACCGGCTCCGCGGGGTGGTCGGGTGCTCTATGCCACCCAGGGAGCGACCGACCCGCCGACCTTCACGCTGTTCACCAACCGCGAGTTGCCCGCCAGTTATCTGCGGTACCTCGAACGCTCCATCCGCGAGGCGTTCGACCTCGGAGCCACCCCGGTCAAGGTCCGCGTGCGGATGCGCGGGTGATCCTGCGCCAAACTGGTCCGGTGAACATCGAATCAGCCTTTTCGGGCCGCCCCGCGCCTACCTCCCGCAACCGGTTCCGACTGCGAGGCCTTCTCGTCATCGCTTCGGCCGTTCTGCTGGTTGCAGGTGCCTGCTCCTCGGACAACTCGGACAGTTCCGACAAGAACGGATCGAGCGACGGCGAACGCCATGTCGGCGCCCCGGAAGTACCGGACTCCTGCAGTGAATCCGATGCCGACTCGTCTGGCGAGGAGGACGCAGCATCGGAGGACGGTACCAACGATGCCCTCGCTTCGATAGAGGAACGGGGAGCGCCCGACCCGGCGGACGTGGTGACCGAGGTCGGCGATGCGGCCGAACCGGTGGATCTGGTGCCCGGCGAGGGTGACACGGTGGTGGAGGACGGTTCGGTCACGGTTCACTACGTGATCGTGAACCCGGCTGACCAGTCCCAGTTGGAGAGTTCGTGGGAGGTCGGCTCGCCCGCGCCGATCCCACTGAGCCAGGTGTTTCCGGAGTTCGCCGAGAGCATGTCGGGGATGAAGGTCGGCGGGCGCCGTGCGTTCGTCGTGCCCGCCTCGCAGATCGTGGGGGAGGACCCGCCCGAGGAAACCGGTCTGAGTCCCGACGACCAGCTCCTGTTCGTGGTCGATCTGGTGTCCACCGACGAGGAGGCCGATCCGGCGACGACGACGGTGGAGGCCGACGAGGACGCCCAGAAAGCGGCTGATGACCGGGGTGCTCCCGAGGTGTCGGTTCCCGAAGGAGACGCGGAGACCGAGGAGCTCATCTGGATCGATGACGTGGTGGGCGACGGAGACGTCGTGTGCCCCGGCGACACGGTGCTCGCCCACTACACCGGCATCCAGGCCAGCGATGGCGAACAGTTCGACAGCTCCTGGGAGCGCGGCGAGCCTGCTGAATTCGGTCTCGACCAGGTGATCCCGGGTTGGACCGAGGGTCTGGTGGGGATGAAGGTCGGCGGTCGTCGCACCCTCGTGATCCCGACCGACCAGGCATACGGCGAGAACGCCGCTGACCAGGGTCGACCCGAGGGCGTGCTCGTGTTCACGATCGACCTCATCGGCGTCAGCTGAGCGCACTGTGACCGCCCGATGAGCGAAACGTCCGGGGAGCGATCCCACGCGGAGATGTTGCGTGCGGCAGTGGCCCGTGCCCGCGCCGGCAACCTCGAACGCGGTGCGGCCAAACTCGAGGCCCAGAACAAGTTGTGGGTGCGCGATCGCATCGACCTGCTCTGTGACCCGGCCACCTTCGTCGAGGACCAGCTCCTGGCGAACGCCCCATATGCCCCGGGGATGGCCGAGGACCTTCCCGCCGACGGCGTGGTCACCGGGGTGGGCGAGGTCGACGGACGCCCGGTCTGTGTCATGGCCAACGACCCGACGGTCAAGGCGGGCTCGTGGGGCGCCCGTACGGTCGAGAAGATCGTGCGACTCACCGAGACCGCCCTGCGCGACGAGATTCCCGTGGTCTGGCTGGTGGACTCCGCCGGTGCGCGCATAACCGACCAGGTGGACCTGTTCCCGGGCCGTCGCGGGGCCGGCAGGATCTTCCACAACCAGGTCCGGCTCTCGGGCATGGTGCCCCAGGTGTGCTGTCTGTTCGGCCCCTCCGCTGCGGGCGGTGCCTACATTCCCAGCTTCTGCGACATCGTGATCATGGTCGAGGGGAACGCCTCGATGTACCTGGGTTCCCCGAGGATGGCAGAGATGGTCATAGGGGAGACCGCCACCCTCGAGGAGACCGGTGGAGCGCGGATGCACGCCACGGTGTCGGGTTGCGGGGACAACCTGGCGGTCGACGACGCCGACGCGATCGACCAGGCGCGCGAGTACCTCACCTACCTGCCCCAGCGTTGGACCGAGGACCCTCCCACCTATTCGGCGGCCCCGCCGGCGAGGCCGCTCGATGCGTCGATCGTCCCGGAGGAGGAGACCGCCGGATACGACATGCACGACCTTCTAGACGGTCTGCTCGACGCGGATTCGTTGTTCGAGATCAAGCCCTTGTTCGCACCGGAACTGATCTGTGCCTTCGGCCTTCTCGAGGGTCGCCCCGTGGGTGTCGTGGCCAACAACCCCCAGCACAAGGGCGGAGTGCTGTTCACCGATTCTGCCGACAAGGCCGCACGCTTCATCTGGCTCTGTGACGCGTTCGGGGTGCCACTGGTGTTCCTGGCCGATGTGCCCGGATTCATGATCGGCACCCAGGTGGAGCGCGAGGGCATCATCCGCCACGGGGCGAAGATGATCACAGCGGTGTCGGAGGCAACTGTGCCGAAGGTGTCGGTGATCGTGCGCAAGGCCTACGGAGCGGGTCTCTACGCCATGTGTGGACCCGCCTTCGACCCGGTCGCCACCATCGCCACGCCGGCTGCGAAGATCGCGGTGATGGGCCCGGAGGCCGCGGTCAACGCGGTGTTCGCCAACAAGATCTCGGCGATCGCCGACCCGGACGAGCGCGAGGAGTTCGTGGCGGAACAGCGCCGCATCTACGAGGAGGACGTCGATCTGCTGCGGCTGGCCTCGGAACTCGTGATCGATGCGATCATCGACTGGGAGGACCTGAGGGGCGAGATACACCGCCGCCTCGAACGGGCTTCGGGCAAGGACCGGACCTTCTCCCACCGACGCCACGGCGTTCCACCCGTCTGATTCCCACCCGTTGGGTGATCACCGGGCGGACCCGGATGTGCCCGCGGGCATCCGTGGCGCGATCATGGTCCGGACATTCGGAAATGAGGTGGAGATGCCTTGGTGTGAGAATTGCGAACGGTTCTACACGCCCTCCACTCTGAGTACCGATGGCGACTGCCCTTCGGGACACCATGTGGCAGATCCGGACACGGCGGTGCTGGTCCAGTCGGGCGCTCCGGGTCGCGACGAGGACCGGGCGGATACCTCCGGGAAGAAGCCGCGGGTACGCGCTCCGTGGCATTTCTGGGTCCTCGTCGCAGCCATCGTGATCTATCTGGGTTGGCGTCTGGTCCAAGGGATCATGTGGTTGTTCTGAGCTGAGTCGGGGGTTTCTGCGTGGTCGGATCCGGCGGCTACGATGACCTTCCCCCGGGCTGTGGCGCAGCTTGGTTAGCGCGCTTGACTGGGGGTCAAGAGGTCGGGAGTTCGAATCTCCCCAGCCCGACGGGCCGTAAGGCCAGTAGTACCAAGGGATGCCGGCTCCGGAGCAATCCGGGGCCGGTCCCCGTTCTGGCCCTAGATGGACAACCAGGTGCGTCCCCTCAGGACCCCACGGGGGTTGCAACTACGGACCGGGATGCGGTTGCACCAGATGGATTGACCACGTCGATGGATCGACCGACCTGTTGGCCAACCTGCCCACCGAGCTCGGGGCAACGGCCCGGAGCTCTCGTCAGGAAAGTGCGTCGGCGATGAGTGGGATCGCCTCGTCGATCTCCACGAGGTTGACGCTCTCGTACTCGACCCACTCGGTGTAGTTGAGGATGTTGCGGTAGCCGACAGCAGCGCTCTCGAGGTCGGAGATCACCACTCCGCCACCGCCATCCGCGAACTGGTAGTGGGCGATCGTGCCCTCCGTGGTTCCGTGGGTGGCGAATGCCTCCATCAGCTCCTTGGTCTCGTCCTTGGACATGAACGGACGTGTTCGGTAGGTGGTCATCATCAGCATGTCTTGCTCTCCCGGTTCGTTGTAGACCCGCGAAGGCTACGACCGGTGTTGTCCCGATGGGCCGGATTGTGTGGTTCCCCATCCCGGTGCGGTCACGCGATCCCGCAGAGCCGCCGGATCAGCTGCGAACCAGTGCCCGCCTGCGTGGTTCTCCGGGCCTCGGCAAGCCCATACGGGTGATGCCCGGCAGCGCAAGGAGGAGGGCTGCTGCGGCCGTGATGACGCCCAGGACGTCGCCGCTGTGGATCCCGTGGGTGGGGGAGAGGGTCGCCACCACACCACCTATCCGGAGGCCGAAGACGATCACAGCCGAAGCGGTCAGCAGCAACGCCGCCCCACCCAGACGCACGAGGCTTGCGATGTCATGTTCGGTCATGTCCACACTGGTTCATCGGTCGATCCCAACCAGAGGTTTAGTGCCGAATGCGACGATTCCCGGGTCGGGGTAGCTGCCGGCGAAGGACCCCCTCAGCGGGGCCGTGGCGTCGTTCAACCGGTCGGGCGGAGGGCCGCCGGTGAGGCCTGCGCGCTCGTCGGCGGAGGCGACTGGGGCTGGGTCGTCGGCGCCTCGGTCGTCGGTGTCGGCACCTCGGTGGTTGTGGTGCTCTCGACAGGTGTGGTGGTCCTCGATTCCACGCACGCAGTCGATTCGGGGTCCGGGACGCACACATCGGTGTTGTCGGGATCCTCGTCATCGGGAACGTCGTCGCCGTCGAGGTCGCACTCCGCCAGGTCCTCGGTGAGATCCACCGTGGGTTCGCCGAGGGTGTAGCCGGTCTGGATCCCAGGCGTCTGGTAGGTGGTGGCGCCGTAGAGGATCGTGACCGGTTCGGCCATCTGGGCTCCGGTCAGCTGAAGACTCGCCTCCATCTCGGTCGTCGAACCCACCGATGCGGGCCCTGCGTGGCTCGATCCGCCGAAGGCGTCGTCATCGCCCACCAGGAACAGGAACATGTTGTCGTTGAGACCCACATCGGGCCCGTTCAGGGTGACCTCCATGGTCACCTGCAGGTCATAGGACGCACATTCGTTCGATTCCGCGAGCAACTCGTAGCTGTAGACCGGGTAGCGCATCTGTTCGCCCGCGCTGAGATTCGAACCATCTGTGGCCAACCAGGTCGTGGGGTTGTCGTTGTTGAGGGTGAGCACCGGTTCTCCGATGTTGTTCTCGACGGACTCGTCGACGGCGTCGACCAGGCCCGACACCGCTGGTCCGGGGGTGACCGACTGGACGGTCATCGCGTCGGTGCCGCCCGGCATTGCCAGCGCGACGAGGAGAACCATCGGGACGATCACCCCGGCATAGGAGGAACATCGGAGCGTGACTGGTCCGGACATACCTCTCCGATCGGCCGATTCGGCGTCGAATCAAGCAACCCGGGATGTGCCGTAGGGCCCAGTGGCCGCCAGCTGACGGGAACGCCTGCCCATTGCGCCGGCCGGGGCGATGCCGGAGCATCGAGGCATGGATCTTCAGCGAATCGAGAGACGAACCGAGGAACTCGCGGCCTCGGTGGGTCCGCTCGACACCCTTCTGGCAATGGCACGGCTCGAGGACGCCCTCGAAGCGCTGGACCGTGCTGTTCAGCTGGACTCGGAACGGATCCGGTCGTCACCCGACGTCGACCGAGCCGGAGATCCGGAACCGGATGACCTCGTCATCGACCTACGGGAGATCCGTGAGGTGCTGGGCCGGACCGAACCGGTGGTCGAACGCGCCGGTGTGCGGATAGCCGACATGGCTCACGCCATGGGTGGGCGCTGAGGCGGTGCCTCAGACGAGGCGCCTACGCCACACGAACGTGGTGTTGAGGTACCAGTTCACCACCAGCGCCACCATGGCGCCGACGAGGTTGTGCACCACGCGTGCGGCGTCATCGCCGATGAGGTTGAACAGGAATCCCGTTTCCTGCAGCCATGAGAAGACGGCCACGTGGACCAGGGTGCCGACCCCGGTCATCACGCCGTAGAGCAGCAACGCCCCGATCGTTCTCCAACCCCGGTAGCGCTGTTCCCAGAAGGTGAACTCGTTGTTGATCACGAACAACAGCAGCGTCGTGAGGACCACGCTGGCCACGAACGAGGAGTAGATGGGGTCGAGCGCCTCGTTGAGGCCGGTGTCGATCCTCGGGAACCCGAGCGCCTCGAACAGCGTGAACAGCACCGAGTTCACGGCAACCCCGAGGATGCCCACCAGAACGTAGAGGAAGAACACGGGGTTGATCTGGCGGCCGAGCCGGAGCTCGGCGACCGCCAGCAGGTAGGAACGGATGACGCTCGGCTTGAGCTTGGTCTCGCCGTGCACCCTGTTGGCGAAGGTGTAGCCGACGTCCTGCACCCGCAGGGCCCGGTTGCGCCCTATGAACTCCAGGAGGATCTTGAAGCCGAGCGGGTTGATCTCGGCCGCGGTCGACTCGTAGGCCCCGCGGGTCAACATGAAGTATCCGCTCATGGGGTCGCCCGTCGGAACCCGCAGGAACAGCCTGGCGATACCGGCGGCCACCCAGGAGACGAAGCGGCGCCTGGCGCTCCATTCGCCATAACCGCCCCCGTCGGCCTCCCGGCTGCCGACCACGACGTCGGCGTCGCCCGCGCGCAGGCGCGCCAGCATCTCACCGAGGACCGAGGGGTCGTGTTGGAGGTCTGCGTCGATCACAGCCAGATAGGGGGCGCGCGCCGCCGACATGCCGTCGAGCACCGCTGCCGACAGCCCGTGGTCGTGGAATCGTCGCAGCACCACGACCGAGTCGTCGCCGGCCGCGATCTCCTCGGCCACGGCCCAGGTGCGGTCGGGCGAGTTGTCGTCCGCGATCACTATCTCGTGGGGAGTGTCGCCGAGGGCCGCGTGGATGCGGGGGACCAACACCGGCAGGTTCTCCACCTCGTTGAAGGTCGGAGTGATCACCGACACGATCGGCGCTGGGGCGGAAGCGTTCATGGGCGCACCGATCGTACCGGCGGGCGCTCCGCGGCCGACTCATGCCCGGGAGTCCGAGCAGGTGGGCCACACCGGCCGGTTTAGGGTTGGGCCATGTGTGGCCGCTTCGTGTCGTCGTCCAACGCCGAGGACATCGCCAAGTACTTCGATGTGGACCGGGTCAGCGAGCAGGCGCTCGCCCACGAGGCCAACTACAACACCGCGCCGACCACCGACGTGTTCGTCGTGTACTCCGACGGAAGCACGCGGAACCTCGACACCTTCCACTGGGGACTCGTGCCGAGATGGGCCAAGGACCTGCGTATCGGCAACAAGTTGATCAACGCCCGGGCCGAGACCGTCGCCGAGAAGCCGGCGTTCCGCTCTGCGTTCAAGAAGCGCCGCTGCATCATGCCCGTCGACGGTTTCTACGAATGGAACAAACCCGAGGGCACCTCGCGCAAGCAACCCTGGTTCATCCATCGCCCCGACGGCGAGCCCTACGCCTTCGCCGGGCTGTGGGAGGAATGGCGCGGGACGCTTCCCAGCGCCGCCCGAGATGGTGCCGCCCGAGATGATGCGGCAGCGGAGGGAGATGGGGAGCCCGACGAGGGTCTGCAGAACGCCGAGGTGACGGTGCGCTCATCGACGATCATCACCGGCTCGCCCAACGAGAAGATGGCCGAGCTGCACCACCGGATGCCGGTGATCCTGCCCGCGTCGGCGTGGGAGGAATGGCTGGACCCGAACACCGATGTGGCAACCCTCGGAAGGCTCCTCGTGCCCGCTCCCAAGGAGCTCATCACGTTCCATCCGGTTTCGGTCGAGGTGAACAACGTGCGCAACAAGGGCGAACAGCTCACAGAGCCGATCGAACTCGATCAACCGCAGGGCGCGGCTGATTCAGGTGACGAGGCCCAACGGCTGGACCTCTGAGGGAATCAGCGACAGCGGGCGTCGGTGATCTCCAGCACCGACCACGGAACCGACGGGGTCCAGACGCATTGCAGACCCTCCGGTGCGTCGGTGTGGGTGACCGGTTCTCCGGAGGCGGTCCTCACCACGGTGGTGGGTGAGGGAGCCACCTCGCGCAGGGTCACGGTGCTGTCCGCGGCCCCACCCCTGCTCGAGGACCCACCGCGCTGGTCGACCGCCACGAACAGCGATCGGTCTCTCGCCCAGTAGCGCAGACCGTGTCCTTCGACCGACTCGCCGACCGGGCGTATCCATGGTCGCGACGCGAAGATCGAAGCGCCCTGCGAACCGGTCCAGTTCCCGAGGGTCCCGAGAAGCGACAACTGGCGATCGGGAATGGTCGCGTCCTCGCCCTTCGGTCCGACGTTGAGCAGCAGGTTGCCGCCCTTGGCGACGATGTCGCCGGTCATCTCCAGGAGCTCGCCGTCCGACAGGAAGTGGTCGGGCCCCGAGTTGCGGTTGTAGCCGAAGGACTGGTCCATGCCCCGCACGCACTCCCAGGGGTGCCTCTGCACGTCGTCGAACACGACGTACTCGGGAGTGCGCACGTCGAAGTGCGGTGGCTTGGGAGGGACCAGACCTCTCGAGGATCGGGTGACCCTGGCGTTGAGCGAGTTGGCTGCTCGCCTGACAGGTTTCAATCCGGCGGCCGCCATGGCGGGTGACCAGGGCATCCAGCGGTCGTTCACCACCCCGTCGGGCACGCGCCGGTAGTAGTGCTGCATCGTGGGCCAGAGCTCAGCACCCGTACTCGGCCACGCGATGTCGTTCCAGAGCACCGACGGGCTGTAGCGGTCGATCAACTCGCGCACCTGGGCATCCGCGTAGGCGGGATAGTCGCCGCGGGGAATCGCTGCGAGCATGTCGCCCAGGTTCCCGATGGGCCGGTCATCGAAGGTCCAGTCGAGGCCCCCGGAGTAGTAGACGCCGAAGCGCATCCCAGCAGCGAGGACGGCCTCGCGGAGTTCCCCGACGATGTCGCGCCTGGAGAACCAGTTGGGCCGGTTCGGGTTGACCACCTCGGTCGGCCAGAGGCACCACCCGTCGTGGTGCTTGGCCACCAGGACCACGTACCGCGCTCCGGTGGCGGCAAAGCTGCGCGCCCAGTCGTCGGGGTTCCACGACGCCAGCGCCTCGGAGAACTCCTCCGCGAAGTCCGAATACGGTTTGTCGCCGTAGGTCTCGCGGTGGTGGCGGCTGGCGGAGGACTGGGGGAACCTGATGGAGTTCTCGTACCACTCCGTGTAGGGGTTCTCGGCCAGGGCATCCTCGCGGCCGGCCGCCAGGAGGTCTCCGATCTCGGAGTCCACGGGGGCCCAACCCGGCACCGCCGCCGGAGTCCAGTGGATGAAGATGCCCACCTTGGCATCGCTCCACCAGGCGGGTACCCGATGTCGGCGGAGTTCCTTCAGTGCGGTCCTGGAACTCACGAGGCCCGACCTGTCGGACCCTCGCCGTTCGAATCCGGTACGCATGCGGTGTGGCCCGCAGCCCTGAGCGCAGCCCGTATCGCCTCGGCACTGGCATCCTGGGCCTCATCGGACACGGTTGCGTCGGCGTTCGCGAAGCTCAGGTCGCGCTCGTTGTCGATGGGCACGAGATGCACGTGACAGTGCGGCACCTCCATGCCGAGGATCATCGAACCGATCCTCGCGGGCTTGAATGCCTCCATCTGGGCAGAGCCGATGGCCTGGGAGACCTCACCCACGCGCGCCCAGGTCGTTGCTGGGACGTCCAGCCAGTGGTCCACCTCCTCGATCGGTACCACCATCGTGTGGCCGGGCCTGATGGGGGCGATCGTGAGAATCGCCACCACCAGGTCGTCACGCCACACGAACCGGCCGGGGATCTCCCCCCGGATGATTCGCGTGAAGATAGACGGACCTGTCGCCCCCGCTGGTGGGCTGTTCCCCTGAGCGTTCATGCCGCCACCATAGGCAGCCGTGGCACCCGGCTGTGGCGGTCTTCGGCCGCTGCAGCGACGTGGGATCGCGGACCGGGACGACCAGCCGTCCGGCGAGCCCGTGCAGGTCCCTAGAGTGGGGTCGTGGCAGAGCGACAGGATCACGGCGCACTGGGTGACGACGGGAGCCACGACGGCGAGCGGCGGGGACTGGCCGGCGAGGTGATCCCCGAGGGTGAGGACCGTCTGCTCACCCTGCCCAACCTGATCACACTGGTGCGTGCACTGTGCATCCCGCTGTTCGTGTGGCTGCTCTTCTGGGAGGACCTCCGCTGGCAGGCAGCGGTGTTGTTGGCAGCACTCGGCGCCACCGACTGGGTGGACGGTTACGTCGCCCGACGCTTCTCGCAGGTGTCGAACTTCGGCAAGATGTTCGATCCGACCGTCGATCGGCTGCTGATGATCGTGGGTGTCGGTTCGATCCTCTGGGCGGTGTCGATCGATCCGCCGGGTGGTTCCACGACATCAACGAAGTTGTTCCTGGTGTTCGGAATCCTGGCGATCGCCCGAGAGGTGGTGATGTCGATCTACGTGGCCACGATCACCCTCATGGGTGCCCGGCGGATGGATGTCAGCTACGTCGGCAAGACAGGCACGTTCTGTCTCATGGCGGCGTTCCCGATGTTCTTGATCTCGAGCGACCCGACACTGTCGCAATCCCTGCGCGACCTGTTCCTGATCGCGGCGTGGTTGGTCGGCATACCGGGACTGGTGTTCGGATACATCGCCTTCATCGGTTACCTGCGCGAAGGCCCGACCGCTCTCGCGGAGGGTCGGGCCGCACAACAAGCAGATGCAATCTCCGAGGGCTCGACCGCCGAGCACGCCGGTTGACAGGAGGACTCGTCATGAATCTCGTGGAGGACACGTTATGAAAGCAGTGATCATGGCCGGAGGTGAGGGCACCAGGCTCCGCCCGCTCACCTCCAACGCCCCGAAGCCCATGATGCCGCTGGCGAACCGTCCGATGATGGAACACGTGATCGGCCTGCTGAAGCGTCACGGAATCACCGACATCGTCGTCACGGTGGCGTTCATGGCCGAGACGATCAGGACCTACTTCGGCGACGGGTCCGAGTTCGGGGTCAACATGACCTACGCCACCGAGGAGTCACCGCTGGGCACTGCGGGTTCGGTGCGCAACGCCAAGGACCAGCTCGAGGAGACCTTTCTGGTGATCTCCGGCGACGTCCTCACCGACATGGACATCTCCGCGATCGTGAAGGCCCACGAGGCCGCCGATGCGCTCGCAACCATCGGACTGGTGCGGGTGGACAACCCCCTCGAGTACGGCATCGTGATCACCGACGACGAGGGGAACATCGAGCGCTTCCTGGAGAAGCCCACCTGGGGACAGGTGTTCTCCGACACGATCAACTCGGGGATCTACGTGTTGGAGCCACGGATCTTCGACTGGATCGCCGCCGACGAACCGGTGGACTTCTCCGGCGACGTGTTCCCGCAGGTCCTCGCCGACGGCGAACGGATCCTCGGTTCGGTGGGCGAGGGCTACTGGGAGGACGTGGGCACCCTCGACGCCTACGTGAGGGCCCACAAGGACATCCTCGACGAACGGGTGCAGGCCGACATCCCCGGTATCGAGGTGGCCGACGGGGTGTGGGTCGGCAAGGGAGCCGAGATCAGCCCCGAGGCCAACCTGATCGGACCCGCGCTCATCGGCGACAACTGCAACATCGACTCCGGTGTGAACATCGGCGAGTACGCGGTGCTGGGCACCGGGGTGCGCGTGCGCAGCGACGGCGAGATCGATCGCAGCGTCGTGCACGACAACACCTACCTGGGCGAGTCGGTTCGACTGCGCGGCACGGTGGTGGGGCGCTCGGCGGATCTTCGCCGCGGGGCCCGCTGCGAGGAGGGGGTGGTTCTCGGCGATGAGGTCTTCGTGGGCGAGGACGCACTCATCTCGAGCGACGTGAAGGTCTATCCCTTCAAGACCATCGAGGCAGGTGCCGTCGTCAACACGTCGCTCATCTGGGAGTCGCGCGGAGCACGGAGCCTGTTCGGCAGAGGAGGGGTCACCGGGCTGGCGAACGTGGATGCCACACCGGAGCTGGCCGCCAAGGTCGCTCTGGCCTACGCCACGTCACTGCCCAACGACGCTCGTGTGGTGGTCTCACGTGACTCATCGAGGGCTGCGCGGATGCTCAAGCGGGCGATGATCGCGGGATTGCAGGCCGGTGGGGTGAACGTGTTCGACCTCGAGGTGACCTCGGTGCCCATCACGAGGTTCCACAGCGGTTCCGCCAACGTGCACGGAGGCATCTCGTGTCGCCTGGCCGACGGTGATCCCGACTCGGTGATCATCCGCTTCCTCGACGGCGCCGGTGCCGACATCACCGAAGCGAGCCAGCGAAAGATCGAGAGACTGTTCTCCAGGGAGGACTTCCGCAGGGTCCGCCCCGCCGACATCGGAGACATCGATCTGGTGCCGCGGGCGCTGGAGCAGTACGCGGTGGCGCTCGAGCAGTCGATCGACACCAAGGCCATCGACGAACGCAACTTCAAGGTCGTCATCGACTATGCGTACGGTTCGGCGAGCCTCGCCATGCCCAATGTGCTGGCGAAACTGGGGGCGGAGGTTCTGGCGGTCAATCCCTATGTCTCCACCGCGGGGATGCTGGGCTTCGATCGGACCACACACGCCGCGCAGGTCGGTGCGCTGGTGAAGGCCTCGGGTGCCGATCTGGGTGCGGTGATCGACCCCTCCGGAGACCAGTTGACACTCGTCGACGGCGAGGGAGAGGTCCTGTCGGACACCGAGGCGTTGTTCGCGTTCCTGGAGCTGTTGGGACGTTCGATCGACTCCGGAACCGTGGCCCTTCCGGTGAATGCCCCGAAGGCGTCGGTGGACGTGTTGGAGGCCAACGGCCTGGATCTGCGGTGGTCCAAGACCTCGGCACCTGCGTTGATGGCCGAGGCGGACTCCTCCGATGTCGTGTTCGCCATGAACCTCGAGGGGGGAGTGATCCTGCCGGAGTTCATGCCGGCGTTCGACGCCGCGGCGGGTCTGCTCAAGATGCTGGACCTGCTCACCCGCTCCGACGCGACACTGGCGCAGGTCAGGGCAGCGGCCCCCACCTGCCACCTGGTGCACGAGACGGTGGTCACGCCCTGGGACGAAAAGGGGCTGGTCATGCGCAGCCTCGTGGAACAGACCCAGGGCCGCGACGTGGAGCTGATCGACGGGGTGAAGGTGTTCCACGAACAGGGTTGGGTGCTGGTGCTTCCCGACCCGGAGGATCCGCTCACCCACATCTGGGCCGAGGGCGCGACCCAACAGGATGCGAGGTCGCTCACCCAGGAGTATTCCCGACGCCTTCGGCAGATGGTTCGCTGAGATGCCCGGAGGTTCAGCTCGGTGCGCGGAGGGTGCGGCGCCTCGGGTACCGTCGCGATCATGAACATCCCGGTCGAACTCAGATACACGAAGGACCACGAATGGGTGTCCCTCGACGGCAACCGAGCACGCGTGGGTGTCACCGACTACGCCCAGGAGGCACTCGGTGACGTGGTGTTCGTGCAGTTGCCGACCCTCGGCGACGAGGTGGCCCAGGGCGACGTCCTCGGAGAGGTCGAGTCCACCAAGTCCGTCTCGGAGATCTACGCACCCGTCGCCGGCAAGGTGGCCGAGGTGAACCTCGCCCTCGAGGACAGCCCCGAGCTGGTCAACGGTGAACCTTACGGTGAGGGTTGGATGGTCGTGATCGAACTGAGCGATCCCGCCGCAGTGGAGTCTCTGATGACATCCGAGGCGTACGCGGCGCTGATCGAGGGCTGAGCGACGTGGTCGAGGGTGTCGAGTGTCCACGCTGCGGTGTGTCGAACCCTCACGGGGGGAACTTCTGCACCGCGTGCGGAGCGACCCTGCCCGACGGCGATGATGTGACCGGCAACTATCCCCAGGTCGGTGTCGACATACCGGATGCAGGTGAAGTTGGTCAGCTCGTGGTCACCCGCGGAGCCACCGCCGGGGCCCGGTACGCGCTCGAACCCGGCGAGACGACGATCGGGCGCCATCCCGACAGTTCGATCTTCCTCGACGACGTGACCGTGTCGAGGCACCACGCGATCGTGCGCACCGAGGGAAGTGGCCAGTACCGGATCGAGGACGCCGGTTCACTCAACGGCACCTACCTCGACGGAGAACGGGTCGACTCGGCACCGCTGCGCGAGGGGGCCCAGATACAGGTCGGCAAGTTCCGGCTCGTGTTCGTGATCGGGTCCCTCGGGGACAATGTGTGAGGCCGATGATGTGTGAGGCCGATGATGTGTGAGGCCGATGATGTGTGAGAACCACGATGGCTGAACTCGATGAGATCGCGCCGGAGAGCGGCGCCAACGCACAACAGCCACTCTCCATCGGCGAGGTGCTGGCAGTGCTGACCGAGGAGTTCCCGGACGTAACCATCTCCAAGATCAGGTTCCTCGAGAGCCAGGGGTTGGTCGAACCGGAGCGCAACGCATCGGGCTATCGGCAGTTCCGCGACGCCGACATCGAGCGTCTGCGCTGGATACTGCGCCAGCAGCGCGACCATTTCCTGCCCCTGAAGGTGATACGCCGTGCCCTCGAGAAGGGCGTGGATGTGATCGATGCCGGGGCGGGCGACCAACCCACGCTCTGGACAGCGGTTGCCGAGGCGGCCGCTGCGGAGGAGGTCGATCGCAAACGTGCCGAGACCGTGGATTCCGAGGCCTCGGAGGCACGTCGGAGCGCTGCACAGTCGGCATCGCACCCCACTCGCGCCGGTGCGAACAGGGCGGCCGGGAGTGGGTCTGTGCGCAGGCGTGCCAAGGCCCAGGATGCGCCGCGGTATTCCTCGCCGGCCGATCTCGTCGCAGCTCTGCAGGAGTCCCCACAGGAGGTCGCTGAGTCCTCCGACGACGACGGGCCCGAGCCGGCACTCGCCAACTCGACCGACACGAACCCGGACGACCCCAAGTCCGCGGACACGAACCCAGCCGACACGAACCCAGCCGACACGAACCCAGACGACCCCGAGTCCGGGGACACGAAGTCCGGGGACACAGCCACTCCGGATCCGGCGGCGATCGCCCTGGGAGCTGGATCCGATCCCGAGACGGCATCGGACTCGGAGCGTTCCATCTCGGCCGGCACCCGGGCGACCAGCACTCCAGCAGGAAAGAGCGGTGGATCCGAGCCGGACCCCGCTCGGGGAGCGAGGAGCCGGCGAGCCGATTCGCCACGCAGCACCGCAGAATCCGGCGGCGAGCAGAACGGAGCCGGAGAGACAGCGCCCTCCGGAGCCGGTAGCCAACAGGGCGCCTCAACGAAGGACAGGGAGGCGGCCATGCGCCAGCTGAGCCGGGACGAACTGGTCGACGAGGTCGGGATCACCGAGGAGACCCTCGATGCACTCGAGGAGTTCGGTCTTCTCGCACCCATCGATGTCGCCGGTGAGGCGGTCTACACGGGACGCGAGATCGAGATCGCCCGACTTGCCAAACGCGGGGCCGATCTCGGCCTCACCCCGCGCCACCTCCGGATCTACAAGGTTGCCGCCGACCGGGAGGCCGGGCTTCTCGAACAGGTCGCGATGCCACTGCTGAAGCAACGCAATCCTGCATCGCGGGCACGAGCGGCGGAGACCGTGACCGAGCTGGCCGACCTGGGAGCCTCTCTGCATGCTGCGTTGTTGGCAGAAGAACTCGGACCGAACCTGGCCCCCTAGGGTCGCCGGGTAGGCTGACGACGTGGTTGAGTTGGAACTGCTCGGAGTGCGCGTCGAGTTGCCGAGCAACACGCCCGTACTCCTGTTGCAGGAACGCGGTGGACGTCACCGTCGGCTGTCGATCTTCATCGGCGGACCCGAGGCGGCAGCCATCGCCTTTGCTCTGGACGGGGTGGACCCCCCTCGGCCGCTGACCCACGACCTCGCCTGCAAACTGATCGAGGTGCTGGGCTTCTCGCTGCAACGCGTCGTGCTCACCGAGCTCCGCGACACCACGTTCTATGCGGATCTGCACCTCGTGGATGCCGATGGCGATGAGGACGAACCGACCACAGAGGTCTCTGCGCGGCCATCCGACGCGGTGGCGCTCGCGGTCAGGGTGGACGCACCGATCTTCGCCACCGAGGAGCTCATGGCCGAGGCGGGCTACACCGAGGAGGCCGGCGACGAGTCACCCGAAGAGGTGCTCGAGGAGTTCCAGGAGTTCATCGAGAACGTGACCCCGGACGACTTCGCCAGCTGAAATCGGCGCTGGGAGTGTGATCGCGCGTCATCCACCCCACAATGGTCACGCCGGGGTAGTTTCACCGGTGTCATCCGCCTACCGACCACAGGACCTGGAGACGATCGTGGAGACCTACGAAGACGGCTTCAGCGGCCGAAAGACCGCTGAGATCGTCGGAATCAGCTATCGACAGCTCGACTACTGGGCTCGTACCGACCTCGTACGCCCCTCTCTGGCCGATGCCAAGGGTTCCGGAAGCCGGCGCCGCTACTCCTACCGTGACCTGCTCGAGCTGAAGGTGATCAAGCAGCTCCTGGATGCAGGGTTGAAGCTCGAGTCGGTGCGTGATGTGTTCGCATACCTGCGCGAATCGCTCGGAGAGGACATCGCCACGGCCAATCTGGTGATCAACGGCAAGAACTCCGTTGTGGTGGCCTCGGGCGACGAGCTCATCGACGTGCTGAACGCCGGCCAGGGAGTGTTCAACGTGCTCGCACTGGGCGGCGTGAAGGACGACCTGGACGCTGCCATCGTGGAGCTGCGTCCGACTCCCGCCGCCAGCCCGGCGGCCGAGCCGGACCTCGACGCGGAAGCACCACCCGCTTCTGCGGTCTGACCGGTAGCGCCGCCCGGCAGATCACCGGTTCCCGCTGGGCCGGCATACGGCTCGGACGGGACAGCCCGGTAGTGTCCACCCGGTGAAGACTTCACCGCTTGACGCACAACACCGTCGACTGGATGCACGCATGGTGCCCTTCGGTGGTTGGGAAATGCCGCTGTCGTACCCCACGGGGACGCTCGAGGAGCACCGTCTGTGCCGTTCGGAGGCGGTGGTGTTCGATGTCAGCCACCTGGGAACGGTCCGCGTCGAGGGGGAGTCCGCCCACCGGGCCATCCAGGGCACGTTCACCAACGACCTGGACCGCGTGTCGCCGGGTCGGGCCCAGTACACGCACCTGCTGGATGACTCCGGTGGTGTGCTCGACGACATCATCGTGTGGTGGATCGATGACGAGACGTTCGACGTGATGCCGAACGCATCGAACACCCAGCGGGTCAGCGATGCCCTCGCAGGCGCTGTCGCCGGCGACACCTCCGGACAGCTGAAGGTGCGAGACACCACGGCGGAGCGGGCGGTGCTGGCCGTGCAGGGACCCGATGCCCGGCAGCGCCTGGCAGCGGTGAGCGCGGACGCGGCCGCGGTCGGTCGCTTCAGGGTTGCCGGCTTCGAGTTCGGCGGGCATGCCTGCACGGTCGCTGGAACGGGCTACACCGGTGAGGACGGGGTCGAGTGCGCGGTTCCGGTCGCCGTGGCGGCGGAGTTCTGGGACGCGCTCCTCGATGCGGGGATCCAACCCGCAGGCCTCGGGGCACGCGACACCTTGAGACTCGAGGCCGGACTGCCGCTGCACGGCCACGAACTCGGCGTGGGGATCACGCCGCTCAATGCCGGCCTGGGCTGGGTGGTGGGCTGGGACAAGGGTGAGTTCCCCGGGCGCTCCGCCCTGGAAACCCAACGCGCTGCGGGGGTCGATCCGGTTCTGAGGGGTCTGACCACCGAGGGTCGTCGCCCTCCGCGGGAGGGCCAGGCGGTGCTGCGTTCGGGCGAACAGGTCGGATCGGTGACCTCGGGCAACTTCTCACCCACGCTGGGCCATGGCGTGGCGATGGCCATGCTGAGCCCGGACGTGGAGCCCGGCGATGTCCTGAGCCTCGACGCACGCGGTGGCGAGGTCCCCGCGGTCGTGGTCGAGATGCCCTTCGTGGGCCGAAAGCCCTGACACCGGCGTCGGCCGGATGACCCTCAGTCGGCCAGGTCCTGTACCGGCGGGCACGAGCACATGAGGTTCCGGTCGCCGTAGCTGCCGTCGATGCGTCCCACCGGAGGCCAGTACTTGGCCGGCCCGTTGCGGGCAGGGGTGACGGGCCATCCGGCGACGGACCTCGGATAGGGGTGTTCCCAGTCGTCCGCGCCGACCTCCTCGGCGGTGTGCGGGGAGTTGCACAACGGGTTGTCCTCCGCGGGCCAGGTGCCGTCGGCGACCCTGTCGATCTCCGAGGCGATCTGGCTCATGGCGTCACAGAACCGATCGAGTTCCGCCAGCGATTCGGACTCGGTCGGTTCCACCATGAGCGTGCCTGCGACCGGGAACGCCAGCGTCGGGGCGTGGAATCCGTAGTCGATCAGCCGTTTGGCGACATCCTCGGCGGTGACACCGGTCTGCTTGGTGATCTCGCGCAGGTCCACGATGCATTCGTGCGCCACCAGGCCGTCGGTTCCCGAGTAGAGGATCGGGAAGTGCGTCCGAAGCCGTCGGGCCACGTAGTTGGCGCTGAGGATCGCCACCGCTGTCGCGTCGGCCAGGTCGTCGCCCATGAGCGCGATGTAGGCCCAGGAGATCGGCAGGATCCCGGCTGAGCCGAAGGGAGCGGCGGAGATCGTCGGGCGACCTTCGGGCCGCTCCGGGGTGGCGATGTCGTGGTCCTCGGGGCGAGGTGAGAACCGGTGCCCGGGCAGGAACTCGGCAAGGTGCGAGCGCGCCACCACCGGTCCCACGCCGGGTCCTCCTCCACCGTGGGGGATGCAGAACGTCTTGTGGAGGTTCAGGTGGCTGACGTCGCCGCCGAACCAGCCCGGTCGGGCGATGCCGACGAGGGCGTTCAGATTGGCGCCGTCGACGTACACCTGGGCGCCGTGGGAGTGCACCAACTCGGAGAGTTCGACGATCCCTTCCTCGAACACCCCGTGGGTCGACGGATAGGTGACCATCGCCGCGGCCAGGTTCTCGGAGTGTTCCTGTGCCTTGGCCGCGAGATCGGCCAGGTCCACGTTTCCCTCGGTGTCGGTCGCGACCACCACCACCCGCAGCCCGGCCATCACCGCACTGGCAGCGTTGGTGCCGTGTGCGGAGTCGGGGATCAGGCACACGTTGCGGTGTGATTCCCCGCGCGAGCGGTGGAACCTGGAGATCGCCAGCAAACCCGCGAACTCGCCCTGGGATCCGGCGTTGGGCTGCAGCGAGACGGCGTCGTAGCCGGTGATTCGGCAGAGCGCCGCCTCCAGTTCGGAGATCAGCTCCAGGTAGCCCCCGGCGTCCTCGGCCGGGGCGAAGGGGTGCAGGTCGCTGAACTCGGGCCAGGTGATCGGGATCATCTCGGTGGCGGCGTTGAGCTTCATGGTGCAGGAGCCCAGCGGGATCATGGTGCGATCGAGGGCGAGGTCGGCATCCGCCAGGCGTCGCAGGTAGCGCATCATGTCGGTCTCGGAGCGGTAGTCGTGGAAGTTCGGGTGCGTCAGGAACTCCGTCGTGCGCGCCAGAACCGGTGGCAATCCCGCTCCGTGTTCCGGTGCGGGGCCTCCGGTGGAACGCGGATCACCTGTCGAGGTGGATCCGGTCGCAGCGGTGAACGCCTCCACCACCGTCGCAATGACGTCGTCGTCGGTGCACTCATCGAGGGTGATGCCCACCCGATCGGCGTCCAACCTGCGCAGGTTGATGCCTCGCTCCGATGCAGCGGAGACGACCGCGTCGGCGGCGCCCGGAACCTCGACCGTGAGCGTGTCGAACCAGGTGTCGCCGAGGGGTTGGTGACCCTCGGAGCCGAGGGCCTCACGAAGCTCCGAGGTCAGCGCGTGTACCCGCGCCGCGATCCGGGTGAGCCCATCGGGGCCGTGGTAGGCGGCATACGCGGCGGCCACATTGGCGAGGAGCACCTGTGCGGTGCAGATGTTGGAGGTGGCCTTCTCCCGACGGATGTGCTGTTCGCGGGTCTGCAGGGCCAACCGGTAGGCGGGACGCCCCGCCGAATCGACCGACACCCCGACGAGGCGGCCCGGAAGCGCTCGCTTGGCCTTGTCGGAGACGGCCATGAAGCCTGCGTGAGGACCTCCGTAGCCCATCGGCACACCGAAGCGCTGGGCTGACCCGACGACCACGTCGGCGCCCCAGTTCCCGGGTCCCTCCAGCAGGGTCAGGGCCAGGAGGTCGGTCGTGACGCACACCACGGCGTCGGCTTCGTGCGCCTTGTCGACGAGACCTCGATGGTCGGCAATGGTGCCCGAGGTGCCGATGTGGGCGAGCAGGAGGCCGAAGGTGCCGTCGGGCACCGGTCCCTGTGCATCGGCGCCGGCCGCGTCGAAGAGGACCACCTCCAGCCCGAGTGGTTGGGCGCGTGCTACCACCACGTCGATGACCTGGGGGTGACAGTTCCTGTCGACCCAGAAGGTGTTGCCCTTGGAGCGCGACTGGCGTCGGGCCAGCGTCATGGCTTCCGCCGCCGCGGTGGCCTCATCGAGCATCGAAGCGTTGGAGATCTCCATGCCGCACAGGTCAGCCACCATGGTCTGGAAGTTGAGCAGCATCTCCAGGCGGCCCTGGGAGATCTCCGGCTGGTACGGCGTGTAGGCGGTGTACCAGGCGGGGTTCTCGATCATGTTCCGCAGGATCACCGAAGGTGTGATCGTGCCGTGGAACCCGGTTCCGATCAGGCTCCGCGACCGCCCGTTGGCCGATGCCAACTCCCTCAGCCGCGCGAGCACGGCGGATTCGTCACCGGAACCCGCTCCCGGCACCACCTCGTGGAGAGCGAGGGGTTCGTGGCTCCGGATCGACTCGGGCACCACCGCGTCCAGCAGCGACGCCATGTCGTCGAAGCCGACCTCGGCGAGCATCCTGGTCCGCTCGGAGCGGTCCGGGCCGATGTGACGCCGCGCGAAGTCGGCGCGGGAGTCGGGTCCGGGGGATCCACCCGCGGCGTTCGTCTCGTGCGGTCGGGACGGGGCAGGGCTCATCGGGGTCTCCACGTTTCGGTCGAACTCGGAGCCCCCTCTGTCACGGAACCTGAGAGATTCGCCGGCGGGCCGACTTTCACCTTCGGTGGACCACTGGTGCGGCCGCTTTCCAGAGTGCTTCCCCGACCGGTCCCTGGTGCCTGAGAGATTCCGGGGCGGTTGCTCCTTCGGCGCCACCGGCTCGCAACTGCACGAGTCGGTGGACTCTCCCGGACGGGGTATCGCTTGTCACCCGAGTGTATTGCCCGGGTGGGCCGACGGCGGCACGGCACGACGGTCGAGTCCCTCGTCGGAGAACGAACGGGGGTCCTCGAGTGGCTCGATGTGGGTGTCGACGGTCAGGTCGGGGATCCCGGAGCGCAGATCGCCCTCGACCACCTCGACGAAGTCGTGGGCCCGCTGCACGGTCCATGCGCCCGGCACCAGCACGTGCACCGACATGAACGCGCGGTGACCGGCCGCTCGGGTGCGGATCCCGTGGAACATGGTGCTGGCCGAGGTGTGCGACTCGAGGATCGCGTCGATGAGCGCCCGCTGTTCGTCGGGTAGTGCGGCGTCCATCAGACCTCTGCTGGAGCGTGCCACCAGACGTAGACCTGCCCGGACGATGTTGGCGGCCACCACGAGTGCGACGGTGGCATCGAGCCACTCCCAGCCGGTGATTCCCACCAGAGCGACTGCCACGACGACGCCGGCGGTGGTCCACACATCGGTCATGAGGTGTCTCGAGTCGGCCTCGAGGGCGATCGATCGTTCGCGGCGGCCGACCCGGCCGAGCACGATCGACACCGCAAGGTTGATCAGCGACGCTCCGACCGCGAAGACCAGGCCGATCCCGACCCGATCGATCTCGGTGGGGTGCAGGAGTCGGTCTATGGCGGCCCAGGTGATCGTGGCGGCTGCCACCATGATCATCAGTCCCTCGGCGAGCGAGGAGAAGTATTCGGCCTTGGCGTGGCCGTACTCGTGGCCCTCGTCGGCGGGGCGCGCCGCGATCGTGAGGGAGGTGACGGCCCCGATCGCCGCCACCAGGTTCACCGTCGACTCGAGCGCGTCGGAGAGCAGCCCGACCGAGTCGGTGATGGCGTAGGCGATGAACTTGATCGCCATCGTCGAGACGGCAGCCCCGATCGAGAGCCATCCGTAGCGAACCAGGAGTCGGCGGCGTTGGGCCATCAGCCGATGGGCCGCCCGAACGGGAGCTCATCGCACCACTGGGACAGGTAGGCCTCCGCCAGTGTGCAGGCCCCGAGCACAGCGCCCTGGTCTGAAGCGAGGGTCGACCGGGTCAGCTCGCCCAGTCGTTGGGCGGGATCGAGTCCGGCCCGGGTCGCGAGTGGTCCCGCGGTGGTCAGGAAGTCCGCAAGGATGACCTTGCCCGCCCGATTCGCCACCGCCAGCGCACGAGGAGTGAACGCAAGCGGCGCGGTCGGCACCAGGAGCTGCTGTGGAAGATCAGCGGCGCGCTGGTGGTCGAGGACTCCTGCCTTGGACCCGAACAACAACACCTCCGCGGGGGCATCCCATGCATCGGGTCCGGTGGCGGTCACGCTGGCGCCGGCCGATTCGAGTTGGGCGACCAGCTGCTCGCCGGCACCTCCATCGTGCTCGACGGCCACCTTCACGTCTCCGGGTGTGCCCTCGAGCGCAGCCGAGATGCAGGCGACGATACCGCTGGCCAGCGATTCGGGGTCGGGTTGCACCACGGACCCGAGGCCATCGAGCGCCCCGTCGGGTACGCCCTTGCCCGCAGCGAGGGTGAGCGCACCCGAGGCGACGTCGGCTGCGAGCTCGGCGGCGAACGAGCCCAGAGATCCCTCGACCGAGTCCCCGGTCGCGTTGACAGCTCCGGAAGCACCCGAGATGCGTTGCTCCAGCAGGGCCCACGAGTAGCTGCGGGAGCGTGCGAGAGCCTTGGTGGAGTCGACCAGCACCTTCTTGGCGCATCTGACGACCCCATCGGCGCTGTCGGCTCCGGGGAGGTCGGTGACGAGGAATCCGTCGACCTCCTCGAGGCGTCTGACGATTGCGTGGCTTTGTTCTGTCACAGCTGCAGTCTGCCACCGGAGAGCGGGAGGATCGTCCTGCAGATCGTCACCGCACGATCGACGTGGGGCGGCTGCGGGTGCCGCTCCGGGCTCGCCGGCGACGGGAGCTTCCGAAAAAGCCGGAGGCCCGGTGCGAACGAACCCCCCGAACCGTTCGCACCGGGCCCATTGCCCGGCTGCCAGGAGCGTCGCCGCTCAACTGACAACCAACTCTCGTTGGTGACCAGAGAATAGATCAGATGGTGACTGCTGTCACCATGGAGCCGGTGGGTGAATGCCGCGGTCGGTCGGCCGCAACTCACCTAACAGCGTTCACTCACCTGCTGTGTTGCCGTAGGATCGCCGGCGGGGACCGATCCGCAGGCATCACCGACCTTCATCGCCGGACACCGCTGAGGGCGCCCCCGAAACGCAGGCAGACCGCTACTGGAGCGACAGGGGCGCAATTGTCCGAACGGGCCGAACACACATCTGATCTCCTGGTGATCGAGGGCGGAACTGTTCTCGATGGTTCAGGCGCCCCTCCGGTGCCGGGCGAGGTGATCTGTCGTGGCGACGAGATCATCGCGGTGGGCAGCGGCTCGGCCACAGCTGGTCCGGAGGGCTCCGCTGGTTTCCACGAGCGTGAGCTCGACTCCGCCACCCGTGTGGACGCCACCGGCTGCACCGTCATGCCGGGTCTCATCGACGCCCACTGTCACCTCACCTTCGACGAGCCGCGGAGCAACGACGAGCTGTTCTTCCATCGGGACCACACGTTGGCGGCCCTGGCGACGGCCCACCACCTCCCGAAACTGCTGATGGCCGGTGTCACCTCCGTTGCGGATCCCGACACGATCTTCCGGATGGGGCCCGCCATCCGCGATGCAGTGGAAGCCGGCTGGATCGAGGGACCGCGGATCACCACCGGTGTCGCAGCACTGCTGACCGCGGTGGGCGGCACAGCCGGGCGTCTGATCCCCGACGAGGGCGAGGTGGGCTACGCGGAGGTGGTCCGCACCACCGACGAGATGGTGTTGGCCACTCGCCGCCAGATCAAGGAAGGCGCCGACTTCGTCAAGATCCACGCCACCGGGTCGATCCCGACCCGTTCGGGTGAGCTACAGGTGTGGACCCGGCAGGAGATGAGGGTGGTGTGCGACACAGCACACGACCTGGGCGTGCCGGTGGCTGCACACTGCCGCAATGCGAGCTCCACGCGCGACGCCGCTCTCGCTGGGGTGGACATCATCTACCACGCCAGCTTCATGGACGAGGAGGCGTTGGAGGCCGTGGTGGAATCGGGTGCGGACCTGTGCCCCGTGTTCACCTTCCTGTCGAATCTCTGCGACCACGGACCCGAGGTGGGAGCCGGGACGAACATGGTGGATGTCTTCAGGGGGGAGATCGCCGCGACCGCCGAGATGGTCAGGCGGGCCCACGACGCCGGGGTCCGTCTGCTCTGTGGCTCTGAGTCGGGCTTCGTCCTCACTCCCTACGGGCACTGGCATGCACGGGAGGTCGAGTTGTTCGTCGAACACCTCGACCTGAGTCCGCTCGAGGCGATCCGCTGCGCCACCGCCAACAACGCACACGCGGTGCATGCCGCAGACGAACTCGGTGTGCTGTCGGTCGGTCGACGTGCGGACGTGCTGGTCGTGCAGGGCGATGTCGCCTCGGACGTGTCCTTGCTGGGAGACCGCAGGAACCTGCGTGCGGTGCTGTCACGCGGAGTGCCGGTGGACCTCCAGCGGGCCTGGCCGACACGGGACCCGCTGCCCGGCTCCAGGGTCGGGAACTGGGCCGAGAGGCCCCTCACCTGGGATCTGGTGAATCCGTGAGCGCCGTGATCGTGACCGGGGCGGGCGCAGGCATCGGCGAGGAGATCGCGCTGGCGGCCGCCCGCGACGGTCACACCGTCGGCGTGCTGGACATCGACGGTGCCGCTGCAGAGTCCGTCGCCTCGGCCATCCCCACCGGTATTCCGCTCGAAGCAGCGGTCAACGACGAGGCGCAGGTGGTCGCTGCGTTCGACCGTTTCGAATCCGAGGCCGGAACCGTGGCCGACATGGTCGTCAACAACGCCGGCATCGTCAGGTTCGGGTCACTGGCCGAGCTGCCGGTCGAGGATTGGCGCCAGACCCTCGATGTGAACCTCACCGGCACCTTCATCGTGTCGCGCGTGGCGGCGGTGCGCATGGGTCGGGCCGGTGGGGGTTCGATCGTGAACCTCACCTCGATCAACGGCGTGGTCCCCGGGCCCCACGCTGGCGCCTACGGGGCATCCAAGGCTGCTGTGGCGCTGCTGAGCGCCCAACTCGCGATCGAGTTCGGGGCCTCGGGGGTGAGGGTCAACAGCGTTGCACCGGGCTTCATCGACGGCGGGATGTCGGCACCGCTGTACGAGGACCCCGCCACGCGATCGGCCAGAACCGCTGCGGTCCCTCTGGGTCGGCTCGGGACACCGGCCGACATCGCAGCGGTGGTGTTGTGGCTGGCATCGCCCGCAGCCTCCTACGTGACCGGCCAGAACCTCGTGGTGGATGGGGGAGTGGCCTCGTCCCTGCTGGCGAACCTGCCACGGCCGGCCTCGGTCGACGGGGTCGGCGCCGACGCCGGAGCGGATTGATGGCGTCGAACGGCCCCACCGCCATGGTGCTGAGTGGCGGTCCGCATCCCTTCTCCGACACGACGCCGGTGGTGGTGGGACTCCTCGAGGAGATCGGCTACGACAGCACCGTCATCGAGGACCCGGACGAGGCCGCCCGGCAGCTGGATCTCCGACCTCCGCAGCTCTGGGTCTGCAACACCCTGCGCTGGCGCATGCTCGAAGGTCGCTACGACGACCGGAGGTCCGACTTCGCCTACTCCAGCACCGAATCGGTGCGGAGCTCCTTCGACTCCTACGTACGCGGTGGCGGTCGGCTCCTGGCGATGCACGCGGCACCCATCTGCTTCGACGACTGGCCGGGCTGGGGCGACATCGTCGGAGCGAGATGGCGATGGGGGACCTCGTCACACCCGCCGCTCGGTCCGATGAAGGTGCAGGTGGTGGCATCCCACGTGCTGACCGAGGGAGTGGGCGACTTCGAGATCTTCGACGAGGCCTACGGCCACCTCGACCTCGCCGCTGACCTGGAGCCGCTGGCGGTGTCGCGCTGGGACGACATCGATCATCCCGTGCTCTGGGAACGCGAAGTGGGAGCGGGCAGGGTGGTGACATGCACCCTGGGTCACGGTCGGGAGTCGCTCGAGAACCCTGCCCATCGCAGGATCCTGGTGAATGCGATGGAGCTCCTCGGGCGGGATCCGGAGCCCGTCCGCCCCCACCGCCGAACGACACAGACCCCGCTGGAGGAGCAACGATGAACGAGCCCGAGGTGACGACCATCACCACATTCGCCGAGGCCCGCGACGCCTACCGGAACAAGGCGCTGCGTCAGGCTCTGTACGACGAGGGTGAAGTGATCATGAGCGACGTGATCGTCAACCTCCATGCCGACCAGCACCGATCGAGGCGCAGGCTCGAGAACAGGCTGTTCCGGCGTGACCGGATGGAGGAGTACGAAAAGAAGCGCTTCCCGGCGGTGATAGAGGAAACCCTGACCCCCCACGTACGTGAGGGTCACGCCGAGCTGGTCTCGGTCAGCCACCAACTCATGATGAACCTGGCGGCGACCACCGCAGGGATCGATCGACCCGAGGGCACCCCCGAGGAATCGTTCCACCTCTACGACTACCTGATGCTGTTCGTGGAGGGCGCGACCCTGGCGCACTACACAGGCGATCGCGAGGCCAAGGCGGCCGAGGTGGCCGAGGGCCTCCAACGCTTCGATGACGAGTTCCTCGCGCCTTCGATCGAGCGCCGGCTGGCTGCCCTGGCCGCTCACCGCGCAGGTGACATCGACTCATCCGAGGTACCGGTGGATGTGCTGTGCACGCTGCTCGCCAACGAGGACGACCTCGACCTGCCCCACGAGACGATCCGCCGCGAGACGGCCTACTACCTGCTCGCAGGTGCGCACACCTCGGCCACCGCCTTCGTGCGGACACTTCACCGGCTCTTCGAGTGGGAGGCCGCCCACCCGGAGGAAGCCGGAGTGCTGCGTACCGACCCGCTGTCGGTGCAGCGCTGCATGCACGAGACGATCCGGTTGGAGCCGTCCTCCCCGGTCGCAATGCGTTGGGCCCTCGACGACATTGAGCTGCGCAGCGGGAGGCAGATAGCCCGGGGCTCGAAGGTGGTGATCGACCTCAACTCGGTGAACCGCGACCCCGAGGTGTTCGGCGCCGATGCCGATGAGTTCGATCCCCACCGCGAGCTGCCCGAGGGTGTCCCGCGCTGGGGTCTGAGCTTCGGGCTGGGCATGCATGCGTGCATCGGGTCGGACCTGGCAGGAGGTTTGCCCTACCAGGAGGGTGACGACGTGGACGAGCACCTCCACGGGTTGGTACCCGTTGCAGCACAGTGGATGCTCAACCATGGCGCGCGCCCCGACCCATCGGACCCCGCAGAGATGGATTCGGCCACCGCTCGTCCGTACTGGGGTCGCTACCCGGTCCGCTTCGGCTGAGCGGGAACCGTTGCCGTGATCGACCTCCACGCCCACGTGGTGCTCGAAGGCGTCATGGGCCGCGCCGGCGGTTACGGCCCCGAGCTCCTCGACGATCCCGAGTGTCCGACCTTCAGGGTCGGTGACTACACACTCGAAGGTGTTCGCTACCGCCAGAGCCCGTTCATGGACCTCGAGCTCCGGTTGCAGGCGATGGATGCCCTGGGTATCTCCCGCCAGCTGCTGTCACCCAATCCGCTCACCTACCTGCACCACATCGACCCGGTGACGGCCGGCGAGTTCGCACGTTGGCACAACGACGAGCTGGCCGCGCTGGTGGCGACCCGACCGGAGCGCCTGCTGGGCGCGGCCCAGCTGCCGATGCAGGATCCCGCGGCCGCTGCAGCGGAGCTGACGCGCTCGGTGAGCGAGCTGGGTCTGGTGGCGGCCTACGTCGGCACCGACTTCGGCGCACCGGGGAGTCATCTCGCGCTCGACGACCCCCGGATGGATGCACTCTGGCAGACCGCGGTTGACCTGTCGGTGCCGGTGTTCCTCCACCCGGCACCCCCGGGGGTGGACCGGGCACGCCGCGACGAGCGGCTGGGACGTTTCGATCTGGACCTGTGGTTCTCGTTCGCCTTCGAGGAGATGCTCGCGATCTCGACGCTCGTCTTCGGAGGCGTGTTGGACCGACATCCATCGCTACAGCTGTGTGTGTCACACGGTGGTGGAGCGCTGGTGGCCTTGATCGGCAAGCTGCGCCGGGTCGCCGAGACCCGCCCCTGGGTCAGCGAGGAACTGCGGGCTCCCGGCGCGTTGGACCAGCGCCTGGGAATGCTCTGGTACGACGCCCACGTGAGCGATCCCGAGGTGCTTGCGGCGCTGGGAGCGACCATCGGGACCGACCGCCTGGTGGGAGGGACCAACTTCGCCGGTTGGGACCAACCCGCCCGGTTGCCCCAGCCCGACATGGTGGACCTGCTCGATGCCAACTCCCGACGCCTGCTGCGACTCTGAAACGGGTGTCCGGCTGGTTCAGAGCTCCACCTGGATGGCCGTGCGCTCGACCAACACAGGCTTGATGTGGTCCGCGATCACCTGCTTGTGGGCAGGATGGTCGCGGTAGGACTCGTAGCCGGCGACGTCGTCGAAGTCCGCCACCGCGCAGAGCTGGACGTTTCCCTCCGAGAGACCCGCGTCGCTCCCGGCCTGGAACGACCGGATCGCCGGGATCTGCTCGGGGAGTGCTCGGAGGGCATCGACGATGCCCTGCAGGTCAGCAGCGGTGCAGGTGCTCTCGAGGCGGAGCAACACGATGTGACGGATCATCGGACCACGATACGCGGAACGAGGGCCCGAAGGCCCTCGTTCTGAGAAGCACCCAGTGGATCCAAGTCCGTTGCACCAGCCTGGAGAAACTCTGAGTTCTTGATGGTCGGGTCCGTCAGTTGCGGCCCTGCGTTGTCATGTACTTGGACGCTCCGCAGCGACAGAAGTCGCGAGAAATTCCAGAAATCTTCGCGGCGGTCCTGCTACACCGTGTGAGCTCGGGTGCCAGCGGTGCTCATGATCCAGGTGGAACGGCCTTGTAGGGCCGGTCGAGCAGCCATCTGTTCGGGAGCTGGTGTCGTTCGCCGAGAGCATCCTCGAGCTCGATGAAGGTCGGATGCATCTCGATCACCTCGCCCTCGATGCCGTCCACCTCGAGGCACCAACCCTGCTCGAAACGGTGCTGCAGGGCCCTACCCGAGCTGATCTGGGAGGCAACGCCTCTGGCGCCCAGGGCGGTCAGGAGGCTGAGTGCCAGTGCAGGTGCGCCGACGAGGGCCACCAGGATCACCAGCAGGACGGCCGTGTCGATACCCGCCACCACCATCCCCAGCACGATGGCGATGGCCATGATGGAGACCTTCAGGGTGCGCTCCACCGCCAACTGGCGCACGCCGGTGGCCTCCTTGGCGGACTGGCCGACGGCCTGGGCGACGAACAGAGCGACCGCGTAGCCCACGATCGCCAGCACGATCCCCATGAACACCCTCGGTAGACCCTCGCGGAGCAGATCCACGAACTCGTCGAGGCCCTCGCTGTCGAGGATCCCGGCGGCGATCACCATTCCGACCGCGGTGCAGCCCCAGAACACCCCGCGCGAGACCATGAGCGCAGTGGAACGCGTGGATTCGCTACGCGACCTCCGCCCGATCGAGGCGCGCACCACCCGACCTGCGATCTGTCCCATGAGCAGTCCGACGCCAACTGCGACGGCGGCCCATAGCCATGCGTACTCGGTCATAGATCGACCTCCTCGGTAGACCTGTCGGCATCCCGTATGGGATTGGTGAGCAGATGACGAAACGTCTCCACCGCGGTCCCCGCCAGCATCGTGATCGCGGAGGACGCAGATCGGGCCGCGAGGGTGCGGTCCACGCGGTGACGGGCCCTGGCCCGGACATCCGGTTCGGTTCCCAGCGCAGCGCGCAGCGCAGCGGCGAGCTCGGGCATCTCGTCGTCGGGATCCCCCAGCCCTGCCAAGGGATCCACGGCGGGATTGCTGGTTGGCTGTTCATTGTCAGTCATCGATACTCCTCCGATGAGCCGATGGCGCCTGCGAGGCGCTTGCGGGCTCTCAACAGACGGGTCTTGACGGTTGGGACGGGAACCTGGAGCGTGTCGCTGATCTCCTGGTAGGTCATTCCCTCCACCTCGCGCAGGATCACGATCGAACGCGACAGTTCATCGAGCTCCTCGAGCGCGGCGCGGACGGCCCTCAGGTCACTCATGGCGCTGGAGGACCGGGCCGGATCGATGCCTCCGGCGATCTCGGGCATGTCCTCGGGGGCCATGACCGCCTCCCGGCGCCGTCGCAGCATCGAGATCGACGTGTTGTGGGCGATGCGCAGGATCCAGGATCTGAGCGACGACTCGCCCCTGAAACGACCGAGGCTCTGCCAGGCCTTGATCATCGTCTCCTGGACCGCATCCTCGGCGAGGCTGGGATTGCGCAGGATTCCGTTGGCCACCCGGAACGCCGCTTCTGCATGTTCGTCGATGAGCGCGTTCAGGTCACGGTCCAACCGATCGCGGTCGGAGCCGTCCTTTCTCCCTTTGCGGTGGGTCTCATCGGCGATCCTTCAGTCTGCGGGCATCGCGTCCGGATCCCACCGGTGCTCGATCCCCGGGCCGGATTCCCGAGGGGTGGGGGAGCGGTGCCCCGTTGGCGATTCCCTTGCGCTCCCGCGAGGCTTGGGGCGTGAACCGGCCCACCCCGACCCTGATCGCACTCCATGGCCACGGAGAGCCGGAACCCGCCACCATCGCTTGGGCCGAACGGGTGGCACCCGGGGGCTGGAGGCTCGTGACCGTCGATGCCCCGGGGGCCAGGCAGGACCCACGCAGCTGGTTCGACACCGGACCGAGGGGCGTGCAGGGAGAGGACCTCCAGCGTTCGATCGAGGCGATCCGCAACGCGGTGGGGGAGGTGTCGGGAGCGGGTCCGGTGGTCCTCGCCGGCTTCTCCCAGGGTGCGGCGATGGCGTTGGCGTGCGGCGAGATCCCGGGTGTGGTGGCAGTGGTCGGGATCTGCCCGTTCCTTCCCGAGGTCGAGCAGCTCGAGTTGGGGTCCGGTCCTCCCGCCCTGGTCGTGCCCTCCGAAGGTGATGAGGTGACGCCCGCGTTCCTCGGCGAGGACCTCGCCGCCGCGATGCGTGCCGCGGGTCGTGAGGTGGAACTGCACGTCACCAGCGGGGTGCACGAGGTGAGCCGGGACTCTGCCGTGCTCGCGAAGCACTGGTTGGACCGACGTTGGCCCGCGCGTCCGCGGATCTCGCTCGGGCTTCCGGTCGACCGGGTCAGCAGCGGCCCCGAACTCGTGTCGGCCTCAGCGGTGGTGGAGCTGTCCGCCGCGTACGAGGAACTGGGCTTCGATGCCGCCTATGTGACCGACCACCCCGCACCGGATGACCGCTGGCTCGCCGCCGGCGGCCACCAGGCGCTCGAGCCCACCGTCGCTCTGGCCACAGCGGGTTCGGCCACGTCGCGCCTGTTGCTGCACACCCACGTGTACATACTCGGCTACCGCTCCCCGTTCCTGGCCGCCAAGGCGATCTCGTCATTGGACCTCCTCACCGATGGCCGGGTGATCCTCGGTGTGGCAGCGGGATACCTGCGTCCGGAGTTCGCCGCACTCGGCAGCAGCTTCGAGGACCGCGCCGAGCGGCTGGACGAGGCCCTCGAACTGCTCCCGCGCATCTGGTCGGGTCAGAGCGTCGAGGCCACAGGAGCAGGCTTCGAGGTCAGATCGGCCACCGTGCTGCCCAGACCCGTCCAACGGCCCCATCCTCCGATCTGGGTGGGTGGGAACTCCGAGCGGGCAATGCGTCGGGCGGTGAGGCTCGGGCAGGGATGGTCACCGTTCCCGACCCCCGGCGGGCTGGAGAGTGCAACCCGCACCGCAGCCATTCCTGATCTCGACTCCCTGCTGGCTCGGCTCGGACGCCTCGGGCAGATCTGCGAACAGGAGGGGCGCGACGAGCAACCCACGGTCTGCTTCACGCCGTTCAGCTCGTACGACTACCTGGCCGACCCGGAGGGCTCCCTGGACGAGATGCGCCGGGAGTGCGAACAGCTGTGGGAGGCAGGAGTCGACTGGCTCGCCCTGTCGGTGCCCGGCAACGATCGCGCCGAGGTGCTCGCCAACGCGGAGTCGCTGGCCGAGGCGTTCGAGCCGTCCCGGCCCTCCTAGGGTCGGGGGTTCAGCCGTCGGCCGCTTCCCACGCCCGCACGTGGGTGTCTACATCGGTGAGGGTCGCGAGCATGGCGAGGGTGTTGCGCAGCACCTGGTCGCCGTATTCCGCGGGGACGCCCACGACGGCGTCGGTGGGCACACTCACCTCGTAGCCGCGATCCACCGCCCCGAGTACGAGCCCCGGGATGCCGACGTTCAGAGACACTCCGGCCACCACCAGGTGGCCGATGCCCATCGACCGCAGCAGCGGATCGAGGTCGGTCCCGTGGAACGGAGCGAGACCATGGTGCCGCACACTCCGGAGGTCGGACCCGGTGGGGCCCAGTTCGGGCACCAACTCCACTGCCGCACTGCCGGCCAGTATCTGCGTGGGACTGCCGGCGAGGCCCCGGGTGAGGGGAGTGTTCAACTCGGTTCCCACACGATCCCCCCGCCACTGGGCGATGCAGTGGACCACCGGGACACCGGCCGAGCGTGCCGCCTCGACCAGCCGGCCACAGGAGGTGAGTGTTCCCCGCTCCTGCGCCGCGTCGCGCAGCTGGCCCAGGGTCGCCAGATCACCCACGACGCCCCGTTCGAGTTCCATGGTCACCACTGCAGTCGCCCCGCGGGCTGTGACCGTCGGCGCGGTTGGCTCCATCGCCGCAGCGTAGCGTCGGGACCGATGGAGCCCGATCTGACCCCCGCCGACGATTCCAGGTCACGGATCGTGCTCGCCTCGGGTTCGCGCTACCGGGCCCGCGTGCTCACCGATGCCGGATACGACGTGGAGATCGATCCTCCCCGGGTGGACGAGCGCATCCTCGACCCGTTGTTCCACAGCGAGGGCCCGCAACACCTGGCGACCGAGCTGGCGAGACTGAAGGTGCTCGATGTGGCACCCCGTCACCCGGGGGCGACGGTGCTGGCGGGTGACCAGGTCGGAGTGCTCACCGCCGGCGACCGACAGGTTCTGCTCTCGAAGACCCCCGATGCTCGATCCGCGGTCCGCCAGCTGATGGCGATGAGCGGAACCGTCCATCGCCTGGTGAACGCGATCGTGGTCATGAGAGGCCCCGCAGGGCCGTCGGTGAGCGGTGTGGACGAGGCAACGGTCACCATGCGTCCCTTCAGCGAGGCCGAGGCCCTCCGCTACGTGGAGCGGTTCGAACCATTCGACACCGCCGGCTCCTACCGGCTCGAGGACGCTGAATCCATGGAGCCGGGGGAGTCACTGGTCGCATCGGTGGAGGTCGAACACCCATCCGGGGTCCTGGGCATGCCCCTGCCTCTGTTCGGACGTCTCCTGGCCGAACTGGGGCAACCCTCGAGTTGAACTTCACCCTCAACCTCTAGTTGACCTCGAGGGTCAGCCGCTCGACGTGATCACGCGATGAGCGCGACAGACGGACCTCCCAGGTGCCGGTGGGCACGATCCAGCCTTCCTCCGGCTGCCAACGCCGCAATGCGGTCCATCCGAGCTCGATGACCACCCGGGCGCTCTCGGAGGGGCCGAGGTGGACCTTGGCGAACCCGGCGAGGTGCTGTGGAGGTCTGGTGGGGTCGGCTGTCCGGCCCTCCAGCCCGTGGAGGTAGCACTGGACGACCTCAGCGCCGGGACGGTCCCCGGTGTTGGTCACCGTGACGGTGGCGGTGACCGGTGCTCCGCCTTCGAGGACATCGGAGCTGTGGATCGACGCGTCCAGCGTCGGGTTGCTCCATTCGAACTCGGTGGTGGAGAGCCCGTGCCCGAAACAGAACACCGGCTCGGTCCCGTTCGCATCGAAGTCGCGATAGCCGACCAGCAGACCTTCGTCGTAGTGAACGGTGCCGGCTCCGCCCGGGAAGTTCCTGTTGGAGGACCAGTCATCGATCGATCGACCGAAGGTGGTCGGAAGTCGGCCTCCGGGGTCGGCGGCGCCCGTGAGCACGTCGGCAACCGCCTCACCCGCTTCCTGGCCCGGGTACCACATCTGGATCAGGGCCCTCGCCCGCACCGCAGCGGTCAGGTCGACCGGCGACCCGACGTTGAGCAGCACGATCGTGTCGGGGTTGGCGTCGATGACCGCGTCGATCAGTTCGTTCTGGCCCTCCGGTAGTGCCATGGTGGCGCGATCGGCCCCCTCGGTCTCGTACTGGTCGTCTCCTCCGACCACCACGACGGCGACGTCTGCCGCTCTGGCAGCCGCGACCGCGGCAGCCAACGGGTCGGCCGCCCGGGGTTCGCTGTGTCCGATGGCCAGGCCCCCGGCAGGAATCCCCGCCAACGGGCGTGTCGACGCTTCGATCAACACCGGGCGGCCAGCGCTCAGGTGCACCTCGGTGCGTATCTCCTCGGATCCCAGACCGAAGAAGTCGGTGCCGGGGCGACGGTCAGCGGTGTTGTCGAGCACCGTCTCGCCATCGATCCGGAGCTGTCCGGTCGCCCCCGTGACGAGGGAGAACGTGTGCAGACCGGACTGCTCGGGAGTGAGCCAGGTGCTCAGGTGCACCGAGGTGTCCTGATCGGGCACACCCGGGGCTGGTGGACCCAGCCACAGGAGTCTGCTGGTCAGCGAGGTCTCACTCGAAACGGGCTCGGCCGTTGCATCGGAGACCTCCTCGACAGCGGGGGAGTGGTAGTGGACGGCGAACCCCTCCGGTGCGTCCGGATCTGGTCCTACCCGGCATGAGCGGCGGTCGAGCGGGCGCAGGACGCCCGGAGTGGGCAGGCCCCGCTCGAAGGTCACCTCCAAGTCGGGCAGGCGCTCGCGCAGCGCGCTCAGCACGTCGGTGCTGTGGTGTGGCACGAAGGCGGCGGATCCGCCACCCATGATGGCGGTGTCGGCCGCGTTGGGCCCGATGACGGCGAGCTTGTCGACCGGCGGGAGCGGCACCAGCGGTTCCCCGGTCAGCGGAGATGGCCCGTTGGCCAGCAGCACCAGCGATTCCACAGCCGCTCGACGCAACACGTCACGATGGGCGGGATCGGCGACCGAGCGTTCCGGTCGACTCCCGTCGGGTCCGCTGCGGCCCTCGACGTCGCCGAGGGTGCGCTGGGCCAGCAGGGAGATCCGCCCCACCGCCTGTTCGATCTGATCGAAGCTCACCCGGCCGTCGTCGAGAGCCTCGACCAGATGCTCTCCGAGGTACTGGGCGGGACCGGGCATCTCGATGTCGAGACCGGCGGCGAGCGCCGTGGTCGAATGTGTGCCCCACCAGTCGGATATGACGACTCCGTCGAAACCCCACTCCTGGCGGAGCAGCTCTGTGAGCAGCCAACGGTGTTGGGAGCAGTGGGTGCCCCCGAGACGGTTGTAGGCAGACATGATCGACCAGGTGCCGGCGAGACGCACCGCATCCTCGAAGGGGCGCAGGTAGAGCTCGCGCAGCGCAGTTTCGGGTACCTCCGCCGAGATGTCGTGACGTTCGGTCTCCTGGTCGTTGGCCACGAAGTGCTTGATGCAGGCACCGACCCCGTTGGACTGCAGTTCGCCGATGTGTGCCACCGCCAGTGCAGCGGTCAAGGTCGGATCCTCCGACATGCACTCGAAGTTGCGACCGGCCAGCGGATGGCGATGGAGGTTGACCGTGGGAGCGAGCAGCACGTCAGCTCCCTTGCTGATCGTCTCGGCCGCCAGCACAGCAGCCACCTCGCGGAGCACGTCGACATCCCAGGTCGCTCCCAGCGCGGTTCCACAGGGCACGCAGGCCGAGGCGCTGGCGAACCACCGTGTGCCGCGCGCCCCGGCCGGTCCGTCGCTCACGGTCAGTCCACGCAATCCGAGCTGCTCCACCCCGGGTGTGTGCCACATGTCGATTCCTGCGGTAGCGGGGACGAGGTCCCGCGCAGCAACCCCTCCCGGCGCTCCGCTGCCCTGCGGGTCCGCTCGCTTCGAGGGCTCGTCGTCCGCTGAGCTGGTGTCTTTGCGCATCGGACCATCATGGTTCACGCACCGGTGAGCGGCCGGGAGATCTGATGGATGCGCGGTTGGCGCGCGTATGGGCGATCGAGTCTCCCGCTGGCGCGTCGACTCCAAGCACTATGGTGCTGCCAGGTCGTGAGTCCGGGGCTGGATCCGCCGAGGTGTGGAACAGGGGTGCCCCGACGATGTCCAGGATCGGGGGCGATGTGCGGTACCAGCTCGTTCAACTCGCGCAACTCGGGTTCGCGTTGCTTCTCATGTTCGGCGCCTTCATCGGCGGCGTCGTGGTGGGCTGGTGGAGGTGGGGTCGGGTGCAGTCCCCGGCGAGGTCGGACGAGGCTCCGTCCATCGGTTCGGCGGGTCTCTTCACCCCTGAGGATCGCGAGGACGAGGTGGTGCTGGCAGATCTGCGCGAGACCGCACCGGTCACCCAGCGGTCAACAGACCCCGTGGTGGACCCGATGCCGCCACCGCTGTTCGCCACCTCGGGTCGGAACCATCTGGAATCCGGCTCCTCCTTCAGCTCCGGCAGCGCACGTGCTGCCCTGCCGAGTCCCGAGGGCGCCTCCGAGGACCGTTTCCCACGATGACGTCCGTGCGCACCCGATGCAGCGGAGATCCACATGACGGAGGTTCAGGTGACGACTGAGACGACAGCCCGGGATCTGCGCGAGCTCGAGGAGTTGAAGTACCGCTACGTGCGTTTTCTCGACACCAAGCAGTGGGACGCCCTGGGTCGCCTCTTCGTGGAGGACGCCAGCGCCTCCTACGGCGGTGGTGCCTACCGGGCCGAGGGTCGCGACGAGATCATGTCGTTCCTCGTGACCAACATGGGTTCCGAGAGCTTCCATTCGTCCCACACCGTGGGCCAGCCCGAACTGATCATCGACGGCGACTCGGCGACGGGCACCTGGGCCCTCAACGATGTCGTGATCGACACCGAGTTGGGCGTGTACATCTCGGGTGCCGCGTTCTACGAGGACACCTACGTGCGTCGGGAAGGGGAGTGGCTGATCGCCACCACCGGCTACCGACGGTCCTTCGAGTACCTGGTGCCCATCTCCGACATGGAGCACTTCCAGCTGACGGCCAGCCTCTGGGGCACCGGGGGCAGGAGCAGCCTCGTCGCGGGTTAGGATCTGACGGGTCGTCAGATCAGCTGGCGGCCGTCTGGCGATCCCTTTCGGAAGGGGTGATTCGGTGGCCATCGACCTACCCATGATCGTGAGCGTGGACGACCACGTGGTCGAACCTGCTGACCTCTGGCAGCGGTGGCTGCCCGAACGGTTCCGCGACCGCGGACCCCGGGTGGAGCGGAGGGGGATCGCCTCGATGGAGTTCCTCGGCGGTACCCGGTACGACATCGTCTATGACGACGAGGCTCCACCCGCGGACTGCTGGATCTACGAGGATCTGGTCGCGCCCCACAAGCGGCACGTGGCAGCGGTGGGGTTCTCGAGGGACGAGATGTCGTTGTCGCCCATCACCTATGACGAGATGCGACCGGGTTGCTACAAGGTCGCCGACCGGGTCTCGGACATGCTCGCGAACCATGTCGAGGTGTCGCTGTCGTTCCCGACCTTCCCCAGGTTCTGCGGCCAGACGTTCCTCGAGGCCAAGGACCGGGAACTGGCCGAGGCGTGCGTGTACGCCTACAACGACTGGATGGTGCAGGAGTGGTGCGGAGAGTCCGACGGCCACCTGGTGCCCCTGATCATCATCCCGCTGTGGGATCCCGAACTGGCCGCCGCAGAGGTGCGCCGCAACGCCGCCCGGGGAGTGCACGCCGTCTGTTTCTCGGAGATCCCACCGCACCTCGGGCTGCCGAGCGTGCACACCGAGCACTGGGATCCCTTCTTCGCCGCCTGTGCCGAGACCGAGACCGTGGTCTGCATGCACATAGGCAGTTCGTCGAAGATGCCCTCCACCTCCGGCGATGCACCACCGGCGGTCCAGGCCACCCTTTCGTTCAACAACGCCATGGGAAGCCTCACCGATTTCCTGTTCTCCGGTGTGCTCGTGAGGTTCCCGACCCTGAAGCTGGCCTACAGCGAGGGCCAGATCGGTTGGATCCCCTACATCCTCGAACGGGCTGACGACGTCTGGAACGAGCACCGCGCATGGGGTGGGGTGGCCGAGCAGATTCCCGAACCGCCCTCCACCTACTACTTCCGCCAGGTGTACGGGTGCTTCTTCAGGGACCGTCACGGCCTCGAGAGTCTCGACTCGGTCGGGGTGGACAACATCACATTCGAGACCGACTACCCCCACACCGATTCCACCTGGCCGAACACCAAGGAGGTGGCCGAGAAGATGATGGCCGACCTCTCACCCGAGGTGATCTACAAGATCGTCCGCGGAAACGCGATCGAGATGCTTTCGCTCGACCTCGTCTAGGGCATTCGTGCTTGGATCGACGTCGTGAGTGAAGACGACCCCGGGGCACCGCCCACCAGAACCCGCAACCGGCTCCTGGTGTCGGTGCCCGCCCTGCCCGACGACAACTTCGACCGCACGGTCGTGTACATGATCGACCACGAGGACTCCGGCGCGATCGGGGTCGTGCTCAATCGGCCCACCGGGTCCGAGGTGCCCGAGGAGCTTCGCATCGGTCCTGCGTGGGCCAGCCCGCCGGTGGTGTTCTCCGGTGGCCCCGTGTCACCCGAAGCGGTGATCATGTTGGGTCGTAGGCAGCTCGGAGCGCGCCAGCGCGGTGCCTCGGCCGTCGGCGGAACGGTGGCGGTGTTGTCCGCCGATGCCGTTGCGGATCGGGAGGTCGAGGGCGTCGACCTGTTGCGTGCGTACGCCGGATACGCGGGTTGGGGCCCCAGCCAGCTCGACGGCGAACTGTCCGCGGGTGTGTGGGTGGTGCTCGACGCGCTGCCCGACGATGTGTTCTCCGCCGAGCCGCAGAACCTGTGGCGTCGTGTGCTCAGTCGCGGAGGTGGTCGCCTGGCTGCGATCGCCCGCCATCCCGACGACCCCAGCGTGAACTGAAACCGGGCATGCGGTTGCGTCCGGTCGGTCAGTCCTCGTCGAGGATCCGCTCCGAGATGACCTCCACGTCCCAGATCTCCTCCACGTAGCCGTCCTCGGAGGTCGTGGTGTGGCTCGCCGAGGTCCAGGAGCCGGAAACACCGGAATCATTGGAATGGCCCGAGAACCACCGTTGGGCTGCCTGGCCCACCGAGAGGGCGAGTGCTGCGTTTCCGGCTGCACCCACGGAGGCGCCGATCCCGTAGGGGAGAAGGGCGGCGAGACCCCAGGGTCCACCCTTGCCGGCCAATCGGGAGCCCATGCGCCCCAGGCGCCTGCCGCTCGCCGAGGCCGCCACGGGCACACGTGCCAGCAGCCTGGCGCTGCCCCGGGCTCCGGCTCGCGCCGCCAGGCCGGTGAGTCCCATCGCCGTTCCCTCCGAGGCACCCAGGGCGGCGGCCACCCATAGCGCACGGTCGTCCTCGGAGGCGTTCTCGTGGCCGTGGAGGATTCCGATCGCCATGACCATCTCACCCAGACGCGCCACGTTGGCGCCCTCGAGCCCGAGCACCGCTGCGGTCCCCGCCAGTCCGGCACCGGGCGCGGCTGCGGCGCCGCCGGTCATCGCTCCGCCCACCGCAAGGTCGCGCACGCACTGGCGCACCACCCTCGAGGAGAGCTCCTCGGGAGACTCCCCGGGGTGCTCGGCGCGCAGCGCGTCCACCGTCTGTCGGGCTGCTTCGTTGCGCTGGCGCGCGACCGACAACAACACGGCGCGCGCGGCACCGTTGTCGGCCGATCCGCCCGGGCCGGGCCCGGGGTCAGCGCCAGAGCTTCCCTTGTCGCTCACCACGTAGCGACCCTACAGCGGGCGCGATCGCACACGACCGCGCTCCGCCGGAGGATCGGTACGGGCGGGGGAGGGATCAGGTCAGTGCGTCGTACTGGAGATTGCGCCGGCGACGCTCGTTGTTGCGCCGCTTCCAGAAAGCCTGCTTCCAGTGGCGGAGTCGCCGCCTGGGCAGGGCCACCTCGTGGGGCACCGGGGAGTCGTGCTCATCGGTGTAGCCGTGGGTGGGGTGGGGGAGATCGAGTACCAGGTCGTCGTGGTCCTCGTCGAGAGCGGCCACATGCAACGCCTGGTGCACCCCCCTCCGAACCCGACGGTGTTCCGCCTTGCGGCGTTCCCGGTCCTCCGGCAGAGCGGATGTTGCTCCGGACTGCCGATTTCGGTGGCGGTTGGACATCGACGCACCTCCTGTGTTGTAGGAGGCAGCGCCCAGTGGATGCTGCCTCCGGTGTGACAGCTTGTGGTTGTCATCCGGCCCAGCGGCTGGAGCCGCTCGAAGCGCCCCCTTGGCCGACCCGGTCATCCCATGAGACATGATCCGGCGGCACTTGTAAAGGACCCACTCCCAGCACTTTCTGGGATCCGTCCGGGGCACCTGCGGGGATCCGCCGGGGAAGGAGCCAGAGCCCGCCGGTGGGCTAACGGACATAATCAGGATTATCGGCGGTCGTGCCCAAATGGTGGGAGAGTGGTCCCCGCCCGGAGGTTGTTACTCGGACCGACGCAGCGGCGATTCGCCTGTAGATTCCACTGCTGTGAGGAAGAATCGACCTACTCGTGACCCCTTGGGCGCCTGATGGGCGGAGGCCGTTTCGGTTCCAGGTTCCGGATTCGCTGGAACAGACGCCCCGTCGTCATCAGCCCTGCGCGTCTGCCGGGTTCCGAACTCGTGCGTCTGGGCGGCGGCGAGACGGTCCCGACGCCGATGGTTCCCTCGCTGCCGGTACGCGACGGCGACCGTCATCGAGGCCTGTGCGGCGAGACCCTGGCCCTGCCGCCGGCCGAGGCCCGAATACTGAATGATATTCAACTCGTTGTGGGGGAGAACGTGCTGCGAACCCGCAGTGGCTCCCTGGTGAGTTGGCACGCCATGGACACCGCGGTCACCCGACTCCCCCGCAGCTCGGAATCGCCGGCGGTCTCGCTGCGGTTGGGCTCCGCTGCGCTTCACGGCGTGGCCGGAGCCGGAACCTTCGAACGGCTGGTGGAGGCCGTCCCTGTGTCTCTGTTGCTGCAGCATCCCGCTCTGCGCGCATGGGCCCCGATCGCCCTGGTGAACGACGGGCGGGCCGGTCTGGTCGAGTCGTACCTGTTGGCGGCACTGCAGAACCACCAGGTGCGCCTGGACGCCGTGAGCCCGGGATCCATCGTCGAGCCCGAGGTGGTGGTGCTGCCCTCGCCGGTTGCGCGCTCGGGCGGTGGCGCACTCCCCAGGTGGTACCGGCGCTGGCTGGACCAGGAGGCCCGCAGGGCGGGTGACTCCCCCGGCGTGAAACGACTTCTGCTCACCCACGGCCCGAGGGATCCACTGCTGTCCCATGCGCAGACGATCGACCAGGCCGAGGACAACGGCTTCGTACGACTCGACACGCTCACCGGAGCCCTCGGGGACGATTCCACCGTCGATGGTGAGCAGCTGGTGGCGCTGCTGCGGGATGCCCACGCGGTGATCGGTGCGTCCGATGAGGCGCTCGCCCACGCCCTGGTGTGCCGCAGGGCGAAGGTGATCCAGGTGGTCCACGAGGACACGATCAGCCCCCGTGTGGCGCAGCTCGCCGCATCACGTGCACTCCCCTATGACCACGTGATACCCGCTCGCCTGGGCGAGGTCCTCGCCGACTAGTTCCTGCGCCCCCGTGGGCTGTGTCGCCCGCTGGGTGGGCCGCGGGATCAGACCGGCTGGGCTGCGAGACGGGCTCCGAGGCTCCGGAGGTGCTCCGAGGCGCCACCGAGTTGCAGCTCGAGCTCCTTGGCCATGAAGAAGTAGCGGTGCAGGGGGTAGTCGCGGTCCACTCCGGTGCCTCCGTGCAGGTGCTGGCCCGCATGGACGATCCGGTGGCCCGCCGAGGCCGCCCAGTACTTGGCGACGTCGACCTCGTTGGCCGCCTCCATGCCCTCCTGCAGGCGCCACATCGCCGCCCGGCTGGTGATCTGGATGGCCTCTGTGTCCATGTAGGCATCGGCGGCACGGTGTGCGACGGCCTGGAACGACGCGATGGGCACGTCGAACTGCTTGCGCTCCTTGGTGTAGGAGGCGATCAGTTCCAGGTCTCCGGCGCAGACTCCCGCGGCCAGGGAGCACTGGGCGGCCACAGCGCGCTGGTAGGCCCATTCCAGGCATTCCCGGCCCTCGCCGACGAGGTCCGCCGGAGCGTCGGCCAACAGCAGCGCTGCCTGGGGATCCCCGAGGGTCGTGGTGAGTGGCTCCCGGGCGACCCCGGACCGCTCGGTGCGTACCAGGAACAGGCCCACCGAACCAGTGTCCTCGAGTGCTGCAGGGACCACGACGGCGTCGGCGACCATCCCGGCAGGAACGCAGATCTTGGTGCCGGTGAGTCGGTAGTCGTCGCCGACCCGCGTGGCGATCACCGTGGGGGCGAGGCAGTCTCCCTGGTCCTCGTGCCATCCCGCCGTTAGCACCATGTCGCCCGCGGCCACTGCGGGAAGGATCTCCGCGGCGAGGTCCGCTGCGGCGAACTCGGCCACGGGCAGGACGCCGAGAGCGAGGGTCTCCCAGAGCGGGACCGCTGCAGCACAGCGACCCGCGGCCTCGAGGGTGGCGGCCATGGCGACCAGCCCGAGCCCCGCTCCCCCATGGGCCGCCGGCACGAACGCACCGAGTATCCCGGTCTCGGCCAGGGTGGCCCACAGCTTCTGGTCGAAGCGTGCTCCGGAGCCGTGTTCGAGTGCCCGGAGTTGTTCGTGGCTGGACGCATCAGCGAGCACCTGTTGTGCCAGATCAGCGATCGCCTGTTCGGATTCGTCGAGTGTGAAGTCCATGGTGCAGCCTCCGTCGGTCGGGTCGGTCGGTTTCTCAGGTGCGCATGGCCCGGGGCATGCCCAGGCCGAACATTGCGATCAGGTCGCGCTGGATCTCGTTGGTCCCGCCACCGAAGGTCAGGATCAACAGGCTGCGGTAGTTCATCTCGAGGCGACCATGCAGCACCGAGCCGACCGAGTCGCGCTTGAGGTAGGCCCGCGGACCGAGCACCTCCATGAGCAGCCTGAAGGTCTCCACGAAGAACTCCGAACCGAAGGTCTTCACCGTGGATGCCTGCGCCACATCGAGTTCGCTGCCGGAGGCGACCTTCCAGTTGATGAGCCGCAGGAATTCGAGTCCGGCGTGCACCCGGGCGAGGTTGCCCTGCACCCACTCGTCGTCGATCACACGCGAACCGTCGGTGCGCTTGGTGTTGCGTGCCCATTCGCGCACCTCGGTGTAGCTCTGCTCGAGCAGACCCGGTGACAGCAGCGTGACCCGTTCATGGTTCAGCTGGTTGACGATGAGGCCCCATCCTCCCCCCGGTCCGCCGACGAGGTTGGCGTCGGGCACCCTGACGTCGTTCCAGACGGTCTCGTTGATGTCGTGGGTCGACATCAACGAGAGCGGATTGACCTCGATGCCGGGGGTCTTCATGTCGACAGCGAGGATCGAGATGCCCTTGTGCTTGGGGGCATCCGGGTCGGTTCGTACGGCCAGCCAGCAGTAGTCGGCGTCTCCCGCCAGGGAGGTCCACATCTTGGTGCCGTTGACGATCCATTCGTCTCCGTCGCGCACCGCTGAGGTCTTGAGCGAAGCGAGGTCGGTGCCGGCTTCGGGTTCGGAGTACCCGATGCAGAAGTGCAGGTCACCGGCGAGGATCCTCGGAAGGAAGAAGTCCTTCTGCTCGTCGGTGCCGAACTGCATGATCGTGGGACCGACCGTGTTCACCGTGAGCATCGGCACCGGGGCTCCGCTGCGCATCGACTCGTCGTAGAAGATGAACTGGTCGAACTGGTCGCGACCCTGGCCGCCGTACTCCTTGGGCCAGCCGATGCCCAGCCACCCGTCGGCGGCCATCTGCTTCACCGTGGCCCGGGTGGTCGGTCCGCACCCCATCTCGGCATGCAGCGCCTCACGGAGGTCGTCGGTCAGGAGTTGGCGGTAGTACGCCCGCAGCTCGTCCCTCAGTGCGAGCTGCTCGGGTGTGTATGCCACGTGCATGCTTCCCCCAATTTCGTGTGCCACCGGCGCTGGGTGGTGTCGGCTGCGCGTGCCGCAGACGTCGATCGAACGACGGAACTGTAACGCGTTCTACCGCGTCGGCGGAATGCAACGCCCCCGTAGGCTGCCGGAATGGCTGACTTCGACCTGCTCATCATCGGTACCGGTTCGGGCAACTCGATCCTCACCCCGGACTTCGATGACTGGAACGTCGGGATCATCGAGCGCGACGTCTTCGGCGGCACCTGCCTGAACCGGGGGTGCATTCCATCGAAGATGCTGGTCGTGCCCGCCAACCGGGTGGTGGAGAGCAGCGAGGCAGCACGACTCGACGTCGAATTCACCCCGCCGACGATCGACTGGCCAGCGATGCGCGACCGGATCTTCGGGCGGATAGATCCGATCGCTGCATCCGGGGAGGAGTACCGGGCGGGTTCGGACAACGTCACGGTCCTGCGCGGCGACGCCCGCCTGGTCGACGGGCACCCGGTGGACGGGCACCCGGTAGACGGGCACGGGGTCCGCCTGACCGCTGCCGACGGGTCCGAACAGTTGGTGAGCGCAGATCGGATCGTTCTCGCCGCGGGTGCTCGTCCGAGGATCCCCGACATCCCCGGACTGGCCGATTCGCCGTTCCACACCTCGGACTCGATCATGCGGATCGACGCGGTGCCCGAACACCTGGTGATCCTCGGCGGTGGTTTCATCGCCGCGGAGCTGGGCCACGTGTTCGCGGCGCTGGGCAGCCGGGTGAGCGTGGTGCACCGCGGATCCCAGCTGTTGCGCCACGAGGACTCCGAGGTCTCGGCCCGCTTCACACAGGAGTTCGCCAAGCGGATCTTCCTGCACCTCGACACCGAGGTGTCCCGGGTCGACCACGATGCGGCCGGGTTCACCCTGACGCTCGACTGCCAGAGCGACGGCAACGCTGCGAGCCTCCAGGAACTGCGGTGCGATTCGCTGCTGGTCACCACCGGTCGGATACCCAACGGCGAACAGCTCGGGGTGACCAACGCCGGGGTGCGTCTCGATCCGGGTGGCTACGTGGTCACCGATGACACGCTCTCGACAGGGGTTCCGGGGATCTGGGCTCTCGGCGACATCCGCAATCCCCTGCAGCTGAAGCACCTGGCCAACCAGGAGGCAGCCGTGGTCTCGCACAACCTGGTCCATCCCGACGCACCGGTGTCGATCGACCAGGGCGTCGTGCCACGAGCGGTGTTCTCCCATCCCGAGGTGGCATCGGTAGGTGAGCGACATGTGGATCTGGACGCCAGGCGACACCCCTACCGGGTCGGGCACTGCGACTACTCGTCGGTGGCCTATGGCTGGGCCCTGGAGGACACCTCCGGATTCGCCAAGGTGCTGGTCTGTGAGGAGACGGGAGAGATCCTGGGCGCCCACATCATCGGCTACCACGCCGCCACCCTGGTGCAACAGATCGCCGCCGCGATGCAGTTCGGCATCACCGCCGAGCGGTTCGCGCGCGAACAGATCTGGTGCCATCCGGCGCTCCCGGAGCTGTTGGAGAACGCACTGTTGGATGCACTCGGTTGAGTCCGCCGGCCCGTGCTTTCGGGCAAAGGGCTCCGCCGGAGTACCGTGATGCCCCTATGTCGCGCCGTCTGGAGATCGAACTAACGAGCGCGCGCCCTGATGGGTCCTGGACCTGGCGCGCAGCAGGGGCCAAGCAGCCCAAGGGGGACATCGACGGCTCGCTCCTGCCCGACGGTGCAGCGGTGGGCTCGGTGCTCCGTGTGGAAGCCGAGTTCATGGTGGACGGAATCGAGATCACCTCGGTGCTCCCCGACAAGGCCCCGCGCAAGGAGGCCCAGACCCTCGAGATCCTCGGATCGGGCCGCGAGGAGCCGCTGGTGACCACCCAACTGGCTCCCAAGGGTCGTGGGGGCAAGGGTGACCGCAAGCGCCGCGGAGGCGGGCGCAACGAAGGCAGAGGCGACGGTGGCCGTGGAGACGGCCGGGGAAACCGTCGCGACCGATCTTCGGGGCCCCGCCCCGATCCGGTGCCCCAGCGGCCCACTCCCAAGCGGCTACGTCCGCGCCGCACCCACCGCGATGCAGCGCTGGCCGAGGTGCCCGCCGAGCAGCGCCCGGTGGCCGAGCAGGTGCTGAGGGGCGGAATCCCGGCGGTACGCGACGAGGTGCGCAAACAGAACGAGGCCGCCAAGAAGGAGAATCGTCCGGAGATGCCCCTCGACCAGGTCGTGGCCATGGCCGAGCGGCTCCTTCCCAAGCTTCGCTCCGCAGAGTGGATGGACCGTGCCGAGGCGGCCAGGGCCGACCTCGAGGAACTGGATCTTCGGGATCTCCGTTCGGTGGTCGTCGCGGCCGACGGTGGGGCCAGGGACGAGACAGCCCGGGCGCTCCGTGACGAACTCACAGCAGGTCTCACCCGACGGGTGGAGGAGGAACACCGGCTGTGGATCTCCGACATGGAGGCCAATCTCGACGCCGGCCGGTTCGTGCGGGCGTTGCGTCTGTCCTCGCGCCCTCCCAAGGCCGGCACTCCCCTGCCTCCGGAGCTGGCCCAGCGCATGATCGACGCTGTGAGCTCGGGTCTGGATTCGAAGACCAAGCAGGAGCTCTACGCGGCCGCGTTGGATGCGTTGAGCTTCTCGCCGGTGCACGCCAGGGTCACCCCCGCCGGAAAGCCCGACGAGCCGGGTGAGGAACTGATGGAAGCCGCGCGACGGGTGGCCGACAAGGCGCCCGGCGTGGCTGCGCTGTTCGGGGTGGATGCGTCGGAGGCGAATGCGGCGCGCAAGCGTCGCAAGCGTTCCAGGCGCGACGCGAAGGGTTCCCAGGGCGATTCCCGTGGAGGCCGCGAGGGCCGTCCCGGAGGCCGGGGCTCGAAGGGTTCCGACCAGGGCAAGGGTGCGGGGTCCGGGAAGCCCGACTCACAGAAACCCGACTCACAGAAACCCGACAGTGACGCCGGGGCGCCGGACAAGGGTGCGAAGGAGTCCAGCTCCGCCAAGCCCGACACCGAGAGCCCCGAGCCGGCCAAGCCCGACACCGAGAGCCCCGAGCCAGCCCAGACCGAGCCAGAGACCTCTGAGCCCGAGACCTCTGAGCCAGAGACCTCTGAGCCAGAGACCTCTGAGGCAGCACCTGCTGTGGACGCACCTGTTGTGGATGCACCTGTGGCGGACGAACCTGCTGCAGATGCTCCGTCGACCCCGGCGGATACCGCGGATCAGCCGGCCGGGACGACCGGATCAGGCGAAGCCGAGAGCTGACAACAGCTCGCCTGGAGTTCCGGCGACCTCTCCGGTCGGAGATGCCGCGGCGACACGGGCGTTCCAGCCCGCCCAGATGAACCTGCACCCCACCTCGGTGGCGCAGCGCAGGTCACCGGCGCTGTCACCCACCATCACCACGTCGCGGGGCGTCAGCGCCAACGCCTCGAGCATCGGAACCAGCGACTTGTGTGCCCATCCGAACGCGTCGGCACACATGAGCGCCTCCGGTTGCCACTGGAGCCGGACCAGTTCGGCTATCGCCGAATCGGGATGCTTGTTGGACAGCACAGCCCAGCGGGGAAGCGACGTGAGCAGCTCTGGTACTCCCACGTAGGGCTGCACGATCTCGGTGTCGTAGGCATCCACGTAGGCCTGCATCGAGATCCCGAGCCGTTCGCACTCCTCGGCGACCGCCGAGCCCATCACCACATCGGAGCGGTCGATGCCCATCTGATCGAACGGCACGAGCAGGGCCTCATCGGAATCCACGAGGGTTCCGTCGAAATCGAACACGACGAGCTCGGGTACGCGCTGGGTCGGCATCCCGCGACGCTAGTGCTTCTGCCGGGGGCCTCCGCGAGGTCCAACTAGACCGGCCGGTCAAGGCTGCCTAGATTGCGAAGATGACCGTTGATTACGAGAAACAGGGCAATGTCGGTGTGATCACAATCAACCGACCGGATGCGCGCAACGCGGTGAACTCCGACGTGGCGCAGGGGATCGAATCGGCGATCGACCAGATCGAGGACGATCCCGAGGTCTGGGTGGGCATCCTCACCGGTGCGAAGACCGAGAAGGGCTACATCTTCTGTGCGGGGGCGGATCTCAAGCAGATGAGTACCGATCCGGGCGGGATGCAGACCGAGCGCGGCGGCTTCGGCGGGTTCGTGACCAGGGAGCGGAGCACTCCGATCATCGCTGCTGTGGATGGTCCGGCACTCGCAGGCGGAACCGAGCTGGTGCTGGCCTCCGACATGGTCGTGGCTTCGCGTACGGCGAAGTTCGGCATTCCCGAGGTGAAGCGCAACCTGGTCGCCGCAGCAGGTGGGCTGTTCCGGCTCCCGCGCAAGATCCCCCGCAACATCGCCATGGAGCTGGCACTCACGGGGTCCCTGGAGTTCCCCGCGGAGCGTGCCTACCACTTCGGGTTGGTGAATCGTCTGGCCGAGGAGGGTGAGGCACTCGAGGTGGCCAAGCAACTGGCTGCGGAGATCTGCGAGAACGCCCCCCTCGCGGTGGCCGAGAGCCGCAAGATCATGATCGAGGCGACCGACGAACCCGACGAGGTGGGTTGGAAGCTCTCCGGTGACGGCATCATGAAGATGTTCGCCACCGAGGACTTCTCCGAGGGCCTCACCGCATTCGCGGAGAAGCGCAAGCCGGAGTGGAAGGGCCGCTAGGGCCCGACGCCGGCGCGGTCCATCCGCGTCATCCCGGCGGTATCAGGCGATCGTCTCGATGATGCCGTGTTCCGACAGGAACTCGGCCAGTCCGTCGACGAGGTCGAGTTCGGGCACGGTCCAGACCGGAACCCACTCGGCCTCGGCGGCATCGTCGCCCGCCCGGGGTTGACCGTCCTCGAGGATCGTGACCCCGAAATCCAGGATCACGAAGTGGTGTTCGCCGTCGAGGACCTCGGTCCAGCCGATGAGCGGCCCACAGAGGCCGACGAGGCCGGTCTCCTCCTCCAACTCCCTCAGGGTGGCCTCGGCCACGGTTTCACCGTGTTCGACGCGTCCACCCGGGAGGGCCCATCTGCCCTTTCCCGGGTCGGTCGCCCTGCGAACCATGAGCAGTTCGTTGGTCCTGGTGGCCACCGCGGCCACACACAGCGCGGGTCGGAGTTCTCCCGTAGGGGGTCGGGCCACCCTCAGTCCCCGCTGCGATCGTCGGCGGGGAGCAGTCCGCGGTGAACCACGATCGCCCGGGCGACCATCGAGTGGTTCTCGAAGAAGTTCTTGGTGGCGCGGTCCCCCGGTAGGGCGAGGGAGTCCACGCCGCCGCAACCGTGTTCCAGCGCGGCGTCACATGCGCGTTCCAGCAGCGCTGTTCCCATGCCGATCCGCCTGGCGCGTGGATCCACCCACAGCTCGCGGATCACCGCGACCGGCGCCTCGTCCCCGACGGCTTCCGGGCCGGGGTACCTAAGCACGCCGTAGCCCAGGACGACCTCTGCGGATCGGGAGGACTCCCCTGTCGTCTCCTCGCCGGGGGCGAGGGATGCCACGATCACCTCCGAGGTCGGTTCTCGGAGCTCTTCGCGGAACGACGAGCGCGTCCGGTCCTGCGGTCCGCGACCCACGGTCGCCACGAGGTTGGGTCCGCCCTTGGAGTCCAGCGTTTCGGCCATGGCGGCCAGGTGCATGCGGGTCAGGTCCGCCACATCGTCCTCGGTGGCCGGCCTCGTACGCACCGACATGGCCGCACCCGGAGCGAGCTGCGGCCCTTCGGGGGTCACTGTGCCTGGAGTTGTGTGACGCGATTGAGGATGGTCCGGCGCCCCCGGTGGGCGGCTTCGTAGGCGCCGATGGCGGCCAACTCCGACTCCGACAGCGTGGTGAGACGTGGCACGACCTGCGATGCAGCAAGGCTGTCGTAGCCGGGTATGGGCAGGTCGTCCACCGCAGGGCTCTCGGCGGATCCCGTGTCGACCTCGGGCTCCGCCTCGACGGAGTCCTCGTCAGCACCCTCGAGGATGCTCAGCACGTCGACCGGCTCGGCCAACGGCTCGCCAGAGCCGTGTTCAGCAGAGCCCGGTTCAGCAGAGCCCGGTTCAGCGGTGTCGTGGCGCTCGCCGTCGTGTGCCGTGGGTCCCTGCCCGGATGCACCGGAGTCCTCGGAGCGGTCGGCCTGGCCGCTGCACACGAGCATCGAGAGCAGGTGTTGGGACGCCTGGACCTGGGCGATGGTGCGGCTGGCGAGCCGCGGCGGCAGGGAGAGGATCTCGCCGAGCAGCGTGGTGTCGGCGCCGTCGTCGGGCCCGTCGGGGCTCCGCGTGTCAGGCATTTGTCGCCACCGGGGTCAGGTGCATGTCGGTCGGTTCCTCAGGCCTTCTTGGCCCGCTTGAGTGCCTTCTCCACCCTCTTGATGGAGGGGCAGGGGTCGTAGCCCTCAGGGCAACTGAGTGAGCCCAGCCGGCCGAACTGGCGGGGATGGACGATCAGGAAGCAGGTGTTGCACGTGAACTCGTCGGCCGCCTTGGCGTTGACCTTCTCGGAGGCACTCTTGGCCTGGGCCGCCTCTTCTTCGTCCTCTTCGTCCTCGTCGTCATCGTCGCCGGAGGCGATCTTGTCCTTCAGGATGCTGTCGAGATCGGCCTCGATGTCGTCGGGATTGACGTCGTCGTCCTCGTCGTCATCGGATCCGGGGCGCGTCCGGGCGCGCGGAACCTCGTCCTCGTCGTCCTCGTCGTCGTCATCGGTGGCCGTCTCGGTGGCGTCTGCTGTCAGGTCGTCGTCGAGCACCTCCGGAAGGTCCGGATCGATGTCGTCGTCGAGGTCGTCGGCATCGATGTCCTCGTCGATGTCTTCGTCGATCTCTTCGTCCAGATCGGTATCCACGTCTTCTTCACTCACTACGTCCGTCGCATTCTTGGGTCTTGGCCGGCGGCAACGTTGCCACCGGATCCTCTCCTGTCGGATTACGGACCGCGGGGTCCGAACCGGGGCATCATAGACACCGCAGCGCCGCGAGGTTCTCACCCAGTGGCAGGCCATTGCAACAGGTCTCCCGAAGGGGGCGGAATTCGCCCGCACCTACGAAATCGTCACTCGGCTCCAGCTGCCCCACGCCGTGCCTCGGCACGACGCTCTGCTCCGATCCGCTCGAGTTCTGCTTCGCCCGAGTGATCCACGTAGGTCATCATCTCGGCGATGGCCCTGTGCCCGGCCTTCTCCTCGATGAGGCGGTGCATCCGCTGGGCCACCGCCCGGTAGCTGGGGTGCCCCTGCACCGACGATCGCAGCTCGAGCATGTGCATCGCCTCGCGCGCGTTGAACTGCATCGTGTAGCGAATGCGGTGCGCGAGTGACACCGCGTAGGCCGCACGGTCCGGGAACTGCTCGGCGAGCAGGTTCCAGAGTCCGCCGGAGATCTCCATCGCGTCGTCGAAGCGCTGTGCCACGCCGGCCTCGGAGAGCGACGCCGGCCTGACATATCCGTGCAGCGGACCCAGGGTCTGCCACTCGACTGTCGCCATCCGGTGTCGTTGGAGGTCGCGGAAGCCGCCGTAGTCACTCAACACGTCGAACCGGTAGTCGGTTCGCTCGAGCGCACGTCCGGGTCGGTGCCTGCGGTTGGTCCGATCTCCCACGTAGGCGCGCATCACCCCGAGGCGGTCCTCGGTGGACATGGAGTGGACCCGGTCGAGTACCGCCGATTCGGGTAGGTCGGTGTGCGGGTAGAGCATGGCTGCGACGACCTTGAGCTCACCCTCGGGGTCGAAATCCACCAGCTCGACGTGCGAGCCGTGGGGGGTGGGGGCGTTGTCATCGCCGAGCACCTCGTAGGCGATGGTCTCCATCGCGGCGTTGTTCTCGGCCAGGTAGTTCGACGTGGCGACGCCGCGGTCGGGCAGGTCCACCCGCTTCAGGAAGCTCGGCACGACCTTGCGCAGCTCGTGGAGCATCAGCTCGGAGTAGTGGCGGGCCTCGGGCAGCGTCGATGCCCTCATCCTCACCAGCAGTGCCTCGTAGGCCTGGCCCGAGCCGTAGATCCCGACGTTGGACAGGGCCGCAGCGGGCAGGATCCCGCGAACGGCGTCGAAGGCCTTGGCGCGTACCGCCTGACGGTGGACGAAGTCGGAGTCGCCCTCACCCTTGGGGTGCAGTCCCCTGAAGTGCTCGGTCATCTCGGTGGCCAGCTCCGAGTAGATCGTGAAGAGCTGGTCCATGTCCGACACGTAGCGGGCACCGAGCTTCGACGACACGATGTCGGGATCGCGGTGGTAGCGGTAGCGCCCGCCCAACCGTTCGTCATAGGGGATGTAGCGGGTGGACTGCTCGAGGTACGACATGAGCCGTCCCCACTCGAGGATCTTCGTGAGGATGTTGGAGGCCTGCTCGCAGGCGAGGTGGACTCCTCCGAGCTGGGCCACGCTGTCATCGCCGTACTCGAAGAACACCCGGTCATAGAGGGCCTCTGCGCGCTCCAGGCCGATCGTGGCATCCACCGTGGCATCCCCGGCGGTGTCCAGTTCACCGACGAACTCGTCGAGGAACAGGCGTCGTAGCGACTTGGAGGACCGGGAGTAGCGCGCGAACAGGGCGCCCTTGACCACCTCGGGCAGGTTCACGAGCGCGAACACGGGCCCGTCGAGATTCGTGAAGTACGGGCGGAGGATGTCGCGCTCGTCCGGCGTGAACTCCTCGGGGACGTAGTTGGCTACGAGTGGGGTCTGCCCGGACACGCAGTGGAGCATATTGCCGGTGGACCTCCAGGTCGCGGTTACCCCCACGCCTCCCAGGCGTCGATCACGGTGCAGGCCATGGCCTTGGCACCGTCCAACACCGCCCGATCGCCCGCCGGGCTGCGGGCGTGTTCCGCGAACTCCGGGGTGTGTATGGCGACCCCGGGTGGGGCGACGGCGATCATGGGGTGGATCGACGGCACCTCGTGGCTCACGTTGCCCATGTCGGTGCTGCCCACCACCGGGGAGGCATCGCTGCCATCGAGCGATCTGCCGATCCGGGCCGCGTTGTGGGCGTACATGGCGAGCAGCCGGTCATCGGTGAGCATGTCGGCATAGGCAGGGTCGTGCCACTCGTAGGTCATCGACGCTCCAGTGGCCGTAGCACCCGCCTGCAGGGCTGCCAGCACCCTCTCCTGCAACTCCGCCAGTGATGCCAGGTCCCTGGAACGCACGTACCAGTGCATCGACGCCTCGGCGGGGACGATGTTGGGCTTGTCGCCGCCATTGGTGAACACGCCGTGGATCCGGTCGCGCTCTCCTATGTGTTGGCGCAGCGCGGCGATTCCCATGTAGCCGAGCACCGCCGCGTCCAGGGCGTTCACCCCCTGCTCGGGGGCGGCGGCCGCATGTGCTGCGCGGCCGTGGTAGGTGACGAACAGCTGTTGGATGGCGATGCAGTCCATCTGGGACAGATCGTGGTCGGCGGGGTGCACCATCATCGCAGCGCTCAGACCATCGAGCGCACCCTCTCGGGCCATGAACACCTTCCCTCCCCCGCCCTCCTCGGCCGGCGTGCCGAGCACCCGCAACCGTCCCCCGGCGTCCGAGGCGACCGCTGCCGCGGCGATTCCCGCTCCCAGACCGGCTGCGGCGATGATGTTGTGCCCGCACGCGTGACCGATTCCCGGCAGCGCGTCGTACTCGCACAGCACGGCGATCTCGGGCCCGCTGTCGCCCGCTGTGGCCTCGAATGCGGTCTCGAGGCCATAGGCCGAGCGAGTGGTGTGCAGCCCGTGTGCCTCGAGGCTGCTGCACAGCGCCTCATGGGCGTGGTGTTCGCCGAATCCCAACTCGGGGTGTTCCCAGATGTCGTGTGAGATCGCGACCAGCTCGTCGCCGATGTCGTCGACGACGGCGCAGGCCCTGTCCTTCAGGTCCGTGCTGCCAGCGGGTTCCGGATGCGGGTTCATGCGCCGAATCTAGATCCGGGCGCCCTCGTCAGGGGTGCTCGAGGACGATCTTGCCGAACTGGTCCGCCGCCTTGAGCCGCTCCAGCGCGCGCGGGTACTCCGCCAACGGAAGGATCTCGTCGATCACGACCTCGAGTCCGTCGGCCATGAAGCCCGTGGCGGTCTCGAACTCCTCCTGGCTCCCACAGGTGGCCCCGATGATCTCGAGCTGCTTGAAGAAGAGCCGGGGTAGCTCCAGTTCCACCTTGGGTCCGGTGGTTCCTCCGTAGACACACATCCGACCTCCCGGCCGGAGAGTCCGCATGGCGGGCTTCCAGACCGCCGGCCCAACGCTGTCCACCACGATGTCCGCGGACACCGGGAAGGCATCGGAACTGTCGAAGGCGGCCGAGGCGCCGAGGGAGAGTGCCCGTTCACGTTTGAGCGGATCGCGCGAGGTGACCACCACCTCGGCGCCGAGATGCAGGGCCAGGGACATGGCCGCCACCGCGACCCCGCCGCCGATCCCGGTGATGAGGACCACCTCGCCGGCGGAGAGGCGTGCCCTTCGCAGGAGGCGCCAGGCCGTGGTCAGCGCTACCGGATAGGTGGCAACCTCCGCCCAGGTGCGGTTCGGCGGTTTGCCCACCAGTTGGTGGGCATCCACGACGCAATAGCGTGCGTGACCGCCGTTGCACTGCTCGCCGAGCAGCCGCAGATCGGGATGCAGGACCGAGTCGATACCCATCGACAGGGCCTCGGCCGGGACCAGTGCGGTGTTCACGACGACCTCGTCGCCCGTGGACCAGTCCTCGACGCCCTCGCCGACGGATTCGACCACCCCTGTCACATCGTTGCCCGGGATGTGCGGGAAGGCCTTCGGCTTCGGCATCCCGGTGGTCAGCCAGAGGTCCATGTGGTTCAGTGCCGACGCACGGACCTCGATCCTCACCTGGCCGGCCCCGGGCACGGGATCGGCGATCTCGCCCCACCTGTACCGGCCCGGAGATTCGTCCAACAGCCACGCGTCCATGTCCGCAAGGGTACCGGCGGCCGATGCGCTCCAGTCCGTGCGGCTACACGACCACGGTGAGTGCGTCCGGCATGCAGCGGAGCTCCAACGCGGTCACCTGTCGGGCGGACCCGCCGTCGAGACGCACCGACATCGGCCGGTCGAAGGTGACCTCGTCGGCGCCGACCCGGCGCGTACGCAGCGCCGGATGCGGCAGGTGGGTACCCGTCGCGTACCGCCGTCGCGCTGCACGCCGGTCCTTGCGAGGGAGGCGTCCTTCGGTCACGTCGACCAGTCCGTCGCCGGGATGTGCCCTGGGTCCGAGGTCGAGTTCGCCGAGGTAGTTGCCGTTCATGGCCACATACGTGGGTGATTCGAAGGGTCGCGAGCGGCCTTCGACGGCGATCAGGTGGGCGCAGAACCACCACTGCACACTCCCGCCCTCGATCGGGTGCAGCGTCACCTCCACCAGGTCGACCGGGAACCGCATGCCCTCGCCCGATCGCAGCTCGTCGGCGGTGTGCTGGGGCGACCCCAGAGTGCGATGGAGGTCGCCGCCGAGCAGCCCCACCTCGGGTCGCCCGCGGTCGGAGGGGCCACCCTCTTCGAGTCGGTCCGCCACGCTGGGCACCAGATCGGCGTCGCGGTCGATGAGCGGTGCGCCGGGCGCCAGGGAGCCGGGCTCACCCCAGGTCTGGCCCCTGCGGATGGTCATGGCGACGGCGGCCGGTGCAGGCTCACGCCGCCACGTCCCTGCGCATCTGGTCCGCCGCTGCGCGCGCATTGTCAGAGGTCGTGCCGCTGGAGGCGGTGGCGATCTGGGCCAACAGGTCGACCAGGGTGCGCACGTTGCGTACGAAGTCGCCGCCCGACATCTCCTCGTCGAGGCTGTCGACCAGCGGTGCACCGGATGCCCAGCGGTGAGCTGGAGCGGCGAACCCCGCCGACGGCTCGGGGGTGACCGGCAGGCCGAGGGCGGCCTCTTCAGCTGCCAGCGGTCGCCACAGAGCCATCACGTCGTCGAAGCGGAGCTGGAGCTGACGGTTGGGAAGTCGGGGCGGTGGAGGCCGTTCGGCGCCCCGGTGTTCGTGGGTGAAGCAGCTCGCTACAGCGGCGAGCCCGGGCGCGTCCAACGAGTCGAAGATTCCCGCCCCGAGCGCCAACGACACGAGAAGATCCGACTCACAGAAGATCTTCCGCAGTCGTCGGCCGCCCGAGGTCAGGCTCCAGTTCTCGATGTGGTCGTGGCGTTCGAGGACGCTGCGGATGGAATCGAAGCGAGACACGATGTCGGTGTCACGCTTGCGGAGCTGCTTCTCCGCGGAGCGAACCGAGCGCTTCAGGCGTTCCAGCTCGTCGGCCAGCTCGACCACTCGGTCGAGCTGCTCGTGGTCGGCCAGCTCGGAGTTCTCGAGTGCGGCCCTGGCGGCGGCGAGTTCTGAGTCGTCGGTCCGGGGTCGTTGCTTCTGTTTCGGCAGTCGCTTGGTGTTGACGCGACGCAGTCGGGCTGCGGCCTCTCGCCTGAAACCGGGGTCCTTGGGTAGGTGCGGCACCGGTAGCTGCACCCGACCGATCACCCGGGGAGGGCGCGACAGGCCACCCGCGACCAGCCGGAGCGGCTTTCCCCTGGGGGTCACCGCATCTATGCGGGTGCCACCGGATCGCTGTGCGGTCGCCACCACCACCGCCAGGCGCTGGGTACCGGGTCCCTCGAACTGCAGCAGATCGCCCGGGGACAACCTTGCGAGCGCCGCCGCCACCTCACCATCGGTGGACGTGGCCCGGGATTCCAGCCGTCGCACCTCCGCCCGATTCCGACGCAGCACCTCGGCCTGGCCCGGATCGACTCCCAGCTCGAGCAGCTCCGCTTCTGCTTCACCGATGTCGTCGCTGAGCCTTTTCAACCTGGATCTCGTGTCGACCAGCGAACGGTCTGCCTGGAACTGGGCGAACGAGCGCCCAAGCACCGATCTCACCTGGTCCTCGGGGTGGTTGGCGACCAGGTTCACGACCATGTTGTAGTTGGGGCGGAACGAGGAACGCAGGGGGAACTCTCGGCTGGCAGCGAGGGTGGACACCGCTTCGAAGTCCACATAGGGCGACCAGAGGATCACCGCAGCGCCGCGGGTGTCGATACCGCGGCGGCCGGCTCGTCCGGTCAGCTGTGTGAACTGTGAAGGTGTGAGCATGGCGTGGCCGTCGCCGGTGTACTTGGTGAGCTGTTCGATCACCACCGACCGCGCCGGCATGTTGATTCCCAGGGCCAGGGTCTCGGTGGCGAACACCACCTTGGCCAGCCCTCGGGTGAAGCACTGCTCCACCGCTTCGCGGAAGGCCGGGACCATTCCGGCATGGTGCGACGCGATGCCCCGTGCCAGCGCCTCGGAGAAGCGGTCGTACCCGAGGACGTCGAGATCCCCGTCATCCAACCCGGAGGTGGCGTCCTCCACCACGGAGCGGATCTCGGCCGCCTCTGCGCTGCTGGTGAGGCGGACGCCGTCGTCGAAGCAACGCCGGGCTGCCTCGTCGCAGCCCTTGCGGCTGAACACGAAGTAGATCGCAGGCAGCAACGACTCGCTCTCGAGCCGCTCGACCACATCGGTGCGCCGCGGGGTGCGGAACCGTCGCCTGGGTCGTCCACCCTGTCTGGCATCCCGGCCCGAGTCGTCGCGGTCGAACGATGCGCCGATCTCGTTGGGCCGGTCGTCGATCAGCAGCGGCAGGAGGTGGTCGACCGGGGACTGCCGGTCCGCCACCATGTAGAGCAGGTCGAGTTCCACCGGCCTGCGGTGCTCCACGACGGTCTCGGTGGGTCCGCGGAGTGCCTCGATCCACTCGCCCAGTTCGGTGGCGTTGGAGACCGTGGCCGACAGGCAGGCGAAACGTACCGAGGCGGGCGTGTGGATCAGGACCTCTTCCCACACGGGCCCCCTGTAGGCGTCCTGCAGGAAGTGCACCTCGTCGAGCACCACCCATCCGAGCCCGTCGACCGCAGCGCTGTGCGAGTAGAGCATGTTGCGCAGCACCTCGGTGGTCATGACGACCACGGGGGCATCCGGGTTGATCACGTGGTCCCCGGTGAGCAGACCCACCGAGTCGACTCCCAGCGCAGCGCCCAGATCGTGGAACTTCTGGTTCGACAGGGCCTTGATCGGCGTCGTGTAGAACGCGCGTGAACCCTGTCGGAGGGCGGCCTCGATCGCCATCTCCGCCACGACGGTCTTGCCCGAACCCGTGGGTGCCGACACGAGCACGTTGCGACCGTCGTCGATGGCCGAGCCGGCGGTCCGCTGGAACGGATCCAGCGGGAATCCATGATCCAGTCCGCGGTCCTCGGCCGTCATCAGTTCCCGGACCCGGCAGCGGCTTCGCTGGTGGAGTCTCGTTCGGAACGCTTGCGCTTGCGCCGGTTCCAGAGTCGCCCGATCAGGATGCTGACCTCGAACAGGAGGTACATGGGAATTGCCAGGGCGAAGAGGCTGAAGGGGTCGCCCGAGGGTGTGATCCCGGCGGCCAGCACGACTATCAGCAGGATCGCCTGGCGGCGCCACGAAGCGAGCTTCTGGGGTGTGACCACCCCGGTCATCTGCAGCGCGGTCATCACCACCGGGAACTGGAAGCCCACGCCGAACGCGACCATCATCAGCAACGCCAGGCGGGTGAAGTTGCCGATGCCCGCTCGCACCTCGACCTCGTTGCCGGCGATTCCGATCAGGAACTCGGTCGCCTTGGTGAGGGTGTAGTAGGCGATGGCCGCCCCGAGTGCGAACAGAGCGGTCCCGGATCCCACGAAGGCGAAGGCGTAGCGCCGCTCACGTTTGTAGAGCCCCGGTGCGATGAACCGCCACAGCTGCCAGAGGATCACCGGCATGGCCAGTATCACCGCGCCCCATCCAGCGATCCGCAGTCGGAGTGTGAACGGGTCGAGCAGGTTCGTCTCGAGGAACCTGCAGGTGGCCTCGGGATCCAGCGACAGCTGCGCATCGCAGTAGGGAGCGTTGAGGAAGTCCACCAGCCACGGGTAGGCGAACCACGCAGGGATGAGAGCGATGACGATGGTTCCCAGGCAGATGAACAGCCGTCGTCGGAGCTCGCGGAGGTGGTCCCCGAGGCTCATGTTGTTCGGATCGCGCTCGGCGCCCTTGAAGATTCGTGCGGTCACAGCTGTTCGGGTCAACTCTCGGCGGCGGGCCCGCTGGCCACTCCGTCATGGAGGTCTGTGCCGTCATGGAGGTCTGTGCCGTCTTGGAGGTCTGTGCCGTCTTGGAGGTCTGTGCCGTCCCGGGGCGGCTGGGGGTTCTCCTCTGGGTTCTCGGCCTGTCGGGGACCCTCGGTGGGCCCGGGTACCTCGGCGCCGCTGGGCTCTGCGGTGGGATCGACCGGGGCGGTGCCGTCGACCTCACCCCCGGCGCCAGCCGTGGTGTCCGGGTCAGCCGACCTGTCTGTGTCGGCCATCTCGTCGGGACCGGTCCCCTTGTCGGAACCGGTCCCCTCGTCGGAGTCGGCCTTGCGCTGTCGCTCCTCCGCCTCGGCCTCGAGGGCGTACTCAGCCAGCTTCTGCCGTGGTCGGGTGGCGAACTCCCCCAGCTCCCGGATGGGTTGCATTGCCGGATCGTTGATCACGTCAGCCATGTCGCCGGTGAGGTCATTGGTCATCGACTTGGCTCGGTTGATGAGCCGACCTGCGCCACGAGCCATCTCGGGTATGCGGTCCGGGCCCAGCACGACCAGCGCGAGAAACGCGATCACCACGATCTCGCCTCCGCCGATGTTCTCGACGATGAACCCGAACGTCTCGGGTCGCGCGAGATGGGACATCGCGCAATGGTACCTGCGTGCGGTCGTGGGTCCTCAGAGCCCGTTCTCGGGCACTCCCCTCGCCAGCCGGCGGGGGTTCAGCGGTCGGTCATCGACGCGAGCGTGGAGAACCAGTCCGCAGTGCTGAGCAGGTCGTGGAAGTCGAGGACGTCGTCGTGGGTGATCGCCGGACCGCCGACCCTCTCGTGCAGTTCGGCCGGGAGATCCCATTCGGTGCTGTTCACCCCGGCGGCCAGCAGCACGTCGACGACGTGTGACTCGGCCGGTCGTACCTCGATCATTGCGCAGGTGGGACAACGGAACAGATAGGTCGCTGCCTCGGTGTTCCGGCACATCCGTACCTTGAGGTCACGCGACCGGAGCTCCACGTCTCCACAGTCGCTGCATGTTGCTCGAATGAGTGCCATCGGGTCTCTCCTGTCGGCTTCCACTTACACTTCGGCCAGCTGCCACCCGCAATTGACAATTTCGGAGCGAAATCCCTCGGAAACTCCGTCGGCGGCCGGTGGCAGGGCGATCTGGCCGTGGCCGCGGTCCTGTGTGCAACATGGGGAGATGAGCGGGGATCTCCAGAGAGTGTGGATCGAGGGTGTGACCGCCCCCGACGGAGGCGCAGGGGCCACGGGCGTGGTCTCAGCCCTGCTGGCAGCCGGAGCCGACGGCGTGAGGTTCCGGGCGGTTTCCGCCACCGACGGTCTGCGTCTGCGCGCCGCAGGGAGCTCCAGGCGCCGCTCCCGCAAGGAGATCAGCATCGGCGACATCGACGCCCTCGGCCGGGACGCGGCGTACGACCTGGTTGTCGACGCCACCGATGTCACCACCGCAACGGCCGTGGTGGACTCCGCCCGACGCGCCGGGATGCTGGAGAACCTGTGGCTGGTCTCCACCGAACTCGCCACCCTGGTGCAGGTCCGCGAGGAGTCGCCGGCAACCCGGTTGCTGCACGAGTGTGATCCTGCCCGGGAACGCCACGGCGCCGAACGCCATGCGGCCACGTTGCGCGCAGAAGGGCTCGAAGGCGTGCTCGTCGCCGAGGACAAGGTCGGTCTCGGAGCGACGACCCTGATGCACCGGTTCGGTCGGATGGTGGCGGTGACGGGGGTGGACTACCCGAGGCATCTGCGCCGTGCGCGGGCCGCCGGGGTGGACATCATCTGCGGATCGGACCCCGCCATGCTCACCACACCTGGTTGATCCACACCTGGCTGATCCACACTTGGCTGGCCCACACCTGGCTGGCCCACACCTGGCTGGCCCACATCTGGTTGATCGAGGCGGGCGATCCGAGGGGACCGGCCACACCGGACCGCCGGGACGCGGCGAGCCCTGTGCAGGACCCGACTCAGAGTCCGCTGAACCTCGACAACGGCCAGATGATGGCGAACGCCCGCCCGACCACGGAATCCTCGTCGATCGGGCCGATGAAGCGACTGTCCGCGGAATTGGACCTGTTGTCGCCCATCACGAACACCTCACCCTCGGGCACGGTGACGGGTTCGTCGAGATCGTTGGTGACCGTCCCCGCGGGAAGGTATGGCTCGTCGAGGAGTTGGCCGTCGATGTAGACCTTGCCGTCGCGTGCCTGGATCGTCTCCCCTCCCAGGGCGACCACCCGCTTGATGAGGTCATCGGGTTCTCCCGCAGCCGCAGGTGCGGTGTCGGGACGGGCGAAGACGATCACGTCACCGCGGTTGATGTCGTGGAGCTTGTAACTGAGCCTGTTGACGAGCACCCGGTCGCCCTCGACCAGGGTGGGGTGCATCGACCCGCTCGGGATCTGGAACGACTGGACCACGAAGTTGCGCACCAGGAGTGCGATCACGACTGCGCCGAGAATCACCCCGATCCACTCGAGGGCGTTTCGGACCGGTGAAGGGCCGCTGTCGCCGGCCTGGTCGGTCTCGCTCACCGGTTGGTCCACCGGGACTGCGCTCGGGTCCGGGTCGGGCATCCCGGACGCAGCAGTCATGCACTCACGCTATCGGCGGATGGATCGATCCCGGCCGCGATCATGATCCGGCGGGCGACCTCGCCCCGGCGTCGCCAGAGGTCTGTGCCCTGCGCGTCGTGCACGGTCGCATCCTCGGGAAGCCGCACCAGGAGCCTGTCGAGCCACGACTCGGAATACACCGCCACCGTCACCCTGACCCGGTCTCCCAGGTCCTCGAACGATTCGACGGGGAAGGAGTCGACGAGCCAGACGTGCTGCACGGGCAGTGTCACCTCGACGGTGTGTTCGGCCCGACCCACTCCCGGTGTGGGGTGGGGCAGGTCGGTCGGGGCCGGGGTGCGGATCGGATCCTCGGTGGCCTCGGCCGAGAGAACCCGGTCGAGCCTGAAGTGTCGGCTGGCCTCTCGGTCGTGGCACCACCCGGTCAGGTACCAGTTGCCCGTCACGCTGTGAACGGCCCACGGGTCGACCGTGCGCACCCCGACCTCGTCGGATCCCCACGCGAAGTACTCGAGCACCACCGAGCGCTGTTGCTCCACCGCGGTGCGCAGGAGTCTCCGCAGATCCGGGTCTCCACCGCCGAGGTCCACGTCCAGCGCTGTTGCCGCGCCGGGGCCCAGCACCGCGCCCAACTTGCGCAACGCCGGTTCCAACGCGAGTTCCGAGCCCCGCTCGTCGACGAACGCGGTGCCGGCTGCGAGCAGTGCCAGTGCTTCGGAGTGGTCGAGCCGAGGTGGTTGCTCGAACGATCCCGGTAGGGCGACGGTCACCCACTCGTCGTCGGAATCGTCTATGTGGACATCGACCATGTTGTCCGCACCGACCTCTGGTTCCACGTCGTAGAACACCCGCAGAAGGTCATCGCGGAGCCGCTCGCGGTCGACCCCGAAGTGTTCGGCCACCTCCGACAGGGGAGCTCCACCGCGTGCGGCCAACCAGGGCAGCACGCTGAGCATCACCTCGACGCGCTCGGCATCGTTCATCTTCTTGCCCGGGGCACTCATCCTGACTCCTCCACATCGGCCCTGGCCATCGAGCGCAGCAGGTCGGCGTAGTCGCTCCGCAGGCTGGCGGGAGCGGTCAGCTCGGCACGTTCGAGGAAGGCCAGCAGCCAGGGCCAGAGGCCTTCCGGGTTGCGCACCTCCAGGGCGATCACGGTGCCGTCGGGACCCTTGGTGTGCACCGCCAGGTCGGGGTCACCCGCCAGGGCGACCGCAGCTGCGGCCGGGTCGAGTCGCACCAGAGCCCGTAGCGGTTCACCCTCGCCGAACTCCCAGGGCCGGAACCGCAGTGATCCGACCGGACCGCGCTCAACCGGCGCGTTCTCGCCCGGCGCGTCGCCGGGGGCTGCGCCACCGGTCCGGGTGGGCTCCGCGGGGTCGTCCCCCTCTCCTTCGAGGGGGAGCACCGTGCCCTCGATCCGGTCGAGTCGGTAGGTGCGTGAGTGTCCCCCGTCGACGTGGAGACAGCGCAGGTACCAGTGGCCGGCGCGGCTGGCGAGCTGCAGCGGGAGCACCCTGCGGGTCTCGGCGCCGTAGGTGAATCCGACGGGCCTACGCTCGAGTATCGCGGTGAAGATCGTCCTCACGTTGCGATCGAGGCTCAGCTCCGCCACGGTTCTGGTGGGTTCGTCCGCTCCGAGCCCGCCGTACTTGCGCAGTCCGTCGACCGCATCCTCCATCGTGGTCGAGTCCTCCGAACGCAGCGCCAGCGCGGTGGCGGCGAAGCGCAGGGCGGCCAGCTCCTCGGGGGTGAAACCGGGGTCTTCGATCTCGGCTGCCGAGGGGCGTATCCCGTACACCGTGCGTGACGGGTCGTCGCCCGGGGATCTCGACTCGAGCGGGACACCCATCTGCAGCAGATCGGCCTTGTCGCGTTCGAAGGCGCGACGCGCGGACTCCGGATCCCGTTGTGGATAGGCCTCCGAGCGGAGTCGTTCGCGTATCTCGGCGAAGGTCAGGTCGTTCCCCGCTTGTTCCAGCAGCGCCACCAGATTGAGTTGCCGGGTGAACTTGTCCACGTGGCGACCCTAGGTGCTCGTCGGGGGCCGGTCTGAAGACAGAGCTGCCGCGAGCTGGCCCGCTGCCGTCGCCGCCTCGAAGAAGACGAGGTCCTCCTCACAGCGCCGCCCCATCGTGGTCACCTCGAGGTCGTGGCGGTCGAGCAGCTCCCGGGGGTCCGCGGGGACGACTGCTCTGGGTTCCACCCCCTCGAGAGAGCTCACCACATCGGGAACCGCCGCCATCAGCGGTCTGCAGCCGATCAGGTCGAGCACGGTGGAGACGTGGTGCGACATGCCCCGGTGTCGCGGACGGGGATCACCCTCCGAGAAGCGGCCGCAGAGCACCGGCACTCCCCCTCTGGCCGCAGCGGTGTCCAACAGCCCGGCGGCCTCGACCGCCGTGGTTCCGAGCGCGGTGCCGGTGCCGACGACCCCGGGACCCATGCTCACCACGATCGCGTCCGCATCGAGCACGTGTGCCGCCAGTCCCATCGCTGCCGCGGGGGTGACGGCTTCCAGGTCTCCGCCGAAGGCATGCCCGGCGGTGACACTGCCCGCCAACAGCTTGCGCTCCCTGAGGCGGGCCACCAGGTCGCTCAACGCCAGTGGAAGCGCGGCTCCGTCGGTCATCACGTAGGCGAGCCGGCGGCCCGGAGCTGCATGGGCGAACCCGAGCGCGACCATGGCCATCTGGCTGTGCACCGTGCAGACCACCACCGGTCGGCCCCCGAGGGGCCTGTCGGTCGCCTCGGGGTGCTCCAGCTCGCTGGTTCCCACGTCGGCCTGCAGGCTGGTGTAGCGCAGCTTCATGATGTGGTCGGGACCGGGCAGGTCCAGCTCGCTCCGAGACAGGTTCCAGTGCACGACGTGCCATCCACCGGTTCCGAGTGACAGGTCGACCGCCGTGGTGTTGCAGACGAGCTTCTCGCCCACCTGTGCTGTCCCGACCAGATCTGTCAGTGCGTAGGCCCTCGCAGTCGTCCCGTCGGCCATGCGCACTGCGAAACGCTGTAGCCCGGATCTCTCCTCGAGAACCTCGGTCACCTCGACGGTCTGGAATCTGGGCACGGCCGACTCGGTTTCAGAGAGCGTCGATCAGACGCTGGACCCGGTCATCGGTTGAGCGGAACGGGTCCTTGCAGAGCACGGTTCGCTGTGCCTGGTCGTTGAGCTTCAGGTGCACCCAGTCGACGGTGTAGTCGCGCTTTCGCTCCTTGGCCTTGCGGATGAACTCGCCCCGCAACCTTGCGCGCGTGGTCTGTGGTGGCGTCTCCATCGCCTCGATGATGTCGGCATCGGTCACGACCCGTTCGACGCGGCCCGCGTCCTGGAGCTTGTAGAACACAGAGCGCGAACGCCGGATGTCGTGGTACTGGAGGTCGACCAGAGCGACGCGGGGGTCGGCCAGTTCCAGGTCGTGGCGAGCCATGTAGGCCTCGATGAGCTGGTACTTGGTCACCCAGTCGATCTCGCGGTGCAGTGACATCGGGTCGGTCTGGAGACCGACCATGACGTGCTCCCACATGGTGAGTGCCTGCTTCTCCTGGGGCGACAGCTCATGGTTCTGGGCATAGCGCAGAGCCCGCTCGAGGTACTCGGACTGGATCTCCAGCGCGGTCAGTTCACGGCCGTTCGCGAGCTTCACGGGAGCGGCCAGTGTGAGGTCGTGGGAGATCTCGCGGATCGCCCGGATCGGGTTCTCGAGGGTCATGTCCCGCAGCACCACGCCGGGGTCCTCGAGCATCCTGAGCACGAGGGCGGCAGCACCCACCTTCAGGTAGGTGGCGTACTCGCTCATGTTGGAGTCGCCCACGATCACGTGGAGCCGTCTGTAGCGATCGGAATCCGCGTGGGGCTCGTCACGGGTGTTGATGATCGGGCGGGATCGCGTCGTGGCCGAGGAAACCCCTTCCCAGATGTGTTCGGCCCGTTGGGAGATGGCGAACTGCGCACCACGTGCGGTGTGGAGGACCTTGCCGGCGCCGGCGTAGATCTGTCTGCTGACCAGGAACGGGATCAGCACCTCGGAGTACCGGACGAGTTCGTCGGTGCGGGTGGTGAGGAAGTTCTCGTGGCAGCCGTAGCTGTTGCCGGCGGAGTCGGTGTTGTTGCGGAACAGGTAGATGTCGCCACGGATGCCCTCATCCGCGAGTCGTTGCTCAGCAGAATCGAGCAGTTGGCCGAGGATCCACTCCCCTGCCTTGTCGTGTGCGATCAGGTCGCTGAGCGAGTCGCACTCGGGGGTGGCGTACTCGGGGTGCGAGCCCACATCGAGGTAGAGGCGCGCGCCGTTGGCCAGGAACACGTTGGAGGACCGTCCCCAGGACACGACCCGCCTGAACAGGTAGCGGGCCACCTCGTCGGGGCTGAGTCGTCTTTGTCCGCGCAGGGTGCAGGTGACGCCGTACTCGTTCTCGAGCCCGAAGATCCTGCGCTGCATCCCGATTCAACCTATAGGGCTTCCGGGCCGGCGGTGTGGCATCGCCCTGGGCACCGCGGCGCGCTAGTCGGGCAGAGCCCGGGATACCTCGTCGTCCTCCAGTCGGCGGAAGGTCCGCCGATCGCCGTCGCGCTCCAGCACGGCCACCTCGAGGTCGGTGGGTGTCAGCGCGCGGTCCTCGCCCGCCAGTGCCGACACGCACAGCGCCACGGCCTCGTCGCGGTCAGCATCCACGTTCCACCCCGCCTCCATGCGTTCGCCCACGGCTTCTGCCTGACCACCCAGCACGCAGTAGCCACCCTCGTCGATGAGCGTGCCGTCATAGAGGATGTGGAACAGCTGGTCGTCGGCCGCCGAGGCGGACACCTCGGCCACGAGGATCTCGACCTCCATGGGCTTCATCTCATGGGTGAACACGTTGCCCAGGATCTGTGCGTACTGGTTGGCGAGGCTCCTGGCGTCCACGTCCTCACGCGAGAAGGAGAATCCCTTCAGGTCGGCGTGGCGGATCCCTGCGATCCGCAGCTGGTCGAACTCGTTGTACTTGCCCACCCCCGCGAACCCGATGCGGTCGTAGATCTCGGAGATCTTGCGGAGCATCCTCGAGGGGTTCTCCGCACAGAGGACGATTCCATCCGCGCAGATGGAGGCCACCAGGGCCCGGCCCCGGGCGATGCCCTTGCGGGCGTAGTCCGCCCGGTCCTTCATCATCTGTTCCGGGGCCACGTAGAACGGCATGGTCATGAGCGGGCTCCTTGTTCCGGTGAGCAACCGGGGGCTGTCCACCGAGGTTCTGGATGAGCGACCTGCAGTCGCCCTCCTGTTGTGGTTCGGACCGGCGGAGCCGGATCCTCACACGGTGATGGTGACCCGCACGTCATGAGTGGCTCTCGCGCAGCGCGGCGAGAATGGTCTCGAATCGTGCGGCGAGGTCGTCGTCGTCCACCCGGGTGAAGCCTGCGGGTCCGATCGTCGCGACCACCGGGTAGATGCCGCGGACCATGTCGGGCCCGCCGGTGGCGGAGTCCTCGTCGGCCGCTTCCAACAGGGCGCGCAGGGCGAGGTCGATCGTGTCCGACTCGCTCAGGTCCGACCGGAGGCCCAACTTGATGACCGTGGTGGCCTGCATGCCCCCCGAGCCGGTCGTGGCGTGGTCGCGTTCCTCGTAGCGGCCGCCGGTGACGTCGTACTGGAAGATCCGTCCCGCAGCCCGGTTGGTGTCGTAGCCGGCGAAGATCGGCACCACTCCGAGCCCCGTCATCGCTGCGGGCAGGTGGTTGCGGACCATCTGGGAGAGCTGGTTGGCCTTGCCCTCGAGGCTGACCGGAGAGCCCTCGACCTTCTCGTAGTGCTCCAGTTGCAGCTGGAACAGGTGCACCATCTCCATGGCCGGACCGGCCGCTCCGGCGATGGCCACGCCCGAGTAGCGGTCCGCGGGGAACACCTTCTCGATCGAGCGGTGCGAGATGAAGTTGCCGGCGGTGGCACGTCGGTCGCCCGCCATGACCACGCCGTCGCCGTGGCGGATGGCCACACAGGTGGTGCCGTGGGGCACCTCGATCTGGCCGGAGAATCCGCTCGGGGTGGTCTCGGGGAACATCCCGCTGCGCCTCACCAGCGCGGCGAAGTCGGGACCGGGATCCTCCTGGGGTGTGTACAGAGGTAGGTTCACGGCACCGAAGGCTAACGCCGTGGTGGCTACTGACCGCCCTTTTGGATGTACGACTTCACGAAGTCCTCGGCATTGGTCTCGAGCACGTCGTCGATCTCGTCGAGAAGGTCGTCCATCTCGGCTTTGAGTTTGTCGCCCGTCTCACTCGTCGCCGGGGAATCCTCGCTCGTCACCTCTGCGGCATCCTCGCGTCGGCCGCCGGTGTCCCTGCGTTTCTGTTCTCGTTCCGCCATGGTGTGTTCCTCCCGGGCATCCGGACCGTTGCGGCCACGACCGGTGGTGTGGATCCGCACCGTCTCGATGATCCCGTCACCGTAGCCCGGGCATCTGCGGAGAGTGGGTCACTGTCTGCCCGCAGGGTCGACCGGAGCCGGCGGGAGCGGGTGGCTGTGGGCGCCCGGTCCCGGTCGTGGCTAGGTGCCGAGGGCTGCGAGGAGCTCCCCCGCCGTGTCGACGGAGTCGAGTAGTTCGCCCACGTGTGACCTGGTGCCCCGGCCCGGTTCCATCATCGGAACGCGCTGGAGGGCCGAGCCACCCACGTCGAACACCAGGGAGTCCCAGTTGGCAGCCACCACCTCGGCGGGGAACTTCTCGAGGCACTTTCCGCGGAAGTAGGCACGGGTGGTCGAGGGCGGTTCGGTGATCGCCTCCAGCACGTCGTGTTCCTCGAGGATCCGCTGCAGGCCCAGACGCCCCGCGAGGCCGTGCTCGGGCCTCAGGTCGTGGTACTGCAGGTCCATCGCCCTGAGCCTCGCATCGTTCCATTCGAGGTCGTGGCGTTCGCGGTAGGCCGAGAACAGCCGGTACTTCGCCACCCAGTCGAGACGGTCTGCGAGGCCCATCGGATCGGAGTCGAGCCCCTCGAGCACTTCGCGCCAGGTCTCGAGGATCCTGGTGCCCACCTCCTCGCCGCCGACCACTTCGAAACCGTGCAGTTCTGCCCAGTTCGACACACGCCGGTGTAGTTCCCACTGGATTTCCAGGGCGGTCATGGTCGACCCGTCCGACATCCGGAGCCCGAGGTCCAGTCCGAGATCCCTCGACACCGCGTGCATCGCACCGACCGGTGCGGCGAGACGGAGTGGTTCGCCCGCCTCGGAGTCCTCGAGCATGGCCAACACCAGCGCCGTGGTTCCGAGCTTGAGCAGGGTCGCGGTCTCGCTCATGTTGGCGTCGCCGGCGATCACGTGCAGTCGGCGGTAGAGCTGCGCATCGGCGTGGGGTTCGTCGCGGGTGTTGATGATCGGCCGCTTGAGGGTGGTCTCGAGTCCGACCTCCTCCTCGAAGAAGTCGGCACGCTGTGTGATCTGGAACGGCACCTCGTCGGTGCGTGCGCCCGGGCTCTCGGAACCGACCTTGCCCGACCCGATGAAGATCTGGCGGGTCACGAAATGGGCGGTGAGGTGCGCGACCACGGCTCCGAAGGGCAACGCACGGTCCAACAGGTAGTTCTCGTGGCAGCCGTAGCTGTTGCCCTTGCCGTCGGAGTTGTTCTTGTAGACCACCAGTTCCTGCCCCTCGGGGAGGAACTCGGTGGCGGCGGTCATCGATCGGCGCAGCACCTCCTCGCCGGCGCGGTCATAGAGGAGAGCGTCGAGCGCGTGTGAGCACTCCGGAGCGGAGTACTCCGGGTGTGCGTGATCCACGTAGTAGCGCGCTCCGTTGGTCAGCACGGTGTTGACCAGATGGGTCTCGACCTCGGGCGCGACCGACAGACGGATCGCCTCTTCGCGGGCATCGTTGGCGGGCATCTCGTCCTCGAAGTCCCAGTCGACGTGGGGTGCGGGCCCGGCCCGGCGACCCGCGAGGGAGCTCATGTAGGAGTTGATCAGCATCGACGAAGCCGAGATCGGGTTGGCGTCCGCGGTGCCGCGCACGACGATTCCGTACTCGGTTTCGATCCCCAGGATCTTCTCTATGGCCATGGTGCCAGCCACCCTAGGTGCAGCCGACTCCCGGGGAGGTCAGCGGTGTCGGCTCACAGGTACTGACCCGTTGCGACCCGCTCGATGGAGCGGCCGCCGACCGGGTCCTCGTCGCGATCGTGCACGAGGGTGCGCACGTAGGTGATGCGCTCGCCCTTCTTGCCCGAGATCTTCGCCCAGTCATCCGGATTGGTGGTGTTGGGCAGGTCCTCGTGTTCCTTGTACTCCTGTTGTATCGAGGCCGTCAGGTCGGCCACCCGGATCCCGCTCGTGCCCTCGGCCAGTTCGCGCTTGATGGCGAGCTTCTTGGCCCGCCGCACGATGTTCTCGATCATGGCCCCGGAGGAGAAGTCCTTGAAGTACATGATCTCCTTGTCGCCGTTGGCGTAGGTCACCTCCAGGAACTGGTTCGTCTCGTCGGTCCGGTACATCTCCGCAGCGGTCCGCTCGATCATCGCCGCAGCGGCCTTGGCGGGGTCTCCACCGCCGAGCGACTTCACCTCGTCGGGGTCGAGGGGCAATTCCGGAGTGAGGTAGCGGCGGAAGATCTGCTGGGCGGAGTCCTCGTCGGGCCGGTTGATCTTGATCTTCACGTCCAGCCTTCCGGGGCGCAGGATCGCGGGGTCGATCAGGTCCTCACGGTTCGACGCACCGATCACGATCACGTTGCGCAACGTCTCCACGCCGTCTATCTCCGCCAGCAGCTGGGGCACGATCGTTGCTTCCATGTCCGAGGAGATGCCCGTCCCGCGGGTGCGGAACAGCGACTCCATCTCGTCGAAGAACACGATGACCGGCGTGCCGTCCTCGGCCTTCTCCCGGGCTCGTTGGAACACCAGCCGGATGTGCCGCTCGGTCTCGCCCACGTACTTGTTGAGCAACTCGGGGCCCTTGATGTTCAAGAAGAAGCTCCGTGCCTCCTCGCCGGTCGCCTCGGTCACCTTCTTGGCCAGGCTGTTGGCGACGGCCTTGGCGATCAGGGTCTTGCCGCAACCGGGGGGCCCGTAGAGGAGGATGCCCTTGGGTGCGGGCAGGTCGTAGCGCGAGAAGAGGTCCTGGTGCATGAACGGCAGTTCGACCGCATCGGTGATCATCTCGATCTGTTCGTCGAGGCCCCCGATGTCGGTGTACGCGATGTCGGGCACCTCCTCGAGAACCAGTTCCTCGACCTCGGCCCGCGGCAGCTTCTCGAGCAGCAGTCCCGAGCGGGAGTCCATGAGCACGTTGTCACCCGCCTTGAGGGTCACTCCCTCCAGCGATGTCGCCAGGGGTGCGACGCGCTCCTCGTCCGCGCGGCCGACCACGAGTGCCCGACTGCGGTCCTCCAGCAGCTCCTTGAAGGTGACTATCTCCCCGGAGCCGTCGGGTCGACGGGCCATGACGACGTTGTAGGACTCGTTGAGCACCACCTCGGCGCCGCTCTCGAGTGCCTCGGAATCGACGTCGGGGGACACCTCGACCCTCATCTTGCGGCCTGCGGCCTGCACATCGAGGGTGCCGTCGTCGTTGGTTCCGAGCAGGGTGGCGTAGGCCGATGGCGGCTGGGTGAGCTTCTCGACCTCATCGCGCAGGGCGGAAATGTGGTCCCTGGCCTCGCGCAGTGTGTAGGAGAGCTTCTCGTTCTGGCTGACGGCCTGGGCGAGTTGGCCCTTGGTCTCGAGCAGACGTTCCTCGAGGGTGCGGACCCGTTTGGGCGCGTCCTGCAGGCGCCTCACGAGTGAGGCGATCTCCTCCTCCATCTCCGCCACCCGTTCGTGGAGGTCCTCCTGCGCCGGGACGTCCTCTTCGGGTTCGTCGCTGCCTGGTTCCCGGTCCCTGGTCATGTCTGCCTCCGGTGATGGCCGTCGCGGCCGCTCGGATCCTGGGGCCCGGTTCGGATGTGGAACCGGGCCGCGGTTCTCGTTCTAGCGCCGATCGGGCCACTTGTGGCGGAGCCGTACGAATAGTTTCCATGGTGAGTACCGTGGAAACTCTCGGGCCGCTAGCATCAAGTGTGTGGTTGAAGGCCTCCGGCGCTACGGTCGGTCGCCAATCAGCCGGGTGGTTGGTCCACTCGGGAAATCCGGTATTACGGCTCTGAGCCGGCCGAACAGGTACCTCTACGAAAGGCCCACGAAATGGCGATGAAGGTGTGGATCGATCAGGATCTGTGCACGGGTGACGGCCTGTGCGAGGAGATCTCCCCCAAGGTATTCACCCTGCTCGACGACGGACTCGCTTACGTCAAGGAAGGCGACAAGGTCTACAGCGATCCGGGTGGTCCCGAGGGTCTGGCCGTGATTCCCGACGACGAGCTCGAAGGTGTCATCGAATCCGCCGAGGAATGCCCCGGCGAATGCATCTTCATCGAGGCCGAGTAGCAGTTCCGCCCGCCAGCGTCGCCGGCTCCGTTCCGGCGCCGGCGACCGGGGGTGGTCAGGCCAGGCATTCGCCCGTGTCGACGGGTTCCCCGTCGGTTCCGGCGAGCCAGTCGGACATCCCTGCTGCATCGAGCGCGTAGGCCACCCCTGCGCGGTCGGGTGCAACCGCAACCGCCACACCGATCGCCCGACCACCGGCATCGACCACGGCGCTGCCGGAGTCACCCGGTTCGAGTTCGCTCGACAGCACCAGCAGGTCGCGTCTGACGACCGATCGGTCATAGATGTCGTAGCCCGTCGCGCTCATGTGGTCGCCCAACAGGAACGGTGAGGGCTGGAACGGACCGCCACCGGGGAACCCCAGCACGAGTCCGGTGGCACCCTCGGTGCTGTCGGTGAAACCCAGTGCGGGAGCGCTCAGGTCGTCGCTCTGCACCACAGCCAGGTCCAGGTTCGGGTCGAACCTGACCACCCGGCCGGTACCGGTGGCACCGTCGGCGGTGGTCAGGCGCGACGAGTCGGTGCCCGCCACCACGTGTGCGTTGGTGATCCAGAGCCCGTCCCCCACCGAGAATCCGCTGCCCGATTGCACGATCGAGCAGGCGTCGCCCTGGATCTTCACCGATGAGGATGCGAGTGCCTGCAGCTGTTCGGCGGTGATCGGGCTCCCCTCCGGTGGATCCGGCAGCTCCGGGGTGGGGCGAAGGTTCGTGAACAACTGCGGGAAGTTCCCGTTGACCAGGCTGCGTTCGAGGTTCTCGAGTGACTTCGGTGGGTCGGGCAGGTGTTCTGAGACCGCCCTCGCCACCTGGGAGGACCTGGTTGCCGAAGCCACCCAGCCGTCGGTGGCCGCCATCAACGGCACCAGGAGCCAGACGAGTACCACCACGCCCAGCACACCGAGCGCGGATCCGCCGATCGCGTCGAACCGCTGGAGCCGGGCGTCGTCGGGCCGCGGTCGGAACCGGGCACCAACGGTCACCCCGATGGCCTGCCCGGCGGACACGGCGAGGATCAGGGTGCCGGCGGTGAGCAGCAGGATGCCCGTGTCCGATGGTGGGTTGATCCAGCGGGCCAGGATCGGCGCGAGGTTGATGCCGATCGCCACTCCGACGAGCGCTCCGACCCAGCCGAGGGCGCGGGTCACGAGCCCGAGACGCCACCCGCCCACCACGGCGATCGCGGCCGCGATGAGAACGAGCAGGTCGAACCCGTTCAACTGCTCACTCCCCCGGCGGCGGTGCCGAGCGCCTGGCGTGGGTCAGGAAGCCGGTGTGTCCGACCATTCGGTGGTCGGGACGCACCGCCTGGCCCTCCACGTGCCAGCCACGGTTGAGGACCTCGAGGGTCTCGGCCGCGAAGAAGCCGTTGGCGGCGAGCGACTCCCGGAGCTGTGACACCTGCATGACACTCGGGGTGTAGGCCAGGAACAGACCGCCGGGGCGCAGGGCCGCGGAGGCGTGGGGCACCACCTGCCAGGGTTCGGGAAGATCCAGCACGACGCGGTCGAGTCCGCTCTCGTCGATGCCCTCGTAGCAGTCGCGGAGCTCCACCGAGTAGCGCTCGAGGGCCTCGGCGCCCAGGAACCGCTCCACGTTCGCAACGGCACGGTTGGCGAAGTCCTCGCGGATCTCGTAACCGACGATCTCAGCCCCGGCGCGGAGCATGGCCATCGAGAGCGCACCGGAGCCGACCCCGCTCTCCAACACCCGCACACCGGGTCCGATGTCGGCGATCATGAGGATCGGGCCCAGATCCTTCGGGTAGATCACCTGGGCTCCGCGGGGCATCTTCAGGACGAACTCCGACAGGGTCGGTCGAACCACCGTGTAGGACTGACGTCGCGAACTGTTGATCGAGGAGCCCTCGGGCAGTCCGATCAACTCGTCGTGGGTGATGATCCCGGAGTGGAAGTGGAACTCCTTGCCGCTGGTGAGCACGCCCTGGTAGCGGCGCCCCTTGGAATCGATCAGCTGAACCAGGTCACCGGCTGCGAGCTCTGGATTCATCTGTTCTCCCTGGCTGTTGTGGACTTCAATCGGCAGAAGGCGCAAATGTCTGAGGGCGACGGCGCCCCACAGGAATCACACGTACCGAGCGATTCACGCCCTTCGGCGAGCGTTCCGTCCAGTTGGTGGACCGCCCGCCGCTGGAATGACAGATAGAAGTCGGCCTTCGTCCCGGGTGAGGCGACCTCCATCTCGTTGAGCAGTTCCTTGTAGGCGATGTGCTTGTTGCCTGCCGCCATGGGGCACTCGTCGACCTGGTAGTCGATGCCCGTCACCACGCAGTAGGCCGCCGTCTCGCGCTCGGTCAGCCTGACCAGCGGTTTCACCTTCCGGGGCAGGCCGTCGCGCTCGGGGAGAACCGGACGTTGACGCGCCAGGTAGTCCATCTGCCAGCGCATCACGTTCCCGAACAGCACCGCTGCCTCGTCGTCGAGGTTGTGCCCGGTCACCAGCGCGTCGTAGCCACCGTCGATCGCTGCGCGGTCGAACAGGTGACGCTTGGAGAGTCCGCAGGACGAACAGGGCGACCGCCGGGTGAGTTCTGCGGCGGTCGGGATGTCGTAGCCGTGCTCGGAACGCAGGTCCACCTCGAGGAGCTCGAGCCCCCGCTCGGAAGCGAACTTCTGCACGAACCGACCGGAGACGTCGCTGTACTCACCGATTCCCAGTCCGACGTACAGCCCGGCGGTGTCGTAGCCGAGGTGGTTCAGGATGTCCCACAGCGCGAGCGAGTCCTTGCCACCGGACACCGCGATGAGTATCCGGGCGCCCTGTTCGAGCATGTCGAAGTCATGGATCGCACGTTCCACCTGGTCGCGGCAGAACTTCGCGAGGTGCTCGGCACAGAAGTTCGCGTTGTGGCGGCGTAGGTCGATCAGGGCCGGTCCCCTGCAGACGGTGCACTTCATAGAGCTCCGCCGGAGATCACCGGACGGATCTCCACCTCGTCGTCGTCCTGGAGGGTGGTGTCACCCGCGACGATGGTTCCGTTGCGAATCAGCAGCACCGATTCGCGGTTGAGTTCCAGGCGGTCCAGTAGCACCGACACCTTCACGGGGCCGGGGACCGTCTGGGTTCTGTTGGGATTGCGCAGCTTCAACAACACCGCACCATGATGGCCGATGGGGGCCACCGACCCTCAGGGGCGCTCAACGGTGGACGTCGACCGTTTCGCTGCGTCTGGCTCTTCCGCGCGCAGCGGAGAAGCTGCGAGCTCGCGATCGTTCGAGCTCTGTGGTGACCGCCCTGAGCTCAGAGCGCGTGCGGGCGAGCTTCTTGGAGGGTGACATGAGACGGTCGAAGCGCTTCGCGCGCTCGGCCTCGATGGCCTTGGCCCGCAGATGGCGCCGGGTGCCGACACGGCTCCGATCGAGCTTCTTCTGCGCGCGCGCCAGCTTGCGGGCGGCCCTGCGCTGCCGTGCGCTGGTGCGGCTGAGCTTGGCCTCGGTGGCACGCAGGGCCTCTGCTCGTTCGGCGAGGCGCCGCTGTGCCTTGGTGTCGGCCGGACGAGCGATCACCGTGTAGGTGTCGCCGGGTCGGAGGTTCACCCGTTCGAGCATCTCGGGTTCGTGGCGGACCGCGGCACGAACCTCGTCGTTCAGCCAGTCGATGCCCTTCTCGGCGAGCGTTCCCTGGATGCCGCCGCCGAAGGTCTTGCGGACCACGAGGTCCCGCACGGTTTCGAACATCAGGCTCGACGAACCTCGATGACAGCGGAGGAACGCTTGCCGCCACGCCTGCCCAGCAGGAAGGCCGCGATCAACAACAGCAGTCCGAGCAGCACGCCGGCGGCCAGCAGCTGGTTCTTCGCGCTCTCGACCTGCTCGGTGGCCTCGCCCTGGATCTCGGTGAGTTTCGAGCGGATGTCCTCGGGTGTGACACGGTCGTTGTGCATACTCACTTCGGGTCTCCGTTCTGCTCGAGCCTCTTGGCCAGCGCTCGACCGTACAGGCCCGCGACCGCGGCGCCCACGACTGTGACGATCAGGTAGGGCATCCAACTCCAGGTGCCACCCTCGGGAGCACCGGGATCATTGAAGAAGTCGATCTGCTGGAGGCCCCGCAGTATGGCCAGCAGGGCGAACACCCAACCGATTCCGATCAGGATCGATCCACTGATACCCAACCCCAGATGGCGTCCGAGGGTCTTGAGGGGATCGATCGTCTCCTGTTTCGCGTAGGTGACGACCAGATCCTTGAGCTCGCGCACCTGGGTGCCCGGGCCCTTCGGTTCCGGCGGGGGCGACCAAGGCCGGCGCGGTCCCGGTTGCTGACTGTCGGTATCGCTCACGTCTCCTCCGTGCCATCGATCCCGCTGGCTCACTGGAGCACGGGTGTGTTGACGGCAGAGCCCGGGAACTCCGGGTCACTCGCACCAGACTCTATCGGCCACCCGGACTCCGCCCGGGCAACGGGTGCAGCGAGCGTTTCGCGCCCGCCGACGCCACAGCCGTGGGGTCGTTCCACGGCTCTCAGTCACCCTCCATGGCGAGGCGTGCGGAGAGCAGTTCTGACTGCTCCTGCATCGTTGCCACCAACAGCGACAATCGCGTGTCGACATCGACGGCCTCCAGCAGACGCTGGCGATCGAGGGTCCCGATGGGACTGCGCAGAGCCAGTTGCCAGATCATCTCCTCCAGCGCACCTGCGGGTGCCGGTCGCTGCGGAACCGACAGTCCCAGGCGCCGCATCGATCCGGCCAGCTCCTCATCGAGCTCCAGCGCCCGTCGCAGCTCGTCGGACGGCTCTGCGGTGGCCTCGACGGCGGTGTTCGCCGATGGTACGTCGGCCACGCGCGCCACGGGATAGGGATCCTCGGTGAGCCATTCGAGCACTGCCAGGGGTCGGTCGCCGACGACCTCGAGCAACACCCTTCCATCAGGTTGGTCGGCCATGGCCGTCACCCTGGCCACACAGCCCACGTCGCTGCGGACGTCTCCCCCACCCACCTCGCTGCCCCGCACGATGAGGGTCACAAGGAACTCGATCGGGTCTGCTTCGCGGAGATCGAACAGCATCACGCGGTAGCGAGGTTCGAAGACCTGCAGGGCCATGAGTTGGCCGGGCAGGAGTACCGAACCGAGGGGGAACGCGGGCATCTCCCACGAGGTGGGCATCTCCGAGGGGTCGGTGGGCATCGCCCTACGCCGCGGGCAGCCGGGGGCCGGCCGCGTCGAGAGGAGGCGCCACCGGTTGGTCCAGCAGAGCGGTGAGGATGTCTTCCTGCAGCCCGAGATCGCTGTTGCCGACCCGTCTGTCGCCGGTGTTGAGCACGATCTCGAAGTCCAACGCGGCGCCCGGGCGTGTCGTGAGCCACCCGCTCAACGACGTCACGTCGTTGAGCGAACCCGTCTTGGCGCGGAGCCGCTGGGGCCACTCGCCTTCTTCGAACCGGTCCGAGAGCGTGCCGCCCTGGCCGGGTACGGCCAACGCATCGGCAATGGTGCCGGTCGCCCCGTTGGTCCGCAGGACCGCCCCCAGCAGGTCACAGGTCACCCGGTTGCCGTCCGAGAGCCCGGATCCGTCGACCATCACCCACTCGCCCTCGGGCAGTCCCCTGTCGCTGGCCCAGGCGGTGACCGCAGCGACGCCGTCGGCGGTGGTCCCGGCCGCACCGCTGCGCACACCCATCTCCTTGAGCAGCAGCTCTGCGGTGGTGTTGTCCGAGAACGCCAGCAGTTCCTCGAGGATCTCCGACAGCGGGAGGGAATCGACGGCCAACAGCGACTCGGTATCCGCAGGTGCCTCACCGCTGCGGGGCGCTCCGTCGATCACCACGCCCCGGTCGGTGAGCAGTCGGGTCATCACCGCGGCCGCGTGCAGGGACGGATCGGCTGTGGCCCCACCTTCGCCCTCGCCGGTCACCGGATCGATCAGCCAACCGTCGTTGACCGATAGGGCCGACAGTGGTGCCACCGTGCCGTTGGTCAGCCAGCGGCTGGGCCAGCCCTCGACCACGCGTTCGGAGTCGTAGCGCGATCCGTCGCCCACGACCGAGCCGGTCACCCGGCGTACCCCTGCCCCGACGAGCTGGTCCGCGATCGCCTCCAGATTCGATTCGGGCAGACGGCCATGGGTCTGGATGTCCTGATAGGCGTCGGTCATCAACAGGGGGTCGCCGCCGCCCACCATGAAGAGGTCGCCCTCGATCACCCCGCCGTCGGGTTTGCCGACGGTGCGGAAGTCGGTCTTGAGGGTCTCGTCGGCTCCGATCAGGTCGAGCGCAGCGGAGGCGGTGATCAACTTCTGGTTGGAGGCCGGAACCAACCCGGCCGATGCGTTGTGCGAGTAGATGGCCCTGGATCCGTCGCCGACCGAGATGCACGATTCGGGGGGTGCGGCATCGGCGAACGGCTGCACCGCTGCGGCCAGGGCACGCAACGGGATCGGTGCGGTCGTGAAGGCCGGCACCCGCCGGGCGGAGAGCACCGGAGTGCCGGGAGCCGGTTCATCCGCGCTCTGGGGGGATGGGAGTTCCTCGCTGCGGCCCGTGATGAACGCGAACCCCATGGCTGCTGCACCGACCGCCAGGCAGAGTGCAGAGATGATCAGCAGGGCGCGGTTGCCCCGGGGGCGCGCAGAACGAACGACGCGCGGCGCGTCGGGTGGCTCGCTCACGCTCCGGTCCGGCGTCTGAGATAGCGCGCCCGCCGCACCAGGTGTCCCAACGCCGTCACCGCCTGGTCCGCGGATGCGTAGCAGAGCCGACCGGCTTCACGCACCGCCGCTGGCCCGGGGTTCTCCGGGAAGGCGACAGCCAGTTCTGTGGCGGTGAGGATCGGCTTTCCGGTGGCCGCGGAGATCTCTGCTGCAGCGACGGCGAAGCGGGCGTCCTGACGTTCGTGGTAGGCGACGATTCGTTGGATTCCGTGCGGATCGTGACCCTCGTCGCCGTAGAAGCCGCCGGTACGGAGCATCCGCGCCTGGTTGGCCTGGATCCCGAGCCCGAGGTGGATGATCGCGTCGACCTCTGGATGCTGCGCGATCAGCTGCAGAACGTCTGGAATCGTGTCGCGTGTCTCGCCACCGGCCAGGTCCACCGGGTTGTTGCGGCTCCAACGCGGAGGGAGGTGGTCGTCGATGGCCTCGCGGAGGTCCTCGGGCAGGGCGAGCAGCTCGAGATCGCGGTGCCGGGTGATCGCGTCGGCTGTGACCACACCCCAGCCACCCGCGGTGGTCATCACCACCACCCGGTTCCCCGTGGGTAGTGGTTGGGTCGCAAAGGTGGCAGCAGCCTCGAAGGCCTCGCTCACCGTGGCCGCGCGGGTGGCACCGGTCTGGGCGCACATTCCGTCGAACGCCCGGTCGTCGGTGGCGAGCGCGCCGGTGTGGCTCGCGGCGGCATTGGCGCCACCGGAGGTGGCACCGCCCTTGAGCACCACGAGTGGCATCTGGGCCGCAACCCTCTCGAAGCTCCCGGCGACTGCGCGACCGTCCTCGATCCCCTCCAGATAGGCCAGCGCGACCGCGGTGGCGTCATCGGTGGAGAAGTAGTCGAGCAGGTCCCCGACGGTGGTGGCCGCCGCGTTGCCGGCGGAGACCGCGCGGGATATGCCGACTCCGGTTGCGCAGGACCAGTTGAGGAAGCTCGACACGAAGTTCCCCGACTGGCTGGCCACGCCGATGGAGCCGCTCGGTGGGTACGGAGCCACGATCTGGGCGCACAGCGATGCCGGTGTGGAAACGACTCCCTGGCCGTTGGGTCCCACCAACAGGATGTCGAGTTCTTCGGCCAACGCCACGAGGTCGCGTTCGTCCTGCAGTCCCGCTGGGCCGGACTCTCCGTAGCCGGCGGTGGTCAGGAACGCCGCACGTACTCCGCGGGAAGCGGCCTGGCGCAGCAGATCGGGCACCGTGGCCTTCGGCGTGCAGACGAACATCAGGTCCACTTCGCCCTCGGGCAGCTCGGCCACCGATTCGAGGCACTGGATGCCGAGCACCTCGGATCCGTCCCTGTTGGTGGCGAACACGCGGCCGCTGTAGCCGCACGAGAGGATGTTGTGCAGGCTGACGAAGCCGAACTTGCCGGGATGGGTGGAAGCGCCGGCGACCACCACTCCCCGGGGTTCGAACAGCGCCGAGAAGTGCGCCGCGCTGTGGGTGCGCGACCGGTCGAGCGGTTGTGCTGATGGTCGCTGGTTCACGGCTGCACCTCGTCCTGTTCGCCCTGCTCGGGTAGCGGGCCCAGTTCCACCAGAGCGTCCACGGCCACGGGTTCACCCCGATGGATGATCACGGGGTTGAGGTCGGCCGATGCGATGGCGTGCCCCTCGTGGCCGGCCTCGGCCGCGGCCGAGAGGCCGGTCAACACCGCCGTGAGCGCCTCGACGTCGACCGCTGGTTCGCCGCGGAACTCCCCGAGAAGTGCCTGGGAGTCGAGATCCTCGATCATCTCGCGCGCATCGAGGTCGCTCAGGGGCACCAGGCGCACGCTCACATCCTGCACGGCTTCGGCCAGCACCCCTCCGACCCCGAGCAGCACCGTCGGTCCGAACTGGGGATCGGTCGCTATGCCTGCGATCAACTCGCGTGTGCCCGAGATCATCGGAGCGATCAACACCCCGCTCACCCCGTCGTCGGGTCGGGCCGCGTCCAGCAGCTCGCCGGTCGCCGTGCGGACGTCCGCCTCGGAGTTGAGTCCGAGCCGCACGAGCCCGCGTTCGGTCTTGTGCGAGATGTTGTTGCCACAGAGCTTGGCGACCACCGGAAGGCCCAGCCGGTTGGCTGCGGCGACTGCGTCCTCGGGGGTCGTGACCATCTCCTCGGGAGCGAACGGGATCCCGTGCCGGGCGAGTAGGTCCTTGGAATCGGACTCCGAGAGCGTGCTGGACATCGCACAATCGTAGGAGCCGCCGTGGGCGGGTCGGGAACACAGCCACTAGAAACGGCTGGATGCAGATCGTTGCGGCCCTGTTCGCTGAAACACTCGACACCGAGGTGGCCGAGGGACCCTCCACCCGCCTCGACATCGGCGGGATCCGGTTCAGCCAGGTGGCACCCGGGCCATTTCCGGTCACCATCGACCCACATCTGTTCGTCATCGTGCGCTGTGCTCCCGGTGACGAGCCCGATGCGGTGCTCGAGGTGCGGTTCCTCCGCGACGGTGAGCCGGTGGCCCGGAACATGCAGCCGATCATGGTGGAGCCCGGCAAGTTCGCCTACCGACTGGTGCGCGCCGAGCTCGAGTACCCCGGCCCGGGCACCATCGAAGCCCACTGTGCACTCGACCGTGGTGAGCCGGTCGTGGTGCCGTTGACCCTGTTGGCTCCGTGAGGGAGCTCAACACCTGATGGCAGCTTGCCCGGTGGCACTCGCCACCTCGGAACACCCGGTCGCAGCGCACGCTGTGGCGGAGTGTGCGGGTGCCCTGCTCGAACGAACCGATCAGCACTTCGACGAGTTGCTCGTCATGGTGGGTGCCCCCTTCGACGGCGCGCTGGAGGACATCACCGGCGCACTGGCACAGCTCCTCGGCGTGCGACAGTGCGCCGGACTGGTCGGGCGCGGCCTGCTGATGGGCACCCGGATCGGAGTCGACACCCCGGGGCTCGTGGTGCTCGCGGTGCGCAGCGAGTACCCGCTGGTGGGTCACGTCGGCTCGCCCCGGGCGCTTCTCGATCTGTGGCAGGAGCCCGCTGGCCGTCACGATGCGACCGCCACCCGGGCGTCGTCGGGGCCCGCACCGGTCTCGCTCCTTCTGGCGGATCCCTTCAGCGTCGACCTGGCTGCGTGGCGCGCAGAGCTCGCATCGCCGCGCCGGGGCTGTTCGACTCTGCTGCTGGCCAGCGGATACATCGGGGCACGGGGTGGACCGGGTACCACCCGCTTCAGGGCGTCCGGCAGCGAGTACCGCGACGGGGCGCTGGCACTGCTGCTTCCCAACGACCTTGCTCGGTTGACCGAGGTGCACGGCACCGCGGCGGTGGGCGATGCGGTGCGGGTCACCACGGTTGACCGCAACGATGTGATCGCATTGGACGACCTGCCCGCAGCGGAGGTGTTCGAGGCGTCGCTCGCCCGTCCCACCGAGTTGCCCGCGGGAGTGGACCGGGTGGGATTCCTCCGTACCGGTTCACCCGAGTTGGTCGCGGCCCGGCGCTCACCGAAGGGCCTGGTGCTGGAACGCCCGGTCGAGCTCGGTGAGCTGCTGGTGCCGGCGGTGCGGTCGGTGGATCTCGTGGCTTCGGAGATCCGCGGGGCCATGTCGGAGAGCTCGCGCGACGTCGCACTCGTCTTCACCGATTCCGACCTCCCGGCCGGACCTACACGACCCCTGGATGTGGCTGCGGAACGGCTGGCGGTTACCGCCGGACTCGAACTGTCCCAGCTGGCGCTGGATGGCCCGCCGGCATCCGGGAGAACTCAGGAGGCAGGGCGCACCGAGCCCGCTTCGGCATCGCCCGGCGGCGGAGCTGCAGCTCTGGTGCTGACCCTGTTCGGCAGCGGGTGAAGCCACCATCACCTCCGAGCGCTCGGGCGGCGGAGCCGGGGCGTCGTGATCGGTAGCATGCCCGGGTGGCTGCGCCGACCTCCGGAGCAGCCCCCTTGGCCGTGGCACGTTTGGAGTCTGAACCGATGAACAATTCCGAGACCACCCCGCCGTCTACCGACATCGAGGCGTTGGGGATCGATGTCATTCGTGGCCTGTCCATGGATGCTCCCAGGGCGGCCAACTCCGGTCACCAGGGAACCGCCATGGCGTTGGCTCCACTGGCCCATGTGCTCTTCACCCGGATCATGCGCTACGACGCGGCCGCCCCGCACTGGGCGGACCGGGACCGGTTCATCCTGAGCTGTGGCCATGCCTCGATCCTGCAGTACGCCATGTTGTACCTGACCGGCTACGGCCTCACCCTGGACGATCTGCGCGACTTCCGTCAGTGGGACTCCCTGACCCCGGGGCACCCCGAGCACGGCCACACCGTGGGTGTGGAGGTGACCACCGGCCCGTTGGGTCAGGGGTTCGCGAACGGCGTGGGAATGGCGCTGGCCGAGCAGTCGCTGCGCGAGCGGTTCGGCGAGGACGTCTGCGACCACCACATCTACGCGATCGTCTCCGACGGAGACCTCGAGGAAGGCGTCTCGCACGAGGCCGCCTCACTGGCGGGGCACCTGCGTCTCGGTCGGCTGGTCTACGTCTACGACCAGAACCACATCTCCATCGACGGCCCGACCGACCTCGCGCTCAACGACGATGTGGTGAAGCGATTCGAGGCCTATGGGTGGCATGTCCAGGACCTGGGTGAGTCGGCCGAGGATCTCGATGCTCTCGAGTCGGCTCTGATCGCCGCTCGCGAGCACGAGGAGCGTCCCAGCCTGGTGGTCATCCGTAGCCACATCGGGTTCCCCTCACCCGATCACACCGACGACCCGGCAGCCCACGGTCTCGCCTTCGACGAGGCCGACATCAGTGCCACCAAGGCCGTGATGGGCATACCCGACGAGCCCTTCTGGGTGCCCGACGAGGTGCTGGAGTACTACCGGGCCGCAGGATCACGTGGTTCGGTCGCCAGGATCGACTGGGAACAGCGCAGCGCGGCGGCCCTCTCGGGTCGATCGGCGGAGTGGGATGCCACCCTGGCCGCGCGGCCTCTGGGCGCGGACTGGGCAGACGCCCTGCCCAGCTTCGGCCCCGACGACTCCCCCGCCACGCGCGCCGCCAACCAGAAGGTCCTCAACGCACTCGATCCGCTGGTGCCAGGCGTGCTGGGTGGATCGGCCGACCTCACGGGCAACACCGGCACCCGGCTCGACGACACCGAGGCCCTGCAGCCCGACTCCCCCGGTGGCCGCCAGGTCCACTACGGAATCCGGGAACACGCCATGGGCTCGGCGCTGGTCGGCGCAGCGCTGCACGGTGGTGTGTTGCCGATCTCGGGCACCTTCCTGGTCTTCTCCGACTACATGCGCCCGGCGGTGCGCCTGGCCGCTCTCTCGGGCGCCAAGTGCGTCTTCGTGTGGAGCCACGACTCGGTGGGCGTCGGTGAGGACGGCCCGACCCACCAGCCGGTGGAACAGGTCATGTCGTTGCGCCTGATCCCCGGTCTCACGGTGATCCGTCCGGCAGACGGCAACGAGGTGGCGGGTGCCTGGAAGCTGGCCGTGGAGGGCAACGGACCAATCGCGCTGATCACCAGCCGCCAGTCGACCCCGACGCTCGCTGGATCCGAGTCCCTTGCGCTCGAGGGTGTGGCCCGGGGGGCGTACGTCCTCGACGCTGCGGACAGCCCCCAGGTCGTGTTGGTGGGCACCGGTACCGAGGTTGCAGTGGCGGTGGAGGCGGCCGAGGAGTTGCGCTCCTCGGGCACCGCTGTCTCGGTGGTCTCGATGCCCTGCTGGGAGGCATTCGAGGCCCAGGAACCCGCCTACCGCAAGAGCGTGTTCCCCGACGGTGTACCGGTGGTGTCGGTGGAGGCCGGCGTCACCTCGGGCTGGCAGCGCTGGGCCGACGCGAGCGTCGGCATCGACCGCTTCGGTGCTTCGGCTCCGGGGTCGAAGGTGATGGCCGAGCTGGGGATCACCGCTGAGGCGGTCGCCGCGGCTGCCCGGAACCTGCTGTCGTGACCCCGCCCGTGGGTGGTCACGGAGCCCCTCCGACGGGTGGGCTCGGGGTCGATGAGGCCCTCGCGATGCCAACCGCTCAGCTCGGCCCGGCTGCTGCGGCGGCGCGCGACCTGGCCCACGGTTCGAGGATCACCTATTCACCCAAGGTGTTCATACCGCTCACGGTGCTGTGCCGCGACCGGTGCGGTTACTGCACGTTCGCTCAACCACCGGCGAGGACCGCGGCGCCCTTCATGGAACCCGACGAGGTGCTCGAGGTGGCCCGCAAGGGGGCTCGTGCGGGGTGCCACGAAGCTCTGTTCACCCTCGGCGAGGCTCCCGAGGAACGCTACGACGTGGCGCGCGAGTGGCTCTCGGAGCGCGGCTTCGGATCCACCGTGGAGTACCTGGTCCACGTGGCGGGGCGGGTTCTGGCGGAGACGGGGCTGCTCCCCCACGCCAACGCCGGCGCGCTGCCGGAAGCGGAACTCGCAGCACTCCGGGAGGTCGCACCCTCCCAGGGGATGATGCTCGAGAGCCTGCGGGATGACCTGGAGTGCCATCGTGGCGCGCCCGACAAGCTTCCTGCACGGCGACTCCACACCCTGGAGGCGGCGGGCCGACTGGGTATCCCCTTCACCACCGGAATCCTGGTGGGAATCGGCGAGTCCCGCCGCGACCGTGCCGAGGCTCTCGGCGCCATCGCCGAGTCGCACCGCCGGCACGGGCACGTGCAGGAGGTGATCGTGCAGAACTTCCTGCCCAAGCCGGCCACTGCGATGGCCCACGAGGAGCCCTGCCCCACCGAGGACTTCCTCGACGCGATCCGACTCGCCCGCCTGATCCTGCCCGCGGAGGTGCACCTGCAGGCACCGCCGAACCTGAGCGATGACCTGGCACCGTTGATCGCCGCGGGCATCGACGACTGGGGCGGCGTCTCACCGGTCACCGCAGATCACGTCAACCCGGAACGCCCCTGGCCCGCACTGGAGGTGTTGCGCACCGAGACCGAGGCGGCGGGCTTCACCCTGGCTCCCAGGCTCACGGCCTACCCGGAGTACGTGACCGACCCGCAGCGCTGGATCGACCCGTCGATCCACTTCGCGGTCATGGACCGATCCGACTCCGAGGGTCTCGCCCGTGACGACCCGGGATCGGTGTTTCCCGAGCGCACGGCCGCCCGCCAGGCCGGCGACGTCGGTGACGGCGCCGAGGTGTCGCTGATCGGACACCGCTCGTCGCAGTGGTATTCGGGCTCCCCCGTGGAGCCACCGTCGTTGGTTTCGGCCCCCGCTGCACTCAGCGTCCGGCCACCCCGCCAACGACGCGGTCCGGTCGTGGAGGTGCTCGACGGGATCCGCTCGGGCCAGGAGCTCGGCCAGGACGAGATCGTCACCCTGTTCTCGGCTCGCGGCCCAGAGGTTCGCGAGGTGGCGGCGCTGGCGGACGAGATCCGTGCCAGGGTCGTCGGCGACGAGGTCACCTGGGTCTCCAACCGCAACATCAACTACACCAACGTCTGCACCTTCAAGTGCAAGTTCTGCGGGTTCTCCAAGGGGCCGCTGAGCCTCAACCTCCGAGGCAAGCCGTACCTGCTGACCCTCGAGGACATCGCAGAGCGTGCCGCTGAGGCGCAGGCCCTGGGCGCCACCGAGGTCTGCCTCCAGGGTGGGATACATCCCAACTTCGACGGCAACTACTACGTGGACGTGACCAGGGCGGTGGCCGAGGCTGCACCAGGCATACACATCCACGGTTTCACCGCGCTGGAGGTGACCGAGGGGGCCCGACGGCTCGACGAACCCCTCGACAGCTACCTGCGCCGACTCTCCGAGGCCGGGCTGCGTTCGCTGCCCGGCACCGCGGCGGAGATCCTCGACGACGAGGTGAGGGCCATCCTGTGCCCGGACAAGATCAACACCGAGCAGTGGCTGGAGGCGCACCGGGCCGCCCATGAGGTGGGGCTCACCTCGAATGTCACGATCATGTTCGGTTCGATCGAGCAGCCCCACAGCTGGGCCCGGCATCTGCTGGTCACCCGTGACCTCCAGCGCGAGACCGGCGGGTTCACCGAGTTCGTCGGACTCCCGTTCGTCCACATGGCCTCTCCCATCTACCTCCAACGTCGCTCCCGCAGGGGTCCCACGTTCCGCGAGGTGGTGCTGATGCATGCGATCGCCCGGATCGTCTACGAGGGTTCGATAGATCACATCCAGGGATCCTGGGTGAAGATCGGACTCTCGGGGGTGGAGCAACTCCTCAACGCGGGTGCGGACGACCTGGGGGGCACGCTCATCGACGAGAACATCTCGCGTGCGGCCGGGGCAGAGCACGGCACCGGGGTGGGACCGGCGGAGTTCGCCCAACTGGTCGAGCCCATGGGTCGCCGACTGGTGCAGCGGACCACCGCCTACGGCCGGGTGGACCTCGCCGGTGCCACCACCTGAGGACTCCGCGACCCCGTCAGCCCTCGGGCGTCAGCCTCACGTGTGATGCCGGACCGCCCTGGGCGGGCGGTCCCAGCAGGCCCGAATAGGCGCTCCCACCGGCACCGTCGGGACGGTACGTGAGGACTCCTGTCACGTCCGCGGGCACGACCACCACCACTCCGGTGAGTGAGAAGGCGCCGTCGCTGGAGATCGGATGGGTGATGTCGGGGTCGGCCGGTTCGAGCGGGTAGGAGGTTCCGTCGTCCCCGGTGAGCGTCCACAGCGGTTTCGATTCGATCAGTTGTGGCAACTCGGCCATCACGGCCCGGCCCGGTCCGCCCTCGAAGGTGGGTGCGGAGATCTCGACGCTGCCGGAGAAGACCTGCGGTGGTGCGGAGCAATGGGCCACGGTCACAGTCACGACGCGGGTGCCCGTACTGGCGAACTGCACCGAGTCACGCAGCGACACGTTGGAACCGGGACCGCCCGTGCACGAACCGCCGGGACCGGCCGCGCCCTGGGCGGCTGCGGCACCGGGTTCGTCGGTGGACACGGTGACGACCGGCGGTGTCCCCGGGCCATCGGGGTCACTCCAGTCGAAGCGCACCTCTATCGCTTCACCGGCCGCTCCCGGAGTCAGCACCAGGGAACCGCTGCCCGGTTGGTCCGGTGGTGTGGTGGTGCTGGTCGGTCGCGTGGTGGGAGCCACACTCGGCGGCGGCAGCGTCGCGGTGGAGGTGGGCCCGGGCGGCAGGGTGAGGGGAACCGCGGTGGTGACCGGGACCGACACCGTGGTGGGTGCCGCCGAGGTGACCGTCGTGTCCGCCGCCACGTCGGATCGTTCGGGTTCGCTGGTGGTCGTGGAGGAACCGGTCGCCACCACTTCGTCGGGATCCTCACCGCCCGAGAGGGCCAGCAGACCGCTACCGCCCAGGAGCACCACGACCGCAGCTCCCGCGCCGAGGAGTCGTTGATGCCGTGCGCGTGAGGCCAACACACCCATGGCGTAGTCGGTCACCGAAGCCGCATCCGGTCCGGACACCGCCAGCGAGTCGAGCACCGCATCGAACTCGGGATCGACCCCGTCGTTGCCCGGCATCACTGGTCCGCTGCGTCGCTGGTTCCGTGGATGTCCGCGAGCCGACCCGCTATCCGTTCCAGGGAGGCCCGGACCGCGGCTTCGGGCACGCCGAGGAGCACCGCTGCCCCGCGTGCCGGCACGCCCGCTGCGAGCACCACGAAGGCCACGCGGCGGTCGATGCGGCGAGCTGCAGCCACCGCGTCCTGGAGGACCACGTAGGGCAGGTTGCCACCGGGTGCCATGTCCGCCATCGGAAAGCCGTCGGGGAGAAGCTTCTCCAGATCCACATCGTCGGGTGGTGGGGCCGAACCGGGGTGGTCCATGAGTTCGTCCAGCGAGGTCTCGGCGACCCGCGCCATCAGGTCGCGCACGGTGTCGTCGTCGGCAGACCGTCCCTTCGAACGAACGGCGGCTCTGGCTGTGGCCGCCATGACGATTCGCCGGGCGCGTTCCCTCCACTCGGGGCTGGTGCCGATCGGGTCGAACGCCCGCACACAGAGTCCGAACGCGGGCTCGAGGCTGCGTTGCACGAGCGACTCGACCGACTCGCGCCTCCGCTCGGTGCGTGCACCGGGCGTTGTGCGGTCGGTGCTGGCAGGGACCGGCCCGTCGGTGTCCGGGTCCGTATCCGGAATCGTCACATCCTGCACCGCCATGGGACCAGTATCTCAGCCCGGGACCCCGAATCGGCGGTACCCCGACGTGCTCAGATGAAACCGTCGTCGGGTTCGGAGAGCAGGTGCACGGCCTTGTCGACCGCTCGACGGGCGCGGGTCAACCGCTTCTCGTCCACCGGGAGTTCGTGGCCACCGGCATCGATGGAGTCCCGCAGGCGGGCGATCGCCAGATCGGTGAGCTCCTCGGAGATGGCTTCCAGCCGACCGCGTACGTCGTCGAATTCGCCTGACATCTGGTTCCCTCCGGGTGGCGGTCGATGGGCCCGGCACCGCTCTGTAGTGTTGCCGGGTGCATCCGGACCAAGCGGGCCGCGACTGGCTGTCCTTCGAACACGATGGTGAGACGTACCTGTTCGATCTGACGTTCCTGCTCAGCAACTGGAACTGTATCTTCGGCGCCGGATGCAAGGGCGTACACGAGGAGGACACCACCGAGCTGGGTCACGGCTGTTGTTCCCACGGTGCCCACTTCGGCGACAAGGCCGACCGCAAGCGCGTGGCTGCGGCCATCGAGGAGCTCTCCGACGATCAGTGGCAGCTGCGGGGCGTGGCGGCCGACCTCGGTGGGGCGATCCACCGCAACGAGGACAAGGACTGGGTGACGCGCACCCACGACGGTGCCTGCATCATGTTGAACCGGGGGGACTTCGAGCGAGGTGTGGGTTGTGCCCTGCACGTGGCTGCGCTCGACGATGGGAACAGCTACGTCGACTACAAACCGGAGGTCTGCTGGCAGTTGCCCCTCCGCTACACCTTCCACACCGATGAGGTCGATCACACGACCTACACCCTGACCGACTGGAAGCGCAGGGACTGGGGTGAAGGGGGCTTCGAGTTCCACTGGTGGTGCACCGAGGGACCCGAGGCGTTCAGCGGCGAGGTGACGGTGCTCGAGTCGATGCGTGACGAGATCGTGGCCCTCGTCGGTGAACCGGTGTACCTGCGCCTGTGCGATGAGGTCGCCGAGCGTCGGTCCAGTGGCACCCCGGTGCAACACCCGACCCGCCGCTGACCGCGAAGTGCCCGAACCGAGCAGTTCCGTTCGAACCGATGAGTTCTGCTTGAACTTCAGTCTCCGCCGATGGGTGCCGATGTCACCCATGTGAGTGCTTTCACCGCGCAGGAACTGTCCGAGCTCAGCCGATCACGGGGGATGCTGTTTCCCGACCATGTCGTGGACCAGTTGGTTGCCGCGCTGGACGCCGGCAAGCACGTGATCCTCACCGGAGCACCCGGTACCGGAAAGACCACGCTGGCCTACCTGGCGGCCGAGCTGGGCCGCCACGCCATGTTGTGCACCGGCTACCAACCCACCACCGCCACCTCCGAGTGGACGACCTTCGAGACGATCGGCGGCCTCCAGCCGACACCCGAGGGGCTGATCTTCCGTCCCGGGCTGTTCGTCGAGGCGATCCAGAGCGGCAAGTGGTTGGTCGTGGACGAGATGAACCGGTCGAACTTCGACCGGGCGTTCGGACAGCTGTTCACGGTCCTGTCGGGCTCCGCGGTCGTGCTCCCCTACCGTCGATCCGGTCAGGTCATTCCGGTGAGCATCGTCCCGCACGGCGTGGAGGCGCCCGAGGACACCGATCCGATCAGGGTGCCGTCGTCGTGGCGCATCATCGCCACGATGAATGCGGTCGACAAGAACCTGCTGTTCGACATGAGCTACGCACTGATGCGTCGCTTCGCGTTCATCGAGGTCGGTCCGCCCGATGAGACCGCCTACCGCCAGCTGCTCGCCGGTGGTGGTGAGATCCTCAACGAGCTCCTGGCACTGCGCCGCCTGAAGGACCTCGGTCCCGCCATCTACGTGGACGCACGGCGCTACGTGGTGCGGCGCATGAAGGATGACGTGGGTCCCTCACGACTCCTCTACGAGGTCTTCTATTCCTTCTTCCTGCCCCAGTTCGAGGGAATCGACGAGTACCAGGCTCTCGAGCTGTTCAACGAGATCGCACCGAAGATGGCCCAGCCCGAACAGCTCGAGGCCCGGCGTGTGATCGAGAACCTCCTCGGCGAGGAGCTGATGGTGTGAGCGGTGGCGAGCTCGAGCGTGGCGGCGCAACAGAGGCGCTCTGGGCCCATCGCGACCGACGGACTCCCGCCGTGGCAGCAGCCCATGCGCTGACCGGGTTGCCCACCCCGATGCTCGAACAGGCCTCCCGGATCTCATTCGCGGCTTCAGCGGAGTTCGAGGCCGTCCTGGCCGGCATGGACGAGCGGATCAGGGCGCTTCCATCACTCCTGGTCAGTTCCTCACAACGTTGTGTGCACGAGGTGAGGGGTCCGGTGCTGTGGTCGGAGACCATCACCGCGCGCGCCAACTCCTTCGGTGACGAGGACGTGTTCGTCTGTTCCGCGGTGACCCGCAGCTACGACTGCGCCGAGAACCGGCTCCTGGCCTGGCTCCTGCAGCGTGCAGGCCTGGCGTTCAAGGCGGCGCGCAGCGCCATGGGGGTGCACCTCGATCCCGGTGAGCGCCGGAGGATCGAGGAGACCGCGGCCAGCGCCCGTCGCTGGCGCGAGACGCCCCGATTGCGGGGTGTGAAGCCCCAGCGGCCGTCCCGGCTCGAGTTGGCACGCCTGCGGGCCCCTCACCGAGGGTCAAGCGGATCCTCGGAGCTGCTGGATGCCTACCACCGGTCGCACCAGCCGTTCTCGGGCAGCGACATGGCGGAACTGACCGATCTCGCCACACTCGACGCCCACGCGGAATTCCTCGAGGAGGCCGTCACAGCGCTGGGTCCCGACTTCGTGTTCAGCTGCAGTGGAGGCACGCTGCGGGCAGGCAGCCTCAGCTGGTGTCATCCCGCCAATGCAGCCCTCGCCGCCGGTTGAACGGCTGCGACGGGCTCATGGCAGCGGGAGAAGCGGTTCAGTCCTCGCGTTCGTAACCGTCGTCGTAGTCGTCGTCGTCGACGGTGTCGTCAGAGTCATGCGAATCCAGTCCGGACTCACCGGACAGGTCACTCAGAATGCCCTCGATGTCGAGGTCCGAGCCCCGCTTGAGGGCTCTTGCCTCCTCGTACCGGCGATGCCGACCCTTCTTCACGATTGCTCCCCGAAGCCTGCGCGCGCAGGCTTTCTCGATTCGATTGTCAGTGTTCAGGCTGTGAATCCTCAAGGCTGTGAAGCAGAGCCGCACAGCGTTCACTGCCGCCAGAGGCGCCCCGTTCGGGTGGATCCGCGGGACCGCAGTGGACAATGGAGTGTAGCGCGCACGATGCTGCGGGACATGGTCCACCTCGGGGCCGAACCGGTGTGACTCTTGTCCTATCAAGGATCTCCGCAGAGTTCATCGCAGGTTTGTTGTGGCGGGTACATTTCGGGGCTCCGGGTACCTGACGAGGATGGTGTGGTGACCGAATTGACCGCTCAGTGGTGGCGAGATGCGGTCGTGTACCAGGTTTACCCGAGGAGTTTCTGTGACTCCGACGGCGACGGAATCGGGGACCTGGCCGGTATCGAGTCCAAACTCGATCACCTCCAGTGGTTGGGCGTTGACGCTGTGTGGCTCTCACCGGTCTATCGGTCGCCGATGGCCGATTTCGGATACGACATCAGCGACCACTGCGATGTCGATCCCGTGTTCGGCGACCTGGCGGCGTTCGACCGCCTCGTCGCTGCGGTGCACGACCGGGACATGTTCCTGGTCATGGACTACGTGGCCAACCACACCTCGGATCAACACCCCTGGTTCCGGGCAGCGCTGGGCTCGGCGGAGTCACCCGATCGGCGCAGGTACATCTGGCGCGATCCGGCCCCGGATGGCGGTCCGCCCAACAACTGGATCCGGGCCTTCTCGCCCGAGCCGGCCTGGACCCTGGACGAGTCGAGCGGTCAGTACTACCTGCACCTGTTCCTGCCCGAGCAACCGGACCTGAACTGGTCGGATCCGAGGGTGCGTCGAGACATGGGTGAGGTGTTGAGGTTCTGGATGGACCGGGGCGTCGATGGATTCAGGGCCGATGTCATCCACTGCATCGGCAAGCCGGAGCATCTGGAGGATGCGCCGCAGGACCTGGCCGGACTGCCCGCGTGCATCTTCGACCAGGGTCCGGGTACCCACGAATGCCTTCGGGAACTGAGGCGGGTGATCGACGGCGACTCCCCCGAAGAGCACCTCTTCCTCGGCGAGACAGCGGTGTTCGACCGCCGTCAACAACTCAGCTACCTCGGCGACGGCGACGAGTTGCACCTCGCGTTCAACTTCCTGGCGGTCCACACCCGGTGGGATGCCGCCGCCTGGCGCTCCGAGCTGGCTGCGACCTACGAGGCCTACGGAGAACTCGATGCATGGCCCACCTGGGTGCTGTCGAACCACGACATCCCGCGGCAGGCCACGCGGTTCGGCTCGGTCGCCCGCGCCCGGGCTGCTGCTGTGTTGCTGCTCACCCAGCGGGGCACTCCGTTCCTCTACCAGGGTGAGGAGCTGGGACTCCTCGATGCCGAGGTTCCCCCGCACCGTCAGGTCGATCCCGGTGGTCGGGACGGTTGTCGGGCCCCCATGCCGTGGAGCGCGGACGAGCGGGGCGGCTGGGTCCCGGACATGTGGCTGCCTCCACCTCCGTCAGCGGCCACGGTCAGCGTCGAGGCACAGCGTGGCGACGACGGTTCTATGCTTGCGCACCATCGGCGGCTGTTGGAGCTGCGTCGGTCACTCCCGGTGTTGCGTTCAGGCGATTTCGAACTGCTCGACGCGCCGGAGGGAGTGCTGCGGTACCGCCGACATCTTCCCGATCCCGCGGCGGGTCCCCACACGATCGAGGTAGCCATCAACTTCACAGCTTCGGTAGCACGCGATGCGGTCTCGCCCGGCGAGCAGCTCGCGGGTACCCACCACGCCGGTGGTCCCTCGGGTATCTCGGACACACTGCTCCCCGACGAGGCGAGGGTGGTCGTGCCGTGACCCCTGCGGTATGGCTGCTGGTCCTCCTCGGAGCACTCACATCCTTCGGTGGCGCCGTCGGTGGCATCGGAGGGGCCACCCTGTTGGTTCCGGTGCTGCTGTTGACGGGTATGGACATCATCGACGCAGCCCCGCTCGGGCTGTTGAGCGTGGCCGCCACCTCCCTCGCGGCCGCCGGGCGTCAGCTGGACGCCGGCCTGGTGCACCACCGGATCGGCCTCACGGTCGAACTGGCGGCCTCGAGCTTCGCCATCGCCGGGGCCCTCCTGTCCACCTCGGTGCCGGCTCCATGGCTCGCCCGGGCGTTGGGACTGGGAGCGCTCACCGGAGCGGTGGTCACGCTGTCCCGGCGCGGGAACAGGAACCCGTCGAACCAGACCTTCCGCGACGACTCGCCCGGTGAGTGGCCCGGAACCCTGGGTGGCACCTACCACTTCGGGGATGCTTCGGTGCCGTATCACGCGCAACATGTACCCCTGGGTCTGGCGGTGGCTGCTGTGGCGGGTGCGATCTCGGGCATGGCGGGGGTGGGCGGCGGATTTCTGAAGACCCCGGCGATGAGCGAGGTGATGCACGTGCCGGTGAAGGTGGCAGCGGCCACGTCCACCTTCACGATGGGCATCACCGCAGCGGCGGGGCTCCTGGTGTTCGCCGGCCAGGGAAGGATCGACGCCACCTCGGGTGCCGCTGTGGTGCTCGGGGCCATGGGTGGGGCGACCATCGGCTCCAGGGTGCAGACCGGGCTCCCGGCGACCCGGGCGCGCACCGTCACCGGGGTGCTGCTCATCCTGGTGGCGGCAGTCGTGATCGGACGCAGCCTGTGAACGGCGGACCGGGCGACGATCCGTTGAGCGGGGCCCCCCACGATCCGCGCGGTGGGCGGTTCGATCCACTGGCTCGCATCCTGCGCTGGGCGCGCTGGGTCGTGGTGGTGGTTGCCCTCGGTGCGGTCGGGTTGGGCGTGGCCGGGCTCGACAACCCGGCAGGCGTTCTGGCCATCGCCATGGTGGTCGTGCTGGTGGGTGTGCCGATGATGAGGGTCGGATGGTTCGCGCGCCGCTGGACGGTTCGGGGCGATCCCCGTTTCGCGATGGTCGCGGGAGCCGTGTTGCTGCTCCCGCCGACGGGTCTGCTGATCAGTGTGCTGACCGGCTGAACCGCTGGTCGGTGCCGCGGAGGCGCTCAGCGGTCGATGAGCACCAGGCCCCGACCCTGTTCGAATGCCAGGGCGGCCTCGCCGCTCACGAGCCTGCGGATCGGTTCCCCGACGATCTCCGCACGCCAGCCCCTCGCCAGACGCGCATCAGGTTCGCCGCGCAGCAGTTCTTCGAGGTCGTTCCGCGTGGCCAGGATCGAGGCCTCCAGATCGAGGTCCTTCGAGCGCTGGTTGACCCAGGTGGAGATGAGCGGGAGCACCGGTCGCAGTTCTGCCGGCAGCTCGGCATTGGGTTTCTGGGTCCGGGCGGCGGGCCGTGACCCGCGGTGCGATTCGACCACCTCGAGCAGTTCTTCACCGCCCCCACCCTTGAGCACCCTGCCGTCAACGCCGCGCAGGTTCCTGAGGTCCTCGATCGATGACGGGGTCGCTGCGGCGACCGAGACGACACCGAGATCGGACAGGATCTGACGAGGCGGTGAGTCGATCGACTCGGCCCGACGCTCCCGCCATGCGGCAACGGCCTGGGCCACGGCCAACCTGGAGCCCTTCAGGTGGCGGATCTCCTTGATGCGCCTCCACACCTGGTCGGGGTCACGCGGTCCCGGAGGATCCGAACGGAGCTCCTCACACGCGTCGTAGACCCATTCGGTGCGGCCTCTCGCCTCGACCTTCTCCGCCAATCGGTCGTGCAGCGCCAGCAGGTGTGCCACGTCGTCGGCGGCATACTTCAGCTGGGCCTTGCTGAGGGGTCGCTTCATCCAGTCGGTGAGCCGGTCACCCTTGCTGGCGGTGATCCCCAGTTCGCGGTCCAGCAGCACCGAGAGCGACGGCGATGTGTAGCCGACGAACCCGGCCGCGATCTGGGTGTCGAACAACCTCGCGGGGACCGCCGAACATCCCCGGTCGAGCACTTCCATGTCCTGGCGCGAGGCGTGCATGACCGCGAGGCCGTCCCCCTCGAGCACCCTGGCCATCGGAGTCAGGTCCACTGCGAGTGCGTCCACCAGGTAGACGCCGCGCGAATCGGCGATCTGCACCACCGCCACGTGTGGGTAGTAGGTGCGCTCGCGGTGGAACTCGGTGTCGATGGCGTAGCGCGGTTCCGCCAGCAGCTCTTCGACCAACTCGGCGAACGCAGCGTCGTCGGTGATCATCTCGAGACGGTCGCTCATGGCGAAGCCACAGCGGTCGCAGCGGACACGCCGGGAGCGGGGTTCAATCCGACTCCGTCGGTCGGCCGCTGTCGATCCAGGCCAGGATGCCGCCCGCTACGTTCACAGCCTCGCGGCCCGCGGCGGCGAACTGTTGACACGCCTGCATCGACCGGGCCCCACTGCGGCAGATCACGGCCAGGTCGCCCTCTGGCACCTCGGACATCCTCGAGGGCACCTGTGCGAGCGGTATGTGGAGCACACCGGGCACCCGGGCCTCGGCGAGCTCGGCCGGCTCGCGGACGTCGAGCAGGACCACGCCAGCCTCCAGGCGCTGTGCCAGCTCCTCTACGGTGATCTCTTCGATTGCCACGTGGCCTCCATCGCATCTGTTCGGCACAGCCGTCCCGGGCATTCCTACGGGTGCGGTGCAGTGCCGTGCCGGTGGGCACCAGGTCGGATGCGGTCGCCGCAGGAGGTTTCCCCGGAACTCCTGCAGGTTACTCGGGGCCCGGGAGGTCCGAAATACCGTCGATGTCGGTGACAGCCTCGATCCGCTGCGGCTCCATCGGCTCGGTGCACTCCCCCAGGAGCCCGCCGAGCGCCTGTCCCAGAGCCGATTCGGGTCCGGTCTCCGCGAGGCGCGCCCTCAGGTCGCTCCCGATCGACACCAGTGACCAGTTGACCCTTCCACCGATGGAGTACGCCCGGGCGCCGTCCGGCGCGGTGCCGGCCAGCAGTGCAGACACGTGCCCGCCGTCGAGGGCCGGAAGGTCACAGGCCGCCACCACCACAGCGCCGTCACGGTGCCTGGCGATCGACTCCAACAATGCCGGTACGGGCCCACCTCCCGGGTGGCTGTCGGGGTGGTGTGGCCAGAGCGCGGTCGCCAGCGCCGCCTCACCTCCCTGGAACTCGACGCTCCCGCATCCACCCGCCTGCAGGGCTCGCGCCACCCGATGTGCCCAGGGCGGATCGCCGAGGGTTGCCTTGTCGCGTCCCATCCGGGTGCTCGCTCCCCCACAGAGAACTATTCCGGACGGGCCGCTCACGACCGGGCGGAACTCCCTGGAGCGTCGTACTGGTTCGGGTCGAGTTGATGGAGGAACTCCGCACAGCGCTGCGCTTCCGCGGCCTCGCCGATCTCAGCTGCCTGCACTGCCAGTCCTTCGAGACAGTCGAGGAAGCCCCGGTTGCCCTCATGGGCGTGGCGCACGTAGCCGCTGCCGCGCCAACCGCTCGCCCGCAGTGTGTCCAGACCCCGGTGGTACCCGACCCGGTAGGCGGCGTAGCGCTCGATGGTGTCGCGGCCCTCGTCACCCAGGCGCGCCCACGCCTCCAGATAGGTGGGCCAACGCGAGACCACGGCGGCGATCGCGGTGCGGCGGTCGGGTCCCTGCACCGCCAGTGCCTCCGCCAGTGCGTCGGACTGCTCCGGGGGGACGGGATCGATTCGGGTCTCGGGAACACCCGAGGTGTGGAGGTTCACCGGTGAGTCGGACATCGCCCGATCCTAGGAGTCAGGACTCCTCGTCCGGGCCGGGTTGCTGGTCCTGGTCCTCCGGGGGGTCTCCGCCCAGCACGATGGCGCCGTCGGGCGACTCGGCTGCGTTCTCGGCCTCGCGGGTGCGCGACCCGACACGGGGCAGACGCAACCGGCCCAGACGTTCCACCAGGCGCGAACCCGTGGCCGCCTCGATCTCCTCGGCGCGCTTGTCGAGGAACTCCCCGCTGAGCTCGCGCCCCTGGCGGATCAACGACTCGGTCTGGCTGAAGTCGTCATAGCGCAGCTCGGGGCGCCTGCCCGGCGGCAGCACGATCGCCTCGACGCCGTCGGGCAGCGCCACCAGGTCGCGCGCGAAACGGCTGTTGCGTGCTAGCCAGTAGGCCAACAGGGCTCCGTCGAGGGGCCGCTTCACATCGGCCTCCGGGCGACCGTGCGACCCCACGTGCAGCACGTAGATCCGGTCACAGCCCAGCTCCACCGCGCGGGCGATCGGAACGTTGTCGACCACACCGCCGTCGACGAATCTCTGACCGTCGATCTCCACCGGTGGGTAGACCGCAGGCAGGGCGGCGGAGGCCATGATCGCCGGGATCAGGGAACCGCTGCGGAACCAGTGCTCCATCGCGGTGTCCACCGAGGTGGCGACGCACTGGAAGGGCAGCTCGAGCGACTCGAAGTCATGTGAGGTGCCGAGGAGCTTCCCGATGGTGTCGCGCAGCCCGGAGCTGTCGTGCAGCGATGCGCCCTTTCGCAGCAGCTGGATGGCCGAGGGAACGCGCGACGAGGGCATGAGGGTGGGCGATTCGATCGCACACCAGGTCTCCGCGATCTCCCGCACCCCCTCGACGGTCGGGTTGCGGCTGTAGGCGGCGCCGTTGAGAGCACCGACCGAACATCCCAGCACGAGGTCGGGAACCACGTCGTGGTCGGCGAGCGCTTCGAGCATCCCCACCTGCAGCGCACCGAGGTTTCCGCCGCCGGACAACACGAAGGCGGTTCCCCCACTCGGGCGGCGCAGCAGTCTCATGACGGGGCTCCGGCGACCTCGCGTACCCAGGCGGCGAAGAGGTCCGGGTGCGACAGGTGTGCGCCGTGGGGTGCGCCCTCGAGCACCTCGCAGGGCACCGAACCCTTTGCCGCCAGCCGCTCCGCTGCTCGACGCAGGTGAACGGGTCCGATTCCCCCGCGGGCCACGAACAGCTGGGTGCCGGTGCGCGGGATCGGTATCCCGTCGTCGCCGGGCGCAGTTCCGCGGGGCCGTCGGGCGTCGGCGAGTTCGCTGACCAGGGCAGGTCCCTCCGCCCTGCGCTGCTGTCGGTCGCGTTCGGAGATCCGCTCCCAGGTGCGGTCACCGACCATCGAGCGGTAGAAGAACTCCGCTGCTGCCTCCGGACCCTGTTCGCGGTCGACCTGCAGGGTCATGGCTCCGGAGGTGTGGTCGTCATCCTCGAGCCATGGCAGCGGAGCCTCGAACGCACCGACCGCGCTCGGCGGGTTGTGCTGGTCCGGCCCGATGGCGTTCGACGCGACCAGCCCCACGAGTCCTCCGAGGCTGTGTCCCACGAACACCACCGGTCGGTCGTTGCGGGGACCGGCCGCCCATGAACCGACCGTGAGGAGGTCACGGGCGTGCTGGGCGATCGCACCACCCTCACCCTGCGGGGCGGTCGGATCGAGGGAGCCGCCGTAGCCGCGACGGTCATAGGCGACGACGTCGATGTCTCCCAGGCGTCTCATCGTGCGACCGAAGCTCGCCGCCCGGTCCATCGCTCCGTGGACGAGAACCACCGTGGAGGACGCGGGTTCGTCCGGACGGCGCCGGGTCACGGCGAGGCCGTCGACCCTGTGTTCGGTGATCGGCGCCGGCGGGCCGCTCACGGCACCTCGGCGAGTCGGAGCATGTCGGTGGAACGACCGCCGGTTCCGGCCAGCACGGCAACGATGTCGCCACTTCGCACATGGCCGGCCTCGCGCGCTGCGAGGATCATCTCGTCCATGGTCTCGATGCTGTTCACGTGGCCGCTGGCGCGCACCGGTACGGTGCCCCAGCTCAACGTGAGTTGGCGCACCGTGCGATCCCTCGGGCTGAAGCCGATGATGGGCATGCGCGGCCGGAAGCGGGCGATCGAACGCACCGTGAAGCCCGATTCGCTGATGCACACGATGGCCGAGACCCCCATCTCGGTGGCTGCGCGCCAGGTCGCAGCGGTCATGGCGTCGGTGATCCGGTTGCCGCTGTCGGGGAGCTCCTGGCTCCGGAGCAGCCGTATGCGCCTGGCCCAGGCGTCGTAGTCGAACTCTGCGTCGGCCCGCTCGGCGACGCGTGCCATCGTTGCCACCGCGGAGACCGGGTCCCTGCCGACCGCGGTCTCGGCCGACAGCATCACGGCGGAGGAGCCGTCGAAGATCGCGTTCGCCGCATCGCTCACCTCTGCACGGGTGGGGGCGGGCGAGGTGATCATCGACTCGAACATCTGGGTGGCCGTGATCACCGGTTTCCCACCAGAGATGCAATCCCTGGTGATCTTCTTCTGGAGGTGCGGGATCTCCTCGATCCCCAACTCGGATCCGAGGTCGCCGCGGGCGATCATGATCGCGCCCGATGCCTCGATGATCCCCTCGAGGTTCTCCACCGCCGCCCGGGTCTCGATCTTCGCCACCAGGAGCGGCCCTCGGGGGTAGGGCTCGGTGCCGACCCGCCTGATGTCGTGGGCGGAACGCACGAAGGACAGCGCCACCATGTCGACCCCGGCATCGACGAAGGCGTCGAGCTGTTCGAGATCCTGCTGTGTCGGCGAGGTGATGCTCAAGCGGTCCGACGGTATGTGGAGACCCGGGCGCCCCTGGATGGGACCGCCGTGGGCCACGCTGGCCTCAGCGGAATCGCCCTTGATCGATTCGATGCGCACCACGACGCTGCCATCACCCACAGCCAGGTAGTCGCCCTCGTGCACATCCGAGAGCAGGTCTTCGTAGTCGACCCCGACCTTGTCGGAATCGGAGTGGTCCAGGCCCGGTACCAGGGTGAAGCGATGGCCTCCTGCGAACTCCACGGGCGTGTCGCCGAAGCTTCCGAGCCTCACCTTCGGTCCGGGGAGGTCGATGAGGATGCCCACCGGCCTGCCCGCTGCGTCGGCAGCGGCGCGCACCCGCCGGTAGCGCTCGAGCACCTCGTCGATGGTGTTGTGAGCGAGCCCGAGCCTTGCCACGTCCATTCCGGCGTCGATCAGTGCCGAGAGTGTGGCGGGGTCGTCAGACGCCGGTCCGATTGTGGCGACGATCTTGGTGCGACGGGTCATGCGCCCACGCTATTGGCTGGAGCACCCCACCCGGACGCACCAGGGGTCGTCGGCGCCGCTACCCGGCGCCTACCGAGGGACCTCGCTCCACGGAAGCTCCTTGTCGACGCGCACGTCGCCGGGGAGTCCCAACACCCTCTCGCCCAGGATGTTGCGCAGCACCTCCGAGGTGCCTCCCTCGATCGAGTTGGCCCGGGCCCGCAGGAAGTTGGCAGCGAGATCGTCTCCGAAGAGGGCCTGCTTCTGCGGGGGTTCGTCGTATGACGCATAGAGCATTCCCTCCGCTCCCAGGATGTCGATGGTGGTCTCGTAGATGTCCTTGTTCAGTTCGGCCATCGCCAGTTTCGCCACCGAACCCTCGGGGCCGGGCGTGCCGATCCTCCTGTTGGCAGCGGCGCGCATGTTGGTGAGCCGGTTCACCTCGGCGTTGATCCACAGCGAGGTGACCCTGTCGGCCATGGCCGGGTCGCCGTCGCCATGGTCGCGCCAGCAGTCGACGAGTTGGCTGATCGGGCCGGATCCGCGCGGCGGCGCACCCGAGCCCGCTCCGATCGACACCCGTTCGTTCATGAGGGTCGTGATCGACACCGCCCAACCGCGCCCGACGTCGTCGAGGCGCATCGAATCCGGGATCCGCACGTCGGTGAAGTACACCTCGTTGAACTCGGCGTCGCCGGTCATCTGGCGCAGGGGTCGCGTCTCGACTCCCTCGGCGTGCATGTCCACGATGAATGCCGTGATGCCCCGGTGCTTCGGCACGTCGGGATCGCTGCGTGCGATCAGCAGCCCGTAGGAGGAGATGTGGGCGAGGGTCGTCCAGACCTTCTGGCCGTTGACCACCCACTCGTCGCCGTCGCGTTCGGCGCGGGTGGCCAGCGATGCCACGTCGGATCCGGCACCGGGTTCGGAGAAGAGCTGGCACCAGATGTGTTCGTTGGAGAACAGCGGGCGCAGGAGTTGTTTCTGTTCATCGGTCCCGTGCACCTCCACGGCGGGGCCGCACATGCCGTAGCCGATCGGGTTCTTCATGCCCCCCAGTGGTCCTCCGGCATCGAGGATCCTGCGGGTGGCCAGGCTCTGCAGCTTCGGGTTCAGGCCCATTCCGCCGAGTCCCTCGGGGAAGTGCACCCATGCCAGCCCGGCATCGAACTGTGCTTCGAGGAACTCCTGTTCGGGGGTGGATACCGGGTCGAAACCTGCGATCAGATCCTCGGTGGCTGCGATGACCCGCTGGGAGTCGGGGTCCGCGCCGGTGTCTACGCCGTTCGTGTTGGCCATGGGGCACACGATAGGAGACATCTGCACCCGAGGGTCGGTGCGCCCGGGGGTCGGTGCGCCCGCCGGGTAGGGTCCCGGCTCGTGGGCGACCGAGCAGCAGACACACCCCGTTCGCGACACGGCTTCCTGCAACACCGCCGCCCGCGCGCCTTCGCCCACCGCGGTGGCACCGAGGTCGCTCCGGAGAACAGCATCGCTGCGTTCGCCTCGGCGGTGGGACTGGGCTATCGCTATCTGGAGACCGACGTTCACCTGACCGCGGACGGGATCGTCGTCGCAGCCCACGACGAGCGATTGGACCGCGTGGCAGATGTCGATGGAGCGATCGCCGAGATGGCCTGGCGCGACGTCGCCGCGGCGCGTCTCGGAGGTTCCGAACCCATTCCCACCTTCGAGGAACTGCTGGTGGAGTTTCCCGAGGTCTGTTTCAACATCGACCCCAAGTCGGATCTGGTGGTCGAGCCGTTGGCGGATCTGCTGGTTCGTCACGATGCGCTCGACCGGGTGTGCATCGGAACCTTCTCCGACGCGCGGTTGCAGCGGATCCGCGAGAGATTCGGTGCCGAGTTGTGCACAGCTGCAGGACCCCGCGAGACCGCGCGGCTGATGGCTGCATCGCGCTTGCCGGCTCCGGGAGCGTCGGAGCGACCGTCTCCCGGTTACCAGTGCGTGCAGGTGCCGGTGAAGCACAAGGGCGTGCCGGTGGTCACCCGCCGGTTCGTGGACCGCGCCCATCGCATGGGGGTCGAGGTGCACGTGTGGACCATCGACGAACCCGACGTCATGCACGGGCTCCTGGATCTGGGCGTCGACGGGATCATGACCGACCGGCCGGGAGTGTTGCGTGAGGTGTTGGGTTCCCGCGGGGAGTGGTAGTCCACATCTTCAGCCCCATCGGCCGGGCGGACACGTCTATATTCCACGCGATGCGGCCTTCGATCCTTCGTTCATGGCGTTTCCGGTGTCTCTCGGTCCTGTTGACCGGCTTCCTGGTGGCGTCCGCCTGTTCCGGCTCCGACGGCGAGAACGAGAACACCGGATCCGGGGTGGACGGGGACGACCCGGGCGAACCGGTCTACGGCGGCGAGGTGACCTACGCACTCGAGGCCGAGACATCGGGCGGCTGGTGCATACCCGAGGCCCAGCTGGCGATAAGCGGGATGATGGTGGCCTGGTCGATCTACGACTTCCTGTTCGTGCCGAGTGAGGACGACGGATTCGTTCCGTATCTGGCCGAGTCGGTCGAGACCAACCCCGACGACACCGAGTGGACGATCACGCTGCGCGACGGCGTGAAGTTCCACGACGGCACCGAGTTGGACTCGACGGTCGTGAAGAACAACATCGATGCCTCGATGGGGCGCTATCCCAATCGCACCTCCCTGCTCGGGTCGTTCACGCTCGCGAACATCGACACCGTGGAGGTGCTCGACGAGTCGACCCTCGTGGTCACCACCAAGGTGCCCTGGCCCGCTCTGCCGGCCTACCTCTACGGAGGTGCCCGCACCGGCATCATGGCCCAGGCGCAGCTGGACGATCCCGATACGTGTGACCGCGAACTGATCGGGACGGGGCCCTACATGCTCGAGGAGTGGGTGGTGAACGACCATCTCAGTGCCGTTCGGAACCCCGACTACTGGCGCAGTGACGAGAACGGCAACCAGCTTCCCTACCTCGATCGGATCACCTTCAAGCCGGTACCCGATGCCCAGACCAGGGTGAACGGCCTCCTGTCGGGCCAGTACGACATGATGATGACCTCGGCTGCGGCTGCCACCGAGACCCTCAACGGCGAGGCTGCCGAAGGCAACATCGATCTCGTCCAGTCCTCGACCAACGCCGAGGTCGGATTCATGATGTTCAACGAGTCGCGGCCACCCTTCGATGACCAGGGAGCGCGAGAGGCAGTCGCCACCGCGCTCGACCGGTCGGAGTACTCCGAGGTCGTTTCACTCGGTCTGTTGGAGACCGCGTCCGGGCCCTTCCCTCCCGGGGCGCCCGGTTACGTCGAGGACACGGGTTTCCCGACCTACGACCCGGATCGGGCCAAGGAGTTGGTCGCCGACTACGAGGCGCGCACGGGTGAACCCCTCGAGTTCACATACCTGTTCAGCAGCGACGACGACAACGTCCGCTCGGCGCAGTTCATCCAGGAACAGCTCTCCGAGGTCGGGATAGTGATGAACCTCAAGGCGAGCGAACAGGCCGCGCTCATCAACACCGCCCTCGGGGGTGAGTGGGACGCCATGGCCTTCAGGAACTTCCCCGGCGGTGTTCCCGACGGCAACTACGTCTGGTGGTACAGCGGCTCCCCGGTCAACTTCGGGCGCATCAACGATCCCGAGGTCGATGCCATGCTCGACGCCGGTCGTTCCGAACTCGACGAGGAGACCGCGAACGGCATCTACGAGGACCTGAACCGGCGTCTGGCCGAGCAGGTCCATTTCGTATGGCTGGACTGGACGCTCTGGTCGGTCGCTTCCCAGCCCGGCATCGGCGGGATCTACGGCCCACTGCTTCCCGACGGCCAGGAACCATCCAAGGGCTTCGGAACCGGGCACCCGACGGTCGGGATCTGGAACGCGAACTGAGTCGAGGCGCGCGTTCCCTCCCGGTTGGCCGATCCGGCTAGGTTTCGACACCGAGGGGGCCCGTGCGGGCGACGGCCGGGTAACCGGTCGCAGACAGTGGGTCGCGTGGGCGGCACACATTGGCAGCAGGAGACCAGCATGGGTAATGACTTCCGACACAACCAGCCATCGGCGCGCCGAACATCGCTTCGGCGCCTGTCGGTGGGTCTACTGGCGGTGGTTGCGCTGTTCGCATCGGCCTGCGGGTCGGGATCCGACGATGGCGGTGGGGACTCGTCGGGTGATGATGTCGATGCGGGTACCCCGGTGCCCGGGGGCGAACTCGTCTACGGGCTCGAAGCGGAGACCTCCGGTGGATGGTGCCTGTCCGAGAGCCAGCTGGCCGTGTCGGGGATCATGGTCGCCCGGGCCATCTACGACACCCTCACGGTGCCCGACGCCGATGGTGAATACGTCCCGTTCCTCGCCGAGTCCGTCGAATCCAACGAGGACTACACGCAATGGACCGTCACACTGCGCGACGGGATCACGTTCCACGACGGAACCGCCCTCGATTCGACCGTGGTGAAGAACAACATCGACTCCTGGCGGGGTGAGTACCCCGGGCGCAACCCGTTGTTGATGCGCTTCGCCTACGGCAACCTGGCCTCGGTGGAGGTCGTCGATGACCTGACGTTGACCATCACTACCAACACCCCCTGGCCTTCCCTGCCCGCATACCTCTACTACCAGGGTCGCGTCGGCATCATGGCCCAGGCACAGCTGGACGACGCGGAGCACTGCGACCAGAACCTCATCGGAACCGGCCCGTTCGTCGAGGAGGAATGGGTGGTCAACGATCACTTCACCGCGACGAAGAACCCGGACTACTGGCGAACCGACGCCGACGGCCAGCAGCTCCCGTATCTCGACACGGTGGAGTTCCGTCCGTACCCCGAAGCCGATTCGCGGGTCAACGCACTGCTCTCGGGCCAGTTGGGGGCGCTGCACGCATCCGGCGCCAACCAGATCCTGACGCTCCAGGAGGCCGCCGATGCCGGTGAGATCAAGATCGTTCAGTCCGGTGAGTACCCGGAGGTCTCCTACGGACTCCTGAACACCGCCAAGGCTCCGTTCGACAACCCGATCGCGCGGCAGGCCGCTGCTGCTGCGGTCGACCTCGATGAGCTGCAGCAGGTCATCAACCGGGACATGCTCCCCAAGGCCAACGGCCCGTTCGGTCCCGGTTCGCCCGGCTACCTCGAGGACACGGGATTCCCCGACTACGACCCCGAGAAGGCCAAGGAGCTCGTCGCGGAGTACCAGGCCGAGACCGGTGAGCCGCTCGAGTTCACCTTCACCATCCAGAACACCCCCGACGTGGTCGCGACCGCCCAGCTGGTGCAGTCCCAGGCCGAGAAGGTCGGGGTGAAGGTCAACATCGATCCGGTGGAGCAGGCCACTCTGATCAGTCGGGCCATCGCGGGCGACTTCCAGCTGTTGAGCTTCCGGAACCACGCCGGCGGTGACCCGGACCTCCAGTACGTCTGGTGGTACGGCGGGGGCATCACGAACTTCGGGAAGTTCGACGATCCCGAGATCAACGCCCTGCTCGATCAGGGTCGTGCCGAGGCCGATCCGGCCAAGCGCGAGGAGATCTACCAGGAGATCAACCGCGAGTTCGGCAAAGAGGTCTACAACGTGTGGCTCAACTGGTCGGTCTGGACGATCGGAACCCAGAACGACGTGCACGGCATGCTCGGACCCCTCCTGCCCGACGGGCAGGAACCGTTCCCCGGTCTCGCTGATGGTCACACGCTGGCAGGAGCCTGGATCAGCAGCTGAACACGCCGCGTCGGGGGTGTGTCGGCGGGCACACCCCCGCGTGTACGGTTTCGTAACCAACAGGGGTCGCTGAGGCCCCGATGCGGATCGGAGTCGTACATGAAGTGTCGTTCTTTGGCGGTGGCGGCGGTCGTGGCCGGCCTGGTTCTGACGGCCGGATGCGGGGGTTCGGGCGACGATTCCTCCTCCTCCGGCAGCGAGGAGGGGTCGACCTCGGACGAGCCGGTCTACGGCGGTGAGGTCACCTACGGCCTCGAGGCCGAGAACTCCGGCGGCTGGTGCCTGCCCGAGGGACAGTTGGCGATCGCCGGCACGCAGGTGGCCCTGGCGATCTACGACACCCTGACCACCCCCAACGCCGATGGCGACTACGTGCCGTTGCTGGCGGAGTCGGTCGAACCCAACGAGGACTACACGCAGTGGACCGTCACCCTGCGCGAGGGCGTCACCTTCCACGACGGATCGGCGCTGGACGCGACGGTGGTCAAGAACAACCTGGATGCATTCCTCGGCAACTACCCGGCTCGCAACCCGCTGTTGCTCAAGTTCCTCTTCGAGCCCATCTCGGCGGTCGAGGTCACCGGCGACCTGACACTGACGATCAGCACGAAGGTGCCCTGGCCGGCCCTTCCGGCGGCCCTCTACTCGGGCGGTCGTGCGGGAATCATCGCCCAGGCCCAACTCGACGACACCGAAACCTGTGACAGCAACCTCATCGGAACCGGCCCGTTCGTGTTCGAGGAATGGGCGGTCAACGACCACCTGAGGGCAACCCGCAACCCCGACTACTGGCGCACCGATGCCGATGGCAACCAACTCCCCTATCTCGACGCGATCGAGTTCCGTCCCGTCGTCGACTCCGTGTCGTTGGCCAACTCGGTCGTCTCGGGCGGCATCGACATGTCCCACAGCTCGGGTTCGGCATCCACGGGCATCCTCGAGGGAGCGGCCGAAGCCGGTGACATCCAACTGCTCCAGTCCGATGAGTTCCCCGAGGTCGGCTACACGATCGTCAACGCGGGCAAGGCACCGTTCGACAACCGTGATGCCCGACTGGCGGCCGCCTACGCGGTCGACCGCGAGGAGTTCAACCAGATCCGCAACGAAGGGATGTTCCAGATCGCCTCGGGGCCGTTCGGTCCCGGAAACGTGGGATACCTCGAGGATGCCGGATACCCCGAGTTCGACCTCGACAAGGCGATGGAACACGCCGCTGCCTACGAAGAGGCCACAGGCACGCCCCTGACGTTCACCTACACGTACCAGAACGATCCCGAGACCGCCCAGACCGCCCAGTTGCTGCAGAGCATGTGGGGTCGTGCCGGGATCGAGGTGGAGATCGTGCCGATCGAACAGGCCACCCTGATCAGCACCGCCATCAGCGGTGACTACCAGACGATCTCCTGGAGGAACCACGGCGGCGGCGACCCCGACAGCCAGTACGTGTGGTGGTACGGCGGTTCGCCGCTCAACTTCGGCAAGTTCGACGATCCCGAGATGAACGAGCTGCTCGACCGTGGGCGTTCGGAGGTCGACCCCGCCGAGCGCGAGGCCATCTACGAGGACGTCAACCGCGAGTTCGGCGCCGAGGCCTACAACCAGTGGCTGACCTGGGTCCAGTGGACCATCGCCTACCAGAACGACATCCACGGAGTGCTGGGTCCGGTGCTACCCGATGGCTCAGAACCATTCCCGGGGTTGGCCTACGGCCACGCGGTCAGCGGAATCTGGCGATCGGATGCCGGATGACTTGAGGCCGCAGAGCACCCGAAGTCGACCAGCGATCACGACCAGCACATCTACGGCGGACACTGTGACTACAGTGACAACTCACAGCCGGAACAGCGATTTCGAAACACAGTTCCCGGGGGCGGCCGTGGGGACACAATCAGGGGGAATTCTTTTGAAGCGCACACCTCGGAGCTTTTTGGTCATCGCCGGACTGCTCGCACTCTCGCTCGTCGCTGCAGCCTGTGGCGGCGGTGACGACAGCGGTGATGGCGGGTCCGATGACGGAGGTGGTGGCGATACGGGTACCCCGGTGGCCGGCGGCAACCTCAGCTACGGGCTCGAAGCAGAGACCTCCGGCGGTTGGTGCCTACCCGAGTCCCAGCTGGCGATCTCGGGCATCCAGGTCGCCAAGACGATCTACGACACCCTCACGGCGCCCAACGACAAGGATGAGTACGTCCCCTTCCTCGCCGAGTCGGTTGAGCCCAACGAGGACTACACCGAGTGGACCATCACCCTGCGTGAGGGAATCAAGTTCCACGACGGCACCGACCTCGACGCGACCGTCGTGAAGAACAACCTCGATGCATACCGTGGTGCCTACCCGGCGCGCTCGCCGTTGTTGTTCGTGTTCGTGTTCGAGGACGTGGCCTCGGTGGACGTGGTCGACGACCTCACGGTCAAGGTCACCACATCGGTCCCGTGGCCTGCCTTCCCTGCCACCCTGTACGGCTCCGGCCGGGTCGGGATGGTCGCACAGGCCCAGTTGGACGATCCCGACACCTGCGACAAGAACCTGATCGGCACCGGTCCGTTCAAGCTCGATGAGTGGGTGGTCAACGATCACCTGACCGCATCCAAGAACCCCGACTACTGGCGTACCGATGCCGACGGCAACCAGCTCCCCTATCTCGACAGCGTCGAGTACCGCCCCTTCGTCGAGGAGACCTCGAGGGTCAACGCTCTCGAGTCCGGCGAGATCAACGGCATGCACACCAACGATGCTTCGAGCATCGAGCAGGTCGGTCTGGGCAAGGAGGCCGGGAGCCTCGGCGAGGTCAAGTCAGACCAGTTCTCCGAGGTCTCCTACCTCATGTTCAACACCTCGAAGCCGCCGTTCGACAACCAGACCGCCCGCCAGGCGGTCGCCTATGCGCTCAACCGGGACGAGATGAACACCGTGGTGTTCCTCGATCAGATGACGATGGCGTCGGGGCCCTTCGCCAAGGGCGTGACCGGCTACCTCGAGGACACCGGATTCCCGTCCTTCGACCTCGACAAGGCCAAGGAGCTGGTGGCGGAGTACGAGTCCGAGACCGGTGAGCCGTTGTCGTTCACGATCACATCGGCGAACAGCGCCGCGACGGTCCAGATCACCAGCTTCATCCAGCAGAAGGCCAAGGCCGCCGGGATGGACGTGAACCTGAAGCCGATCGAACAGGCCGCACAGATCAACACCGCCCTCGGTGATGACTGGCAGTCCATGTACTGGCGCAACCATCCGGGTGGCGATCCTGACACCCAGTACAACTGGTGGTACGGAGGTTCTCCGGTCAACTTCGGCAAGTTCGATGACGCCCAGATGAACGAACTCCTCGACCAGGGCCGCACGACGGCCGACCAGGCCGAGCGGGCCACCATCTACGAGGACATCAACAAGCTGTTCAGCGAGAAGATGTACAACGTGTGGACCAACTGGTCTAACTGGACCATCGGCACCGCCCCGGACGTCAACGGAATCCTCGGCCCCGACCTCCCGGACGGTTCGGCGCCGTTCCCGGGGTTGGCCACCGGCCATCCCGTGTCTGGTGTGTGGATCTCTCAGTGAGCCGTACCGGGGCACAATCTGACCGAGTGCAATCGGTGGTCCAACCATGACCGCCGGCGGCCTGCTCAAGCGGCTTGCACAGCTGATCATCACGGTTCTGGCCGTGACGCTGTTCTCGGCGTTCCTCCTCGAGCTCCTGCCCGGGGATCCCGTCGAGGTCCTGGTGCCGTTCGGCAGCGATGAGCAGCGCGAGGCGGTGCGCGAGGATCTCGACCTCGACCAACCCTTCATCGCCCGCTACGGCACCTGGCTCAGTGGGTTCGTCACCGGCGACATGGGCAACTACTACACGGTGTCCTCCAAGAGGCCGGTCTGGGACCGCCTCAAGGAGGCCTTCCCGAAGTCGGCCCAGTTGGTGTTGTACTCCCAGATCCTGGCGCTCATCATCGCCATACCGGTCGCTGTGTTCGCTGCAGCGAAGAAGGACACCTTCTTCGACCGGATGAGCAACACGACCGCGTTCGCCATGCTGGCGATACCCAACTTCGCGCTCGCGCTGGTGCTCCAGTACTACCTGGGGGTGAAGTGGAAGATTTTTCCCACTTCCGGTTACACGCCGATAACCGAGAATCCCGCTGAGCACTTCGAGAAGATGGTGCTCCCCTGCATCACCCTGGCGGTCGGCCAGATCGCCATCTACATGCGCCTGCTGCGATCCGACATGATCGCCACGCTGCAGCAGGACTTCATCCTCCTGGCCAAGGCCAAGGGCATGCGTTCCAAGCGGATCCTGTTCCGCCATGCGTTGCGGCCTTCGTCGCTCACGCTGCTGACCGTGGCGGGACTGAACGTCGGAACGCTGATCGGTGGAGCCCTGATCGTCGAGGTGCTCTTCCAGATCCCCGGTATGGGATTCATGCTCCAGGAGGCGATCGGGCAACGCCAGATCGTCGCCTTCCAGTCGCTCGTGGCGATCATCGCGATCATCTACGTGATCGTGAACTTCGGCGTAGATCTTCTGTACACAGTTCTCGATCCCCGGATCCGTAACGAGAGGTCCGCCTGATGAGTGATCACCTCCCCTATCGGGGCCACGACGAGGCCGAGACCACCGGTATCGGCCTCGCACCGTCTGCGATGGCGACCGCCGAAGCGGTCGGTATCGGTATCGGCGACACGATTCCAGAGGGTCCACCGGACGCGGAGCACAAGCGCAAGCTCGGCATCGCCGCCTGGATCGCGATCACCTGGCTGGTCGTGATGTTGCTGCTCGCCATCCTGGCGCCGGTGCTGCCGATTCCCGATCCGACCGAGACCTTCCCCGAGATCGCACGCCAGGGGCCGAGCAGCGGTCACCTGCTGGGCGGAGACGCACTCGGACGCGACCTGCTCTCGCGGATCATCTGGGGCGGACGGGCCAGCTTCGCGGTGGGCTTCGGAGCGGTGGCGGTCGGTCTGGCCGTCGGCGGTCTGCTGGGTCTCATCACCGGATTCTTCCGGGGCCGTGTCGACGCCATCGTCACGCCGCTGATGAGCCTGCTGCTCGCCATCCCGCAGTTCGTGCTCGCCCTGTCGCTGGTGACGGTGCTGGCATCCGCGGACGATGTGAGTTCCGCCCGCAGGATCGGCGTCGTCATCGTGGGCCTCGGGGTCGTGTCGATCCCGATACTCGGCCGCATCACGCGGGCGAACACGCTCGCCTGGTCCGAGCGCGAGTTCGTGACCGCTGCCAAGGCGATGGGTGCGAAGAACTTCCGGATCATGTTCCGCGACGTTCTTCCCAACGTGGTGCCGGCGATGTTGTCGATCGCACTTCTCGGCGTCGGCGTGGCGATCATCGCCGAGGGCGGGCTGAGCGTGTTCGGCGTGGGGGTCCAACTGCCGACTCCGTCGTGGGGCAACATCATTGCCGAGGCCCGCGGTCAGCTCCGTCAGGCGCCACACATCGTGTTGTTCACATCGGTCGTGCTCTTCTTCACCGTGTTGTCGCTCAACTTCCTGGGTGACGTGATCAGCCAACGCTTCGAGGTCAGGGAGGGTCAGCTGTGAGCCTCGCCGACACCGCTGCCAGCCCCGTCCCGGTACCGGGTACAGGTCCCATCCTCGAGGTCACCGACCTCAGCACCTCCTTTGCGAGTCCGAGGGGTCGCGTCGGTGCCGTGAACGGCGTCAGCCTCTCACTCGAACGGGGCCGCACCCTGGGGATCGTCGGCGAGTCCGGCTCGGGAAAGTCGGTGCTCTCGCGTTCGATCATGGGGCTGCTCCCGGCCTCCACCGCTGAGCGGACCGGCTCGATCGTCTTCGAGGGCAAGGAGCTTTCGGACTGGGGCGACAAGGAGTACCGCGAACTCTGGGGCACCGAGATGGCGATGATCTTCCAGGACCCGATGACTGCACTCAACCCGGTCATGAAGATCGGCAAGCAGATCACCGAATCACTCCGGTTCCACCTCGACATGGACCGCTCCACCGCCAAGGACACGGCGGTCGAACTCCTGCGGTCGGTGCGCATCCCCGAGCCCGAGAAGCGCTTCAGCAGCTATCCCCACGAGATGTCAGGCGGAATGCGCCAGCGCGTGGTGATCGCCGTGGCCCTCGCATGTGGCCCCAAGCTGCTGTTCGCCGACGAACCCACCACGGCTCTCGACGTGACGGTCCAGGCGCAGGTGCTCGACCTTCTCGAGGAACAGCAGCGTGAACGGTTCATGGCGATGATCCTCGTCACCCACGACCTCGGTGTCGTCGCCGGGCGGGCCCAGGAGATCGTGGTGATGTACGCCGGTCGGATCGTCGAGAAGGCCCCGACCCGCACGCTCTTCGCCGACATGAAGATGCCCTACACCGAGGCTCTGCTCTCCGCGATTCCCAAGCTCGCTGATCCGCCACACACACGCCTCGCCGCGATCGGGGGCAGACCACCGGATCTGGTCAACCCTCCCGAGGGGTGTCCGTTCGCCCCCCGGTGCCCGTATGTCCGCGAGCGCTGCCTCACCGAATTGCCCGCACTCACACCGGTGGACGGAGACGACACGCACCTGTTCGCGTGCCACTACCCGGTGGATTCACCCGAAACGATCGAGATCAAGGACCGCCTGACCGCCCAGGGCCTGCTCATCAGCAGTCCTCCTCCGGGCTCCGCGTCCGATGGAGCACAAGATGGCCGGTAGCGGATCAGCACACATGCGCAATCCCGAGGACGCGCTGCTGCGCGTGGAGAACCTCGTGATGGAGTTCCCTGTGGGCCGGGGACGCAAGGTGTCCGCGGTGTCCAACGTGAGTTTCGACCTGCACAAGGGTGAGACCCTGGGGCTCGTGGGCGAATCGGGTTGCGGCAAGTCGACCACCGGCAAGGCGATCATGCAGCTGCCGCGCCCCACCCGCGGAATGGTGAAGCTCGGAGACACCGAACTGACCGCGCTGAAGGGTTCCGCCCTGCGGGCCACGCGGCCGCGGATGCAGATGATCTTCCAGGACCCGATCTCGTCGTTGAACCCGCGGCGCGCGGTGGCCGACATCGTCGAGGAGCCGCTTCGGATCTGGAACCTGGGCGACGCCGAGCAGCGGCGGGCCAAGGTCAACGAGGTGCTCGAGACCGTCGGGATCGACGTGGATGCCGCGGCGGAGCGCAAGCCCCACGAGTTCTCCGGCGGGCAGTGCCAGCGGATCTCGATCGCTCGGGCGGTGGTGACCGACCCCGACCTGATCATCTGCGACGAACCGGTGTCGGCCCTCGACGTGTCGGTGCAGGCCCAGATCCTCAATCTCCTGGAGGACATGAAGGCGCGCTACGGGCTCACGCTGGTCTTCGTGGCCCACGACCTGGCCGTGGTCAAGAACGTCTCGGACCGCGTCGCGGTGATGTACCTCGGCAAGCTGTGCGAGATCGGTCCTCCACAGGAGCTCTACACCTCACCGTCGCACCCCTACACCTCGGCGCTGCTCGATGCGATCCCGGTGCCCGATCCCGAGGTCGCCACCGACGAGAAGGAGCACCTCGGCGGCGACCTTCCCTCGCCGATCGACCCTCCGTCGGGTTGTCGGTTCCGCACCCGTTGCGACCGGGCCACCGACGTCTGCGCCCAGGCCGAACCCCAGATGCAGCCGGTCGACGACGACCACTTCGTCGCCTGTCACCATCCCCTGGTCACCCCGGTCGAGATCGCCGCTCGCTGACCTCGCTGACAGGCGATCGCCCGCTGGTCGGCGGGCGGACCACACCCGGTGCGGTGGGTCAGGGCGAGTCCGGCGAGGTGAGGCGCGACTCCGGTGTGGGTGACCCCAGTGACTCTGCGGTGCGGTCCCGGAAGCCGGCCAGGAGTTCCAGCAGGGCCGATAGGTCGGCCCGGTTGGTGACCCATCCGACCGATGCACGCAGAGCCGACGCCCCGCTGCCGCGCAGGTCCCACATCCGGTCGTCCAGGTCGCAGAAGTCCGGCGCGTCGGTGCGGGCGAAGAAGGGGGCCATGTCGGTCGCGGAGAGGTTCCGGGCGGTCTCACCGCAACCGGGGTTGCAGAAGCATCCCCAGCGCAGCGAGATGCCAGCGGACGAAGCGGCCTCGGTGACGACTCCGTCGTGGACCATGGTCCCGTTCGGGTCATAGACGTTGAACACGATCGTGCCGCCGCGGGCCTCGGCCGCGGGGTCGTTCGGTCCGAGCACCTGCACGAGTGGTTCGCCGTTGCTGTGGCGCAGTTCGCCCAGAGCGCCCAGGAGGAAAGACGTCGCGGTGTGCACCCGTTGGTGGATCGTGTCGATCCCCACGCTCTCGATCAGGTCGAGACCATCCACGACCGAGGGAATGGAGGCGAAGTTGACCGTTCCGTCCTCGAAGGCGGCATGGCCGGGCGCCAGTCGGTGGTCGTCGGCGACCACCGACACCATCGAGATGGTGCCGCCGGCGAACCAGGGTCGCTCCAGTTCGGCCAGGGCATCGCGTCGTGCGATCAGCGCTCCGACCCCGGTGGGCAGGCCGAACATCTTGTAGAAGCTCACACACACGAAGTCCGCCTGCACCGCTGTCAGGTCGAGCCGATTGGTGGGGGCGAAGGCAGCGGTGTCGAGCAGCACCCGCCAACCTGCGTCACGGGCTTCGGAGACCAGGCTCAGGGGGTGCTGCACCCCGGAGTAGTTGGACTGAGCCGGAAACGCGAACAGGCCCGGTTTGCCCTGCGGGGGGTTGTGCAGTGCCGATCGGGCCTGTGAGAGGTCGATTCGCAGGCTGGGCCGTTCCAGTGCGACGACGCTGCCCGGTGCGTTGCGTCGCCGGGCGAACTCGCGGATTCCGTTCACCGAGTTGTGGTTGTCGGCGCTGAGCAGGAACGGTCGCTGTGGACCGAACGGGAACGACTCCCCCACGAGCTTCAGTGCTCCCGAGGCGTTCTGGGTGAAGATGCACTCGTGGTCCTCGGCTCCGAAGTAGTCCAGGACACGCCGGCGGGCCTCGTCGACGAGTTCGGTCGCCGGTGCGCTCGTGGGGTTCTCCGAGTGTGGGTTGCCCAGGGTGTGCGAACTCAGCAGGGAGTGAGCGGCGTCCACCTGCCGCCTGGCTGCCAGTCCGGCGCCGGTGTAGTCGAAGTAGCGGTGACCCGCCTCGTCGAGGTGGGCGAAGTCGCTGGCCCTCAGTTCATCGAGCGAAGGCGAGAGCAGGTCGGGGGGTTCGGGCAGCTCGTTCATGTGGGCACCATTGTGTCGACTTCCTGCCAGCACCACCACGCGAGCACGCTGCGGTACGGCCTGAACGGATCGCCCACCGGTGCCAGTTCTGCTGGCCCGGTGCAGGTGTCGGTGCCGGAGACCTGTGCCCAGCCGTTGCGCACGCCCACGTCTCCGGTCGGCCAGACATCGGTGCGACCCAGACAGGAGATGAGGAACATCTGGGCGGACCACTCCCCTATGCCGCGCACCTCGACCAGTGCGGCCACCACGTCCTCGTCGGCCATTCGGGCTGTCGAGCGCAGGTCGAGCCGGCCGTCCTGCACATGGGCTGCCAGGTCGTGCAGGGAGCGTGCCTTGGCATTGGAGAGCCCCGCCGCTCGCAGTTGGTCGTGGCTGGCGGCCAGGAATGCCGCCGGGTCCGACGGGGTCCCGACGCTCTGAGCCACCCGACCCCAGATCGTCGAAGCCGCACGCCCGCTCAACTGCTGGTGGGTGATCGCGCGTGCCAGCGCCTCGAACCGCTGGTCGGGCCGGCTGTGGCGGAGTCCGCGGGGCGCTCCGTGGCGTTCGAGCAGCTCCGCCGAGAGCGGTGATCGGTCGGCGAGCTCCTCGGCTGCACGGGCCCAGTCGGCGGGTCCCCTCGCGCTGCGTGGCATCCCGAGAGGTTCGCACATGGCAACGGTGGGCATCGGTCCCTCGGCCGTATCGCTGTCAGGTTGTCCGGGAGCCATCTGAGCGAGCGCCCGGTTCGGGGCAAGTGGGGCACGATGTGCTTTCATTGCCCGGCGTGGAACTCAACATGGCAGCCATCTCGGACGCAATCGCCGCGGCCCATCCCGACCGCGAGGCACTGCTGTACCGGGATCGGCGTTTCACCTGGGCCGATCTGGCCGAGCGCACCACGAGGCTGGCCAACGTGTTCGCCTCGGCCGGGCTGGGCGTGCACGGCGAGTTCGGTTCGGTTCCACGCTGGGAGTCGGTGCACGACCACGTGGCGCTGTACCTGCACAACGGCAACGAGTATCTCGAGTCGATGTTGGGCGCATGGAAGGCACGCTGTGCACCGTTCAACGTGAACTACCGCTACGTGGCCGAGGAGCTCGCCTACCTGCTCGCCGACTCGAACGCGGCCGCGGTGGTGATCCAGGAGTGCTTCGCACCCACGTTGGCCGAGGTGCTCCCGATGTTGGACCGGGCGCCGCGGCTGATACTGCAGGTGTCCGACGGAAGCGGCCATCCCGTGTCCTGCGGGCTGTTGCCCGGAGCGATCGAGTTCGAGCAGGCGCTCTCGGATGCCTCGCCGTCGGTCGGGGAACCATCACCCGCGGAGTGGTCCGGTGACGACATCTACCTGTGTTACACCGGCGGGACGACCGGGATGCCCAAGGGCGCCATGTGGCGCCAGGAGGACTTCCTGATAGCTGCGCTCGGGGTGAAGGCACGCGATGGCTCCGAGTACCGCTGCATGGATGACCTGGTGGCTGCGGCGAGGGGTTCGGTCCGGGCCCTGCCCGCCCCGCCCCTCATGCACGGGGCGGCGCACTGGAACGCACTGTCGGCCTGGGTGGCGGGCGGCACGGTGGTTATACAGGACCGGCCCGCGCATTTCGACCCGGCCGACGTGGTCGAGGCGGCTGAGCGCCACGGCGTCACCTCGCTGTTGCTGGTCGGTGATCCGATGGCCCGACCGCTGGTCGATGAGCTGCGTGCTCACCCGCGCGACCTCGGATCGGTGCGCCACGTGCTCTCCGGGGGTGCAGTGCTCTCGCCGGGCACCAAGCGTGCGTTGCAGGAGGTGCTTCCCGGAGCCGCCATCGTCGATGTGCTGGGTTCCACCGAATCGGGCCGCCAGGGCGTGTCGACCACCAGGCCCGGCGCCGAGGCGGTCTCACGCTTCTCGCCGGGAGACACCGCTGTCGTGCTCGACGAGACCCGCTCCAGGGTGTTGTCCCCGACGGATCCTGATTCTGTGGGGCAGGTCGGCTGGTTGGCCCAGGCGGGACGCGTGCCGCTCGGCTACCTGGGTGACCCCGCCAAGACCGAGGCGACGTTTCCCGAAATCGCCGGCGTTCGCTACGCGGTGGCGGGAGACCGGGCGCGTTGGGCCGATGACGGAACCATCGAGCTGCTCGGGCGCGATTCGGTGTGCATCAACACCGGCGGTGAGAAGGTGTTCGCCGAGGAGGTCGAGACCGCGGCGAAGGCCCACCCCGCGGTCGATGACGCGGTCGTCTGTGGCCGACCGAGTGAGCGCTGGGGCGAGGAGGTCGTCGCGGTGGTGTCGTTCCGCGGGCCCGAGCCCGATGACGAGGAGCTCATCTCGGTGATGGCCGAGCACATAGCGCGCTACAAGTTGCCCAAGGTGATCGTGCGGGTGCCGGTGGTGCTCCGTGCACCCTCCGGCAAGGCCGACTACCGCTGGGCGCGCGAGATGGCCGAAGGCGGTACCGACCGGCGGTGATCGCCGGACGCGTCGTTGGCGCTCAGTCCTTCAGCGCCACCGCGTTGGGGGTGACGTTCATCTTCGGTTCGTAGGTACCCACCTCGACCTCGTGGGCCTCGCCGGTGACCGTGGCGCGCAGAACGCTGCGACACAGCTCACATGGTCCGTAGAACATCTGGGTGGTCGCGTCGCGACAACGCGGGCACTCGAACTCGAGGGGTTGGTTCTCCACAGGTGCGTGATCATCGGAGGCGCCGGTTTCATCCACGTCCGCGAGTCTGCTCCACGCTGCGATGGCCGTGTGCGATGCGACCTCACTCCCAGAGCCTCGCCCGCCGACCTGCTGCACCGGGGGTGTCCGCCGCTGGCGCCCGGCGCCGCATCCCCCACTTCGTGAACAGGGCTCTGACAGCCAGGGGGGCGAAATCCACAGGGTTTTGGCTCTGGATGCCAACAGGCAGGTCGTCATATGTTCGACCCATGACAACGATCACACCCAGCCCCAGCCGCAACCACGTCAACGCACCGGTGGCTTTCCAGGTGACGTTGCGAGACGGATCCGAGGAACGGGTCTTCGGTGCGGACGCGTACCAACAGGAACAGTCGATGACGACGTTCTTCCGCACCGAGGGCCGCCAGACGGTGGATTGCTGGTCGGTGCGCATGGCGAGCTTCCGTACCGACCACATCCTGGCGGTGCGCCGTGAGGACCCGTTGGGCTGACCCGCGGGGTGCTCCGCTCGGGAACCTGGGCGGAGCCCCGACAGCCCACGGGTCTACGGCCGGGACCCCGCCAAGGAGTATCGTGGCGATGACCTCCCGACCCGTGGTTGCCGCTTACAGGTGACCGTCTGTGAGTACTGATGTCTGAGTCCCCCAAAAGTCCCGATGCTGCCACCGCGGGCAGCCGAGGTGCCGAGAAGTCCCCCGTCGACCCGGGCGAGGTCGTCGTGATCGGAGCCGGCCCGGCCGGTCTCACCGCGGCCTACCAACTCGCCAGGGTCGGCCGCACCAGCACCATCCTCGAGGCCACCGACGTCGTCGGCGGCATCTCCCAGACAGCGGAGCGCGAGGGCTGGAAGTTCGACATCGGCGGCCACCGCTTCTTCACCAAGGTGAAGCCCGTCGAGGAGTTGTGGCACCAGATCCTCGATGACGACGAGTTCCTGACCCGTCCGCGCATGAGCCGGATCTACTACCAGGGCAAGTACTACGACTACCCCATCCGGCCCATGAACGCCCTCAAGAACCTGGGCTTCATCGAGGCCGTTCGCTGTGTCCTGTCCTACCTGTGGGCGAAGGTCCGCCCGCCCAAGGACCAGTCCACACTCGAGGGCTACGTGGTGGCCGACTACGGCCGCCGCCTCTACGAGCACTTCTTCAAGACCTACAACGAGAAGGTCTGGGGCATCTCTCCATCGGAGCTCTCCGCGGACTTCGGGGCCCAGCGGATCAAGGGGATGTCGCTGTTCCACGCGGTCTGGGAGCCTGTGAGGGCCCGACTGTTCGGATCCCGTGGCAGCGGCAAGCAGGTCACCAGCCTCATCGAGGAGTTCCAGTACCCCAAGTACGGCCCCGGGATGATGTGGCAGCGCTGCACCGAACTGGTCGAGGCCGAGGGTTCCGAGGTCCACTTCCACCAGAAGGTCACCGCGGTGCGCCGTGGCGACGCCGGTGCCACCACGGTGGTGGCCGAGGACTCCGACGGCGTGGTCACCGAGTACCCCGCCGATGAGGTGGTCTCCTCGATGCCGTTCGCGACCCTGGTGAAGGTGCTCGACCCACCAGCTCCGCCCGAGGTCACCCGTGCCGCCGAGGGGCTCCGCTTCAGGGACTTCCTCACCGTGGCGCTGGTGGTGCCCGAGAAGGACGGCTTCCCCGACAACTGGATCTACATCCACTCCCCCGACGTACAGGTGGGGCGCATCCAGAACTTCGGTCAATGGTCCCCCTACATGGTCAAGGACGGCCGGGCGTGCCTGGGCCTCGAGTACTTCGTGTTCGAGGGCGACGGCATGTGGACCAAGGACGACGCCGATCTGATCGAGCAGGCCAAGCAGGAGCTCGGCGTCCTCGGGCTGACCGACCCGGCCACGGTCGAGGCCGGGTACGTGGTGCGGATGCCCAAGGCCTATCCCGTCTACGACGAGGGCTACCAGGCCAAGGTGAGGGTGCTGCGGGACTGGCTCACCGAGGCGGTGCCCAACGTGCATCCCGTGGGACGAAACGGGATGCACAAGTACAACAACCAGGACCATTCGATGCTCACCGCGATGCTGACGGTCCAGAACATCACCGAGGGCACCTCGCACGACATCTGGTCGGTGAACGTCGAGGCCGACTACCACGAGACCGATTCGTCGCCCGAGGCATGGGTCGGCACCGCGGAGGGCTCGGGCGGCAGCGGCCGCGACGCTCCGGTGGTCCCGGCCCGCTGATGCGGGCCTGCTGAACCCCGCCAGGGAGCCCCGGGTGTCTGTCCCGGGAGTCTGGAGCGGGTCAGCCCGGCGCCGGCACTCCGGTGCGGGCCAGGTCCACCAACTGGGGGCCCAACCAGGCTCCGATGGTCGGTGCGTATTCGTCGCGGAAGTGCAGGCCGTCCTCGCGCTTGAGTGGATCCAGCTCTCCGCCGGGTTGTGCAGCCAGCCAGTCCTGGAAGTCCACCAGCGTGGCGACTCCCGGTCGCATCGAAACCGCCTCGGCGAGCAGTTCGTTGAGCCGGTCCACCCGTGCGGGATCGGATTCGGGCAGGTCCGAGTAGCCCTGATCGCGACCGGCTTCGAAGTGCGGGTAGGTGAGCACCACCACGTTGGCACCCCGAGCCGCCAGGGTGTCGATGGCCGAGAGGAACTCCGAGAGGATGTAGCGGTCGACCAGGGGTTCCCCGATCCGGCGGAACCTGTCGTCGCCCTGCAGTCGGCGGTCCACGACCTCCCAGATACCCGAGACCAGCACCACCACCTCGGGGTCGTTGCTGTCTATCCAGTCACCGAACATCTCGGACCAGTCGCAGCGGTCCTCGAAGGTCTCGATGTTGCGCAGGAACCTGAACTGGCCACCTCTGGCTATCGGGCAACCCAGCTGTCCCGCGGGCTGGACGCGCACGCCACCGGCCTCATCGGACCATTCGTCGAGCCCGTATCCGATGTTGAACGCCACCGAGTCGCCGACCACCAACACGTCGGCCGTACCACCCGGCGCAACGGTGTTGCGCGGTGTCAGCGCCGGTGCAGGGGGCAATGGGGCCTCGGCCGCGACCTCGGCGGTGGGATCCGCGCGCTGCGTCGGAGGCTTGGCCTCCTCGAGGGTCAGCGCCACCTCCTCGGCCAGCTCGGCGATGCCCAGCTCGGTCAGCCCCACACCGTCCGCGGCGCGTCTGTCGGGGTCGAACTGGCCGCCGGGCCAGGCGGCCATCGCATCGGCCAGGTCGATCACCTGGGTGCCGGTGGCGGCCGCGGCAGCATCGATCAGCTCGTTCCAGCGGTCGATCCTGGCGTCGTCGTTCTCCGCGTAACCCGCCGGCGGGATGCCGACCCGTGCGTCCTCCCAGGCCTGCCGGGAGAGCTCACCGCGAACGGGGTCCGGCGGCACCACCGGGGCCATCGGTGTGGGCGCCGGTGTCGTGTTGCGCATGTAGGGAGTGCTTCCGAGCACCACCGCTGCCCCATCGGCGGAGAGTCGATCGACGAGCTCGCGCACCTCGGTCGACAGGAAGTCATCGAGTTCGGGTGAGCCGGGGGTCTCCCACGGTGTCTCGGGTCCGAGTCGACGGTCCGCAACATCGCGCAGACCCGACCACACGAGGACCACGTCGGGGCGGCTTGCGACGAGCGCTGACTCCCAGGCGTCCTTCACCGGGCCGCAGCGGTCGGTGTCGCGTTCGAGCTCGCCGCTGGCGAGCTTCACGTAGCCACCCAGGGCCACCCCGCAGTTGGGAGCCGCAGCCACGGTCACCTCGAGGGGCGCACCGGTCTCGGGCACGGTCACGGTGGTCGTCACCCCCGGGGAATCGGGCTCGCCGGATTCGGTCTCCCCGCTGGCGGTGGTTCCGAGCGGGGTCCACTGCTGAGCCAGTTCGTCGCCCACGACCAGCACCCGAACCGGTGCAGGTGGAGCGGTCGTGGTTGTCGAGCGGTCACTGGCCGAGGCCAACTCCGATGCCTGGGGCAGGTCCGCGGTCACCAGGAAGGTGGCCAGCAGGATCACCACCGCTGCGGGGGCGGCCATTCGGGCTGCCACCCGGGAGACCGTGTTGGGCCCGGTGCGCACCGGTGTCTCGAGCAGCCGGAACATGAGGACCGCTCCGAGCAGGGTCACCGCCATCCGCAGGCCGAACAACGGCCACTGGCTCCAGCCCACCCGCGTCGGGGTGAGCCACAAGAAGATCGGCCAGTGCAACAGGTAGACCCCGTAGCTGATCCGTCCGAGCGCCACCACGGGGGCGAGTTCGAGGAACCACGTGAGGATCCCTGAGTTGAGCGCCCCGGCGATCATCGCCGCGCTGGCCGCTGCGGTGGCCATCAGCCCCCACGGATAGAGCCAGGCCGATCCGACGGTTGCGGTGTACCAGAGAACACCGCTGGCGACGAGGCCTACGAGGCCCAGGGTGGCCAACACGAGCCGTCTGAGCGACGAACCGGAGCGCAGTCGCTGTAGGCCCACGCAGGCCAGGAGGGCGCCCACCCCGAGCTCTGCGAGGCGGGTGTCGGTACCGAAGTAGCTGCGGGCCACCGAGGTCCTGGCGAAGCGCCAGTTGAGGTACCACGAGATGATCGTGGCGATCACCAGCACCACCACCAGCGGGCGCAGGGGGGTCTTCGAGGGGCCCGCCGAGGCGCCGCCGCGCGCCAGCGCCCGACGCTGGGACCACCCGAGCAGTCCCAGCACCACCAGCGGCAACAGCAGGTAGAACTGCTGCTCGATCGCCAGGGACCAGTAGTGCTCCAGCGGTGAGGGGGCTGCGAACTGTGCACCGTAGTCACGGCCCTGGGCGATGAAGTGCCAGTTGATCAGTTCCACCAGCGCCCATGGCACGTCACCACGCAGGCTCCGCAACTGCTCGGACACCCAGATCCCCACCGCTCCCATCGCCACCACCAGAGCGAGGGTGAACCACGACGCCGGGAGCAGCCGCCGGAACCGCCGCGAGAAGAACCCGCGCAGGCTGACCGATCCGGTGCGACGCCACTCCTTGATCATGAGAGACGTGATCAGGAACCCCGAGAGGGTGAAGAACGTCGAAACGCCGAGGAATCCACCGGGGATCCACGAGAAACGCGCGTGGAAGAACAGCACCGCAACCACCGCGACCGCGCGCAGGCCGTCCAGCGACGGTTCGTAGCCCAGCGCGTCGGATCCACCGTTTCGTCGGTTCCGACGCACCACCGGTTGTGAAGCGCCGTCCGGAGGGTCCTCAGTCATCTAGCGGCGGTTCGGAGTGTTCCGCAGGCATCGGAATTCCGCTCGGACGCACCTTGGAGTGCAGGAAGCGCCCGGCTCCGGTGCCGCGGAACCGGTTGCTGAGACCCGGAGCGCGCAGGGACAGCCCCCACCAGGTCACTCGTAGTTCGGTTTCGACCATGGTGCGTCCGACAGCCATCTTCGACGCACCGGCCACACGGTCCACGAATGTGATCGGGATCTCCGCGACGCTCACGCCTGCCATCGACAGACGGAATGCGGTCTCGATCTGGAACAGGTAGCCGTTGGCGGTGGTCCCGTCGATGTCGATCCGCTCGAGCACCTCACGGCGGTAGGCGCGAAATGCCGTGGTCGCATCGTTCATGCGCAGCTTGAGCATCCAGCGGGCGTAGCTGTTGCCCCAGTGCGACAGGGTGCGGCGGAACAGCGTCCAGTTGGGCACCGAGCCGCCGGGCACATAGCGCGACCCCACCGCCACATCGGCGCCGTCGTCGATGGCTGCCAGCAACGTGGGAAGTACCGCGGGATCGTGGGACATGTCGGCATCCATCTGCACGATCACGTCGTGGCCACCATCGAGGGCGTGGCGGAACCCGTGGCGGTACGCAGCGCCGAGGCCCGCCTTGCCCGCCCGGTGCAGCACCTCCACCCGGCCCAGTTCGATGCCCACCTTCTCGGCCAGCTCCCCGGTGCCGTCTGGGCTGTTGTCGTCGACGATCAGGATCGAGAGTTCGGGCGCGGTCTCACGCACGGCTCGAATCAGCCGTTCGACGTTCTCCGCTTCCTGGTAGGTCGGTACGACCAGGACCCTGGACATCGGGCCAGAGTACAAGCCGCTTCGCCGCGACCAGTAGACCCCCCGGAGCTAGGTTCGCGCCATGGACGACGCCGACGACCCGACTGCCCAGCAACTGCGGGGAAAGCGCTTCCGCGAACTGCACGACATGGGCACATTTCTGATGGCCAATGTGGTCGATGCGGCCACCGCCCGGGCGCTCGGCGACACCGGTGTCCGGGCGATCGCCACCTCCAGCGCGGCCCACGCGGCGACCCTCGGACGTCACGATGCAGCGGGCAAGGTCAGCCTCGAGGAACACGCCGAGCACACCGCGCTGATATGTGCCGGAACCGAGCTTCCGGTCAACGTCGACGCCGAGAACGGCTACGGCCACGAACCCGAAGAGGTCGCGCACTGCATCAGAAGGCTCGCCGAGACGGGCGCCGTCGGCGCGGGCATCGAGGACTGGTCGGGTGACCCCGACATCGGTTTCTACAGCGTCGCCCGGGCCACCGAACGCATAGCGGCCGCGGTCGAGGCCGCGGAGGCGCTGGATGTGACCTTCACCGTCACCGGTCGCACCGAGTGCCTCCTCTATGAACACCCCGGCGGCATGGACGAAACACTCGAACGGCTCCGCGCCTTCGCTTCGGTCGGAGCCCATTGCCTCTACGCCCCCGGCACCTGGGACCTCCCCACCGTGGTCGAGGTGGTCGATGGCGCCGGTGGCCCGGTCAACGTCCTGGCCCTGGTGGGGGCGTCGGCGCCGACCTTCGAGGAGCTCACGGAGGTGGGCGTTCGGCGGGTCAGCCTCGGATCCTCCCTGGCGAATTCGCAGGTCGCGCACGCCCGGTCGCTGGTCGAAGGAATCCTGCGCACCGGCCGGTTCGACTGACAGCGCGGTTCGACTGACAGTGAGGTTCGACTGACCGACAGCTACCGGTGGCCGCTCTGGGAGTGGCAGCGCTGCGTTTGGCCGCTCTGGGAGTGGCAGCGCTGCGTTTGGCCGCTCTGCGAGCGGCCGTGTTGCTTGTGGCCGCGTTCCCGGTCGCCGGGTTCGGGAGCCTGCTCAGCGACCCTCGAGCACGTCGCAGCGACCCCACAACTCGAAGGTGGGTGTTGCCAGCACCTCGCAGAAGTCCTCGTCGATCACCTCGTTGGGTTCCTGTGATCGCGAATCGGATGAGTCGTTGGGTTCTGACCAGTCCGCCCAGGCATTCGAGAGGATCACCCAGTCAGCTGCTCGTAGCTCGTCGGCCAGACCGCTGTCCTCGGCGTCAGCGATGCCCGGATCCATCTCGATGTAGCGCGTACCCACGTCGAGATCGGGGAACAGGTGGTAGAAGAACGCGTCGCTGTAGTTGGTCCGCGACAGGTCCTTGGGCCCGGTCACCAGCGAGTCGCCGGGCTCCGCGAGCCGGTCGAGTTCATCGACCACGGCCTGTGCATCGGCGGCCCCCTCGGCCGAACCGAAGGGGAACACCCGACCGTCGCGTTCGATGGGGAACCCGAAGCGGTTGATGCCGAGGGTCTGGCTCACCAGGTCCACATAGGTCCGCACCGGATAGAACGGGATCACAGCCAGCAGCAACACCGCGAAGGTGGTCGCTGCGAGCGCGAAACGTTGGATGGCGCTCCAGCTGGGTGCGAGCTCCTCGAGCAGCAGCACCACCGCTGCTATGGCGAGCGGGAAGGTCACCCCGGTCACCCATGACAGGTGGGCGGTGTCGGGCCGCTGGATGGCCTGTTGGAGCAGGGCTGCGCTGAAAAGGGCGGCGGGCCAGTAGCTGAGCGTTCGGGGGGAGAGCGGCTCGCGTCTGCGGAGGCGCCACGCCGCCACCACCACCACGAGGATCGAAACCGGTACCAGCCAGAACCACAGGTTGATCTGCTGTGACAGCGCCGGCATCGGCAACGGCCAACCGCTGGTGCGCAGGGTGCCCGCGCGTTGGAGGAAGCCGTCCACCTCTCCCCAACTGGGCGGGATCGGCAGCGAGCGGCCGCCGCGCAGCTTGAACACGGGCTCCAGGAACATCCCCTCGATCGACGCTCCGAATCCCGAACGCACCAGGTGCGGGACGTACAGGGCCACCGATGCCCCGAAGCCCCACAACAGGGCGGAGCGCTTGCCCCGGCCGAGCTGGAACCACCAGGCACCCAGGCCCAACACGACCGCGAGCACCAGATCCGGTCGGAACAGAAGGGCCCCACCTCCGAGCAGTCCGGCCACGAACAACAGGTTGCGCCGCCGCGTGCCCTCGGGGTGCCGTGAGGCCGACGCTGCCACCGCCAGCGATGCGAGTCCGAGAGCCAGCGCCCCGTTCCATGCCATGGCCGACAGTCCCAGCGGACCGATGAGGATGACCACCGAGAGCACCGCGGCCGAGGTGGCGATGCGTCGACCGAACGGTCGCAGGAGGAACCACATCGCGTAGGCCACCGAGGCGTGTTGGGCGAGGCCCACCAGCCGTTCCACGTACAGGTGGGTGCCGAAGACCTTGAACACCCCGGCCAGCAGGTAGATGGATCCGGGTCCGTAGAGGTGCAGGAAGTCCACGTGCGGTACCGCCCCGCGCAGGATCTCCTCGGGGAAGACCAACATGAAGCCCTCCTCCATGGGAGGGCCCTGGTAGCGCAACAGGCCGAGCACCGGTGCCAGCAGGACGACAGCGACGATTCCCAAGCCCAGGTAGTCGCGGCGAACCAGCGGCCAGCGGCCGTCGGGTCCTGCGCCCTGGGTGGTCGTCTCGTCGGGTTGGCCGACGCTGGCCTGGTTCACGGTGGACAAGCCTCGCGCGGGCGGGCTCCGCCAACGGGTATCGACAGTCGAGGTCCGATCGGTGCGGGTCACAGGCGATCGCTGGGCGGTGCTCTGGGCGTCGCCGGGCAACATTGGAAATCCGGGCCGGAACACTAGATTCGGACCGATGTCCACCGAGGCCACCAACAGTGCGCCCGGTCGGGTCGGCCAGGACCGCGGAACCGCCGGGACCGGCGAGCCGGCCGAGGTGACTCCCCCGCGTCACCGTTGGGTGCTGTTGGTCGTGCTCGCTGCCGCAGCGGCGCCCCTGGTGGCAGCCGCGGTGGCGGTTGCGCGCCAGGGATGGACCCCGGTGGGCGAGTTCGCCCAGGCAGAACTACGGGTCCGGGACTTCTGGGCCCATCCCCCGACCCTGGGTGCGGTGGGCCGGCTTCGCACACCCACCGATGTGAGTTCGCATCCGGGCCCCATCGCATGGTGGGCGATGTATCCGGTGTACGCCGCGTTCGGTCGCACCGCGGTGGCGTTGTCGGTCGCCGTCGCTGCAACCTCGTGGGCCTGGGCTGCTGCTGCACTGACGCTTGCCTGGCGTCGTGGTGGCGATGCCCTGGCAGTGGTTCTGGGCCTCGGGGTGGTCGCCCTGATGGCCGTGCTGGGCCCGATCGCGTTCGTGGAGCCGTGGAACCCGTGGTTCGCGGTGATGCCCCTGCTGGCGATGGTGATCGCCACCTGGGCGGTGCTCGACCGTTGCCCGTGGGCACTGGTGATGGTCGTCGCAGCGGGTTCGTACTGCGTGCAGGCACACTTCGGATACCTGCCGGTCGTCGGAGTCCTGGGAGTCGTCGCCCTCGCCGGGTTGTGGTGGAACTCGCGGGGCGAGAAGGACCCCTCGGCGAGTCTGGTTCCCCTCGGCACCTCACTCGGTGTCGGAGCGCTGTTGTGGCTCCTGCCGGTCGCACAACAGCTCACCGGTGACCCGGGCAACGTGTCGGTGATGATCGACGCCTACCGCCAGGAAGCTGGCCGCGAACCCGAACTGGGGATCCGTGGAGCGCTGCGCCTCGTGGGTTCATATGCCAGCGTGCTCTCTCCGCTGCGCACCGCCGATGGTGTGAGCCCGACGGACCGTTCGATCGACGTGGGCACGGTGGTCACGCTGCTGGCTTGGGTGGCAGCGGCCTGGTCGGTGTGGCGTCGGCGTTCCGAGCGCCCGATGTCCAGCGCTGGTCGGCTGTTGGCGGTGGTCACCGTGGCGTTGGCGGGTGCGGTCGTGGCCGCGGCGCAGATCCCCGGCGAGGTGTTCGGCTACCTGATCCTCTGGCTGGGTGTGTTGGTGGCAGCTCTGTTCGTGGCGATCCTCTGGATCGGCTGGCTCGCGGTTCAACCGCGACCGGAGCCTCCGGGGACCGACGACCCGGCACCCACGGCGGCACTCGCCCGCTACGCGTTGCGTTGGGGCGCACCGTTGTCGATGGCCCTGCTGGTGGCGATCAGTGTCGGAGCCACGGTGAAGTTCGCCGGCACCGAGGTGCCCGCCAGCCACCTCTCGGCTGTGGCTGAGCAACTCGTCGGTCCGGTCGCCGACGAACTGGCCGATCGGGGTGACCCCGAGGACTCCTACCTGGTGCGTTGGGACGACCCGTTGGCCTTCGGGGCCCTGGGCACGGGCCTGCTGTCGGAACTGGAGCGAAACGGCCTGGAGGTCGGGGTCGACGACTTCCTGCGCGTGGAGATGCGCCCCCACCGGGTGCTCGAGGAGGACCGGGCGAGCGCAGCGCTGTGGGTGGTCACCGGGGAGGGCATCGACCGCTGGCGTGCCCTCGCTGAATCCGAGGATTCAGAGGTGAGCGAACTCGTCTACGTCGAACCGCGCAGCGACGATGAGATCGAGCGTTCCGAACAGCTCCGGGCCGAGCTCAAGGCCGATCTGGCCGAGGTCGGTGGCGAGGCCCTCTCCGAACAGCTGGACCGCAACTACTGGGTGGCCAGGAGCGACCCGGCGGTCGACCAGGAGCTCCGGGACCGGATCGACCAACTCGTGTCGATGGGTCTGCCCACCGCAGTGTTCCTCGCACCCGCTGATCTGGCGCAGCCCTGATGGCCGACATGCCCGTTCGCCACGAGACACCCCGGCTCCAGCACCAGCCGTCGCTCGATGGACTGCGCGGCCTCGCGGTGGCCGCCGTGGTGCTCTACCACGCAGCAGCAGCCGATGGCGTGGAGTGGCTCGAACGGGTGACCCACGGCGGGTTCCTGGGTGTGTCGGCGTTCTTCACGCTGTCGGGGTTCCTGATCTGCTCGCTGTTGCTCCGCGAGCACTCCGCAGCGGGCTCGATCTCCTTGGGAGGCTTCTGGACCCGCCGGGCGCGGCGGCTGTTGCCAGCGGTGCTGTTGCTCATCGGTGCGGTGGTCGTGCTCACGCCGCTGGTCGGAACCGAGTCGCAGCTGGCGTCGCTGCCGGGGGACGCCTGGTCGTCGCTGTTCTATGTGGCCAACTGGCACTTCGTGCTCGACGGATCCGACTACGCAGCCATGTTCAGCGGCGCCCCGTCGCCGTTGCGCCATGTCTGGAGCCTGGCGGTGGAGGAACAGTGGTACCTGCTGGTTCCCCTCGCAGCGGTGCTGGCAACGGCGCTCAGCGGTCGGTTGCGGCGGGTCAGCCGGCGAACGCTCTTCTGGGGGTTGTTCGTGGCGGTCGTGGTGGGCACCGTCTGGATGGTCTTCGTGAGCGGTGGGGTCTGGGACAACCGGGCCTACATGGGCACCGACACCCGCTTGGCCGAGATGGCCGTGGGTGCGCTGCTGGCAGTGCTTCTCGCGGATGGGTTCACCGTTGCGCCACGGGTGCGTCGGATCCTCGCCCGGTTGGCGCCGGTGCTGTTGGTGGCCCTGTTGGTCATCTGGGCGTTCACGCCGATCCGCGCGAGCTGGCTCTACCGGGGCGGGCTCACCCTCCACGCCGTGGTGGTGGCCGCCATCATCGCGGCGGTGGTGCAGCCCGACGGACTGGTCCGACGGATCCTGGCCAACCGCACGATCGTGGGCCTCGGGCTCATCTCCTACGGCGTCTACCTGTTCCACTGGCCGGTGGTCTGGTGGATCACCCCAGGGCGCCTGGGCGTCTCACCGGAGCTGACACTGCTCGCGCAGTTGGCGGTGACCCTCGCCGTGTCGGTCGCCTCCTACAAGTTGTTGGAGCACCCGATCCGCCGGGGTGCGGCCTGGACCCCACCGAAGCTGGCCTTCGCAGGTGCCGGAGCCGTGGCCCTGGTTGCGGTCGGTATCGCCACACTCCCGGAGCCGGATCGCTCCGCGGTCGTGGCACTGGGTTCGACCGTGGATGTCGCCATCCCCACCACGCCTCCGGCCACCGAGGCCCCCGCTCCGAGCGCCTCGGTACTTCCCGAGGGTTCCGGTGGCCCGGAGGCCTCCACCACGGCTCCCGCGCCAACGACCACGGTGCCTCCTCCCCCGCCTCCGCTGCGGGTGATGGTGGTGGGCGACTCCTTCGCCCAGTCGATCGTTGCCGGGCTCCAGCGGTGGGGCCTCGTCGATGGAGGCATGGCCGTCATGGACCGCACGATCGTGGGTTGTGCGTTCGGGCGTGGGGGACGTAACAGAGGCGTGGGCATTCCGCGCAGCGAGGAACCCAAGTGCACAGCCCGGGACGCGGATCTGCTCACCTCGATCGAGGAGTTCGACCCCGAGGTGGTGGTGCTGGCCGGAGGCATGTGGGACGTGACCGACCGCCGTCCGCAGGGATTCAGCCGCTGGACCCGGATCGGTCGCCCCGACTACGACGCGTACCTGCGCGGTGAGATCCGCCACCTGCTCGATGTGGTGACCAGCGGTGGCGCACAGGTGCTCTGGGCCGACTCTCCGTATTGGGATCCTGTCCCCGGATCGGTGATCTTCATGGGCAACCCGCCCTACGCCGAGGCCGAGACCGACCGTGTGGACCTCTACAACCAGCTGCTGGCAGAGGAGATCGCAGCGCGGCCGGGAGCTGAGGTCCTCGACATCGCCGGCTGGATGCGCTCACAACCCGGCGGTGAGTTCAACCCCGCCCTACGCCCTGACGGCGTGCACTTCAGCGAGGAGAGCACCGAGACGGTCGCAGCCTGGTTGGGTCCGACGATCTTGTCAGAGGCCGGCCGCTGACAAGGCGATCACAGCGATCCCACCGAATGCCAGACCTCGCCCGGAGCGATGTCGCTGCGCAGGTCGTGGTCACACTCCGAGCACCTGCGCAGCACAGCCTCGGGCCGGAGGCTCCCGCAGTTGGGGCAAAAGGTGGCGATGCTCTCCTCACAATCCATCCCCTGGCACCGGCCGCACACGTAGTCGGGGTCCAACTTCTTCAACCGGAACAGAGCCCCCACCAGGACGAACGGGCTCGCGCTACCGCCGCGCAAGGTCAATCCGACGGCGCCGGTGAGAGCCTGCATCTTGCGGTTGCGTTCCTTGAGTCGCTTGTAGTCCGGATTCGACACCTTCTGCTGCCCACAATCGCGGCAGCGATGAAGGGTGCGCACCGGCAGTTGCTCACGCATTGCAGCCTGTTGCTCCAGGAAGTCCACGATCGGACGCTGCGGGGCCTCCAGGTCGTATCGAACCGCACGCATGTCGGCTTCGGCCGCCGAGTTGAGAACGGTTCGGAGTCCTTCGACGAAAGCTGTCAGCTCGCCAGTGAGGTTCTCGGGGAGGGAGTCCGGTTGGCTCCGAACCATGGCGGCGACCGCCGCGTAGACCTGGATCCGTTCGGCGTCGGCGATTGCCTGATCCGGTGGGCACCAGAAGGTGACGGACTGGACCTTCTGCCACGGCTCTCCGCTGCCCCGGCCGATGGCTGCCGAGGCCTTCTCCTGCGTCTTGGAGGTCAATCTCTCCAGGGCCGCCCCGGCCTTGTCGAGCCCGCGACGCGACGCTGTCGCTTCGGAAGCAGGCGCGGAGGCTGGCTGCATCGTGGCCCCGGAAGGTTCGCCGGTCGGGACCACCGCTGCCGGAGTCACTGGCTGGATGTATCCGAGGGCAACGTCCACCTCGCGTTCGATCTCGGCGAAACGGTCCCGGAACCCTCGCTCCACCGCGTTGCTTGCGAGCGGGACCGGCATCCGGTCGGTCAGGCGCACGTGGCCCGTCACCGCGCCGTCAGGCGCTTGGACCACCGCTGCGTCGACCGCCAGCGGAAGGCTCCGCTTCGACATGGCCACCGCCGAACCACGTTCTCCGTGCAACGCCCAGTACGAGGGTGTTGTCAGCCTGAAGCCCGCCGTCTCCAGACTGAGCCGGAGGCGTTCCAACAGATCGATCGGAGCGCCGTTCCACCGGCGAACGAAGGTGTGTTCGACCATTGGCATGGGTGAAGTCAGATCGAGTCGTCGCCGCCGAAGTCCAATCCGCTGTCCAGACCGGTATCCAGTGACGTATCCAGCGACGTATCCAGCGACGTGTCGAGTGACGTGTCGATGCCACTGTCAGCGAGGGTGTCCGCGGCGAGGTCCACGTCGTCAGATGCGTTCGAGAGATAGTCATCCGCGACACCCAGCCCCGAATCCGCCTGGTCGAACGCCTCTTCGGAGAGACCATGGGAGGACTCCGCCATCGTGGACTCCCACTCGGCTGCAGCGGTGTCTCCCTGCTCCAGCGCATCCACAGCTCCCTGGGCGTGCCGCTCCGCGTCTGCGCCCAAGGTGTCGGCATACGCCACGTCACGTTCAGCTTCCGCTGTCCACTCCCCCGCTGTCGATGTATCCCATTGCGCGTCCCGCAGCTCAGTCGCTGCATCGCCAGCCGCTTCGGCTTGCGTGCCCACGTTGGAATCTGCCACGGAATCCAACACATCGGCCCCCGCCCCGATGTCCTCCGCCAGATCCTCCAGCTCCGCGGAATCGGTGCCGCCCGCTTCCACGTAGTCGTCCCATGTCGATTCAGACATCGTGTCTCCAGTTCGCGCCGCCCTGGTGAGAATCGTAGACCGCAGCGCCCGAAGTGCGCTCCCAGTGTCGGAATCGGGCCCGGCATCGGCTCGACAACAACGCCTCAGGTGTCGGTCAGTCCGTCCGCGGAAGGAGCCCGGAGACGGTCGACAAGAGCGACCGCGGCCACTCCGGCGAAGATGGCCAACAGAGGTGTCGTGGGCACCTTGAAGCGGGGATCCCCGAAGAAGAGCATCGGCACCATCACCCCGGCCAGCGTCAGGCCGAGCAGGCCCAGCACAGCGGCGTCGCGCCGTCGCGGGAACGCCTTGCGTGCCGCCAGAACGATGCCGCCTAGGGCGAAGACCATGATCACCGCATAGGTGGTGTTGGCGAAGGTCAGCCATGCGGTGCGCCAGGGTGCGCCCATCAGGTCGTCGTCGCCGTAGGACTCGTTGCCCCTGAGTCCGTCGTCGTCGGTGCGGAAGGTCCAGTAGAGCTTTCGCACCGCCAGCCACGGCAGCGACAGCGGCTCGTTCTTGATGTGCTCGATCGCCAGGTCGCGGGTCTCGGAGTTCCGGCGGAGCTCTGCGTCGATGCCCTCCTTGCGGGTCTCTCCGGTGTCGCAGTAGCTCGGGATGGCGAAACCGCCTCGGGCTCCCGGGTGGTAGCCGACACAGAGGTTGTCGCCGCCGTTGGTCGAGATGAACACCGGCTCGCCCAGCACACGGTCGTTGCGGATCGCCCAGGGGATCACCAACGCGGCCACAGCCACCGTGACCGCACAACCGAGAGCGACAGTGCGCCGCCAGCCGATCCCCGCCCAGAGCCATGCCAGCGCCAACAGCGGCAGGCCGAGCAGGACCTGTGGGCGCACCATCGTGGCGAGGGCGAACATGACCGCAGCGAGGACGATCGCTCCGAAGCGTCGCCGGTCCTGATCGCTGCAGCGCGCCGCGAAGGTCACCGCTGCGACACCCACCGCGAACACGCATACGAACAACGACTCCGACAGCCACGCTCCCGCGTAGGAGATCAGGTTCGGCCAACACGCGAGGACCAGACCCGCAGCGATGCCGACCCGCCTGCTGTCGAAAGCCCACCGGGCGGTGAGTGCCACGGCCACCGCAGCGATCCCCCACAGAAGAGCCTGTGTGAGCCCCACCGCCGGAGCGAGCCACCGCTCGAGCCCCAGTAGGTCGACGATGCGGTACAGCCCGCCGAGGAAGAACGGATAGCCCGGCGGGTAGTAGCTGGTCGGCAGTTCCACCAGGGAGGTGTAGCCCTGCCCGTCCGCTATGCGCAGCCCGTAGGCGTGATAGAGGATCGGGTCGCTCAACAGGCTTCCACCGGGCACCGAGGCGAACACGAACACCCAGATCGCCCGCAGGGCGAACGCCAGCGCTCCCACCGACCAGATGCCCCGACCGATGCGCAGCGATGGCCCTTCGGTCGACCGGGCATCACCGGATCGGTCCCTACTGGACCGGTCCGTACTGGATCGGTCCGTACCGGGTCTGGTCTTGCGGCGTACGACGATGTCGGATTCGTCGCGGGGGGCCTCGGTCACCCGGTGACCATAGACGGCCCCGGGGGTTCGATTCGATAACCTCACCGGCTCGTGGGCACCGTGGAACAAGACGCGTCCGGGTCGCCCGCCAACACCGCTGGTGCCCTCGGATCCGCTGGCGTCGTGGCCGTGCTGGTGATCGTCGCCGCCTGGGTGGGCCGGCGGCTCTGGTTCTTCAGCGACGACTGGAACATCTTCGCGGAGTACCACAGCGGAAACCTGCTGGAGCCCTTCAACGGGCACCTGTCTCTGCTCCCAGCGGGGATCTACCAGTTCCTGTTCCACACGGTGGGTGTGGGCTCCTACGTCCCCTACCGGGTGGTCGGGCTGCTCGCACTGGCGGTGCTGGGGTTCCAGGTCGCACGCTTCGCCGGAACGCGCGTCGGGGCGGTGGCGACAGTTCTCGCCGTGGTCGCGGTCCTGTGGAACAGCGCGGGCACCACCAACGTGATGTTTCCGTTCCTGATGAACTTCTCGCTGCCGATCGCTGCGCTGTTGGGCATCTGGTGGCATCTCGATGCACTCGAATCGTCCGCGGCGCGGCCCGACGGCTCCACGGCTCACCGCAACCGCCACCTGCTGGCGGTGTCGCTTTGGCTCGTGCTGGCCCTCGCCGCGAGCGGTCTCGGAGTGGTGGCGGCGCTGGCGGTGGCGGTGGAGCTCGTGCTGCGGCGCTCCCCCATCCGCACCTGGGTGGCGTGGGCTGTTCCGGTGGCGCTGTGGGCGATCTGGTGGCTGGGACACCGCGAAGCGAACGAGATCTCCACCGACGTCGGCCAGGTCGTGCCCTACTTCCTGCGGATGCTCTGGGCAGGCCCCACCTCGGTCAGCGCAGGAGTGCCGCTGATCGGCCTCGCTGTGGGAGGCGTTCTCGTAGCGGCGGTGGTGGTCGTGTCGTGGCGGACGCGCCGGCTCGACCCGAGGGTCATGGGGGCACTCGGCGCGGCCGTCGCATTCGGCGGGCTCACCTCGTTGACCCGCCAGGACACGTTCCCCCCGATCCCTCCCGACGAGCTCCGCTACGGCTGGACCATCGCGGCATATCTGGTGCTGGCAGCTGTGGCGCTGGTCCCCGCAGCCGTTGGCACACGCGGGAGTGCCACGGGCGTTCAGCGCAGCGCAGCGGCGGTGCCGGAGCGCTGGCGCCAGCCGGTGAAGCTGGGATCGGCGGTCGTGGCCTCTGTGGTGTTGGCGGCGGGAGCGATCGTGCTCGTCGGGGACATGGGCGACTGGAGCGACCAGGTCGCCGATGCCGCACCCGGTCTGCGGACGAACCTGTACGCGGCCGAGGCAGCGGGAGCCGAACGGATGTCACCCGGAGCGGTGATCGGTCCGCTCTCGTTCGTGCCGGTGTCGGCACAGGACTACCTCGACGCCGTGGCATCTGTCGGCTCACCGCTGCAGGGTGCCGCCGCGGATGAGATCGGTGGCCGCCAGGACCAACGCGACGCCGCAGCGGAGCTGTTCTTCGACAACGTCGCATTGTCCGCACCAACGCCGGCGGTGGGTGCGGTACCCGAGGACCTATCGGGGTGTGCGGCCGACCTCGAGTCGGCTCCCGGGACCGTTCTGGAGGTGGTGGTCAGGGCTGACGGCGAAGCGGGTCCGGCCACGATCTCGGTCGGGCGCTTCGGCGCCGAGGCGCTCACCTTCGAACTCGACAGGTCCCTCAGCGAATTGGTGCTTCCCGAGGATGCCCGGGTCGGCACCGACGTGGCGGAGCCCTACGTCTTGTCGACCAGTGGTTCGGCTGTGATCTGTCCCTGAGCGGTCGAGGCCTTGCGCCTCCAACCGGCGAGCACCCGGGTCTCGACCAGTCGGTAGCTGATCCACCCCGCCAGTACCGATGCGGGCACCGCTATCGCCACCTTGAGCCCGAGGGGCGCCGAATCGCCCAGCGCCTTGACGGTCCAGATGTAGATGGGCAGGTGCCACAGGTAAAGCGAGTAGGAGATCTCGCCCACCCAGCGCAACGGACCCCAGCGGCCCACCGCTGCGACCACCCCGGAACCGGTGACCGCTGCGAGAACCAGCGAGGCGGACGCAGCAGCCACCAGCGTGAAGCCACCTTCGAAGAGCCACGCTGAGTCGTCAGCCGAGAACACCATCGCGACCACCAGGAACACTCCTGACGCGATGCCGACAAGGCGCAGCACCCCTTCGCTGACCAGCGAGCTCCGCCAGATGAACGCAGCGGCCACCCCGAGCAGCATCGAATCGGCGCGCGCTCCGGTGCGTTCGTAGAGCGCGGGCAACTCCACGCCGCGGTGATAGAGCCACAACCTCCACAGGCACACCGCCACCGCGGCGACGGTGAGCCCCGCCACTGTGCGATCCGCTCGTCGCAGGCGATTGCGCCCCAGCCAGAGCCCGATCGCCATCAAAAGGTAGAACTGCGCCTCGAGGGACAACGACCAGAGGTGTGCCATGTCGAAGGGTGGATGCGAGCCCCAACTCAGCTGCCAGTTGGCAATGAAGGTCACCGCGAGAAGCGTCTGGATGAGCTGCTGGCCGACGGTGGTGGGCAACACGAGGACCGAGACAACCCCTGCGATGGCCAGGAACACCAGCAGCGGTGGGTAGAGCCGCCTCAGGCGTCGACGGGCGAACGAGCGTGCGTTGAACGAGGGTTGCCCGTCGCGCTCCGCGGTCGAGTCGAGCTCTCGCAGCAGCACCGCGGCGATCAGGAACGCCGAGAGCCCCAGGAAGATGTCGACCCCGAGGAATCCGCCCCGCAGCGACCAGGTGTCCGAGCCTGCGTCTAGGAACACGACGTGGGTGCCGAGCACCGCCACGATCGCGAGGCCGCGCAACCCGTCGAGGCTGCGCTGGGGTCCCAGGCGCCGAGGGGGTTCGACCACGCTGCCACCGCCCACTCCTGTGGCCAGCGTGGTGGCGGGCCTCTCCACGAACCAGTACGTGATCGCTGCGAGCACCGTGGAGCCGACCACGACCACCGCCAGCACGCTCGGGAAGGGCGCCTGGAAGTCCGCCAGGTTGCGTTCGGTGAACCACTCGTGGGTGACCCACTGGTGCCACAGGTACACGCCGTAGCTGGCCAGCGCTGCACCCGTCGCAACCCGTGCGGCCCAGGCCGGTGGGCGCCAGCCGGCCGGGGCGCTCCGGTCGCCCGAAGCGTCCGCGGCCTCTCCAACGGCGGCCTCTCCAACGGCGGTGTCTCCAATAGCGGTGTCTCCAACGGCGGTGTCTCCAACGGCACCCCGGGTGCCTCGGGCGAAGGCGCTGGGTGCCACCACACCGGCTGCGATCACGAGGAACAACAGATGGCGCAGATGGGTCTGCGGGCCGTCGAAACCTGTGAACACCGGCGGCAGGTCGAGTCCGGTCGAGACCCACCACAGCGCCAGCGCAGACACCGCATAGCTGACCCACCGTGTGGCAACCGACAGCGGGCGGGCCCAACCGGCTTCGAGTGCGAGGGCCAGGCCCACGCCGATGGCGAACGCGTCGAGGTGGTTGGGCAGCCAGGTCAGCAGAGCGCCGCGGGTGTCGACCGCTCCGGCGAGGTTGAAGTCATAGGTGTTGGTGCCCAGCACCACCCCTGTGCGCCAGCCGATGGCGATCAGCACCCAGATGAACAGTCCCCCGCCCACCCAGCGTGCCCGCCGCACCGGATCTTCGATTCCGTCGGCGTCGAGACGTCGACGCAGGATCGCGAACCAAGCCGGCAGGAACGCGTAGAACGCCAACTCGGTGGCCAGCGACCAGCTCTGGGTGATCGGACCGATCGCCCACTGCGGGTTGTAGACGTGCACCAACAGCACATCCGCGGCCACCTCTGCTGAGGAGCCGTGTCCGACGGTGATCAAGGTGACCGCCAGGACCGCCCAGTACACCGGGTAGATGCGCGACAGCCTGCGCACCCCGTAGCGCCGCAGATCGGTCGGGGGAGTCGAGGCCAGGGTGCGTCGCACGAACGGTCGACCGACCAGGAAACCCGACAGCACGAAGAACACGGTCACGCCCACATCCAGCCGCGGAAGCACCTCGCGCAGCGGTGAGGACCAACGTTGCGGGTTCACTATCCCCGTGGCAAAGGCCACATGGGTGACCAGCACCCCGAGCGCCGCAAGGGCGCGCGCCACGTCCAGACCGAACGACCTCTCTCTCACCGCCGCGTCTCTCACCCTCACGTCGCTCGCCCTGGCGTCGCTGTTCACGTGATCCAACCCCAGCCCGAGGTCCACGTCGTCAGCACGAGGGCGAAGACCGCGGGCACGGCCCACAGGACCAGTCCGCGGGGCCAGCGGGCTCCCTTGAAGGTTCGCATCGGACCTTCGAGGTACTTGTAGATCGCCCAGGACACACCCACGGTGACGATGCACCGCACGATGATGAGGGGCCAGCCGGCCATGCCCATCCTGTCGGGGCTCATGATCAGAGCGATCGGCCAGTGCGTGAGGTAGACGGGGTAGCTGATCCGGCCCAGCGCCACGAGCGGGCCGAACGCGAGGATCCTCCGCATGGGTCCTTCGACGCTCGCGGCGATGATCATTCCGATGGTCACCAACGAGAACGCCGAGAGGCCTCCGCTGAGGACCCACGGGTCGTCCTCGTGCACGAAGATCCACAGGGCGAACGCCAGCGCCGTGGCGGCGACCCCGACCCAGCCCCAGATCGCGCCGCGGGGCAGGCCGCGATTGTGGACCCAGATCGCGAACAGGCATCCCGCCACCGCCTCGGCGGCGCGGGTATCGGTGCCGAAGTACTCCCTGGCCAGCGACGCGTCCATCAACACCTGGGTGGTCACCGAGAGCGCCGCAACCGCTATCAGTGTCCAGGTCAACCAGCGCATCCGGTTGACCAAGCGTGAGGTGACCATCACCACCACGAACAGCCCCAGATAGAACTGCTCCTCGAGGCCCAGCGACCAGAACACACCCAACGGTCCCAATGCCCGAAGGCCCACGTTGTCTGCTTCGGCGAGTCGGATCGCCTGCCAGTTCGACATCGAGAACAGACCACCCGCGGCGTCCACCCCCGGGAAAGGCCCCCACAGCTCCATGGAGAAGGCGGTCAGGATCGCAGCGACCACGATCACCGCCACCGAGGCGGGCAGCAGCCGTCTGAAGCGTCGTCCCCAGAAACCCGGGCCGTCGATGGTGCCGCTGCGCTCACGCTCGACCAGCAACAGCGACGTGATCAGGTAGCCCGACAGCGTGAAGAACGCCGACGGGGCGAAGAACGATCCAGGGAAGATGGGGGTCTCGAGGCCCCAGCCGGCGGTGATCGAGAAGTGGAACAGTCCGATCACCAGCACGAAGATGCCCCGAAGACCGTCGAGTGCTGCCACGTAGGGGAACTTCGTCGGCCGCCCGACCTCAGCGGTCTGTACCACGAGCGAGATGCTACCGGGGTGCCGATCGGCCTCCGGTGACCGCCCGGAGCCGCTGTCACCACTACGGTCGGCGCGATGCACCCAGGCGGCGAGAGCCCGGCCGAGCCCTCGTTGTGGCGCCTCGCCGGGTGGTGGGCGGGATCGGTTCTCGCGGCCCTGGTGCACAACGGGATCTGGGCCACGCCCAACCTGGCGTTCGTGTCGCTGATCGCGTCCGACCCGGGCAACAACCCCTTCGGCAACGCGCTGGCGGGCGACTACCTGCTCACGGATGTCTCGCTCACCTCGCTCGCGGCCCTGCTGGGCCAGACCGCGCCCCACGAGGTGGCGCGCCTTCACCTCGTGGTACTGGTGGTCGGGTGGGTCCTGGTGGTCGGCCTCGCACGCTGGCGTTTCGGGCACTCGACCGCCCGCAACCTCACGGTGTTGTTGGCCGCCGCGCCGGTGGTGACGGTGTCGATGCAGTGGCTCGGCCAACCCGACCCGCTCACCGCGCTGTGTGGGGTGGCGATGGTGCTGGTCCCACGGCGCTGGGCGGTCGTGGCCCTGGGTGTCCTTGCCGGTCTCACCCACCCCGAACAGGCGGTCTTCATGGCCGCGGTCGCCGGTCTGGTCCGGGAGTTCCTGCCCGAGAGCGCCTCCACCGGCCGTTCTGTGTTTCCAGATGAGCCCCTGGAGCGATCCTCGCTGCACAGAACGTGGGTGGGGGTGGTCGTGGGCGTGGGTGTTGCGGTGGGTGGCGTCGTGCTCGGCAGGATCCTCACCCAGGTCTGGTTCACCGTGACCGACATCGTGGTCTCCACTCCCAGGACCGCCTACCTGGACCTCGGCCTGGGCTCGTTCGTCGAACACCACACCCAACAGCCGGTGGCGCTGCTGTGGAGCCTTTGGGGGCCGCTGTGGTTGGTGTTCATCGCACTGGCGGTGTTCTTCACCACCCGGGCCTCCCGCAGCAGCGCGCCGAAAGGTGCGCAGACCGCAGCAGCCGTCGCAGCGTTGATGATGGTGGTGGCCCTCATCCCAGTGCTGTTCACGTTGGACGAGACGCGGGTCTACGCGGTGATCACGGCACCGCTGCTGGCCTTCGGTGCGCTCTGGCTGGCGGTGACGATCCCCGAGCGCACCGCTGCGTGGGCATCGGCTGGCCTGCTGGTCGTGACCGCGTTCATCCCCGGCATGATGTCGACGGGCGTGTCGACGTGGCGTTCACAGCTGGACCCACCCGCGATGGTCGGGTTTCTGCGCGATGGCACGATTCCGGAGTCGGACCAATGGCGCAAGGCCCCGCCCGGGGTCGACGAGGGCGACCTGACCCAGTGGCTGTTGAGCCCGTTCGACTTCGTCATCCCGGACCCGCCGAGCTGACGGACCCGGCTCCGACCCGTCGGTTCCAACCCGCCCATCTCCAACCCACAAAGGCCTGACCGGTAGATTCGCGCCCGTCCCATGATCAACGCCGAGACGACAGTCGAGCCCTCCTCGTCCTCATTGGCCCGGCCGTCGTGGCGACGGCGGCCCCCGCTCGGCGTACTCGCTCTGGCGGTGGTCACGTACGTGCCGCTGCTGCTCACCGCTCCGGGCCGCGTGGGCGCTGACACCAAGACCTACCTCTACCTCGATCCGGCACGGCTGTTGAGCCGTGCCCCGTGGATGTGGGACACCCACATCGGTCTCGGCACCGTCACCCACCAGAACATCGGATACCTGTGGCCGATGGGGCCCTGGTACTGGTTCTTCGAGACGATCGGCGTGCCCGACTGGGTGGCCCAGAGGCTCTGGTTGGCGACAGTGCTCTTCGCTGCGGGCATGGGTGTGCGTTTCATGCTCAAGGAGCTGCGTTGGGTCGGCCCGGGACTCACCGTCGCCTCGTTCGCGTACGCGCTGTCGCCGTATGTCCTGCACTACGGGGCGCGCATCTCGGTGATCCTGTTGCCCTTCGCCGGTCTCCCCTGGCTGATCGGCCTGGCTTCGCGGTCGGTGCATCGCGGAGGGTGGCGCTGGCCGTCGCTGTTCGCCCTGGTGACCCTCACCGTCGGAGGTGTGAACGCCACCTCTCTGCTGTTGGTGATGGCAGGGCCGTTGTTGTGGATGGCCCACGCGGTCTGGGTGACCCACGAGGCCGACCTGCGCCGGGTGCTGGCCGCGGGGCTCAGGATCTCGGTGCTGACCGGGATCACATCCCTGTGGTGGGTGGCCGGCCTCGCCGTTCAGGGCAGCTTCGGCATACCGATACTGCGCTACACCGAGACCTACTACACGGTTGCCAACGCAGCGGTGTCCACGGAGTTGATCCGGGGTCTGGGCTACTGGTTCTTCTACGGCCGCGATGCCCTGGGCGCGTGGATCGAACCGGCGGTGAGGATGGTGCAGTCGATCCCCGCTCTGGTGCTGAGCTTCGCCCTGCCCGGAATCGCGATCCTCTCGGGCTTCTTCACGCGCTTCAGGAACCGGGGCTACTTCGCGGTGCTGGTGGCCGTGGGGCTCGTCATCGGTGTGGGAGCACACCCCTGGGACTCCCCCACACCCGCCGGAGCGGTGTTCAAGGCCTGGACCGGCACCGATTCGGGCCTCGCCTTCCGTTCCACACCGCGCGCCGTGCCGCTGATCGCGCTCGGCCTCGCGGTGATGCTCGCGGCTGCTGTCGCGGCGGTGGCAACACGCTGGGCCGACCGGCGCCCCCGCCTGCACACAGCGGTCGCCGCAGTGCTGCTCGTCGGCATCTGTGTGAACCAGTGGGCCTTGTTCTCCGGAGAGATGGTCGACCGCAACCTCGAGCGGCCCGAGGAGATCCCCGGGTACTGGAACGAGGCCGCTGCGGCGATGGACCAGGGCGACCAGGACACCCGTGTCTATGAGACCCCGGGAACCGATTTCGCCTCCTACCGCTGGGGCAACACGGTGGATCCGATCACCCCGGGGCTCATCGACCGGCCGTATGCAGCGCGCGAGCTGATCCCCTACGGCACCCCTTCTTCGGCCGATCTGCTCAACGCCTGGGACCTACCGCTACAGGAGGGCCGCTTCGATCCCGACACCGTGGTGCCGCTCGCCCAGCTCCTCGGGGTCGGCACGATCGCACACCGGGGTGACCTCCAGTACGAGCGGTTCCGCACGCCACGGCCCGACATCACCTACCACCAGCTCCTCCAGACACCCGGGCTCGAGGACCCCGTGTCGTTCGGCGTGGGGATCGACAACGACACCTCCCCGGTGCTGCGCCTCGACGACGAGGTCCTGCTCGGCACACCCACCTACTGGGAACACGCACCGGCAGTGAGCCTGTTCGACGTGAGCGATCCCCGCCCGATCGTGCGGGCGGTCTCGGCGCAGTCGCCGACGCTGCTCGCCGGTGACGGTGCAGGCATCGTGGCGTGGGCAGGTGTCGGTGCGCTCGACCCCGACCGGGTGATCCTGTATCCGGCGTCCTTCGCCGATGAACCCGAAGGGCTCGAGGAACAGCTCGAGGTGCCCGGCTCACAACTCGTGGTGACCGACACCAACCGGCGTCAGGCACGTCGTTGGGGATCGGTGCGCGAGAACGACGGCTACACCGAACGGGTGGGCGAGGAACCCCTCGAGGTCGATCCCGCCGACAACCGGCTCGACAAGTTCCCCGATGCCGGCGACGACTCCTACACGGTCAGCGAACAACTCGGCGGTGCGGTCGTGTCGGCCTCGGCCTACGGCAACCCCGTGTCCTACACGCCCTCGGACCGAGCTGCCCGTGCGATGGACGGTGACCCCGCCACGGCCTGGAGGGTCGGCGCATTCGACGAACCACGCGGTGAGTACCTGCAGGTCGACCTGGCCGAGCCGGTCAGCACCAACCACCTGACCCTCCAGCAGACCCAGCGCGAGGCCAACCGTTGGATCACCGAGGTCGAGTTGTCCTTCGAAGGCGGAGAACCTCTCACGGTGGCACTCGACGACTCCTCGCGACAGGGTACGCCCGGCCAGACCGTCGAGTTCCCGGAGCGCGAGTTCTCCAGCGTGCGCATCACCATCACCGAGACCAACGTGCCCGAACTCGACCGCTATGTGGGTGTGGCGGACGTGGGCTTCGCCGAGGTCGGGATCCCCGGCGTGGACCCGGTCACCGAGTGGGTCAGGCCCCCGACCGATCTGCTCGATGCTGCAGGGCCCGGATCGCTCGACCATCCGCTCACCTACGTGTTCACCCGCCGCGCCGCCAACCCCTCGGAGGTGGTTATCAGCGACGAGGAGATCCTCATGCGTCGCGTCGTCGACACACCGGTGCAACGCGACGTCACCCTGTACGGCAGCGCCCGCATGTCCACCAAGTTGGCGGATTCGGCCATCGATGACCTCCTCGCTGTGAGCGGCGCACGCGCCGAGGCCACCAGCAGGATGGCCGGCGACCTCCGGTCGCGGGCAACCTCAGCGATCGACGGTGACACGGCCACTGCATGGCAGACACCCCTGAACGCTCCCACCGCCCAGACGATCAGCGTGGCATCGGATGAGCCCTACGACATCGACGGCCTCGACCTGGTGCTGCGCAGGGACGGCCTCCACTCGGTGCCGACCAGGATCAGCGTGTCGGTCAACGGTGGCGACCCCCAGAGCCTCGTGGTGCCGTCGGTCGGGGTGGGCGATCGCTCCGAGCGGGGTGGCACCGCTGAGGTGACCGTGCCCTTCGAGGCCTCGGGCGTGACGGAGTTGAGCCTCACGATCGACGAGGTGGACGAGGCCAACTCGATCGACTGGTTCGGTGGTTCGACCACGGTGCTGCCGGTGGGGATCGTCGAACTCGGTCTACCGGTGCAGGCGGTGGTTCCGGAGGCCGGCAGCGCACTCGAGCAGTCCTGTCGGGACGACCTCGTGACCCTCGACGGCGTCGGCGTGGAGACCCGCGTGAGCGGCACGGTCGGCGAGGCGCTCGACGGTGAACTCCTCGAGGTGACCGGGTGTGCACCCGCGACGCTCGAGGCCGGCGAGAACCGCCTCACCACGGGGATCGGCGCCGAGACCGGTTTCGACGTCGACCGACTGGCGCTGGCTTCCGCCGCGGGAGGCGCTCCGGGGCGCGACACGATGCAGGAGGGCCCCGAACCGGTCACACCCGCTCCGGCCAACACCACAGAGATGACGGGCAAGGTCACGTGGCAGACCGAGGTGAGCGGAGCACAGGAGCCCTACTGGGTGGTGCTGGGCGAGTCGGAGAGTCCCGGCTTCTCGGCCTCGGTCACGACCGGGGACGGCACACAGATCGACCTCGGACCGTCCACGCTGGTCAACGGCTATGCGAACGGTTGGCAGGTCGATCCAGCGGTGGTGGGCCCCGACGCCACGATCACGATGGAGTTCGCGCCGCAACGAATGGTGTGGATCGCACTGCTGCTGTCCGCAATCGGCGTGCTGATCTGCCTGGCGCTGCTGGTGATCCGCGCTCCGCGGATCCGTGGTGCCGGAGACTCCCCCACAGCTGGGATCGAGGTCGGGTCGGTCGCTCCGGTCACCGCCGAAGGAGCGGCACTTGCCCCGGCGCGTGCAGGCGTCGCAGCGGTGGCTGCGGGACTCCTGGCGCTGGTGTTCATGGGTTGGGCTGTGGGCCTGGCCGTCATGATCGTGGCCTTCGTCGCCCTGTGGGTGCCCCGAGGCCAGCTCGTGCTGCGATTCGGTGGCCCTGCGTTGTTCGCTGCTGCGGCCGGGTTCGTGATCGCCAAGCAACTGTTGGGCAACTACCTGGTGGACTTCAACTGGATGAACCTCTTCGAGGTGACCCACGCCTGGACCCTCGCAGCGGTGGCGCTGCTGGTGCTCGACGTGGCGGTCTCCCACCTCAGACGAGCGGCTTCCGACACACCGCGAACAACACCAGGGTCTGATCTGTGATGTCGCTCTCGGGTCCGAGGAAGAGATCGTCCTCGGTGATCCCGGAGGCGCCACCGGTCTGATCGGTGTTGGTGAAGCGGTAGGCGACGCGCCGCCCGGTGGCGTGCAGCCACACGAAGGCCTTGCGCGGAAGCTTGTGGCGCAGGCCGAAGGGGTCCAGCCGCAGCATCTTCTCGGCCATCGCCCGACGGGTGGCGAAGTCCTCGAGCACCACCTCGTTGCCCTCCAGGCCCCAGATCTCCACCTCGGCGAAGTGCTCCTCGAGCATCGCCCGCAGGCTCTCTCGGGTGAAGAGGAACACGTGGTAGGGATTCTCGAAATCGGCGGGTTCGTTGGGTGTGAGGAAGAACGCGCTGCCCTCGGGGGCCAGTACCCGCGCCACCTCGCGCACGTGGTGCTGGGGTTCGGTGAAGTGCTCGATCAGGTGCGAGGAACACACGTTGTCGAACGAATCGGAGCGCAGCCCCAGCATCGAACCGTCGGCACACTCGGTGCGCAGCCCGGCTCCCCCGTGGACGCCCACCGCTGTTGCTGCGGTCTCGGCGTCGTAGTCGACACCCACCACGAAGCGGTCCTCGCCGGTGAAGCCCACGCTCTCGTCGCCCAGTCCACACCCCACGTCGAGGAAGCGTCCCTGGCCCATGCGCTCGCGCACCTCGCGGTAGCCGGCCGCGTGCAGGGCCAGCAGTGAATCGGGGGTCTCCCCCTGCATCGGGCGTTCACCGGTGAGCTTCAAGTCGAGTCCTAGTCCTGGGCGGATGTCTCCGCGGTGTCTGGGGGCGGCAATCTCCGCTGCGTAGCATAGGAGCCTTGCTCAACACCCCTGTTGCCGACGATGCCGTGAGGCGTGCGATTGCTGATCTCGCTGCCGACGCGGGCATCCGAACCGTCCACATGCTCGCCTGGCGCGACCTCGACGACGACGAGGCCGGGGGGTCGGAGATCCACGCCCACAACATCGCCTCGGTGTGGGAGCAATCCGGTCTCGAGGTGACCCACCGCACCTCGTTCTCCAACGGGCGTCCGGAGATCGACGTGCGCGACGGCTACCGGGTGGTGCGCCGGGGAAGCCGCTACTCGGTGTTCCCGCGTGCCGCGGTTGCCGAGAAGCTGCGCCTCTACGGGCGTGCCGACGCGCTGGTGGAGATCTGGAACGGCATGCCCTTCGCCTCTCCGCTGTGGCGGCGCGGCCCCCGCATGGTGTGGTTGCACCACATCCACGGGCCCATGTGGCACATGAGCCTCCCCAAACCGCTCGCACATGCCGGAGTGGCCCTGGAGGAGAAGATCGGACCGGTCCTGTACCGCAACCAGCCGATCGTCACCCTGTCGCGATCGTCCGAAGCGGAGATGCTCGAGCTCGGGTTCCCCGCGGAGAACCTCCAGGTGATCACCCCGGGAGTGGACCCGGGGTTCTCCCCGGCAGGGCCCAAGAACCCCACCCCGCTGGCCATGGCCGTGGGACGTCTGGTGCCGGTGAAGAACTTCGGCCGCCTGGTGGGCATCTGGGCCCGCGTGCTCGACAAGGTGCCCGACGCCGAACTGGTGATCGTGGGCGAGGGCTACGAACGCGACGACATCGAAGCCGAGATCGCGGCGCTCGGACTTCAGGACCACATCAGGCTGCCGGGGCGGATCTCCGACGCGGAACTGCTCGATCTCTACCGGCGCAGTTGGGTCGCCACCTCGGCATCGGTGCGCGAGGGCTGGGGAATGACCCTCACCGAAGCAGCCGCCTGTGGAACCCCCGCTGTGGCGACCGACATCGCAGGCCATGCCGACGCGGTGGATCCCGGACGTTCGGGGCTGCTGGCCGAGCGCGACGAGGACCTCGCCGGTGCGCTGGTCGATGTGCTGACCGACACCGGGCTCCGCCGACAGCTCGAAGAGGGTGCGCTGGCGCGCGCGGCCGAACTGACGTGGCAGCAGGCGGCGCTGGCCAACTTCGAGGTGTTGGCAGCGGATGCCCGCCGGAGGGCGGGCCGTCCATGAACAGGCCGGGCGACCTACGGGTGGGCCGATGAGCGAGTTCATCTTCGGGGTCGACCTCGACGGAGTGTGCGCAGACTACAACGAGGCGTTCCGCCTGGCGGTCGCCCGCCACCGCGGGATCGATCCGGCGGAACTGACCACCGAGGTCACCTGGGACTTCGCGGAATGGGGTCTCGACCGGGAGGGATTCCTCGAACACCATGCACGAGCGGTCGCCGAGGACGGACTGTTCCGTCACGCGCCTCCGATCGAAGGAGTCTCCGAAGCGCTGTGGCGCCTCTCGGACGCCGGAGTGTGGATCCGGATCATCACCCACCGACTGGTCAGCAACTGGTCCCACGCCAAGGTCGTCGCCGACACCGTGTCGTGGCTCGACGACGCCCGCATCCCGTACCGCGACATCTGCTTCCTCGGGCAAAAGCCCCAGGTGGAGGCCGATGCCTACGTGGAGGACGCGCCGCACAACATTGCGTCGCTGCGGGAGTCGGGCAACACCGTGATCGTGTTCGAGCAGCCCTACAACCGGGATCTCCCCGGTCCGAGGGCAACCAGTTGGGACGAGGTGGAGTTGCTCGTGGCCGACCTGGTCACCGAACACAGCGGCGCCTATCCAGGTCAGCTACCGGGCATGGACCCCGGAGCAGAGCGTCTGGATCGGCGACGAGATGCCCTGGGTTGATCTCATACGGGCGGTGCTGCTCACGATGGTCTTCGGAGCGCCGCTTGCGATCACGATCTGGGCCCTCCTCGACGCGGCGCGGCGGCCCCAGTGGGCCTGGTCCCTCGCCGAGCGCAACCAGGTCCTGTGGATGACGATGATCCTGCTCGGCGTGCTGTTCGTGTGCGGCGGGCTCTTCATCAGCATCTGGTACCTGTGGAAGGTGCGTCCGGTCGTGGCCGCGGCCGAGATGGGGGTGCTCCCCGAGCGCCCCGATATACCCTGACCGAACACACCCCAGGAGTAGTCTCGGGCGGTGCCGAACGACACCTCCACCGACGCCGCGCCCGCGGAAGCCACGGATACACCCCGACCCCTCGGACTGAGCCGTCCGGCGGCGCTGTGGGCGATCTTCGCGGTCAGCCTGGCCGGCCTACTGCTCGAGGTGGCCTACACCCGGGTCATCTCCTACAAGCTCTGGTACTACTACACCTACCTGGTGATCGGACTGGCCCTGCTGGGCCTGGGAACCGGTGCCACCGCGGTGGTGTTGTCCTCACGGCTCCGAGCGGCATCGACCGCATCGATCCTGCGGGTGTTCAGCTTCGTCGGGGCGCTCAGCGTGGTCCTCGGATACTGCGTCGTGGCGTTGATGCCGATCGACACCGTTGCGCTCTGGGACTACGGATCGAGGGAGTCCTTCAGCAACTTCGCAGCGTTGGGGATCATCTGTCTGGCGCTGTTCGTGTCGTTCGTGCCCATCGGGATCATCGTGTCGATGCTCCTCGCGAGGGCAGGCTCCGAGGTGGGTCGGCTCTACTTCGCGGACCTTCTGGGAGCCGGACTCGGCTGTGTCGTGGTCGTGTTCCTCATCGCCGGTCTCGGACCGCCGTCGGTGATCATGATCGCGGCGACCCTGCTGGCGGTCGTGGCGCTGACCTTCGCCTGGCGCACCTCCGGGCTGTTCAGGCCGGTGGCCATCGCCCTGTGCGCGGTGCTGGTGCTCCTGGCTGCGTTCGGCGAGAACGTCCTGCCGACGTTGCGTCCCGAGGCCGCCAAGATCACCAACGAAGGACAGGACTTCACCGGTTGGGGCCCGGTGTTCAGGGTCGACGTGCAGGACTTCGAGCAACTCGACGGTGCCAAGGCACTGGTGCACGACGGTACGACCGGTTCGGCGATCTACGAGTTCGACGGCGACGTCGAGGCGCTCACACGATTCGACGACGATCCCCGTGCCTGGCCGTTCGCCACGCTCGGCGAGCCTCCCTCCAAGCAGCTGATCATCGGATCGGCCGGCGGCAACGAGATCCTCGCCTCGCTCTACAACGGCTCCGAACAGATCGAGGCGGTGGAGCTGAACCCGGTCACCGTCGGACTGCTCACCGACGAGTTCGCGGACTACACCGGCCACCTGCCCGACTTCCCCAACGTGGAGCTCACCCAGGGCGATGGCAGGTCCTACCTGGCCCGTAGCGACGGAGGCTTCGACCTGGTCTGGTTCGTGGCCCCCGACAGCTATGCGGCCAACAACGCGGCCTCCTCGGGAGCCTTCGTGCTCTCCGAGAGCTACCTCTACACCACCGACATGGTGATCGAGACGCTCGACCACCTCTCCGACGACGGCATCTCGGTGGCACAGTTCGGCGAGGTCGACTTCGCCAACTCCCCCAACCGCACGGCCCGCTACGTGGTCACCGCCCGCGAAGCCCTGGAGGACCTCGGCGTCGATGATCCGTCCCAGCACCTGCTGGTGGCGACCTCGGAGGACCCCTTCACCAGCGGGCTCTCCACCATCGTGGTTTCGAAGGCCCCGCTCACGCCCGAGCGGATCGCGGCATTCACCGAGAGCGTGGAATCCACCACCGACAGCCAGGTCATCTACGCCCCGGGAGGTGTCCGGGCCGACAGTCCCGTCGCTGCGCTCGCCGGTGCCGCTGACGAGGCCACCCTCGAATCACTGGTGGCGGAGTACCCCGACGACATCTCGGCGATCACCGACGATGCACCGTTCTTCTGGCACTTCACGCCGTTCACCGACGTGGTCAAGGACATCGGGCGGGCCACCACGGTCGACTTCCGTGAATACGCCATCGGTGAGCGCGTGCTGCTGTTGTTGTTGGCGGTCGCCGCCCTGTTCGCAGTCGTGTTCCTGTTGTTGCCCTTCGTGGTCATCCGGCGCCAGTGGAAGGAGTTGCCGGCCAAGGGGATCTCGGCGCTCTACTTCGCTGCGCTGGGCCTCGGATTCATGCTCTATGAGATATCGATGATCCAGCAGCTCGTCGGATACCTCGGGTATCCCAGCTACTCGCTGACCGTCACGCTGGCCTCGATCCTGGTGTTCACCGGCATCGGAGCGCTGTGGTCGGGGCGCTTCTCGGCCAACCCGACCAGGGTCCTGCCCGTTCTGCTGGGCGCCCTGGCGGTCCTCACCCTGGTCTACCGGCTCGGCATACCTCCGCTGATCGAGGGCACGCTCACGGCGCCCTTCGCAGCGCGGGTGCTGTTGTCGTTCGTGCTCCTCGCACCCCTCGGACTCATCCTCGGAATGTTCATGCCGTTCGGCCTGCGCACCGTGGGCGCACTGAGCGACCACCCCGATGAGTACGTCGCCTGGGGTTGGGCCATCAACGGCGTCTTCTCGGTCATCGGCTCGGTGTTGACGACGATCCTCGCCATGTCGTGGGGATTCCACACCGTGCAGCTGCTGTCGCTGGGTATCTACGCGATCGCTGTCGTGGTGCTCTGGCGACTCGATGCCAGGCGCAAGTCACTGGGCCGCTCTCTCCAGGATGCGCCCGAGGGGTTCGAGCCCGGTTCCGGAACCGAGGGCGCCGATTCGGTCGACCTCACCGGGGCGGGGGTGGCCCGAACCTCCGCCTGAAGAAGTCGCGGATTCCGGCCAGTCGCGCGGACGCGTCGAACACCGGCGGGCGGGTCCCAGGTGAGATGGTGCCGCGCACGATCTGCACCAGCGTGAAGCAGATGCGGACCAGGGCGTGGTACCAACCGGAGTGTTCCTGCACCAGCAACAAGGTGTTGCGGGTCTGCAGGTAGTCGACGGTCCAGACCCGGGAGCCGAGACCCCGGTTGGTCGCGAACGCTCCACGGACGAGACCGATCTGCCAACCCGCCCTGCGCGCTCGCAGCGCCAGATCGGCCTCCTCGCAGTAGGAGAAGAAGCGTTCGTCGAAGAGGCCCACCTCCTCGAGGCACTGTCGTCTCAGGCCCATCAGGGTGCCGTGGGGGTAGTCGACCGGTTCCCAGCCGGGACGGTCACCACCGGGAACCACCATTCCACCGAAGTAGGGGTCGATCACCGGCACCATCGAATCGCCGACGTCACCGCAGCACAGTCCGGCTGTGGGCACTGCCGCCGCAGCGGCCAGGATCGTCTCGATCGTGTCCTCGGCCACCTGCACGTCGTGGGGGGCCAGGAACACCCAGTCGCCCTCGTCGGTGCGCTCCAGGAAGGCCCGGAGTCCCAGGTTGGCGCCGGGACCGAAACCGAGGTTCGTGGGTGCATCGATGATCTCCACCAGGCGCTCGTCGATGCGTTCGGCCAGCCCGGCTCCTAGTTCGGCGCGAGCGGTGCGCTCCGAGGCGTTGTCGACCACCGTCACCCGCACCGGCAGGCTGCCGTACAGCAGTTGATCCACCGTGGCGACGCATTCCTCCGGCTGGTTCCAGTGGACGATCACCACACGGACCGGCGTGACCGGCCCGGACACCGCCGACTCAGACAAGGGGTCTGTCGGTGGGCTTCACAGGTGAGGGCAGATCGGTCTCCCCCATCAGCTGCAGATCCACTGCCGCGGCACATGAGCGTCCCTCGGCGATGGCCCACACGATGAGGCTCTGGCCCCGACCGGCGTCCCCCGCCACGAACACGTCGGGCACCGTGCTGGCCCAGCCGTCGTCGCGCTTGACGTTGCCGCGCTCGTCGAACTCCACGCCGAGGCCCTCGAGGAGGCCGTTGCGCTCGGGGCCGACGAAGCCCATCGCCAGCAGGACGAGATCGACCTCGAGTTCCTGTTCGGTTCCCTCGACGGGCACGAAGCTGGGTCGACCGTCGACCACCTTCTGTTCGACCTCGCAGAACCTGACCGCGCGCACGTTTCCATCGGCGTCGCCGAGGAACTCGAGGGTGTTGACCGCATAGACGCGCTCGCCGCCCTCCTCGTGGGCCGAGGTGACCTTGTAGGTGAACGGCCAGGTGGGCCACGGATGCTGCTCGGGTCGCTCCTCGGGCGGGCGGGGCATGATCTCGAACTGGTGCACGCTGAGCGCGCCCTGGCGGTGCGAGGTGCCGAGGCAGTCGGCGCCGGTGTCGCCACCTCCGATGATCAGCACCCGCTTGCCGTCGGCCGTGACCGGCAGCTCAGCGGGCGTGAGGTCGCCGGCCTGGACCTTGTTGGCCCACGGCAGGTAGTCCATCGCCTGGTGGATCCCGCCGAGCTCCCGGCCGGGAACCGGCAGATCGCGCGCGATGGTGGAGCCCGTGGCGACCACGATCGCGTCGTAGTTGGCCCGGAGCTGGTCGACGGTGAGGTCCACTCCGACGTTCACGTTGCGCCGGAACTCGGTGCCCTCGGCCCGCATCTGTGCGAGCCGGCGGTCGAGGACCCACTTCTCCATCTTGAACTCGGGGATGCCGTAGCGCAGAAGTCCGCCGATGCGGTCAGCGCGTTCGTACACCACCACGCGGTGGCCCGCCCGCGTGAGCTGCTGTGCCGCAGCGAGCCCCGCCGGGCCCGAGCCGATCACGGCTGCAGAACGGCCGGTGAAGCGGGTCGGCCGCCGGGGAATCACCAGGTCCCGCTCGAAGGCCTGTTCGACGATGGTCTTCTCGACCTCCTTGATGGTGACCGGCGGCTGGTTGATTCCCAGCACGCAAGCGGTCTCACAAGGTGCAGGGCACAGCCTGCCGGTGAAATCGGGGAAGTTGTTGGTGGCGTGCAGGCGTTCCATCGCCGCGTCCCAGTCGCCCCGGAAGACCAGGTCGTTCCAGTCCGGGATGATGTTGCCCAACGGGCAGCCGTTGTTGCAGAACGGAATGCCGCAGTCCATGCAGCGGCTGGCCTGTTCCTGCAGCTCCTCGACCGGGAACTCCTCGTAGACCTCTTTCCAGTCGCGCAGCCGCACCGGTACCGGCCGGTGCTTCGGTGTTGCACGATCGTGCTTCAGAAATCCCCGTATGTCACCCATGTGATCCTCTTCTCGTCCCGGTGGGCACCCGGGTGCCCTGGTTGGAATTCATTTCTGCGCCGCAGCCATGATCGTCTCGGTGACATCGAGCCCTTCGCGCTCGGCCTTGGCCTTGGCATCGAGCACCCGCTGGTAGTCGTTGGGCATCACCTTCGCGAAGTGTCCGAGAGTGCCCTCCCAGTCGTCGAGCAGACGTTGCGCGAGCGCCGAGCCGGTCAGCTCGCGGTGTCTGGTGACCGCACCGTGCAGGAACTCGCGATCGGCCTGTTCGAGGGGCACCACCGAGACCATCTCGTAGTTGACGTGCTCAGCGAAGACCGAGTCGGGATCCAACACGTAGGCCTCGCCGCCCGACATCCCGGCACCGAAGTTGCGTCCGGTCCTACCCAGCACCACCACACGGCCACCGGTCATGTACTCACACGCGTGGTCTCCGACGCCTTCGACCACTGCGACAGCGCCGGAGTTGCGAACGCAGAACCGTTCGCCCACCAGGCCGTTGAGGTAGATCTCCCCGCCCGTCGCGCCGTAGCCGATCACGTTGCCGGCCACGATGTTGGATTCCGCCACCAGGGACTCATGGGAGTCCGACGGCGGCGTCAGCACCAGGCGGCCCCCCGAGAGGCCCTTGCCCACGTAGTCGTTGGCATCACCGTGCAGCCGCAGGGTGATCCCCCGCGGCACGAACGCTCCGAAGCTGTTGCCCGCCGAGCCGGTGAAGTCGATCACGATGGTGTCGTCGGGCAGACCCTCGGCGCCGTGGCGCTTGGTCAGCTCGTGACCGAGCATCGTGCCCACGGTCCGGTTGACGTTGCGGATCGGCAGGTCGAGGTGCACCGGTTTGCCCTCGGAGAGGCTCTCGGAGCACTCCTCGATGAGCTGGCGGTCGAGTGCCACGTCGAGGCCGTGGTACTGCTCGCGGGTGTTGAGCAGGTGGTCGTCCTCCCAGGGCTTCACCACCTCGAGGATCGGACTGAGGTCGAGTCCGGAGGCCTTCCAGTGATCCACGGCCTCGGCGGCGTCGATCAGCTCGGCATGACCGACCGCCTCGGCGAGCGAGCGGAAGCCGAGTTCGGCGAGCAGCTCGCGCACCTCCTCGGCGATGTAGTTCATGAAGTTCTCGACGAACTCCGGTTTGCCGCTGTAGCGCTCCCGTAGCACGGGGTTCTGGGTGGCGATGCCGACCGGGCAGGTGTCGAGGTGGCAGACCCGCATCATGATGCAGCCCGAAACCACCAGCGGAGCGGTCGCGAAACCGAACTCCTCGGCGCCCAAGAGGGCCCCGATGATCACGTCACGGCCGGTCTTCATCTGACCGTCTACCTGCACGACGATGCGGTCGCGCAGCCCGTTGAGCAGCAGGGTCTGCTGCGTCTCGGCCAGGCCCATCTCCCACGGGGCCCCGGCATGCTTGATCGAGGTGAGCGGGCTGGCGCCGGTGCCTCCGTCGTGGCCCGAGATCAGCACCACATCGGACTTGGCCTTGGCGACGCCGGCCGCAACCGTTCCGACCCCGACCTCCGCGACCAGCTTCACGTGGATCCGCGCACCGGGGTTGGAGTTCTTCAGGTCGTGGATCAGCTGGGCGAGGTCCTCGATCGAATAGATGTCGTGGTGTGGTGGAGGCGAGATCAGGCCCACCCCGGGGGTGGAGTGCCGCACCTCGGCCACCCAGGGATACACCTTGTGGCCGGGCAGCTGGCCGCCCTCACCGGGCTTGGCTCCCTGGGCCATCTTGATCTGGATGTCATCGGCGTTGGTGAGGTAGTTGGAGGTGACTCCGAACCGTCCCGACGCAACCTGCTTGATCGCCGAACGGCGGGTGTCGCCGTTGGGCTCCACCTCGAAGCGCGCCGGGTCCTCACCACCCTCACCGGTGTTGGACTTGGCCCCCAACCGGTTCATGGCGACCGCCAGGGTCTGATGGGCCTCGGCGGAGATCGAGCCGTAGCTCATCGCTCCGGTCGAGAACCGCTTGACGATCTCGCTGGCCGGCTCCACCTCGTCGAGAGGCACGGCCGGGCGCTCGCCCGTGCGCAGCCTGAACAGACCGCGCAACGTGGCCAGCTGTTCGGACTGGTCGTTGACCAGCTGGGTGTACTCCTTGAAGACCTCGTACTGACCGCTACGGGTCGCATGCTGCAACTTGAAGACGGTCTTGGGATTGAACAGGTGGTACTCACCCTCGCGGCGCCACTGGTATTCGCCACCGGACTCGAGTCCGCGGTGTGCGGTCTCGGTCGGTCTCATCGGATAGGCCTTGGCGTGGCGCCTGCGCACCTCTTCGGCCAGTTCGTCCAGCCCGATGCCGCCGAGGCGGCTCACGGTGCCACAGAAGTACTCGTCGACCAGTTCCTCGCCGAGTCCGATCGCCTCGAAGATCTGCGCACCGGTGTAGGAGGCGGCGGTCGAGATCCCCATCTTGGACATCACCTTGAGGATGCCCTTGCCGGAGGCCTTGATGTAGTTGTCGACCGCGGTGTCGAAGTCGGTCATCGAGGTGGGTCCGTCCTCGATCAGCTTCTCGATCGAGTCGAACGCCAGGTACGGGTTGATGGCGGCCGCGCCGTAGCCGAGCAGCAGACAGTGGTGGTGCACGGTGCGGGCCTCGCCGGTTTCGACGATGAGACCGACCTGGGTGCGGGTCTTCTCCTGGATCAGGTGGTGATGCACCGCCGACGTGGCGAGCAGCATCGGTATCGGTGCCAGGTCCTCGGTCGACATCTCGTCGGAGAGCACGATGATGTTCACGCCCTCGGCGATCGCCTCGGAGACCTCGGTGCGGAGCCGTTCGAGTGCGCGGCGCAGCCCGGGGCCACCGGAGAACGCCGGGAACAGGCAGCGGATCTTGCGTGAGCGGAACCGGTCGTCGGCCTCCTCGATGTGCAGGATGCGCTCGAGGGAGTCGTTGTCGATGATCGGATAGGGCAGCTCGAGCAGCTGGCACGATTCGGGGCCGGGATCGAGGATGTTCGCCTCCGGGCCGATGTTGCGCCCCAGGCTCGTCACCAGTTCCTCACGGATCGCGTCCAGGGGTGGGTTGGTCACCTGGGCGAAGAGCTGCTTGAAGTAGTCGTACAGCAGCTTCGGGCGTTCCGAGAGCACTGCGAGCGGTGTGTCGGTGCCCATCGAGCCGAGGGCCTCCGCTCCGTTGCGGGCCATCGGCTCGATGAGCACTTTGAGTTCTTCGATCGTGTAGCCGAAGGTCTGCTGTTCGCGCAGCACCTCACGGTGTGACTCGGTGATGTGTGCCGTGTGGGGCAGGTCATCGAGGCTTCGCACCCCGGAGGCCAGCCATTCACCGTAGGGGTGGGCGGCGGCCAGTTCGGCCTTGATCTCCTCGTCGTCGATGATCCGACCCTGGGAGGTGTCGATCAGGAACATCCGGCCGGGCTGCAGGCGCCCCTTCTGGATGACCTTGGAGGCCTCGATGGGCAGGGTGCCGACCTCGGAGGCCATCACCACCAGCCCGTCATCGCAGACCCAGTAGCGCGAAGGGCGCAGGCCGTTGCGGTCGAGGACCGCGCCCACGACGGTGCCGTCGGTGAACGTCACCGAGGCGGGGCCGTCCCACGGCTCCATGATCCCTGAGTGGAAGCGGTAGAAGTCCCGCACCGCGGGGTCCATGTGCTGATGGTTCTCCCACGCCTCGGGGATCATCATGAGCATCGCGTGCGGAAGTGAGTAGCCGCCGAGGTGCAACAGCTCCAGGGCCTCATCCAGACGCGCGGTGTCGGAGGCTCCGGGCGTGCAGATCGGGAAGATCCGCTCGAGTTCCTCGGGGGTGTCGCCACCGGGCAGCAGGGGTGAGCTGAGCAGTGCCTCACGGGCCCGCATCCAGTTCTGGTTGCCCTGGACCGTGTTGATCTCGCCGTTGTGGGCCACGTAGCGGTACGGATGGGCCAGGGGCCAGGAGGGGAACGTGTTGGTGGAGAAGCGGCTGTGCACGAGAGCCAGAGCCGATTCGAAGGCTTCGTCGCGGAGGTCGTCGAAGAACTCGCCCAGCTGCGGGGTGGTCAACATGCCCTTGTAGACCAGGGTGCGCGCCGACAGCGAGGGGAAGTAGACGTCGGAACCCTCGGGAGCGCTCACCTCGTGTTCGATGCGCTTTCGGGCCACGTACGCGAGCCGGTCGAGCTCGATGCCCGATCGCTCGCCCGCAAGGTCGGCCACGAACAGCTGGCGGAACTCCGGCATCGCCTTCTCGGCGGTGGAACCGATCATCGAGGGATCGACGGGAACCGAGCGCCAGCCGAGCACGGCGAGGCCCTCGGCAGCACAGATCTTCTCGATGCCGTCCACGGCCTCGTCGCGGGCCGAAGCGTCGCGGGGCAGGAACGCGATGCCCACCGCGTAGCTGCCGGCCGGGGGGAGCGTGAAGTCGACCGCGCTGCGCAGGAACGCGTCGGGCACCTGCACGAGGATCCCGGCGCCGTCGCCGGTGTTGACCTCGGCGCCGGTGGCACCGCGGTGGTCCAGGTTGCACAGCGAGGTGAGCGCCATCGAGACCAGGTTGTGGCTCGTGCGGCCGTGCATGTCGACAACGAACGACACGCCGCAGGCGTCGTGTTCGTGTGCGGGGCTGTAGAGGCCCTTCGGACTTGTTGGCTCGCTCGACATCTAGATGTTCCTCCGCCTGATCGGATTTCGACGGGCCCGGCCCGCCGACTGGTGTGCGGCACCGGTTCAACCGGGGCCTCCCGGCGGGCAGGCGCGGCCCTAGGGGAATGGTTATGGGTCCGCGTCATTGCGGTCGCAGTGTTTCCGGCCACGATGCCGATGAACGTCCTGCCACGACCCGGACCAGACCTGAATGAGGCCCTCGGGGCGGTCAGACCAATGTAGTCGAGAGGAGATGGCCTTCCGCAACGAGATGGCCAGCTGAGGGCCCCGAGCGGCCACCGGGCGTCGCTCCCGCCGGGCCGCAGTTAGCATCCGCCGACGTGGACCCCAGACACCAGGCCCGAACACCCGACAGCGCACCTTCAAACAGGGCTGACTCAGACAGGGCCGATTCGGACGGGGCCGCTGTCGCCGGCACCGCGGGTGTGCACTGCGCGGCGTTGAGCGATTTCATCGAGCGCTCCCCCACGCCCTGGCACGCCGCCAGCGCGGGTGGGGACCTGCTCGCCGGTGCCGGTTTCATCGAGCTCGGCGTGTCCCAGGACTTCGACTCGCCACCCGAGAAGGGCTTCGTGGTGCGGGATGGTTCCCTGGTGGCATGGAGCGGGCTTCCCGCCGCGGCAGCCACCGCTACCCGGATGATCGGCGCGCACACGGATTCTCCCGGCCTGCGGATCCGTCCCCGCCCCGACACCGGTCGGGCGGGCCTGAGGCAGCTGGCCGTGGAGGTCTACGGGGGCGCCCTGATCAACTCCTGGCTCGACAGAGACCTCACGCTGGCCGGACGGGTAACGGTCTCCGATGGCGACTCCCCCAGCGGCCTGAGGACCGAGTTGGTCCACCCGCGTGGGCCTCTGTTGCGGGTGCCCCAGCTCGCCGTTCACCTCGACCGGGACGTCAACACCGAGGGCCTGAAGCTGAACCCCCAGCAACACCTCAAACCCGTGTGGGGACTGGGGTCGGACTCAGAGGGAGACCTCAGGGAGTTCCTCGCAGAGCTGCTCGGGCTCCCGTCACCCGAATCGGTGCTCGGCTGGGATCTGTGTGCGGTGGACACGCAGGCACCGGATCGCCTCGGCCGTGACGGTGAGCTGTTCGCAGCCCCGCGTCTCGATGACCTCTGCTGCTCCTACGGCGCCCTCGAGGCCCTGATGGCGGCGCCGCTGTCGGGTCGCCCTTCGTTGGTGGTGCTCAACGACCACGAGGAGGTCGGTTCCTCCAGCAGCACCGGAGCCGACGGAGCCTGGTTCGCCCAGGTGCTGGAACGGCTGGTCGTCGGCTCAGGTGGTGACAGGTCGGCCCTGTTGCGCTCGTTGAGCGAGTCGGAGTTCCTATCGGCAGACATGGCACATGGCACACACCCGAACTATCCCGAGCGTCACGAGCCCAATCACTGGGTGACCCTGGGGGGTGGACCGGTGATCAAGCACAACGCCAACCAGCGCTACGCCACAGACGGTGAGGGTGGTGCCGCATTCAAGTTGGCCTGTGCCAACTCCGGCGTGCCCTTCCAGGAGTACTCCCACCGCGGCGACATTCCCTGCGGTTCGACGATCGGTCCTGTCGTAGCAGCGGGGCTCGCGATCCGGACCATCGACGTGGGTATGCCCCAACTCTCGATGCATTCCGTGCGCGAGCTGATGGCCGTGGCCGACATCGACCACATGGTGGGTTCGTTCAGTTCCTGGCTGGCGGGCTGAGCACCCCGAGCGGGGTTCACAGGCGTTGTTCGGGACACTTCAGCGCTGACGTTGCCGAAAACGTCCCGACCAATACTGTTGGAATTCTCAGTATGGCTGTAGAGTCGGAGGTGTGCAGAGGGAGGAAGCGCTTCGGATACTCGGCCTCGATGCCGCGCACGCGAAGGACTTCACCAACGTCCGTCGTGCCTACCACCGGCGGATGCGGGCGGTTCATCCCGATCTGAATCCGCACCCCAACGCTTCTGAGGCGACCGCCATGGTGAGCGCTGCCTACGACCTGTTGTACAGGGCGAACAGGGCCGCCCGCACAGCCGAGGCACGCCGGATGCAGGCGAATTCCTCCAACGGCCACAACGGCAGTACGAACGGCACCTCGGGGGCAGGTTCGCCACGTCGCACCGGTTCGAGGGCCCGGGTGCTCAACGACTCCACGCTGACCGTGATGGGCGAGGCCGACGAGGTGTTCGGCCTGGTGCTCGCCGCTGCACGGGCACTCGGCGAGGTGTCCCATGCCGCACCCGGCGACGGGATGATCGCCGTGGTGGCGGAGTTCCTGCACGCTCCGCCCTGCTCGGTCACCCTGCAGGTGGCGCGCCGCGGATCGGACCGCTCCCATGTGCGCTGTGAGGTCGAGGCGATGTCGAACGGCGATCCACCGCCGGTCGCAGCGGTCACCCGACTGCTGGCCAGGACCATTGGAGAACTCCAGTCCGCAGCGGCCCCCTGAGGTCACCGGCGGTAGTGTCCGGCGCATGTCGCCCAGCATCGAGACCCGTGACCCGCGCACCGATACCGTCATCGCCCTGGTCCCAGAGATGTCACCCAACGAGGTGGCGGCTGCGGTGGGCCGTGCGAGAGCAGCCTCGGCTCGTTGGGCGGGTTCCTCCTTCGAGGACCGTCGACGCCATCTGCTGAGGGTTCGCGACCGGCTGCTCGACAGCGCGGAGTCGCTCGTCGAGACGATCTGCGCCGAGACCGGCAAGCAGCCCTCCGAGGCGGTGACCACCGAACTGATGGCGGTCTGCGAGACCATCGAGTGGTACGCACGCAATGGTGCGGCCGCTCTCCGGCCGGTTCCCGTGGCCCCCGGAACCATGTTCCACAAGCGCCCCTGGAAGGAGTACTCGCCCCTCGGCGTGGTCGGAGTCATCTCGCCGTGGAACTACCCCTTCACCCTGTCGATGACCCCTCTGGTGACCGCACTGTTCGCCGGCAACACCGTGGTGCTGAAACCATCAGAGGTCACGCCCACCGTGGGACTCGCGATCGGAGAACTCTTCGCCACCGACGAGCACGGAGACATCGTCCAGGTGGTCACCGGTGGTGGTGCGACAGGTGAGGCGCTGGTGCGCTCCGGGGTCGACAAGATCGTCTTCACCGGTTCTGCCGCCACCGGGAAACGGGTCATGCGCGCCGCCTCGGACACCCTCACCCCCGTGCTGTTGGAACTGGGTGGCAAGGATCCGATGATCGTGGCGGCCGACGCGGATCTCGACCGTGCGGCAAAGGGAGCGGTCTGGGGCGCCTTCCAGAACAGCGGCCAGACCTGCATGTCGGTCGAACGGGTCTACGTGGAGCGAAGTGTCCACGACGAGTTCCTCGAGCGCGTCCTGTCCGAGACCCGACGGATCCGCCAGGACGACAGCGGTTCGGGCGACATCGGTTCGATGACCTTCGCTCCGCAGCTGGAGAAGGTCACCGCCCACCTGGCCGACGCGGTGGCCCGGGGTGCAACCGTGGCTCTCGGGGGGAATCGGTTGGATCGTGCCGGGCTCTGGTTCGAACCGACGGTCCTGACCGACGTGGACCATTCGATGAGCGTCATGACCGAGGAGACATTCGGACCCGTGCTGCCGATGATGGCCGTGTCGGACATCGACGAGGCCGTGCGCCTGGCCAACGACTCCCAGTACGGCCTGAACAGCTCGGTCTGGACCCGTGACCGTGCCCTGGGAGAGCAGGTGGCGACGCGTCTCGAGGCCGGCAACGTGTGCATCAACGACTGCATCGTCAGCTACGCGGTCACGGGGTTGCCCTTCGGCGGGGTGAAGGAATCGGGCATGGGTCGGGTCCACGGCTCCGAGGGACTGAGGGAGTTCTCCCACGTAAAGGCGGTTCTGGGCCAGAAGAAGCTGCCCTCGATGCGCGAACCCTGGTGGTTCCCGGTGCCGGTGCACATGGATCGACTGGGAATCGCAACCATGCGGCTGCGCTTCGGGCGTTCGGCGAGCACACGCCTCAAGGGCCTGCGACGCAACTGACCGGGTACTGCGACCCGGGCCATTTGCCCTACAGGTTCCGGGCCGGTCTGCCGATGCGCTCCTAGGAGCTTGATCGAAAGGCAGCCCGGCAATGGGTACTCGCGTTAAGAACAACAGACGCCGGGCGGCGCGCACCCGTGGCCAGCAGGGAGCGGTGCTCGTCGAAGCGGCGCTGGTCCTGCCCATCATGATCCTGGTGGTCATGGGCATCATCGAATTCGGGTTCGCGTTCGCCTCCTCGACCACGACCACGGGCGCCAGCCGCTCGGGAGCCCGTCTGGGTGCCGCTGCATACGCAACCGCGGGCACCATCAGCGCCAACCAGCGCGCAGCGGCAGACCAGATCGCTGACACCGTGTCGGCGGATCTCGTGGGGTTGACCTCCGCCGATCCGGTCGGCATGACGATCTACCGTGCGGATCCCTCCTCCACCGAGGGGGAACCGGTTGGTGGGTTCCCGGCTGACGGAATGGTCGGCGGCTGCAGCAGCGACTGCTTCCGCTACACCTGGGATGCCGGGGCCGACAAGATGACCTACGAGTCGGGCGGGTGGCCCGACCCCGATGCGTGTGGCCTGAACCTCGACTCGATCGGCGTGTACGTCCAGGCCCAGCACAACTACATCACCGGGATGATCGGCGATCACGTGTTCGTCGACGGGCAGACCGTGATGCGACTCGAGCCGCTGCCGTCGGACCAGTGTTCCGGGAGCTCCAGCTGATGCGGGGCGCATCGAACCCGATCTGCCTCACGGATCCCGCCCCAAGCAGTGGGCGCGGTGCGAAGCACCCGGGTGCCCGCCGGGAGAACTCTGACGGCCACGGCGGGGCAGGGGCCCTGCTCTGTGGAGGAGGTGGGCGCGGTGCGAAGCACCCGGGTGCCCGCCGGGAGAACTCTGACGGCCACGGCGGGGCAGGGGCCCCGCTCTGTGGAGGAGGTGGGCGCGGTGCGAAGCACCCGGGTGCCCGCCGGGAGAACAACACCGAGCGTGGGTTCGTCCTGATCTGGGTCGCGCTCATGTTGTTCATGTTGCTGTCGGTGGCGGGTTTCGCAGTCGACCTCGGCAACTGGTGGTTGCAGTCGACCAAGCTCCAGCGTGCGGTCGACGCGGGTGCGCACGCAGGAGCGGTGTTCCTGCCCGACAACCTCCCGGAGGCCAAGATCAAGGCCCGAACGGAGACCGCTCGCAACGGCTTCAACGACGGGATCCTCTCCGGTACCGCCAACGCATCGGTGTTCGTCGAACAGCTCCCCAACCCGTACCAGTTGCGCGTCGAGTCCACGGTCACCGTCGACAACTACTTCCTCGCCCTCATCGGGATGGACACCCAGACGATCACCCGTGACGCGGTCGGCGAGTTCGAGGTTCCGATCGCCATGGGATCGCCGGAGAACAAGATCGGCGACGACCCCGAGTCGGGCGATGTCGGCAGCCAGTTCTGGATCAACATCGCGGGCCCCGGCGCCACCAAGATCTCGGGGGACCGCTATGCGGCCAAGAACTGCCCCAGCAGCGTCGCCCGGTGCACCGGCAGCGCCAATCCGGGCATCGACAACGACGACTACTCCCCCGACGGCTACTTCTTCACCATGAAGGTGAAGTCCGTGGATCCGGGCAAGGACCTGATAGTTCAGGTCTACGACGGGGCCATGACCTACGTGGGCGACCACTGCGAGAAGGGCAAGTTCCCCGATTCCGGCCAACGCGCCTACCTGGAGTCGCTGGGTGAACCGAAGTACGCGGATGCCGACGAACGCTTCGCGGGAGGCGAGACCGACTGGTGCACCGGTGACCAGTCGATCAGCGGTTGGAGCACCAACACCACCTTCATCGTGCGTGAACCCGATGCCACCCCGTGGAGCGTCACCGACAACCCTGTGGTCGACAACGCGAGTTGCTCGCCCCAGCAGATGCCCGCCTACAACGGCACGACCAACAACCGGATCTTCGAGATGCTCGATCCGAACGACGGCAAGTACAACTCCGAGTCGGTGATCGACCCCAACGACGGCAACTGGAGTTTCGCCGAGACGTTCAGGCAGTGGGCGACCATCTGTGTGATCCCGTCCGGATCGGTGCAGACCGGTGAGTACCTGTTGCAGGTGCGATCCAACGTCACAGCGGGCTCGCCCCTCAGCTACGACCCGTCGATCAACGACGGTGGCCACAATCGCATGTCGATCCGCGCTGGCTTCGGGCCCTCTGGTCTGAGTGCTCTGGACGGCACCCACCTGACGATAAATGCGAGGACCAAGCTCCCGATCTATGCCAACGCCACCGGGGCCGACACGTCGTTCCACCTTGCCCGCATCCTGCCGGCTGACTCCGGCAGAACCCTGCGGGTGACGCTGTTCGACATGGGTGATGCCTCCTCGGCGGGAACCCTGCGGATCCTGGCCCCGGCCGAGTCGTCGAGCAGCTTCTCGGACTGCACCTTCTCGAGGGATGACGGTGGTTCGCTCAACGTGAGTTCGAACTGCAAGCTCAACAACGTGTCGAGCGGCAACGGGTTCAACGGCCGGATCGTCGAGGTCGACATCCCGATCCCGGCTGACTACGACTGCGACGACACGAGCCCCACCGGTTGCTGGACCAAGGTGCTGGGTGACTTCCCCAGTGGTGTCCAGGACACCACCACCTGGTCGGCGTCGCTACTCGGCAGCCCCGTTCGCCTGGTCGAGTAGCACCGCAAGTCGTCCTGCAGGCGCTCAGCGCTGCTCCGAGCGCCACTCGGAGATCCTCTCGCCCATGGGTGAGGCCGGTGGAGCATCCACGAACGGCCAGATCTCCTCGGCCAGGCGGCGCCAGTTGTTGCGTGCGCCGAGGTCGCCGAACAGTGCGTAGAGCCCGAGGTTGATCCGCTGGACGACGACCATCGACGGCGGCAGGTTGGCGACCTTCATGATCTCCGAATAGGGCCCGGACAGATCGAAGAACCGTCGGACCGACTCCGAGGAGTACTCGGGGGACATCTCGAGCTCCTCGTCCACCATGACGAAGTCGTAGAAGTGCCCGAAGTACGCATCGATCTCCGAGTCGGGGAACCCGGAGTCATCGGGGAGGATCCCGATCCGTTCGATCAGTCGCCGGAACCCCCCGACGTCCCGTTCCAGCACGATCAGGCGGATCATCTCCTCGAAGTAGCCGACCTCCTCGGCGGTGAAACGCTTGCAGAGACCGAAGTCCAGGAAGGTCACCTGCCCACCGGGGCGGAACAGGTAGTTGCCGGGGTGTGGATCGCCGTTGAACGCGTGCAGTTCGTAGATGGATCCGAACACGAAGCGGTAGATCGTCTCGGCGGCCAGCTGGCGTTCACTCTCGGACCACCCGGTCACCTCCGCGAACCGGGCACCCTCGGCCAGTTCGGTGGTGAGCACCACACTGGTGCTGAGATCCCCCAGCACCTCCGGGATGTGGATGTAGGGATGCCCTCGGTACGCCTCGGCGAAGAGGCGCTGGTTGTCGGCTTCGAGGCTGTAGTCGAGCTCCTCGAGGATCCGTTCGCGGAGTTCGGCCACGATAGGTTCGGGGTCGAGCCCGGGGAAGAGCATGCCGAGCATCGAAAAGAGCATCTCGCTGTTGTCGAGGTCGGCGGCGATCGCATCGGCGACACCGGGATACTGCACCTTCACCGCAACCGCGGTCCCATCGAGGGTGACCGCCCGGTGCACCTGGCCGATCGAGGCCGCAGCCAGTGGTGTCGGATCCCAGGTGGTGAACAGCTGGTCGGGATGTGCCCCGAGCTCTGCCTCGACCACAGAGGCGGCCAGCTCCGGTGCCATCGGAGGTGCGTCGGACTGGAGTTGGGCCAGCGCCTCGCGGACCGGTTCCGGTAATCCCTGGTCGAGATAGCTGGCCATCTGGCCGAGCTTCATCAGGGCGCCCTTCATGTGGCCGAGTTCCTCTGCGACCTGTTCGGCGGTACGCAGCTCGAATGCTTCGGCCAACGCCTCACGCCGGGCCGGTGACGCAAGCACCGAACGAGCGCGGGTGGCGGCGTAGTCAGCCCCCGTTCGGGCGGTCACCGAGGCGAGACGCGCCGATCGCTGGGTCCGCCTCGTGGCCATGTCGGGTTGACCAGCGCGCCCGGACCGACGGGAACGTCGCTGCGCCGCGCTCCTGAACAGGACCGCCAGACCCACTCCCAGAGCTGTGAGTCCGGCCAGCTTGCCCAGTCGGCCCACTCGGGTCAGTCGGATTCGCTGATCGTCACCGACTCGATGGTGACAGGATCGTTGGGACGATCCTGGGCGCCGGTGGAGACCTTCTGGATCTTGTCGAGCACATCGAGGCCCTCGATGAGCTTGCCGAACAAGGAGTACTGCGGAGGCAGTTGCATGCCGTGGGCGCCGGACACGATGAAGAACTGGCTGCCGTTGGTGTCGGGTCCGGCATTGGCCATCGCCAACGAACCGATCTCGTAGTCACCCGGCTGGGGCAGCTCGTCGGCGAACCGGTAGCCGGGGTTGCCCCGGCCACTGCCCTCGGGGCAGCCACCCTGGATCATGAAGTCACGGATGATCCTGTGGAATCCGAGGCCGTCGTAGTACTTGTAGCGGGCCAGGCACACGAAGTTGTTGACCGTGCGGGGAGCCTTCTGCGGATAGAGGAATGCGACCATGGTGCCCTGGTTGGTCTCGATGGTCGCCTGGTACTGCTTGGCTTCATCGATACACATGGGCATCTCGCCGTCGAAACGCCTCTGCTGGGTGGCGGATCCATCGGTCGGGGGGCACTCGGGGGGCATCGGGGTCCTTCAGGGGATTGGCTCTGGTGCTCCACGGCACCTCTGGTCGGCCTCAACGGTAGTTGCCCTGCCCCTACCCCACCTGCATGGGTCAGCGGAACCGGTCCAGGACCGGCTGTGCCTGCTGCTCCTGGAGCAGCAGAACCGATGCGCCACCGATGCGTGCCCCGCTGGTGGGCAACACGAGCGTTTCGGGGGTGCTGCCGCCGAGACGACGGGCCAGGGACAGCGCATCGGTGAAGCCCAATGCGGTGTCGACGGTGAGTCCACCCGACAGAGCGGCGGCGGCCCTGCCCAGCGCGATCGGATTCCGTTCGGATCCGACCTCGGAGAGTGCGGTCACCAGGAACTGGCGCTGGCGTTCCTGGCGGCCGATGTCGGCGGTCGGATCCTTGACCGGCTCACCATCGATGATCTCGGTGTAGTTGCGTGCCCTGACGTAGGCGAGGGCCTGGGTGCCATCGAGGGTGACCGGCCCGGCTGTCTGCACGTCGAGACCCGACCCCGGATCGAACGCCGGGTGTGGGAAGTCGATCGTGATCCCACCCACGGCGTCGATCAGGCCCGCAAAGGAAGCGAAGTCGACCTCTGCGTAGTGGTGGATCGGAATCACCAGGTTCTGTCGAACGGCGTTGACCAGGTTGGCGGGTCCGTCGTTGTAGGTGCCGTTGATCCGCCCGTTCTTGCCGGTCGCCGGATTCTCGACCCAGAGGTCGCGCGGAACCGACATCATCAACGATCCCTCCGGTCCGACCTGCAACACGATGATCGTGTCCGCACGCCGACCCGACACGGTGGGTTCGGCGGCATCGGGAGCCTCGGGGTCGAGGTTCTCACGCGAGTCCGAGCCGACCAGGAGGTAGTTCGTCGTGTCCCCGGCGACGGGGTCGAGGGCATCGCCGAGGTCGACCCGGTCGATTCCGCGGTAGGAGGTCCAGACCCACACTCCGTAGCCGATGATCAGGGCGAGGAACACTGCCAGGAGCACCCAGGGCCAGCGCCGCCGCCGCTTGCGGGGTACCGGCGCCACCGGGGGGACCCCTCGCCCCGGCGGGGCCTGGGGTGGCGGGGGCTGCTGTGGCGGCGGCTGTCGTGGTGGGGGCTGTTGAGGTGGAGGTTGTGGTCTGCTCGGCGGAGGGGCGGGAGGCGTGCTCGGAGGCGGGAGATGTTGGCCGCCGCCGGGGCCGCGCGGGTCGGGCACGTGCCACTGGCGCCCTGCGCCGTTGGGGTTGTTGCCCGGGTTGTCTGGCACGGCGACCAGTGTGGCACCGCGGCCACCGCCCCGGGTGTACCTGGATTGCTCCGCGACATGCCCACTGGAGGTGGTCGGTGCGCTCCTAACGTGTCTGACGTGTCAGACGTAGCCCCACACGACGAGGAGTCCCCCGAACCCGAGGGATCCGACAGCGGGCGGCGTCCGACGGGACGTGCGGTGTTCTGGTCCCTGCTGGTCCTGGCGGTGCTGGCCGTGGTGATCTGGGCGTCCACCAGCACCGGTGATCGCCCATCGTTCGGCAGCGACACCTCCTCGCAGGACGATCCGGCGACCGACGGCTCCCCTTCCGACGGCTCCCCTTCCGACGGCTCCCCTTCCGACGGATCCCGACCACCCCAGGATCCGCGCTCCTCCACACCAGTGTTCTCCGAAGCGGTGGACCCGCTGGCCAGCGCGGGGTGTTCCGAACCCGGGCCCGCCCCCGGCGGGGAGTTGCTCGACGATGGGCAGGTCGTGGGACTGGCCTACTTCGAGCCGGCCGCGGGTGGTGCCTCCGACTCCGACACCACGGGCGACTCGCCTGCTCCCCTCGTGGTGCTCGTCGGCGAACCGACCATGCCAGCGGCGCAGTTGGCGGAGGACAGCGGGATCCTCGATGTCGCCGATGACTCCTTCCGCGTCGGGGTCACAGGGTCCGACGTCGATCCCGTACGCACCGGAACGGGTCTGGCTCAGCTCCTGGGAGAACTGGTCAACTCCGAGTGCATCGACCTGTCCCGGGTCAACGTTGTGGGCTTCGGTGGCGGCGCCACCGTTGCCGCGTCGCTCGTGTGCCGGGTGCCCGAGCTCGTGTCGGGCGTGGCGTTGGTGGCCGGGGTCGCCGATCCCGACTGTGAGGTCGATCCCGCCGTGGCCGTGCGCATCGTGGCCGCGGACGACGATCCAACGGTCGACTCCGGTACCGCCCTGTTGGAGGTCGGTTCGGCCTGGGCCGACGCCGTCGGTGCCGAGGAGGACACCGTGGACGGTCTCGACGAGGACACCCTGGTGCGCAGCTGGAGCGGACCCGAGGGTCTCACGGTGCGAACCCTTTCGAACGCGACCGGTGGTCACGCATGGACCCTGGAGACCTCGCTGGAGGTCGGACCGTTCGTGCGCGAGAACGCCCGCGGCCTCTAGGGGGAGCCGGCAGCCGACGAGCGGTTCGGGTCAGCGAAACCTCGGCCCCGACAACCAGGCCACGAGGGATCGACGGGCGCCGTGGATCAGGGGGGTCACACGGTGGTACTCGAAGGCGCTGAAGACGATGGCGGTGCCTCGGGGGCGCACCAGATCGAGGTAGTCGCGGCGCTCGGCGTCGTCGTAGTCGGTCGCCACCTCCAGGAACTCCAGGTCTGCCCCGTCGTAGTCCTCCGGAGCGCTCAGCTGGACCACCACCGAGATCTTGCGGTCGTCGACGCCGTCGTCGAGACCGTCCTGGTGCCAGGTGTAGTGCGACCCGGGTTGGTCATAGAGGGTGAACTGCAGGTCCTCGGTGATCCCCTCCACGTCCAGTTGCCAGGTGGCGTTCGACGCGGCTGCCAACGACTCGATTCGCCCGAACGCCCACTCGGCCTCGGCGCCGCGGGGGATCCATGCCACAGACGTCTTCCGGAGTGCGCCGGACTCGTCCAGGCCCTCGATCCCCGCCTGCTCGGCCCCCTCTGACTCGAACACCGTGCGTCCGAGGTGTTCGAGTCGGTCGCACTCCGAATCGTCGAAGGCCCCCGGATGAACCAGATAGGTCGCCCAGCTCAACGGCCGGACCCGGTTGCGCGGCGCTGCGGATTCACCTCCGAGAAGCTATCCCCCGTGGGAGTATCCCTCCATGAGGATCTCGGCGAAGGTGGACTACGCGGTGCGCGCGGCCCTCGAGCTCGCACGACGGTCCCCGGCCCGGGACTCGGCGCCGAGCAAGGGTGAAGTGCTGGGCGCCGCTCAGGGGATCCCGACGAAGTATCTGGAGAGCATCCTCTCGGAGTTGCGCCGTGGCGGCCTGGTGGCGAGCCGCAGAGGAAGCGATGGCGGCTACTGGCTGGCGCGCCCGGCCGAGGAGATCAGCGTCGCCGACATCATCCGCGCCGTGGAGGGCCCGCTCGCCGACGTGCGCGGCGAGGCACCCGAGGACCTCTCCTACGAAGGAGTTGCCGAGCCTCTCGAGCTCGTCTGGCTGGCGACACGGGCGTCGTTGCGCAGGGTGCTCGAGACGGCCACGCTGGCGTCGATCCTCAGCGGCGAGTTGGGTCCGGCCATCTCGGACCTGCTCGAGGACCCCGATGCCGCATCGCGTCGCTGAACCGGAGTCGCCCGCCACGTGGCTGCCGACGGCGTGCCCGGCCGTGGCGTCGGAGCAGTCACCCCTTGACACCATGCCTCTGCCACCTTTGACACCATGCCTCTGACACAATGCCTCTGACACAATGCCTCTGGCGCAACGGCGCTCTGTGCCAGAGCGGCGGGCCGGAGCTGTGTGCCGGCGAAACGCAACATGACAGAGGGGCCTGGTTGGATGAGAGACAACTTCGAGTTGCTTGCGCAAGCCGTTCCGGAAATGGTCGCAGCGGGCCGGCTGCTCACCGGTGAGGCTGCCGGGGACGACTACGGCGCCGACGAGTGCCTGACCATCGCGTCCACCCAACCAGCTGCGGTGGCGATCCCGGAGAGCACCGCAGAGGTCTCCGCCCTGATGGCGGCGTGCGAGACACACGGGATCGCGGTGACCGGGCGTGGGTCCGGCACCGGGCTCTCGGGTGCCGCGACCCCGGGGCCCGACTCGGTGGTGGTCAGCTTCGAACGCATGAACCAGGTGCTCGAGATCGACACCGACAATCACGTTGCGGTGGTGCAACCGGGCCTGCGGCTCAACGAACTCGACGAGGTTCTCGCCGGGCACGGGCTCGTGTACCCCGTGTATCCGGGTGAGTACTCCGCGAGCCTCGGCGGCAACGTCAACACCAATGCCGGCGGCATGCGTGCGGTCAAGTACGGAGTCACCCGTCATCACGTGCTCGGTCTGGAGATGGTGCTGCCCGGCGGTGAGGTGATCCGCACGGGTGGAAAGTTCGTGAAGTCCAGCACGGGCTACGACCTGACCCAGATCGTGGTCGGTAGCGAGGGCACGCTCGGGCTCGTCACCGAGGTGACCCTGAAGCTCCATCCGCGCCTGGCGCACCAGGCGACGGTCCTGGCGCCGTTCTCGAGCCTCGGGGAGGTGACCTCCGCGGTGCCTCGGATCATCGACTCGGGAATCGACCCCCTGATCCTGGAGTACATCGACCTCATGACTATGTCCGCGACCAAGAACCACGTCGGTCTCGAACTCGGGGTCCCCGACGAGATCGAGCAGCAGGCGCTGGCCTACCTGGTGGTGATGCTCGAGAGTTCCCACGAGGACCGTCTCGAAGCCGACACCGAGACCCTCGCTATACAGCTCGCCGAGTTGGGAGCACTGGATGTCTACGTGCTTCCCGCACACGCAGCGGAACAGTTGATCAGCGCACGCGAGCAGGCGTTCTGGATCTCCAAGGCCAACAACGCGGACGACATCGTCGATGTGGTCGTACCCCGGGCGCAGGTGCCCGAGTTCATGGAACGCGTCGGTGCTCTGGCCAACGAGTACGAAGCGTGGATCGTGGGCTGTGGGCACGCCGGTGACGGCAATGTGCACCTCGGAGTGTTCTGCGGCGCCGATCCACAACGGCGTGCGGCGATCCTGACCGACCTGTTTGCATCGGCGGCTTCCCTCGGCGGCGTGATATCCGCGGAACACGGCATCGGCGGCGCCAAGCGCGACTACTACCTGGCTCTGGAGGACCCGACGAAGATCGCCCTCATGCGCCGCATCAAGGCCGCTTTCGACCCATCGGGCATCATGAACCCCGAAACGATCTTCTGACACCGAACTGCTGATACCGAACTGCTGACAACGGGCAACCGATCCGATCACCCACAGAACCGACGAAGGACAGGCAGGCAACTTGATGAACGGCGCGCAGGCATTGATCCGCACCCTGGTGGATGCAGGTGTGGACACCTGCTTCATGAACCCGGGCACGTCCGAGATGCACTTCGTGGCCGCTCTCGATGACGTGCCCGAGATGCACAGCGTGCTGGCGCTGTTCGAAGGCGTGGCCACCGGCGCCGCCGACGGGTATGCACGCATGGCGGGTTCACCAGCGGCGTCACTGCTGCACCTCGGCCCGGGCCTCGGCAACGGTCTGGCGAACCTGCACAACGCCCGCCGGGGCAGGGTTCCCCTCGTCAACATCGTCGGTGACCACGCCACCTACCACGCTCAGTACGACGCCCCTCTGCAGTCCGACATCAGCGCCATCGCCTCGAGCCTCGAGGGGTGGGTACACTCCTGCACGGATCCCGATGCGGTGGCCCGGGATGCAGCAGCTGCCGTGGCAGCCGCACAGGGCCCTCCCGGCCAGGTCGCCACGCTGATCCTGCCGGCCGACGTCTGCTGGCTCGACTCGAGCGGACCTGCCACGCCGATCGCACCCGCCACCGCTCCCGATGCCTCCGAGAACGCCATCGCCGAGGCGGCGGCGGCCCTTTCCGGACAGGGTGCTGCCGCACTGATGGTGGGCGGTGCCGCCTGCATGCAGGACGCCGTCGAACTCGCCGGAGCGGTCTGTGCCAACAGCGGAGCGAACCTCCTGGCAGAGACCTTCCCCGCCCGTCTCCAGCGTGGCGCGGGTCGTGTCGAGCCCCAGCGCCTCGGCTACCTGGCCGAGTTCGCCCAGGCCCAGCTCGCTGGCCTCCAGCACCTGATCCTCGTCGAGTCGAGCCGGCCGGTTTCGTTCTTCGCCTATCCCGACAAGGCCTCCGATCTGGTCCCCGAGGGTTGCCAGGTGCATGTGCTCACCGCACCCGGTGAGAACTCGGTGGCGGCCCTGTCCCAACTGTTGGAACGCCTCGGGGGTGACGCCGAACCGGTGCGTCAGGCCGCGGCACGGCCGGAGGTTCCCTCGGGTTCGCTGGACGCCGAGTCGATGGCCAACGTGGTCGGGGCGCTGCTGCCCGAGGGTGCGATCGTGGCCGATGAGGGCAACACGACCGGCCTGTTCGTATCGGGTGCCACCGCCGGTGCACCTCCCCACGACTGGCTGACGCTCCCCGGTGGTGCGATCGGCTTCGGAATGCCCGTGGCGACCGGCGCAGCTGTGGCAAGTCCCGGGCGCAAGGTGCTCAACCTCGAGTCCGACGGCAGCGCCATGTACACCTTCCAGTCGTTGTGGACCCAGGTGCGCGAGGGCCTGGATGTCACCACGGTCATACTCAACAACAGCTCCTACGCGGTTCTCGAGATGGAACTCGCCCGGGTGGGTGCGAGCGCCGGTGGCGAGAAGGCGCACGAGATGCTCGACCTGACGGGTCCGGATCTCGACTTCGTCTCGCTCGCCAGAGGTCTCGGCGTGGAACAGGCATCAAGGGCGACCACAGCAGAGGAGTTCGCCGAACAGCTGGCAGCGGGGTTGGCCACCGAAGGTCCCGCTCTGATCGAAGCGGTGGTACCACCGCTGCTCTGACCGACCTGGATCAGCGCACCACCGTCCTCAGCGCTGGAATCGCCAGTCACCCCAGTCGGGGGTGTGGAGTCGTCGCCGGTACTCGGTGGTGTGGCCCACCCAGTTGTTGGTGATCCTGCCGTCCGCGGTCTTGTACCAGGAGCTGCAGTCCCCTGCCCACACGGTGCTGGCGGACCGCTCGCGGATCTCGGCGTCCCAACGTTGCTGTGCCCCGGAGGTGACGTCGATGGCGCGCGCTCCCCTGCGTTCCAGCTGCTCGAGGGCCGCCAGCACATATGAGACCTGCTGTTCGATCATGAACAGGATCGAGTTGTGCCCGAGGTTCGTGTTGGGACCGTAGAGGATGAACATGTTGGGGAACCGCGGCACCGACAGGCCCAGGTAGGCCACCGCACCATCGGACCAGGCCTCGTTCAGGTCGACTCCGCCCGCACCGGTGATCTTCAACGGTGTGAGGAATTCGGTGGTTGCGAAGCCGGTGCCGAAGATCAGCGTGTCCAACTCGTGGAGTACCCCGTCGGCGGTAACGACTCCGTCGGGTGTGATCCGCTCCACCCCGGAATCGGTCACGGTCACGTTCTCGCGCAGCAGCGTCGGGTACCAGTCGTTGGATATGAGCAGACGCCTGCAGCCCGGTGGGTAGTCGGGAACCAGGACCTCCCGTGGGAGGCGGTCGTCGGCGAGTTTCGACAGCTCCTGGTCCACGCGCTTCTGGAGCAGCCGCCCCAGCGCCGAGTCGCGTCGCATCAGGTTGAACTTCGACTCGAGGCGCCAGTAGGTCCACCAGCGATATGCCCGCCTCAGCGCCGGCAGGTGTGAGAACGCGGCCAGCTCCCAGGCCCGGAACTCACGGTCGGGTTTCGGCACGACGTAGTTGGGTGTGCGCTGGAACAGCGTCAGGTGTCCGGCCTGCCTCGCCACCGGCGGGACGAACTGGATGGCCGAAGCGCCCACTCCGATCACCCCTACCCGCTCACCTGCCAGGTCGTGGTCGTGGTTCCAGCGAGCGGAGTGGAACCGGACGCCCTCGAAGGTCTCCAGGCCGACGATGTCGGGCACGTGGGGCACGTTGAGCTGGCCCAGCCCATTCACGAGGACCTTCGCACGCAAGGTCGAGTCGTCGGTCGTGCGCACGGTCCAGCAGCACTCGTCCTCGGACCAGGTCGCTTCGGTCACCTCCACTCCGAAACGGATCCGATCCGCGAATCCGAAACGTTGAGGAAGTGACTCGAAGTACTCGAGGATCTCGGGCTGCTTGGCCCACTTGCGCGACCAGCGCGGATTCGGAGCGAAGGAGAAGCTGTAGAGGTGTGAGGGCACGTCGCATCCCGAGTCGGGGTAGCTGTTGTCGCGCCAGGTGCCACCCACGCCATCGGACTTCTCGAGCACCACGAAGTCGGACCGGCCCGCCAGCTCGAGTTGCGCAGCCATGCACAGTCCCGCGGCGCCTGCGCCGATGATGAGAACACCCAGATTCTGGTCATCAACACCCATGGCCGAGTCACCCTAACGGAATAGTGGGCCAGCATGGCCTGTTGAGGTAGTGGACGATGCCGCAGAGGATGTTCAGCGGCGAGACAAGGAGACCAGATGTCCACAATCGAGCTGACCGAAGCCACATTCGAGGAGACCGTGAAGGGCGATGGTCTCGTTCTGGTCGACCTGTGGGCGGAGTGGTGCGGGCCGTGCAAGGCCTTCGCTCCGGTGTTCGAGAAGGTCTCCGAGGCCCACCCCGATGCGACCTTCGCCAAGATCGACACCGAGGCCGAACAGGGTCTGGCGTCCGCACTGGGAATCATGTCTATCCCGACGTTGATGGTGTTCCGTGACGGAGTGCTCCTGTTCAACCAGCCAGGTGCCCTGCCCGAGCAGGCCCTCGAGGATCTCGTGTCCCAGGCCGAGGGCCTGGACATGGACGAGGTCCGCAAGGAGATGGCGGCCGCCGAGTCCTGACCGGGTGCGGCCGGTGGGTCAACGGGAGCGGGCCGTTCGACTCACTTCGGTATCCCGGGCGCGGAACATTCAGAACCCGTCCCGGTGTGCCGATGTTCACAACATGGGATTCCAGGCACGCACAGAAGGAGAACCGGGGGCCGCACCCGGCTCCGGCGGTGAACCTGCGCTGGCCTTCGATGCGCGCATCGGTGAACGTTTCGAGCTCGACTCGGTTGCGGCCATCTGGTCGCTGCGTTCCGAGTCGCACTGGGCCGATCGCCTGAGGAGTGCGCGCGGCGCATCGCAGCGCGGATCAACTCCGGCTGCACGTCACCCCAATTCGCTCATCTGCAACGTGTCGGTCAGCGGTGCTGGGATCATCGCTCCCTCGGAATCGCCATCGGTCGTCGGTCAACTCGTCGATGTGGCCCTCGGTCCGGGCTCGGAGTTCGTGGGGACCATCCGCAGGGTCCTGCCATCGGAGGAGATGGGCCTGGCGTTCTTCGGCGTCGAATACATGTCCTGCAGCGACGTGTTCCAGGAGTGGCTGCACCAGGTGATCGCAAGTCACCGCGCACGCTGAACGAATCGGGGACGGTCCGCTGCGCCCGTCCTGACAGAATCTGGGGATGTCGGGCGCCGCGTTCACCATCGGATCGAGGCGCGCGCTCGTACTGGCGGTAGGCGTACTCCCATTCGGGATCGTCTATGGCGTCGCGGCGGCGGACTCCGGCGTTGGTGCAGGTCCCGGGCTCCTCGGGAGCCTCGCGATCTTCGCCGGGGCCTCCCAACTGTCGCTGCTCGAGCTCCACCTGGATGGTGCTGCGTGGACCGTGGCGGTGGGAACGGCACTCGTGATCAATGCCCGTTTCATCCTCTACTCGGCTGCGCTGTCGCCCGCGTTCACGGAGTTCCCCGCCCCGTGGCGTTTCGGGCTGTGTCACCTGATGACGGACCAGGCCGCCACCCTGTCGTTGATCGAGTTCGACACCCAGCGCGATCCCGTCGAACGGCGCTGGTTCTATCTCGGTGCTGCACTGACACTGTTCGGGTTCTGGCAGTTCGGGACGCTCGTGGGCATCCTCGGAGGTGCCCAGGTGCCCGACGGGTTGCAGCTCGGTTTCATCATTCCGCTGATGTTCACGGCGCTCTCGGCACCCGCTATCCGGGATCGCCCGGCCGTGACAGCTGCGGTCGTGTCGGTTGGGGTCACGATCGGCACCTCGTGGTTGCCAGCGGGCACCAACATCCTGCTGGGGGCATTGATCGGGGTGGCGACCGGTGCGCTGGTGACGCCGACGGGGACCAGGACCTGATGAGCTTCACCGTCGAGGTACTCCTGGCCGCACTCGGTACCTACCTGATGCGCGTGTCGGTCATCGCGTTGGCGGCAGGCCGTGAACTGCCCGAGCGGCTGCGCAACACGCTGCGGCTCATCCCGGCTGCCGTGCTACCTGCCCTGGTCGCGAACGCGCTGGTGTTCGACGGCAGCTCCGTCAGGCCGCTGGGTCCCTGGTATGTCGCGTTCGCGCTGGCACTCCTGGTGTCGATCCGAACGCGCTCCATCGGTTGGACGCTGGGGGCAGGAATGGTTGCTGTCTGGGTCGCCACGGCGGTCTGGCCCTAGCCGCTCCCGTGTGGGGAACCCGCGGCGTGCAATCGTGGTGCTGTGCACGACGACACGGTGACAGAGAACCGCATCAACCGCGAGCTGTGGGAGAGGATCGGCCCGGCCGAGGTGATCAGACGCCATCCACTCCAGGTGACCGCACTGCACCTGGAGTCCGAACCCGTCCCGGTGCACCAGTTGGATCCCGGTGATTTCGGACCGATAGCGCCCGGCCAGCGGTGGGGACGCCCGTGGGGAACGACCTGGTTCTCGGTGTCGGGCCAGCTGCCGGAAGAGGTTGCTGCCCACAGCGCTCTGGAGGTCCACGCCGACATCGGGTTCTCCGGCGCTATGGCGGGCTTCCAGGCTGAGGGCTCGGTGTATGTGGACGGGCTGATCCGCTGCGGAGTCCATCCCAGGCGACGCTCGATCGATGTCGAGTTGGTTTCGCGCGACGGCGAGGTCGGGTTCCTGCTCGAGGGAGCGGCCAATCCCGACTTCAGCTCGTCGTTCACCGCCAATCCGATGGGTGACCTGAGCACCGCCGGAACCGAACCGCTGTATGAGTACCGCGGGATCGAGGTCCGCGAGTACTCCCCGGAGGTGCGGGCCCTGCGGGTGGAGCTGGCAACCCTCAACGACCTGATGCGTTCCCTGCCGGCGGGCAACCCGCGCCGGGCGCGTCTGCTGCGCACGATGTCCCGTGCGCTCGACCGACTCGACCTCCACGACGTGGTGGCTACCGCCGGAGAAGCGCGGGTGGTGCTGGCGGAGGGTTTCGAACCCGCAGCGGCACCGGACTCCCACCGGCTACACGCAGTGGGTCACGCCCACATCGACACGGCATGGCTCTGGCCCCTCCGCGAGACGAGGCGCAAGTGTGCGCGCACCTTCTCCAACCAGGTGCGCCTCATGGAGGAGTATCCCGAGCACCTGTTCGCCTGCTCACAGGCAGCGCAGTACGAATTCGTACGAGAAGATCACCCGGAGCTCTTCGAGGAGATCAAGACCCTGGTGCGCCAGCACCGTTGGCTTCCCGTGGGTGGAATGTGGGTCGAGGCCGACATGAACCTGCCCAGCGGGGAGTCCCTCGTGCGTCAGCTGGTTGCGGGTCAGCGCTACTTCGAGGAGCACTTCGGGATCCGTTGTGAGGAGATCTGGATTCCCGACGTGTTCGGCTACCCGGGCACGCTGCCACAGATATTCAGGGCCGCGGGCTGCGACAGATTCCTCACACAGAAGCTCAGTTGGAACAAGCAGAACAGGTTCCCGCACCACAGCTTCACCTGGGAGGGGATCGACGGCTCGACGGTGGTGGCCCACTTCCCGCCGGTGGACACCTACAACTCCGAGCTCTCGGCCCGTGAGCTCACCCGGGCGGCGAAGAACTTCTCCGATGCGGCGTGGTCGGACCACTCGCTGGTGCCGTTCGGGTACGGAGACGGCGGCGGCGGCCCGACGGCGGAGATGCTCGAGCGTGCGCGTCTCCTGGCCGACACCTCCGGGGCCCCGTCGTTGGGCATCGACCCGCCCGCGGCGTTCTTCGAACTGCTGGAGGAGGAGCTGGAGGCGCCCGGCACACCGCGCTGGCGGGGCGAGCTCTACTTCGAGATGCACCGGGGCACCTTCACCACCCAGGCGCGCACCAAGGTGGGCAACCGCAGGTGCGAGGGCCTCTTGCGCGAGGCAGAGCTCTGGGATGCCGGGGGCATCGACGAATCTCAGGCGCTCGAGCTGGACCGCCTGTGGAAGCGTGTGCTCACCCAGCAGTTCCACGACATCATCCCGGGGTCATCCATTGCCTGGGTTCACCAGGATGCCGAGGCAGAGCACCGAGCGGTGGCCGAGCGCCTCGAGCAGATCATCGCCTCGACCCTGGCCCGGTATGCCGGACCGGCGATCCTGGTCGCAAATGCCGCGACCCATGACCGTCGCGAGGTGCTCGAGTCGGGGGTTCTCGGGGTCGACCACCTGGCCGACCTGCCGGCCGAGCACATCCAGACGCTCTCTGACGGCTCGATCGCCGCAACCGTTGCAGTCCCGGGTATGGGTGTTGCCGCGTTCGATGTGGAACCCGCCGACGACGCGGTTCGGGTCGGCCCGCTCGGGATGAGCAACTCCTCGCTGTCGGTCGAGCTCGACCGGGCCGGGAACATCACCTCGGTCCGCGATCTGCGCGTGGGTCGCGAGGTGCTGCCCGAAGGCGGCCGGGGTGCGGTGCTCACGCTCGCCCCCGACCACCCCGTGGAGTACGACGCGTGGGATCTCGAGGAGTGGACCGCATCCATGGCGGTCGAACTGCAACCCCATGCAGCCGCCGAAGTACTCGAGTCGGGGCCACTGGTGGGCAGGTTGCGGACCGAGCACCGATTCGGAGGGTCGACGGTGCGCAGGACCATCACCCTGCGCGCGGGAAGCCCGCGACTCGATGTGACCCTCGACATCGACTGGCAGGAGGACGAGAAGCTCCTGTCCATCGAGTTTCCCCTCGATGTGAGGAGCGACCGGGCGAGCTGCGAGGCACAGTTCGGCTACCTGCGCCGCCCGACACATCGCAGCACCAGTTGGGATGCGGCGAAGTTCGAGGTCTGCGCGCACCGTTGGGTGGACCTCTCCGAACCGGGCTTCGGAGTGGCCGTGCTGAACGACGGGCGTTACGGCCACGGCGTGCAGGACGGTGGGATCCGGGTGTCTCTGTTGCGCGCTCCGCGCTACCCGGACCCGACCGCGGACCGCGGGCGGCACCGGGTAACCGTCTCGCTGTTGCCCCACGGTGCTGGACTCGCCGATGTGATGACTTCCGCAGAGGCTCTCAACACCCCGCTGCGGGTTGTCGACCGGGGTGCCGAGGTGGTCGACACCCCGGTGCCCGTTCCGCTGGTGAGCCTGTCGGACCCCCGTGTGGCCGTGTCAGCGGTGAAGAGGGCTCACGACGGTTCGGGTGATCTGATCGTGCGCCTGTGGGAGGCGACCGGGGATCGGGTCGAGCTGGGCGTCACGACCAGCGGAACCCTCACGGGAGTCGAGCGCTGCGACCTGATGGAGGAACGTCTCGATGGGCCGGAGATCCGACCCGACGGGGATGGCGGGTTCGCCCTGGTGCTCCGACCGTTCGAGCTGGTCAGCCTCCGGCTTCAGACCATGTCCGGCTGACGGTTGGCACGCTCGCGCCCGGCTCCGAACCACGATGAGACGTCCATGATGAAGCCGAAGGCGACCAGCAGGATCCCGAAGCCCTCGACGCCACCCAGGGGTGCATACGCGATCGCCCAGGCGAGCGTCGTCCAGGGCAGCACGAGAAAGCCCGCGAAGCCGATCCAGAACGATTCCAACGAGATCGACAACCTGTCGGTGAAGATCCACAGCAGGAACAGTGCCAGCCGGGGCGATACCCCGGATGCGAGGAGGATGAGACAACCGCAGCCCATGCGGCGAGACCCTACTGGTAATTGGGGTCCGGCATGTCGGCTATCGAACGCGATCTGACGGGCATCACCAACGCCGGTTCGATCGTGTGTGGCAGATCCGGTCCCCAGTTCACCGCATCACCGGTCATCTCGACCCGGGCATTGTCGGTGTACCAGTCGACGAGGTCACCGTCGCAGCGCAACAGCCAGGTGCAGCCCTCCTCGGTTCCCGCAGTGAAATCGCCGTGTCTGATCAGGGCCGGTCGGAAGAAGTAGGTGCCGGGCCACATGGTTCCCCAGTTGTATTCGAACCCACCCTCGAGGGTGTAGGCCTCCTCGTAGACGGGGTGGTGGGCGAGCGGATGTTCGTGCCAGCCGGGTTCGGCCTTGATCAGCCTCGTGTAGAACCCGGTCTGCTCGTCGCGGTGGAGCATCTTGATGAACAGACCGGGAACGGGTGTTCCGCCGAGGTCGAACCGCATCGGGCTTCCGATCTCGACCGGCACCCAGTCCATCTGGGCGGAATGCACCACGGTGAACTTCTGGTCCTCTCTCACCCCCGGTCGGTCCTCGTCGCCCAGCTCGAAGCTCCAGTCGCCGTACTCGCGGAAGAACAGGATCTCTGTGCCGGCAGCAACCTCGATGGGTGGCGTGTGCACCCCGATCGGTGCCTGCCAGTAGCCACCCTCGGTCAGGGTCTCATCGCCCACGCGGACCTCGCCGGAGAGCACGAACCACTCGGTTTCGGCGCTGTGGGACCCACCGGGCCGACTCCAGTCGGTGTCGAAGATGATCTTGGCCGACAGCGAGGCGTCCTCTTCGTCGTATGCGAGATGCTTCTGGCGGGCGGTGCCGGTGCACTCGACGAACTCCGCGGGGTGCCAGATCAGGTCCTTCTCGTCGATCAGTTCCACATGGGGACGCACGATGGGCTACTCCTCGTGACGATTTGTCGGCTGTCGGGTCGATGCTAATGCGGAACGCTGTTCCGGGGCGATCCCGGTGTACGGTCGCCCACGATGTCCACCCGAGCGGCCTGGCCAGGGCGCACCCCACCTCCCCTGCTCATCTGGGCAGTCACCCTCACCGGGATCACCGCCAACACCTTGATCGCGCCGGTGTTGCCCGACATCGTGGCGGACTTCGGTCGCGGCGACTCGGCCAGCGGCCTGCTCGTGGCCTCCGCCTCCCTGCCCGGCGTCGTGGCGGCGCCGATGATCGGACTGCTGGCCGATCGCCATGGTCGGCGGCGGGTGCTGGTCCCCTGCCTGATCATCTTCGGCACCATGGGTCTGGCCGGATCGTTGGCGCCCACCTATTGGACCCTGGTGCTGTCACGGCTGTTGATGGGTATCGGTACCGCGGGGCTGATCAACCTCGCCGTGGTCCTCATCGGTGACCACTACGACGGCAACGAACGGATCCGTCAGGTGGGCCGCAATGCTGCGGTGCTGACCGGCGGTCTCGCACTCATGCCCATGATCTCGGGTGCGCTCGAGGGGCTCGGTGGTTGGCGGCTCTCGCTCCTGCCCAGCTCCCTGGCGCTGGTGACCGCGGCAGCTGCGTGGATCGTCCTCGACGACGTCAGACCACCCGATGTCTCCTCGAGCCTCCGGGGCCAGCTGCGTGCGGGCCGCGAGGCACTCGGCTCGCCGGCGATACGGGCGACGGTCCTGTCGGGGTTCCTGATATTCGTGATGATCTTCGGGTTGTTCCTCACCACCTTGCCGGTGCACCTCAAGGAGGAGTTCGGGCTCTCGGCGGCTCCCCGCGGCCTGCTGTTGGGGATTCCTTCGATCACGTCGACCCTGATCGCCCTCAACCTCGCCCGTATCCGCGGTGCATTGGGTCTTCGCAGGCTCCTGATCACCGGCGCAGCCCTTTTCGGGATCTCCTTGTTGGCGGTCGGCCTCTCGCCGACGTTGATCGCGGTCGTTCTGGGACTGTTGGTCTACGGGGGAGCAGAAGGGGCGACCGTGCCCTCGCTCCAGGAGACCACCGTTGCCCGCGCCCCCGCCGAACAGCGCGGAGTTGTGTTGGCCGTCTGGGTCTCGGCGGTGCGCCTCGGCCAGGCCGTGGGTCCGCTGCTGTTCGCTGCGGTTTTCGGTGCCATCGGAACCGGTGCCACCCTCATCGCGGGCTCTGCGGTGGCCCTGCTGGTGCTGATGATCCACGCGGGCTCGGCGATCTCGGCCCCGATCGTGGAGCCGACCTCCACGGACGCGCCAGACTGATCCGGTGAAACGTATCGGCGTCATGACCAGCGGTGGGGACTGCCCGGGGCTCAACGCGGCCATCCGGGCGATCACCCGACGGGCAGTGAACGGTCACGGTTTCGAGGTGCTGGGCATCGAGGATGCGGTGGCTGGACTGGCGCAGCGCCGGGCACGCCCGCTCTCCCCCACGCTCATCGATCTGGACGGATTCGATCCGATGCTGAGCACCGGCGGCACGATCCTGGGATCGATCAACAAGCCCATCGATGCCGTGGCGGCAGACATCGAACAGGGCTACCTCGAACTCGGGCTGGATGCGCTCATAGCGATCGGAGGCGACGGCAGCCTCGCCATCCTCCAGGAGCATGCCCGCTCGGGCTGGAACCTGGTCGGGATACCCAAGACGATCGACAACGACGTGGCACTGACCGACCGGTCGATCGGATTCGACACAGCTGTGCGCACCGTCACCCGGGCCTGCGCGCAGTTGCGGACCACCGGAGTGAGCCACGACAGGGTGATGATCCTCGAGACGATGGGACGCGGGGCGGGTCACCTGGCTCTCGCTTCGGGGATCGCCGGCGGAGCGGATGCGATCCTCATCCCCGAGATCGACTGGAAGCTCGAGGGCCTGGTCGCCACCGTCGAGGCCACCCGCAGGCGCCGCAACCACGCCTTCGCCCTGGTGGTGGTCGCCGAAGGCGCCAGGTCGCCCCTCGGAGACACCGTCACATCCACCGACGTGAAGGGTCGTGAACACTTCGGTGGGGTCGGATCAGCGATCGCCCGTGCACTCGAAGAGGCGACCGAGGGCCGCATCGAGGCTCGCGCCACCGTCCTGGGCCACCTCCAGCGTGGCGGCGAACCCAGCCCGATGGATGCCATCCTCGCCACCGAGTTCGGGATCCATGCGGTCGATCTCGTGGCGGAGGAGCGCTACGACACGATGGTGTCGCTGCAGGGCACCCGTATCGAAGCGGTACGGCTCGATGACGTGGTCGCACGCGGAGCAGCCCTGGTCGATCCTGCCGAGGAGATGGCCCACACCGCCCGCTCCGTGGGGATCTACCTCGGAGAGAGCTGAGCCGGCTGGGGAATTTGCCCCGGGTTTCCCCTGCCCAAGTGGTGCTGGATGGCGCTACGGTCGCGCCGTGAGGGACGGTGACCGGATCGCGCCGGCGGTTCCCCAGGGTGCCGCACGGACCTCGGTGATCTCCCTTGACGCGCCACGAACCGCTGGGGTGGGAGTACGAGCCGTCGGCCTGTTGGTCCTCGGGCTGCTGGGCCTGGCGGTCGCCGTCTCGGTGCCGCTGGGCAACACGGTGGGGTTCGTGGCCCCGGCAGCGGTGACCGCGGCGACGGTGGCGATCCTGTTGGGCAGCTCGATGGCGGGATTCGTGCTCTATTCGCATGCGGCGTTCTCACGCAACCGCTCGTTCCTGGCGCTGGGGAGTACCTACCTGGTCGTCGCACTCTGCTCCGGGGTCGGAGCTCTGGGCAGTCTGGACGCCCTCGACGCCGACGCCGTGGATTGGATGGACCTGATCCCGCACGCCGTCCTACCGGTGGGAATTGCCGTGACGGCGCTGCTGGCCAACCACGACGCATCGCGGTTCCGTCGACCGGGTCCGACCAATCATGTGCGCACGGCGGTGGCGGCGAGTGTCGCCGTGTCCGTCTGCCTGATCGCCTGGGGTCTCCTGCGGCCCTTCCCGACGAGCGTCTCCGCGCTGTGGGTGACGGTCGTGGCGCTCAACTCGATCGCGTTGGCCGTGGTCGTCGGAACAGGTTTGATCCGCTTCAGCACCCTTGCGGGTTGGAGCGCAGGTGCCTGCGCCCTCTCGGCGGCCGCCTCGACGATCGAGATGACCCGACCGGTGACCTACAGCACGGGCTGGTACCTCGCGCTGGTCCTCTGGGTGGCAGCGGTGCTCCTGTTGCCCCTGCTCATGATGCGCGAGCTCGGCCGGGTCGAACGCCATGCCTCACGGGTCGCCTATGAGGACCAGCTCACCGGTGTGATGAGCCGGGCGGGTCTCATCGCCCTGCTGCACCACGAATTGGAGCGGTCAGAGGCGCTCGGGTCGAACGGGGCGCTGATCTGGCTGGACCTCGACAACTTCACCGCCATCAACGACCAGTTCGGTCACCAGGGAGGCGACGAGGCCCTTCGACAGGTGGGCCAACGCCTCCGCCGCGCGGCGCGACCCGGGGATCGGGTGGCGAGGGTGGGTGGAGACGAGTTCGCCCTGCTCGTGTTGGACCTGCGGTCGGTTGCAGACGTGGCCACGGTCGCCGACCGGGCGCTCACGGCAATGCGCGAGCCCGTGGAGCTGGGCGGCACCGAGGTGCTCCTGACGGCGTCGGTGGGCGTGGCGCGGTTCCCGTCCTCGGTGGGAGCGGAGGGACTCCTGCGTCGCGCGGACCTGGCACGTCACGCGGCCAAACAGCAGCGCGGCGACGTGCTGGCCGAGTACCAACCCGACATGGAGTCGCGGGCCGAGGACCGGGCCAGGGCGAAGCAGGAACTCGCGCGGGCCCTGCGAGACCGCGAGTTCCGCCTCTACTACCAACCCCTGGTCGACCTGCGCTCGGGTGCCGAGGTCGGATCCGAGGCCCTACTGCGCTGGATGGCTCCGGACGGACCCATCGCGGCCGGGGACTTCATCCCCCTGGCGGAGGACAGCGGACAGATTCGACTGGTGGGCAGGATCGTGATCGACCTGCTGGCGGCCGACATGGGTTCGGGTGCAGGGAGCGGCCCCCGGGTGTCGATGAACATGTCGGTTCCCGAACTCGCAGACGATGCGATGCTCCGGGAGATGTTCACCGGGCCGCTGGCGCCGCATCTCGAGAGAATCACCGTGGAGGTCACCGAGAGCCTCATGCTGGCCGACAGCCAGCGTGCGATGCGCAACCTCGATCGACTCCGTGCCCGCGGCGTGAACATCGCACTGGACGACTTCGGATCCGGATTCGCCAACCTGGCGGCCCTGTCCGACCTTGCGCCCGACGTGGTGAAGGTCGACGCCGGATTCATCAGGGGCGCCGGTCGTGGCGATGCCACGAGCCTGGCGTTCCTGCGAGCCGCACAGGGAATCGGAGAGGCCACCGGAGCCGTGGTGCTGGCCGAGGGCATCGAGACGCCGGTGGAGCTGGCCGCCGTGGTGGACGTGGGGATCATCTACGGGCAGGGCAACCTTCTCGGTCTGCCCGCGGCCGCAGCCCGGGACTGAGGCCCACGCCGTCAGATGGCACTTGACCGATGTCACAGCGCTCACGTTGCGTTCGGGTTGCGACGCCACAACACTTGAGCTGCCGTCCCCCCGGCCAGCCCTGCTTCCCCCGAACCCGCTGGAGACCCCGATGTTCGTCCGACTCGGACAGTTCTGTGTACGCAAGCGTTGGGTTGTGCTCGCCGCATGGCTGATCGGTCTGGTCCTCCTCGGTGCACTCACCGGCATCGTCGGCAGCGATGTACGCAGCGAATTCGACCTTCCCGACGTGGAGAGCCGTGCCGGGTTCGATGTGCTCAACGACAGCTTCGGTGGAGTCGGTGCCGGTGCAACCGGGACGATCGTGTTCTCCAGCTCCGACGGATTCGACACCCCCGGGACGACCGAGTCCATCCAGGAATTCCTCGCGGCAGTGGACGAGATTCCGGACACCACGATCACGAGCCCGTTCGATCCGCCCGCGGAGGATCCTGCCCAGGCCCTGGCAGCGATGTCGGACTTCCTGGGCGATGACCTCGACCCAGCCCTGCTCAGCGGACAGAGCCAGATCTCCGAGGACGGCACCATCGCATATGCCCAGGTCGAACTTCCCGACGAGTTCGACCAGGAGGCCGCTACAGAGTTCGCCGAAGAGGTCCAGGACATCGCCCCCGAGATCGACGGGGTCCGCATCGAGTACGGAGGGCAGGTGTTCTCGGAGTTCGGAGCGCCTTCCTCGGAGCTCCTGGGCCTCGCGTTCGCGATCGTCATCCTGATCCTGGCCGGCGGTTCGGTCCTCGCCATGGGGCTCCCCATCGGGGTCGCCCTCGCCGGCATCGGAGTCGGCTCCACGCTGTTGTTGCTGCTGTCCAACCTCATGACCACACCCGACTTCGCCACGACGCTCGGCGTGATGATCGGGCTCGGCGTCGGCATCGACTACGCGTTGTTCATCGTGACCCGCTACCGCGAGCAGCTGCGTGCCGGGCACACGGTGGAGGAATCGGTCTGCATCGCGATCGACACCTCGGGTCGGGCGGTCATGTTCGCCGGAATCACCGTGGTGATCTCCCTCATGGGCATGTTCATCATGGGCGTGAGCTTCGTGAACGGACTGGCGCTCGGATCCGCGACGGTGGTGACGATCACGCTTCTCGCCTCGCTGACGCTCCTACCGGCGCTGCTCGGCTTCGTGGGAGAACGGATCGAGGTGAGCCGCTGGCGCGGAATCATCGCGGCCGGACTCGTGGTCGTGGCACTCATCGGTCTGGGTCTGTCGATACAACCCCTGATCATCGGGCTTCCCCTGGCGGTCATCGTGTTGGTGCTCGGGCTGCTCTTCGCGCCGTTGAAGAAGACGATCCCACCCCGCAAGGTCAAGACACTGCGCGAAACCGGTGCCTACAAGTGGAGTCGTTTCGTGCAGGCGCGTCCGTGGACCATCGCGCTGTCGAGCGCTGCGGTGCTTTTGTTCGCGGCCATTCCGGTGTTCTCGATGCGCCTCGGGTTCTCGGACTTCGGCAACAGCCCGGAGGACACCACCACTCGGCAGGCATATGACCTGCTGGCAGAGGGATTCGGACCCGGTTCCAACGGCCCGCTCACCCTGGTGACCGAACTGGACGGGAGCACCGACAGTGCGGCCCTCGTCGAACTGACCCGCCAGATCGCAGAAACGCCGGGAGTCCAGTCCGTGTCGGGGCCGATACCCAACACGGTCGTCGATCCCGACGCCGACCAGCTGAGCGCGGCGATCTGGCAGGTCCAGCCCGAAACCTCTCCACAGGACGAGGCCACCACCGCCCTGGTCAAGTCGCTGCGTTCAGAGGTGCTTCCCGGAGCGGAACCCGCCGGCACCGACGTGTTGGTCACAGGGTTCGTGGCCGTCACGGTCGACTTCTCGGACTATCTCGCTGCGAGGCTGGTCTGGTTCTTCGCCGCGGTGCTGACGTTGTCGTTCCTGCTGCTCATGGTGGTGTTCAGGTCGCTGCTGGTTCCCCTAAAGGCGGTGGTGATGAACCTGCTGTCGATCGGAGCGGCCTACGGCTTGATGGTGGCGGTCTTCCAATGGGGCTGGGGCAGCGCGGTCCTGGGGATCGAGCCCGCGCCCATCGAGCCGTTCCTGCCGATGATGCTGTTCGCGATCGTGTTCGGACTGTCCATGGACTACGAGGTGTTCCTGTTGTCGCGCATCCACGAGGAGTGGAAGCGAACCGGCGACTCGCGCGAATCGGTGGCCGACGGTCTGGCTGCAACAGCGAAGGTGATCACCGCTGCCGCCGCGATCATGGTGTTCGTGTTCGGCAGCTTCATCCTCGAAGCCGACCGCCCGATCAAGCTCATGGGCTTCGGACTCGCGATTGCCGTTCTGCTCGACGCCACCGTGGTGCGAATGCTGCTCGTCCCCGCGACCATGGAATTGCTCGGAGACCGCAACTGGTGGCTCCCCCGCTGGCTGGATCGCATCATTCCCCACGTGAGCGTGGAGGGCGAGGCACCGGTGGAGGACTCGGTCGACGGGTTGGTTCCGCCGACCGGCCCCGGCCTGGAGGAGCGCACTCCCGAAAAGGTCTGAACAGCACCGAGATGGGCTGGGCTTGCGCCTGGCCCGGAGCTGGGTATCCTCTCATCTCAGGGGAACTGGGCCAGAAGGGACGCCATGCGGGGAGATGTCGATACCAGGGTGCCACGTCGTGCACACGTGCGACTGGGCCTGGGATTGCTCCTGGCCGTCACGTCGGTTCTCGGGTTGCTGAGTGCATGCGCCCCGCAACCGACGCAGCCAGGCGGGGGTGGACCGTCGGCGGTGTGCGATGGCGGTCCCGAGGATCCCTCCGGCGGCAGCGTCAACGCCACCACCTACGGAGCGGGCTTCTTCAACTACGCGACGATCTACCCGGCGTGCGCGACGACCGCCAGGGGCACCGTGATGTACGTCCACGGCGGCAGCTACACCAGCGGGAGCCGCTTCGACGCCGGCTGGCCGCCCATACAGGAACTTCGCCGGCACGGGTGGGTCGTGGTCTCGATCGACTATGCACTGTCACCGGTCGCCAAGTGGCCGGACCATGTCGACGACGTTCGCACCGCGATCACCTGGTGGCGAACCAACGGAGCCGCGCAGTACTCGGCGCCGGTCTGGCCCCTGGTCGGAGTCGGATGGTCCGCTGGTGCCCAACTCGTCGAGTGGGCGAACCTCGAGGACTCCGGTCCCCATTTCGATGCCGCGGTGTCGATCAGCGGTGCCACGTACTGGCCCGATCGGGCCACCTCCGAAGCCGCTGTGAACCTGTTCGGGCCGGTGATCATCCAGGATCCCGCTCTGCTGGTGCAGGCATCGACACTGACCCACCTGGATCCCGCCGATGCGCCGGTGCTTCACGTGCACGCCAGGAACGACGGTGTGGTCTCGGTGAACCAGGCGATTCTGCTCCGTGATGCCATCGCGTCCGGTAGGGGCGATCCGGTCCGTCACCAGGTGGTGCTGGACCCTGACTGTGGTCACTCCCCCGCCTGCCTCACCCCGGAGCTGCTCGACTCCTACCTGGCGTCGCTTCCGGGATTCTGAGCAGACCCTCCACCTTTGTCCGGGTCGGCGGGCTTGCCGTGTCGGCCTCGTATGCTTCGGTGGAGGCCGGATCCCTTGGCTACGAAACAGTGGAGCGTAAATGGACATAGAGCACTTCTACGACGGGAACCCCAAACGTCGATCCTCGCGTGAGTACACGTTCGGTTCGGATTGGACCGATGAGGGTGGCACCCGTTGGGAGGTCAACTGGGTAGAGGACACCGGCGAGCTGTATGCGATGCGTGAGCCCCGGGAACCCCTCGAGATGGATCCCTTCGGTGACTCGCGGGTGCCATCCATGCCCGCTGACGTGGTCACCGTTGAGATCCTCGGCAACCTCGGCGACCTCGAGGCGGTGGAATCGGCACTCGACGGCTGGTCGAGGGCCCAGGGCGAGGCCTCCAGCCTCGATTGGGTGCGTTCCAGGATCGCGATGGATCACCCGCCGGCCTCCGAAGGCAGCCCCGACCCCGCTCCGGATTCGCTGCCCGGTGCCGGATGATTCGAGCGGAACCGCTCCGGTGAACCCGTCCCGCGCCGGGAATGTCGAGTGCCGATCGGAGGAACCGGGTGTCCCGCCGTCGCCATGAGAACCGCGCTCGCGCAATCGCCTCCACCGCACTCTGGCTGGCGCTGTCATTGGCCCTGGTCGCCGGATGTTCGGGCGGCGCCGATGACGCACCGTCTCAGGCCGTTCGCATCGATCCGCAGCGCGCTGCCGAGGAGGTGGCGGCATCCCTCGAGACCGCCACGGGGCAGGCTCCGGATTCGGTTTCGTGCCCCGAGGGGATCTCGGCAGAGCCCGGCGCGGTCAGCCGCTGCCAGCTGGTCGACGGCTCCGCCACCTATGGCGTGACGGTGACACTGCGCGCCCGCGAGGGCGACGAGATCACGCTGGACGTGGCGGTCGACAGCCAACCCGAGGGCTGAACGGCAGCGACGGCGCTGGAGCGGAGTACGCCGGGAGAACCAACACCTTCGGGAGAACCCCGTTCGGGAACACACCGGTCGGGCAGACACCGAGCGGGAAAAAGTCGAGGGGACCGGAACGGGTGTTCCGGTCCCCTCGAGTAGCTCTCGGATCAGGTCAGACCCAGAATCGGGTCAGACCCTGGATCAGGTGAGACCCTGGTCCTGGAGGTACTGCTTGGCGACGTCAGCGGCATCTTCGCCGTCGACCGACACCTGGCGGTTCAGCTCTGCCATGGTCGCCTCGTCGAGCGGGTCGACGAGCAGCGGAACGAGAGCGTCGAACTGGTCCGGCGCTTCCTGGTAGGTCTCGTCGCGCACGTTCAGCGACACGTTGTAGAGGATGAACGCTCCACCGTCGTCCACGATCGACAGATCCAGTGCTGGGATCCGACCATCGGTGGTGAAGATCTCACCGAAGGAACAACCACCCTGGGCGGTCTCGGTGTAGATCACGTTGGTGTCGAGGATCTGCTGCTGGCCCTCGGGGATCTCGTAGCCGGTGGCATCGGTGAAGAGAACCAGGCCGTCGGGACGGTTGGGGAACTCGGTCTCCATGCACACCTGTGCGTCCGGGTTCTCCTTGAGGTAGTCGGCCATGCCCTGCAGGTCGAAGGGTCCACCGTTCTCCTCGGTGAGGGCGGGACCGGTGGCGAAACCGTAGGTGTTGTTGAACGGCGCCTGGCCGACCCACTGGATCGAGTTCTCGGCGAGGTCCATCTCACGGACGGCCTCGGTGAGGGTGTCCGGATCGTCAGAGGGATCCTCCTGGGCGAGGTGAACGGTCCAACCGGTGCCGTTGTACTCCCAGTACATGTCGATCTCACCTGCGAGAAGGGCCTCACGGTTGACCGAGGTGCCACCGAGGTTGACCTCGTTGGTCACGTTCGCGCCGGTTGCCTCGAGGGCCTGTACGAGGATCTCGCCCAACACGAACTGTTCGGTGAAGTCCTTCGAACCCACTGTGACGTCGAGTCCGGACATGTCGATGTCCGCCAGGGCGCCGGAGGAACTGGAGTCACCCGAGTCCCCGCTGTCGGAACTGTCGTCGCCGTCGTCGCTACCGCACGCGGCTGCGACCAGGGCGAGGGGCAGCAGGATCGCTGCCAGCCATCGGAATGAGGCTTTCATGTGTCTTCTCCTGTTTGTTGTCTGGATGATCTGTTGTCGGGTCTTGATCTGATGTGGGTCTGGCACTCGGGCCCCGCGGGCGCGTCAACCAGTCGTTGGTTCTGACCGGGGGTTACTTGAGGCCCTTGGGGCGGAGGAACTGTTCGGCCATGGCGGCGATCCAGTCGATCGTCAGGGCGAGGATCGCGGTGAGCGCGGCGCCGGTGATGATCACCAGGTTCTGCTGTAGCTTCAAGCCTGCGCTGATCGTCACGCCGAGTCCACCGCCGCCGATGAGGAATGCCAGGGCTGCCATGCCCACGTTGATGATCAGAGCCGTACGGACGCCGGCCAGCATGACCGGTACGGCTAGAGGCAGCTCGATCGAGCGGAGCGCCTGGAATCGGGTGAGGCCCATGCCGCGACCGGCCTCGATCACCGCTTTGTCGACCTGGTCGATGCCGACCATCGTGTTACGCAGTACCGGAAGGGTGGAGAAGAAGGCGAGAGCGAGAACCGACGGGATGAACCCACGTCCGATCCACATGTAGGCCACGACGAAGAGCCCGTAAGCCGGGAACGACTGGCCGACGTTCGCTACCCAGAGCACCGGTGGGGAGAACTTGCGTGCGACCGGCCTCGTTAGTGCGATGCCCGTGGGGATTGCGACCGCGAGCACGATCGCTGTCGAGGCGACCGTGAGCTGGATGTGCTGGATGATCTGCGGTTGGAGCTTCTTCGACCAGTTGAGGGGCGTGGATTCCTGGCTGATCATGTCGACGTTCGACACGTACAGCCACAGCAGGAGCCCCGACAACACGATCACGATCGGGATGTAGACCAGCGCCGGCTTCTCGCGAAGGGCGCTGGGCGCGGACGCCTCCGGATCGGCCAGAACCTCTGTCTCGATCTCGTCGATCGCCAGACTCACAGCCGGGCCTCCCCAGCGGCCAGATCGGCGGCCACCTTCTCCTCGGCCGCGAGTTCCTCGTAGTGGCGCTTGGCGTCGGCGCGCATCGCCGCGACCGCACCGGTGAGGGTCTCGGCTGCCACCACTCCCTGGTAACGGCCCTTGCCGTCCACGACCACAGCGCTTCCCGCGTTGGAGGACAGCATCTCCTCGAGCGCGTCGTGCAGGGTGGCCTGGGGCTCGACCTTGGACACGACCGGTGCGCCAAGGCTGGTCAATGGTTCATCCGTGCGTGCGAGATGGGCCTCGTTGACCCACCGCACCGGACGGGTCTCCTCGTCGAGGACGAGAAGCCACTTCTCGTCGCTCGCGGACAACGATGCCAGTGCCTGGTCCCTCGGTGTGGACACCGACGCGACCGGGAAGTCGGCCAGTTCGACGTTGCGAACGCGTTCGAAGTGAAGACCCTTGAGCGTGGAACCACTTCCGATGAAGTCCGACACGAAGTCGTTGGCTGGAAGCGCGAGGATCCGTTCGGGGGTGTCGAGCTGCGCAAGCCGGCTGCGGTCGCCGAGGATGGCGATCCGGTCGCCCATCTTGATGGCTTCATCGACATCGTGGGTCACGAACACGATCGTCTTGCGGAGATCGGCCTGAAGCCTCAGGAACTCGTTCTGGAGCCTGTCCCGGGTGATCGGGTCGATGGCGCCGAAGGGCTCGTCCATGAGGAGCACCTCGGGATCGGCGCCGAGAGCCCGAGCCACACCGACACGCTGCGCCTGTCCGCCGGAGAGCTCCTTGGGATAGCGCTTCGCGAACTCAGAGGGGTCGAGGCCGACCATGTCGAGCAGTTCGTCGACGCGCGGGCCGATCTTTGCCTTCGGCCATCCCAGGAGCTTCGGGACGGTGGCGACGTTCTCCGCGATGGTCCGGTGCGGGAACAGGCCGATCTGCTGGATCACGTACCCGATGCGGCGGCGCAGGGCGTCGGGGTTCACGTCTGTGACGTCCTCGCCGCCGAAGTAGATCCGACCCCCCGTGGGCTCGATCATCCGGTTGATCAACCGCAGCGTGGTCGACTTGCCACAACCGGATGGCCCGACGAGAACGAGCACCTCGCCGGTGGGTATGTCGAGAGTCAGTTCCTCCACGGCCGGGTCGGCTGAGCCGGCATAGCGCTTCTCCACCCGGTCGAGCCGGATCATCGTCTCTGGATCCTCGGTACTCATGAACGAATTCCCTTCGAGGTGGTCAAACGGTTGATGCCCGAGAATGCAAGGTCGAAGAGCAGGGCCAGGAGCACCGTGAACACGATTCCCGTCCAGGTGCGCTCGACCGACGTCGGAAGCGGATAGCGGTTGAGACCGTCGTTGATGAAGATGCCCAGTCCGTTACCCCCGACGAGCACGGCGATGGCTGCGATGCCGGTGTTGAGCAACGCCGAGATGCGCACTCCGGTGAGGATGACGGGCCACGCGAGCGGCAGTTCCACGATGCGGAGCCTCTGGAATCCCGAGAGGCCGACACCCTTGGCGGCCTCGACTATCGCAGGATCCACACCATCGAGACCGGTGATCGTGTTGCGAAGGATCGGCATCAAGGAATAGATGACGAGAGCGATGATCGCCGGGGTGTTTCCGATGCCAACCACCGGAATGAAGATGGCGAACAGAGCGAGCGACGGAATCGTGATCGCAACCGACGCCACCGCGAGCAGCGGCTCGCGCAACCAGGCGACGCGGTGCGCGATCACCCCAAGGACGATGCAGATGACGGTGCCGATCGCCATCGCGAGGGCAACCATCTGCGCGGTCTGCAGAGTGGCTTCGAATACTTCGTCCCATCTTTGGGAGACGAAATCCCACCAACTGGTCAGGCCGTCGATCACAGCGTGGGCCTGGCAAGATGGGGGGTCACGGACTGCATGGTCCGCAGGCGTTCGAAGGTCACAGGTCCTTTCCTGCCCGTCGGCAACCGCTCAGGGCCGCGCGAAATCCGACAACGTGTCGGCAGGCATCGCAAAGACCTTAGTCGCCGCGATCCCCCCGGAGAAGAATCTGCCGTGGAGGTGGCGCTACGGGACCGCACCCAGCAGCGACAGGGTTCGCCGGTACCAACTCGACGCCGAGCTCACCGAATCGGCCGCAGAGTTGGCCAGGTCATCGGCATCCGGGTGCCCTCCCCCGACCACCACCACCTGAGCGCGACAGCGGATGCTCCCGTGGTCACCGCCCTGGCCCCAGTCGAGCCCGAACAGCACTCCGTCGGATCCCCAGGCCACGAGCCCCTCCTGTTGGCCGCCGACAGCTCCGCTCACACCGACGGATCCACGGACTGCCTCCGCCACGTCGGGATGCATCCCCGGGGCGACCACCAGACAGGTTCCGTCGCAGCGCCACCGAGCGGACGGGTCCACCGGGGCAATGACCTCTTCGAGCCGTGCGCTCATGTCGACGGCGGCTCCCGGTTCGACGTCCTCCTGTGAATGGTCGCTGAGGACGATCACGACCGTGTCGTCCCAGTACGGACCGTAGGCCTCGAACAGCCGACCCAGAGCAATGTCGCTCGCAGTCGCCTGGGCACGCGCCTCTTCGGAATGCGGCCCGTGGATGTGCGACACGGCGTCGTTCTCGTCGAGGTGCACCATGGCGAACTCGAACTGTTCGACCCCGAGCTCCAGGGCAGCATCCACGGTCGCCGTGTCAGCTGCGTACCCCGTGGGGCCACAGGCGATGCCCTCGACGAGCACTCCGCCCGGAGGCCAGTGGAGCGTGGCGGCCCCGGCACCGCAGACCCCGACGAGGTTCTGGTCGCCCAGGACCGCCACCGACTTCAGACCGAGCTCTCTGCAGCGATCGAAGATCGTCGGTGAGTCGGGCCCGACGGTCTGGGCACCGACCCATCTGTCCGCACGCAGCACGTCGTTGGCGTAGAGGCCGTGGATCGCAGGCTCGACCCCGGTGACGAAGGTGGCGTGGTTCGGATACGTGGTCGTCGGGAGCACGCCGATGCCGTGGCTCACCGATCCCGTCGATGACAGTGCCACGAGGTTGGGCATCAACTCCGAGGTCACCTTGTCGGCACCCAGCGCATCCATCACCACCCAGAGAACCCGCACGCTGCCCTACCGATCTCCGGGTCGATGTGCCGTCAGGAGCTCGCGCAGGACCGGCACGAAATGCTCGAAGTCGGGTGTGGTCGCCGCAGCCACCTTGGCGCGGTCGTCCCACCGACGGAGCCGAACGGCTGCCTCGTGGTGCCGATTCGACTCGAACAGCGCGGCTTCGGTGGGCGACATCGGCCCGCCCTGTAGCCCGAGGCTGCGGACCGAGGACGGCGACAGGGAGTCCGCGTAGGCGGGATCAACTGCGCAGAGATACCGCTTGGCCGCCACGTGCAGGGCCACCGGGTCCGCCACCCCGGATCCGAAGTGCGGGCGGAGCCAGGCGGCTCCGACTCCCTCGTGGTGGGCGTCGGAACGCACTTCGGCCTCGAGGGGTGCGAGGTCGCCGGCCATGAGATGGCCGATGTCGTGCAGCAGGGCTGCTGCCACCAACGCCGGTGGTGCCCCTTCTGACTCGGCCAGCGACGCCGCCTGAAGTGCGTGATCGCGTTCGGTGACCGCCTCGTCGTACAGCTGCTCTGCCGCGGTGGAGCTGTACATCTCGATCAGTCGGTCCGTCACCTCGGGGGCGTCCGCATCGACGGTCCGGTCGACGTGCTCGACCGGTGCCTGAGCCACACCGGCGCCCACCGGCCGACCGAGGAAGTCATCACTGATCGAGATCCGCACCCGATCCCCTCCGAAGGTGCCGTCGGAGGCCGAGAACTCAGCATCCTTGTCGGCGTAGTAGCGGACCCGGAAGTCCCCCTCCGAGGCGGCGTTGTAGGTGAGGTACATGGCTCGCCGGGGACGGTCGGAGCTGTTGATCCCGCTGCGGTGCGGTGCGGCCGAATCGAAGACCACGAGATCGCCCGGCGATGCGACCAGGGGTCGCCAATCGAGTGTTCCGGTGACCTCTTCGGGGATGCGGCCGCGTTCGTCGACGTCGAGAAGTTCGCGCCCCGGGTTGTCGGCGAACCACAGACATCCGCTCTCCTCGGTGGATGGGTCGAGCGGCACCATCACCGAGTAGTGGCGCTGCGCGAACCGGTATGCCCGAGCGTCCTGGTGTGGGGCGAACCCGCCTCCACCGGGGTACTTGTAGTTGACCTTCTCCTTGAACAGCACCACCGGTTCCGCGCACACCTCCGATACCACGGCGCCGACGTCGTCGCGCAGGAAGGAGCCGAGCTCGTCGTGGACGTCGGCGAAGCGCTCGGTGCGAGCGATCACCGGCCCGGCATCGGTCTGCTCGTAGTGGTGCAGCGGCCCTCGGGGTCCCTCGGGCAGTCCCTCCAGCTGGTCGACCCAGGAACTCAGCTCGGCGACCCGGTCAGCGGACAGCACCCGCTCGAGCGTGACCACCCCGAGGTCCTGCCAACGCTGCAGTTTCGCGGCGTCGAGAACCAGGCCGACGGACGCCATGATCTCCACCCCGGTCACGCTATCGCCGGTAACGTTGCTCATCCGACTGGTGGGAACCGAACGAAGCGGGGATCGATGACCGACCGTGAGACACACATCCGGACCTGCCCGCTCTGTGAGGCAACCTGCGGCCTGGAGCTCACGCTCAACGAGGACCGCAGCGTCAAGGTGATCCGGGGTGACCGGGCCGACGTGTTCTCCAAGGGCTTCGTGTGTCCGAAGGGCACCACGCTCCATCGACTCCACGAGGACCCCGACCGTCTGCGCAAACCCCTCGTCCGAACCGGAGAGCGCGGCGAGGACTCCTTCGAGGAGGTCGAGTGGGCCGACGCGTTCTCGCTGGTGGCGGAACGGCTCGGAACCCATCTCGGGCAGGATCGGAACTCGGTTGCGGTCTACCTCGGGAACCCCAACGCACACGGCCACCACAACGTGATCTACGGCCGTCCCTTCATCAAGGCACTCGGCACCCGCAACGTGTTCTCGGCCAGCACCGTCGACCAGATGCCCAAGCACGTGTCATCCGGTCTCATGTTCGGCAGCCCGTTGGCCATACCGGTGCCCGATCTCGACCGAACGGACCACCTCCTGATACTCGGAGCCAACCCCCTGGAGTCCAACGGCAGCCTCTGCACCGCTCCCGACTTCCCGGGCCGCCTGCAGGCGATCCTCGACAGGGGCGGCAAGGTGGTCGTGGTCGACCCCCGGCGGACCAAGACCGCCCGGGCTGCTTCGGAACACGTGTTCATCCGTCCCGGGACCGACGCCATGTTGTTGCTCGCCCTGGCCCGTCTGGTGGTGCAGCGTGGGCCCCGCACCGAAGCGATCCAGCAGTACACCGAAGGACTCGATGGGGTGGCCGCAGCGGTCGACCCGTTCACGGTGGATCGGGTAGCCGCGGTGACGAGGATCGACTCCGAGGTGATCGTGCGCATGGCCGAGGAGCTGATGGCTGCTCCCACCAGCGTCGTGTACAGCCGCATCGGCACCCACACGACGCAGTTCGGCACGCTGGCCGCATGGGCGACCGATCTGCTGAACGTTCTCACCGGCAACCTCGACCGTCCGGGAGGGGCCATGTGGCCTGCTCCGGCCCACACTCCTCGCAGGCCATCGCCGGGCGGCCGCGGTTACACGGTTGGTCGGTGGCACAGCAGGGTCGGCTCGCACGCCGAGGCCAACGGCGAACTCCCCGTGGCTGCCATGGCCGAGGAGATCCTCACCCCCGGCGAGGGTCAGGTGCGCGCCCTGGTCACCATCGGAGGCAACCCGGTGTTGTCCATACCCGATGCGGCAAACCTCGCAGAAGCTCTCGACGACCTCGACTTCATGGTGAGCATCGACCCGTCGCTGAACGAGACCACGCGTCATGCAGACGTGATCCTGCCGCCACCCAGCCAACTCGAACGGAGCCACTTCGACCTCGCGTTCTACGCGCTGTCGGTGCGCAACATCGCGAACTGGTCTCCCCCGCTCTACGACAGCGAGTCACCCGACGAGGTCGAGATCCTCGCCCGACTCGCGATGGCGGCCATGGGGATGGATCCGAACTCCGACCCCGCTCCCGCCCACGACCTGGTGCTCGACACCTTGATCGGCCAGGCAGTGGCTCGGGAGGGCTCGCTGGCCCACGGTCTCGACCCTGCAGATGTGCGCGCAGCGCTCTGGGCCACCCACCCGGCGGATCGCGCGCTCGAGGTCATGTTGCGCTCCGGGCGCTACGGAGATGGCTTCGGCACGGTCCCTGGCGGGTTGACCCTGGAGAAGCTGGCTGATGAACCCCACGGGATCGACCTGGGCGCCCTGGAGCCGCAACTGCCCGACATGCTCTCGACCGCTTCAGGCCGGGTGGAGCTCCTGCCAGAGGTGATACTGGCGGATCTTCCGAGATTGGTCGAGGCGATGTCGGCCGATCGCCCCGAAACCGTTCTCGTGGGCCGTCGCGACCTCCGTTCGAACAACTCCTGGATGCACAACGTCGAGGTGTTGGTCAAGGGCCGGGAGCGGTGTGTCGTCTGGATGAATCCAGCCGATGCCGAGCGCCACGGGATCAGCGACGGACAGCAGGTGCGGATGACCTCCCGGGTCGGCACGGTGACAGCGCCGGTCACGATCACCGCCGACATAGCGCCGGGCGTGGTGAGCCTTCCCCACGGGTGGGGACACGACCTTCCCGGAACGAGGATGAGCGTGGCAGCAGGAAGACCGGGAGTGAACACGAATCTGTTGACCGATGCGGCGCAGCTCGATCCCCTCTCGGGAAACGCCACCCTCAACGGGATACCGGTGACCCTCGAGCGAGCCTGAGCCCGCAGGCCGCCCGCGGTTGCGGCCCCAGTGCTGCTCCCGGCGGTGTTCGGTTCGGGCGGTTGTTCGGTTCGGACGGTTGTTCGGGCTACTGCTCAGCTCGGCAAGCCGTCGATCAGGGCCTTCAACTGAGCCGTCACGTTCTCTCGCAGGCCCGCTTCGCTCTTGCCCAACCGAACCACCACCGCGTCGAGGGGTGGCACGACGACGATGTACTGACCTTCATATCCCGAACACTGGAAAGCGCCCCACGGGTTATCCCCGAACAGCCACCAGTGGGAGGTGTGCACCCTTCCCTCCTCGTCGATCCCGGTGCCCCTGGATGCGGTGGCGATCCAGGCCGGGTCGAGCAGCTGTCGTCGGCCCACACGCCCGTCGTTCAGGTACAACTCGCCGAAACGCGCGAAGTCGCGTGCGGTGCAGTGACAGTAGGAGGATCCGATCCAGGTGCCCGACTCGTCGAAGGCGGGATCGGCGGAGTCCATTCCGAGCGGCCCGAACAGGTTCTCCTGCAGCCAGGCCCGGAACTGTTCATCGGGGCCCACCAGGTCCCGGATGAGCCGGGCCACGATGTTGGTCGTGCCACTCGAGTAGTTGAGCGTGGAGCCCGGCTCGTGCACGAGTGCCTTGGATGCGGCGAACCCTCCGGTGTCTACAACGGGTTCCCAGTCGCGGGCGAACAACATCTCGATCACGTCGGAGCCGTCGCCATCGACGTAGTCCTCGTTCCAGGCCAGCCCCGGACGCATCTGGAGGAGGTCGGTCAAGGTGATAGCGGATCGTGGGTCGCCCTCTGCGGCCCATTCAGGCACCGCGGCCGGTGCATCGGGTTGGATACGACCTTCCTGCACCAGCAGACCGACCGCGGCATGGACCATCGACTTGGCCATCGACCAGGACCGCAACGGCGTGCTGCTGTCGACGTCGGGCGCGTAGTGCTCCGAGAGCACCTCTCCGTGTTGGAGTATCAGGAGAGCATCGGTGTGGCCGCGCTCGGGAGAGTCCACCATCAGCGCTTCTACGGGATCCATCGACCAGCACCCTACCCATGGCGTCCCGGGCTCCCGGCGACAGAATCGACGCGACCGGTACGGAGTGACGACACTGGTGTGATGAGCGCCAGCGAAGAGGCCGAGAGCGGCCCCACACAGACCGTCGTCACACTCGACCTGGAGGGTGTGCTCATCCCCGAGGTGTGGGTGGCGACGGCCGAGGCCACCGGGATCGAAGCGCTCATGCGCACCACGCGCGACGAACCCGACTACGACGTCCTGATGACCCAGCGCCTGGCCATCCTCGCCGAACACGGACTCGGCATGGACGAGATCACCGAGGTGATAGCGGGTCTGGAGCCGCTCGAGGGGGCCAGGAGCTTTCTCGACGGACTCCGTGCGACCACCCAGGTGATCCTCCTGTCGGACACCTTCGAGGAGTTCGCCCGGCCGTTCATGGCCCAACTGGGCTGGCCGACGGTGTTCTGCCATCGGCTGGTCACCGATGACCGGGGTCGCATCACCGAGTACAGACTGCGCCAGCCCGACCAGAAGCGAAGGGCCGTCAAGGCGTTCCACGGCCTCAACTACCGGGTGCTCGCAGCCGGCGACTCCTACAACGACACCACGATGCTCGCCGAGGCAGATGCGGGATTCCTGTTCAGGGCTCCGCCGAACGTGATCGAGGAGTTCCCTCAGTTCCCCGCCCTGACCTCCTATGACGACCTGTTCGGTGCTCTCGAGGAGAACCTGTAGTCGGGGGCAACCTGTAGCCTCCGCTCATGGACGAACACGACGCTGTCGAACGGCTGATCGAGGTCCTCGTCGATTCCTCGTGCGCAGACATGGTCGAGATGGTGGTCCACTCCCCCTCCGCCGGTCGCTACCGCGCCGACGCGGTGGACGGTTCGGTCACCTTCGAACGACGCATCCAGGGGCGGGGCTGGACCTACGAGGTCAGCGAGACCCGGGGTCGAGATCCGCTGGCCAACCAGCGCACCGACCGGTTCATCGGCCACGATGTGGAGCGCAGCGCTCGTTTCCCCGACCGTGCTGCGAACGCCTATCCCATCGCGTTCGACTCGATAGCGCAGTTCTTCGACTCACCCGAGGCGCCCGACCTACTGGTGACCCACACCGCGCGCCACTTCGCCGACGGATACCTGGGGCAGCACGGCTCGCTCGCGACGGTGCAGGCCCGTGCTCCATTCCTGGCCGCCGGTGCCGGAATCCGGTCGCTGGGCACCCTGGCACGTGCGACACGCGTCGTGAACGTCGCCCCCACCGTCGCCGCGCTGTTGGGCCTGGATCCCCATCCGGGCGGCCTGGGTCCCAACGGGTCGCCCGATGCAGCGGCGCTGCTGCGTCGCCAGGACGGTGAGGTCGAACAGGACATCCTCGACGGCACCGTGGCGGACCACGTCGTGGTGGTGTTGCTCGATGGATGCAACGCCAACCTCCTCGCGGATGTGATCGACTCCGGAGAGGCGCCGCACATGGCCGGTCTCCTCGAACGGGGCGTGATGTTCGGCGAGGGGTCGATGGCGTCTCTGCCGACCGCAACGCTCGCCAACCACACCACCGCGCTCACCGGTGCCCATCCCGGCCATTCGGGGGTGTTGCACAACGCCTGGCTCGACCGAAGGAATCCGGCCAGCGAACCCGAGGAGGTCAACCTTCTCGACCTCGAGGCGATGTGGTGGGCCTCGACACACGTGTCCGGAGAGGTCGAGACGCTCTTCGAGGCCCTCGAGCGCAGCCGACCCGGCAGTTTCAGTTCTGCTGGTTTCGAGTACTGCGACCGGGGTGCGAGCTACTCCACCTTTGCCCTGGTTCGGGAGGGCGACGCGTCAGCGCTGCCCGAGGAGGACGAGGTCCGCCACATCGACCCCGAGGCAGCCGACAACGGGCAGTACCGGTTCATCTCGAGGGTCGACCACCTCAGCCTCACCGACACCCTCGACTGCTGGCGCGGGGTCCACGGCAACGATGCTCCCGCCCTGAGTTGGTGCAGCCTCGCGCTCACAGACACCGCCGGCCACGACAGCGGACCACACGGAGCCCTCGCCAGGGCGGCGGTGCGTGACTCCGATGCGCGGGTCGGAGAGATCATGCGCGCCGTGGAGGACGCCGGAGTGCTCGAGCGCACGGCGTTCGTGGTGATCGCGGACCATGGGATGGAGCAGGCCGACCCCGAGGTCGACGCCACCTGGGATGCAGCACTCGAACGCACCGGGGTGAGCCACCGCGACGTCGGTGGCGGCCTCATCTATCTGACCTGAGATACCTATCTGACCTGAGATCCTGATCCGACTCGACCGAGGAAGGCACGCCAGTGGGCTACACGAACGCACCCGACGGTTGGTGGGAGAGCTTCGTCAGCGAGCTTCCCGCCCGGACCGCCAAGCTGGCCGTGGTCCGCGCGGACGGCTCGCCCCATGTCGCACCGGTTTGGATCGATCTCGACCAGAGCGCCGACGGGGTCGAGGTGGTGTTCATGACGAGCGCCGAGACGGTCAAGGGCAAGGCGATCCTGCGGGATCCGCGAGTGGCGCTGTGCATCGACGACGAAAGGCCGCCATTCAGCTTCGTCACGATCTCGGGGCCCGTCACCACCAGTACCGACCCCGAGGAGCTACTCGGCTGGGCCACCCGGATCGCGGCCCGCTACATGGGGCCCGAATCGGCTGCCGAGTACGGACGCCGAAACGCGGTTCCACCCGAGATGCTGGTGAGGGTCCGCCCGCAGCGTGTCGTTGCCAAGGTCGACGTCGCCGGCTGACCCAGCCCGCCTCCGGCCTCAGCGCTCCTCCGCGGCCTGCGCATTCGCGGCAGTGACCGAAGCTCCGGCGTAGAGGGCCATCGACTGGGCCCAGAGCACCACCAGCACGGTCACGGGTATGGCGAACGAGCCGTACTGCGGTCGGTCCACCGACCACGACACGATCACCGCTGTCAGTGCCTTGAGCAACGTGATCACCAACGCAGCTGCGATCGAACCGGGTAGCACGGCCCTCACCCCGGGGGCGATTCCGCCCATCCGGTTGAGCAACAGCGCCACGATGGCGACGTCCAGTGCAAAGGTGAGCGCGGTTGCGAGTGCGATCGTGAGCGCCCGTGTCACCGGCGACCGGAGACCGAACTCTTCGAGCATCTCCACTCCGAAGCCGCTGAACGCGGTCGACAGCGAGTACGAGATCGCCACCAACGGGCCGAGCAGGGCGAGCCACATCAGCAGGTGCAGACGCCGGCGGAGTGGGTTTCGACCGTCGGGCGGCGCGCCGTAGATCTGGTGTATCGAGTCGCTCGCGGCGCCCATCACAGCAGCACCGCTCACCGCGAGCAGCGCCAGGCCCACGACCGAGGAGGTTCGCCCCACGCGCTTGAGGGTGTCGGGATCGATCCCCTGTTCTCCGACCAGACCGGGAAGGGCGTTCTGGAGGGTCTCGGTGAGCCACTCCGCTACGGCATCCGCGCTCAGCAGCGCAGCCACCCCGTAGACCAACGCCAACAGCGAGAACATCGCGATGAAGCCGTAGTAGGCGGTTCCGGCTGCCAGGAGCGGTGAACGAGAGGCCTTGAACCGTTCGAGCGAACTCCATGCGACACCGATCCAGGCGAAACGACCCTCGAGCCGGTGAACAGCTGTCGGCTTGGTCTTGGGTTCGGGGTCCAGGACGGACCCCGGAATCCGGCCGAGCACCGCCTCCGGTGACCTCGGGGGCGCCTCCTCGCTCACGGTGCCGGCGGTGAGGCGGCGACCAGGCGCAGCGCGTTGCGTTGCCTTTCCGCAGCGAACGCGAGCATCTCGTTGTAGATGGTGAGGATCTTCACCCCGTAGCCGGGGCCGGTGGCCCAGACACCCGAGAGTTCCATCCAGGTGTCGCAGCATCCACGCACGCTGCTGCGCTCGGGAGCGCGACCCGCGGGAGGAAAGGCCAGATCGGCCGACGTGAGGTTGTCATCCGCGTAGGTGTGCAGCAGTTGCATCTGGGCCCTCACGCCGAGCTGTGGGGTGTCGTACCGGAACCCGCTCGAACAGCTGTCACAGGCCCCGATGCCCGCATAGTTGTGGTCCGACGTGTTCACCATCGAGCCCCGGTAGGCGAAGTTGCCGGTCTCGAGAATCGACTGGGCCCACGCGATGTCTCCCCGTACTCCCTCAGCGGTCCCTTCGAGCACGAACAGCCGGGCGAGTTCGAGCAGGTCCACCGACGCCGGGGCACCACTGCGTCGAGCGGAGAACTCGGCGAGATCCTCGGGGCTGAGCAGCGTCTCGCCGAGGATCGTCGGACCGAGTCCCTCGAGGGCCAGGTCCTCGCCGATAGCCGCCGCTTCGGCGATCTGTGCGTCGCCATCGGCCTTGGTCTCCTGTGCGACTGCTACCGCCGAGTCCAACGCCGCCTGTGCACGACCTACGCGGCGCTCGAGTTGGTTGCGGGTCTCGATGGCTGCGGCGGTGGCGGCTTCTGCCTGGTCCTGGGCTCGCTGCGCACCCGCCACTCCGGCCTCGAGCGAACGCCATGCCGCTCCGGAGTACTCCGAGGTGCGCACGAACTCCTCGAAGTTGTCCATGTCGTCGACCATCCCCAGGGCTGAGGTCAGTTGAGCGTTGGTGCCGGTGAGGGCGAGCGTGTAGGACTCCACCGCCAACTCCGCCTTGCGGTGTCGGGCTCTCTCGAGTTCCGCCGCCGCGGAGCGCTCGGAACGACGGGCGGATTCCACCGAGGAATCTGCGGCTGGGATCTCGGCCAGCACTGCATCCAGCGCGGCACGGGCATCGGCTGCGGTCGCCAGAGCGGCCGCGTTCGCAGCATCGGCAGCCTCTGTGGCACCCGCGACCGCCTCCTCCCGGCGTGAGGTGAGCAGTTGGTTCAGAGATGTGAGGTCGATCGGTGGCGGCACGAGTTCCTGGCGCCGCGTGGGCGGGATCGTCGTGCCTCCAGGGGGAACGAAGTCGTCCTCGACAACCGGCAGGGTCGTGCTGCTGGTTGCCCCCGGTGCGGGTGCCTCGGGTGCCGCGGTGGTCGGGGCTGTGCTGGTGGACGTGGTGCTCGAGGGTGTTCCACCAGCCGGGTCCTGGGCAGCCGCCAACGAGGGGGCGCCCAGCGCTGCGCTGGCCACCACTGCCAAGACCGCTACTCCCCTGATCACCCCTGGACGCACCCCGAAAGCGTACCGGTGTTCCCGTTGGCCTCCTCATCGGCACCCATGTGGTTGGGTCGAATCACCCAGCGGCGAGCTGGTCGGACATCCGAAGTGCGAGCGCAACGATCGTGAGGGTGGGATTGGCGTAACCCACCGAGGGGAACACGCTCGACCCGGCCACCCAGAGGTTGTCCGATCCGTGCACCCGGCCGTCGGGATCGACCACTCCGTCCGCGGGATCGACGCTCATCCTGGTGGTACCCATGTGATGGAAGCCGTAGAAGAGGGAGCTGTCGTTCTCGCCGAGACCCGGGGCATCGATGCGCATCCAGCCCGCTCCCTGTTCGCCCAGCTCCGAGGCGAGCAGTTCCACCGCGCGCCCCAGCCTCGCATGATCCTCCGCCGTCAGCTCGCGGTGTACGTCGACGGTGTTGACCCCGAGCGCGTCGACCTCGCCGTTTATCGTGATCCGGCTCGCCGGATTCGGCTGGGGTTCGGCTCTGACGTGCACCACCCAGGTGGTCGGTTCGCTGTCCTGCAACGCGCCCAGCACTCCGGCCACCACCTCGGGCGGCAGCTCCTCGGGGTGGTTGGGGTCCTCCCAGCGGGGGCCCTCCTCCAACACGAAGGCGACGCCTCCGAGTTCGTGGGCCTGTTGTGCCTCGGGGGTGAGCGTCAGCGCTGCTCGGACCAGACCCTGGTTCCCACCCTTGTAGACGTCGGGCAGGTCGGTGGACAGCACAACGGTTCCGACCGGCGCCTCGATGTGGTCCATGAAGTACCGGCCGAGCTTGTCCGAATGATCACCGAGCGCTGGTCCACTCGGGACCGTGGGGGTGCGCAACAGCATGCGGGCGTTGTCGATGGCTCCGAGGGCCAACACGTACTGCGATCCCACGACCTCGAAGGTGTTGCCCTGCAGCGTCGCCACCCCGAAGGCCTCGACGTCATCGGATTCGTCCAGTCGGATGTCGACGAGGTTGGCCCGGAGGTAGACCGTCACGTTGTCGGCTGCTTCGAGGTCCGGTCGGTAGGTGTCGTTGAACCGGACCGGCGAGATCCGGTAGATGGCGCTGGTGAAGTTCTCGGTCTCGATCAACGGAGAGACATCGAGAGCGGTCTCGGTCCTCCAGTCCTCCCAGACGAAGTTGCGGTCGTCGAGTTGTGAGGTGATCTCGAACGCCCTCGCGTAGTAGGGGTCCAGCTCGGCACGCTCGATCGGCCACCCCGTTCCGGGGATCCAGTCCCGTCCGGCGAAATCGGAATCGTCGAGCGGCCGCACCCAGCCACCCCAGTGGTTCGTGGTCCCGCCGAAGAAGCGCAACCTCGACCCCTCGAGGTCATAGGGCGACCCCGATACGGTCCCGTAGTAGAGCGCCTGGGTCTCTCGTTCGTACTCGAAGCCTCCGCTCTCGAGCACGACGACCTTCAGGTCGGTGCCCGCCAGCTCCCGCGCGATCGTGATTCCGGCGGCACCTGCGCCCGCGATCACCACATCGGCGCGGATGGTCGAGCCACTTGGCACCGTGTCGGCGGTGATGAACAACTCAGCCAGCCCCGGTGATCGCACAGAGTTGGGCCGCTGTCAGCGGCAGCACCCACCCGTGGAGTTCCACCACCCGGTCCTCGGAGAAGTCGGACCGGCACCCCGTCGAGGACTGTGAGGCCAACTCGGCCACCGGTGCCTCCGTGAACCACTCCAACGGTTCGCGGGTCTCCGGCGGAACCGCACCGGGGGGCACCCCGTCGGGGTCGGATACGACGGGATCATCGGGAACGGCCTCGACGAACAGATCTCCGAGTGTCTCGGCCTGCTGCTCGGAACCCGCAAAGAGCCGTCGAGCTGCCGAGGTGCGGCTCGAAGCGGTCCGGTTCAGCGCCACCACGCCGCCACCGATGGCCGCAGCGCCGACTGCGACCGCGGAGCCGATGATCACGCCGCGGCGCGAAACACGGCTCACAGCAGCCCCGAACGGGTTCCGGAGGAATTCCGAGCGACCGTTGGTTGCATTCGGGCGAGGCTAGTTGTGCGGTGGTGCTGCTCCGTGACGCGACATCGCCGCCGGAGCAGCTCAGCCCGTGAGGCGCTGCCAGATGATGGCCAGTGAAGGCAGGGCCGTGCCCGCCACCATCGCTCCCAGCAGCACGATTCCACAGGTTCTGATCCACTGCGGGTGCCGGGAGCCTGCGTCGTCCTGCGGCGATGGGTCGCCGTCGACCGAGGCGGAGTCGAGCAGCACCAGTTCCAGTTCGGCCTCCAGGCGCTGTTCGGGCGGCACCAGCAGCGAGGCCCCGCCGAGCCCGGCATAGGTGGTGCGGTCGAGGTTGGTCCGCACGATCGCATCGATCCCCTGATGTCGAAGGTGCCCCGCGAGCAGGTCGGCCTGGGTGATCGACGCGATGCTGGCAACCACTACCGGTGACTGCATACCGGGATTCTATGAGGGCAGGGTCATCGGACGTCGATCGTGTACGCCGCTATCGTGGCCGCAGCGGCCTACGGAGGCGTCAGATGGACTGTACGAAGTGTGGGGCGCCGCTGGCTGACGGGGTGCTGAGCTGTGGCCAGTGCGGAACGGCGGTGGCTCCCAGGATGCCGCCGCAGGGCCCTGGGCAGCCGACAGAGCCGCCGACGGTCCAATCGCCGACGGTCCAGTCGCCGACGGCCCAACCACCAACGCCCCAACCCCAGGCTCCTCCATGGGGTCCACCTCCGGTTCCGGGGCCCCCGCAGTACGGCCAGCCACAGCAGTACGGGCAGGCCCCGCAGTACGGCCAGCCCCCGCAATACGGGCAGGCCCCGCAGTACGGCCAGCCACAGCAGTACGGCCAACCGGCCGCAGTTCCCTATCCCTACGGCCAGGGGGCGGCCGATCCGGGGAACGGGTTCAGCGTCACCGCAATCGTGCTCGGAGCGGTCTCATTCCTGTTCTGTCCGCTGGTCCTGGGAATCACAGCGATCGTGTTCGCCGCGGTTGCCAGGTCGCGGCGGGAACGACTGGCCAACGTGGCGCTTGCGGTGAGCATCGCCGGCACGGTGATCGGAATGGTGCTCGGCGTCATCGTCTACTCCTCGTTCTCGTCGTTCGGGTAGCACCGTTGCTGCCCTCAGGGACGAGCTCTCAGGGGTGAACCCCCGGCCCACCGGCAGCACGGTGCCGGCTCACGGACGCGAGTTTCGAGGGATTGACGAGGGTGCGGAGTCCGATCACCTGCCCATCGGCCACTTCGAACACCGTGGCCGCCACCGCCGTGCCTCCGGCGCTGGCGAGCAGGCCGGGATCTCCGTTCAACCGAACGAGTTCCACTTCGGAATCGGCGAGCTTGTCGACCATCCAGATGAGGAACCTCGCCACGCGGTGGCTCCCGACCACGGGTCGCCGAGCCGCACGGACAGAGGATCCACCGTCGGACCAGGCGATCACATCCGAGCTGAGCACCCTGGTGACCGCCTCGACATCACGGGCCAGCAGCGCTGCCAAAAGGTCGTCGCGCACTGCCAGCTCGGCGTCACTGGCCGGTCCGCGGCTTCGCTGTGGGTCGCCCACCCGGTCACGGGCGCGCCCGGTGATCTGTCGTGTCGCCGCCGGTGTGCGGTCGATGACCTCGGCGATGTCGGAGTAGTCCAGATCGAACACATCGCGCAGCACCAGCGCGGCGCGTTCGAGTGGGTTGAGACGCTCGAGGGCCACCAGCAGTGCGAGCGAGATCCCCTCGGCTTCGATGACCTGGTCGCAGGGGTCTCCGCTGGCGACGACCGGTTCGGGGAGCCACGGCCCGGTGTAGGTCTCCCGTCGACGACTGGCTGAGCGCAGGCGGTCTATCGCGAGCCGGGTCGTGATGGTCCGCAGGAATGCCCCGGGGTTGAGGATCCGCTCGTCGGCACCGGCCCGGGCACCCGGCAGGCCGGTGCCGTGCTGTCGGTGCCAGCGCAGGTAGGCCTCCTGCACCACGTCCTCGGCCTCTGCGATCTCACCGAGCATCGCGTAGGCGACGCCGAACATCATCGGGCGGTGGGATTCGAAGACCTCTGCGTCGCTCGCTTCAGGTGTCATCCAACTCCGATTCCGGATTCGGCGAGTGCCTGTGCGGCGGCCGTCGCACTCGCCATGGAAGCGTCGAGGAGGTGGCCCCTGGCCCCCACCCAGTCGCCGGCGAGGTAGACACCGGGTGCGTCCTGCACGACCACGTCGGGTCGGCCCGCGTAGCCGCCGGCGGCCGCCGTGGCGAGGGCGTGGATGACGACCGCTCGTGGAAGGAACCGGGTGGTCTCCGCAGCGGAGCGCCAGCCGGGCTGCATTTCTTCGACGATGCGTTCGAGATCCGTACGGACATCATCTCCGTCGTCGGGAGGACCCCCGTAGCGCAATGCGTGGAGCACGTCCCCCGACCCCAGGTCGGCTGCTCTGGAATGGAGCGAGAAATAGGTCGGTTCGTCGATCCCGAGCATGAACGCCCGTTCCGGGCGCGGTGCAGCGACCAGTCCGACGTCGAGGCACGCAGCTGTGACGACCTCGGCCCGGGATGCGAAGTCGTGCAGGGCCTCCGATCCACTGAGTCGGGCAGCGGTGTGGGGGGACAGTCCTGCGAGGACCACGGCATCCGCGCCGATCTCGGCGTCGTCTGTGTGCACCACCCATCGACCGCGGTCGGGTTCCGCATGGCGAACGGGACTGCCGGTCTCGACCACGACCCCGAGAGTCGCCGCGCATTGCGCCAGTGCGTCGACCATGGTGGACCATCCTCGGTCCAGGTAGCGCACCCCCTTGCCGGACAGCTGGAGTTGGGACACCGCGACCTGGGCCGAAAGTGATTCCAGGTCCGCGCTGTAGGTGGACAACCGCACCAGGGCTCCGAGCAGCTCCCTGGCGGTGGTGCTGCTGGCGACGGAGTCGATCCACTCAGCGGCGGAGACGCCCGCGAACGTGGTGGAGTCGATGCGGGCCAGTCCGGCGAGGGTACGTCCGAGTGAGACCTTCTCCCCCGGCGACAGCATCGATGAACGCAGCAGGGAGCTGACCCCGGTCGGGAGCACCTCGCTCCGACCCCTGTAGCGGGCGAAAGCCCCTCTGGTCGGCGCCGGACCGCCGGCAGGGTCTATTCCGATCCTGCGCAGCACCTCGGTTGCCGCTCCGCCCAGATACAGCGCGTGCGGTCCCTGGTTGACCAGGTGGCCATTGCGGTTGTCGGTGGCGGCGCGACCTCCGAGCTGGCGATGCCCCTCGAGCACGACCACATTTCGTTGCGGGTCACCACGCTTGATGAGGATCGCGGCGGTCAGACCCGCCGGACCACCCCCGATCACGATCGTGTCCATCATGTCCTCCAGTCTGTCGCCGTAGCTGCGACGTCAGGGCCGGGCAGGGTCGGTCCTCGTTCCCGGAGATCCGACCTGAGCGGTCCACTGCATCACTGACGGGACAGGCCCGCCGTTTGTGACAGCACACCGGAGATGGACTGGAGCACCTCCGAGCAGAAGCCGCGGATGGTCCGACCAGAGCCTCACCCGACCGGCACGGGCGAATCCTTCACCTCGACGGCTCCACGGAGATCGGATTCGCTGAACGGGCCGAGGGCGCCGTCGCCGTTGGCCCAGCGGTAGAGAGCCACGCCGAACACGTTGCGGCAGGTGGCTGCCTTCACCGACCCGACGACGATCAGGGCCACGCCGCAGAGTGCGAGCACAGCACCAACGGGAATCGCCGCTCCTTCCACCACGACCGCGAGAACGACTCCGCCGACCAGGAGGAGTCCGCCGGGGATGCCGAACACGAGTGCGAAGCGAGCGCCGATGCGGACGCTTCCGAGCACAGCCTCTCCCCAGGTCGTGCGGATGATGCCCGCAGACCGTTTGATCGCAGCGACCGCTCCCAGTTGTTCGAGCACGATCAGCGGCATCACCAGGGTCGTGAGAACTGCCCAGACCGCCGCGACCAGCCCAGCGAGCAGCGAGCGCAGGATCGCGGTGATGAACCCCCCGCTTCCGTCACCGTTGATGAGCGACACGAGGGTGCCCACCGCGACCGAGATGGCCGACCAGGCGGCAAGAGCACCCAGACGGGAGTGGGCCGCATCGAGGGCTGCGTCCTCGTCGGGCGTGCGCCCGTGGAGCACGTCGTCGGTGACGCGGATCAGGCCTGCGAGCTGCCGGTTGGCTGCGGTCAGTCCGCCGATGACGCTGCCGAGCACGACGATTGCTCCGAAGACCAGTGGAACGAAACCGAAGTCACTCGGTTCGGTGGGTGCATCGGGATTGATCATGTAGTCGCCGACCAGCATCAGCGCGAGGCCCACGACCGAACCGATCGCTCCGATCACAGCGCCATGGACCGCAGCAAGGACGGTCCAGCGGTACATGCCGGGGTTGTCCTTCACCAAGCTGTAGCTCGCCTGTGTGAGCTCCTTGCTGTTGCCCCACCTACTCATCTCGTCATCTCCTTGTTGGTTGCGCCCGTGCGAGTCGATTGCACCCGATCCCGGATCGGCTCGGGTTCTCCGACACCGGTCACCACCAACGGTCGGACGCCACACCGCGGAATTGAGCACTCCGGCCAGACAGCGGTGGGTCACGGCTGGTTGGCACGACCAGAGGTTGCCCACGGCCCGGGTACCGGCTCGCAGCACACTTCACGGGAAGCCCGGGATGCGATCGGGCCCGCACCTAGGGTTGTCATCATGGTGATGGCAGATCGACCGGAGGTACGCACCGCGTCCGGGCCCGTAGCGGCCGTGACGCTCATGGGCCTCGGGGAGAACCTTGTGAATGCGCTGGCAAGAGTGCCCTTCGGGCATCCCTGGCACGGTCCTGCGAGCGTGGTGCAGAACACCGGGGCGAACGTGACCAGGCAGGTGATCCGCTCGTTCATGGGCTACTCGACCGGTCTACCGATCGAGGAGTTCCGCTCGATGGAGGGTGCGCTCGACGGATTGTGCAAGGTCGTCCTCCCGCCATGGGTCGCTCTGCGCGACGGCGTGAGCATCGAGACCGGGGTGATCGGTGGGGTTCCCGGCGTGTGGGCCCGTCCCCGCAAGGGTTCGGCGAACGGCACGATCCTCTACCTGCACGGCGGCGGGTACATCGGTACCTCGCCCAACATGTATGCGGCATTCATAGGGGCGATGGTCGGTGGCACGGGCTGCGAGGTGTTCGTGGCGGACTACCGGCTCGCCCCGGAGTTCCCGTTCCCCGCCGGACTCGACGATGCGGTGGACGTCTATGAATGCCTCGTGGCGAGCGGGGTAGATCCCACAACGCTCATAGTCGCAGGTGACTCCGGTGGCGGCGGGTTGGCGACGTCGCTCATCGGTGAGCTGTCCGACCGGGACCTACCCGCCCCGTCGGCCCTGGTGCTGTTCTCCCCGGAGGTCGACCTAGACCTCAACCGCCCGTCGGTGTCCGAGAACGCCGACCGCGACATCCTTCCGTGGAACATCCCGGTCACCTCCTACCTGCACGGAATCCACCCCGATGATGCCCGCGTGTCAGCGGTCTTCGCCGACCCAGCGGCCTATCCCCCGACCTTCGTGGCGCTCGGGAGCGACGAGATGTTCCGCGACGGGATCCTTGCGTTCTCCGAGCGCCTCATCGAGGCAGGAGTCAGCGTCGAGGTGCACCAGGAGGACGCCATGTTCCACGTGTTCCCGATAGTGATGCCCTGGGCCGATGCGGCCAAGCGCGTCTTCGCCTCGATGGATCGGTTCATTTCCCGACATGTGGCCACCTCGGGGTCGAACACCATCGGCGACGCGATGGACCCTCGGGGTAGTGGGTCACCCGAGGCAAGCTCGACCCAGCGTTGATCAGCCGGTGAAGAGACAGGAAAAGGCTGACCTCATCGGCGCCACCCTCGACGAGCTCTACCCGGATCCGCCGATCCCGCTGCTCCACACGGATCCATACACCCTGCTGGTGGCGGTGGCCTTGTCGGCACAGACCACCGACAAGAAGGTGAACGAAGTCACCCCGGCACTGTTCGAGGTGGCTCCCGACCCCGAGGGAATGGTGGCTCTAGGGCCCGAGGGGATACTCGAACTGATCCGGGAGATCGGTCTGGCGCCCACGAAGGCGCGCAATCTCTGGCTGGCTGCCAACCAGATCCTCGAAGCCGGCGGTGAGGTGATACCGGAGTGGGCCTTCCTCGAGTCGTTGCCGGGGGTGGGCCACAAGACTGCTGGCGTCGTCATGTCACAGGGTTTCGGAGTGCCAGCGTTCCCGGTCGACACCCACATCCACCGTTGTGCAGCTCGCTGGGGTCTCTCCAGGGCCCGGAACGTGGAACAGACCGAGCGCGACCTGAAGGCCGTCTTCGCCGAGGAGACCTGGAACCGGCGCCACCTGCAGATCATCTACTTCGGGCGTGAGTACTGCCCGGCGCGTCACCACGACCTGATGTCGTGCCCGATCTGTTCATGGGCCGCATCGAAACGTCGCATCAGAGAGGAGTCCTGACAACGTGGCCTCCTTCGATCTGACGGCGATTCACCTCGAGGATCCCGATCACTCCAACCTGCGCAAGGCTGCTCGCCTCGCCCTCGTCATGCCCTCGATGGTCGTGCTCGGCAAGGTCGTCCTCGACAGTGCGGAGTTCTCCACCTTTGCGGCCTTCGGCGCTTTCGGGTTGCTGGGGCTGGCCAACTTCGGAGGTCCCCGCAGGGTGCGTTTCGGCCTCGGCGTCGGTTTCACCCTCCTCGGAGGCGCCCTGGTGGGTGTGGGCACCCTCCTGTCGGACAACCCGTGGCTCTCGGTCGCCCTCGTGGCCGTGGTCGCGTTCTCGGCCACCTTTGTCGAGGTCCTCGGTGGCTACGCAACAGCTGGCACGAGCGTGCTGATCCTCGCTGCGGTGCTGTCGGTCATGGTTCCGGCGGCTCCGGGCTCGATGGGCGCCCGGGTGACCGGTTGGCTCTTCGCAGGTCTGGTCTCGTCGTTGGCCCTGGCGATGCTGTGGCCGAGACGGCGGCGGCCGAGGGTCCGACTCGAACTGGCCTCGACGGCCCGCACCCTGGCCGGCTTCATGCGCGGGGCGGATCGCCTCGAAGCCGGGCCGCTCGACGACTGCTTCACGTGCGTGCTCGATCTGCGTCGGGATGTCGATGCCGCTGTCGCCGGACCCGGGGGGCCGCGTTCACGCGACCAGGCCCTCATGTACGTGCTCGACGAGACGGGCCGTGCCGCTGTGTTCCTGCAGGAGCTGCACATCCTCCAGCGCGACCGGGGACTTGTCCTGCTGCCTGAGGACACCGTGGTGTTGGCCAGCGCCGCGGCTGTTCTCGAGGAGACAGCGGAACTGCTCGAGGGCAGCAACGTCGAACCGTCGCTGGATCATCTGAGGTCGCTGCACGATCTCGAGATGGTCGCCGTGGAGGACTATCTCGTCGACGGTCGACTGATCGACGAGGCCGCGGAGGAAGCGGCCTCGCGTCCGGCGCAGGGCGGGCTGCTCCAGCGCTTCGATGTGCTGTTCCCCGTTCGAATGTTGTCCTACCTCGTGATGTCGATAGCCACGAACTCGATGGTGGCCCTCGGCAGGAATCCGTCCGACACCTCCTTCGTGATCCAGGACGCCTCGCCGAGCCTCCACCGTCGACGTCGCGACACCGTGGTCCGATCTCGTGCTGCGTTGAGGAACCACTTCGGGCCCCACTCGCGGTGGTTCCGAAACGCTCTGCGAGCAGGCGTGGCCCTCGGAGCGGCCACTGCGGTGGCCGAGGCGATCGATCTCGGGTACGCGTTCTGGGTGGTTCTCGGGACACTCTCGGTGCTGCGTTCGAGCGTTCTCGACACCGGATCTTCGGCGCTGCAGTCGATCCTGGGAACCATCGGGGGTTTCGCTGTCGCCAGTGCTGTGATCCTGGCGGTCGGAGACAGCCGCACCGCCCTCGCGATCCTGTTTCCCCTGGCGGTGTTCGCCACGGGGTATTTCCCCGGTGTCGTCGGGTTCGCGGCCGGCCAGGGAGCGTTCACGGCCATGGTCGTGGTGCTCTTCAACCTGTCGGAGTCCATCGGTTGGACACTGGGTCTCGTTCGCCTCGAGCGGGTTGCACTGGGTGTTGCCGTTTCGGTTCTCGTGGCACTGGTCCTGTGGCCCCGAGGGGCTTCCACCGGTCTGGCACGCGCAGTGGCGCGGGAGTTGGAGGCGGCCCTGGACTACCTCGCCACCGGGTTGGGGCGGGTGCTCCACGGGTCGCGGAGCGATCACGACCATCACCGGCGCGCCCAGCAGCACGCGGTGAGGGCATGCGCAGTCGCCGAGAGCGAGTTCGGTGACTACCTGAACTCGCGAGGCTCCAAACGGGTGAGCGTGGACAGCTGGGCCCCACTGGTCGCACAACCCCATGCCCTGATGCTCTGTGGAGACTGGTTGGGAACCGCCAGTGAGGAATTGCCCCCAGGTTCCGGAGCCGCCTCCACCACCGCCACCTCATCCGCGAGCAGTGCGATCGAGCGAGCACATTTCGCGATCACCGAACCCTTGAGCCGTGCATCGAGGGATCTCCAGGCGGTAGCTGCGGGCAGCTCGAGGTCGAACTCACAGGGGCGGGACAGCCCGGCCGGCGACGATCCGCCACCAGACAGCACGGATGCCGCGTCCGCCGCACTGTCCGAGGCACGTGCACGGTTGGAAAGCCTCATGAGGGACCCGGTCGCCGTGTCGGCCGTGTCGCCCCAGCAACTCGTGGGCCTGCTCTGGAGCGTCGAGTGCCTTGCATTCGTGAACGCGATCGGTGCCCGCGTCGGCCGTGAGCTTGCCCAGGTCAATGCTGCCGTGAGCCTCTCCTGGTGGCGCTGAACGGTGATCAGGCAGCGGGGACGGGGTCGCCCTTGACCCGGACCGCACCGCGGAGGTCCGCCTCGCTGAACGGCCCGAGGGCACCTTCGCCGGTTGCCCAGCGGTAGAGCGCCACGCCGAAGACGTTGCGACAGGTGGCGGCCTTGACCGCACCGACGACTATGAGTGCCACACCGGCCAGGGCAAGTGCCGCTCCCAGCGCTATGACGGGTCCACCGACGACCAGGGCCAGAACGACACCACCGGCCAGCAGCAGCGCACCGGGCAGGGTGAACATCAGCGCGAAGCGTGCTCCGATGCGGACACTCCCGAAGACCGCTTCACCCCACGTGGTGCGGATGATTCCGGCGGAACGCTTGATCGCCGACACCGCACCGAGGTCCTCGAGGACGATCAGGGGCATCACGAGTGTTGTCACAACGGCCCAGACAGCAGCCACGAGACCGGCCAGCAACCCGCGCACGAGCGATGTGATGAAACCGCTGTCGCTGTCGCCGCTGATGGCCGAGACCAGAGCTCCCACCGCCACCGAGATCGCCGACCATGCAGTGAGCGCACCGAGCCTCGAGTGGGCTGCGTCCTTGGCTGCCTGTTCGTCGGGAGTCCGACCGTGCAGCACGTCGTCGGTGGCGCAGACGAGGCCGGCCAGTTGCTTGTTGGCGGCCGTCAGGCCGCCGATGACCGCGGCGAGGACCACCAGGATTCCGACCACGAGCAGAACCACCCCCAGCGCACTTCCCCCCGAGGCCCCGTCACCATCGAGCTTGTCGGCGCCGAGCAGCACCATCGCCAGGCCGACGAGCACGCCGACTCCGCCGACGATCGCACCGTGGATCGCTGCCCGAACGGTCCAGCGGATCATTCCGGGGTTCTGCTTCACGAGCCCATAGCTGGTCTGCGTGAGTTCCTTGCTGTTGCCCCATCGGCTCATGTCGTTCCCCTGACCCTGTCGGGTGTATCGCGGCGCATGCTGTAGCACCGGCACCGCACCAGTCGGTCGCCGGGGGCGTGAATTGAACCAAACGGTTGCGGTCGGGTGGCCGGCGAGCTCAGGACACCGGTTCCGCGGCGCACAGTGCGGGGTCGCGATCGGCATCCAGGGCGTGGAGCCGGGCGTGGGCGATGGCGTCATCCAACCGGGCGAACACGTGGTGTTCGCTCGCCAGTTGACCGAGCGCGCCGACGGACTGCAGTAGTCGCTGGTGCTCAGGACGCGGACCCTTCAACAGCACGGTGATCCTGCGTCGTTCCAGGTCCTCGACCATCTCCCCGATGGCCTGGGCGCCGGTGGCGTCGAGAACCTGCAGATCGGGTAGCCGGAGAATGATCACGCGCACGTCGGACACCCGCGCCAGGTCGTTGAGGAAGCGTTGTGTGGCGCCGAAGAACAGGGCTCCATCGATGCGGTAGGCGACGATGTGCTCGCTGAGCAACTGGCGCTCCTCTTCGGTGTCCACCTCCCGGTCTATGGGCGTGGGCGCGAAGGTCGTGGTCCGCGCGACGCTGCGAAGCGCCAGGAACGCTGCCACGACGACGCCGATCTCGACCGCGAGGATGAGGTCGAACGCGACCGTGGCCACCGCGGTCAGCGCCAGTACCACCGCATCCGAGCGCGTCGAACGGGCGATGCTCACGATGTTGTGGAACTCGACCATGCGTACCGCGGTGACCATGAGCACCCCCGCGAGCGCGGCCAACGGGATCTCGGCCACGAGGCTCGAGGCGAACAGCACCACCAGGATCAGAGTGAAGGAGTGGGCGATCGCGGCGACGCGAGTCCGGGCTCCGGCGCGGACGTTGACCGCCGTTCGCGCGATTGCACCGGTTGCGGGCATGCCACCGAACAACGGCGCCACGATGTTCGCCAGCCCCTGGCCGAACAACTCCCGGTCGGGGTTGTGACGTTCGACGTCTGTCATGCCGTCGGCCACCTTGGCCGACATGAGGCTCTCGATCGCTGCGAGCAGGGCCACCGCGAATGCTGCACCGACGTACCTGGACAGGTCCCCGAACTCGAAGCTGGGTACCGACGGGGTGGGCAGGGAACTGGGCAAGGCGCCGATCGTGGCGACGTCCCAACCGGCCGCGATCGCGACGACGGTGGCGATGACCACAGCCAGCAGGGAGGAGGGCAGCGAGCGGTGGATCCGCGGTGCGGCCAACATCACGACCACGACTATGGCGACCATCGCCATCGCCTGGAGGCTGCCGTTGCCGAATGCATCTCCCACGGCGCCGGCCGCCACCACCGCGGTGTTCTCGCCCTCTGGTTTCGGCACCCCGAGCGCGGCGGGCACCTGCTGGAGGAAGATGATCACCGCGATGCCCAGGGTGAACCCCTCGATCACCGGCCATGGCATGTAGGCGAGTGCTCGCCCCAGGCGGAAGATTCCTGCGGCGACCACGAACAACCCCGCGATCACGCCCACGATCACCACCGCTTCAGCGCCGTAGCGGGCCACAACCGGCACCAGCACCACCGTCATTGCACCGGTGGGACCCGACACCTGCACGTTCGAACCGCCGAGGATCCCCGCTACCAGCCCCGCCACTATCGCCGTGGTTAGGCCCGCCGTGGCTCCGAGACCGGTCGTGATCCCGAATGCCAGGGCCAGAGGAAGTGCGACCACGCCGACGGTCAGGCCCGCGACGATGTCACCGCGCCATGAACGCGACAGGCCCTTGTAGTCCTTGGTCGATGGCAGGAGTGCCTGGAGCCCACCCCAGAAGGAGCTCGATGTGCTGAGCGGGGTTGTGGGCTCGGTCATTTCTGACCTGCTTCGGCAGCGAGCCCGTCGAGCAGGTCACGGGTCTCACTCAGGGAGGCGAGCAGCAGGTCCTTTGCCACCGACAGGAGGTCGGCCACGAGCGGGTCGCGGAGGTCGTAGTAGACCGAAGATCCCTCCTTGCGGCTGGAGACCAGCCCGGCGCGCCTGAGGATTCCCAGCTGCTGGGACAGGTGCGAGGACTCGATCCCGACCAGTGGTTGCAGCTCGCCAACGGTCAGTTCGCCATCGCAGAGCACCTCGAGGGCCCGGACCCTGGCCGGGTGGCCGAGAGCCTTGAACAGATCGGCCTTGATCACGTTGAGCGGCTGGTTGAGCCCTGCCTCGGTGCCGTCGATGTCGGCGCGTTGGGCGCTACCTGACATGGATGTCTCTACGTGTGTCTGACAAGGGATTCTCCAACGACTTGATGACTTTGTCAGATTATCAGGTTGGGAGGTGCGCGCACGATTCGCGGGTCGGAGGTCGCCCGTGGTTGCCGGCCTGTGCTCCCCGACCTCCCGGCGGTCACAGCTATCGTGAGCCGATGCCCGGACCCCACGAACCGTCCAACGCCCGAAACGCTGACCGCGCGGCAACCCGGCAGAATCCGCTGTGAGCACCCAGCTGCTCGGTGCCGTGGTGGTCGGCACCGGTTTCGGTGTGCTTACCCATGTTCGGGCCCTGCGGGCAGCCGGTTTCGAGGTCGTGGGCCTCGTCGGGCGTGACCCGCAGAAGACCGCCAGCCGGGCAGCCACCGCAGGGGTGCCCCACGCATGTGGCTCCCTCGCCGAAGCGCTCGAACTACCGGGCGTGGATGCGGTCACCATCGCCACCCCTCCCCACACCCACCATGATCTGGTGCTCGAGGCAGTCGGAGCTGGGCGACACGTGGTTTGTGAGAAGCCCTTCGCACTGGATGCCACGGAGGCCCGGGAGATGCTTTCCGCAGCCGAACGAGCGGGCGTGGTCCATCAGCTGGGGACCGAGTTCCGTTGGGCCACCGGTCAGGCAACCGCCACGCGCGCCGTGCGCGAGGGAGCGATCGGTCAGCCGAGACTGGCTACGTTTCTCTTCGACGCCCCGGTCCTGGCCGATCCCGACGGGGAGGTGCCCGATTGGTGGGGCGATGCAGGCCGCGGTGGAGGTTGGCTCGGCGCCTACGGGTCCCATGTGATCGACCAGCTCCGAACGATGCTGGGCGATTTCAGTGGTGTGAGTGCGAGCCTGCAGTGCGTCTCGGGGCGCGACTGGACCGCCGACGACTCCTACACGGTCCACTTCCGTACCGAATCCGGAGCAGCAGGCATGATGTCGAGCACCGTGGGCGCTCCCGGTCCGTTCACCGTCGCCGCAAAGGTCATCGGCACCGGCGGGACCCTGTGGCTCGAGGGCGACCTGGTGCGAACCGCCGACGGGTCCGGAGAACGCGTGCTGCCCACACCCGATGATCTGGTCCTTCCGCCGCCGGACCCGCCCGACCCGGCCCTCCTCGTCACCGCATACGACCTCTTGCACTCCACGGGGATGGATCTCGCTCCGTACACGAGGCTCTTCAGTACGTTCGCCGACAGGATCAATGGGAAGACCGACCAAATCGACCCGCTCCCGGCCACGTTCCACGACGGGGTCGCAGGCCAGCGTGTGATAGATGCGATCCACTCGTCGGCCCTCAACGGGTCGGCATGGACGCCACTTGCCTAGCTACGTACGCGGCGACCAGTCCGGCGGCGCGAGTTCGAAGTGGTCGAACTCGAATCCCGGGGTGACGACACACGACACCAGCGTCCACTCCCCCATGGGTTCGGCCGATTGCCATGCGTCGGCAGGCACGACGACCTGTGGTTCCTGCCCTGAACCCAGGTCGGCACCGAGCACGTGTCGGAGGATCGCCTCGCCCGGAGCGGCGACCGACAAGGCCAACGGCGCTCCGCTGTTGTGCACCCAGCACTCGTGGGCGTCGATGCGATGCCAGTGCGACCGCTCGCCCGCCGCCACCAGGTAGTGGATGGCTGATCCGATCGCCCGGCCGTCCGGACCGGGCGGTCCGGTCCACGTCCGGCGGAAGTGGCCACCCTCGGGATGCGGCTCCAGATCCAGAGCAGCGATGATCTCGTCGGGGCTCATGCCAGACGGTAACAATCCGGCGCTTCCGGAGTTTGCGACCGCTACCGAGCGGGCTCGGCGAGAATCTCGTTGCGCAGCGGTTCTCCGGCACGGAACAGCGCGAGATTCTCTGTGAACAGTTCGCCCAGCCGCTCTCCCGCCAGGGGTGAGTATCCGGCGTCATGTGGTGTGATCACACAGTTGTCGAGACTCCAGAGGGGAGAGTCCTCCTCGAGCGGCTCGACAGTCGTCACGTCGAGGACCGCCGCGCGGATGGTCCGTGCCTCGAGAGCCGAGATCAGAGCAGGTTCATCGACGACCGCTCCTCGTGCCACGTTGATGAGCACCGCTGACCCGCGCATCGAACCGAGGGCATCGGAGTCGATGAGGCCGGTTGTCTCCTCGGTGAGGGGAAGCGCCAGCACCACGTAGTCGCTCTGAGCCAACAGAGTGGGCAGTTGGTCAGGTCCGAGGCGCACATCGACGTTCGGGTCGACGATCTCCCCGCGTCGCAGTCCCATCACGTGCATGCCGAAGGCCTTGGCGATCCGGGCCACTGCGGCTCCGATTCCGCCCATCCCCACTATGCCGATGCTCTTGGACGTCAGGTCATCGGACACCACGGACCTCCAGGTCCGGTCGGCCTGCATCTCGCGGTGGCGATCCACCTGGCGAAGGTCGTTGAGGACGTAGGTGAACACGTACTGGGCGATCGGCTCGGCGTGGACACCCGCTGCGTTGCTCAGTCGCACGCCCCGCTCGAGGAGTTGACTCCAGATCTCGTGCTCCATGCCCGCCCCCGGTGCCTGTACCCATTGGAGCGAGTCGGCGAGCAGGAGCATCCCCGCCTGCATCAGGGAGTCCTCGTTGTCGGCCAGGTCGACCGAGAAGCAGAAGATCTCCAAGCCCTCCGGGTCCCCCCGGTAGGTCCCATCGGGTTGCAGACGCACCAGCTCGACGTCGGGCACGATGGATGCGAGATCCGCACCGATCCGTTCGTACATCGGCTCGCTGAGACAGAGTCTGGTCATGGCCGCTCCCCGATCCCGAACACACGTCGTGCATTTCCGGCCAGTATCAGGGCCTTGTCCTCATCGCTCAGGGCGCAGCTCCGGATCTGGTCCAGGATGTGGCTGATGCGCCTTCCGACCGGATAGGAGTAGAGGTCGGTGCCGAATACGACACGTTCTGGGCCGAAACGCACTGCGAAGTCCTCGATGAAATCGAAGTTGTAGCTGAGGCTGGTGTCGAACACGATGTTGGGAGCAACCTCGGCTATGAAGAAGCACTCACGGGTTGCCTCGTAGGAACCGAAGGCATCGAGTGCGAGCACGGGCGTGTCCGGAATGCTGCGGGCGACCACGGCCAGCTTCCACAGCGCTTCCTCGGGCGTGTCGTCCATGGCGTGCACAACCGGGACGAGACCGATTTCTGCCATGTGGGCGCAGTAGGCCAGCACCCACTGACTGTCGAGGGACACGCCCTGGAACCGGGTGTGGAAACTCATGCCGACGAGACCGAGTTCATCCTTGCACCGATCGAGCTCGGCTAAGCTGGCATCCGCGTCGCGCGGCTCGACAATCCCGACCGCTGCGGGGAACCGCTCGGGTGTCCGATCGCGGTAGGCGGCGATCGCCGTGTTCTCCGCCCGGGTGTCGGCGATCCCGTTCGAGCGGTGATACCCGTGCCCTGGGATCACGATGGCCTGCTGGACCTGTGAGCGGTCCATGATCTCGAGTCTCGATTCGAGCTCGACCCGTTGGTACTCGTTCTCGTCGAGTTCGGGGGCGGAGTCGACAGCGCCGCCGAGGGCACGGAACGCATTGCCGACGTGGTGGTGGACGTCGAGGACCTCGAAACCGTTGGTCATGACGCGGGTTCCGATCTGCGGTTGCGGACACCTGGAGCAAGCATCCGGGGACCATACCCCTCGGCGTCGACGTCGGCCGGCGCTGCCCCAGCGGGCGCGTCCGCCCGGATTCTGCAGCCATGGGTCGACGGCAACCGGTGCGAGAATGGAGCTGTGAAGCAACGGCCCAGTGAACGGGTGGCACCATGAGCGAGGTCGCCACGGCGCCGATGGATGTCCGGACCGATCACGACCTGCGCTGGCGCAGCCGCTGATGTCCACGCTTGGGTGGATCATCGTGTCGGGGCTGGCGATGAGCTCTCTGGCGCTCGTCGGAGCGGTCACCATCGCGCTGCCGGCGCCACTGCTGGACCGGATCCTGTTGCCACTGGTCGGACTCGCAGCAGGCTCACTTCTCGGCGGTGCCTTCTTCCACATGTTGCCCGAAGCGGTTGTCGCGCTGGGCAACGATCTGGCCCTCTACGTCTGGCTGGTTGCGGGCTTCCTTGCGTTCTTCCTGCTCGAGCAGTTCCTCCACTGGCATCACTGCCACAAGGCCGTCCACGACCAACACCGGCCCCTGGGCTACCTGATCCTCCTTGCGGATGGATTGCACAACTTCATCGGCGGACTGGCGGTGGGCGGCGCGTTCATAGTCGACATCCGAGTCGGTGTCGTCACCTGGGTCGTCGCCGCACTCCACGAGATCCCCCAGGAGCTCGGGGACTTCGGAGTACTGGTGCACAGCGGCTGGCGCCCGCGTTCCGCGCTCGCATGGAACCTGGCCTCCGCGCTGACGTTCCTCGTCGGTGGGCTCACCGCCTACGCAGTCTCCAGCAGCGTCGATGTCGCCTACCTGTTGCCATTCGCCGCCGGGAACTTCATCTACATCGCAGCAGCCGACCTCCTGCCGGAGATCACCTCCCAGGCGCGCACCCGGGACAAGATCGAGACCACGGCGGCCCTTCTGAGTGGACTCGCGATCCTTCTCCTCGCCACCCGCCTCGTCTGACCCCACGACCGCACCGCCGGCCCGTGCGCAACGGGGTCGGAGCAGCGGGGTCGGAACAGCGGGGTCGGAATACCGACGGGGCATCGGCGTTGGAACCAACGACCACGATCGGCAACTGCGGATCAGCAATGAAGGAGTCCACCATGTCCTGTCTGCACCTCGGCGACGAAGCACCTGACTTCACCGCGATGACCACCGACGGCGAGCTGTCCTTCCACGACTGGAAGAAGGACTCCTGGGCGGTGTTCTTCAGTCACCCCGCCGACTTCACTCCCGTCTGCACGACCGAACTGGGCCGTACCGCCGCACTCGGTGGCGAATTCGCCAAGCGCAACACAAAGGCCATGGCCCTGTCGATCGACCCGATCGAGGACCACGAGCGCTGGGCGCCCGATATCGGTGAGGTGACCGGCACCGCCCTCAACTTCCCCATCGTGGCCGATCCCGACCGCCGGATCGCCGAGCTCTACGACATGATCCATCCGGGTGCAGGTGACACATCCACGGTGCGATCGGTGTTCATCGTCGACCCCGACAACAAGTTGCGCCTCATCCTCGTCTACCCCAAGTCGGTGGGCCGCAACTTCGACGAGATCGTCCGGGCCATCGATGCGCTCCAGGCCACCGACGCGAACCCGATCGCCACCCCTGCCGACTGGACACCCGGCGACCGCGTGATCGTCGCTCCCAGCGTGTCGACCGAGGACGCCCAGAAGCAGTTCGACAACGTCGAGGAGTTCAAGCCCTACCTCCGCTTCGCCGACGCTCCAGCGAGCTGATGCGTGGGTATCTACCGCGAACATGTACTTCCCCGTCTGGTTGACCGCGCATGCGGCACCGCGGAGATGGCGCGTTGGCGCCAGCGGGTGACCGCCGGTCTGTCGGGAACGGTCGTGGAGATCGGATTCGGCTCCGGACTCAACATGCCCGTGTACCCGCCGGAGGTTCAACTCGTCTATGCGGTCGAACCGGCTCTGACAGCACGCCGCCTCGCTGAGGAGCGGATCGCCGAATCGCACGTCAGGGTCGAACACGTAGCCCTGCGCGGCGAATCGATACCCCTCGAGGACAACAGCTGCGACGGCGCCCTGTCGACCTTCACGCTGTGCACGATCCCGGACGTGGATTCAGCATTGGCCGAGCTGCGCCGGGTGTTGCGCCCTGGTGGCAGGTTCCACTTCCTCGAACACGGGCTCTCACCTGATCCATCGGTGGCCGGGTGGCAGAGGCGGATCGACCCGCTGCAGAAGCGTCTCGCCGACGGCTGCCACCTCACTCGGGATGCGGCGCAGCTGGTGCGTTCAGCGGGATTCGAGATCGAACACATCGAGTCCCGCTACGCGAGCGGTCCCAAGCCGTGGACCTGGTTCACCGAGGGCAGCGCCCTCAACCCCGAACGCGACGGTTCCCGGACGTCTCCGGGCGAACGGTGATCGACCGGAGGGCCCCGATCCCCATAGGGTCTGGGAAAAGCACGCTTCGGGCACGGCCGACGTCACAGCTCGGTCGAGCTTCCAGCGTCTGTGATCTACGGCCGATTCCGCAACACAAACCCATAGTTCAGGAGAACGATATGAGTCGGGACACACTCAGCGAGGTGCAAGCCAACCTCGTCACCGCAGGTTTCACCGAGGATCTGATCGCTGATGACGGTGCGTTGCGCGCCACCTCGACCGGCAGTGTGTTCCCGGTGGAGGACCTGACCGTGTGTGCGGTGTACCGGTTCGAAGGCGATACCGATCCGGGTGACGAAGCCATCCTCTTCGCTATCGGAACCGGCATGGGCGAACCCCTGGGGACCTTTGCAGCGCCATACGGTCCGGCTGTCGGCAGTGCCGACGAGGCTGTGATCCAGGCCCTGAACGACCGTGCATATGCGGCGGCGGAGAACGCCGATCATGCCGACCACGACCATGTCGCCGCCATATTCGCCAGCCGCGAGGACGCCGAGGCGGTGGTCGGCGATCTGCGCGAGCTTGGTCTCGGTAGCGAGCACCTGGGCGTGGCGGTGCACGGTCCGACCCACGTCGCGTTCGAGAACGATGAGGAATCAGATCTCGCCCACGAAGCAGAACTGGGTGCTGCGGCGGGAGCGTCCATCGGGTTCCTGGCCGGCGTGTCGCTCGTGGCCCTGGCCGTTCCCGGCATCGGCGTGCTCGGCATGGGTGGCCTGTTCGCGGTCGGAGCAGCGACTGGATTCGGCGGTGCGATGGTGGGCACCTACCTCGGGATCGCCGCGGCCGACGAGGAGATGACCGAACACTCCGAGATCGCGGACACGCCCCTCGAGGAGGGCGAGGTCCTCGTCGCGGTGTGCAGCCACGGTCGGGCTGAAGCGATCCGCACCACCATGCAGGGTCGCGGTGGCCGGCTGGTCGAAGGCGTCTCCTGAGCCGGCGCGGGTCCGTCAGGGCTCGATCGGGTGTGGCCAGTCGTCGGCGCGGAGTGCGGCATCGGTTCCACCGTCGACCGTGAGGAACGAGCCACAGAAGAATCCCGCGGTGGGTCCCAACAGGTAGGTCACCAGCCCGGCTATCTCCTCGGGCCGTCCCGGACGGCCGATCGGGATCGGATAGACCTCACCGAGCGATGCAACGAAGTCCCATCCGCCCGCGGTCATCGGGGTGTCGATGAATCCGGGGGCGATGGCGTTCAGTCGTATTCCGGCGCCGATCCAGCCGTCGGTGACCGCCTTGTGTCGCACCCAGCGAGCGAGAGCCAGCTTGGATACTGCATAGGCGCCGATGGGATCGTCACCGATCGCTTCACGTGCGGCATCCTCGTCTCCGCCGAGACACAACTCCGCGACCCCCGCCGGGTACCCCGGCTGCGTGGTGGTGCTGTTGGAGCTGATGGCCACCGCGCTCGAGGAGTGCCCCTCGGCGAGCATCGGCCGCAGCGAGTCCATCGTCGCAACGGCTCCGAAGTAGTTGACCGACAAGATGGTGGGCGCGTCGGCGGCCTGCACCCCGGCCGCCGCCACCAGGCCATCGATCGCCCCGTCGGTTCGACGCTCGACCTCGCCTGCGACCGATCTGCGTCCGGCTGCGGTGCCGAGGTCTGCGACAATCTCGGCGTCATGCAGGTCGATGCCGAGCACGGTTGCCCCGTCGGCTTCCAGTTGGCGGCGGATTTCGCTGCCGATTCCTCCTGCAGATCCGGTAACGACGATGGTGGTCATGGTTGGGATCCTAGAGATCCGTCGACGGGCCCGATCGAGGAGAGCAGTGAAACCCACCCATGAAACCGAACTGACCGAACCGGTCGACCTCTGCGAGGTTGACGGGCGGCTCCTCAATCCGGCCGCCCGCGGCTGGTCACGCAGGCCCTTGCACACCGCGAACCTGCGAGGCCTCTGGGGTCGCAACAAGCGCTGGGACTACTGGGCGGTCCTCGCGGGCGACCTCGCCATCGCGATCACCTACGCCGATGTGGACTACCTGGGAATGGCGACCATCTGGTGGGCCGATCTCGCCACCGGGGCCACCGGAGGGCGCGAAACGAACCTGGCCCTGGGCCGGGGGGTCTCACTCCCCGACCGTCCTGGCAGCACCCCACTGGCCTATCGCGGTCGACATGCGCAGCTCGAGATCGCCGACGATCCCGAGGGCACCACCATCGATGCCACCTGGCGGGAGAAGGACCGACGTCCGGGACGACTCTCGCTGCGGATCGATCTTCCCCCCGGTCACGAATCGCTCAACGTGGTCATCCCCTGGAACGAACGTCGGTTCCAGTACACCTCGAAACACCAGGCACGTCCCGCGCACGGCACGCTGAGCGTTGGCGACGAGCAGTGGGTGATGGGAAACCGGAAGGCTGGTGACGGAGGCCACAGTGCCGTCGAAGCATGGGCGGTGCTCGATGTCGGGCGTGGGCGGTGGCCCTATTCCACGCGTTGGAACTGGGGCGGTGGAGCAGGACCGAGCACGGCCGGTTCAGTGGTCGGACTCCAATTCGGTGCCAAGTGGACCGAGGGCACCGGGTTCACAGAGAACGGAATCATCGTCGACGGACGTCTCACCAAGATCGGTGAGGAGCTCACGTGGGACTACGACTGGGACCAGCCGCTGCGCCCGTGGCGGGTGCACGACAGCGACGGAGGCCTCGACGTCACCCTCACCCCCCGGTACGACCGCCATTCCAGGACCAACGCCGGGATCCTGTACTCAGAGGTGCACCAGGTGTTCGGCAGCTGGAGCGGACACGTCACCGACTGCGAAGGGGATGTCCACGAGCTGGACTCGATCCAGGGATTCGCCGAGGAATCACGATCCCGATGGTGAGCGCGGGACCCCGCCGAATCCGGGGCGCGGGCGTTCAACTCTGGTCCGACGACCTCGGTAGGTATTGCTCACGATCCCTCGTCCCGGTTCTCCTACTCTTGATCGGAAGAGCCGTCTGCTGGACGGCGGTCGGGAAGGTAGGCCGTGGACGAGCTGACCTGTGACAACTGCGGTACCGATGACCACCTGCGCGGCGCGCGCGACGCAGAGGTCATCCACATCGAGTGCGAAGCCTGCGGGGCCACCTGGGACCGTCCGTTGACACCCCGTTGCCCCACCTGTGGTGACGACGACCTCTACGTCGACAAGCGACCGGTCATCGACAAGTCGAGAGGCACCCAGCTGTCGATCGTCGGCATGAACAAGGTGTACCTGTGCCGCACCTGCGATGCGGAGGAGATACATCGCGAGTGGCGCCACATCCGCCCGGGTGAGCACCCCGCGAAGTAGCACCGATCCCGCGCCCCCACCGGCGGTGGAGGCGCTCTCTTGATGAAACCCTGATCCGTCAGGGTCCGTTCTGCGGTAGCTACTACGCGGTAGCTACTACAGGGAAGCCTCGATACCGATCTCGATGAGGTCGCTTGCGTGGATCCACTCGTCGGCGAGCGCGACGCCTCCGGCATCGACGATGGCGCTTCGCAGCGGTATCGCCCACAGGTGCTCGAGCAGGATGATCGCGGCAGCCGATCCGTTGGGGATCACATCGGCGACGTACCAGACCTCCTCGTCGGGGATCAGGTGACCGTCGGCGCCTTCCTCGGCACCGAGAATCGCCCCCTCCACCACCGCATCTTCGTCGCCCTCGCCGAGACCGACCAGGGCGCCGGCGATGGCGCCCATCTCCATGGCCTCCTGCTGGGTCAGATCGGAGACCTGCATCCCGGTGATGTCGCCTTCATCGTCCTTCTGAACCACGATCGCATCGATGATCCTGACGAGATCGTTGTTGCGAAGCCGGTCGAGCTCCGCCGCGATCTTCCCGGTGAACTCCGGTTCGGAAAACCCGAGGACCATCATCTGCACCGGCCCGACGCCTGCAGCCTGGTTGTTGTCGTCACTCATGATCCGGCCAACACCTTCTGCTTCTGCATGTCGAATTCGGCTTGGGTCAACACGCCATCATCGAGGAGCCGCTTCAGGTTCTCGAGCTGGGTGACCATGTCGTTGGACACGCCCGCGGGCGCAGCTGGCGGTGCAGCCGGGGCGACCGGTTGGGCCTGCTGGGCCTGCAGTTGGCTGATCTGCTGGTTCTGGTACTCGTTCTCGGCCTGGGCCTGGGCGGACTTCTTCCCCGAGTGATGTGCGGCTGCTGCGACACCGCCCACTACGGCGGCCCTCCGGAGTGGTCGTCTTCTTCTCATTGGCATGTCGCCACCTGCTTTCTCATCCTGATCGAGTTGCACTGATCGAGTTGCACAGGGGGCGCCCGGAGATGGCTGTGGCCACGTCGATGACGGGACAGCGAGTGCCTGGGAGGACCGACCTGCGAAAATCCATAGTAGCCACCGACGACCCGAATCCGGGGCGGTCGCGGCCCCTGGCCCGAAGAACCGCCCCCCGCAGGACAGTGCCGGGCTACGCTCCGGGACGACCAGCCTTGGGGGGGGATGCAATGACACGTAGAACCAGGTCGTTGATTCTGGGATCGACCTTGATCGTCATGGTGCTGCTCGCCAGCGCATGTGAGATCGACTTCCCCCAGACGGTCGATTGCAGCGGTATCAACCAACCTGACAACGGGGGGTTGGTGTGCCTCGGGCTGAACGTGATCGGCCTTGTCGGCGGACTGGCGGCAATTCTCATCGCGCTGTTGGTCGCCCTCGGTGCGCCGGCACCCTACTGACGAGCTGAGCTGGACCAGTTCGCTCGCTGTCGCCACCGAGGTGCGGCGCGGATCAGGTGGGTCGCTCCGAGCTGTGCTCGGTGGGCAGGGGCGTGACGCTGAGGATCATCACCTCCTCCGGGGTCTCGAAACGATGCCAGGTGCCCTGGGGCACGATGATGATCTCACCGGCGGTCAGCTCTGCTGACCGGTCGCTGTCGTCGCCCAGATAGAAGATCGTGGTCCGCCCCCCGAGCACCATGACGATCTCGTCGCCGACGGCGTGGCGCTCCCACTCACTGCTGCCTGCCCAGTGCCCGACGAACACGCCCGAATCGCGGTAGTCCGACAAGTGGGCAAACGCGGCCCTGGCGTCTTCAGCCGAAGTGGTCGGACTCCTGTCTGCAAGGAACCCCAGACGGGCAGTCGCCTCCTCGATCGATATCGGGGATGGATCGGCAGCTTCCATGGCTTTCAACCTATGGGATCCCCGGGCGCTGTGAGGCGAGCAGATCGTCCAGCTCTGGAGGCGCTGGCTGGCACCACTATCGTCTCGGGTCCAACGGGTCATCGAGAACGATCGCGTACATCGATCGGTATGACCGCGACGAAGGGTGAATGCGATGGCGATGATCGACTTCGTCAAGAAGATCAACAAGCACTGTGCTGATGACCTCGAGCCGGGCGAAGAGGTGCTCGCCTCGACGTTCGGCCAGCCGCCCGGGGCGATCCGACGACAGGTCGCATGGGGTGCGATCGGCGGCGCCGTCGGAGCGCTCACCGGCGACGCCCTGGCGAACCAGCGAATCAAGGACTCCGAGCAGAGGACGGGCGAAGGCATCACGGTCGAGATCCCGGCTGGGAAGGCAGTGCTCGGCCTGTCGGCCCAGCGACTGCTGGTGTTCGGACACAGCGCCATGTCTGGCAGACCCAAGGGGCTGAACGCCTCGATCCCGCTCGAGCAGATCCAGTCGATCGATGTCGATCAGGGCAAGCTCGCCGGAAAGATGTTGATCACCTTCGTCGATGGCACCTCGGTCGACTTCGACATCGTGAAGACGGCCGGCCCCGGTCCGTTCGCCGACAAGTTCACCGAACTGACGGGGCGCTAGGGCCTTTCTGTTGCCGTGCGGGCCGAGACGGTCCGGCGCTAGGCCTTCTTCACCTTGTCCGCGAGGATCAGGATGCTCCGTCCGTCGACCTTGCCCTCGATCGGGTGGTCGCCGGGAACGATCCGGATGGACTTGACCTTCGTGCCGATCTTGACCCCACCGGACTTTCCGTTGAGCTTCAGGTCCTTGATGATGACCACGTCATCGCCGGCGGACAGCAGGGTCCCGTTGGCATCCCGGACCTCCACGGCGCCATCGTCGGTCTCGGCCAACCAGGTGTGGCCGCAGGTGGCGCACTCGAAACCGTCCTCGGCGATGAGCGGTTCCGGCATCGAACAGATTGGGCACGTCGGCGATTCGGTCACCGTTGCGTTCTAGCCGCCACCCGTGGGGATGAGCCAACCAGCTGCTCCGCTGTCAATACGGGGGCGACGGCTCGCCCTGTTCGGGCCGCGCAGAGAAGTCGGCTCGGGCAGCTTCGTCCCAGAAGGCGACGATGGCCCAGGTATGTGTGGCGCCGGCACGGCGGAGGGCATCGTGTCGGTGGTTGCCGTCCTCGAGCACGTAGTGACCTTCCCGGTACGACACCAGGAGCGGTGGCGGTTCCCACCCCCGAGCCAGGCTCTCGTCCATGGCATCGACCTCGTCGTCCCATTCCCGGGCGGGAACCGGGATCTCGAAGTCGTGATCGGCCGGGCCCGCCAGCGGGTGCAGGTCATCGAGGGCCAGGCGCACCGGCCCCACGAAGGAGGCGCCCGCGAAGGCGAGCTGGGCAGCCAGGGCTTCGTTGTCGCTACCGGGGCTGGACAGGAAGCTGGTGACCCACTCCCCCAGGTGCCCGTCGGCCTCGGCCTGCTTCGCTGCGTCGACCGAGTACGGATCCTCGCGGCTCACTGATCCGCGGCAGCGGAGATCTCGGCGGCCAACGTTGCGAGCGAGGTCGTGTTGTCGTAGTCCGCAGCGTGATGCAGGCCGAGAGGATCCATCAGGAACGGCCGGATCCCGGCCCTCCGCGCCCCGACGACGTCGATGGCCGGCATGTCTCCCACGTACCAGGTCGCTTCAGCCTCGAGATCCAGCAGGTCCAGTGCTGCGTGGAAGATCCGCGGATCAGGCTTCATCACCCCGAGGTCGCCGGAGTCGACCACGAACTCGATGGGCACGCCCATGCCCGGTCCCACCTGGCAGATCTCGAACGCAGCCAGTCGCTGGGCCATGAGGCCATCGGCATTGGACACGACGCCCAGGCGCACCCCGGCCTCTGCCAGGGCCGCCAGGCCTGCCTTGGCTCCAGGGATCGGATCCACCCACAGGGCGGCGTCGGAGAACTCGCTGTCGATGTGTCGGTGCGCCTCGTCACGTCGAGTCAGGTCCACCCCGCAGGCGTCGATGTAGGTCCGCAGATAGCCGAGCCACGCCTCGGTCCAACCCGTCTCGACGTCGATGTCGGTGGTGAACCCCGCGGCGGCCCGGTAGTGGGCTGCGGTGAGCGCGGAAGGGTCGACGTCGCACTCCGCTCGGGCGAAGGCGCTCAGAACCCGAGTCGGATCCGGCAGGACGAACACGCCGCCGGCGTCGAGCAGGACGGCGGACGGGACGGCGGAGACGGGCACCTACCCAAGGTAGCCATCACCGCTACCCCACCGGGCGCAGCAGTTCATTCCCGCCCGTTCGCCGATCGGGCTCAGGACGGGAAGTACGACGAATAGTCGCTGTACTGCACGAAGCCGGTCTTGTCGGCCGCCAGGATCGCATCGGCCACCGGCGTCGGGATCGGCGTCCAGTAAGCGGGCATCAGAGCCGCAATCGAAGGGTTCAAGGTGTAGAGCAGCGCGAAGTTCGTGAGCCACAGCGAAGGTGCCATCGACATGCCGACCTTCGTGTTGGTCGCATCCTTGGTGTTGGACACCAGCTGCCAGACACCGGAGGCCTGTTGGGACTGGTTGCCGTAGAGAGCCTCGATCGTGTAGCCGGACTGGTAGAGCTGGACAAGGGATTCTGCTGCCCCGTTGTTGAGGAACCAGGTGTTGATGTAGCCGCAGAGGGGCTTGTCGGAGCACGCGGCATACGGTGCGAGCAGCACGTTCACCTGCCGGGTCGGTGCGATCTCGTTTGCGGGGCTCATCAACAGTCCGTCTTCGTCCACGAAGAGTCCGTAGCTTGCCAGCACCGTCTTCGTCGGGACACCGTCGACGTCCGACGTCAACGGGTGACCATTGGTGTTGGTGAGTATCTGGGCGCTCCGGTCCGCCAACGCTGCGCCTTCCTTGCTGCCTCCGATGCCGCCTCCGCTGATGAACTGGCGGAACTGCTCGTCGCTGAGCACCCGATCCCTTCTGAGGCCGAGCTGGAGCGCGATCGCATTGGCACGTTCGAGCCCGATCGGCACGTTGAGCTGACTGGGATGGGTCGCTTTGGTCGGCGCCAGGTACTCCAGGCGCTCGGGCCCGGTGAACGGACTAACGAAGCCGGTGTCGGCCCTCGGTGGCGCCGTGCAACCCATCGCAACAATGCAGATCAGTAGTCCTGCCGCAATACCGAATCGTTTCATGAACACTCCATCTGTGCGGTCTGATCGCGCACGACTCGGGGAGTGAGCACGCAGAGTCCATCGGCTTCGAAGGGTATGAGGGGGTCCTGCCGATCGAAACGTGGCGCACCGGGCGGACCTGCAGCCACTGAGATGGTGATCGATCAGCGTCCGACGGTTCTCGAGCCCTGGTACGGTCGAACCTCGCTGACCTGGAGGGCAGATCGTGGCAGGAAACGGACACCTCGAAGGGCGTGTGGTCGTCATCACCGGTGCCGCTGGCGGCTTCGGTCGCTTGCTCGCGAACGGAGCGGCCGCCCGAGGGGCCAAGGTCGTCGTGAGTGATGTCGATCAGGGCGGGGTCGACGAAGTGGTTGCAGCCCTGACCGCCGAGGGCGCGGAGGCCATCGGCGTGCGCACCGATGTCACCGACCTCGCGGAGATGAAGGCACTCACGAGCGCTGCGGCGGCCGAGTTCGGTGCGGTCGATGTGATGGTCAACAACGCCGGCACCATGCCTCTCGCCTTCATCGCGGACCACGAACAGGCCGCCCCTGCATGGGACCGTTGCATCGACATCAACATCAAGGGTGTGCTGCACGGGATGATCGCCGCACACGACCTGATGATCGAACAAGGCCGCGGGCACGTGGTGAACATCTCGTCGATCTACGGCAACAGTGCAACCGCGGGTGCAGCGGTCTACGCGGCCACCAAGGCGGCGGTCAACATGATGTCGGAGGCCTACCGGATCGAGAACCAGGGCAGGATCAAGGTCACCATCGTCAGACCGACCGGGGTTCCCGCCACCGGGCTCGGTGACACCATCGTGAACCCCCAGGGCGTCGCGGGGATCCTCGGCCAGAACATGGACGAGTACCTGGGTGTGCTCCTGGGCGGCGCCACCGCGGAACAGCAGGATCGCGATCTGGTCGAGTACGCGGCTCTCGCCCCCGAGGATCTGGTCGAGCAGATCCTCTACGCGATCGACCAACCGTGGGGAGTGACGATCAGTGACATCACCGTGCGGGCCACCGGTGATCGCTACCTGATCTGATCACTCACGATCCATGGACACCGCAATGTCGGCCAGGTCAACCCACGGTTGCTTGTCGACACACCACACCTCCACTGCCGGAGTGATGTCGGATCGGTCATCGAGCGTGCCGACCTTGAGCGCGATCACACCCTCGGTCTGCAGCAACTCCGAAACGATCGGTGACCCGCAAGAACCACAGAACCTGCGGTTGACGTAGACCCCGTCGTCGTTCTCGCCGGTCTCCTGGTAGTTCTGCAGCGTTCCGTCGACCGACAGTTGCGACTCGAGCCCGATCAGGTTCAACGAGAATGCGCCCCCGCCCTGGCGTTGGCAGTGCTCGCAGTGGCACACCACCACGGCGATCGGGTCGCCACTGAATTCGTAGCGCACATCGCCGCAGAGACATCGGCCGGTCCGGATCACCGCCGGAAGGTACCACGCTGCGTCCGCGTTCGAGCTCCTCTCCGACCGCCGGTCAGCCTCCGCGACCGTCGTCGAGCGTGGAGGCCGGAGCGAGAGCGCCCGACGAACACCGGATCGCACCGAAGGTCTGCGATTCCCCTCCGACGGCATGGTCGGCGGTGAAGTGCAACCATGCGGCCCGGTTCTCGTTCAGATTTCCAACTCGCTACCGGCCACGGTGGGACCTCCTTGCGGCGTGCATGCACAAAGCGGCATGCATGCACAAAGAGAGTAGGAGTCAGACCATGAGCAGGTGCGAAACCCTGGCACCAGGTCCACGTGGACGGCGTTTCTCATGGGAGGATGACGCGCATGGACCCGGGTGACGAAGCCGATGTGGGGCGAGCACCGATCTGCACTTCTTGCGGCGTCACTGCCCTCCCAGCAGAAGCCTCCAACGTCATCGACTCCGCCTTCGTGTGCGAGAACCCCGACTGCGATGCCTTCGGAGAGGCCGTCGGGTCCTAGCCGGGCCCCGACGAGGGAGGTGACGCCACCTCGCTGGAGAGGAGGGGCAGTCCCGCTCAGCTGTCGAGCGCCAGGCGCATGCAGACGCGCATTGCGGGGTCGAGGCCGTGTGCTGTCTCGCTGGCCCTCACTGCCCGGAGCTGGGGACCGATGGTGCGCTCGCTCATGACTTGGAACCCGAGATGCCGGTAGAGCGGGGCGTTCCAGGGGATGTCCATGAACGTGATGAGGGTGATCGCCGGCAGGTTCGCGTCCACTGCCCACAGCCGAACGCGTTCGAGCAGCGCTCGACCGATACCGGATCCCTGATGCTCAGGATGAACGCTCAGCTGCTCGACGTGAGCGCACCCGTCGACCAGATCGACGAGTACGTACCCGATCGGCAGGTCCGTCTCGACGACTGCGACCCAGCAGCGACCATCGTCTGCGTAGCGTGCAAGCACCTCGGTCGAGGCGGGCTCGTCGTCGGCCACCTCGGGTAGACCGACCTCGCGGAACCGTTCACCGGCGAGGCGTTCGACATCACGGAGCGTCCATCCGTCTTCCGGCCGGGCCAGTCGGATGGATGCAGCCATGACGGGCATGATCGCACAGCATCTCAGCGCCCGCACTCACCGCCCGCCGAGGTTTCCAGGGGCACTGTCCTGGGAGCCTCGCGCAGAGATCGGGAGGACGTCGCTCGGTAAAGACTCGAGCGACAGCCAACCGGGTCAGTAGAGGTCGTCGCGGTAGTTCTGTTCGAGGTCGGCGGCGACCACGGGCACCAGGGACTCATCGCCCAGGATTTCGCCGATCTCCTCGGCGATCGGCTTGCGTTGGTCTTCGGAGCTGACTCGTGATGCCCACAGCTCGGCGCGGATAGGCGCCTTCCCGCAGTGGAAGAACGCTTCTTCCACTGCGACAACCGTCGCCATGAGCGCCGGTTTTCCCGCGACCGCGAGCCGGTCGAGCAGCTCGGGGTCGCGGGTCAGACGGGCCGTCCCGTTGACCCGATAGGTCTCGCGCTGGCCGGGGACCAAGAAGATGAGCCCTATGCGGCCGGTGGCCAGCACGTTTCTGGGGCCGAAGCCGAGCGAGTTTCCCTTTCGTTCGGGTATGGCAAGCGTTGTCGAGTCGACCACGTGCACGAATCCGGGCGGGTCCCCTTTGGGGGAGGCGTCGAGTTGGCCCTCGGAATCACATGTAGCGACAACGACGAAGGGTGAGCGCTCGATGAACTCTCGAGCCGTGTCGCCGATCTCCGTGCGCAGCTTCATCTTGACCTGCTCGCCGGGCGTGCCGATGAGGGCCTCCAGTTCGGCATGGGTCGTGACGACATGCGGATCGGAAGGCTTCATGGTGTCCACGTCCGAAGCCTGCCACAGAGCGAAACGGTGGATCGGCTGAGAGGCGGGGCCGAGCGAGCACCACCTCGACGAGCAGCACTCGCGGCAACTCACGCCCCGGGAACCGGACCTCTTACGAGGTTGCTTCCCTGTCGGGATTCGGGTCCGTGTTCAGGCCTTTCTCGATGGGGCGTGCTCCATGTTCATGTAGACCCCACCGGCCCGAAGCTCATCAAGCATCTGGTTGATGCGCTTCTGCCGTGTAGCGGGTTGCTTCGCCCGAGCAACCCAACCGAGATAGTCGTTGCGCTGATAGCGAGGACGTTGGTTGTAGTCATCCATCAGACCGTGCGCCGTCAAGAGATTCTCGATGTCTGCCGGCATCGGGTTCGCTGGTCGTGGCCCCACGGCCCGATTCAGACACACTCCGGGTCGAAACGCAACGCGTGTACGTTGCCCGCGAACCGGGCCGACCGTTACCTACGAGTCGTCTGCAACTTCGCGTGTTTCTCGGGTTGGGCGATTTGGCGCAGTACGAGGACGCGCATCGACTGCTGCGCCCGTGGCCCTGAGGGCATCGTCGTGGCCCGAGCCTTGGTCGTTCGCGTTGGAGTGAGACCCCGACTACCCCTCGATGATCGACCCACAACCTTCGGGGCCCATCAGCACTGGCACGGCCACTGCTATCGACCAGGCAGGTTGGTTGGCGGTCCAACCAACGCGACGTGATCAACCAGGCGGTGGAGTCGACGCTGTGTAACCGACGTCCACGATCATCTGACCACTTGGCGCGTAGTCCTCGCGTTCTGGAGGAGCCCAGGTGCCGAGGCCATCGACGTAGCGATTGAACATGCAGAATGCCGCAGATATCAGCACGGTCTCGTGGATCTCGGTATCGGTCGCATCCTCGGCACGGGCAGCGTCAATGGCATCTTGGGTTACAGCCGTTCCAGACTGCTGAACAAGGGCTGCGATTCTCAGCAGCGAGCGCAGCCTGGAAGAGATCGCCTCGGTGCCTTCGGGGTCCGCGAGCACTGCTTCCACGACATCCCACCCGCGATCGAGCTGGAGCGCAGCGAACGTTGGGAGCGACAGGTCCAGGAGTCCGCGGGCGTCGCACGGTGCTGTGGGAACATCTTGGCGTGAGCGACCCTGCCGTGTCAGGCGATAACCCTGAACCGCCTGACGAACTCGGCAGCGGACTGGTGCTCAGGTTGGGCGACACCAAGCGGCTGCCGCCGTGGGTGTGGCGCCTGATCCTCGCGGTGGCGGTCTCGGTGGCCCTGTTCGACGCCTCGTTGTCGGTTCTGGGCAAGCTCACGAGCCTCATCGGAATGGTCGTGGTGGCACTGTTCCTCTCCTTTGCGATCGAGCCGGCCGTGAGCCTGCTCGCGGACCGCTTCGGCATGAAGCGTGGCTTGGGAACGTTCCTGTGCTTCCTCGCAGTCACGGCAGTCACGCTGGTCTTCATCTTCGTCATGGCTGAACTCGTGGTGTCACAGGTCCAAGACCTGGTCGACAAGGCCCCCGACTACCTCGACGACGCCTCGAAATGGGCCGATGACACCTTCGGGCTCGATATCAACACCGGTGAGGTGAACGACCTCCTCACCCAGTACCAGGATGACATCGCCACCGTTGCCACCGATGTCGGCGGTCGGGTGCTCAGCCTTACCGGCTCCTTGATCGGAATCGTCTTCTCGGGTTTCACCGTCCTGCTGTTCGCGTTCTACATGACCGCCCAGGGTCCGACCATGCGACGCAACATCTGCTCTGTGCTACCCGCAGAACATCAACGGAACGTGCTGTTGTTGTGGGAGCTCTCGATCCAGAAGACCGGCGGCTGGATCTACTCGCGGCTGGTACTGGCGGCACTGTCAGCCACCTTTACCTGGATCTTCCTTTCGGTTCTCGGGGTGCCCTCGCCGCTGGCGCTCGCCCTGTGGGTTGGCCTGATCAGCCAGTTCATCCCTGCCATCGGCACATACCTCGCCGGTGCGTTGCCGGTGCTCATCGCGCTGCTCAACGACCCCATCGACGCCATCTGGGTCATCGGCTTCATCCTCGTGTACCAACAGGTGGAGAACTACTTCTTCTCGCCCAAGATCACCGCGCAGACCATGGACTTGCACCCTGCTGTCGCGTTCGGTGCCGCCATCGCTGGGGGCATGCTCGCCGGACCGATGGGTGCGATCCTCGCCCTTCCGGCCGCCGGCGTAATACAGGCATTCGTATCCACGTTCCTTCAACGTCACGAGGTTGTGGAGTCCAGCCTCACCGAGCTGACCCGCATTCAGGACACCGAGGGCAACTCCGCGATGCGCCGGGCGATGCGGCGGCTGTTGCGCAAAGAGGCCAAGGAATCCCTCGCCGACCCAGGAACCCAACCGACAGCCCCGACCGACGGAGCCGCAAAGACCGAGTGAGCGGTAGGCAATCAGGGCCCGTTGCGGCCGTGTAGATCGTTGTGGTGTACTCGCCTCGGCCGGTAACTGGGCCGACACGGTGGAGTGGTTCTCCTCTCGGCCGAGATGAACGCCTCATTGGACGGGGCCGGCTACCCGGCAGTTCGAGGCTGTGAGGGACTTGAGGAGCGAGTAGGCGGGGAGAACTGCGGGCGTCGCGACGATTGCGACCACGGCGGTCAGTGGCGCGGGACTGCCTGCCCGAGAAGCCCGGCGGACATGGCCCAACCTTGCTCGCCGGTCTGCGACAGCGCATCCAACTCGAACTCGTGGACCGCCATGATTTCTGGTCGGGGTCCATCGCTCTGCGATTCCGGCCCTCGGGAGTTGTGTCTTGACGTGGCAGTCCTCGCACACCGGCCGACGGGACATCGATCCAGCCTCATGCGGCAGCAGGCCGCTTCGCCCGTCTCCACCGTTCGGGCGGGAGCAACTCTCACCACCGGGATCGGTCTGGGCAAGACTGATTAGCTCATGGCGAGCACTGAGGACCACGCAGGTATGGAACCCGCGAGCCCTTCCGGGAGCGGCTGGCTGACGGTCGGACTTCAACGCGGCGTGGCGCTGTCGGTGCTCTACGGCTTGTTGTGGATCGCCGTGGCTTGGGTCGCTGCCCGAGTGGCGGGCTCGGAGACCGACGTCGTCTTCCTGGGCTTGGTGTTCGCTCTGTTCGGCCTACCGGTAGGGGCGCTGGTAGGCATCCTGCTCGCAGCGGTCTGCGCTGCCGTTGACCGGAGAACCGAACGCCGTCTCGCACGCCGGACCGTCGCGGTGCGGGTCATCGGCGCGGTCGCCGCCGTGACTGCCCTCCTGGCGGTCGCAGGCCTCGACTACTGGGCCGTTTTCGTCGGGGGGCCGTGCGTGCTCGGTCTTGTGTCGCTCTGGGTGTGGCCACTTCCCGACCGCCCGCCACAGACGGCCGCCGGCGTTGACGCTGGGCGCTGAGACCGGCTTCCGGCCAACAACCCGAGGCGGGGCCGAGGGGGGCACCGGTCCCCCAACCCCACCGGAGCGATGCGTGGGAGCTCTACCATCCACTGGCAACCCGTGACCTGGCCCGTGCCAATTCGTGTCGGAGCGGTGACGGGCATGTGCAAACCGGCGCCTGAACGCTCATGGATTCGCCGGTGGTTGGTAGTTGTCGGCGGAACGGTCCCCGGGTGGGGTGCCGTACCGATCGGTCACGATGTGAGCACCGCTACGGGTACGTTCGAGTCGGTGTGGGCGCCGTTGCCGAGCTGCCCGGAATTGTTCCGTCCCCAGCACTGGGCTGCTCCGGTGGCAGTTGTCGCACACGAGTGGTACGCGCCGGCTGTGATGGTGGTGACGCCGCTGGTGAGGCCATCAACCTGCACCGGCACGCTCGAATCGGTCGTGGTGCCGTTGCCGAGCTGCCCGAAGTAGCCGTGACCCCAGCACTGGGCGGCTCCGCCGGTGGCGATAGCACACGACTGATGGAATCCTGCGGCGACAGTGGTGACGCCGCTGGTGAGGCCATCAACCTGCACCGGCACGCTCGAATCGGTCGTGGTGCCGTTGCCGAGCTGCCCATAATTGTTCTCGCCCCAGCACTGGACGGATCCGCCAGCTGCGATCGCACACGAGTGGTTCGCGCCGCCAGTGACGGCGGTGACGCCGCTGGTGAGGCCACAACCTGCACCGGCACGCTCGAATCGGTCGTGGTGCCGTTGCCGAGCTGCCCATCATCGTTCTCGCCCCAGCACCGGACCGCTCCGCCAGCGGCGATCGCACACGTATGCCGCGCGCCGGCAGTGATGGTGGTGACGCCGCTGGTGAGGCCACCAACCTGCACCGGCACGCTCGAATCGGTCGTGGTGCCGTTGCCGAGCTGCCCGTAATAGTTCTCGCCCCAGCACCGGACCGCTCCGCCAGCGGTGATCGCACACGTATGCCGCGCGCCGGCAGTGATGGTGGTGACGCCGCTGGTGAGGCCATCAACCTGCACCGGGACGCTCGAATCGGTCGTGGTGCCGTTGCCGAGCTGCCCGTAATAGTTCTCGCCCCAGCACCGGACCGCTCCGCCAGCGGTGATCGCACACGAGTGATGCGCGCCGGCAGTGATGGTGGTGACGCCGCTGGTGAGGCCATCAACCTGCACCGGCACGCTCGAATCGGTTGTGGTGCCGTTGCCGAGCTGCCCGTAATAGTTCTCGCCCCAACACTCGACGGATCCTTCGGGGGTCAGCCCGCATGAGTGAGCGGTGCCAGCAGCGACCTGGACGTAGTCCGGTTGGGGCAGCGGAGGTGGATCCGGAAAACAGGCTGCAGCAACGAGCGATAGCGCGGCGAGCGCGGACAACAACAGACGTTTCATGACGTTTCCCCCTTGGCTGCAGATCCAAGCATGTCAGACCAGCTTGCAACACGCGGGGAATCCGAATTCGACGCCCGACAATCGACGCGACCTGGCTGTTCCCAGCACCCGCGAACTGCCTTCGAATACCCGGCGCCGACGCCAATAGAGTTACTCAATCTGGGTCGTGTCGGAGGACGGTCAGCAACAGTCCCCCACCGGCCACTGGAGACTCATCGAGTGACCCGTGGTGGTTGGTGTCGGAGGACCGACCCACACAATCCCATACCACCCACTGGCGGCTCGTTGCCTGAGCCGTGCCGCTTCGTGCCGGAGGATCAAACCGACTCGACCTCGAGTGGCGATTGGCAGGCTAAGCGCAACCTCCTCGGAGAGCTCCTCGATGCCGAGCTCGAACGTCGTCGGGCCGGTCGTCACTCGACCGCCCGCTGGGGCGAGGGCAAGCCGAAGGGTCGCCAGTCGGGCACCGACCGGACGGGGCGGAGTAGCCCTCGGGGAGCGGTCGACGGCCCCGTATCCGGCGTTCGGGGGCAGTGCGACGCTTGTACCGTTGATAGGAAACGCCGGAAGGAGATGGGCGGGTGGGTCGACTTGCGAAGGGGTGTGCTGTCGCCGCGGCGTTTCTGTTGTTCGTTGGTGGCTGCGGCGAGGATGCAGCCAACCGGGATGACGAGAGTGAATCCGTCCGTTTGGAGCGGATCGACGACCCCGGTGTCGATCGTTCGCCGTTCGAGGCCACCTACGGCTCAGCCACGGCAGCGGGCTCGGATCTCGTGGTGATCGATGCCGGATCCGGGGCAGAGTCTCGCCATCGGAGTGCGCTTCGTCGAGAGGACGGAACCTGGTGGACGCTGCCGGACCTTCCATTCAGGGGCTACATCCAGCTGGCCTCAGCGAATGATCGTGCAGTGGCGGGTGGTGTGGCGTGCACGGACTCCGGTTGCAGCCAGGGAGAACTCGCCTTCGCGATGTTGAGCGACGACTACACGGAGTGGGTTCGGTTGGACGCACCGCCCGTCGAGTTCTTGCCCTCGGAAACGGAGCTGACGACCGGTCCGGGTCTGGGCGAGTTCGCGGAGTTCGTCATAGGCACCGGGTACAAGGTGAATGAACGAGGTGACGTCTCTGACCGGGTCTGGAACCCGAAGCGTCTGCCAGGAACCGTGACGGGCGAGGACGGCGTGGTCAACGAGGTCGGCTGCTCGGTCAACGAGACCTACTACAGCGTCCAGATTGCCTTCCCGGACCCTGCGAACGTCGGGTTCGGAACCGTAGGGGAGCTGACCGGCGATATCTACGCACAGCCGCTCGACGGGTCGGGCGAACCCGAGTCGCTGGGTCCGGTGCCTCACGGTGCCGCGGGCTCGTTCGAGACACTCTGCGCTGGCGGAGCGGTGACGGTGTACGGCCCGGGATCCGCAGCGAGCTTCGACATCGCATCAAGCACGTGGACGATTGGCCCGTCGAATCTGCAGGAGCTGACATTCTGGGTGAGCCCCATTTCTGGCCGGTTCGCGTCCGGGTCGGACGGGACGGTGTACGTGCGGGCTGACCCGGGGGGCGAGGTGATCCGGCAGGTCGAGGGCGCCATGTGGGAGAGCACCGGTGCGAAGGGTCACGTCTTTCCCACCACCGAAGCGATCGTGATCATCGGCGACGACCGCTCCGTCACCGCCTTTGAATCTGGCTAGGCGTTACCAACGAGTTCAGCCACGGCCGAGCACAGCTCGGGAGTCAACGGTGCCGCTAGCGGCACCAAGCCGGCGATCTGGGTCAGGTGCTCGTTGAGCTAGGCGGCAATCAGGTCTTGCCAGGTTGCGACTGCTCTGGTGACGTCCTCGAGGACTGCCGGGTCAGGTGTCTCGACGATGCGTCGAAGCAAGTTCTCGGTCACGAGCAAAGGCGCCATCTGTACTCCGTTGCGGAATCCGCCGAGGCACGGCTGGTTCTGCACGGCAACTTCGGGGCTACCGATCTCCCAGTGGAGACGGCCTTGCGCTTCACGCAGGAGCACCTCGGCGAAGTAGATGGAGAGCGCTACCACGGAGTCGTACGAGCTCTCAGCGAATCTGTAGCGACTGACTTGGTAGGTCTCGGATTCAAGAATCCAGGATGGCAACGACGGGTCCGGCGGCGTGGGAATCGTCGAAAGCTGGCCTGCTACTGATCCGAAGGCATCCCGTATAGATGCGGTCGAGTAGTCGACGGTGACGCCTCTCGACTCCAGCTCGATTGCTAGCCGCGCAAGTTCCCGCTCACCTTCCTGCCGGTATCGCGACAGGAATGAATAGGCCTCGTCTCGGGTCAGCTCCGTGAAGAACGCAAAGTTCATAGGTCAGCCACCAGCTTGCCGGGCCACCCTCCGCCACCATGGCATGAGTGCCGTTTCGGGATAGCGGAAGTGCTGTGCGTGGGGGTCGTCGCCTGACCCGTGGCGGTTCGTGCCGGAGGAGCTATCCGACTCAACTCCGAGTTTCGACGGCGGGCTGACGCAGGCGCACATGAGCAAGGTTCCCGACAGGGGTGGGACTGCCAACCCGCGGTCTTGTGGTGCGGGCCAGGTAGGTAGGACCTCCGAGTAGCGGAGCCTGGCGAGGCGCCTCCCGTCCGAGGTGAGGATCAGTACCGATTGGGTTTCCAGTTGGGCCGAGCGGCGTAGCCAACCGGCCAGCCGCACTCCTCCAGGTGCCCCCTGACCTGCCCGCCGCTCCACGTGTTGAACATTGCGGACTGCGCAGCTTCGAATTGGTCCACGATGAAGAATCCCGTCCCGAGCCCGTTGCCTACTTGCCGGACCTGCACGGGATCGGACTTGGTTACAACCACGGTGTCCGGGATGCCGAACGCCGTCACGAGCGACCCGAGGCGCGATCCGATCCGCAAGCGAGTTTCGCCGACTTCGAGAAACCCGAAAGGCCACGTAGCGACGGCGAAGAACCACCGCCCGCTCACCGCGCCGTTGTGTCGGTACTTCATGGATCCCTCCAGCCGGTCGAGTTCAGGCGCGATGCGGACGGGGCTTCCACCCGTCGAGAGTCAGATGTTCGCTTTGGAACCCGAGGAGATCCACTCCTCCGGTCCTCAACTGGTCATCTCTTCATCGCCATTCCTGGATCGCCGCCATGGAAGGATGATGTACCAGAGAAACCACATGCCGAACAGCGCAAACAGGATGACCCAGGGCACGGTTCCAGGCGGGGATGGGACCGGTCCGGCGATCAACACGGGTAGAGCGTCCCCGGTGATGCGTTCAGAAGCCACAGTGAGTCCAACGGTAGCGTTCAGTCGATCTCGGATGAGGCGGATCGATGGACCAAACGGACTCAACTAGGAGTGGCGTCTAGGAGTTGATCAGCCAGAGCGCGAGTTCCCCGACGGCGACCGCAGCAATGTAGATCAGGCCCCACTTGAGTACACGGCCACTCGTAATCATCACGCCGAAAAGCGCTAGGCCAAGCAGTATTAGCGCAGTATCGACGATCACGTACAAGCCAGCCGGACCCATCTGACCAGAGGCAAATGCGGTCAGCAGGAGAAGGGTGGGAATGGCCCCAGGGAGTGCGGTGAACAGGCCTGCAAGCACGACAGTTCCGCATCCGATCGGCTCGTCTTGGGTCGCCGCAGTCGACGACGATGATACCGGGTCATCCATCGTTCACTCTCTCACGTCGAGGGCGTCTGCTGCGTAGACCGGCGGCACCGGTGGGGTTGGAGCCGCTGGGCACTGTCGAGCGAGGAGGTGCCCTCTGATGTCATTGCGCCACACCTGGATTGGCTCCTGGATCGAATCGAGCCCCGGACCGAAGAGCTCCACGAGTTTCTGACTGCCGATGGCGAAGCCTTTCGGGATTCGAGCGGGTTTAGCGGAGGTCCGTGGATTCCGCCGGGGCCATGAGCGGACTTGCTGTACTCGATCTGCCGCTGCTCGTTTCGTTCCATTTCAACGGCGATAAGGAGGCGACTTCCCTGAATTCAAGTAGCGACGATTGACCGCCGAGATCGAGGGTTTGGTCGCACCAGTGGGAGGCCCGGCGGCCGAGTCCGTGAGTGGTGCCGGGGAAGTGCCAATCAGCGGCATCCATCCGTCGGCATGGGGCGCTTGCCCTCAGGGAGTTGGGAGTCGCCCGTAGCCTGCCTGAATGACGACCATCGACTTCTGGGCACTCGGTCCGCTTCGGCGGGTCGACCGATGGGTGTTCCTCGATGACTCAGGGATCGACGACAACTGGCTTATCGCTGTCGAGTTCGGATTTGCCGAGGGAGCTGTCGCGGTCGAAGCGGTGCCCGATGATGATACCGTCTCGGTTCACGCTGCGACCGGTGTTCTGACGCATTGGGCAGGCGAGTCGGTGCGCCTAGCCGCCGATCATCCCGCGGTCGGTTTGGGGGTCCGATGGGCCTGGTTGCTCACCAATCACCAGGGCTACATGGATGGGTTCCAGATTGAGTTCGCTTTCGATGGAGCCTCGATTCCACTCCAGTTCGTAGCTCAGGCGTCGCGACTCGTGGAGTTCGATGTGACTGAGCGAGCGGCAGCTCAACCGACCGAGGACACCGACTAGGAGTATCCCGCAAGTGCCGTTCTGGGACGGTGAGGCAGCGCGCACGTGGGGACTCAGGTCCGCCGGACCGACCTGCACAATCCCATACCGCCCACTGGCGGCTCGTAGCCTGACCCGTGGCGGTTCGTGTCGGAGGGGGGACTTGAACCCCCACGCCCTTGCGGGCACTAGCCCCTCAAGCTAGCGCGTCTGCCAATTCCGCCACTCCGACGTGGTCCCACCGCAGGTGGGGCAGGCGACGACTCTAGCGCGTTCGGATTCCAGCCCCGAAACGGCCCCGGGAGCCCGGGCTAGGGCGCGGCTGACGTCTCCGTCACGGTCATGACCGCAGATGCTGGTTGGACGACCAAGGGGTCGGGAGCTCGAGCCACTTCGTGGTCCTTGTGCGCGTAATCGATGCTGTGCACGACGTGGCGCATCGACTCCAGTCTCGCTCGCTTCTTCTCGTTGGAGTTGATCACGATCCACGGAGCCACCGGACTGTCGGTGTGGATGAGCATCGCGTCGCGGGCCCGGGTGTACTCGTCCCACTTGCCGAGCGAAGCCTCGTCCACCGGTGAGAACTTCCACTGCCGAAGAGGATCGTCCTTGCGAGCCTCGAACCGTGCCAACTGATTGGGGCGGCTCACGGTGAACCAGAACTTGAACAGGTGTGTTCCGGATTCAACGATGCTCCGTTCGAACCCCGGCGCTTGCCGGAAGAACTCCCCGTACTCGTGGGCGGTGCAGAAACCCATCACGATTTCGACACCGGCTCGGTTGTACCAGGACCGGTCGAAGAAGACCATCTCTCCGGCGGTCGGCAGGTGGGCAACGTACCGCTGGAAGTACCACTGGCCACGTTCTGTGTCATCGGGCTTCGTCAGAGCGACCGTGCGAGCTCCACGCGGATTGATGTTCTCGGTGAACCTGCGGATCGCCCCGCCCTTGCCTGCTGCATCGCGACCTTCGAACAGGATCACGATCCGCTCGCCGTTCTCCTTCACCCAACGCTGCAATTTGAGGATTTCCACCTGAAGATCGCGCAGATCACTGAGGTACTTCTTCTTGGTGATCTTTTCGGCGTAGGCGCGAGCGCCTTCCATGTGGGTGATCGTCAGGTCGGCCGGATCGACGTTCTCGTTGCTGGGCTGGACGACTGGCACAGCTCTGGTGTCGACACCGTCGAAGCTCAGCCGTTCAGCGTCCTTGGTCACCCTTGAGTCCTTCCATACACAGGCTCACAGGGTACAGCGGCGCCGCCGTTCCGACGCGGGTGGTCAGATCCCACCGATTGCGGGTGGCAGTGCCGGCTGGCTCAGGTGTCCAGCACCAACGCCATGATCAGCGTGTTGAACGCGAACAGGAGTGCGATCACCACTGTGATTCGGTCGAGGTTCTTCTCCATCACGGTGGATCCCGCAGCAGATGCGCCGAGTCCCCCGCCGAACATGTCGGAGAGGCCTCCGCCCTTGCCGGAGTGGATGAGCACCAAGAAGATCAGTCCGATGCCGAGACCGAACTGGAGGATCCAAAGGATGAGCTGGATGATTCCCACGGCGTGAGAGCTTAGTGGAGCCGACGGTCGCAGCGGTACTACCGCACCGACGTCAGTGGTTCCGGTACTGCACTATCGCAGCGAAGGAATCGGCTTCGAGCGACGCTCCGCCCACCAGGGCACCGTCGATGTCGGGCTGTGACATCAGCTCGACGATGTTGCCGGGCTTCACCGAACCTCCGTACTGGACCCGAACCGCGTCCGCGGCCTTGTCCCCATGCGCTTCGCGCACCACCTGGCGCACCTCGGCGCACATCGCCTGGGCGTCCTCCGCTGTTGCGGTCTCCCCGGTGCCGATGGCCCAGATCGGTTCGTAGGCGATCACCAGCTTGGAGACCATCTCCCCGGACAGTCCCGCCAGGCCTTCCCGCACCTGACCCTGGACCTTTGCTTCGGCCATTGACTGCTGGCGCTCCTCGAGGGTCTCCCCACAGCACAGGATCGGCACCATCGAGTTGGCGATGACGGCCTTGACCTTCTTGTTGACGCTGTCATCGGTCTCGCCGAACAGCTCACGGCGTTCGGAGTGACCCACGATCACGTGTCCGACATCCAACTTGGCGAGCATGGCGGGCGCGATCTCACCGGTGAAGGCGCCCTTTTCCTCCCAGTGACAGTTCTGGGCTCCGAGGCCGATCTTCATCTTGTCGCTCTCGATGAGCGTCTGGATGGAGCGGATGTCGGTGAACGGCGGGTGCACGGTGACCTCGACCGAGGCGAAGTCGTCGGACTCGAGGCGGTAGTGGAGCTTCTGCACGCACTGGATCGCCTCGAAGTGGTTGTGGTGCATCTTCCAGTTGCCACTGATGATCGGCTTGCGGGAATCGGCCATATCGGCTCCTCATGGTGGTTCTGTGTCGCCAGACGCGCTCAGTGGGCTAGCCAGGGCACACAGAACGGACTCTAGGTGGGCATGCGGCGGTAGTCCGCCGTTCTATCCGGCGTTGGGGGCACCTCGCAACGCCGCCAGGCCCGGAAGGTCGCCGCGTTCGATCAACTCGAGCGAGGCTCCGCCTCCGGTGGAGATGTGGTCGACCTCCGACGCAAGGCCGAACTGGGCAACTGCGGCAGCGGAGTCGCCGCCCCCGATCACGGAGAAACCCCGGGACTCGGCGACCGAATGGCCCACCGCCCGGGTACCGGCCTCGAAACGGGGGTCCTCGAACACGCCCATCGGCCCGTTCCAGAGAATCGTGCGTGCCTCGAGGATCAACTCACCGAACGCCGCGGCGGTGCCGGGCCCCACGTCGAGGCCCATCCATCCGTCGGGCAACGACCGACCGAAGTTGCGCACCTCTCCCCCGGCGGAGGGATCACCGATCTTTCCGCCCGGCCCCAGTCCGACCACGTCCTCGGGGAGCACCAGGCGCGAGCCGAACTCCTCGAGCAGGTCGGCGCACTGTTGCACCTGATCGTCCTCGCACAACGAGTTGCCGATCGTGTGGCCCATCGCCTTGAAGAACGTGAAACACATCCCACCGCCGATGAGCACGGTGTCGGCGATGTCGAGCAGCGCCCGGATCACACCGAGCTTGTCCGACACCTTGGCGCCACCTGTGATCGCTACGAAGGGCTTGCGGGGGTTCTCACGCACGCCCAGGAGCACCTCCACCTCCTTGGCCAGCAGGCGGCCTGCAGCCGAGGGAAGTGTTCGGGGTGGCCCCACGATCGAGGCGTGCGAGCGGTGTGATGCACCGAACGCGTCGTTGACGTACATGTCGTGACCGGCCACGAGCTGTTCCACGAAGCCGGGATCGTCCTCGGTCTCACCCGGGTCGAAGCGCAGGTTGTCGAGCAGTTCCACACCCGGGGCGAGCTCGGCCAGGCGAACCCGGACCGGTTCCACCGAGAATGCGGGATCCGGCTTGCCCTTGGGGCGGCCGAGGTGGGTGCAGGCGGTCACCTTCGCACCGCGCTCGGTGAGCCAACGCAGGGTCGGCAATGCCGAGCGGATACGAAGGTCGTCGGTGATCTCGCCGTTGCGGATCGGCACGTTGAAGTCGGCCCGTACCAGCACCGAACGGCCATCGACCTCGCCGAGGTCCTCGAGTTCAGGAACTCCGAACTGCACCGACTCAGCCGTTCGCTGCGCCGACCTTGAGTGCCAGGTCGACCAGGCGGTTGGAGTAGCCGGCCTCGTTGTCGTACCAGGAGAGCACCTTGACGAGGTTGCCCATGGCCATGGTCAGCCCGGAGTCGAAGATCGAGCTGTAGGGCGATCCGACGATGTCGGAGCTCACCAGTGGCTCCTCGGTGTACTGCAGGATGCCCTTGAGGGGTCCCTCCGAAGCGGCGGCCTTGAAGGCCTCGTTGACCTGTTCGACGGTGACGTCCTGGTTCAACACACCCACGAAGTCGGTGATCGATCCGGTCGGCACGGGAACCCGCAGCGAGGTGCCGTCCAGCTTGCCCTGCATCGACTGCAGCACCAGACCGGTCGCACGTGCGGCACCGGTGGAGGTGGGCACGATGTTGATGGCGGCGGCACGGGCCCGACGCGGATCCTTGTGGGGGCCATCGACCAGGCTCTGATCGCCGGTGTAGGCGTGGATGGTGTTCATGAGGCCCTTCTCGACGCCGAAGGCGTCGTCGAGGACCTTGATCAGTGGCACGAAGCAGTTGGTGGTGCAGGACGCGTTGGAGACCACGATGTGTTTCTCGGGATCGAAGGTGTCGTCGTTGACGCCCACCACGAAGGTGGCGTCGGCGCCGGAGGCCGGAGCCGACACGATGACCCGTGGCGCACCACCGTCGAGGTGTGCAGCGGCCTTGTCGCGGTCGGCGAAGATGCCGGTGGACTCGATGACGACGTCCACGCCGAGGTCACCCCAGGGGATGTCCTTGGGGTCGCGGTGCGACACCACCTTGAGGACGTCGCCGTCGACGTTGATCCCACCGTCGACCACTTCGATCTCACCCGGGTAGGTGCCCGCGACCGAGTCACGCTTGAGCAGCAGGGCCATGGTCTCGAGGGATCCGAGGTCGTTCACCGCCACGAAGTCGATGTCGGCACCACGGGCCTTCGCGGCCCGGAAGAAGTTCCGGCCGATGCGCCCGAATCCGTTGATCCCAATGCGAACTGTCATCTCTCAGCACCCCTCATGCACTACTGCTCGTCGTCGTACCCTGAGTCACAGGGCATCGGGACCATCCGACCAGAAAACCCGCATTGGTGCCAATCGCCGCCGGACACGGCGTCGTTTCGGGTGCTCGTCAGGGCAGCAGAAGGCCTTCGAGTGCTGCAGCGAGAAGGGTGGTGTCATGGGCGAGTCCCGTCGGGGCCGCCAGGGGTGCCGCCACCACCTCCGGACCTCCCAGGGCGTCCGCGCCGCTCATCGTGGCGGGGTCATAGAGGACCACGTCGGGATCGAGACCGTGGCGCCTGAGCGCGCTGAGGTGGGCCTCCACGTCGTAGCCGTCCGTCTCGTGGGCCTGGGGTCGCAGGTTGCAGACGAACACCAACGGCGCCGAGCTGAGCCCGATGGCCTCGGTCAGCCCGGGCACCACCGCAGCCGCCAACACCGAGGTGTAGAGCGAGCCCGGTCCGAGCAGCAGCGTGTCGGCCGCCGCTATGGCACCCAGCACCTGTTCGGGTGGGCTGCACTCGGGCCGCAGCGAGACCTCGCGTATTCCAGCGGTGGCTGCCACCGCAGCCTGCCCCACGACCTCCTCGCCGCTGTCCAGGGTCGCCACCAACTCCACGACATCGCCGGTGGCCGGAAGTACCGCACCTTCGACACCGAGTAGGTCCGAGACGACCTCGACCGCCGGGATCAGACCACCCTCGGACTCCTCCAGCGCGGCCAGCAACAGGTTGCCGAACGAGTGACCCTCGAGTTCGCCCGCACCGAAGCGGTGCTCCATGACACGGGTGAAGGGACCTGCCTCGCTCGACAGCGAGACCAGGCACTTGCGGATGTCGCCCGGCGCCGCGCGCTCGGAGTCGGCCCGCAGGCGACCGGTCGAGCCGCCGTCGTCCGCCACCGACACGACCGCTGTGGGTCGCACCCGGATCCGGCGAAGCGCGCGCAGCGTTGCTGCCAGACCGTGCCCACCACCCATGGCGACGACCGAGGGGCGTTCGTCCGGTTCGTGGGGTTGCTCCTCGGGGCTGCTCCCGAGCCGACTCATCTCTCGATGTCCCGATGGCGCACACGGGGTGAGAACCCCTTGTCACGCAGAATCCCGGCAAAGCGTTCGGCGAGCGTGACCGAACGATGGTGCCCGCCGGTGCAGCCGAACGCGATCGTGAGCACTGACTTGCCCTCGGTCTCGTATGCGGGCACCAGCAGATCGAGCAGGTGCTCCGTTCGGCTGATGAAGTCCGTGGCCAGGTCGCTGTCGGTCACGTAGTGCTGGACCTCGTCGTCGAGCCCGGTCAGGTCTCGCAGTCCTTCCTCCCAGTGTGGGTTGGGAAGGAAGCGACAGTCGAACAGCAGGTCCGCGTCAGCGGGTACGCCGTGTTTGAAACCGAACGACAGCAGGGTTATCTGGGTGCGGGTGTCCTCGGGGTTGGCGAACATCTCGGTGATCCGACGTCGGAGGTCGTGGATGTTCATGTCGCTGGTGTCGATGACCATGTCGGCACGTTCGCGGACCCCGGACAACAGGCGGCGTTCCTCATCTATCGCGGCCTCGGTCGAGGCGGTCAGTCCCAACAGCGGGTGTCGCCGACGGGTATCGCGGTAGCGGCGAACCAGCACGGGCGTGGATGCCTCGAGGAACAGCGTGTGCACAGATGCTCCCGAGCCACGCAGTTCCTCCACCGCCGGAGAGAGAGCGCCGATGTCATCCCCGGTGCCGGTTACCAGTGCCAGGCCTGCGGACCCACCACTGAATCGGCCCAGTTCTGCGACCTTGGGGATCAACTCCACGGGCATGTTGTCGATCACGAACCAGCCGAGATCCTCGAGCGTGTTGCCGGCCTGGGTCCGTCCTGCTCCGGACATGCCCGCTATGAGAAGTACTTCGACCACACCGCAACGCTATCCCCGCCCCAACCCTCCGAGGCGCGGGCGGCCCGGCGAGGTGCTGGCCCGCTCAGGCAGGTGGCGAGGTCGGCTCACCCGCCAGCCAGTGCCGCCGGCACAGCAGTTCATAGGTGACCCGGGGAGTTTCCAGTGCGAATCGCTCCTGGTGGTCCTCGGGATCGCCCGTGTCACCGACCATGTGCAGCTCGCCCTCGAGGGTGAACACACCGTCGACCAGACGGGCGTTGTGCGTGGCGCGCTCCCCACACCAGCAACGGGCCTCGACCTGGAGGTCCTGGCGTTCGTCGGCCAGTTCCATCAGACGCGCCGTGCCGGGGAACAGGCGTCCCTGGAAGCTCGTGAGCAGGCCGAACGCCCAGACATCCACCCCGTGGTCATCGACCGCGCGCGCCAGTTGTTCGACCTGTTCCGGTTCGAGGAACTGCGCCTCGTCGCAGACCAGGTAGTCGAGACCTCCCCGCGACACCACCAACTTCTCGAGGTCCACTTCCGGGCCGGCCTCGAGCGCTTCCGCGGAGACCCCGAGACGCGATGACACGACCGACCCCTCACGGTCGAGACGCGACACCAGGACTCCGTCGAGCCCGGTTCGCGACAGGTTGTGGTGGATCTGCAGAGCGAGGGTGGACTTCCCCGAGCCCATGGTCCCCCCGAAGAACCGCAACAAGGCCATCGCAGCAGCGTATTGGATCGACGGGCAACGGTTCCCGCCCGGACACCGACTCAGCTGGAGGTGCCGTGGAGCCGTTCGTGGACCGCTTCGGCCACATCGCTGGGCAGCCAGGACAGCGCGAGCAGGTCCTCGAGAGCCGCTGATCGCAACTTGGGGACGCTTCCGAAGTGTTCGATCAGCCGCTCACGACGCCGTGGCCCCAGACCCGTCACATCGTCGAGTTCGGACAACAACATGCGTTTGCCGCGCAGCTGGCGGTGGTAGCTGATCGCGAACCGATGGGACTCGTCCCGGATCCGCTGCAGCATGAACAACGCCTCAGAACCCCTGGGCACCTCGACGGGGTCGGGGCGCCCGGGCAGGTACACCTGCTCGAATCGCTTCGCGAGCGAGGCCACCGGGATCTCCTCTGTGAGGCCCAGCTCCTCGAGGACACCGGTGGCCACACCCAACTGGCCCTTGCCGCCGTCCACCAACAGCAGTTGCGGCGGATAGGAGAACTTGCCGCGTTCCGCTGCGGGGAGATCCCGGTCGGCCAGGTACGCGCTGAGCCGGCGGTGGAGCACCTCTCGCATGGCTGCGAAGTCGTCGTTGCCCTCCACACCCTTGATCCGGAACTTGCGGTATTCCGACTTGCGGGGAAGGCCGTCCTCGAGGACCACCATCGAACCCACGTAGTCGGTGCCCTGCAGGTGGCTCATGTCGTAACACTCGATCCGCAACGGCGCATCGGGAAGCTCCAGCGCCGTTTCGAGCTCGTTCAGCGCCCTGGCACGCGTGTTGTGGTCACTTGCCCGGCGGAGTCTGTGACGCGTCAGGGCCTCCGCCGCGTTCTGGTGCACGGTGTCGGCGAGTTGGCGCTTGGGACCCCGGCGCGGCACCCGCAGCTCCACATTGGTGCCGCGCATCTCCGCCAGCCACGCCCGGTACAGATCGGGGTCGTCGGGCAAGGTGGGCATCAACACCATCTTCGGCCAGCCCATCGCAGGCTCATCGCCGTACAGGTGCTCCATCGCAGCGCTCACCGTCTCGGCGGGACTCAGGTCGAGCACCTTGTCGAGCAGGAACCCGCTGCGGCCCACCACCCGGCCCCTGCGCACCAGGAACACCTGCACCGAGGCCTCGAGTTCGTCCTCCTCGATGCCGATCACATCGAAGCTCTCGTTGGTGTCAGCGACCATCTGCTGGCGCTCGATCGCACGGCGCACCGTGGCCAGCCGGTCGCGGACCCGGGCCGCGTGTTCGAACTCCATGTTCTCCGCAGCGCTTCTCATCTCCGCTTCGAGGCGTTGGAGCACCGGCTCGGTGTCTCCGTCGAGGAACTGCATGAACTCCTCGACCAACTCGGCGTAACGCTCCGCCGGGACCTCACCGACGCACGGCCCCGAACACTTCTCGATGTGGAACAACAAGCAGGGCTTGCCCAGCCGCTCGTGGCGGCGGAACTTGGCATCCGAACACGTCCTCAGGGGGAACGTGCGCAACAGCTCGTCGAGGGTGTCCCGGATGGCATAGGCATGGGCATAGGGGCCGAAGTAGCGGTTGCCCTTGCGCTTGCGACCCCGCACCACCATCGGCCGCGGCCATTGGTCGGCCAGGGTCACCGCCAGGAACGGATAGGACTTGTCATCCACCAGCCTCACGTTGAACCGCGGCCGGTGCTGCTTGATCAGCGAGTACTCGAGCATCAGCGCCTCGACCTCGTTGCGGACCTGGATCCACTCGACCGACTCCGCGGTGCGAACCATCTGTGCGGTGCGCACCGGCAGTGTCCTCGGGTCGGCGAAATAGTTCGACAGCCGTTGGCGCAACGACTTGGCCTTGCCCACATAGATAACCCGTCCGTGGGCGTCCTTGAACTGGTAGCTGCCCGGCGTGTCAGGGATCGACCCTGCGGGTGGACGTTCGACCATCGGGTGCGACCGTACCCGCGCACGGAATAGATGGTTCACATGGCTGTTGGAACCTCGCGGAGGCGGATATCCTCTACAACAGCCGGCCTGGCCTCCGGCCCACATACTTCCGTGGCCGACACACCCGTGGCGAGGCGACCAGGCTGCCCCCACCGGCCGTGAAGCGGAGGTCCTCACAGCTGTGCACCCAGTGCCACAGCGAACAGGAGGTCATCCCACATGTTGCGTCTACAAGCCGGGATCCCGGCGGAGTACAACGACGCGTCCCCCGACGATCTCGTCGAGCGGATCGCGGCGGCCAAGGAATCCCTCGGTGACCGATTGTTCGTGCTCGGACACCACTACCAGCGCGACGAGGTGATGCGCTGGGCCGATGCGCGCGGCGACAGCTTCGGACTGTCCGTGCTCGCCCAACAGCGACCGGAGGCCGACTACATCGTGTTCTGCGGTGTGCACTTCATGGCTGAATCCGCGGACATCCTCACGGCTGACCATCAGCAGGTGGTGCTGCCGGACCTCAACGCCGGTTGTTCGATGGCCGACATGGCCAACATCGACGAGGTGGAGGAGGCCTGGGACTCCATCGCCGAGGTCACCGATATCGAACGGGTCCTGCCGATCACCTACATGAACTCCTCAGCAGACCTGAAGGCGTTCGTGGGTGCAAGGGGTGGCGCGGTGTGCACCTCGAGCAATGCCCGAGCGGTACTCGAGTGGGCCTTCAACGACCCCGAGGGCCCCAACGCCTCCCAGGTGCTGTTCTTCCCGGACCAACACCTCGGGCGCAACACCGGAATGGCCATGGGCTACGACGACAGCGACATGGCCGTGTGGAACCCGAGAGCCGACCTCGGCGGTTTGAGCGAGGCAGAGGTCAAACGGAGCAGGTTCCTGCTCTGGAAAGGCCACTGCTCGGTGCATCAGCGTTTCCGTCCCGCGCACATCGAGGCGTTCAGGGCCGAACATCCCGACGGAATCGTCGTGACACACCCCGAGTGCAGCTACGAGGTCTGCTCCATGGCGGACCAGGTCGGTTCCACCGACGCGATCATCAAGGCGGTCGCCGCTGCCCCCACCGGTTCGGTGATCGGGGTGGGCACAGAGATCCACCTGGTGCACCGCCTCAACGAGGAGACCCCGGACAAGACCGTGGTCTCGCTCGATCCCCTGGTCTGTCCCTGCTCGACGATGTTCCGCATCGACGGTCCGCATCTCGCCTGGACCCTCGAGGAGCTGGTGGCCGGGAACGTGGTCAACCGGATCACCGTCCCCGAGACGGTGGCCGCGCACGCTCGACTCGCGCTCGACAGGATGCTCGCGATCACCTGAGCGCCATCGGCGCCAGAAGCCTGCAAACCCATCTGCGCCGGGCCCGGATCAATGCCGAACCCCGGATCAGCTCCCACCGCGACCACACGGTACCCGGATCAAGCCGGTCCGCCGGCGGGACCAGCCCGTCTGTCAGGTCGCCGTCCGGTTCAGGGTGCGCCCAGGTACAGCAGACGGAATCCGCTCTCGCGCATCGCGCGGGTGACGCGGATGGTCGTCTCCTCCGACGCGGGTTCGGAGTCGTTCAGCTCACCCAGCAGGTCTACATCGAGCCGTCGGATGTGCCGCATCCGGACCAGGATCCTGCCCGACAGGCCATCGACCTCGCGCACGCCGCGCATCACCTCGATGTCCCAGGTCTTGGAGGGACTGACCACGGCCGTTCTCAGCCTGCGCGGATGAGTGGTCCACTGGTGACCTCGCACCGACCAGCCCACCGCCGCGGCGAGCGGCACCGCAGAGATGACCTCGATCGCCCGTTCTGTTTCCTGGGCGTTGGGGAGTACCCCTGTGCCCATCCACGCGAACTCACCGTTCGGATCCCAGGGCACCAGGCTCTCGGGGTCGAGCGCAGCCGGTGGGTGTGCCGGGGCCGGGCGCGCCGGCAGCGTCGCCACTGCCCCACTGGTGGAGACTCCGAACACCGCGGTCGATCGGTCGCCTTCGAGCCGGTCAAGATCCATGAGGTACCTATCGGCAGCTCCGGGCCAGACCTGAGCCGGCAACCTCGGACAGGCTCTCGGCACCCACGGTCACCTGCGGGGCCGCCTCGTGGCGCCGGATGCGGAACCGTTCAGCTGGACGCCAACAACGGGGCGAGGAACTGCCCGGTGTAGCTCTGGGGTACCGCTGCCACCTCTTCGGGAGTGCCCTCCGCAACCACCGACCCACCGCCTGTTCCACCCTCGGGACCCAGGTCGATGATCCAGTCAGCGGTCTTGATCACGTCGAGGTTGTGTTCGATCACCAGAACCGTGTTGCCTACGTCGACGAGCCGACTGAGCACCGTGAGGAGCTTGCGGATGTCCTCGAAGTGAAGACCCGTGGTCGGTTCGTCCAGCAGGTAGATCGTGTGGCCGGTGGAGCGCTTCGCCAGCTCGGAGGCCAACTTCACACGTTGGGCCTCGCCCCCTGAGAGCGTGGTGGCCGGTTGACCGAGACGCACGTATCCGAGCCCGACGTCGACCAGGGTCTGCATGTGCCGGGCGATCGTGGGCTGGTTGGAGAAGAACTCGAGGGCCTCCTCGCAGGGGAGATCCAAGACCTCCGCGATGTTGAGGCCCTTGAAGGTGATGTCGAGGGTGTCGCGGTTGTAGCGGGCGCCCTTGCAGATCTCACAGGGCACGTACACGTCGGGCAGGAAGTGCATCTCGATCTTGATCGTGCCGTCGCCCGAGCAGGCCTCGCAGCGTCCACCCTTGACGTTGAAGCTGAACCGGCCCGGTAGGTAGCCGCGCACCTTCGCCTCGTTGGTCTTGGCGAACAGCTTGCGGATGTGGTCGAACACCCCGGTGTAGGTGGCCGGATTGGAGCGCGGCGTGCGTCCGATAGGCGACTGGTCGATGTTGATCACCTTGTCGAGGTGCTCCATTCCCTCGACCCTGCGGTGCAGACCGGGCGGCACCTTGGACTTGTAGATCCGCTGCATCAGCGACCGCAGGAGGATGTCGTTCACCAGGGTCGACTTGCCCGAACCCGACACCCCCGTGACCGTGACCATGCAGCCCAGGGGAATCTCGACGTCGATGTCGGCGAGATTGTGTTCACGGGCCCCGATCACCCTGAGCCGCTCCTCCGCGGGCTCCCGCCGGTGCTCGGGTACCGGCACCGAGCGCTTGCCTGCCAGGTACTGACCGGTGAGCGAGCGCTTGGTCTTCTCCAGCTGCTTCACACTGCCGGAGTGCACCACCTCTCCACCGTGCTCCCCCGCCCCGGGTCCGATGTCCACCACGTGGTCGGCCACGCGGATCGTGTCCTCGTCGTGTTCCACCACCAGGACCGTGTTGCCCAGGTCCCGCAGTCGTTCGAGGGTTTCGATGAGCCGGTGGTTGTCGCGCTGGTGCAGACCGATGGACGGTTCGTCGAGCACGTAGAGCACTCCGACGAGGCCCGATCCGATCTGCGAGGCCAGACGGATCCGCTGTGCCTCGCCGCCCGACAAGGTGGCTGCCGAGCGTTCCAGGTTGAGGTAGTCGAGGCCCACGTCGCAGAGGAACTGCAGGCGGGCGTTGATCTCCTTGAGAATGCTCTCCGCGATGAGTGCCTGCCGGTCGTCCAACTCGAGTTCGAGCAGTCGCTTGGCGGTCTCGGCGATCGACAGCGAACACAGCTGGTGCATGTTGAGGTCGCCCACGGTGACTGCGAGGGCCAACGGGTTGAGCCGCGCCCCGTCGCACACCTCGCAGGGCACCTGTCGCATGTAGCCCTCGATCGCCTCGCGTGCGTTGTCGCTCTCGGATTCCGCGTGGCGACGCTTGAGGTAGGGAATCACGCCTTCGTACTTGGCGCTGTAGGTGCGGGTACGCCCGTAGCGGTTGCGGAAGCGCACCTGAACCTTCTCCGCTCCCGGAATGCCGTGCAGGAGGATCTTGCGATGGCCCTTGGGCAGCTTGGCGAAGGGCTTGTCGTAGTCGATGCCCTCCTCCTCGCAGAGCGACTCGAGGAGTCGGTGGAAGTACTTGGCGTGCCCTGAAGCCCAGGGCGCGAGAGCACCCTCGGCGACCGAGAGATCGGGATCAGGGACCACCAGCTCGGGGTCCACCTCGAAGGTGGTGCCGAGGCCGTCACAGACAGAGCAGGCTCCGTAGGGAGAGTTGAACGAGAAGTTCCTGGGGGCGAGCTCCTCGAAGGACTTGCCATCGGAGGGTCTCGAGAGGCTCTCGGAGAACGTGAAGAGTTCGGGCTCCTCGTCCTCGCCCTCACGCGGCACGATCTCGACCTGGGCGACGCCCTCTGCCAGCGTGAGCGCTGTCTCCATCGAATCCGTCAGGCGTCTTTCGATGCCCTTGCGCAGCACCAGGCGGTCGATGACCGCCTCGATGTGATGCACCTCGTAGCGGGCCAGATCGACCTTGGTCGGCAGGTCGTGGATCTCTCCGTCGATGCGAACCCGCGGGAAACCCTCCGATGCGAGATCGGCCAGCAGTTGTTCGTAGGTGCCCTTCCTGCCGCGCACGACGGGAGCGAGCACCTGGAACCGGGTGCCCTCGGGCATCCGCAGGATGCGATCGACGATCTGCTGAGGGGTCTGACGTACGAGGCGTTCGCCGGTCTCGGGATCATGGGGAATTCCCACCCGGGCGAAGAGCAGCCTGAGGTAGTCGTAGACCTCGGTGACCGTTCCCACGGTGGAGCGCGGGTTGCGCGAGGCCGACTTCTGGTCGATCGATATCGCCGGGGAGAGTCCCTCGATGACATCCACGTCCGGCTTGTCCATCTGGCCGAGGAACTGCCGTGCGTACGCGGAGAGCGACTCCACGTAGCGGCGCTGGCCCTCGGCGTAGATCGTGTCGAACGCGAGCGAGGACTTGCCGGATCCCGACAGGCCCGTGAACACGATCAGGCGATCGCGCGGAAGGTCGAGATCGATGTCGTGGAGGTTGTGCTCGCGGGCTCCCCGGATGACGATCTTGTCGTGACGGGCAGCCGCAGATCGTGACGCGGCCATCCGCGCGACCATAGTGCACGGTGCAAGCCGGACCGAACGCATGTTCCCATGCGCCCTCGGGCGCCGCGGCACGGCATACTGGCTGGATGGCCTCCAGCACCGGCGCCCTCTTCCGCGTCACCACCTTCGGTGAATCGCACGGCGGCGCCGTGGGGTGCGTGGTGGACGGCTGCCCACCGCAGTTGGAGCTGTCCGAGGACGACATCCAGCACGACCTGGACCGTCGGCGACCTGGCCAGAGCCGCCTGGTCACCCAGCGCGATGAGACCGACACCGTCGAGATCGTCTCGGGGGTGGACGCCGGCCACACCCTCGGTTCGCCGATCGCGATGCTGGTTCGCAACAAGGACCAGCGATCCGGCGCCTATGACCACATGGCGGAGCTGTACCGGCCGTCGCATGCCGATTGGACCACCGAGGCGAAGTACGGAACGCGTGCCGTCGCCGGAGGTGGCCGCGCCTCGGCCCGCGAGACGATCGGTCGGGTCGCCGCCGCAGCGGTGGCCCGGAAGCTCCTCGCACAACAGTGCGGGATCGAGGTTCTCGCCTGGGTGGAGTCCGTCCACGGCATCTCGGCCACCGTCGACGCGGACACGGTCACCCTCGATGACGTCGAACGCGACCCGACGCGCTGTCCCGACCCGGAGGCGGCCGCGCTGATCACCGAGGCGATCGAGAACGCACGTCGCGACGGGGATTCACTCGGTGGAGTCGTCAGCTGCGTGGCACGCAGCGTCCCACCGGGCCTGGGCGAACCGGTGTTCGACAAGCTCGAGGCCGACCTCGCCAGGGCCGTGATGTCCTTGCCGGCTACCAAGGGATTCGAGATCGGTTCCGGATTCGGTGCCACCGCCATGACGGGCAGGGAGCACAACGACCCGTTCGTGCCGGGCCCCGACGGGCCACGAACCACCACCAACAACTCCGGTGGGGTCCAGGGTGGCATCACCAACGGCGAGACGGTTCTGCTGCGCGCGGCGTTCAAACCGACCGCAACGATCGCGTCGCCTCAGCAGACGGTCACCCGGGATGGCGAAGCGACCACGCTCGAGGCCAAGGGACGCCATGACCCGTGCGTTTTGCCCCGCGCGGTTCCGATGGTCGAAGCGGCGGTGCTGCTGGTCCTCGCCGACCACTGGCTGCGCCAGCGCGCGATCGCTCCTGGCTGACCGGTTCGAACCGGCCGGACGGTCAACCTCCGGCTGAGCGGCGCTCGCGCTCGAGGTCCTTGATCTCGTCGCGCAACCTTGCCGCCTCTTCGAAACGGAGGTCGGTCGAAGCCTGGTGCATCTCCTCTTCGAGCAATCCGATCAGTGCACCGAGATCCTGGGGCGGTAGGTCGGCGGCGTACTGCTCCGCACGCGCCTTCTCGCCCGGACGCTGCTTGCGCTTGCCCCCGGTCGGCAACGGGGAGGCGCCGTCGGTGCCGCGCAGCTCCGCGAGGATGTCGGTCACGGCCTTGACGATCGTCTTGGGATGGATCCCGTGCTCTTCGTTGTAGGCCTGCTGGAGTCCCCGACGTCGATTCGTCTCCGAGATCGCACTGGTCATCGAGTCGGTCACCGCGTCGGCGTACATGACGACCTGACCGTTGACGTTCCTGGCGGCGCGGCCGATCATCTGGATGAGGGAGCGCTCGGAGCGCAGGAAGCCTTCCTTGTCGGCGTCGAGGATCGCCACGAGCGACACCTCGGGGATGTCGAGGCCCTCCCGCAGCAGGTTGATGCCGACCAGCACGTCGTACTCACCGAGACGGAGGTCGCGGATGAGTTCGATCCGCTGCAAGGTGTCGACCTCGGAGTGCAGGTAGCGGACCCGTACCCCCATCTCGAGCAGGTAGTCGGTGAGGTCCTCGGCCATCTTCTTGGTGAGCGTGGTGACCAGAACCCGCTCGGTCTGCTCCACCCGCTCGTTGATCAGTGCCAGCAGGTCGTCGATCTGGCCCTTCGTGGGCTTGATGATCACCTCGGGGTCGATCAGGCCGGTGGGACGAACGATCTGTTCGACGACGTTGGTGGACTGTTCCAACTCCCAGTCACCGGGGGTGGCCGACAGGAACACGGTCTGGCCCGCTCGTTGCATCCACTCCTCGAACTGCAGGGGGCGGTTGTCGGCTGCCGAGGGGAGCCTGAACCCGTGTTCGATCAGTTGTTCCTTGCGGGAACGGTCCCCCGCGTACTGGCCGTGCAGCTGCGGGATCGCCACGTGGGACTCGTCGATGATCGTGAGGTAGTCCGCTGGAAAGAAGTTGAGCAGCGTGTTGGGAGCCTCGCCGGGGCCACGGCCGTCGAGTGGCGCCGAGTAGTTCTCCACCCCGTTGCAGAAGCCCATCTCGGTGAGCATCTCGAGGTCGTACTCGGTGCGCATGCGCAGTCGCTGCGCCTCGAGCAGCTTGCCCTCGGACTCGAACTGGGCCAGACGCTGTTGCAGTTCTGACTCGATGCGCTTGATCGCTGCACCGAGCCGTTCGTCGGAGGTGGCGTAGTGGGTGTTGGGAAACACCGCCAGCTCGTCGAGTTCGCCGACCTTCTCCCCCGTGAGTGGGTCGACCACCGATATCGCCTCGATGTCATCGCCGAAGAACTCGACCCGGACCGCCGTCTCGTCGTAGGCCGGGTGGATCTCGACCACATCTCCCCGCACGCGGAACTTGCCGCGGACCAGGTTCATGTCGTTTCGCTCGTACTGGAGATCGACCAGACGCCTCAGCACCGCGCGCTGGTCGACCGTGTCGCCCACCCGGACCGCCAGGAGCCGAGATGCATACTCCTCGGGCGATCCCAGGCCGTAGATACAGCTCACGGAAGCCACCACGATCACATCGCGCCTGGTCAACAGCGCAGAGGTCGCGGAGTGCCTGAGGCGGTCGATCTCGTCGTTGACCGAGGAGTCCTTCTCTATGTAGGTGTCGCTCGAGGCGATGTATGCCTCGGGTTGGTAGTAGTCGTAGTAGGAGACGAAGTACTCGACACGGTTGTTGGGGAAGAACTCACGGAACTCGTTGGCCAACTGGGCCGCCAGGCTCTTGTTGGGCGCCAGGATCAACGTTGGCCGCTGAACCGCCTCGATCGTCCAGGCCATCGTGGCGGACTTGCCCGATCCGGTGATACCCAGGAGCGTCTGGAATCGCTCTCCCCCTTCGATTCCGTCCGCCAGCGACGCGATCGCCTTGGGCTGGTCCCCGGCGGGCTCGAAGGGCGACACCACCTCGAAGGGCCGAACCATCCGAGGCTCTGCGGGAACCCCCACGGGATCGACGAAACCCGCCCCCTCGGCATCGGCCGCACTGCTGGTGGGAACGGATACTTCAGCCATCGTGGAATCGTACCCAGACCCTGCGACACGCGATCAGCGCCCCGATCGGTCGACGGTCCGACCCCGGACGAGCCGGGCGTTCAGCGTTGCTCGAGCGAGCCGATCCACTCCCAGAGGCGTTCGATCTCCGTTTCCAGATCCTCGAGCGGTCCGGAGTTCTCGACCACGAAGTCGGCCATCTCCAACCGTTCGCTGCGGCCGATCTGGGCATCGATGCGGGCCAGTGCGTCGGCTTCGGTGAAACCCCGGTGCTCCACCAGGCGCGAAACGGCGGTGTCGGGATGCAGGTCGACCACGATCGTCCCCTGCAACCCCGGCCAACCGGCCTCGCCGAGCAACGGGATGTCGAGGACGACCACGTTGTCGGTGTCGACCTGTTCGGCCACCCTGCGTTCGATCTCCTCGTGCACACGTGGGTGAACGATCGCCCCGAGGTCGGCCAGCGCCGCCTCGTCGTTGAAGACGATCTCGGCCACCGCCTGGCGGTCGAGCGTCCCATCGGCGGCCACGATCCCGGATCCGAATCGTTCCACCATTTCGGCGAACACGTTGGTGCCCGGACTCTGCAACCGGCGCACGATCTCATCGGCGTCGACCAGAACAGCGCCTCGCTCCACCAGGGCGCGTCCCACCGTCGACTTGCCCGAGCCAATCCCACCGGTGAGTCCGACCAGCAACATGGTTCCGACCCTACGACACCGCGCGGTCACCGCTGCTACATGGCGCGTACCGCGGCGCAGGCCCGGTCCACATGGAGACACGAGGTCTGCCTCAGAGCGCCAAAACGTTCAGGGACGGGGCCGTGCTGCCGATGCAGAGCGAGACCGTGAAGCAGAGCCGAAACCGGACAGCACTCATGAGCACCGCGCAAGAACCTGAACAACCTGGGGCTTTCCTCCCCGGCAACAGCCAAGGCACCACCGGCGCCGACCAGGGCCTTTCGCCCGCGTTCGCGCCCATGCCGGCTGACCCGGCTCAGCCACAGCAGGGGGATCCGAGCCTCGACCCGGGGTTCGATCATCTGCGGCCCGCCCCCGAGGGCGCCGCGGGCGGCGGCGTTGACCCGGCCAGTCCCGCCAACGGGTCTTCGGGAGCCGAGGACGAGGGCGAGGAGGACACAGGGTTCCGCGGACGGATCAAGGCCCGGTTCTCCAGGGAGCTCCGGGACGCTCTGATCGATCCGGACCAGGCCCCCACGGGCGACTTCAACATCGTCGCCGACCAGATGGCCACGAACCGGGCCGACCGTGTGGCCAACTTCTCGAGCCTGATCACGGCGATGCGGCTGGCCACGGTGGCGATCTCGCTGCTGCTGGCCGCCAGCACCAACCAACTCAGCACCACCACCCGGGTCTGGACAGCCGTGATCGTGGCCTACGCCGTGTTCAGGGCGTTCCGTCCGGTCGCCTACTCCGACGACCTCCGTTCGCTGCTGAGGGTGATGGGTGAGGTCGGACTGCACGTGGTGGCGGTGATCTACACCGGTGGATGGGATTCACCCCTGGTGTTCGTCCTGCTCACGCCGATCGCGCTGGCCGGTCTGGCACGGGGATTCGGATTCGCCCTGCGGATTGCGATCGCAGCCGTCATCGCCGTGAGTTGGCCCTTCATCATCGACTCCCCCGACCGGCGCGAGGCGCTGGTCAGCTCCGCTTCATGGGGATCGATCGTGCTCATCGTGGCGGTCATATCCGGCTACGCCCGGCGGATCTCCGGTGAAGCTGTCCGTGAGCGCGAGCTTGCACTCGACCGCCTGAGCCGTCTCTCCGATGCCAACACCCTGCTGTTCTCCCTGCACCGTGTGACCCAGACGCTTCCGGCTTCGCTAGACCTCGACGACGTCCTGGACTCGACCCTCCAGCGCATGAAGTCCCTGGTCTCCTACGACAGCGTCGCGGTGTTGCTCTTCGACGAGACGGACGGACGTTGGGCCGTGGCGAGGCACCACGGACTGCACGTCCCCAAGCGTCTCGGTGCCACCGAGCTCAGTCCCGGGTTGCGTCAGGCGCTCACCGAGAGCCGACCTGTCTACATCCCCAACGTGCCCTCGGTCGGGGGAGGTCTGAACGACCGCGCCGGCTCGGGCATCTACACCGTGATGCCGGCACGCGGATCGGTGATCGGCATGATCGCCATCGAACACACCGACGTGGACCACTTCAGCGCCAGGGACGTGGAACTCATCGAGGGCTTCGTCGCTCCGGCTTCCCTGGCGGTGGACAACGCACGCTGGTTCTCGCGTCTGCGCACCGTTGGTGCGGATGAGGAGAGGACGCGGATCGCTCGCGACCTCCACGACCGGATCGGACAGTCGCTGGCCTACCTCGCGTTCCAGCTGGACCACATCGTCGAGCGCGACGCCATCGGCGATCCCGTCACCAACGAGATCGGCGAGCTCCGCGAGGACGTGCGCGGGGTGATCCGAGAGGTTCGTGACACGCTCTATGACCTCCGCACCGACGTCTCGGAATCGGTCGGCCTGGGCGATGTGCTCGAACAGTTCGTCGACAGGGTCACCGAGCGCAGCGGCCTGCAGATTCAGGTCGACGCGGACCGCCATGCCCGGCTTCCCCTCTTGCAGGAGCGCGAGATGTGGCGTGTCGCCCAGGAGGCGCTCGCCAACGTGGAACGCCACGCGCAGGCCACAGCGGTGCGAATCGTCTGGCGCTGCGACGGCCAGCGTGCACTGATCGAGGTGACCGACAACGGCATCGGATTCGAAGCGGGCCAGGCCGGAAGGCTCGATTCCTACGGGATGCTCGGCATGCGTGAGCGTGCCGCAAGCATCGGAGCCAGCCTCGAGATCCTCAGCGCACCGGCGCGCGGCACGCGGGTCCGTTGCGTACTCGACCCGACCGCTGATGAGAGCGCTGGACAGGGACAACAGAGCGGCGCCACGGCGATCGCAACCAACGACCCGACGGCGAACGCCGTTTCGATGGGGAGGTGAGCAATGGCCTTGCGACTGCTACTGGCCGACGACCACAGGATGCTCAGGGAGGGACTCAGGCGATCGATGACAGATGCCGGTTTCGACGTTGTCGGTGAGGCCTGCGACGGGGTCGAGGCCATCCGGCTCGCGGGCGAACTGACTCCGGACGTGATCCTGATGGACGTCACGATGCCGAACTGCGACGGAGTGGAGGCCTGCCGCCAGGTGATCGATTCCGGGGCCACGAGCCGGGTCGTCATGTTGACGATGCACGCCGACCAGGACGTGCTGGCCGAAGCCATAAGGGCCGGCGCCGCGGGATACCTCACCAAGGACTGCTCCACACGCGAGATCGCCGAAGCGGTACGCATGGCCGCTGAAGGAGACACCGTTCTGTCGCCTCAGTTGGCCCGTTCGATGCTCAACGAGGTCCGCCGGATCAATGAACCCACCCCGCAGGCTCCGACCCCGGGCGATGAGCGCGTGGTCTCCAAGCGCGAAGAAGAGGTCCTGCAGCTGATCGCGGACGGCTGCAGCACCCCGGAGGTGGCAGCCCAGCTGTACATCTCCCAGAAGACGGTCAAGAACCACCTGGCCTCGATCTACCAGAAGCTCGACGCACGCGACCGCACACAAGCGGTCCTCCAGGCCGTGCGGATGGGAATCGTGTCGTTGAGCTGAGGCCGGAACATCGGCGTTCTGGGCCCTGAGAACCAGATATGGGCCGTCCGACCTATTCAGGAATCGGGCCCGCCGTGCCGATGGATTGGTTGAGGCAACACACCTCACAGCACCAGCACCACAAGCAACTTCCAAAGCACCAGAGAAGCACACCAAGGAGAAAGCACATGATGGTTCAGTTCCAGTACATCCGGGCATGGTTGACCGCACAGGCACGCACTGAGCGTGGCGCCTCCCTCGTGGAGTACGCCCTGTTGGTCGCACTCATCGCCGTCGCCTGTATCGCAGCGATGCAGTTCCTCAAGGGCGGCATCGACACCAAGTTCTCCGAGGCAGGCAGCGAGCTGAGCTGATCCTCGGGAGTTTCCTCCCCCAACAACTACGGAAGCGGGGCCCTTCGGGGCTCCGCTTCCGCGTTGGTGCCACGGTGGAGCTCAGTCGCCGGTGACCACCTTCATCCCAGCCGGATCCAGCATGCCTGCATCCAGCGGCACATCGATCGAGAAGGTCATCCTGTGTGCAGGGAACACGTGCTCGGAGACGAGGACCGGGCGATGCCGCTCGGTACGGGTGATCCGTTCCACCACCAGGGTGGGCGATCCCACCGGCACTCCCAGCAGTTCGGCGTCGGGCGGTGAGGCGGCATCGGCTCCGATCGTCTGGGTGGCGCCCACCAGGTCGACCGGGAGCTGTTCGAGGAACGATGCGCGCTCCACGTCGTCGCGGCTGAGCGATGCTCCGAGTTCCTGTGGGCACCACACGGTCACCCGGGCCAGCGGTTGCTCGTCGGCGAGGTGCAGCCTTCGGACCTCCAACACCTGGCCCTCGCCGAGTAGCCCCCGGACCCGTTGCGGTGCCGAGACGAAGCCGAAGTCCAGGATGCGTCGGCGCGACCTCACTCCCGCAGAGGCCAGCTGGGCATCGATCGTGGCGAGGCGTGAAAGGTCCTGGCGCAGGGGTTCTCCGGCGACGACCCAACCGAAACCCTGTCGGGACTCCACCAGACCCTCCGTGCGCAGCACGTCGAGGGCCCTCCGGATCGTGACGCGGCTGGCGCCGTATCGCGCACAGAGTTCCGACTCCGATGGCAGAATCGCTCCAGCTGCCAGGTCCGGCCCCGCGACCTCGAGTCTCAGGTCGTCGGCGATCTCTCGGTATCGGACGGCTCGCACGACATGTATTATACTTGTATTGCTCTCGAACAGAAGGACTCGAAATGGCAGTGACAGCCTCCACCCCCATCGAACTGGTCCGCGACGTCTACGCCCGCTTCGCCGAGCGGGTCGATCCCACACGCGAACGCCTCGGTCGACCCCTCACGCTCGCCGAGAAGATCCTCGTCTCGCACCTCGACGATCCCTCGGTGGATTTCGAACGGGGCGTGACCTACAACGACCTGCGGCCCGACCGTGTGGCGATGCAGGACGCGACCGCCCAGATGGCTCTCCTGCAGTTCATGACCGCCGGACTCGACGAGGTGGAGGTGCCCTCGACGGTGCACTGTGACCACCTGATCCAGGCCAAGGAGAACGGCAAGGTCGACCTGTTGGCCGCCGAAGCGGGCAACGAGGAGGTCTACGACTTCCTCGAGTCGGTCTCGGCCCGGTACGGCATCGGCTTCTGGAAACCGGGGTCAGGGATCATCCACCAGGTGGTGCTCGAGCAGTACGCGTTCCCGGGCGGCATGATGATCGGCACCGATTCGCACACCCCCAACGCCGGCGGACTCGGAATGGTTGCGATCGGAGTCGGCGGCGCGGATGCCGTCGATGTCATGACCGGGTATCCCTTCAACGTGCGCTGGCCGAAACTGATCGGCGTGCACCTGACCGGGTCGCTCAACGGCTGGTCCTCGCCCAAGGACGTGATCCTGAAGGTGGCCGACATCCTCACCGTCAAGGGCGGCACCGGTGCGATCGTGGAGTACTTCGGCGAGGGCGCCAACTCCATCTCGGCCACCGGCAAGGGCACGATCTGCAACATGGGCGCCGAGATCGGGGCAACGACGTCCCTGTTCGCCTACGACGACGCCATCGGGCGCTACCTGAAGAGCACCGGCCGCGAGGCGATCGCCGATGCGGCCGACGCCATCGCCCACCATCTGCGTGCAGACGACGACGTGCTCGCCAACCCCGAGGCACACTTCGATCAGGTGATCACGATCGACCTCGACACCCTCACACCCCACATCAACGGGCCGGCCACACCGGATCTCGCCCGACCCGTGGGCGACCTGGGCGCCGAGGCCAGGGCCAACGGTTGGCCGCTGGAGCCGTCGGCGGCTCTGGTCGGCTCGTGCACCAACTCCTCCTACGAGGACATCACCCGAGCGGCTTCGATCCTGCGTCAGGCCGCGTCGTCGGGACTGAAGGTGAAGACACCGCTGTTGATCACACCGGGCTCCGAGCAGGTGCGTGCCACCATCGAGCGTGACGGTCTGCTCGAGGTGTTCGAGGCCGCCGGAGCCACCGTGCTGGCGAATGCCTGCGGACCGTGCATCGGCCAGTGGTCACGACCGGAGTCGGTCACCTCCGAGCTGAACACGATCGTCACCTCCTACAACCGCAACTTCCCGAAGCGCAACGACGGCTCGGCCAACACACTGGCTTTCGTGACCTCTCCGGAGACCGTGGTCGCCCTGGCACTCGCCGGGACCGTCGACTTCGACCCCCTCAGCGACACGCTCACCAACGATGCAGGTGAAGAGATCCGCCTCGCCGAGCCGGTCGGAGAGGAACTGCCGGCGCTCGGTTTCACCCCGGGTGAATCAGGATTCATCGCTCCCCCGGCCAACGGCTCCGATGTCGAGGTGATCGTCTCGCCGACCTCCGAACGCCTGCAGCTGCTCACACCGTTCGAGGCCTGGGACGGCGCCGACTACACCGACCTGCCCGTACTGCTCAAGGCACAGGGAAAGTGCACCACGGATCACATCTCGATGGCAGGCCCCTGGCTGAAGTACCGCGGGCACCTCGAGAACATCTCGGGCAATCTGTTCCTCGGTGCGGTGAACGCATTCACCGGAGTGCCCGGCGAGGGCAAGGACCAACTGGACGGCAGGACCAAGCCGTTCCCCGAGATCGCGGCCCACTACCACGAGGCCGGTCAACCGTGGGTCGCTGTCGGCGACGAGAACTGGGGCGAGGGTTCCAGCCGCGAACACGCTGCCATGGAACCCCGCTTCCGGGGCGCCAAGGCGATCATCGTGCGCAGCTTCGCCCGGATCCACGAGACCAACCTCAAGAAGCAGGGCGTGCTCGCACTGACGTTCTCGGACCCGGCCAGCTACGACCTCATCGACGAGGACGACCGGATCAACATCATCGGCCTCGACGAACTCGCTCCGGGACGCCCGGTGACCTGTGAGGTGGTCAAGCCCGACGGTTCCAAGGTGGCGTTCGAGACCACACACACGATGAGCCCCGAGCACATCGACTGGTTCCGTGCCGGGTCCGCCCTCAACATCATCCGCCAGCGTTCCGCCTGAAACACCGGGGGGCTCCCCACCCGGGTAGGCCCGGGGCGGTGCTCAATCCGTGCCGGGACGGCGTTCTGACTCGTGGCCCGCGGCTTCGGCCACGTCGTCGGGGACCCGACCATCGGGGTAGGTCGCCGCCAGTTCCTCCTCGGAGGGCTGTCGGTGCACCCGCGCCACATCCGGCAGTAGGTCGACTATCGCCGACATCATCGCCCGGGTGTCCTCCTCGAGGTCCTCACCCTTGTAGTGGACCGGCTCGCCCACCTTTATCCACACGGTCGGAGGCGACAGCACGTTGGTCATGTTGGGCAGCTTGGAACTCCGCGGCCAGACCTTCTCGGTGCCCCAGATCCCGACCGGGATCACCTGTGCACCGGTCGCATGGGCCAGTTTCATCGCGCCCCAGCGGCCCTTGAGCTCCGGATCGAAGAACGCCGGCCCGCGGGGGATCGTGCCCTGGGGCATCAGAGCCACCATCTCGCCTCCGGCCAGAGCTTCTTCGGCCGCCTGCAGCGGTTCCTCCGAGCCGGTGCCACGGTCCACCCGGATACCGCCCATGGCTGCGGCCAGGTCGCCGATCACGGGAGCGTCGAAGACCTCCTTCTTGCCGAGGAAGCGAACCGTACGACCGCGCCTCGACAGCAGGTACCCGATCGCGATCGGATCGAAGTAGCTCCTGTGGTTGCCGACCAGGATCGCGCTTCCCTTCAGCGGAATCTTCTCGAGACCCTCGAGCTGGAATCGCACATAGGGGAACAGCTGCGGGCGCACCGCCATCTGCACCGCTGCTTGTGGTTCCACCCCCAGGAACTTGGGCACACCGTGGGGCACATCGAAATGCATGACCGGCCAGCGCCGCAGGGTCGCCATCCCCAACATCCGGGGATCGGGGTTGACCGCAGTGGGGTGCCCGACGATCGACAGGAGCGGAACGTCGTAGAAGCTGTCGGAGTAGGCATACGACGCATCGAGGTCCACGCCGTTGGCTCCGGCCCATTCGGCCACGGCCCGGGCCTTGTCCTTGCCCCACACGAACAGACCGTCGATCGAGCCGTCATAGCGCCCGTCGGACACTCCGTAGCGGGTGGCGATCACGTCATCGAAGCCGAGGGCCTCTGCAAGCGGGCGAACCATGTCGATCGGTGTGGTGGTGGCGATCACGAGCTTGCGTCCGGCCGCGCGGTGTTCCTCGAACAACGGCTTGGCGAAGGGCGCTATCGCATCGGCGAGCGGCTGGGCCGCCATCGCGGCGGCCTGGTGCACCAGATCGAGGTCCCAACCCTTGGCAAGGCGAGCGCCCTGGCGGCTCAGGAGCATGGCGGGCCGGGTTTCACCAATTGTGTTGAAGACCTTGAAGACCACCGACTCCAGCGGATTGGGCTCGGCCCCCATCAAGCCGACGTGGCGCAGGGCCTCGCTGATGAAGGGGCCCGATGCACCGGTGAGCAGGGTGCGATCCAGATCGAAGAACGCCGCACCCGGTGCAGGATCATGGTGCGCGGGATCGCCGTCCAGGACGTGGTTGTCGTTCACCGGATCCGATTCAGTCATCGCCCCCACGCTAGTACGGCGAGACATCCAGGGGACCTGCGAGGAAGGCGGCTCCGGGCGACCGGTGGCCCGAAAACGGCCGAAGGACTGGCGGGGGGAGCCAGTCCTTCAGCAAATGCGCCTGGGTTGGGGGGACAACTCCAGTGCGCTACCCGAGGGGGTCGGTGGGGGGAACCGTCCGCACCCTCAGGCGTTCTGTTGTGTTTCACACGATAGACAGTTGCTAGCAATCGGTCAACGACATGCAGACGATATCTGGTATCGTTTCTTCTGATGGATCGCAAGCAGCTCCGGACCCTCTTGGCGGTGTGTGAACACCGCTCCTTCTCCGGTGCCGCGAAGGCACTGGGAACGGTCCAGTCAAACGTCTCCGCGCACGTGTCACGGCTCGAGAACGAACTGGGCGTGACCCTCGTGGACCGCGCCACCACCGAGCCCACCGACGAGGGAAGGGTTGTCCTCGATCGGGCCCGACGGATCGAGGGCGAGTTCGATGCGCTGTCGTCGGATCTCGCCTACCTGCGAGATGTGGTGGTGGGAACCGTCCGACTGGGCGTCATCGGCACCACAGCACGCTGGTTGGTACCCCCACTGCTCGAAACGGTGTGGCGTGAGTACCCCGAGGTGCGTGTGGTCGTGCTCGACGCCCCTTCGAGCGCCCTGGTGCTCGAGACGACGACGGGCACCGTGGACCTCGCCGTGGTGAACCTGCCTATCGACCACCCCGACATCGAGGTGGAGATGCTGTTCACCGAGGACCGGATCCTCATCGCCCCCGAAGGCCACCCCCTGCATGATCGCGAGACGGTTTCGCTGCAGGAGCTGGCCGAACACGAACTACTTCTCGAGGCCCCCGGTACCGCGTTCCGTGACGTGCTCGACACCGCGGCGACCGCGGCAGGGGTCGAGTTGCGGGCCCGCGCCGAGTTCGACGGCATGCGCTTGCTCGCCTCGCTGGCGTTCGCAGGCTTCGGAGCCGGCGTCGTGCCCGCGTCGGCGATCCCCCGCGGGCTCGACGGCCCCTGGAGGTCGATTCCGGTGGTCGGCGTGCCCCGACGCAACGTGGGCCTGATCAGGTCCCACCGAGGCATGCCCTCAGCCGCAGCCCGGGTCATCGGGGAACTGGTGAGAAGGGTTGTCGCCAAGGAGGGGGCGGACCGGGCGACCGTGGATGCGGAACCCCATTCCTGAACGGAAACGGCGACCCCCGCCGACAACCTAGAATGACCCACGGATCGCAGCCGAGGAGCCGAATTGCCAGAGACGATCACGATCACAGACAACCGCACGGGCGACAGCATCGAAGTTCCCATCGACCGTGGCGGCGTGGACGCCAAGGAGTGGGGCAAGTTGTTGCCCGGGGTCTGGTTCCACGATCCTGCGTTCGGAGCGACCTCGGCCGCTGCGTCGGGCATCACCGAACTCGACGGCGCCAACGGGGTGCTGCGCTACCGCGGCTACCCCATCGAGCAACTCGCCGAGCAGTCCAGCTACCTCGAGGTCGCATACCTGCTGATCCACGGTGAGCTTCCGACCGCACAGGAGTTCGAGGCCTGGCGCTACGAGATCACCCATCACACCTTCATCCACGAGAACGTGCGCAAGCGCTTCATGGAGGGTTTCCACCACGATGCGCACCCCATGGGCATCCTCGTGTCGACCGTGGCCGCCCTGTCCACCTTCTACCCCGACGCGAAAGACATCGAGGACCGCGACCTGTTGATGAAACAGGTCGTGAGGCTCATCGCCAAGATGCCGACGCTCGCCGCCGGCGCATACCGCCACAGTGCCGGAATGCCGTTCGTCTACCCCGACAACAGCCTCGACTTCGCAGCCAACTTCCTGTCGATGATGTGGAAGACCGCCGAGCCCCGGTACGAGGCCAACCCGGTGCTGGCCAGGGCTCTCGACGTGCTGTTCATCCTCCACGCCGATCACGAGCAGAACTGTTCGACGACCGCCATGCGCACCGTGGGTTCCGCACACGCAGATCCCTACATCTCCACCGCGGCAGCGGCGAGCGCTCTCTACGGCCCTCGCCACGGCGGCGCCAACGAAGCCGTGATCCGGATGCTCACCGAGATCGGCAGCATCGACAACGTCGCTGCCTATGTCGAGAAGGTCAAGCGCGGCGAAGCCCGCCTCCAGGGCTTCGGCCACCGCGTGTACAAGAACTACGACCCGCGGGCGAAGATCATCAAGCGCACCGCGTACGAGGTCTTCGAGGTGACCGGCAAGAGCCCCATGCTCGACCTCGCACTGGCCCTCGAAGAGGTGGCGCTGAGCGACGACTACTTCACCAGTCGCAAGCTCTACCCCAACGTCGACTTCTACTCGGGGCTCATCTACCAGGCCATGGGCTTCCCGATGAACATGTTCACCGTGCTGTTCGCCATTCCGCGCACCGCGGGCTGGTTGTCGCACTACACCGAACTGCTCGACCAGGACAGCCGGATCTACCGGCCGCGTCAGATCTACACCGGTGAACCGGCTCGCGACTACGTGCCGATCGTCACCAGGTAGTCCCCCACCCGGTAGACACTCCTCGCCGGGGATTCCGGCGCCGCTGAAGCCGCGGTATACGGGTGCTCAGAGCTCCAGCAACACCTTGCCGACGTTGGCGTTCGAAGCCACGTATTCATGGGCCTCGGCCACGTCCCACAGCGAGAGGCGCCGGTCGATCACGGGCGCCATCCGACCATCCTCGAATGCCGGCAACAGGTCGTGCGCGCAGCGACGGGTGATCGAGATCTTCTCCTCCAGCGGCCGCGCGCGCAGCACGGTTCCGATCAGGGCAACCCGCTTCGGGAGCATCGCACCCACCGGCACCTCCGCTTTTCCGCCACCCATCACGCCCACCTGCACGATCCTGCCACCCACTCTGGAGCAGCGGATGTTGCGCGCCACGTAGTCGCCGCCGATCACGTCGAGAACCACATCCACCCCGACCCCACCGGTGGCGGAGTCGATCACCTCGACGAAGTCCTCGCTGCCGTAGTCGATCACCACGTCGGCACCCAGGTCCCGACAGGCCTGGACCTTCCCGGCCGAGCAGGTGACCGCCACGCGGGCGCCGAGCAGTCCACATATCTGGATTGCGGCGGTGCCGACCCCGGAACCACCGGCGTGAACCAGTGCCCAGCCACCCGGTCCCAGCCCTCCCTGGATCACGAGGGCGTCATAGGCGGTGATGAACACCTCGGGCAGTGCACCCGCGTCGGGGAGGCCGACCGGGGCCGGCACCGCCATCAGCTGGCGTTCGTGGACCGCTGCGCGTTCCGCGTATGCCCCACCGCCGACCACTCCCATCACCCGGTCGCCCCGGCTCCAGAGTTCGACCCGCTCGCCCACGGCGGAGACCGTGCCCGCCAGTTCGAGTCCGGGGACCTCGTGCTGCGCGGGCGGACCCGGATACAGACCCATCCGCTGCAGGAGGTCGGCCCGGTTGACCGCTGTCGCAGCGACGTCCACCAGCACCTCCTCGGGTCCCGGCACAGGGTCCGGGATCTCCATGGGGGTGAGGACCTCGGGGCCTCCGTGTGACTCCAGCACGATCGCACGCATGGCCCGGACTGTAGGTGCTGGTCCTGTTCAGGCCCAGTGGTCGCTCGCGGCGCACCACCTCGACCTCAGGCGAGGCTCCTGACCGCGAGCCGGTCCGAGGGCTCCCGCACCTCGATTCGCACATCGGCCACCGCTGCACCCCTGACCGATGCAACGACCGGATCGGCCACCAGGCATGAGATCTCCTCGACCTGCACGACCAGGTGGGCGAGGCGCTGAACGACCCCGACCAGCGCCACCCGGTCCAGGGGGTCGGTGAGCGCCCGGCCCAGTGCGCTGGATGCCACCAGTGCCTGGGCGTCGGGAAGGCTCAACGGCAGGAGTCCGAGCTGCGGCTCGTCGAGTGCGGTCACCGGGCCACCGAGGCCTACCTCGATCGTGGTGGCCCGACGACCCCTCCTGATGGTTATGGCGGCATCGACGCCCCGTTCGATGAAGCGCTGCACCACCAGAGGGTGCATGTCGTCGCCCAGCGCCTCCTCCATGCGTGCCCAGGTGTCGCGCAGGTCCGATTCCGATGCCAGGTCGATCGCCACCCCCGAGACCGCCGAGCGGGTTCCCCGATCACGGCGCGCCGCCTTGAGGGCGACCGGCCAGCCGATCCGCTCTGCACAGATCACTGCTGCGTCGACATCCGCTGCGACCTCGCGTTCCGCCAGCTTGACCGCGAAGGAGTCGAGGAGCCGCTCCTGCTCAGCCAGATCGAGCTGGACCGTGGCGTTGCCGTTGCGATCGCTTGTTGCGTTGCTCGTGCCGTCGCTGGTGCCATTGCCCGACGACGCACGTGCCAGAGCCTCTTCGACGATGCTCCTCGCCAGGTCGAGATCACACCCGACCGGTGGCTCCAGTGACACGTCGCGGTTCACCGACGCCCACTCGCGGTAGGCCGCCAGGCGACCGAGCGCCCGCGCAGGGTGTTCGGGGAATGCGAACACCGGGACCCGATGATCACCGGTGCCGATCATCGGAGACTCGTCCGCTCCCAACATGGCGGCCGCGATGCAGATGTCGGGGAACGCCGAGGACGCATCGGCGATCACCTCACACACCTCGGGCGAGGAACGCAGACGCGGTGGTGAGTGGACCACGATCACGCTCCCCACATTCTCGGCCGAACAGATCCGGTGCAGAGCCGCCCGGTAGTCCTGTGGGGTTGCGCGGAACGACAGCTGGCAGGGATTGGCGAGCCCGTCGAGGCCGACCAGCTCCAGACCGCTGCCACGGCAGGCGTCCGAGGCGAGGTCGACCGCTCCCTCGGAGTTGCCCACGACCACCACGCCGCGACCCCTGGGCACCGGCTGGCCGGTCAGTATCCGCCCGAGGTCGAGCAGCTGTTCGAGGGTGCCCACGCTGATCACCCCGGTCTGGCGGGTGAGGGCCTCCACCCGTCGCCGGATCTCCTTGGGTTCGTGACCGGCGCCCACCAGCACGTTCCCCAGCACCGCCACCGGTTTGTGCACCGCAGCGCTCCTGGCTGCTCTGACCAACCTCGGAGACAGCCCGGCGGAGCGCAGGTAGAGCAGGACGGCTCCCGTGCACTCGTCGGAGGACCAGAAGCTCAAGATGTCGGCCGCACCCACGTCCAGCCGGTTGCCGCCCGCCACGAACGTGGACACGCCCATCCCGGTGCGCTCGCACTCCTCGAGGATCGCTGCGGCCAGTGTGCCGGACTCGGCGAACATGCCGACCGGACCACGGTCGGGATGCGATGCGGCCACCGTGGCGTGCAGTCGCACATCCGGATCCGTGTTGAGCAGACCCAGGCAGTCGGGTCCGAGCACCCGCACGCCGTAGCGGCGCGCCAGATTGACCACCTCGGACTCCAGGGCTGCGCCGGACTCATCGAGTTCGGTGAACCCCGCCGAGAGGATCAGGATCGCACCGACATCGGCCTGTGCGCACTCCTCCACAACCCTCGGCACCTGGAGTGCCTCGACGGCCACCACCGCGAGGTCGGTGCCCTGGGGGACCTCCTCGATGAACTCCGTCGGCTCGATGAGCTCCACCGGCTCCGGTGAGTTGTCGGCATCGGATCCATGTGGTGTGGCACCACGTCGCAGGAGGCTGAGCGAACCCTCGAAACCAGCGGTGTCTATCTCCCACAACACCGCGGAGGCGAGGCTGCCGGGAGCACCACTGCCGACCACCACCACGGACTCCGGACACAGCAGGCGCTGCACGGTGGCGGCCTCCGCGGTCCGTTCGCGCCGCTCCACAGCGGCGGTCGACGCGTCGGTGGGGTCGATCCCGAACGAGAGCGACACGACTCCGTCCTCGATTCTGGAACTGACGTCGTAGCCCGCCCGCGAGAACACAGAGAGCATCTTGCGGTTGTTCGGCAGCGTCGAGGCGGTGAAACGTTTCAGACCGCGGTACCGGGCAGCAGCCGCCAGGTACTCCAGCATCACGGTGGCCAGGCCACGCCCATGGTGCGCATCGTCGACGAAGAAGGCCACCTCGGCGGTATCGGAGCCCGAATACCGCTCGTAGCGTGCGACCGCCACCAGTTGGTCGTCCAGTTCGGCGACGAAGGCCATCCGATCCACGTAGTCGATCTCGGTGAAGTAGCGCAGCTCGCGATCGCTCAGCCGTGGACGCGGTGACAGGAACCTGAAGTACACCGATTCCGCGGACTGGCGACCGTGGAAGTCGGCGAGCCCCGCTGCATCGTCGGGCTGGATGGGCCGAACGTGCACTGTGTGGCCGTCGCGGAGCACCACGTCGGTCTCCCAGGAGGCCGGGTAGCCGTCGTTCACGGTGCAGCCGCAGCCAGTTCATCGGCGAGGAGACCCGCCAGTTCGACCGGCCGGTCCCCCTGGATGCTGTGGCCGGCTCCCTCCACTGTCACGATCCGAGCATCCTCACGATGTCGAAGGAGCTCAGCCACATCGGCGTCGTCGGTGACGGGACTGTCGGCGCCGCGCACCAGCAGGTAGGGGGCAACCGTTCGCGCCACGTCCTGCCAGAGCTCGTCCCTGGACGCGAACCCGTCGCCGGCAGGGGTTGCGCGGTGGTAGTTCCACTCCCAACTGCCATCTGGTAGCCGGTGCGCGTTGTGCAGGATGCCGCGGCGCAGCGACGAACGGGTCCTCGTCGGGTTGAACTCGACCGTGCGGTCCATGATCTGTGCGAAATCGGCAAAGGTCTGGGGTCCTGCGATGAAGTCGTGGATCTCCTTTGCCTTGTGCGCGGTCACCCCGGGGGTGATGTCCACCACCACCAGGCGACCCACGTCATCGGCTCTCTGCGCCGCCAGGCGGTTGGCGGTGAGCCCACCGAGGCTCATGCCCACGAGCACGACCGGAGCACTGAGATCACCGGTGTCCGCCAGCTCGGCCAACACCTCCGAGAGTGCTTCCGCGTTGCTGTGGGGGTCATAGCGGGCGTCGTCGCGCCAGGAGGAATGGCCGTGACCGGGAAGGTCGACCACGAGAGCCGAGACCTCCTCGCCGAGCGCGAGCATCACCGTGTCCCAGGTGTGCGCGTTCTGTGCGGTGCCGTGGATCAACACCGCGTCCAGCGGTCCGTCGCCCCAGCGCAGGGCGGAGACATCGCCGCAGGATGCGCGGTACGACACGCGCCGCACCGGTGGCATTCCTGCACCAGCGAGCGCGTACTCGGAACGGTTCTCGTCGAAGAATCCGAACTCGTCGTATTCGAAGTCACTCGAGTCGGGATCGCGATGCATCGTTGGTGGGTCCGTCCGGTTGCTCCTGCACAACATACGCGCCCCGACCCGGTGTCCGAGGACGGTCTGCCGTGGTGGCCTCGACTTGCGGTGACAACCTGAACTCGATTCACTTGGGCCGATGAACAAGGGGGACGCAATGACCCGAGACAACAAGCTCCTGCGCGCACTCGTGGTGTGCCTGGCGGCGACTGCACTCATCGCAGGTGCTTGCACTGACGGGTCCGACGACTCCGGTAGCTCGGCCGGAGGCGATGCCTTCCTGAGTGACGACGCAGCCGAGGCCACCTTCGAGACCAGGCCCAGCATGGGGCAGGTCACCGTCACCGGAACCGAGGCCGGCACCGAGATCACCCTGTTCGACCAGAGCGGCCAGGCGGTCGAGTCCTCCGAGACCGACAGCGAGGGTGCGCTCATCTTCCGCGAGGTGGAACCCGGCACCTACCGAGTGGCCACCACCGATGGCGACGACCAGGTCGCCAGTGGCGACATCGTCGTCCCCACCGAGGAGGAGTCCCTGCCCGAACAGGACTTCTACGAGGGCCAGACCCTGGAACCTGGCTACACCTACATAGAGACCCGCGACGGCACCCAGCTGTCCGCCTCGGTGTATCTGCCCGGACCGATCGATGAGGGCCCGTATCCCACCGTGGTCGAGTACTCCGGGTACGACCCGGCGAAGCCCGGATCGAACCTGCTCGAAGACAACGCCGACAAGCTCGCAGAGCTCGGCCTCGACGCGGACGAGCTCTGCTCCACCCTCGAGTTCCTCTGCGATGCTCCGGCCCAACCCTCGTCGATCATCGCGATCGCCATGGGCTACGCAGTGGTGTCGGTCAACGTGCGCGGCACGGGCTGCTCCGGTGGCGCCTATGACTACTTCGAACCCCTGCAGGTCCTCGATGGCTACGACGTGGTCGAGACCGTCGCCGCGCAGGACTGGGTGCACGACAACAAGGTCGGCATGGTCGGCCTTTCCTATCCCGGAATCAGCCAGCTGTTCGTCGCCCGTTCACAACCGCCGAGCCTCGCTGCGATAACCCCGTTGTCGGTGATGGACGACACGGTACGCGGGCTCCTGTCACCGGGTGGCCTCTTCAACAAGGGATTCGCCCTCACCTGGGCCGACGAGGTCCTGACCAAGGCCGAGCCCTACGGCCAGGGCTGGGAGCAGGCTCTCGTCGACGAGGGCGACACGATCTGCGAGCAGAACCAGAAGCTGCGCGGCCAGAACGTCGACGTGACCGAGCTGGCCCTCAGCTTCGATCACTACCCCAAGGAGCTCGGCGACTGGTACAACCCGACGCTGTTCGCCAAGGACATCAACGTGCCCGTGTTCCTGACCGGCGCCTTCCAGGACGAACAGACCGGCGGCCGCTTCGGCCACCTCTGGGACGCCTTCGAGAACGCACCGGTGGTGCGCTTCACCCTGTGGAACGGTGCCCACGCCGACGGCTACGCACCGATGAACCTCTCGGAGTGGAAGGCCTTCCTCGACCTCTACGTTGCGGACCAGTTGCCGACCATGCCCGCTGTGATGAACCTGCTCGCACCGGTGTTGATGGCCGACGTGTTCGGAGCGGAACTGGCCCTCGAGCCGGTCCCTTACTCGGAGTACGCGACCGTCGAGGAAGCACGCGCCGCATATGAGGCCGAGAAGCCAGTACGCCTGATCCTCGAATCCGGCGGCGACCCCGACCAGCCGGAGCCCCGGGCGGAACCGTGGAGTTCCGCTTCGATCAGTGGCCACCGGTCGATGTGGCTGCGCTGCCCTTCTACCTCGGTCCGGATGGCACTCTCACCGAGACCGAGCCGACCGCCGGCGACGAATCCGCCACCCGCTACGACTTCGATGCGTCGCTGGCCGAGAAGGTCACCCTCGAGGGTGACAACACCGGAGATGCCTTCCTGGCTCTGCCCGGCTACAGCTGGGACCAGGAACCCGACGGATCTGCCGCGGTGTTCGTCTCACCTCCCCTGGAGGAGGACCTGACCCTCGCCGGTCCGGCATCGGCCGATCTCTGGATCCGCTCCAGCACCGAGGAGGCCGACATCGGGGTGACGCTGTCGGAGGTCCGACCCGATGGCAAGGAGACCTACATCCAGTCGGGTGTGCTCCGGGGCACGATGCGCAAGCCCGGACCCGACGCCAACGAGCTCTGGCCGGCGCAGACCGGCTACGCAGGAGGACGCGGGAGCTCGATGCCGGTGGGCGAGTTCACCGAGGCGCGGTGGAGATCTTCCCGTTCGCCCATGTGCTGCGGAAGGGTTCACGCATTCGGCTCTCGGTACACACCCCCGGAGGGGACCGGCCCGCTGGAGCTACATCCTGCGCGAGGGTCAGGACGGCGCCACGTTCGACGTCGGTCATTCGGCCGCAACACCCGTCGAAGCTGGTGCTTCCCATGACCGAATCGATCGAGGGCTATCCGGCCGAGTACCCACCGTGCCCTGGCCTGCGGGGTCAGCCCTGCCGTGAGTACGTCGAGTACTCCAACACCCCGGCGCCCTGACCCCGGTCGGTCTGTGCCGAACGGGTTCTCAGGGCTATCTCACGGCGGATCGGATCGGCTGGATTCGGGCGCTCCAGCCGTTGAACACGAGCCCCACCGCCCAGAACACGATCGAGAACACCGGCCAGAAGAACCCAGCGCCGGAGATCGCCCAGATCGCGACCAACATGAGGTTCACGACCACGTAGATCACGACATGGGTCTTGAAGTCCCGCTTCGCCTTGATCCTGCGAATCGCCGCGGTTCTCGCGTCGGGTTGGTCGCTCATCCGGACTACCTCCTGATCGCAGTGGTGGGGCTGCGGACACGTTCAGGCTAACGGGGCCCCCGCCACCTCCGACGCCGAAGCCCCTCTGCTGTCGGTGAACCCACGCAATATGGTTCTGCATCGTGGACCGCACATGCCTGATCACCGGGGCGGCGGGCACCCTCGGCACATGGATTCTCCGCACGCGCCCCGGCAACACCCCGGTGGTCGCTGCATCACATTCCCGCAGCATCGACGGCGTTCCCTCAGCTCGTGCCGATCTGCGGGACCGAACCGCCGTGGAGCGACTGCTGGAGCAGATCCGGCCCTCCATGGTGATCCACGCCGCGTATGCGAAGGACCACCGTTCGATCGTCGGCGCCACCCGCAACGTCGCCGAGTGTGCTGAATCGGTCGGTGCGACGCTGCTGTTCATCTCGACCGACGCGGTGTTCGCGGGCGATGGTGAATCGCGGGCGGAGGACTCCGAGCCAGATCCGGTGTCGGACTACGGGCGCTGGAAGCTGGAGGCCGAACGTTGCGTCATGTCCGCCTCGCCCACCAACGCCGTGGTGCGGTTGCCGCTCATCATCTCGTTGCAACCCGCGGACAGCGGCACCGCCCGCATCCGCGAGAGCGCTGTGGGCGAGGACTCCACGGTCTGGTTCCGTGACGAGTTCCGCCAGCCCGCCCGGGCCGAGGAACTCGCCGAAGCGATCTGGGACATCGCAGCCCTGCAGGCGCACGAACGAGCCGGTATCTGGCTTCTTCCCGGGCCCGAGCGCCTGAGCCGTTTCGACATCGCCGTGCGGGTCGCCGAGGCGTTGGGACTGCCGCCGGGCCGTGTCTCGCCCGGGGATACACCAGCTGAACTGCAACGTCCGAGGGATCTCCTGTTCACCGGAGCGCGCGCCGAACGGATCCTCGGGTGGTCTCCGGCATCCATCCCCGGCGCAACGCTGTAGAAGGCACCCCAGATCCGCGTATCTGCGAGACTGTGATCAGTTGGACATCCGACCACGGAATCGAGGGCCAGACCGTGATCTTCAGTGCTCACGTAGCCACGTCCTCCACCGTCGAGAGCCTCCGGCGCAAGGCGCCTGCTCCACGACAGGTCCCAGGGCTGCTCAGTGCTCGCACGGCGCCGGCCGCGCTGGCGAACAAGAAGCCCTATCCGAGTCCCCAACTCAGCCGGGAGTGCATGGTCGCCTGCTGGGAGGACGAGAGATCGATCGACCGGTTCCTGCAGGATCATCCGACCGGACGGGCACTCGCGTCGGGGTGGACCGCGAAGATGCAACTCATTCGTGCTGTGGGTGTCTGGCCGGGTCTCGACGAGGATCTCACCGCTGAAGCCGGCGACCGCGCCAAGGGCTACACCGGTCCCACGGTGGCCGTCACCATCGGCACCGCATACCTCCGGACGCTCCTTGGGTTCGTCCGTGTGAACAATGGCCTCGAGGCGCAGTTCCTGGATGCACCGGGTGCAATTTGGGGCACGCTGATGACCAACCTCGGGCAGCGTCTCGTCGCCACGCTCACGATCTGGGAGAACTCCAAGGCGGCCGCCGACTATGTACGCCACGGCGCACACGGCCGGGCCGTCGCCGAGCACTTCGACCCGGTCAGGGACCCCACCGGCCATACCTTCGTAACCGGCGGTGGTTTCTTCGGATTTCGACCGTTGGAGGTCACCGGAGGCGTCGGCGGGCGGAACCCGCTCGAGGCCAGCATGCTTGCCGATCGCGTGGCCTGAGAACCGGTTCGCTGTCGGAGCAGCTGTGCCAGACTGGCCAGACGCGTGGCGCGTGTTCCCGGGGGGTCTGTGATGAAGCGTCTGTTCTTTGGGCCGATCGTGGTGCTGTTGTTGGCGGCGGTCGCCTGCCTTCCCCCACCTCCACCTGGTTCGACACCACCGGAGATCACCGAGGTGGTCGTGACACCGCACCCCGTCGTCGCCGGCGAGCCGTTCACCGTTCGGGTCAGCGCCACAGATGACGAGATCGTGGACGAGGCACGGATCGTCATCCAGCCGAGATACGCGATCGACGGACACGCACCCAAACCGTATGAGCACGTCGAGTGCGACGACCCGCCCATCACCCCCGCTGAGGTGGTGACCGTGCAGTACACCTGCACCATGGCCGAATTCTCACCCAATGGGGAGTGGTCGCTCCAGGTGCACGTGGGCCATCAGGGTTCGAGCTACGAGGCACGCGAGATCCATACCGTCGAGTTGACCGGCGGCTCGGAGGACCGGGAGCCTCCGGTGCTCGAGTCGCTCGTGATCTCGCCGGATCCCATCGTCCGCGGCGAGCCCTACAGCATCACGATGAGGCTCTCGGACCAGCACCTGACACTCGAACCCCGCAGCATCGGGCTCGCCAACGAGTCCTATGTGCTCGATCCGGATGCTCCACCACGGGTGTACTGGCCATGTGGAGAGGTGGCACCGACCCTCGTCGGCCCGAACGCGATGGAACTCCACTGGGAGAACTGCATCATCGGCACCGATGCCGTGCTCGGCAACTACTACACGTACTTCGAGGTGACCGACCAGATCGGACATCCGACCTCGTTCTACCCGGGCGCGCAGGTGGTGCCGGCGCCCTGAGGTGTAGGAGCTGGGTTGGGAGCCGCGGGTACCAGCTCAGTCGTAGGCGCCTATCTCCTCCCACCACTGGCACCACCAGTCACCGCCCACGAGAATCCGCAGTTTCGAGTGCCAGCAGTAGGACAGGTCTGCCGTCGGCTCCAGGTAGTACAGGCAGTTGTCACACCGCTCATCGCCTGACGGGTGTCCCTTGAGCACCGCATTGTCGGCGAGGATGCGCAGCTCCATGGAGAGCTTCTCGTCGATCTCCTTGGGTTCCGGTGGTGGGATCTCGTAGTCAGACATGTCGCTGACAGTACCGAGCGCAGACGTTCAGCACCGTCAACGCCAGAGAGATTTCTTGACGGATTCAACCCCAGGAGGATCGCAATCACCGGTGTCGCAGCCGCGGCGACCAGACCCGCACACCCAGAGCTCTCACAGACACGATGGCAACGACGGCGCTTGCACCTATTGAGTCGGGAGCGGGTGATGAGGGTCACAGAGCTCAGGGTTGGGACAGTTCGGGTGTCGATTCACCGGGATCTGTTCGGTGATCGGCCGTCCGTCAGGAATCAGACTCTCCACGCAACCGGTGATGGACGACAAGAGGCGTCGAGCTGGTTGATCAATCCGCGGCGCACGGACCATCCACGGAGCAAGCCCCACAACGAGGTCATCCCACTCTCCAGCCAGCCAGGTCCACCGATGACCGACGTAGAACATCTTGCGTCCGACCTTCAGCCACAATCCACGAGGCGGGTGTGGAATCCGTGCACCCGAAAGTTCATAGGAGACCTCAGAGATCTCCTCGAGTGGCAACACCTCGACTCGCCTGCGCGACTCGCGGCGCAGTTCGGTTGAGGTGAGCACCCATCGCTCGTCGCGCCATCGCATCCACCTCACGGCCATCCCGATGAACACTGACAAGGCGAGCCCGAGTAGGACCCACCCCCACCAACCCCTAGGGCGACTCCACGACAGGAGAGCGGCGTAGCCACCCACAAGGAGCAACATGCTCAGTCGCCCGACAAGCGTCGCACTCCGGCGATGAAAGACCCGCTCCATACACACCAGAATGCCCGGCCGCTGGGGCCAGGCGGTAGTAGCCGACCGGCCATTCGAAGGTCATCTGCAAGTGAAGAGCGGCACCACCAGCACCGTGATCACCTGTGTTCCAGCGATCCATGCATTCGCCATGCATTCGCGTATGTGCCGGCACCGTCGATCCGCCGTACCGCGAACCCGGCGGCGAGCATGATGAACTCGGCGACGAAGGACAGCCAGAGCCAGAGCTTGGCGGCCTGTGACGCGATCAGCGCACCACCGGGGAAGGCCATGGCGGCGCAGGGCACCTGATTGGTCCAGGTGTGGGCCGGGCACTCATCGGTCGCGACAGTGTTCGACCGCTCCGGGCATCCGTTTCCCGGGGGCGAGGACCCCGTCATGGACTCGATAGATGCTGCTGCGGCACCCTTCGAGGACAGAGCGTCCGGTGACCACCGTGACGACCACGATCGGGACCGGGCAGCCCCGTATGCCCTCGTACTGGAGCGGGCAACCGACAAGTGCTCCAGAACTCGCGCGAATTCGCGCGAGACAGCAGTGCTCGTGTCATCTGCCGATGGGCCCGACAGCAGCGAATCCCCTGCAATAGCAAGGGATTCCGGTGGTGGGCGTACACGGACTTGAACCGTGGACCTCTTCCGTGTCGAGGAAGCGCTCTAGCCAACTGAGCTATACGCCCGGGTCCCGAGACAGTAGCAGGACGGCACTGGTGCTCCCCAGACCACCTGCGCACTCGGATATGACCGACGCCACAGGTCATTTCGGGGCTCGGATCATTGCGATACGGTGGCGTCTACGAAATACTGACGACGGACCGAGCGAGCCCACCGGAGGTGGACCCACTCCCCCGGGATCCCGCACTCACCCCCACATCCGCCCGCACGTTCGGAGGAACACCTTGGACGCCGAAACCATCCACCGTCGGAGGTGGTGGACCCTGTTGGTCCTCTGCCTCTCCCTGATGGTGATCACTCTCGACAACACGATCTTGAACGTGGCCCTGCCCACGCTCGTGAAGGACCTCGGAGCCACCAACAGCCAGCTCCAGTGGATAGTCGACGGCTACACCCTCGTGTTCGCCGGACTGCTGCTGACCGCGGGCACCATCGGCGACCGCTTCGGCCGCAAGGGCGCCCTGCAGGTCGGCCTGCTGATCTTCGCTGCCGGATCGGCTCTGTCAGCGTTGGCAACCGACCCCTGGCACCTGATCGCCACCCGCTCGATCATGGGCATCGGTGGAGCGTTCATCATGCCCTCGACGCTGTCGATCCTCACCAACGTCTTCGAGGGCAAGGAGCGTGGCCGGGCCATCGGTGTCTGGGCAGGTGTGGCGGGCCTCGGGGTCGCCATCGGGCCGGTCGCTGGTGGATACCTCGTTGACCATGTCGGCTGGGAGGCGATCTTCCTCGTCAACCTGCCGATCGTGCTGCTCGCCCTCGTCGCGGGCTTCTTCCTCGTCCCCACCTCCAAGGATCCGACACACGCCAAGGTGGACGTGCCCGGAGCTCTCCTGTCGATCGTGGCTCTCAGCACCTTGGTCTACGGCCTGATCGAGGCACCAGCGGAGGGTTGGACCCACTGGAGCATCCTCGCGGCCTTCGGTGTGGCCATCGTCGCCTTTCTTCTGTTCGCCGTCCGCGAGCTCCACACCGATCACCCGATGCTGGACATCTCCTTCTTCAGCAACCCACGATTCACCGCAGCGAGCGTGGCGGTGTCGTTGGTGTTCTTCGCGATGTTCGGTTACAGCTTCCTGCTCACGCAGTACCTCCAGTTCGTACTCGACTACAGCCCCTCCGGTGCAGGGCTTGCCATGCTGCCCTTCGCCCTGGCCATGATGATCACGGCGCCCACCTCGGCCCGGATCGTCGAGCGCCTCGGCACCAAGATCGTGGTCACCTCCGGGCTCAGCCTGGTGGCCATCAGCATGCTGCTGCAGATGCAGTTGACCCCCGAGAGCGACTACGGATCGATCGTCTGGCGCATGATGCTGCTGGCGGTCGGCATGGGACTCACGATGGCACCGGCCACCGAGTCGATCATGGGTTCGCTGCCGCTCTCCAAGGCCGGAGTCGGATCCGCCATGAACGACACCACCCGCCAGGTGGGCGGCACCCTGGGAGTGGCGATCATCGGCAGCGTGCTCTCGAGCGTGTACGGCACGAAGGTCATCGATGCACTCAGCGGCTCCCCCGCTCCCGCTGCAGCGATCGATGCTGCGAGCGAGAGCCTCGGTGGAGCACTGCAGCTGGCCCAACAGCTCGGCCCCCAGGGCACCCAGCTCGCAGAGATCGCCCGCTCGGCGTTCGTGTCGGGCATGCACTCGGGCGCGTTGGTTGCGGCGATCGCCGCCGGGGTTGGCGCTCTGGTCGCAGGCCTCTACCTACCGTCGCATGCTGCGAAGGAATACGAGGAGTTGGATACCAGCACAGGGGTGTCCGGACCGGAACCCGGTGCGGGACCGGTGGATGCCGCCCTCGATCCCAACCCATGAACTCCAGCTGTGCCGGACCGGGGCGCCCGCGCGATCCCGAGGTCGATTCAGCCATCCTCAACGCGGTCGGTGAGATGCTCACCGAGCGGGGTTTCGAGGGACTGGCGATGGAACAGGTTGCCGAGCGCGCCGGAGTCTCCAAGGCATCGGTCTACAGGCGCTTCGCCAACCGTTCCGAGCTACTCGAAGCAGCGTGCGCGGAGTTCGCGCCCGCTCTTCCGGAGACGCCCGACACCGGATCCACCAACGAGGACCTGGTGGAACTCCTGGTGCTGATGGCAGAGGCGATGTCGGAGCCCAGCGCCGGCGGACCGCTTCCGGCGATCCTGGCGGCCGCAGGTTCGCATCCCGAGGCCCGCGACGCCCTGCGACGCTTCAGCGACAACAGACGAAAGCCGATGACCGAGGTGATCGATCGTGGCCGCGCCAGGGGCGACGTCGATCCTGCACTGGACGGTGAGCTGGTGGCCGACCTCCTCGCCGGTGCGGTGTTGTTCCGGAGCCTGGTGCGCGGCGAGGAGATCAGCGAGAAACGGCTGCGCCGCTACGTCGAGATGCTGGACCTGGAGCCGGATTCCCACAGCAGCTGATCCGGCGACCCGCAGATCTCAGCTCCCGACCGGTTCATCGAGGTCATCGGTTGGCAACAACGAGCCGATCAGCACCATCAGGATCAGTCCGGCGACCATCTGCACCCAGAGTCCGAGGCCCGGGCCCGTGCGACTTCCCGAGTCACCGAACGCCCACTCGATCACCGGCAGCACGATCAACGCCGAAGAGCCCGCCCGTGCCCAACGCCGGGCGTGACGGCGCCGGCCGACCACCAGCAGAACGCCCCCGACCGCCAGCGCCGCGGCGACCAGGATCGAGACCCAGCCACGACCCAGGCCACCATCGGCGAGGGTCCAACCGTTCTCATCGGGATTCAGTGCCGGTCCGTAGTCGCGCCACGACATCAGGGTCGACACAGCTGTCAGCACCGACACCGCTAGCAGCGAACCAGCCACCACGAGATCACGCCACTGGGAGCGGCGCACGGGTTCCGGTGTGGCGCCCACCACGCCGCCGAGGGGCACAGTCGACCGATAGCGGCCAGCGGTGGCACCGGGCACCTGTGCGCCGAGGGAAGGGGCCTCGGGCGCCGCCCAGGGTGTACTGGAATCGTTCACCGGTCCAGCATGCCAGAGCGCCGAGCCATACGGCGCGCGGGACTATCGAGGCGACGAGGGGAATCGAACCCCTGTACACGGCTTTGCAGGCCGCTGCCTAACCACTCGGCCACGTCGCCGGAACAAGCCCACGATAGATCATGAGCCAAAAGCACACTGGCTCCCGACCGGTCAGCCGGGAGCCAGCGTCTGGAGCGGACGACGAGATTCGAACCCGCGACCTCAACCTTGGCAAGGTTGCGCTCTACCAACTGAGCTACGTCCGCAAGGCGATCGACTGTACCAGTAGCCGATGCCACTGCGGCAAACCGGCGCCGACGGAGATCAACCCCGCCCCGACATGGCGCGGATGCGCTCGGCCATGTCGACCGCTGCGGGCACGTCGGCGATGTCGTCGACCGTACTCAAGCGGTCGCCCTGGACGATCGTCACCGAGGCCACGGTTCGGTCGTGTCGAACGTGCACGGTCAGGTCCGCCGAGGGAAGGAACTGGTCTAGAAGTGGCTTCCAGCGCCTCGCGTTCGAGATCAGGATCCGAGTATTGGTGAGCATCATCACCGCTCGATGCCCCAGTAGATGCCCTGCCAGGAGACCGAGCACCACCTCCTGGTCGCCCAGGAGCGCGCCACACACACCGATCGGCACCGCACAGGACTCACGCTCGTCCACCGAGAGGCGGTCTGCGGCAACGGAGAGCCCGTTCTCGTCGGGCGTCACCCGGATCGGCTCGGCAGGCGCCGGGATCGGTTGTGAGTCGGACTGATGGGACGCCTCGGCCCCGTCTCGTGGTTGCGAGGGAACACCCGGAGTGGGTCCACCGAAGGACGGGTCAGGCCCCGGAGCGGTCGCCGCTTCGCGCGCGAACGCGTTGGGAGAACTGGCGAACGGCGTCGCCTGTGGTGCAGCGCCGCCGGGATTCGCGCCCCCGCTCTGACCGGGAGCGAACGGCGCCGGCCCAGGAGCGCCTGCAGCAGGCTCCGGCGGTGCGCTCTGGGAGAACGGTCCGTCACCACGCGGCGGGATCCCGGCTCCGCCCGACGGTCCCGTCGGCTGCGGTGCGCCCAGCGGGGTCGCCTCGTGAACCTCCTCGGCGACCAGTTCCTCTGGGGGAGCCTCTGTGCTCCAGAGGCTCTCGCGCATGCGGGGAGCACCGGGATCGACCATCTGGGCGTTGTCGGTGGCGACCGTGGTGAACAGGTCGTCCTCCTCGGGATCACGCAACTGGGCCCTGCAGCCGGGGCACACCTCGGCATCGAGCGCATTCGAGGTCCCGCAGTAGGGGCACGGCCAAGTCCAGGCATCCTCCTGGGTCCCATGAGTTGTCTCCACTACAACTCCTTCAGGGTCCTGCTGCACCCCAGCCAACGCTAACTGCCCACAAGGGTATTGCCAGTCAGCCCAGACGCGCCGAAACGGGCGAGAAACCCGTCATCCCGAGACCCCGGAACCCGGTGACTGTTCCGGAGCGGGACGGGTGACGGTCCTCACCCGGGCGCCCACCTTCGCCGCCTCGTTGGCGGCCACTTCCGAGGGCCTGGTCCGGCGGAAGAACACCACCGTCGCCACCATCACCAACACCGCGAGGACGATGAGCCCGATCGACACGTACTGGACCCTGCGACTCGCCTGATCCGATGCTGATGGAGCGGCGTCGGTCTCGGCCCCCGCGCTGGGGTCGATCAGCGGGGCGGTCGTGCTCGCCACAGGTTCCTCGGCCTGCGGAGCGGGGTCGGGATCCTCCTGGGCGAGTGCGCCGGGAGCACCCGCGAGGAATGCGACCAGAGCCGCGAGTAGCGCCACGACGAGTGCGACCCGACCGAACCCCGTGCGTGCCGGGAAGGCCCGCCGCGCAGCACCGTTGCGGGCAACGCCGACCTGCCGGCCAACGGGAATCTCGTCGTCTGCCAGCATCGGATCAGGCTACCGGAGGCTCCCAGCCTGCTCGATCATGCACCGGCGATGCCGCCGCGGATGTCCGCCAGGAGGTCGCCGGGGTCCTCGAGCCCCACCGACATGCGGATCGTGCCCTCGGTGATCCCGGCCGCGGCGAGCTCGTCGGGCAGCAGGTTCACGTGGGTCGTCGACGCAGGGTGCGTGACGAGCGTCTCCGGACCGCCCAAGGAGGTTGCCAGACGGCAGATCCGGGTGGACTCCACGAATGTCCGACCCGCCTCGATCCCGCCCGTGAGGTCGAAGGTGACCAGCCCACCCATGAGGTCCATCTGACGAACCGCCAGATCGTGCTGTGGATGCGATTCGAGACCCGGGTAGCGCACACAGGTCACCGATTCCTCGGCCTCGAGAGCCTCGGCGATGGTCGCTGCGGACTCGCACTGGCGTTCCAGGCGGACCGCCAGGGTACGCAACCCACGTGTGCCGGCGGCCGCCTCGTGGGGACTGGCCACGGCGCCCTGGAGCACCGCGAAGCCCCAGACCCAATCGATCAGCTCCCGACTGCCGGCCACGACACCGAGGGTGACGTCGTTGTGTCCCCCGATGAACTTGGTAACCGAGTGGAGCACCAGATCGCATCCGTGTTCGAGAGGACGCTGGGACAACGGGGTGGCGAACGTCGAGTCCACCACCTTCATCGGCCCCTTGATCGCCCCGAGGGCTGCCAGGTCGACCAGATCCAGTCGCGGGTTGGCGGGCGTCTCCGCGAGCAGCAACATCGTGCGGCCCGGCCTGATTGCCTCCTGCCACGCCTGCGCGTCGGTGCCGTCGACGAACGTGACGTCGATTCCCATCCTCGGACACACCGACTGGAGCAGCATCTGGGTGCCGGCGTAGATCTGCCGTTGGCTCACGATGTGGTCACCGCTCGAACAGAGCCCGAGAACCACAGCGGCGATCGCACCCATCCCCGAACCGAATGCACGTGCGGCCTCGGCGCCCTCCAACTCCGCGACCGCTTCCTCGAAGTCGCTCACGGTGGGATTGCCGTAGCGGCTGTAGTAGCGGTTGGCGCTGGCCGACAGTGCCATCTCGCGGCCCTCGGCCACCGAGGCCAACTCGAAGGTGGAACTCGAACTGACCACGGGCGCCAGCGCAGCGCCGTTGTGGCGTCGGCCGACCTGGATCAGCCGTGTGTGAACGTCCTCAGTCACGCTTGCCCCTCATGTGTGTTGCTTGCTCAGATCCGCTGCTCGTCATGTCTCCTGCTCCCTCATGGATGCTCTTGATGCCTGCTCCTGGTGCCTGCTCCTGCTGGCCCGGGAACCGGGTTCCACACTTCGAAGTCATCTCCCGAACGCCCGCTCGAGGAGTCGCGCCATCGGCGCAGCGAGCTGTTCGGTCTCGATCAGGAAACCGTCGTGACCGTGCGGTGAATCGATCTCCACGAAGGTGCTCGCCGGCGATCGACCCGGGGTACCGGTGCCCGACAGCGCCTCGAAGAGCTCGTGCTGCTGGTAGGGGGGATACAGGGCGTCCGAGCGAACGGCTGCGACCACACTCGGGCAACCGATCCGTGCGAGTGCCTCAGCAACGCCTCCACGCCCCCTGGCAACGTCGTGCAGGTCCATCGCACGATTGAGTCGCAGGTAGCTGTTGGCATCGAAGCGCCCGACGAGTTTGCGGCCCTGGTAGTCCAGGTAGCCCTCGATGTCGAAGGTTCGCCCGAGCGTGAAATCCAGCTGGTTCTGGACGTTGCGGTCGAAGCGATCCCGGAACACCTCGTCGCTGCGGTAGGTGACCATGGCCAGCATGCGTGCCACCGAGAGCCCGTGTTGGGGACCGTTGCCGACACCTACCCCGTAGTAGTCCCCACCGCGGAACGCCGGATCGGCCTCCACCGCCCTGCGGCCGATGTGGCTCCATGCGATCTGTTGGGCCGAGGCCTGCGCAGTGGTGGATGCGAGGAACAGCGATCCGACGCGATCGGGATACATGACCGCCCATTCGAGCGCCTGCATGCCTCCCATTGAGCCACCCACCACCGAAGCCCACCGGTCGATGCCCAGGCTGAGCGCCACCTCCGCCTGGCAGCGCACCATGTCCCGTATCGAGACGACCGGGAACGACGAGCCGTACGGCAGCGACGTCTCCGGGTCACAGGAGGCGGGTCCGGTACTCCCCTGGCACCCTCCCAGGACGTTCACACAGACCACGAACAACTCGTCGGTGTCGAGCACCTTTCCCGGACCGATCAGGGCATCCCACCAGCCCGGTGTCGGATGACCCGCTCCGCTGGGGCCCGCCGCGTGGCTGTCCCCGGTGAGGGCGTGACACACCAGCACTGCGTTGGATGCGTCTGCGTCGAGGGTGCCCCAGGTCTCGAAGGCCATCTCCACCGAACGGAGGTGACCACCCCCTTCGAGATGGAAGCGACGGTCCTCCGCGAAGCGGTGGAACCTGCGATGGCCGACCGGAGAACCGGGCAGCCACGCACCGGTCGCGGGCAGACGCGCCCCGATCGGGGCCCGGGGGTCTGGGGGTGGCTCGTTCAACGGATCAACGACCTCGGCTCGAGGGGTCTCGGACCCCGGTTCGGAGCGACTCGAACCGACCCGACCGCCAGGAAATACACCATTGCGGTGTCACGGACACGTAGTTGCTGCCACTAGGGCTGCCGCATCCCTGCCTTCGCAGGTAGGCACCTTGGGTGTCCGTCCCAGGTTGCCGGACCCATAACGGGTCGCTCCAGATGTTCCCAACACTGAAGCGCAAGGAACCACCACAGGTCAAGTGCGTTGCCTTCGGACACTTCGGGGTAGCCGCGACACCCACCACTCGACCACGTCGCTTCGCACCCGACCCGACAGGGCATCGAGTTCGGTTCCGAGCTCGAACCACTCCTCGTAGGTGCTCCCCGCAGACGCCAGACGTTCCACCCCGGCCCACAGCTCCACGGCTCGCCCAGAGGTCTCGGGGTCGGTCGGCACCTCGATCTCGCGCAGTGCAGGTGCGCCCACACGGACAGCCGAACTGCTCAGGCCGGTGCCTGCAGCGGCGTTGGTGAGTGCGAGGCTGGACGAGGGTGCGCTCAGCACTGCAGCCAGCGCCTCGGCGGGCACCACACCGTGGGATTGCACGCTCACCACCGGCGTGAGCGGAACCGTGGCCCCACTGCGATCCAGGCACACCTCCAGCACCCGGGTCTGGGATGCGACGAGCAGCTTCGGAGAGGAGCGGTCTGCACACCATCGAGCCACCCGGGGCGAGACCTTCGCCACCTGATCGAGCTCGGCCACCGGCGCCTCGAAGGATCTCCCACCGATCCGACAGTGCTTCGAACCCCAGCGATTGACCCCGGGATCGATCAGACCAGAGGTGACGAGCTGGAGCACCCTCCCCGCTGCTCCGCCCCGTTCGGGCGCTGGGACGTCTTCGTGTGCACACTCCGCGAGTACGTAGAACTCCTCGCGGAATCCTGCGGTGCACGTGGCCAGTTCACCGAGAGGTGCCGACGGGACCCCGGCCGACCCGATGCCGCGCGGATGACCCATGGCCACGGCCAACAGTGGCGCCCACGACCCCGAGCCGGGCGCCACCGCTCGGGTGGTGGGGCGGTCGCGCCAGTGGATCATCACACCCGGTCCGGAACCCGGTGAACCGTGGGCGGGTTCTCCTTCAGCCGGTTCCGGGCCCGTTCCACCGCCGCTCGCATGGCGGATGAGCACCAGCGCACAGACCTCCACCGAGGCGTGCTCGAAGAACGCCTCGTCGCTGGCCCACAGAGCGCCGATGTCGGCCAGTTCGAGAACCGATGCACGCACGCCGGCTGCATCCCGGGCCCCCAGGACCGACTGCGGTTGCAGCATGCACACGACACCGCCGGGCACGCACCATCGAACCGCCGCGAGAAGATGGAGCGCTGCATCATCGGTGTAGGCGCTCGCCGCTGTGGTCGGGGCGGTCACGACCGGTGACCCGGTCTCGCTGCCAGATGTGGCACCGGCGCGCCGCCTCGCAGCGACATCCCGGTCGAGTGGGCTGGCAAAGGGTGGGTTGCCCACCACGACGTCGAACCGCTGCTCACCGGAGTCCGCCCCGAGCGCGTCGCCGATGGCCACGAGTGGTTCCGGAGGGCTCCCGAGGCCGTGTGCCTCCGCCCAACCCGACAGGGCGGTCCGGGCCATCGCCACCGAAGCAGGATCGGTGTCGAAGCCCCGGACGCTGCGCAGAACCTGCTCTGGGGACATTCCCCGATCCACCAGCGCATCCGCTGCCGCGAGCAGGATCGAACCCGCACCACAACTCGGATCACAGACCGACCGCGGCGAACCCGCGTGCAGCCGATCGAACTCCGACAGGGCCAGGTCCACCAGACGTTCGGCCAGCGCCTCGGGTGTGTAGTGCGCACCGAGCCGACGCCGGGATTCACCCAGGGTGGACTCGAAGCGCTCGACCAGGCTTCGAGGGTCTCTGCGAGCTGCGGTCACGAACGGGGTCGGCGCCAGGAGTTCGGCGCTAGGAGTCTCCGCTGAACTTGGAGAGATCCTTGAGGCGCGCGTCGTTGGAGAACACCTCGATCGGTGCGATGTCGAGTCCCAACCGCTTCTGCATCCGCTTCACCTCGAGCTCCTCGTTGTAGAGCAGGAGCGATACGACCACACCGGACTCACCAGCCCTGGCGGTGCGTCCGGAACGGTGAACGTAGGTCTTGTGGTCCTGCGGCGGATCGAAGTGGATCACCACGTCCACATCGTCCACGTGGATCCCGCGAGCGGCCACATCGGTGGCGACGAGGGCCCTGATCTTGCCCTTGCCGAAGTCCGACAGGGAGCGTTCACGCATGTTCTGACGCAGGTCTCCGTGGATGGCCCTCGCGTCGACGCCCTCTTCGGAGAGCTCCCTGGCGAGGCGATCCGCACCGTGCTTGGTGGCGGAGAAGACCATCGTGCGCTCCGTACCCTGGATGATCGCGGCGGCCACCTTCACCTTGTCGCGCTGGTGCACGTGGAGGAAGACATGGGTCATCTCCTCGACAGACACACCCTTGGACTCCACCTCGTGACGCGCCGGTTCGGTCTGGTAGCGGCTCACGAGCGTGTCGACCACGCCGTCGAGGGTCGCGGAGAACAGCAGCGTCTGGTGGGAACCCTCGACGTTGCGAAGGATCCACTCCACCTGGGGCAGGAACCCCATGTCGGCCATCCGGTCCGCCTCGTCGATGACGACCTTTGTGACATCCGCGACCGAGAGATCCCCACGTTCGATCAGGTCGATCGCACGCCCCGGGGTGCACACCGCGAAATCGACCCCGTCCTTGAGCTGCTTGATCTGCTTCTCGATCGGGTCGCCGCCGTAGATCGCAGCGATCCGCACGCCGCGCGCATGGGCCGCCGCGGTCAGCTCGTCGCGGACCTGGGTGGCCAGCTCCCGCGTCGGCACCAGCGCGATCCCGGTGGGGCGCTTGGGTTTGGCCCGATCCAACAGTTGGACCAGTGGGAGACCGAACGCCAGGGTCTTGCCGGAACCGGTGCGGGCCTTGCCGCACACATCGCGTCCCGCGAGGATGTCTGGGATGGTCATCTCCTGGATCGGAAATGCGGTCTCGATGCCGCGTTCGGCCAACGCCGCGCAGATGTCCTGTTCGAGTCCTAGTGATGAAAACGTCTTCGCCATGAGAGCCTCAGGCTACCGGTCGAAGCGTTGAGCCCCGAACCCGCACCGCTCCCGCAGTCGGGATCCTCCTCGATCGCCGCTTCCAACGGTGACACCGTCGAAGGGGCACTGGGCGCAATCTCCTCCTGGGGAGCCACCCATTCGTGCGCTGCCGCGAGCAACGCGGACGGCATCCTGGCGGTGCACGGCGAGGCGGAGCATCCATTCGAGATCGCCTCGATCACCAAGCTGTTGACCGCCTGGACGGTCCTGATCGCGGTCGAGGAAGGAACCCTGTCGCTCGACGGAGCTGCGGGACCGCCCGGTTCGACGGTGCGGAACCTGCTGAGCCACACGAGCGGCCTCGACTTCGACTCGCGCCGGATCCTGTCGCCGCCGGGGCAACGGCGGATCTATTCCAACAGCGGCTACGAGGCCCTCGCAGCCCACCTGGAGGACTCCAGCGGGCTCAGCTTCGCGGAGTACCTCACCGAGGGAGTGCTCCAACCACTCGGCATGCACAGCACCCGCCTGGAGGGCTCGCCGGCGAGTGGTCTGGTGAGCTCCATGGCCGACCTCCTGGTGTTCCTCGATGAGTTCCGGCGACCCCGGCTGCTCTCCACGGTGACGACCGAGCTGCTCCGCACGGTGCAATACCCCTCGCTCGCGGGTGTGCTGCCCGGTTGGGGCCGCCAGGACCCCTGCGACTGGGGGCTGGGACCCGAGATCCGCGGTGACAAGTCGCCGCACTGGAGTGGGCAGACCGCTGGCAGGACCACGCTGGGTCACTTCGGCGGGTCGGGATGCTTCCTGTGGCTCGACCCACCGAGTGGGCTCGGCTGCATTGCGCTCGGGGACCGACCGTTCGGTGATTGGTCAGTCGGGCTGTGGCCCGGATTCTCCGACAGCGTCCGCGCTGCCGCCGGTTGAGCCGGAATCAGCGTCATCCGGGTCGCGGCCGTCTGAGTCGCGCCCGTCTGAGTAGTCACGGTCCGAATCGGCGCCGTCTTCGACAACCTCGTCCGGGTCAGCGTCATCCGGGTCAGCGTCATCCGGGTCAGCCTCGGCCGGGTTGGCGGAGTCCTCGCCGGGGTGGATCGCATCGTCGCGACCCGCAGCGCCCGGCTCGAGAGCATCGAAGCTCGTCTCGGTTGCGAACAGCTCCGCTGGATCGGCCCCTGCCTTGAGCAGTTCGGTGCGTTCGCGGTCCACCGGTCCGCCACCCCAGATGAACCAGAGGAGGCCGCCCGCGATGATCACCAACGACATCCAGATGTTCACACGCATGCCCATCAGCACCGTCGCCGGGTCGATGCGAAGGGACTCCACCCAGAGCCGGCCCAGGCCGTAGCCGGCGATGTAGAGCGCGAACCACCGGCCGGGCTTCAACACCAGCTTGCGACCGCCCCAGATGATCAGCCCTGCCAGTGCGAGGTTCCAAAGCGCTTCGTAGAGGAAGGTCGGATGGAACGTGGTGCCGGCCGCGAACTCGCCCGGATGGTCCCGTTGGATCACCACCGCGTCCACCTGCAGTGCCCAGGGCAGTTCGGTGGCCCGGCCGTACAACTCCTGGTTGAAGTAGTTGCCGAGACGGCCGATGGCCTGTGCCAACGGGATCGCGGGCGCGACGGCGTCGCCGAGACGGCGCCACGAAGGGACCATTCGACGGGCGACCAGGATTCCCACCAGTGCACCGAGCAGAACACCGCCGGGAATCCCGAGGCCGCCGTTCCAGATCTTGAAGGCGTCAGCCCAGCGGCCATCGGAGTAGAGCGAGTTCCAGTCGGTGATGACGTGGTAGAGCCGCGCACCGATCAGACCCGCCGGAACCGCCCAGATGGCGATCGTCACAACCGCGTCCTCGTCACCACCCCAGGAGCTCCAGCGCCGCTGCGCCAGGGTGACCGCTGCCAGCACTCCCAGCGCGATCATCAGCCCGTAGAGCCTGAATGGTCCGATCGAGTCCGAAGGTGGCGCCGGGATCGCAGCGAGGAAGTGGCTGAGAGTGGCTATCGCAGGTGTCATGGCAATCTTCTCCCTACCGCATCAACGCGGTCAGGATCCGTCATCGGATCCGGATTCGGACCCGGTCGGTCGATCCTCGGAGCTGATTGTGCCATCCGAGTCGGGATCCTCCGGTGACACCCCGTTCCCGGTTGCGTTGTCGGTCTCGTCGACCGACTCGATGTCTTCGTCGCCGGGGAGATCCACTCCGGTCCAGAAGAACGAGAACGGCGACAGACACACGTTGGTGTAGTCGAGGATGAGCACCGCCAACGAGGCGTCCTCGCCGATCGGATCGAAGCCCTTGCCCGACAGCCAGGATTCGATGACCGCGAGGGGCATCTCGGTGGCTGCGAGCCCTTCGGCCATACATGTGGCCGCAGCAGCGCTCATGTGGCCACTGCCCATGTACAGCGATCCGAGCATCTGCTCGGTGTCGAGGCAGGCCGTGAACAGTTCGGCCACCGTGCGGCGCTCGGCTTCGGTGAGGGCGATGTCGTTGATCCCCGCACCGCTGCGGCCCGGTTCGTAGCCGAGATCCGACAGCTCTGTGGCGAAGGAGTCCACGATCGACTCCGCAGCACAGCGAGCCTCGGCGTCCGAAGGCGTCCACAGATCGAGATCGACCTCATTGGTGGAGAAGTCGTACACGAGGCCCTCGACCAGCAGCTCAGGCGGTACCTGACCGGTCTCTGGAAACACCGGCGGTTGCGCGACCAGGTCTTCGGCACCACCCACCTCGACGGGGTCGGACACCTTCTTGGGTACGCAGGCTGCTACGACCAGGGCCACAACGGCGACCGAGAGCACCATGGCCGCACCGCCGCGCGCGCGGCCTCGGTGAGCTCGATCCATCAGGTGCACCCACCAAAGCTACCGAGGCAGCACACCGAGGTCTGCTCGCGCCACCCGAGCGCTGGTTGTCTGCTCACCGGGCGGCCTCGGCAGCAGCGAGGACCTGCTCGGCAAGCTCCTCGGACGAGAGCGTCGCTGCATCGAGCGGATCGGTGTGTCGAAAGGTCCTGCCCGTGACGCCGGCGTTCCCGGGCGAACTCCAGACCAACTGCACCGACGCCCGGCGTCGCGGGCCGGTCATGCGTTGGAGCAACGCCGCCACGTCACCGGCGCACACCACCAGGTCGGCCCAGCGTTGCTCACGGCGCAGTTGGAGCATCGCTGCGAGCGACCTCGGAGCGGGAGCCAGCACCGGCACCGCTTCATCCAAGGCACCATCACCGCCGGGTGCCAGCGCGACGCTGCGCACCTCCGCCCCGTGGGCGACCAGGCCCCGGTGCAGGTGCACCGCTGTGTCGGATCGCCTACCGGAGGAGGTGTCGTCGAGCACGAGGAGCACGCGCGCTCCGCACGCTCCGACAGACCCGGGACTGCTCAGCTGAGTCGGGCCTCGACCGCGTCGAGGGCGTCGTCCTCGGGCACCTCGAGCGCGAAGCTGAGTTCGGAGACCAGCACGGAGCGGGCCTTGACGAACATCGACTTCTCTCCGGCGGAGAGGCCCTTCGCCTGGTCGCGGAGCGAGAGGTTCCGCACGACTTCGGCCACCTGGTAGACGTCTCCGGACTTGAGCTTCTCTTGGTGGTTCTTGAAACGCCTCGACCAGTTGGCGGGCTCGCGGATATCGCGCTTGGACAGCAGCTCGAAGAGGTCCTCGACCTCGTCCTTGCCGATGGGTGGACGCATTCCGACATCGTCGGCCTTGAGCACCGGCACCGAGAGCGTCAGCTCTCCGTGGGCCATCTCGAGAACGAGGTACTCGTCCTTGTCACCGTTGACTTCGCGCTTCTCGCGTCGAACGATGATCGCTGCACCATGGTGCGGATAAACGACACGGTCACCGACGTCGTAGGCCATTCAGACTCCTCAAGTTCTCTGCTGCGGATCAGCGTCCACTGGCGCGACGAGGTGCATTATCTCGTCCCGCCGGACGGACCATTCTAGCAGATCTGCGGGCCCACCACCGAGCGGGCCCGGGCCCGTCGGGGCTCAGGAACAACCGCTCGTCGTGCCGCATTCGTTGCAGACAAAACACGAGCCAGCGCGGGTCATCGTGACCCCGCACGACATGCACATGGGGCCGTCACTGCTCGAGATCGCCGGCGCTGGTCGCGACGCATCACGAGCAGGTAGTGCGGTCGGTGGGTCGGGGGGAATGTCGTGGCCCTGGGTGGTGGGGGCGGTCGCCTCCTCCACGCCCGGCAGCGAGGGCTGGGTGCGTTCGGAGTTGGCGAGCACGCCCAGGGCCTCGCGGGTCTCGAAGGGCAGGTAGTCCACTGCCAGCCGGCGGAACAGGTAGTCGATGAGGCTGTTGGCTATGCGTACCTCGGGATCGTCGGTCATACCGGCGGGCTCGAAGCGCATTCCCACGAAGGCGCCGACATAGGCCTCCAACGGCACTCCGTACTGCAGGCCGTGGCTGACCGCTATCGCCAGCGCGTCCATGATCCCCGCCAACGTGGAGCCCTGCTTGGAGACCCTGATGAAGATCTCACCCGGCCGGCCGTCGTCGTACTCGCCGACGGTGACGAAACCCTTGCAGTCCGCGACGCGGAACTCGAAGGTGCGCGACCGGCGCGATCGGGGCAGGCGCTCCCTCACCGGCCTGGCCGCAACGGCCTGCGCCACGGCCTCGGCCTCGCGGGTCGCTGCAGCTGCCCCTGCCGATTCCGAGGATCCGAGGTTGAGGGGTTGATGGACCTTGCAGTTGTCGCGATACAGCGCCACGCACTTCAGACCCGCGCGCCAGGAGTCGATCAACAGGCGTTCTATCTCCTCCACCTCGGTTGACTCCGGGAGGTTGACCGTCTTGGACATCGCCCCGGAGAAGAACGGCTGTATCGCCGCCATCATGCGTACGTGACCGGTGTGGGAGATGACCGTCGGTGACTCCGCATCGTCACCGAAGGCACACGCGAACACGGGCAGGTGGGCCGCCTGGATGTGGGGAGCGCCCAACACGCTGTGCTGGTCGGCGATGTAGGCGACGATCTCGTCGATCTGGGTCTGCTCGTAGCCGAGCCTCGCCAGGGCACGCGGCACGGTCTGGTTCACGATCTCGAGGGTGCCGCCGCCGACCAGCTTCTTGTGCTTCACCAGGGCCAGCTCGGGTTCGATACCGGTGGTGTCGGAGTCCATCATGAACGAGATCGTGCCGGTGGGAGCCGCGACACTCAGTTCGGCATTGCGGGCTCCGTGGAGCTCGATGCTGTCCACCGCCCGGTCCCACAGGGCCACGAGCCACTGGTTGAGCGCAGGCTGGGCCTCCACCGCATCGACGCCGCGGGCGGCATCGAGGTGCATCGCATACACGTTGCGCCAACCCTCGGCGTCGCCCTCGTACAGCGGGGCCGGGCCCAGTGCTGCGGCCAGCTCTGTGGACCTCACGGCTGCCGCTCCGGTGAGGATGCCGGTCACCGTTGCGGCCCAGGCCCGTCCGTCATCGGAGTCATATGGCAGCCCGAGGGCCATCAGGGATGCGCCGAGGTTGGTGTAGCCGATCCCGATGTCGCGGGCCTTGCGGGCCTGTTCACCGATCTCGGGAGTCGGATAGTCGGAGTTGCCCACCAAGATGTCCTGCGCGGTCACGAGCACCCTGGTGGCATGGATGAACCCCTCCACGTCGAACTCGCCCGACTCGTCGAGGAACGTCAGCAGGTTGATCGATGCGAGGTTGCACGCGCTGTTGGCCAGCCTGAGGTGTTCGGAGCAGGGATTGCTCGCCTCGATCCGGCCCGCATTGGGAGTGGTGTTCCAACGGTTGATCGTGGTGTCGAACTGCACCCCGGGATCAGCGCACTCCCACGCGGCTGCAGCTATCTGGTGCATCAGTTCGCGTGCGGGCACGCTCCTGAGGACCTCACCGGAGCTCCGGGCGGTGAGGTGCCAATCGGAGTCGTCGATCACGGCCTGCATGAACTCGTCGGTGAGCCGGACCGAGTTGTTGGCGTTCTGGTACTGCACCGAGAAGGAATCAGCGCCGTCGATGTCCATGTCGAACCCGGCGTCGGCCAGGACCCGTGCCTTGCGCTCCTCGAGCGCCTTGCACCAGATGAACTCCTCGATGTCGGGGTGGTCCACATCGAGGATCACCATCTTGGCGGCACGGCGGGTGGTGCCACCGGACTTGATCGTCCCCGCGGAGGCGTCGGCGCCCCGCATGAAGCTGACCGGCCCGGAGGGCACACCACCGTTGTGGAGCTTCTCGGCCGAGGACCGGATCTTGGAGAGGTTCGCACCCGCGCCGGAGCCACCCTTGAAGATCACACCCTCCTCTGCGTACCAGTTGAGGATCGAGTCGAGGTCGTCCTCCACGTCGAGGATGAAGCAGGCCGCGGCCTGTTGGGCCACACCCGGCACCCCGATGTTGAACCAGACCGGGGAGTTGAACGATGCGCGCTGGTTGACCAGGAGGTGGCGGAGTTCCTCCTCGAAGGTCTCGGACTCCTCCTGGTCCGCGAAGTATCCGTCGCTGGTTCCCCACTCCGAGATTGTGCCCACCACACGGTCGATGACCTGCCGGAGCGAGGTCTCACGTCGGTCTGTGCCGAGCTGACCCCGGAAGTACTTCTGGGTGACGATGTTGGATGCCGTTGCTGACCAGCTGACCGGGAACTCCACGCCGGTCTGCTCGAACGCGACAGAGCCGTCACGGTGGTCGACCAGACGCGCGTCGCGCCTGGTCCACTCGATCTGGTCGAACACGGGGACTCCCGCGCTGGTGAAGTGGCGACCCAGACGCTCGGTGCGCTGGTCCTCGGTTGTACTCATCGGGGGACTCCTCGGGTGTCGACGATGCTCGCCCTGAGCCGTCCATCCAAACACGGCCGGACGCAGGCAGTCGGGCGGGGGCCGACCGTTCGGGCGGCGGGATGCCCGGTCGGGGGCCCAACCCCCAGGGAGCGCGGCCGTGGTTGACAGGGCTCGCGCCCGCCACCGTTCCGACCACCTGCGTCAAGCCATCGGCGAATGACACTAGGGACTCCCCCCTGTTGGCTGGAAGGGGACAGGGTGTGAATTCGTGTGGAGAGCTGTGGATCGTCGTGGGCGGCGGACCTTCGACAACCACCGATCGTGCACGATCGGCCGCGCGAGGTGTGAACCACCCGACGGTTCGGGCAACCGTTGCTGTTTTTCGGAGAATTTCGAGCTACTTCCGCCTCCACAGCAATGTGCAACGCCTGTGGAGAAGGTTTTCTGCCCGGACCGCACATTCCCCCGCCCGTTCGCACCCGAACGCCTCCTCGGCGTCGCCGCCGGACCACCTCGTGGGGGCATCCCCTAAGGTCCGCCCCATGCGGCACCTGCAACCCATCGGACCGGACATCGAGAGTTTCGAGGAGGTCCTGGACCTGTTGGATTCGGACCGACTCGAAACGACCGAAGGCGGTTCCGTGCTCAACACCAACATGGTGATGAGCCTCGACGGTGCGTTCTCCGCCGATGGGGTATCGGCCGGACTCAGCTCCGAGGCCGACCACCAGCTCTTCCTCGCCAACCGGATGCTCGCCGATGTGATCCTCGTCGGTGCCGCAACAGTGCGCGAGGAGCGATACCGGCGACCACAGGTGCACCCCGCTGCAGCGGCCATCCGTGAGAGACGGGGCCAGGACCCGGTCCCCCGCCTGGTGATCACTTCCGCGAGCCTCAACCTCGGCCACGACAGTCCCCTGCTCAGCGGAGACGGACCACCGCCGGTGCTCGCCCACCCCGCCAACGCCGACACATCTTCCGCTCCGGTCGGTGTGGAGCTGCTGCGGCTGAGCGGGGAGAAACTCGACATGGAGGAGCTCGTGGGCGAACTGACGGCGCAGGGTGCCCAACGGATCACCTGTGAGGGTGGCCCCTCGCTGCTGGGGCAACTCGCGGCCTCCTCGCTCATCGACGAGTACCTGCTCACCCTGTCGCCGGTGCTCCTCGGCGGCACGGACGTGGGACTTCTCGGCGGCACCAGCGTGGGCCGCGAGGAGTACGCGCTGCACCGGGTACTGCGCCGCGCCGACCACCTGATGTGCAGCTTCCGGCGGCGCTGAACCGGGCGCCGGTTGATCAGTCCAGGGGGGTCGGAGAGTCGATGCCGAGGAGCCTGAGCTCCTCCTCGAAGTCCTCGGGGCCCTCGAAGCCCTTGTAGACCGACGCGAACCGCACCGCAGCGACTCCGTCGAGGGGGCGCAGGCGCTCCAGTGCGAGCGCGCCCACCCGTGCGGATTCGACCGTGGGGCCGTGGGCGCGAATTCCCTCTTCGACCTCGGCGACCAGCTGGGTGATCGCATCGGCGCCCACCGGGCGACCCTTGCAGGCAGAACGAATGCCCACCTCGACCTTCGCGGGATCGAACGGTTCGGTGCGACCATCGCGTTTGACGACGCTGAGGGTCTGCTCCTCGAGCCGCTCGAAGGTGGTGAAACGCAGATCGCAGTTCGCGCAGAGGCGTCGGCGACGGATCGCTCTGCCCTCATCGGCCGAGCGGGAATCGACTACCCGGTTCTCGAGGGATCCACACACAGGACAACGCACCACAGGAATCTACAACCCTCGCCGTCACCGCCCCCTGCTCACGCCGAAGGCATCCGTGCTCCGTTCGCTTCGAACACTGCACGGAACGGCTCGCCTCAGCCGAGAGCGGGCAGGGCCAGGACCTGGCCGACCTCGACCGTCGGGCCGCCGTTGAGCGCGGCCATCGCCGTGACCGCTTCGCTGGTGGCGGTCGGCCCGGCCACGGCAAGGGTCTCCTCGGCGATGGACAACATCGTGTCGCCGGGACCCACGACCACGAACTCACCGGAGCGCTGCGGGTCGGTCACCCCGGCGCCCTCACCAGCGGCTCCGTTCACCACCACCAGGGCCAGCACGACCGAGAGCAGACCCAGCACGACCACCTTCGCCACACCGGGCCGGAACTGGCCCACCGAGGAGCTGTGCGCACCACCGGTGAGGACCTCCACCAGGGCCGGGGCGCTGGAGACGTTCGGATCGAATTCGACGATTGCTGCCATGTGTTCATTCTCCGTGGATGGTGTGACATCCCCCCTCGAGGGGATCGGAACCGGGTCCTCGACGAGGATCGGAACCAAGGTGTGCCGGGGAACACCCGTTCGACCCAATGTTGGCCGGAACGTGTGTTCGGGTCAAGCATTTCTTCGAACAGGTGTTCCACCACACGGGCGCGCCCACCTGCTACGGTCCCCAAACAGGTGTTCGATCTCTACCTGCAGTCCAGCTGGAGAGGGACACACACCGACCGGCCAACACGGGAGATGCACATGCCCCAGAGCGACAGCACCGACAACAAGGGTCCCGACACCGCTTCGAAGACACCTGACCGCGGTCTCACGCAACGCCAACGCGACGTGTTGGAGTGTGTCGACGACAGCATCCGCAACCGCGGCTACCCGCCGTCGGTGCGCGAGATCGGCGAGCGGGTGGGCCTGGCTTCACCATCCACGGTCCACAGCCACCTGGCCACGCTGCAGAAGCTCGGCTACCTCCGTCGGGACCCGACCAAACCGCGCGCCATCGAGGTGACTGCGGATCTCGGCAGCGGGGCGCACGCCGAGCGTCGACCGGCCCGCCACGTGCCCCTCGTGGGTGACGTGGCGGCCGGCACCGGCGTCATCGCCGACGAACAGGTCGAAGAACTCGTTCCCCTCCCCGCGGACCTCACCGGGGACGGCGAGCTGTTCATGCTCAGGGTGAGGGGCGAATCCATGATCGATGCCGGCATCCTCGACGGCGACTTCGTCGTGGCCCGGGTGCAGGATGTCGCCCGGCCCGGCGAGGTGGTCGTGGCAGGAATCGCAGGCGAGGAGGCCACGGTGAAGACCTACCGTCGCGATGGATCCGACGTCGTGTTGGAACCGGCCAACTCCACCTTCGAACCCATGCACTTCCCCGGTGGGGAGGGCGTGGAGATTTTCGGGCGTGTGGTCACGGTGCTGCGCAAGCTCTGACTCGGCCGCGCAAGCTCCCGAACGGCTCCCGTGGCGCCTCGCACTCAGTTGTCGTGCAGCGCCTGGTTGAGTCCTTCTGACCACGTCCCCTCTCGCGGCTTGACCTCCACCGCGCCGCTGGTCGAGTTCCGACGGAACAACAATCCAGAGGCTCCGCTCAGTTCCGCGGCCTTGACGACGGTCCCCTCGGGAGTCGTCACCCGTGTGCCTGCGGTCACGTAGAGACCCGCTTCCACGACGCAGCCATCGCCCAGGGAGATCCCGATGCCGGCGTTCGCCCCGACGAGGCAGTCCCGGCCGATCGAGACAACCTCCTTTCCACCGCCCGACAACGTGCCCATGATCGAAGCACCACCTCCGAGGTCGGACTGCGGTCCCACCACGACCCCTGCGCTGATGCGACCCTCGACCATCGATGCACCGAGGGTGCCCGCATTGAAGTTCACGAAGCCCTCGTGCATCACGGTCGTGCCCTCGGCGAGGTGGGCACCCAGACGGACCCGCGATCCGTCGGCGATCCGCACTCCTGTGGGGACCACGTAGTCGAGCATTCGCGGAAACTTGTCGACCCCGTTGACCACGATCGACCCGCCCGCGGCGAGGATCCTGCGCTGGGCGGACGGGAACGAGGCCACGTCGCAGGGCCCCGCCGAGGTCCACACAACGTTTGTGAGCAGGCCGAACAGTCCGTCGAGGTTCGCCCCATGGGGAGCGATCAGGCGGTGCGAGAGCAGGTGCAGTCGCAGGTAGGCGTCGTGGATGTCCTCCGGGGCATCGTCGAGGGAGCCGATGAATGTGACCACCGGTCGTTTGTGGGTCGGCAGCGCCGCCCCACCCCTCGCTGCGGTGCCATCGGCAGCCAGGGTGCGGAGCACGTCGAGGTTGGGGTGCTCACCGGCATCATCGAGCATCGGGGCGCAACGACCGAGGATCTCGTTGAGGTCCTCGGGAGCGAGGAAGTAGGACCGGCTGCCCGAGTCGTGGCCCACCACATCGGCCACGATGGCGGCCGCGCCCATGTTGGCGCCCATGTTGACCGCGCCGAACCAGGTGTCGAGGACCGTCTGGTCCGAATCCGCCACCGTGGCGAGTCCGATCCCGAATGCGGTCGGTTCGGTGTAGCCCTGCCGTTCCCGGAGCCGCCCGACCATCGCGAAGAACGACTCGGCGTCGGCGGGTCGGACATCGGTGGCTGGTTGTTCGCTCAAGGGATGCTCCTGTGCTGTTCGGACCTGGCCTTCAGCGGCCGGTCCTTCTGGTCTACCGGCGGTCTGGTCTACCGGTGGTCTGTTCTACCCGAGACCTGTTCTACCCGAGGTGCCCCACCAGAGACATTCCGGGGGACCTGACCGGATCGATGTCCGATCGATGTCGGATCGATCTCCGGTCGAACCCAGTCGCTCGACCAGGCTCACCAAGCAGCCGCTACGGCTCCGCTCAGGGCGCGGTACGACGCCTCGATGCTGCGACGTTCCACACGCTCCTCGGCGGTGTGGGCAAGGCTGGCATCACCGGGGCCGAGGTTCACCGCCGGGACCCCCATCTCTGAGAATCTGGCGACATCGGTCCAACCCAGTTTGGCATCCACCGACAGGCCTTCCCGCTGGATCATCCCGGCGATGAAGGGATGGTCCACCGCCGGCATGGCGGCGGAGGCGACGTCGACCACCTCGACCAGGTCACCCGGTCCCAGATGCGGGGCCAGCATCTCGCGCAGCACCTGTTCGGCCTCGGCCGAGCTGTGATCGGGGGCGAACCTGTGCACCACCTCGATGACCGCTTCGTCGGGCACCACGTTGCCGGCCACTCCCCCGCTCACCGAAACCACCTGGACCGCTTCGTGGAACGAGCATCCGAGGATCACCGGTTGGCGGGGTTCGACCGCGGCCACCGCCACCAGCAGGTCGCCGAGGCGGTGAATGGCGTTGGTGCCCATCCAGGCCCTGGCGGTGTGGGCACGTTGGCCCACCAGTGTGACCCTCAACCGGACAGAGCCCTGACAGCCCGCCTCGATCTGGCCTCCGGTCGGTTCACCGAGGATCGCCACATCACCTTCCAACAGGTCGGGGCGGGCATCGATCAGCTCACCCAGTCCGCTGTGCTTCGCGGCGACCTCCTCACGGGCGTAGAACACGAAGCTGAGCTCCACCGGTGATTCGGCTGCGTTCCCGGCCAGAGCCAACATCACCGCCAGCCCGCCCTTCATGTCCGCGGAGCCCACCCCCCAGAGGGTGTCGCCGTCCACCCTGGGCACGGCGTTGCCGTTCGCAGGAACCGTGTCGGTGTGACCGGCCAGCACCACGCGCTTGTCGAGACCACGGTCGGTACGGGCGACCAGGTTGTCCCCCACGCGGGTCAGTTCCAGATGTTCGAACCCCGCGAGGGTCGCTTCGAGCCGCTCGACCAGAGCGGCCTCCGCGAAACTCTCCGAGGCCACCCCGACCAGGGCGGTGGTGAGCTCGAACAGGTTGTCGGCACCCGCGAGCTCGAACGGGGCCACCCGAGCGCTCACCCCGGCGGAGGCGGGTTGTTGCCCGGCCCCGGAGGAGGTGGAGCCTGGGAGCCACCGGTGAACGGAGGAGGAGTGCCCGGTGCCGGGGGCGGCAGATTCGGAGCCTGGGGCTGTGGCGGTGGTGCCTGCGGCTGGGGTGCTGCCGGAGGCGGCTGGGGGGAACCCCAGGCGTTCTGACCGGGAGCGGGCGGAGCAGCCGCCTGCCCGGGCGGCGGCGGGCCGCCCTGCTGGGTCGGGAACTGCCCCGGCTGCGGGCCCTGGTTGCGCTTCTTCCAGCTGCTGCGCTGCACCAGCCCGACGATGAGCAGGATGATCGCGATCAGCACGAAGAACGATCCTGCCAACCCCGCGCCGATTCCCCCGAGGAAACCAGGCGCACCGTCGACGAGGAACGATGGAGCGGTGGTCGCCACGTAGCCGCCACGGCCGCCGGCGCCACACGTGATCGTGTAGTCCGCGCCCGACTCGGTGTCGAACAGGATGTACCCGTCCATCGTCACCCCGCCGAGCTCGACGGTCGTTCCGGGCCCGAAGGCCTCATAGCGCTCGAAGTTCACCGCACCGGAAGGACCCTCGCCGGTGCACACCGCCTCGCCACTCAGCAGGGCGATGCCGTCCTCACCGGTCGAGGTGAACGAGACCGGCTCGCCCATCGGCCGCACGCTGGCAACCTGATCCAGGTCGCTCACGAAGTCCACGATGTCGGATATGTACGGCACGGTCTTCACCGCTGCGAACCCGCAACCAGCGATTCCCAGAAGCAGGAACACGAGAGCCGCGATCAGCGCGCCCTTGGGTTTCGATTTCGGTTGGGCGATCGTCTGGTTCATGGCGGACTCCCCGGGGTGGATCGATCGACTTCAGTATCGCGTTTGTGAGCACCGTTCTGGTGGACGGGATTCCGACCCGGCCTGCACGGTTCAGCCGGCACGTTCACGGAGCAACTCCTGCTCGCGATCGGGTTGGACCATCGCCAGGCGCAGGTGGCCAGCTGCGGCCGGCCCGTAGAACTCACCCGGGCTCCCGACCACCCCGAGTGTCGAGGCGAGTTGGCGGGCGAGCTCCCAGGCGTCCCCGGAGGGAGCAGGAACCCACAGATAGAACGCACCGTCGGGAAGTGCCACCGGTACCCCGGCGGCGGCCAGCAGCTGCGCTGTCTCCTCGAGGCGCCGGAGGTAGCGACCGCGCTGCACCTCGACGTGGTCCTGGGAGCCGAGTGCAGCGACACCGGCAGCCTGAACCGGTCCCGGCACCATGAACCCCGCGTGCTTGCGCACCTCGGAGAGATACTCCACCAGGTCGCCGTCACCGGCGTAGAAGCCGAGCCGCAGTCCGGCCAGGTTGGAGCGCTTGGACAGCGAGTGCACCGCGACCACGCCGTCGACACCGTGTTCGAGGATGGTCCTTCCGGGAGGCATCGACTCCACCGCCGGTTCACCGCTCCAGGTGAACTCGGCGTAGCACTCATCGGAGAACACCGGAACACCGTTCTCCCGGCCCCAACCCGCGGCCGCACCGAGATCGTCGAGCGCGCCAGCGGGGTTTCCGGGTGTGTTGACCCACAGACAGAGCGCCCGTCGGGCGTCGCGAGG